>CAVTKY010000013.1:0-145906 GCA_963735385.1 uncultured Alphaproteobacteria bacterium | reverse complement strand
CCTGGAAAGATCGTGACGAACGCCAGCGTCATCGCCTCCTCCAGGAGTTCGGCGGCTTTCTCCGCGGCTTCCTCCGGAACTTCGAGGACGATCTCGTCATGGCACCAGATCACCGGCCCGCCGGGGATACCGTGGTCGGAAAGAGCCTTGTCGATCAGCGTCAGCGCCAGCATCGAGGCGTCGGCGCAGCTGCCCTGAACAGGAAGATTGCAGCTTTGCGTGTAGGAGAATTCGCGCCTGTCGCGCTCGCCGGGTTTCGGTGCGGCGTTCCAGGCGAACCGGTGGATGCGGCCCTCATCCGCGCCGGCCTTGGCGCTGATCCGCACATAGCCGCGGGACCTGCAGATATCGGCGTGCGCTGCGCTTCCATTCGGCGAGTTGCGGGTAGGTCCGGTCGAAGGCGGCGAGGCGCTCCTTCGCCTCCTGGAGTTCGAGCCGCATGCCGTAGTTGTTCCATGCCGTCTGCACCAGTCCGTCGGGGCCCATGCCGTAAACCGCGCCGAAGTTGATCGCCTTGGCGGCGTCGCTCTCGGCGTCGCTGAAACCGCCTCCGGCGCGACTGCCGGTGAAGCTCGCCGCCGTCAGCCGGTGCAGGTCGTCGCCCCGGGCGAACGCCTCGGTCATGGCGACATCGCCGGAGATGTAGGCCGCGGCGCGCAATTCCATCGACGACCAGTCGCCGCCGACCAGGAGGTGGCCGGGGGCGGCGACATAGAGGGCGCGGAACCGCTTGCCGCTCGCCCTTGGACGGCGTCTGCTGGACGTTCGGGCTCGAGCACGACGCCCGGCCGGTATTGGCCTGGGCGACGTTGTAGGAGGCGTGGATGCGGCCGTCGTGGACGAAGGCGGCCAACGTCGGCCCGAAGGAGGAGAGCTGCTTGTCGACGATTCCGAATTCGGCCAGCACGGCGATTGGGGCGTAGTGCGCGCCGCGCCGCAGGTCCGCCCGCTTCGTCGACTTCGCCATGCCCTTTCGGCGTCACCGGCCATGCTTCCAACTCCTCCGGCGTCAGGAGCGCGGCGAGCAACTTCGCCTTGCCGGACGGTGTTGACGGCACGCCGTCCGAGCGCCAGCTCCGGTCTCCCGGCCTCGATGCAGGCAGCCTCGAAACGCTCCTCCAGCTCGAGACGACGCTCTTTCAGGTCCTCGAGAAGGGCGGCGTGGGCTGTCGCGGTCGAAGCCGACCCCGCGGCGCTCCATGCGGGCGACGGCCGGCAACACGTCGCGCTGGATACGGTAGGCGCTCAGTGACCCGCTCGGCCTCGAGCCGTGGCCACAGGACCCTCGGCCAGGCGGAAGGCCAGCACGGCGTCGAGCGCGGCGTAGTTCAGCTGCGGTCTCGACAGGTTCGGCGCCGACCAGTCCGACGTCTGGAGTTCCTTCTTCTTGGTGAGATTGATGTTGAGGAACTCACGCGACGCATCGTCGAGAGAGCGGCACGTCGACGCCTGCCAGCCAGTCCGGCCATCTGCATCGTGCAGGCGAAGCGCTCGAGTTCGATGCCGGCCTCCTGCAGGAATTTCAGCTCGAATGCGGCGTTGTGGATGACGAGCGGCAATTTCCACAGCGGCGCCAGGATGTCCAGGTCGATTGCGTTGAGGTCGAACACGACAGCGGTCTTGCCGCCGGCATAGACCTGGACGAGCCGGATCTTGCCCCGGCCGGGGTGGAGCGGCGCCCGCGACGGCGTCGCCGAGTTCCGCGCGGAGCCGCGGAGCAGGGTCGCTGGCGGCAACTGCGCCGGTTGCCGCGTGCCGCGCAGGTCGCCCGTGCCAGATCGCCGCGATGCACGCCTCGGCCGCCGCAGCTTCCTCGGCGTTGGGCATCGTCTCGATGTCGAGCCCGATCGACGAGCCGCAGGCGACCAGTTCAGCGACTTCCAGGCGTGCCCTCTCTGCGTCGGTGACCAGCAGTGCGTGCACGCCAAGGTTGTGGAGCGTTTCGCCGGCCGGGTCGTCGTTGCCGCCGAGCGCAGTGATGATTTCCGGCTTCGCTGACCGGATGCGATCACGCCATCTGAGCGGCATCGTCGGAGGCTGAGATGACCGAGGCCGATGACGCGCAGGTCGTCTCCGCGCAGGCGGATGACGACACCGGCGCGGCGCGCTTCGGACAAGATGCGTGGAGCGCGCCGGACATCTAGATGTCCTCCCCCTCCGACGGCGTTTCAGGCTCTTCGCGTGGTGGTTGCGGCTTTACGCCATTACCCGCCTTAGTACGCTTTTTCGGCGCTTTTTCGCGTTTCATTTCATCAGCACCGGGTTTTTCGGTTTCAAACCCGGTAACCCGGTCCGATCCCTTGCGCCGTAAGGGTTTTCGCGTTTTCAAACCCGGTCCGGATTGTGTTTGCCGGACCGGGTTTGGATTCGGCTCAACGCCTTTGTTTCCAAGGGGTCGGACCGGGTTACCGGGTTTGTTGGCCGAAAAACCATGGTCGAGATGAAATGACATCGATTTCAGCGATCTTGGAGGCCACCTCCACGGCGGTGTCATCCGGTATGCGGCCCGGCACAAGGTACTTTCGGAACGCGTCCAGAAACTGTCCCAGCGGGTAAAGACGACGCTTGTGGCCGGCCGTGGTCTCCGCCTTGCGGATCACCTGGTAGGCTCCGAGCATCTTTCCCAGCCGGGTTGCTGTGAGCGGCTGCGGCAGCGGCCATCGGGCGCTTCGGGTCGACGAATTCTCGCCAGGTTCCGTTGTCGTCCTGCAGCAGTGCGGAGTGAAGTTCATCCGGAGTTATGCCGCCGTCTGGAACGGTCCGCTCGCGTTTAGCGTGTATGATCGACAGGCAATCCAAAAGCAGCTCGGTCGTGTGCCCGAGCGTTCCCTTGCCCTTCGGGGACAGCCTGCGCGCCGCCTGCTCGATCCGCGCCGGCCATTCGCCTCCGGCCAGGCTCGCAATCACGAAGAGCGGCAACAGCCGGTCGAGTTCGCGGGCGCTGAGCCAGAGCGGATGCACGCCGTTGTGCACCGTGTGGTCGGTTTCCTCCATCTCGTCGACGTGCTCGACGACCTTCACCACCGCGGCACGATTGTCCTTGGCCCAGCGGGCCACCCGGCGGGCCAGCTTCTCTGCCCGCTCCTCCGCCTTCCTCGTCACCCGGGGCGTCCGGACAGCAGGTTGTCCGGGGACGCTTGGAGGCGGCTCCATGGTGATAAGCAGGCAGCGCGTCTGCACCGCCTTCGCGGCTTCCTCCAGGCCGGCGAGAATAAGAGGGCAGAAGGGCGATGTAGCTGACGGGGTGAACTTCCCCTTCTCGTCCTTCTCCGTGCGGTCGACCGAGCTGCCCTTCTCGAAACCGGAGCAGATCAGGTCGACGAGGGTGCCGCCATCGGCGATGGGCGCGTTCGCCTCGTTGATAAATATCGTGTAGTCCGGATGGGCTCCGATGAACCGGTGGAACGTCGCCTCCGTGATGTTGTCGGATCGCTTTCTCCGCGGGCAGCAGCGCAGGGTCAGCATCCCCAGCGTTGTCTTTCCGGATTCCGGCTCCACGCTGTAGAGCCAGATGCGCATGGCGAAGTTGAACTCCTCGAAGACGCTCGTGTAGACGGCAAAGAGCGCAAGCACCCAGGCCGCCGTCGGCGGCATGACCACGTACCGCTCGAGCAGGGCGACAATATCGTCGAGCAGCTCCGGCAGGTTTTGGGGTTCTGGAGCCGGCGCGGATTCGCCTACACGCAGGCTCAGCGACTGTTCGGCCTCCTCGGCGGCTTTCTTCTCCGCGACGGCTTCCTTGCGAGCCGCTTTGCGTGACCGGCTGAGTTCCTCGAGCGACGGCATCCCGTCGATCTTCTTCAGCGACTGTTTGGCGCGGCCGTAGGAGATGTCGTCGAGCCGGTACAGCTCCCTGAAGAACTCGTCTTCACCACGCTGCCAGATCGCCCCGTCTGCCGCCTTGGCGACCGTTTTGATGGCCTCGGAGTCAAGATTGCCATCCTTGTCCCAGGCCTTCAGACGGGCCCGCTTGACCTTGATGCCGCCCTGGCCGAGCAGACGGGGAACAGCGGCCTGCAGCGCCTCCGAGTTCTCGCCAACGACAACGACCTCCTTGACCTCCGGCGGAATGGTGGCCCGGCCGGCCCACTTTCGATGGGGAGGGGCGGCCACGCGCTCAAGTCCAGCAGCCCGGAGCGCCAGGGCACCGACCAGCGATGCGGCCAGATAAAGTGTCGTCGGCGCGCCCTCACCATGATTTCCCAGCCGGATCATGCCGTCCCGCACCCAGCCCGAGCGTCCGCTCTTGTTGCGCGGTTCGGCGATGGTCGCCGGCACGAACGGATTGATCGGCTGGATGTGGACCGCGACCATGTTCCCCCCGTCATCGGTAACCGGCGCCAGCAGAGTTGGTCCGCCGGCCCGGCGGTTCATGATGCGGAGACCGGCAATGTCCACTGCAATCGCGTCCAGCATTTCCTTGTTGAAGCCAAGACCGGCCAGCCAGGTCAGGGTGACGGTGCCGGTTGCCGGTATCCCGCGGTTCCACAAGTCGTCGGCCTCGATTTTCCGGCGTTGATCGTGGCCGCTGCCGGCAGTCTCGTCATCGACCGGAAAGAACGGGCCTTCATGCGGGTGAGTTTTCAGCCATTCAGCCGCGTAGTCCTCAGCCTCGTCACCGTGGACGTGGACAATGAGGTCGAAAGCGTCATTGCCGGCAGCGCCGCCGCTGCCCGTCGTCGCGAGGATGAACCACGAGCCGTCGATACGGATGTCGATGTTCTTCCCGGCCTCATAGCCAAGGTCGGCCGCAATCTCGATAATCCATGTCGTCAGCCGCTCGGCTTCCGCCGCGGTGAAGGAAGCGGCCTTGCCGCCGCCCAACTCGGCCCCGGCTTTGCCGTTACCCGCGGGGACCGGCCCGGCCTTGCGCTTTTTACGGACGGGGCGGTCCTTGTGTTCGAAGGCAAAGCGTTCGGCCTCCGACAAGCGGCAACACGCCGTCACCAATCAGCTTCGAGACCGCCTGGTCGACACTCTGGCCCTCCGATCGGAGCATGTCGAAAGCGCGATCACTCCCTGCATCGCGGGCGCTGAGAAGGTCGTCGAGAGCATCCTGTTTGCTCGCGTCCGGCTCGTTCGTGGCGGCATTGTTCACGTCCGGCTGGTCGTCGCTCAGGTCGTGTTGTTCGTTGTCAGACATTTGGAAGGTTCTCCTGCGCCCGGCGCGGCTTGCGCCCGGCGTCTGGACTGCTGGGTGATTGCTGATCCGGGTTTGGCTTCAGCCGCAGTTGCGCGACCGCACGGCTGTCCAGCGCGTTGCGGTAATTCTGGACGGCGCTGACTTTTGCCTCACCGGCACCTGGAGCCAGGCGATTGACGAAGGCGATGAGTGCGTCCCAGCCGGCGTGATGCTCAAGCATGAAGTTGATGATCTGGCCCAGCACCGGCCTGACGTTGTCCGGCGGCTCGGCAAGCAGAAGTCGGTAGACCGTGCGCTCCGCCTCAAGCCGGCCGCGACCCAGGGCGATGCGGTGGTGGGCACGGATGCGTTTGAGGAGAACCTCGCCGGCCGGCACGACAGCCGTCCCGGTGCCGGTGGGGAGGCGCACCTCACTCGAAGACGCTGGCCGCGGAAGTGACGCGGCTCGGCAGTTGGAAGCCGAGCTGGCGCGCGAGAATGACAAAGGTCGCATCACCAATTGAACGGACCTTCCGTGTCGATTTCCACACCTTCTCCGGATCGATCCATCCCCGGTCGCCGCGGTGCGCGCCAGCATAGGACAGCGACCATGCGACGAAGGCGTCGTGAACGACCTGCTCGGCGTCCAGGTCATCAGACTGATGGACAACCGCCCAGCAGGCGAAGGCGATTTTGATCCAACTGTCGTAGTCGATGCCGGTGTTGGGGAAGATGGCCAGCAGAGCCGCGACGTCTGCCGGCAGCACCGGCACGGTCAACCTGACCGCGCAGTTGGTGAGATCAGCGATGCCGGCCATGTCATCCGGTAGAGGTGCACTATCCGGCGTGTAGGCCGCGACGATCCCGCAGAGCGTGTCTGTGGAGCGCCTGAACGAACCGAGGTCGCCGATAGTCCCGCCAAGGCGGGTAATGGTCACCGGCCGGGCCTCGCCCGTCTTCCAGTTGAATGTCCCCGGCAGCCGCGGTGCGGAAATCTGCATCGTGGTCTGCTGCCAGTCTGCGACGAGGCCGGCGCTCTCCAGGGCGGCCTTGAACCGGCGGGCGAGATCGAGCCATTCGTCTGGCAGCAGGGCGCGGTCGAGAGCCCACACGGCGTGCACGCCGCCCGAACCGGAATTGATGATGATCGATGGCGGCGGCAGCCCGGCCTTCTCGACCGCCCGGTCCAAGGCCGCCACCGCTTCATCATGCGTCTGATAGGCATGCGGCGTGCCGTCGCGCTTGGTGCCGACGTCGATCTCGACGAACAGCGCGGCAAGGTCTCGAACATTGCTGGTGACACGGGCTCCAAGCACCTGGCCGTAGTCGCCGAGATAGTAGGGCTCGCAGTAGCGGGCGATGGTCAGATAGAGGTCGTGGCCGCCTGCGGACAGCACCGCTGCCCGGTTCAGCATTCCTCCGGAGCCAAGCACACGGCGGCGGTCGTTGCCGATGTCTACCGAATAGCCATCCGGCTGGACCGCGAACGGGATGTTGGCGAACTTGCCGGAAGCGCGATGCTGCGCGGCCAGGAAGGCGAGGTCGCCCGCCTGGTGCAGGATGAGCGGCAACAATTCCATTGCGGTCTCGTCGCGCATCTACGCAGCCACCTCTTGTTTCAGGCACAGCTCGGAATGATGGGGTTGCCAGCAGGCCAGCGAAATTCGCGCCTTGGCGAACGGGATCGATAGGAAACTTTTGCTATTCGAGATTTGTAAGTCGGAGAGTGCTGCTGTATATTTCATTTCAGAACTTGGCCTCCCGGCCTTGGTTGATCCTTGTCAGATCGAAATCGAAGCCCCGGCCACCCCGACCGGGGTTTCACGTTTCATTCAGCCAGTGTCGGAGCCGAACAATTCATCCATCGCGGCTTCATCCTCGTGTCGGGGCGCTGTAGGAGCCCAGCGGCAGGGATTTCAGGTAGGCTTCTAGATCGGCGATCAGGATGACCGACCTCGCGCGCCACTTGTGGACAAGAAGTTCGCCGCGACCGGCGGCTTGATAGAGCGCGGATCGACTGAGGCCGCTCATTTCGGCGGCTCCGGCGAAATCGGTGGCGAGCGGGCGCGGCCTGCCGCGATCCGGCTCAAGCAAGGTCATCACCCCGCCGCCGTATCCACGCGGGGAGTTGTCCTCGTCATCGGGTTTGGAAGAAGTGAAGGGCATTGAGTGCTGCTCCGAAAATTTGTGGGCAGCCCTCTAAATACACCAGTGAATACAGGCGTCTACAAGAGTTTGTGACGATCAAATACCGTGATTTGATCGTCACGTTTGGGGGAGCGGATAGTCTTTCAGATAGGCGAGAACGCCGCGGTACCGGGTGTAGCAATCGCGCGCGACTTTATCGCTGATGGCGAAATGCTTGGCGGTGTCGATGATCGCCTGCTTCATCCTGGAGCGGGGGATATCGTCGCCAATGCTTGGCGCACCCAGAGCCTCGAAAACATGCCGCGCGATATCGAAACGGGAAACGAGCCCCTGACTTGTGCTGACAGGCCGGGGCTCTTCCGGCTTTCGCCCCCTCGCTTCACCGAATGCGATTGTGATGCGGCCTGAATATTCACCCGAAAGAATGGCGGCGGCCATCCTGAACTCATCGTCATCTACCCCGCGCAACAGGTTGACTATCTGCTCGCGCACGCCTTTGCCATCACCAAGGTCGGCGGCGGCTTTCAAGGCCGCCGCGCGGAGGGCTGGGTTACGCGGCGCGTCATCCCGATCATCGTTCATGGCCGTCACCGCCCCGACCGGAGCGGCACAACCTTCTCGCCGCCCTGGGCCGGGAGGAGCGGCACGATGGCCGACGCGATCACGTCCTCCATCATGTCGCTGATCGCGCCGGAGTAATGTTTCTCCAGCATCGGCGTGCTGGTGTCATGCACTTGAGCAACGACGCGGACGGGCAGACCGGCCTTGAGCATGCGGACAATCGAACTGTGCCGCAGCGCATAAGGCACGGTTCCTTTCGGCAACCCTGCACGGTCGATGATCTTCATCCAGTGGGTGCTGAAGTTTGGCCGGGTCCGCCCAAGGGCCGCGCCTGTCGCGAACCCACTCACTGCCCCTGCTGCCGGTGCCACCATCGTTCGAGCAAGGGCTCGCTGGCCTTCCGGCCAGCGGCTGCGGGGCGAAGGAGTTCCACGACATCCGCGCCGATGCGGACAGCGATGTGGGTATTCTTGCCGCCTTGCTGCGGCCCTTCCTCGATGTCGGCACCATCAGACGGCCCTGCGCGATCTGGAAGTCGCCGACACGCATCCGGACGATCTGGGAGAACCGCGCGCCGGTTGCGGCCAGAACCGCCACCAGACGCAGGAGGTCGCCGTCCCAATTGTTCTCGGCGTCGATCTCGGCGGCGGCGTCCAGAACGCGGCGGACATCATGATCGGACAGGGCGGCACCGTCGCGGGCGACCGGGGCGGAGGCGACGGAGAAGGACAGGCCGTGCTTGATCGTCACCGCGATGTCTGCGGGAAGCGTCGCCCTGTGCGTCTTGGCGGTCGCATTCAGCGCGGCCTTCAGGTCGATGATGATCCGCTTGACCGTTGCCGGTGCGAGCGCTGCGGGACGCCGCTCGCGCCACTGGACAAGATGATGTTCCGTGAGTTCGTGGAGGGGGACATCGGCGATGGCGTCGCCGAGGACGTGCTTTCGCATCCGGCTTCGGGTGTCGGTTTTCTTGATCCCCTGTGCCGCCCGACGCCGTTCGGTTGCGGCGAGGTAGACTTCGACGGCGCTGCGGACAGTCGGCGCAGGGCCATGCACGCTCGCGCGGTCGTGCGCGCGCCATGATGCAATTTTCGCCGACGCCTTGGCCTTGGCCTGCTCGAAATCCAGCGTATCGATACCGTCAGCATCGAGGTGGTCGTCGGCGACGCCGATCTGCTCTTCGCGATAGCGGCCCTCCCCGAGATATTCGCCCGGCCATCCAGAAGCCGCCCCTCGGCCTGCGGCGGTAGCCGATGGCGGCATTCGGGCCGAGGCTACGCCAGTATGGTTTCTTGCGAGGCGGCAACTGACGCCTCGCATTGCGAGTAGTGATCTGCGCTTCCGCCCTTGTCCGTGACATCCATCTCTCCTGCTGGTCCCGATATTGGTCCCAATATATATTCGTGGACGCGCAGGGACAAGCATGGATGGAATTGTCGCTGAGTGCCGGAACAGCTTGGGATTGCTGTGGATTGGCGTGGACAGAGGCAGGACCGGAAATCCAGCCGGGTTTGCCTTCATGAAGCAATACGCGCAATCGGGTGTGAACATTCCGGTCCTTGGCCCGGCCTTCTCCTTCAGCCAGGATATCCTGCCGGCGATCGGCGATGCGGCGCTCGGCGTCAAGAACACGGCCACCTGGGCAAAGGACCTCGACAACGAGGCCAACAAGAAGTTCGTCGAAGCGTTCAAGGCGGAATACAACCGTCTTCCGTCCATCTACGCCGCGCAGAGCTGGGACACGGCGAACCTGATTTTTCGGCGCTTTCCAAGGCGAGCGTGAAAGACAAGGAAGCGTTCCGTGCGGCCCTCAAGGTGGCTGATTTCAAGTCGGTACGCGGCGAGTTCGCTTTCAACAACAACAACCACCCCATTCAGAACATCTATGTCCGTGAGGTGGTGAAGGAAGGCGACGTCCTGACCAACAAGATCATCGCCACCGCCTTCGAGCATCACAAGGACGCCTACGCCGAACAGTGCAAGATGTAGGCCGCAAGGCTGCGTTTCCCTCGCCGTGGCGCCTTCGACGATGAAGCGCGCCGCGGCAGGGACCGCGTCTATTCGACGCAATTCTGCCAGGCACTGTTGTCACGAAAACGAAACGCGGATCGTCCCTTTGTCCATCGCACTGTTGATCGAACAACTTCTCAACGGGCTGCAGCTCGGGGTGATGCTGTTCCTCATGGCCGCGGGCCTCACTCTCATCTTCGGCGTCATGGGTCTCATCAACCTCGCCCATGGCTCGCTCTACATGGTCGGCGCCTTTGCCTGCGCCGCGGTCGCTGCGGCCACGGGTTCATTCTGGATCGGCCTCGCTGCGAGCCTTATCGCCGCGGCGGCCGCGGGCGCCATCATGGAGGTTCTGGTCATCCGGAAGCTCTATGAGCGCGACCATCTCGACCAGGTGCTGGCGACATTCGCGCTGATCCTGATCTTTTCCGAGGGGACGCGGTGGCTGTTCGGCTCGTTCCCTCTCTATCTCGACGTCCCTCCGCTTCTGCAGGGCGCAGTGCCCTTGCCCGGTGGCGGCCAGTACCAGCTCTATCGGCTCGCCATCATCGGCGTCGGCATCGCGGTCGCCATCGGTCTCTATTTCCTGATTTCGCGCACGCGGCTTGGCATGCGTATTCGGGCCGGCGAATCCGATCGCGAGATGATCGCGGCCCTGGGCGTCGACATCAGGACGCTCTACACCGTCGTCTTCGCGCTCGGCGCTGCCTTGGCCGGCCTTGCCGGAGCGCTGGTCGGCGCGCTGCAATCCGTGCAGGTCGGCATGGGCGAGCCTGCACTCATCCTTGCCTTCGTGGTGATCGTCATTGGCGGCATCGGCTCGATCAAGGGCGCGCTGCTCGGTGCGGTGCTGGTCGGTGTCGTCGATACGATGGGCCGGTTCCTGTTGCCCAAGGGTCTTGCACTCATGATGCCGCCCGCGCAGGCCGGCGTGATCGGGGCCGCACTTGCCTCCATGCTGATCTATATCGTCATGGCGCTGATCCTTGCCTTCAGGCCAAGCGGCCTGTTCGCTGCGCGGTCATGAGGACGGCCATGATGCGCAAAACCATGTTGACCCGCGAAACCATCGTCAACGCGCTGCTTGCGCTGCTTCTCCTCGCGATCCCTTTGGGCGCTTCGGCAGCGGGCGAGCCCTTCTACATCACGCTCGCCACCCGCATTGCCGTTCTGGCGCTTGCCGCGGTCGGATTGAACATCGCTCTCGGGCTCGGCGGACTGGTGTCCTTCGGCCACGCAGCCTTCTTTGGCCTGGGCGGCTATGTAGCGGGGATCCTGTCGACCCACGCCTTCAATGCCGAGCCGCTTCTGTTCGGGCTGCCGGCCACGACCTCGATGCCGATCATCTGGCTTGTGGCGATAGCGATCTGCGGTCTCGTCGCTCTGCCGATCGGAGCGATCAGCCTGCGCACCGCCGGCGTCTATTTCATCATGATCACGCTGGCCTTCGCGCAGATGATCTACTATTTCGCCGTCTCCTGGCCTGCCTATGGCGGTGAAGACGGGCTGTCGATCTATGTCCGCAACTCGTTTCCAGGTCTGAACACGGCTCAGCCGCTGCCCTATTTCCTGATCTGCTACGTTGTCTTGCTGCTCTCGCTTCTGTTGTTCTGGCGGCTGCGGGACTCCCGCTTCGGCGCTGCGCTGCAGGCGGCGAGGCAGAACGCGACGCGGCTCTCCGCGGTCGGCATCGCGCCGTTCAACGTCAGGCTTGCCGCCTTCGCGATCTCCGCGATGGTTACGGGCGTTGCCGGCGCGCTCTATGCGGATCTCAACAAGTTTGTCAGCCCTTCGATGCTGTCGTGGCATATGTCGGGCGAACTGATCGTGCTGATCATCCTCGGCGGCAAGGGCCGGCTGTTTGGTCCGGTCGCCGGCGCGATGCTCTACGTGATGTTCGAATACGCGCTTGGCGGCGTTACCGAGCGCTGGCAGTTCTTCCTCGGCCTCATACTGCTTGGCGTCGTGCTGTTTGCGCGCGGCGGGCTGCTGGGTCTGCTTGCGGGAAAGGCGCGTCATGGCTAATCCGGTCCTCGAAATCCTTGATCTGCGCAAAACCTTCGGAGCGCTGAAGGCGACCGACGGGGTCAGCCTCGATCTTAAGCCCGGCGAGATTCATGCGCTCATCGGTCCGAACGGCGCCGGCAAGAGCACGCTGATCCACCAGATATCCGGCTCCTTCAGCCCGGACAGCGGTTCGATCCGGTTCCTCGGCCAGGACATGGCCGGGCTCGACATGGCCGCCCGCGCACGGCTCGGCCTCGGCCGCAGCTTCCAGATCTCGTCCCTGGCGCAAGAGTTTTCGGCGCTGCGCAACGTCATGCTGGCCGTTCAGGCGCGACAGGGGTCAAGCTTCCGCTTCTTCCGAGCGGTCATGGGCGACCGGAGCCTCACCGAGCCGGCAATGGCGACGCTGGAACAAGTGGGTATGGCCGGACGCGCCAATGTGCCTGCCGCCGAGCTGTCGCATGGCGAGCGTCGGCAGCTCGAGATAGCGATCGCGCTCGCGCTCGGCTCGAAAGCCTTCCTGTTCGACGAGCCGATGGCCGGCATGGGACCGGAAGGCTCGAAAAGCCTGACGAAGTTCCTCGATGGCCTACGCCAAAAAGCGCCGATCCTGTTGGTCGAGCATGACATGGACGCCGTCTTCGCGCTGGCCGACCGCATCTCCGTCCTTGTCTATGGGCGCATCATCGCCACGGGGACGGTCGATGAGATCCGCAACGACCCCGAAGTCCGCCGGGCCTATCTCGGAGAAGCCGCGTGAGCCTGCTCGAGCTGAAAGGTGTCGAAACATTCTACGGTGCATCGCAGGCGCTCTTCGGCGTCGCGCTTGACGTGAAAGAGGGCGAAGTCGTCGCGCTGATGGGGCGCAACGGCATGGGCAAGACGACGACCATCAATTCGATTCTCGGTCTGGCCCGGCCGCGTTCGGGAACCGTTTCCTTCGCAGGACGGCAAATCGCCGGCATGCGGCCGCACCGCATTGCGCGGCTTGGCCTCGGGCTGGTGCCGGAAGGCCGGCGTTGCTTTCCAAACCTCACCGTGCTGGAGAACCTGCTCGCCGCCGCGCGCGGCAGCGAGTGGACCTTGGACAAGGTGGTCGATCTCTTCCCCCGCCTCGGCGAACGACGCGACCAGTACGCCAACACACTCTCCGGCGGCGAGCAGCAGATGCTGGCCATCGGCCGGGCGCTGATGACCAATCCGAGCCTTTTGATCCTCGACGAGGCGACGGAGGGTCTCGCGCCGGTGATCCGCCAGGACATCTGGGCCGCAATCCGCACATTGAAGGCGAGCGGACAGTCGATCCTGGTAGTGGACAAGACGCTGTCCGAACTGCTGCCCGTCGCAGACCGCTGTTTCGTGCTGGAAAAGGGCGTGACGGTGTTCCAGGGCTCGCCCGCGGCGCTGACGCCAGACCTGCAGGACCGCTACCTCGGCGTCTGATAGGCGGCCGCCTTCTTGACTTCCAGACCCGTGATCCGGCGATGGCGTTGTGCTGTAGATCATAATCTACGCCGCAAGTAGATCACACTCCCCGCTGAACCGTAGAGGTAGGATCGCCGCGCCTGCAGCATCGGCCCGAAATCGGAATCGATTTTTCGGTCAGCACGACGCATGGATTCAAAGACATACAGCGTCCTTTGCGCGTCCGAAATGACGCGCGGCGCTGTAGACTTGGACATTACTTCGCTGGACATGACCCTATTGTAAGGTTAATTAACGTGTGTATTGGCCATCAGATGCGCGGATGGCGCGTACGCTCCGTCGAAGATTGACGCGCGACTGCCGGACGTCGAAGTTCCCGTCCATGCTTTGTCGGTCACATGCCCGCTCCTGTGCGAGTGGCGGCGCATCGTCGGACCTGATGGCCGCAGACGGCGCGTCCGCCTAGAGCGCCGTGCGTCGTTTTGGACGCACAAGGGGACGCTCTAAGTTGTTGAATTGACGCATCGTGCTTACAGAAAATCGATCCTGATTTTCGGGCCGATGCGCTAGGCAGGAAGGTCGGAGACGGTCGATGGACGCGAACAACAATCCGGGCAAGCGCAAGGGTGGTGACGAGGAGTCCCGCAGAAAGCTGGAACGCGCGTGCGCCTGCGCGATTTCTCGCGATCGCTGCCGATGTCGCTTCTCAAGGCGCGCGAGGCTGTCATGAGTCATTTTCGACCCGGGCTTCACCATTTCCGGATCACTGAGCAGCAATGGCGCGTGCTGCGCGCCTTGACGACTGTGGAAACCATCGAGGTTCTGGCCCTGGCGGAGGCCACTTTCCT
The DNA here is from genome assembly GCA_963735385.1 of uncultured Alphaproteobacteria bacterium. Classification (GTDB taxonomy): domain Bacteria; phylum Pseudomonadota; class Alphaproteobacteria; order Rhizobiales; family Rhizobiaceae; genus CAVTKY01. Next base: position 131,785 of record CAVTKY010000013.1, on the reverse strand, counting down.
GCTGCCGCCGTCGCTGTCGCGTATCCTGAAGGACCTGGACGAGCGCGGCTACATCATCCGCCGTACCTCCAAGGAGGACATGCGGCGCGGTCTTATCTCGATCAGCGAACACGGACGCCAGCTCATCGGCGAAGCCGGCGGCCATTCGGAAGCCGTCTATGCCGAGATCACGAGCCGTTATGGTGTGGAGAAGCTCGCACGGCTGCAGGAGATGTTGCGCGAACTCGAAACAGTGCTCGCCGAACCAATCGAAACCGACACATTACCCGCTCAAACGACACCTTCCCACCGCCCGAAGGCGGCGGGCAAACAACCTAGCAATCTTGTTGCCAAAAAAAGATGAACATGTTCACTATCTCGCGTGGAGCGGTCGAGAGGCGTGAGGGCGTTGCTAGCTCTGACGAAAGCGCCTCGCAATGGGCGCTCAGTTCGCCGGATAGAGCGTGCCCGTTAGGGGAAGGAACGTACTTCCCCGAAGCGCGAGGAACTCCTGGAATGCGGCAAGCGCCGGAGTTGTCACGCGGTCGCGTCGGACCACGAAAAACCACTGCCTGCGGATGGGCAGGCCGACCACATCGAGCGCGGCCAACCGGCCAGCCGCGACCTCATAGGCGACCGTGTGGGCGGAAATGAACGCCACGCCAAGCCCAGCCATCACCGCCTGCTTGATCGTCTCGTTGGAGTCCATCTCCGTTCCGGGATCGTCCAGCCGTCCCGGTATATCGCCGAGAAAGCGCTCGAACGACATGCGCGTGCCCGAACCAGGCTCGCGTATGATGAAGTGTTCCTCGGCGATCCTTGCCCTCGGTATATCCCTGGCCTTTGCGAGAGGATGGTCGGGTGCGGAGACTATCAGCAAGGGGTGATCGCCGAAGACCCGCTCCTCCACCGGTAGGTCCGGAGGCGGACGGCCCATCAGGGCGACGTCCAGTACGTGCTCCCTCAGCTTGGTGATCGTCTCGGCACGGTTGCCGACGATGAGCTTCAGATCGATGTAGGGGTGTAGCCTCTTGAAGCCAGCGATGATCTGGGGCGCGAAGTACTTGGCCGTCGAGACCGCCCCGACGATCAGGCGGCCGCGCCTCAGCCCCTTGATCGCGTCGACTTCCTCCTGCAAGAGGCGAAGCCGCTCCTCAATGGCCTGCGCCGCTTCGATGAAGGCAAGGCCTGCGTCAGTCGGACGCATACCTTCCGTGGCTCTGTCGAAGAGTTTGATGCCGGCTTCTTGCTCGACCTGCTGGAGTTGCAATGTCAGAGCCGGGCCAGTCAGGTGTAACATCTTGGCAGCATTGACGATTTTTCCTTCGGCGTGGATTGCCGACACAGTGCGGAGCTGGCGGAGGGTGATGTTTTTCATCACTCAAAGTAAGCAAATCTTACTGCAATTGTAAATATATTAAAGTTTACTGATCGATCCTTCGTTGCTTTAAATTATCCCAGATCCGCATAGCCAGTTTGGCGGGGATCGGGGAGGAATCATGGGTGCGCCGACACTCGACGCGTTTCTGTTGTCGCACGAGCACAACGGCCACGATGTCGACGTCCTGTCGACCGTGCGCGCCCTTGCCAGCGCGGCGCTGAAGATCAGCAACACCATTCGGTCCGGCAGGCTGGGATGCGCCTTTTCGGGCGAGCGTGGAGCCACCAACGCCGACGGCGACACGCAGAAGGAGCTCGACATCGATGCTGACGAGGCGTTCATCGACGCCATGCGCGGCACGCCGGTGCGCTGTATCGCATCTGAAGAGCGGGCGGCGCCGGTCATGCTTGCCCCAGAGGGTCGCATCGCTCTTGCCATCGACCCACTGGACGGCTCGTCCAACATCGATGTCAACGTCTCAATCGGCACGATTTTCTCGCTCCTCCCGGCGACTGGCGCGCCGGACACCGATCCGGCCGCCTTTTTTCTTCAGAACGGCAGCAAGCAGCTCGCTGCCGGCTTCTTTATCTACGGCCCACTATTGGTGCTGGTGCTGACTCTCGGGCGGGGAACGCATGCCTTTGCCTTCTCGCCTCGGCTTGGCACCTTCGTGCAGACCCACGAGAGCCTGGTCATCCCCGAGCGGGCGCAGGAATTCGCGATCAACGCCTCGAACTACCGGCACTGGGACGAGGCGGTCCGCCTCTACATCGACGATTGTCTGGAAGGGAGCGAAGGCCCGCGCGGACGGGACTTCAACATGCGCTGGATCGCATCCCTCGTCGCTGACTGCTACCGCATCCTGATCCGCGGCGGGGTATTTCTGTACCCCGGCGATCAGCGCAAGGGCTATCACCAGGGTCGGCTTCGTCTCGTCTATGAAGCGAATCCGATTGCTTATCTCGTCGAGCAGGCTGGCGGCGCGGCGACCGACACGGTGAACCGGCTTCTGGAGATCGAGCCGGAAAGCCTGCACCAGCGCACGCCCGTGGTGTTCGGCGCGGCGCGGGAAGTACGCCGCATTGCCCGCTATCATACCGAGCCGAGCAATATAGGCGAGCGCGCGCCATTGTTCGGCAATCGCGGCCTGTTTCGAGCTTGAGCGGAGGCGCGAAATGTCAGCAAAGCACCCCATCATCTCGATCACAGGCTCTTCGGGAGCCGGAACAACTTCCGTCAAGCGTATTTTCGAGCTGATCTTCCGCCGCGAAAAGATCGAAGCGGCCTTCATCGAAGGCGACGCCTTCCATCGGTATGACCGCGAGGCGATGAAGAAGAAAGTTGCGGAGGAAGACAGGAAGGGCAATCCAAATTTCACCCACTTCCATGTCGAAGCCAACGAACTCGAAACCCTACAGGACATCTTCGAGGAATATGGACGCCGGGGAACCGGCAGGACCCGGACCTACGTCCATGACGAAGCGGAGGAAAAGCTCTACGACAAGCCGCCTGGTACATTCACGAGTTGGCGCGAATTCCCGGCGAGCGACCTGCTCTTCTACGAAGGCCTGCACGGCTGCGCGGTGACGGACACAATCGACCTTGCAAAGCATGCCGATCTGAAGATCGGCGTCGTGCCGGTCATCAATCTGGAATGGATCCAGAAGATCCATCGCGATCGCACGACGCGCGGCTACTCCACTGAAGCGGTGATGGACGTGATCCTGCGCAGGATGCCGGACTATGTTCGTTACATCGTCCCGCAGTTCTCGCAGACCAATATCAACTTCCAGCGCGTTCCGATCGTGGATACGTCCAATCCATTCATCGCCCGCTGGATCCCGACGCCGGATGAATTGATGCTGGTGATCCGCTTCGCCAACCCGCGTGGCATCGATTTCCCTTACCTGCTGTCGATGATCCACGACTCCTTCATGAGCCGGGCGAACTCCATCGTTGTGCCGGGCAACAAGCTCGACCTTGCCATGCAGCTCATTCTCACCCCGCTGATCCTGCAACTGATCGAACGCAAACACCGCGTCTCCTGAGGAGGAATGAGATGAACAAGATCGCCATGAGTGAGACGCTGGCCGCCGTATCCGAACAACAGATGGCCAACGCCATACGCGCGCTCGCCATGGACGCGGTCCAGAAGGCGAATTCCGGCCATCCCGGCATGCCGATGGGCATGGCCGATGTCGCGACCATACTATTCAACCGCTTCATCAACATCGATCCAGCTAGGCCAGACTGGCCCGACCGCGATCGCTTCGTTCTGTCCGCCGGCCACGGTTCGATGCTGCAATACGCCTTGCATCATCTGCTTGGCTACGCGGACATGCCGGTCGAGGAACTGCAGCGTTTCCGTCAGCTCGGCAGCCGCACCGCCGGCCATCCCGAATACGGGCATGCGCTGGGGATCGAGACGACGACCGGGCCGCTCGGACAAGGCCTTGCAACAGCGGTCGGGATGGCGCTGGCGGAGCGAATGCTGGCGGCTCGGTACGGCGACGACCTCGTCAGCCATTACACCTATGTCATCGCCGGCGATGGCTGTCTGCAGGAAGGCATCAGTCACGAAGCGATCGACCTTGCCGGCCATTTGAACCTGGCCAAGCTGGTCATGCTATGGGACGACAACCGCATATCCATCGACGGCCCGACCTCCCTATCGACGTCGATGGACCAGCCGGCGCGCTTCCGCGCCGCCGGCTGGAAGGTTCTTTCGGTGGACGGCCACGACATGCAGGCCGTGGCCGAAGCCATCGAGCAAGCGCGGACTTCCGACAGGCCGACACTGGTCGCCTGCCGGACAGTCATCGGAAAGGGCGCACCCAACCTGGGCGGCTCGGAAAAGACCCATGGCGCGCCCCTCGGCGAGGTCGAGATCGCCGCCACGCGGGCAAACATCGGCTGGAACCATGCGCCATTCGAGATTCCAGACGACATCGTCCGGGCGTGGCGCGCGGCGGCCGAGCGCGGCCGGGCAGCCCGCCTTGCCTGGGAGCAACGGCTCGCGTCGTCCGGCCGACGTGACGACTTCGAACACGCTATCGGTGGCGATGTGACCGACGCCGTGGTGGAAGCGCTTCAGGCCTTCCGCAGGGAGCATTTCGACAAGGCGACCAATGTGGCGACCCGCAAGGCGTCGGAACTGGCGTTGGCCGTCATCAACGGTGCGACCGAACTGACCGTGGGCGGCTCGGCCGATCTCACCCATTCCAACCTGACGATCACGAAGGGGATGGGGCGCATCGCTCCGGGGGCCTTCGCGGGCCGCTACATCCACTACGGCATTCGCGAGCACGGAATGGCGGCCGCCATGAACGGCATCGCCCTGCATGGCGGGCTGATCCCCTACGGCGGCACCTTCCTGTGCTTTGCCGACTACGCCCGCGGGGCGATCCGCCTCTCGGCGCTGATGGGTCAACGGGTCGTCTATGTGATGACCCACGATTCGATCGGCCTCGGCGAGGACGGCCCCACGCACCAGCCGATCGAGCATCTGGCGATGCTGCGCGCAACGCCCAACCTCAATGTCTTCCGCCCGGCCGACATCATCGAAACGGCGGAATGCTGGGAGCTGGCGCTGCGCGCCAAGCGACAGGCCGAGCGTATTGGTGCTGTCGCGGCAGAGCCTGCCGATGCTGCGCACGATGCATTGCGACGCCAATCGCTCGGCGCGCGGGGCCTACCTCATGCGCGAGGCCGTCGGAAGACGCGATGTCACCCTGATCGCGACCGGATCCGAAGTCGAGATCGCGCGCGCCGCAGCCGATCTGCTGCGCGACCGGCACAACATCCGCGCCGCGCTGGTGTCCATGCCTTGCTGGGAACTGTTCGAGGAACAGGACGAGACCTACCGGGCGGAGGTTCTCGGCAAGGCTCCGCGTGTGGCCGTCGAGGCTGCAGCCCGGCACGGCTGGGACCGCTGGATCGGCGAACGCGGCGCCTTCATTGGCATGAGCGGCTTTGGCGCCAGCGCCCCTGCCACCGATCTCTACAGGCATTTTGGCATCACAGCCGAAGCGATCGCCGAAGCCGCGCGGTCCGTCGTTCGGAAGGATTGATGATGAACGAGATGGCCCGGCGCTGCGTCAAGGGCCTCGCCAACGCGACGGAAGGATCAAGCCATGAATGCAGAACCGAAGGAAATCAGGGGCAAGGAGCGCTATCAGGCCGGCGTGCTGAAATACGCGCAGATGGGCTACTGGAATGGCGACTACCAGCCAAAGGACACGGACATTATCGCGTTGTTCCGTATCACCCCGCAGGACGGCGTCGACCCGATCGAAGCGGCCGCGGCAGTGGCCGGTGAAAGCTCCACGGCAACCTGGACAGTGGTTTGGACCGACCGGCTGACCGCCTGCGACCAGTATCGCGCCAAGGCGTACCGGGTCGATGCGGTTCCGGGCCGGCCAGGCGAATATTTCTGCTACGTCGCCTATGATCTCATCCTGTTCGAGCCGGGCTCGATCGCGAACCTGACGGCGTCGATCATCGGCAACGTGTTCTCCTTCAAGCCGCTCAAGGCGGCGCGGCTCGAGGACATGCGCTTCCCGGTCGCCTATGTGAAGACCTACAAGGGTCCGCCAACCGGCATCATCGCGGAACGCGAGCGGCTCGACAAGTTCGGCCGGCCGCTGCTCGGCGCCACGACCAAACCGAAGCTCGGGCTCTCCGGCAAGAACTACGGCCGCGTGGTCTATGAGGCGCTGAAGGGTGGGCTCGACTTCGTCAAGGACGACGAGAACATCAACTCGCAGCCCTTCATGCACTGGCGCGACCGCTTCCTCTACTGCATGGAAGCGGTGAACCGGGCATCGGCCGTGACCGGCGAGGTCAAGGGTCACTATCTCAACATCACCGCCGGCACCATGGAGGAGATGTACCGGCGCGCCGAGTTCGCCAAGGAACTGGGTTCCTGCATCGTCATGATCGACCTCATCATCGGCTACACCGCGATCCAGTCGATCTCGGAATGGTGCCGGCAGAACGACATGATCCTTCATCTGCACCGCGCCGGGCACGGCACCTACACGCGCCAGAAGAACCACGGCATCTCGTTCCGCGTCATCGCCAAGTGGATGCGTCTCGCCGGCGTCGACCACATCCACGCGGGCACGGCTGTCGGCAAGCTCGAAGGCGATCCGATGACGGTCCAGGGGTACTACAATGTCTGCCGGGAACTGAGGAACGAGGTGGACCTGGCGCGCGGCATCTATTTCGAGCAGGACTGGGCCGATACTTTGAAGGTCATGCCGGTCGCTTCCGGCGGCATCCATGCCGGCCAAATGCACCAGCTCCTCGATTTGTTCGGCGACGACGTCGTGCTGCAGTTCGGCGGCGGTACGATCGGCCACCCCATGGGCATCCAGGCCGGGGCGACAGCCAATCGTGTCGCGCTGGAAGCGATGGTGCTTGCCCGCAACGAAGGCCACGACATCAGGACGGAGGGTCCCGAAATCCTGCGCGCAGCCGCCAAATGGTGCAAGCCGCTCGAGGCCGCGCTCGATGTCTGGGGTGACATCACCTTCAACTACGAGTCTACCGACACGTCGGACTTCGTGCCGACGGCGAGTGTCGCGGTCTAGAGCGCCGTGCGTCCTTTTGGACGCACAAAGGACGCTCTAAGTTATTGAATCTACGCATCGTGCTTACCGAAAATCGATCCCGATTTTCGGGCCGATGCGCTAGCATAGTGAAAGGAAATACCCATGCGCATCACACAAGGCGCCTTCTCCTTCCTCCCCGACCTGACCGACGGGCAGATCGCCGCGCAGGTGGAATACTGCCTCCGCAACGACTGGGCGATCGGCGTCGAATACACCGACGACCCGCATCCCCGGAACGCCTACTGGGAGATGTGGGGCAACCCCATGTTCGACCTCAAGGACGCCGCCGGCGTCATGATGGAGGTCAGGGCCTGCCGCGATGCCCATCCCGACAGCTACATTCGGCTCAACGCCTTCGATTCCACGCGCGGCTACGAAACGGTGCGCCTGTCCTTCATGGTCAACCGCCCGAAGGTCGAGCCGAGATTGGTTCTCACGCGCGCCGAGGCGCATGGCCGCGTGCAGCGCTACTCGATGAATGTGGCCATCTGAGGCAGACTATTGCCATGAATGCTCCTCCAACTCTTGCCGCCGACGCGATCGATCTCGCCGCCGACTTTCGCGAGTCCGGTGTCGCTGAAATCCTTGACGAACTCGACAGCGAATTGACCGGGCTGAAGCCGGTCAAGCGCCGCATTCGCGAGACAGCGGCGCTGCTCCTGGTCGAGCGGGCGCGCAAGCGGTTGGGGCTGAGCACCGAGACGCCGACATTGCATATGAGCTTCACCGGCAATCCGGGTACCGGCAAGACCACCGTTGCGCTGAGGATGGCAAACCTGCTGCATCGCCTAGGCTATGTCCGCAAGGGGCACCTCGTCTCGGTCACCCGCGACGATCTTGTCGGCCAGTATATCGGCCACACCGCGCCGAAGACCAAGGAGGTGCTGAAGAAAGCGATGGGCGGCGTGCTGTTCATCGACGAGGCCTATTACCTCTATCGCCCCGACAATGAGCGCGACTACGGCCAGGAAGCGATTGAGATCCTGCTCCAGGTGATGGAGAACCAGCGCGACGACCTTGTCGTCATTCTTGCCGGCTATGCGGACCGGATGGAGAAGTTCTACCAGTCGAATCCGGGTTTCCGGTCGCGGATCGCGCATCACATCGATTTTCCCGACTACGAGAACGATGAATTGCTTTCGATAGCAGAAGCGATGCTGGCGAGGCAGAACTACGCATTCGATGCCGAGGCAAAAGCGGCCATGGCCGACTACATTCGTGCGAGGCGTACCCAACCTCATTTCGCCAATGCGCGCTCGATCCGCAACGCGCTCGACCGCGCGCGGCTGCGGCAGGCCAACCGGCTCTTCGAGAATGCGAGCGGACCAGTTTCGGCGGGCGACCTGTCCACCATCCGCGCACAGGACATCACAGCAAGCCGGGTCTTCGGACGCGGCTGAAAATGCAATGGAGCGTCCATGACCGGCAAGACCATAATAGCGCCTTCCGTGCTGTCGGCCGATTTCTCCAGGCTCGGCGACGAGATCGAAGCCGTGGTGGAAGCCGGCGCGGACTGGATCCACCTCGACGTGATGGACGGCCATTTCGTGCCCAACATCACGTTCGGGCCGCCGGTCATCAAAGCGGTGCGCAACCGGACCAGGGCCATATTCGACTGCCATCTGATGATCGCGCCGGCCGATCCCTATCTCGGCGCCTTTGCCGAGGCGGGCTGCGACATCATCACCGTTCACGCCGAGGCCGGTCCGCATCTCGACCGCTCCCTGCAGGCGATCCGCAGTCTAGGCAGGAAGGCAGGCGTCTCGCTCAACCCTTCCACTCCAGAGAGCGTCATCGAGTACGTGCTCGACCGTCTGGACCTCGTGCTGCTCATGACCGTCAATCCGGGCTTTGGCGGCCAGGCCTTCATCCCTGTCATGATCGATAAGGTCCGGCGGGTGAAGGCCATGATTGGCGAACGACCGATCGATATCGAGATCGACGGCGGCGTTACGCCCGAGACGGCGTCATTGGTAGCGGCGGCTGGCGCCAATGTCCTCGTTGCCGGCTCGGCTATCTTCAAGGGCGGCTCGCCAGAGGCATACCGGTCCAACATCACCGCCATCCGCCATGCGGCCGACTATGCGAACGCGAAGAACGCGGCATGAGCGGGATGGCCGGGGCACTGCCTCGCGACCCTGCGCACTTCTGCGGCCGAGCCGCGTCAAAAGTGGTTATTGCCCTTGTTCGCCAGGATCAGATCAGCCCCGCGCTCGCCGATCATCATCGTCGGCGCGTTGGTGTTACCACCGACGAGATGCGGCATGATCGATGCGTCGACGACCCGCAGCTTGGCAACGCCGTGCACGCGCAACGAACTATCGACAACCGCCATCGGATCTGACCCCATCTTGCAGGTTCCGACCGGATGAAAGACCGTTACACTTTCCCGGCGCAGAAACTCTTCCCAGTCCCCGTCCGTCATCTCCGCCTTTCCGGGCGCCAGCTCCTCGATCACATGCTGAGCGAGTGGGGATGCCGCGAAAATCTTGCGAATTCGCGCGGCAGCCGGCGATGAGCGCCTGAATATCGGATTCCGCGTCCAGGAGACGTCTGAATATCCTGCGGCGGGTCGCGGAAATCGCCGCTGCGAAGGGCGAGATGGCCGCGGCTCTCCGGACGGCTGACATTCGGTATCGCGGTCACCACCGGGTCCTTGAGGATGATGAGTTCCTTCGGCGTCAGCTTGTAGCCGACAGGGGTGAAATGAAGCTGCAGGTCCGGGTCCGGCCGGCTCGGGTCCGACCGCACGAAGGCCATGGCCTGCGCACCCGGCGCGGTTCCCGGCCCGCGCCCGCGCAGCAGCCAGTTGAGCCCATGCAGCGCCGACTTGAACAGGCCCGCTTCGGAATTGTAAGTCGGCTGATCGACGCGATAGGTCAGATAGACGCCGACGTGGTCCTGCAGGTTCCTGCCGACGCCGGGCAGATGATGCGCGCCGGGTGCCGTAATGCGAGAGCTCGGCGGCGTCACCAACGCCCGAGAGCATCAGCAATTGCGGCGATGCGATCGTGCCGGCCGACAGGATGACCTCGCGGCGCGCGCGAACCACATGGCGTGAATTGTCGGGCCGATAATACTCGATCCCGGTCGCACATCCGGTCCTCGATCAGCACCCGCGACACCTGCGCCTTGGTGCGGATGTGCAGGTTCTTGCGGCCGCGAATTGGCTTCAGATAGGCGTCGGCGGCGCTGTGGCGACGGCCGAAGATCTGGTTGGCCTGGACGAAGCCAGCCCCTTCCTGCGTCCGACCGTTGAAATCGTCATTGGCCGGCAGGCCGGTGGCGATCGCCGCCTGCACGAATTTCTCCGCCAACGGATGGCTGCTTCGGAGATTGGACGTACGCAACGGACCGTCGCCGCCGCGATACTCATCTCCGCCGTTTTCGTTGGTCTCGCTGCGCCTGAAATAGGGCAGGACATCCGCATAGGACCATCCGGCATTGCCGAGCGCGGCCCAACTGTCATAGTCGCTGGCTTGGCCGCGCATATAGACAAGGCCGCAGAGTGAGCTGCTGCCGCCGATGACCTTTCCGCGCGGCCAGATGTCCTCCCGGCCATACCTGGTCGGGTCCGGCTCCGTCAGGTAGTTCCAGTCATATTTCGGGTTGCCGATAGCCGTAGAGATCGGTCGCCGCTGGCATCTTGATAACCGGTGACCAGTCGCTGCCGCCGGCCTCGATCGAGCAGCACCGAATTGCCGGCGTCAGCGCTGAGGCGATTGGCAAGCACGCAGCCGGCCGAGCCCGCGCCGACGATGATGAAATCGAACTCCTCCATGATGCGGCCTAGCCAAACCGGTGATAGACGGTGCGAATCTGCGTATATTTCAGGACGCCTTGCTTGCCGCCGTCGATCCAGAGAGTCCCTTCATTCGTCATTTCAGCTCTTCCACAATCTCCAGGCCGGCGGAGAGGCCGTCGCGCAGGGCAGTCAGGTCGTCAGCGGTCGCCATGAAGGCAATGTCGAGACTGCGCGCGAGATCGCGGTCGGGAATGCTTGAGATCGGCATTGCCCAGGGCTTGTCCTGAACGCGGGCCGCGAGCGCAATTCGTCTTATGTCGTCATGATCGCTGCCGTCAGCCAGATATTCGCCGCGCTCGCGCGCGAGCGACAGATCGTTGGGGCCAATGAACAAGCCATCGACCGTTTCCAGCGCCGCGATCTGCTCGATATCGTCCAGCGCCTGCGCGGTCTCGATCATGATCCAGCATTTCGTCCGCCGATTCTCCGCGTCGACGAAATGGCGCGGCGCTGGCAGGTAGCTGAACGTCTTGCCCCCGCCGAAGCCGCGCACACCCAAGGGAGGAAATTTGGCGAATGCTGTTGCCGTTCGGGCATGGGCCAAGCTGGTGATTTGCGGCAAGATCACGCCGTCGCTGCCGAAATCGAGCGCATGCTGAATGGGCACGCGCTCGGCACTGTCGACGCGGGTACAGACGGTCAGGCCGAGAGCCTTGGCGAGCGTGATGCTCCGCGCCGCGCTCGACGGCTCGAACGTGCCGTGCTCGATGTCGATGATGACCGTGCCGTAACCCAGGATCGAGGCGATCTCACAGGCATTCTCGTTGGGCGTCATCAGCCAGAAAGCCAGTTCTGTGTGGCGGCTTGCCATTCGTATCACGGTCATGCGTCCGCTCCAAAAGAGCCTGCCATGGCGCCCCCATCGACGGGATAGAGGCCGCCCGTCAGATAACTCGCGGCGGGCGAACACAGGAACATGGCCAGATTGGCGACGTCCTCCACCTGCGCAAATCTTCCCATGGGAATTTCGGCGCGCCAGTTCGCCGCATCCTGTGGCGACGCCACAGTGCGGAACATGTTGGTCTCCACCACGTCCGGAAGGATGGCGTTAACGCGAATATTGTCGCGCGCATGATCGAGCGCCAGAACCTTCGTCAAGCCCACGACGCCGAACTTGCTCGCACAATAAACGGCTCGGCGCTGGTACCCGGCGATTCCGGCTGTCGGAGATTTGAACGATGGAACCGCCATCTCCGCGCTTGCGCGCGTGGTCGATAAATCGCTTCGACAGCCACAGCACGCTGTTGAAGTTCAGTTCCATCAACGAGCTGGTCAGGTCCGGAGTGATGGCGTTGGTGGTGACCCCCAGGAGCGTCCGGCATTGTTGACCAAAATGTCGATGCGGTCGTGCGCCGCCAGGGCCTGATCGAATATCTTGTCGGCTGTGCCGGGGATCGAAAGATCACCGCCAATCTGCGTGACCGTCTGACCATCCCGTGCGATATCGCTGGCGTAGCGCTCAAGCTGCCGCGTGTCGATATCCTGGATAATGACTTGTCCGCTCTCTCGATCGGCTTTATGGCCCTCAGATCTCGACTTAAGTGAGACCCCAAGTTTAGCAGACTTACCTGCCTGCCACGCCTTCCTAGCCGCATGCTCGGCGCCCCCTAGCCGATTAGAATGCCTGGTCCGATCACGATCGGAACAATGGCCTTAGCTTGCAACGCCCGGCCAACACTAGCCCACGACGGGCGGTTGACGTTGAGCACGCCATGCGCTGCCACGATCTGGGCAATCGGCCCGTGCAGAGTGAAAAAAGCAGCCCGCCGGCGAAGCTGGCGGCCGCCGCAACCAGGTAGGTCGCCTCCAATAGCCAGCCTGGCAAAGTCGCCACGCGGCCAAGAATCGGTCCAGTTCCGATACTGACTTTGTGGAAGAACTCGTAGTTCGACACCCTCTCCGGCTCAAAGGCGTCGGGGATTCCGGCCACGCGGCCGACCCACCCCCGGCCGGAAGCCCTGAGAGTAGGTTAACCCGCTCGCACCAGTCTGACCAAAGCTGTGTTGACACTGGTCATATTAACAGCCAAATTAATCACAATACCTTCTTATTACTTTTATAGTTAAGTTAAGCGCCAGAGGGACGACCTTCCCGGACATATCGGGCACCGGAACATCCAACGGCTCGGCCGAAAAACTGAGCCAGATCCACATGCGCCTGGGGAAGGGCGCGCGGGGCAGATGCCTGTCGTGCGCTCCTTCTCCGAGCGCAAAATATGACGCTTTGAGCCACGCGAAGGAAAGACAATGGAGCGTACCGGCGAATATATCGATGCTTCCAGCCGCATGCTGGATTATCGGGGGATGCGGGATCTCTATTCGCAGCGTTCCGTTTATCAGGCATGGCTCGATCTCGAAGCCGCTGTAGCGCTCGCCCAGGGAGAACTTGGCATCATTCCCGCCGATGCGGGCAAGAAGATCGCCGAGACCTGCGTTCTTGAAAAACTCGATATCGACCAGGTCGAGCGCGACTTCGCCACTGTCCGCCATCCGCTCGTGCCGCTTCTCAACGAGCTGGTTCGCCAATGCGGCGACTATGCCGGCAAATATGTGCACTGGGGGCTTGCCACGCAGAACATCCAGCAGACCGGCACACTCTACCTCGCCCAGCGGGGCCATCAGGTTCTGCTCGACATACTCTGCGATATCCTTGACCGGCTCGGTGCGCTCGCCATCAAGCATGCCGATGACGGCATGGCCGGCAGGACACACGGCCAGCACGCCGTACCGATAACGTTTGGCTTCAAGCTGGCGATCTGGATCGACGAACTGCTGCAAGCCTATGAGCGAATGAAGGCGGTCGAGCCGCGTGTCTTCACCGCCACGATGGGCGGCGCGGTCGGCTGCTACAGCGCGCTAGGCGGAGACTTACATTGAATCGTTTAGGGATTCCGGTTGGGTTAGGATTGTAATTCAAGATGCTGGCTGGATTGGAGGCCAGCATCTGATGCCGAAGGCCTATTCTCTTGATCTTCGCAAACGGGCTGTTTCTCGGGTGCTTGATCGGCGAGAGCGTCCGGTCTGTCGCGATGGTGCTTGATGTCAGCGTTTCGAGCGTCGTGAAGTGGTCGCAACGCTACCGGTCGATCAGGGAGTATGGCTCCCGGTCGGCTGGGGGCCGGCCTCGGCCTTCGCTTGCGCCGCATCGCGCCTGGCTTGTGGAGCGGATCGGCAGCGGCAAGCATGTCACCTTGCGCGGTCTTCAGGCCGAGCTTGCCAGCCCAGTCATTGTTATTTCCTTCAACCTAACATCCTCTTCTGGTCCGGTCGGGCCGGCAATGCAAAAGCGTGTGGCCGAACTGCTGGGCATGCACGAAATGGCGCTGCCATCGCGTACCAACCGCACACATATGTGCGAATACGTGCAGCTACTGGCGCTCACCGCTTCCACCTTCCACAAGATCGCTGACGAAGTGGCGCAATGCTCTTCCGCCGAATATGGCGAACTGTTCGAGGTCTTCTCGGACGGCGTTGTCGGCAGCAGCACCATGCCGCAAAAGGTCAACCCCAAGCTTTCCATGGGGATCATGGCCAACTGCCAGAAGCTTTACGCGCTGTCCTCCATGATCCTTCGGCCGCCCATCGCCCCTTTGAAGGCGATGCCTACGCCAATGTGATCTACGACACCGGCTGCGGCGAGGCGATGGAGGTCGCCATCGGCCTCTTCGTGCGCACCGAGGCGCTGGTTGCCGGGCTACGGCCTGACACTGAGCGCATGCGCCGGAACCTCGACCTCACCGGCGGCCTGATCTTCTCGGAAGGCATCATGATGAAGGTGGCCCAAACGCGCGGCAAACACGACGCGCACGACCTCGTCTACGACGCGGCTATGACTGCCCCGCGGAGACAAGCCGTTCTTCGAACTGCGTCGGACGACGCCGACATTCCCATGCTGGCCAAGATGGCCAAGGCCATGCACGAACATGGCGCCCTTGCCGGCGTTCAGCTTGCCTATTCCGGCATCAACGGACCGAACCTCTATACCAAGGAAGTGCCTCGCGGCCCGTCGGCCCTGCCGATCCGCACCTTTACCAATGACCCGGTTCAGGCGAGGGCGATGGACAAGCAGGACATCCGTGACCTGCGCCGCTGGCACCGCAACGCGTTCAGGCGCGCCAAGCAGGCAGGCTTCGATCTGGTCTGCCTCTACGGTGCGCATGGCTTCGGTATCATCCAGCATTTTCTGTCGACGGCCACGAACCAGCGAACCGACGAATATGGCGGGTCGCTAGAGAACCGCACACGTCTTATGCGGGAGCTTATCGAGGAAGGACGCGATGCGATCGGCGATACTTGCGGCCTCACGCTGCGGATTTCGCTCGACGAGATGATCGGTGAACTTGGCTTTGCCAATTCCGAGGTCCGCGACATGATCGAGATGCACGCCGATCTTCCCGACCTTTGGGACCTTGCCCATGGCGCCTGGGAAGACTGTTCCGCCACCCGATCTAAGGACAGGCGGCGCAAGAGGACCTTGTATCCGGAATCAAGAACCTTACCTCGAAGCCGGTCGTCGGTGTCGGCCGCTTCACTTCGCCCGATGTGATGGTCCGGATGATCAAGTCCGGCACCCTCGATTTCATTGGTTGCGCACGCCCTTCGATCGCCGATCCCTTTTTGCCCCGGAAGATCGAGGAAGGACGCATCGAAGACATTCGCGAATGCATCGGTTGCAACATCTGCATCACCGGCGACATGACGATGTCGATCTCGCGTTGCACGCAGAATCCGACCTTCATGGAAGAATGGCGCAAGGGCTGGCATCCGGAGCGCATGCAGGCGAAAGGTGCGAGCGAGAGCGTCTTGATAGTCGGCGCGGGACCAGCAGGCCTCGAGGCCGCCCGCGCGCTCGGGCTTCGCGGATACAAGGTCGCCATTGCGGAGGCGGGGACCGAGCTCGGCGGCCGCGTCGCACGCAAGTCTCGTTTGCCCGGACTGTCGGCATGGGGGCGGGTGCGTGACTACCGGGAATACCAGCTCGGTCAGATGCCAAACGTCGACGTCTATTTCGACAGCCGCCTCTCGCCGACGACATCATGGGGTTTGGCTTTGAAAACGTTGCGGTTGCGACCGGCGCGACATGGCGCAGTGATGGAGTGGCTCGCGCCCATGTCGTGCCGATACCGATCGACCCCGCGATGCCGGTTTATACGCCCGACGATCTGATGGGCGGCGAGCTGCCGGCCGGCGGTCATGCCATCCTGTTCGACGATGATCACTATTATATGGGCGGTGTCCTGGCGGAGCTGATGGCGAAGCAAGGCACGAAGGTAACACTCGTCACCCCATCTGCCTACGTGTCGGATTGGACGCGCAATACGCTGGAGCAAGGCGCAATTCACCGCCGGCTGGCGGATCTTGGTGTCGAGACTGTGCTTAGTCGCACGGTCACACGCATCCATGCGGGCGGTGTTTCGTCAGCATCAGCTACACCGGCGCCGCGCGTGATTTCGATGCTGACGCCGTAGTGCTGGTGACGTCGCGTGTGCAGAACGACCAGCTGTGGCGAGACCTTCGTGATCGGCGTGACGAATGGGAAGCGAATGGCATTCGCTCGATCAAGGCTATCGGCGACGCCGAGGCGCCGGGACCGATCGCCTGGGCGACTTACGCCGGCCACCGCTTCGCTCGTGAATTGGACGAAGCCGACATCGGGGATGCCCTGCCCTTCCGCCGTGAAGTCACGGCCTTGGCAGCGGACTAACGCATCGGCCCGAAAATCGGGATCGATTTTCGGTAAGCACGATGCGTAGATTTAACAACTTAGAGCGCTGTGCGTCCAAAAGGACGCACGGCGCTCTAGACTAGCCGGATCGGTGTCAGGTCGGCTTGAGGCGCGCAAAGAGAACGAGATTGTAGCCACGACCGAGGCCCAGACGTAAGCTTTGAAGTGGTCGAGGCCGCGCCAGGAACACCGCCCCAAACCGTAAGCGCGCTTCAGACATGAGATGCCAGCCTCGATGCCGGCACGGAAGTTCCTCAGCTTGCGGTAGACCCATCGGCTCTTGACCATATCTTCGATCCTGAGGCCGGCCTTCTTGTGGAAGGCCATGTCACGCACGCCACAGGCTTTGGCCCGGCTGAGATTGTCGCGACTGGCATAACCGCCATCGGCCGCCGCCTGCTGCGGCGCTCGTCCGTAGAAGGCGACGTGGCGTTCAAGCATCGGCAGCAACCGGTCGCGGTCGGCCGGGTTGCCTGCTTCGATCACCAGGTCGAGGATCATGCCGCTCCTGCCGGTGGTCAGGTTGAGCTTGTGGCCGAATTCGACGTCGCGGCTGCCTTTGACGATGATATCGGCATGCGGCTCGAACAGGCTGACCAGCTTCTCGCCGGCCGGCGCCGGCTCGCCAGCCAAGACCCGTCGCTCGCTCTGTGCGATGATCTGCTCGATCAGCGGCCGATAGTGGCTTGCCCGGGCCTGCCAGCGTTCAACGCGCGGATTGATCGTCAGCGCCAATCGCGCCGCCGCCTGCTGCAGAGAGGTCAGGGTCGCGCGGGTGAGCCTGATCAGCTCGCGATAGAGTTGAACACGGTTGGGTCGACCGCGCGTGAACTGAACCTGACGGGCGCGCTTCTTGGCCGCGCGGCAATGATCGCGCCATGCCAGGCCGGCGCCGCCTGCCAAGGCATCGGCCTCCTTCAAGAGACGCACCGTCACCCGCACTGCGTCCCACAGCAGGCTGCTGTCGCTCGGTTCGTGCAGGAGTGCGGCAGTGACCGTGCTGTCCATACGCACGACACCGCCGGTCTCCAGCTTCGCCTGCCGGGCGTTCGACAGCAGTATCCGATTGATCTCTTCCCAGGTCTCGGCCGGATAAGCGCGCTGATCGTCTTTTGCGCCGATGCTGGCTCTTCAGAAGCCGGGTCAGCGGCAAAGAAGTTGCCACCTGCTCGATCAGTTCGGGGCCATAGTTCAGCTTTCCAAAACCCACACCTGCATGGACCCCTTTTGCCGGTTGTTCCAAAGGAAATACGGCAAAGCGACGAGCCTGACAGGGATCGTGACAGGGGGTTCCGCGCGATAAAGCGCGCTGTCCCATCCGGTGTCTGCAACGCGCTGAGCTTTCGCGGTCAGTGCGACGATACCATCGAAGAGGTCACTGCGTTCTTCGGTTTCTATCTTGGCATCACGCGGCAACTCAAGCTGCTGCACAAGCCCCCCGGGATTGTCGATTTCCTCGACGCAGTAGACGAGAGGTCCGCGCTTCAGGGCCACGCGCCCGATATCCATCCTGACCGACGGGTGGGCGTAGATGCGCTCCGGAGGCATTGGCAGCTCAAGGGCGATCGTGTCGCCGGTTCGCCACAGGCGCGAGATCGAAAGATATCCGTTGGTGATGCCGGCCTTCATATCAACCGGCTCGCCGCCAACCGAGGCGCTGGCCCCGCGCGCCCAGCCGGGAATGCGCAGCTTGACCGTGAACTCGGCAGGCGTCTGCGGGCTGATCTCGATCCTGATCGAACCCGACCAGGGATAGGCACTGGTTTCTTTCAGGGAGACTTTTCCGGTGGCGAGTTGGACGGTCGTTGAAATACCGCCGTAGAGATGGAAGGCGACGGCATTGTCGCTGGCCGAGACGAAATAGCCGCCGACCGAGGCGATCAGGCGAGAGGAGTTCATCGTGCAGCATGGGCAGGTGTGCCAGGCCCAACGGCTGTGCCGCCCGTCGCTGTCGAGCGGATTGGAGTAGAAATAATGTTCCCCGTCCCGTGACAGCCCCGTCAGAGCGCCGTTGAACAATGCCTGCTCCAACACGTCAGCGTATCGGCCGTCGAGGTCGAGATGCAACATGCGCTGCGCCCAGAAGATGAGCGCTACCGATGCGCAAGTCTCGGCATAGGCCGTGTCATTTGGAAGGTCATAGTCCTCTGTGAAACCCTCGTTGGCGGCTGCCGGCCCGAGGCCTGAGGTGATGTAGATTTTCGAGGACATGACGTCGGCCCATAGCGCCTCGCACGCACGTTTCAGACTTTCGTCCCCAAGCTCTTCCGCCAGGTCGGCCATTGCGGAGAACATATACATCGCCCGCACCGCGTGGCCGACCACCTTGGTCTGCTCGCGCACCGGCTTGTGCGACTGGTTGTACTCATAGCTCTTCGCCCAGAAATCCTTGGGGCTCTCCCCGCGCGCGACAGCCTCCTGGTCGAAATAGTGCGGCTGGCGTCCGCGCTCGTTGATGAAGTAGGCCGCAAGGTCGAGGTGCTTCCTCTCTCCGGTTAGACGATAAAGCTTGATCAGCGCCAGCTCGACTTCCTGGTGGCCGCAATAACCGCGCTTCTGGCCCGGATCGGGGCCGAAGGTCTCGCGGACGTGCTCGACATAGCGTTCGAGAACATGGAGTAGCCGCCGCCGGCCCGTCGCCAGGAAGTAGGCGATGCCTCCTTCCAGCAAATGACCGAGATTATAAAGCTCGTGATTGTCGCGCAGGTTTGTCCAGCGCCTATCTGGCTCACGCTGCAAGTACCAGCAATTGAGATAGCCGTCTGGCGCCTGCGCGGCTTCGAGATCGTCGATAATTTTCTCGATCTTGGCCTCGATGTCAGGGTCGCGTCTGTGCGACAGCGCATAGGACGCCGCCTCGATCCATTTGCCGACATCGGAATCCCAGAACACCTGAACCGTGAAATTGTGCTCGTTACGCTGAAAGCGCAGTGGCGGCGGCGGATTGGGCAGCGTCAGCGCCTCCAGGATGCCGTTCTTGCCGAGCTGGACATGTTGGCTGGGGATGGTTCGCGTCAGCACGGTTTCCAGACGCTCGCGCCAGAACTTCCCTTCCAGTGCAACATCGACGAAGCGGATTGG
The DNA here is from genome assembly GCA_963735385.1 of uncultured Alphaproteobacteria bacterium. Classification (GTDB taxonomy): domain Bacteria; phylum Pseudomonadota; class Alphaproteobacteria; order Rhizobiales; family Rhizobiaceae; genus CAVTKY01. Next base: position 112,200 of record CAVTKY010000013.1, on the reverse strand, counting down.
CTTGAACTCACTCATTCCAAAGTCTCCATCTTTCGATTAGAGCGCGATGATTTCAACTGGATTCGTCACCACGCTCTAATTATTTGATTTCGCATGATCTTTTCCGAAAACCGCTACGCACTTTTCGGGATCGTGCTCTAAGATGCAGGGACTGGCCAAGTCACGGCTTCGACGACTCCCGCACCACCAACGAACACGGGCGACGCCTGACGCCGCCCAGCCTTTTCCCGGCGATCATTTCGATCAGGCTGTCGCCCGCCTCGCGGCCGAGCGCCTTCAGGTTCATGTCGATGCTGGTCAGCGGTGGCCGCGCAGCAACCGCCATCACATCCCAATTGTCGAAACCAACGATCGCGACGTCGGCCGGCACGGCAAGCCCCATCTCGCGCAGCAGGTCCGATGCGCCGCGCGCGATTTGATCGTTGCCGCAGAATATGGCGTCGGGCTTGTCCGGTCGGGCGAATAATCTGGCCGCCGCCTCGCGTCCCCATGCCTCCGACCAAACACCCGAAAGGTAGAAGCCCGCAATCTCGGGTAGCCCAGCCTCGGCCAATGCGGAGCGGTAGCCATTGTGGCGTAGCCTCACCGCCTCGAAATGCTCGGGGCCGGTGATATGGGCGATGCGTTTCCGACCGATAGCCGCAAGATGGGCAACGGCGAGCACCGCGCCGCCCTCGTCGTCCGGGAGAAGCGACAGCGCGCTGGGGTCGTCTGCCTGGGAAAAAACATAGATGACCGGCAGGGTATGGGCGCGCGGGCCGATGGGTGCGCGTTTGTCGGCCCGCCTTGCGGTCACCACCAGCCCGTCAATCCGTTTCCCGAGCAACTGATCAAGATGCTGGCGTTCACGCGCGGGATCATCGGTGGCGTTGCACATGAATACGGCGATGCCTTCCGCCGCCAGCCGCTCCTCGAGCGCCTCGACGATCGGGAAGGTGAAACGCCCGAAACTGTCGTTGGAGATGATGCCAATCGTGCGCGATTTTGCGCGGTGCAGGCTCTGCGCCAGATCGTTAGGCCGGTAGCCGATCTCGCGCGCGACGCGCAGCACTTTGTCGCGCGTCTCCTGGCGCAGCCGGCCGCCAGCGTTAAGCGCCTTCGATGCTGTGCCGATCGACACGTCGGCAATACGAGCCACGTCCCGTATGGTCGGAGCACCGCCAAAGGTCGAGCTCCGGTACGCTTGTCTCGCTCGGCAGCGGCTCAGTTTCCTGCATGGCTATTTCACCGCACCGTTGAGGAAGCCGGCCAAGTAATATTTCTGAAGCAACAGATAAAAGGCCATGCAAGGGATGATCGAGATAGTGATGCCGGCCTGGAGCATGCCCCAGTCCGTTCCGCCGATGCTGGTCTGCTGACGAGCCGCGGCGAGAATCAAAGGCAAGGTGAAGGAGGAATCCTTGTTCATGATCACCAGTGCCGCGAGAAGCTCGTTCCACGAGGTGATGAAGGCGAACAACGAAACGGTGATCATCGCTGGGACGACAGCAGGTAGGCAGATGTAGACCAGTACCTGGAAACTGTTGCAGCCGTCCATGATTGCGGCTTCTTCCAGCTCCCGGGGCACCGCCTCGAAGGCGTTACGCATCACATAGACGCTGAACGGCAGCTGGATCGCCGTGTGGACGATGGCGAGCCCGACCAGAGAATTGTGCAACTTCAACTGAACGAACAGAAAAAACAGCGGCGTCAGCAGCGCCTGGTACGGGACGATCAGCCCGAGCAAGAGCACCACGAACAGCACTTCCTTTGCGGGGATCCGGAACTTCGCCAACCCGTAGCCGGCGGGAATCGTCAGCGCGAGGCAGAAGATGATGGTCAAAACCGCTGCGCCGAGGCTGTTCGAGAAATAGGTCGGCAACCCGGCCTGATAGTTCCAGAGCCGCTCGTAGCTGGCGAGGCTGAGGCTGTGCGGGAAGTAGGTGGGCGGCACCGCGGCTGCCTCTTCGGTCGATTTCAGCGAGGCGAGCACCGAGGCAAGCAGTGGCAGCAGCATGATCGTGCAGACTGCAACACAGGCAGCTGCCACGAGGTATTTCTGGCGTCCATGGATCAGGCGCTTCGTCTCCGGTTTCGGCTTCATGACGCACCCGCGCGCGCTGCACACCCTGGATCGCCGTGTCGCCGTACGCGCTCATGCATGGCTCCTGCGGCTGAGCAGCATCTGCAGGACCGTGCAGAGCAGGATAATGGCGGCCAGTATCAGCGACAGCGCCGCGCCGTAGCCGAGTTTGAGATAGGGGAACGAATTGAGGTAGATCAGGAAGACCGATGTCGCTGTCATGTTCCGCGGCTGGCCGGCCGTCATAATGTAGAACTGATCGAAGGCAAGCAGTGAGCCGATGACGCTGACCAATGTCACGAGCAGGATGGTCTTCGCGGTGAGCGGCAGCGTGATCCTGCGCACGCGTTGCCAGTGGCTGGCGCCGTCGACCATGGCCGCCTCGTTGATATCGCCCGGTATGGCATGCATGGCGGCCACGAAGAGGATGGCGCCAAAACCCACGACCTTCCATACGATCGAGACGATGACCGCCCAGAGCGCGACATCAGCGTCGGCGCCGAACCAGACGACCGGCTTGGCGATGACGCCGAGGTCGATCAGTGCCCGATTGACCAGCCCGAAATCATAGCTGAACAGCCAGTACCAGAGCAGGCTGGATGCACCGAGCCCGATGACCACCGGCGCGAACACGACGCTGCGCGTAAACTGCCTAAGCGGCCTGTTCTCCGCCGTCAGGAGAGCGATCATATACCCGAGCACCATCAGGATCGGTGTGATCAGGACGGTGTATTTCAGTGTAAACTCTAGCGAGGTCCAGAACTTGCGGGTCGTTCCACGCCTTTATGAAATTGCCGGCGCCGACATATTTCTTGGCTGCAATGAGCGACCAGTTGTGAAGCGACATCCATACCATCTGAGCCAGCGGATAGAGGGTGAACGCGACCACGAATGCGAGCGCCGGCGCGATGTAGAGAAGTCCGACATATCTGCCCGTCTTGGAATGCATCGAACCTGCTTGAGCGTTGGACCGGCAGACCGGTCCCGTTGCAAAAAGATCGGCTGCTGCAGCGCCGAACGGGCAGCGCTGTAGCGATCCTCTAAAGCGCGTCGCGGCGACACGGATTCATGCGACGCGCTTTAAGCCATTGTTTTTGTGCATGTCGTTTTCCCAAAACCGCTGCGCACTTTTGGGCGACATGCATAAGGCCATCTATTCGGCGGCGATCGCCTTCATCTGCGCCTTGGCCTCCGAGATAATCGTATCGAGGTCAGTGTCCTCGTAGTAGGCGCGCTGCAGCATCTGCAGCCAAGGACCCTGGGGCGAGTTGATCAGTTCGAAGAACTTCAGCGTATAAGGCGTCTTCGCCACCGCAATCGCCTTGGCAACATCCTGCACCTTGGGCTCAGCTTGAAAATACTTGTTCTCGGCCATGTCGCCGCGCGTCGTCATGTTGAGCATTTTGGCGTAGACCTCGACCTGGGTCTCGTCCGACAGCAAAAACTTCATGAAGTCGACTGCGTCGTCGACGCGCTTGCTGCCATTGGGGATCGTAACGATGTCGCCGCCTGCGAAAGAGGCAACCTCGCCGCCATTGACACCGGGCAAAAGCGCGATGCCGAAGTCCATGGTCGGGTTCTGCTCCTTGAGGTTTGCGATGTTGAAGTTGCCAGTCCCCATCATGCCGACCTTGCCCGAACCGAAGCGCAAGTGAAACGTCTCGCCGTTTTCGGCGCGGGCATCCTCATGGACGTTGCCGGCCTTGATCATGTCGCGCGCCCATTGCAGGACTTCCTTTACGCCCTCGCCCTGAAGCGGCTCGCCATTGGCAGCCTCGGGTTCGATCGTGGCGCCGCTCGCCCACATTAGTGGCGCGACGGTGAAGATGTTGCAGCCCGCGCAGGAGCCCGGCAGGAAGTAGCCTTTCACGTCGCCACCCAGCGCAGTGATCTTGTCGGAATATTCCCTTATTTCCGCCAGGCTCGTTGGAGGCTTTTCCGGATCGAGCCCCGCTTTGCGGAACAGGTCCTTGTTGTAGAACAGCGCTGAGACATCGGCATAGAGCGGTACGCCGTACAGCCGGCCCTCATAAGTCGACACCGCCATATGACCTGGACTCGCCGTCTTTAGTTCTGGCCAGTCCTTGATCTTGTCGGTGATGTCGACGAGTTGCCCGGCCGCCTCGAACTGCGGGCCATAAATCAGATCCATACCCATCAGGTCGGGCACCTCGCCGCTGGCGATCGCCTGCGCGATCTTGGGCACCATTTCAGAATGCGGGATATAAGTCAGGTTGATCTTGCGGTCGGGATTCTTGGCATTCCAGGCTGCGACGATCGCATCAACCATGCCAGCATTGCCGCCGCTTCGTTCCCACATTTGCAGATCCTCGGCCAGCGCCGGCAACGCCACCGTGACAAGCAGCCCTGCGAGGGCCAACTGACACCTCTTCACTATCCGCAAGCTCATAGGTTCCTCCCTGTAGCCAGCACGCATCGACGTCTATTGTTCGAAAAAGCTTTTCCCGCTCTTTTGTTTAAGAGGCGACTTCAATCGGTAGCTCATTGGGAAAAGCTTTTCTCACGCCATAAACGCACAGTTTCGGGCACCGCGCAACCTGTGTCCCGAGGCCAATATCTCATCTGGGGCGTCAAGGATGGCGCGCTGACCACGCTCGACAAGTGGGATACTGCCCGCATCTCAAAGGCCATTGCCGATATTGAGCGATGAGAACTACAGCGGATGCGGTGGCGTTGGCCCCAGATGCGAAATCAAAGAACTAGAGCGCGGTGACGACTTCAATTGAAATCATCGCGCTCTAGGAGCAGACATGCGCGGCGTGGGCCTGAATTACGCTAACCTGTCCGGTCAGATAGCCTACCTTGGCCGCACGGAATCAGCATCATTCTTTGCTTGGTTCCTGGAGGACATCCTTCGGCTTTCAGGGCGTGGCGCCCGGCGCGATGCCGAAGACAAATTCCGCGTTGCCCTGTCCCATGTTGTAATATTGGTGGTGATAGCCGGCGGGTATATAGAACCCGTCGCGCGGGTTAAGCTCGAACCACACTTGGCCTTCCGCATCCGGCACATGGAGTTAAGCGAACCTGACAGCACATAGATGCTTTCATCGCCCGTATGCGTCTCCATGCCGGTCCGCTTGCCGGTCAGGATCGACGTACGCCCAACAGTCAGATGCTCCGTCGCGCAATAGTGGCCGGTAAAGGCGCCCTGCGTTTGCTGGTCAAGACTCCAGAGCAAGTCCGCGTCACGCATCGGATGGATCGTGCGGCCGGCCCGCTCCTGAGCGGCGTCCATCGGCCATCGGCCCATCATGCCTTCTTGCAGGTAGCGCGAGTCGGTGACCAGCTCCTTGGTGCGCGCATAAGGGCCTGACGTTCCTTGTGACGGCGGTGGCGAGAAATACTCCAATACACGCACCGGCTCGTCGCCCAGATTGAAACCGTGATGCCAGGTGTCCTTGCGGAAGAAGAGGGCTTCGCCCGCTTTGGCGACCTGCACCTCGCCCGTTTGCGGGTTGGCGAGGCCAAAGGTCCCAGAAAGCACGTAGAGCACTTCATCGGCCCCGAAGATGGTGCGGAAAGCGTCGGTATGTTTGAAGAAACCGCCGGGCTGGAGCCCGAAGACGAGCTGGTGGATCTTGTCCGTCGAGGCATAGATCCAGTCATCGACAAGACCGGCATTTTCCTCGCCCCACAGATGGCGGGTGATGTTTGCATAGGGAATATGGGTTGGCTTGTCGAATACCGGACGGGGTGAAGGTTTGTATCCCATAATTGGCGCTCCAGAAAATTTCCGCTCGTCATCGAGCCATGTGGACTGTTTCGAGACTGCTCATGCCGGCCCTGCTGGCCAAGGCAGCTGTGCCGATCGCACAGGCATTGTCGCCTAACGTTGCGGCTACAATCGGGATATCCCGCGCGGGATCGGCAAAGATGAAGGGGCGCGTTAGCGTTGCGAGCCGCGAGGTGATCGCCGGGCTACCGCCGATGCCGCCCCCAATGACCAGAATGGCCGGGTCAAGGGTGTTGACGAGTTGACCGAGATAGGAAGCGATCGATAGAAGCGCGCTTTCAATGATCCGGGCTGCCCTGGGATCGGACGCCTCCGCCGCGAACAGGTGGCGCGCCGTAACATCGGGATCGCCGATGAGCGCTCCATACCGTTCGCCAAGCGCCTTGCCGCTGGCAAACAATTCGAGATGCTGGCGCACTTCGATGCTCTTGTCCTCGCCGCCAAAGGCAATCAGTTCGCTGCCGGCAAAATGGATGGCGAAGCCGCGCGCCCCGCTATAGGGCCGCCCGTTGATGACCAGCGTATGCGACATGCCCGTCGAGATCGTTACATAAACAAAATTTTCAACGTCGCGTCCGGCGCCGATCCAGCCCTCGGCAAATGCCGCCGCGCGCACGTCGCTTTCGAAATATGGCTCGCCGAACCGCAAGAGCGGCGTGCGGAAATCCATGTCGCGCCAGTCGAAGTTCCAGCTGGAGGCCGGTTCTCCGGCATTGGTCACGAGTTCAGGGAGGCAGATGCCCAGTGTGCGGGTTCCGCCAACCAGCGTCTGCGCTTGCTGCTGCATGTCGGCTGAGAGTGCGACAACGAGATCCAGCACGGCGGCGCCACCTTCGGCGCAAGGCGTCTTCTCGGTGCGCTCGCTCAACACCGCGCCATCGGCCAAGCGAACCAGGCAGACCTTGGTCTTGGTGCCGCCGATATCGACGCCGATCGCATGGTTGCCAGCTACCGCCATGTTACGTCCCTGCCGCATGCCGATCCGCATGAATTTCGGCCGAGCGGCACTCTACCACAATCGTTGCCGGCCAGGCGGGGTCATAGGCTTCAGCGCCGGTCAGCCTGTTGAAAGCCTGCCGTTTGCCTTCGCCCCAGACGGTCATGGCGGCTGCGGCCGACAGCGTCGCGATCGACCCGATTCCGATCGTCACGCCATGGGTGGGCACTTCGTCAAGTGAGCAGAAATCGGGAAAGGTCGCGAGATTGTCGCGCCGCGTCTGCTCAGCCAGCTTGACGATGCGGGTTTCACTATCGCGCGCCGAGCCGGGCGGATTGAAGGCGATGTGCCCGTCGCCGGCGCCCGACGCCAAAAGAAACAGATCGATGCCGCCGACGGCCTCGAGCTGCTTGTCGTAATCGGCGGGCGCGGCCGCATCCGGCATCCAGAAATTCTCACGCCCTATGCGATAAGGCTCCGGGAGAACGCGATTGACCCTGTCAACGATCTCACGCTGGCCAAATCCGCGGCATGAAAAATGGGCGGACACAGGCGGCGGGGACAAGGTGCTCGCGGCATCCGCCATAAGATATTCGTCCATCATCGCAATGATCAAGCGCGAGCAGTCGAGCGGCTCGGCAGCCAGTTGCTCGGCCAGCGCCTCATAGACCGGCAAGGGGCTGCGGCCGCCGGGACAGCCAAGAACATAGCTGCGCCCGGCGCTGTTGGCCCCGCCTATGCCGGCGGCGATACGGGCTGCCAGATGTTGGCCCAAAGCCTGCGGCGTTTCGTGAATATGCGCCTTCATGTCGGGTCTGATCTCTTGGATTGAATGAGCGTCGAAGGGAAAGGATGGTCCGGACGGGACGGCGGCGATATCGACGCTATCCGCCGAATATCGGTCGCGGCAGTCCTCGCACGCCGGGCTTGAGAGCGAACAATCCGCCCTGCTGCGGATAGCGGGCAAGCGTTTGCGCATCGACATTCAAACAGGAAGTGGTCACGAACAGCGTATCGAGATTTTCGCCGCCGAACGCGCAGGATGTAACGCGCGACGCCGGGATGGGAACCACATGGTCAATCGCGCCATCCGGCCTGATCCGAACGACGCTGGATCCTTCCCACCGGGCGCTCCACAGGCAGCCTTCTTCGTCCACGGCGTTGCCATCCGGATAGCCGATATCGGAAACATCGCTGAAAATGCGGCGGGGACCGACCGAGCCGCTGTCGAGATCGAAGTCGCAGACGTAGATTTGCTTCAGCATCGAATTGACCACATAGAGCTTGCTGGAATCAGGGCTCCAGGCGACACCGTTGGTGATGTTGAGGCCGGTCATTCCCGCGACGGCGGAAAGGTCCGGGCCGACACACCACAGGGATCCCGAAGCTGCCGTGATCGGCAGATCTGATCCGTCGGCGGCAAGGTTGTTCTGCATCGTCCCGATCCAGAAACGGCCCTTGGCGTCGGGAGCGCCATCATTGGTGCGGTTGCCGGGCAGATGCGGCTCCAGCGCGCTTTTGCGCGTGAAAACACCGGTGGCGGGATCGAAAATGTGGAGGCCGTTTTCCGAGGCGACCAGCAGGGTTCCATCCTGCCGCTTTGCCATTGCCGTGACCATTTCCGGCATCGGCCATGTCTGATGCTGGCCGGTGCGCGGCGTCAGGCGATGAATGCATGACGGGTAGGGAACATCAAGCCAGTACACCGCCTGTTCCCGCGGACACCAAAACACGCCCTCTCCGATCTTGTCCCGGCAGTCGACAACGCAGTCGATCTTATGCTCGGCAACGACGTATCCGGTCATGGCCCTGCCCTCTTCCGCGCACCCGACACCGCCGCATCCGCGATAAATGACAGCTTTGCCTTCTCGCCGTTAAAGCGCGACGCGAGATCGAGATAAGGCATTTCACACAGCGCGCGCGAGGTCTGCTCGGCCAATACCGGATCGCGCGCCTGTATCGCCTCGGCGAGTTGGCGGTGAAGCGGCAAACCGCGCTCGAAATCCGCAGCGGTGCTTGCGGTAAATTGGACTTGAACCCGCATGATCGCAGAGGTGAGCGCGCCGAGATGCTGAAGCAGTGCATTGTGCGAGGCGCGATGAATGCTTTGGTGAAATTCGATATCGGCATCCGGCATCCGTTCGAGATTCCCGACGCAGGCTTCCAGCCGCTCGCCGGCTTCGAGGATCGTGCGGATTTCCGCGGCAGTTGCCCGCTTTGCGGCGAGAAAAGAAGCCTTGGGCTCGACGATCAGCCGGAATTCGCAAAAATCGAACGCATAGGGCAGCCGCAGCTCATTGGCGGCCTCCCAGCTCAGCACTTCCGGATCGAGCATGTTCCATAGCTCTTTCGGACGCACGGTCGTGCCTTTCTTTGGCCGCACATCGAGCATGCCCTTGGAGACGAGCACCTTGATAGCCTCGCGCAGGACATTGCGGCTGACGCCGAGATCGCTCGCAAGATCGGCTTCGATCGGCAGGCTCGCGCCTTCCTCGAAGGCTCCGCCGACGATGCTGCGCCCGATCTCTTCCACGACGTCGTCGTGCAGGGTGCGGCGATTGATCATGCCTACGCGCGCAGCACTTTTGTTGCCGGTTTTCTTGCCGCTGTTCTCACGGATTTTCAGAGCCGCTGCCTCGGCATGCCGCTCATTGTCCGCCGTTTCTTCGTGCTCCAGCGAGATTGCCATTTAACCGGATTCAATTGTGTTGACCAATCATCCTATCTTTGTATCATATTATCGTACGCCCTTAAATCAAGCGCCGAATGTGAAGGGGAGTCCACAAGCTAGGATGAAGATCGCCCGCGTCGAGACTTACGTCCTTAGCATTCCATACAGCCATGTGGAACTCAGCAGCCGCGTCAACCGCGCCGGCGTCACCGATATCGTTGTCAAACTCACCACCGACGATGGGCTCGTCGGCTGGGGCGAATCCTGCAGTGGTGCGGACGCCGCGTCCATCGAAGCAGCGGTCAAATCGATGGCTCGCTTCGTCGTCGGCCGTGACCCCTGGGACAGCGAGGCGATAGCGCGCGACGTTTATGGCGCCGGCCTCTGGGACTACCGCGTCATGACCGGCAACTTTGCCTTCGCCGGCATCGACATGGCCCTTTGGGACATTTGCGGCAAGGCGTGCGGCCAGCCGCTTTACCGGCTGTTCGGCGGCGCGCAGCGCGACAGCGTCAACTATTTCTACTATCTTTCACAAGGCGAGCCGGACGATGTTGCGGCCCAATGCCAGCATGGCGTCGATCGCGGTTATGACTGCTACTACCTGAAGGTCGGCCGCGACAGCGACGCGGAGGAGGAAATGCTGGAGGCAGTTCGCGCCACCGTCGGCCCAAAGGCGCGTATCCGGATCGACGCCAACGAGGCATGGACCGTGCCGGAAGCCGTGCGGCTTTTGACGCGTTGGAACGACCGGTTCGGAATCGACTTCGCGGAGGCTCCCGTGCGCGCCGTGCCGCACGCTTTGATGCTCGATTTGAGAGCGCGCGTACCCGTCGCCTTGTGCGCCAATGAAGGTCTGGAACGTCAGCAGGACGTTGTCCGCATGATCGAAGCCCACGCGGCGGATACGCTGTGCTTCAGCAGCTACTGGGTCGGAAGCCTGCGCAGGTTCCACACATTGTCCCATCTCGCGGCTTTGCACGGCCAGAGCGTGATCAAGCACACCCATGGCGAATTCGGAATTGGCGCGGCCGCCGGTCAGCACATGATGCTGGCGCTCCCGAATGTGGCGGATGGCGTGCAGCAGACGGCGGCGATGATGGAGGACGATGTTCTTACGCACCGGCTGCCGATCGCGGACGGTCCCACTTGGGGTCTGATCGACAGACCAGGCCTCGGCATCGAGGTCAACGAGGATAAGATCGGGCAGTACGCGGAAGCTTATCGAAAAGTTGGCCAGTTCCTGCCAAACTGATAAACAGGTTTCAAAATGAACGAGACGCCGCAGTCCGCCAAAAACAGCTCCGCCACGAATAGCCCGGAGACAAAACGGACGCCGTCCACGCTTCTGAGGCTAAACGGCGTATCGAAGATATATGGCGGCGTCACCGCTGTCGAAAAACTCGATCTCGATATCTTCCCGCATGATTTTCTGGCCATTCTCGGACCTTCCGGCTGCGGCAAGACCACGCTTCTGCGCATGATCGGCGGCTTCGTCGCGCCGTCGAGCGGCACCGTCGAAATCGAAGGGCGCGACGTCACCAAGCTCGGACCGGACCGCCGCCCGACCAATACGGTGTTTCAGGGCTATGGGCTGTTTCCGCACATGACGGTGCGCCAGAACATCGGCTATGGCCTGCGGCTCCAGAAACGGCCCAAGGATGAAATCGGCGATCGTGTCAGCGAGGCGCTTCGCCTGTCGCGCCTGACCGAATTGGCGGATCGTTCCGTAACGGCGCTTTCGGGTGGTCAGCAGCAGCGCGTCGCCCTTGCCCGTGCCCTGATCATGAGGCCGAAAGTGTTGCTGCTGGACGAACCGTTGGCGGCGCTCGATCTCAAGCTTCGCCATGCGATGCAGGACGAACTGCGCCGTTTGCACCAGGAAATCGGCGGCACGTTCGTCTTTGTGACCCATGACCAGAACGAGGCGTTGAGCCTCGCCAACCGGATTACGGTCATGAACGCAGGAAGGGTCGAACAGGAAGGCAGCGCCGAAGGCATTTATGCCGAACCCGCTACGCGCTTTGTCGCCACCTTCATCGGCGAAGCAAACCTTTTGGAAGGCCGCAGAGTTGGCGGACGCGTGACGCTGGCGGCAGGCCCGTCCTTTGAATCCGGCGGCCCGGATGGCGCTGTTGCGGCGGTGGTCCGGCCGCGTGCGATCCGGATTCTCGAACCTGCCGAGACGACCGACGTCACGCTGAGCGGAACCGTCAGCGACGTGATCTACCTCGGCGATCACATCAAATGTTCGATCAGCGCCGGCCTCGAGAAGGAAATCTTCGTCCATCTCGATGCGGCGGCCGCGCGTCCGAGCGTGGGCGAACGGGTGAATGTCGGCTGGCCTGTCGGGCAGCAGCGCGTTGTCAACGCCTAGCAGGCCAGGCGAACCGATACGGAAAACGAAGAGAACTAACGACGGGAGGAATGAACATGACGAACAAGGACATTAACCCATCGCGGCCGCATTCAGCCTTGACCCGCAGGCAGGTAACGCAAGCCCTCGCCGCTTCCGCCGCCGTTGCTGCGTTCGGCCTGCCGGCGACCAGGGCGCGCGCCGAGAGCACCGTCAATTTCCTTGGCTGGCAAGGCTATGACGACCCGATTGCGTTCGACGATTTCCTGAAATCGAAGGGCATAACCCTCAACGCCACCTATATCGGCAACAATGACGAGATCGTCGCCAAGCTGCGCGGTGGCGGCGTCGGTCAGATCGACGTCGTCACGCCCTATATGGGCTACGTGCCGCTTCTGGCGAAGCTCGACCTGATCCAGCCGATCGACGTGTCGCGGGTTCCCAATCTCGAAAAGGTGCTGCCGATCTTCCGCAACGATCCCAACATCAATGTCGACGGCAAGCTTTATGCCGTACCGTTTACCTGGGGCGGCGGCCCGATGGTCTATGATCCGGCGGTGATCACGACTCCACCGGAATCCTGGCGCGACCTGTTGAAGCCCGAGATGGCCGGCAAGGTCGGCATGATGGATGATCCCCTTGGCAACATGCTTATTGGGGCGCTCGTGGCGACAGGCACCGAGACCCCGCAGAACCTGACGGCCGAGCAGCTCGAGAAGACCATCGATTTCCTGATCGAGGTGAAGAAGCAATCGCGCGTCGTCGCGGCAAGCTGGGGTGATCTGGCGGATGCGATCTCGCGCGGCGACGTTGCCGTGACGTTCAACGGCTGGGAGACGATGGTGAAGTTCTGCGGCGACAAGGGCAAGGTGGTCAAATACATCTACCCGAAGGAGCGGACCAACGCCTGGCTCGACAACTATTGTATCGCCAAGGACGCGCCCAACCTCGACGCCGCCTATGAGCTTTGTAATCGCGTCATCGATATCGCCGGTCAAAAGCGGCTTGCCGAGAACGCCATCCAGGCGATCGTCAATACGGACGCGATCGCGGCTCTCGATCCCAAGATCCGGGACCTCTACCCCTATGACAGTATTGCCGATTTCGGCAAGAAGGCGGGCTTCTTCGGGTTCCCGCCCACGGAGAAGAACGATCAGTTCACGACCTTCAGCGATTGGCTGAAGGCGTATGAACGCTTCAAGACGGCCTGAACACGACCCCGCTCCGGTCCGCTCAGCGGACCGGAGCTTCCCCTCGCCGATTTCGGTTCACTCGGATGGAAAGACAATCGACGCCCTATTGGCTTGCAGCTCCGTCGGCGCTGCTTTTCGCCGCCGCGTTCATCGCGCCCATGCTCTATTTCGTTCTGCTGAGCTTCTGGCAGGTGGAATATTTCGAGCTGTTCCGCGAGTTCACCACCCAGAACTATGCCGATGTCGTGACCCGGTATTTGAACACTTTGGGTTACACCGCGCTGCTTGCGACAGCGACCGCCCTCATCACCACGGCACTCGGTTTCGTTTTCTCGTTCATGGCGCGTTTCCGCGCCGGCGACTGGGCGCAGACATTGCTCTTCATCGTGCTGATTACGCTGTTCGGCGGCTATCTGATGAAGATCTATGCCTGGAAAACGATCCTCGGCAATGAGGGATTGTTGAATACGGCGCTGCTCGGCCTCGGCATCATTTCGCAACCGATCACATCGCTTCTCTACAGCCCGCAGGCGGTCGTCATCACACTCATCCATTTCAGCCTGCCCTTCGCGGTTCTGCCGATCTACGCCTCGATGCGCGGTGTAACGGACGCCGAGGTCGAAGCCGCGCGCGATCTCGGCGCAGGCGGCTGGAAAATTCTCGGCACCGTGATCGTGCCGCGCTGCCAGTCCGGCATAGTCGCGGGTTTCAGCTTCTCCTTCCTGATCACGGTCGGCGACTACGTTACCCCGCTGCTCGTCGGCGGCAGGCAGACCATGCTGGGCAATTTGATCGCCCCGCAATTCGGCGCGCAGTTCAACTGGCCGCTGGGTGCGGCCATGTCGGTCGTCATGCTGATCACCGCGCTTGTCACCATCTTCATATTCAGGGCGCTCGTCGCGCTGTGGAGCCGGCAATGACTGTTCGCGGCAAAATGATCTGGGGCGCTGTCGCGGCGGCTTTCATTGTCTTCCTGCTGTCGCCAATCATTCTTCTCGTGGTTTTCTCGTTCACTCCGCGAACCTTGACCAACTTTCCGATGGATGGCGTGTCGTTGCGCTGGTGGCACGAAATGGCGAACCTTCGCCAATTCTGGCCTGCGCTTGCCAACAGCATCATAATCGGCGGGTGTGTGGCGGTGGTTTCAGCGATCGTGGGCACGCTTGCTGCGATGGGGCTCGCGGTCATGCCGAAACGGCATGCATCTGTCATCATGGGTCTGCTGACGCTCCCGGTCATGCTGCCTCCGCTGGTCCTGGGCGTGGCGCTGCTGTCGTTCTATGTGACCATCGACCTGCAACTGGGCTTGCCGACGGTTGTCATCAGCCATGTGCTGTTCGCGCAGCCCTTCGTGATCCTGATCGTTCACGCGCGGATGCTTACCTTCGACCGGCGGCTGATCGAAAGCGCGCGCGACCTTGGCGCCAGCCCATTGACGGCTTTCTTCACAGTTACCCTGCCGATCATCAGCCCGGTTGTGATTGGCGCGGCCCTGATCGCCATGGCGCTTTCGATCGACGACTTCGTCATCACCTTCTTCACCATCGGTACCGGCAACACCTTGCCGACGCTGGTGTGGGGAATGATCCGCACGGGCCTGACGCCCGCCGTCAACGCAATCGGCACGCTGATCCTGCTGCTCACCATCGGATCGACGGTCATTGCATTGCGGCTGACGCGGTATCGCGGCTGAGATGTCAATGGGGCGGCTAAACCAAAAGGTGGCGCTGATCACCGGCGGCGCATCCGGTATCGGCCGCGCCGGTTGCCTCGCCATGGCGAAAGAGGGCGCCAGCGTGGTTGTCGCCGACATTGACGGCGCGCGCGCCGGCGTTGTGGCGGACGAGATTGCCGCGGCGGGCGGGACTGCTCTGGCTGTCCCGGTCGACGTGCGGGACAAGGCGGCGATCGAGGCGATGGTGGCGGCTGCGGTCGGGCGGTTTGGCCGGATCGATGTGTTGTTTCACAACGCTGTCTCGGTGCCGATGGTCAACAAGATGGACCGGCGCATCACCGAACTGCCGGAGGAGACCTGGGACGCAATAATCGGCCTGGTGCTGACGGGAACCTTCCTGACCGCCAAGTATGTCGGCCGCCAGATGCTGAAGCAGCGTTCGGGCTCGATGATCCTGACGGCGACGGTCGATGCGCTGATCGGCCAATCCGGGCTTGATGCCTATACAGCCGCCAAGGGCGGCGTCGTATCGATGACGCGCTCGATGGCGGCCGGGCTTTCCCCCGAGGGTGTGCGGGTCAACGCCATATGTCCGGGCTTCGTGAAGACGCCGCATCAAAGCGTGTTTCTCGACGACGAGGTCGAACGCCGCTCGATCGAGGCTCTGCACCTGATGGGCATCATGGATGCCGAGGAAGTCGCGGCTTTCGCCGTCTTTCTGGCGTCGGATGAGGCCCGCTCGATGACCGGTGGCATTCATGTGGTCGATAGCGGCTACACGGCCTTCAAGGCAGCGGTCGACCCGGCCAGTGTCTTCAAACGTTAGGGCGATTCGGCCAAAGCAAAGAATGGATTTCTAATCGCGAAGGTGCTGCGAAGATGGCGCGAGACCCACGCTACGATGTCCTCTTCGAGCCGATTGCAATCGGCCCGAAAACCCTGAGGAACCGGTTCTTTCAGGTGCCGCAATGCACCGGCGCCGGCAGTTCCAGGCCGGGGGCCAACGCCATGCACCGGGAGGTGAAGGCAGAAGGCGGTTGGGCGGCACTTTGCACCGAATCCTGCATGATCCATCCCGAGACGGATCAGCCGGTGGCCACGGTTTCGACCCTTTATGACAAGGGCGACATTATCAACCATCGCCATATGACCGACAGCGTCCACAAATGGGGCGCGCTGGCGGGAGTCGAGCTCTGCCATGCAGGCGGCTTGGCGAACAGTCTGAGCACGCGCTATGTCGGGACCGCCGCTCACCAATTCGCCACGCCATGGATTCCGCAGACTTACACCTATGAGGCGGAAGACGCCGATCTGCGCCGCATTGTGACGATGTACGCCGAGGCGGCGAGCCGCGCGATCGATGCCGGTTTCGACATTCTCTACATCCATGGCACCCATGGCGCTCTGCCGGTGCAAATGCTGTCGCCATTCCACAATCGCCGCACCGACGGCTGGGGCGGCTCGTTCCACAACCGCGCGCGCTTTTGGGTCGAACTCCTCGGCGCGCTGCGCACCGTCGCCGACGGCCAGTGCGCCATTGCCAACCGGTTTTCGATCGATCAGCTTTCGGGGCCGGGCGGTGTCGAGGTTGGGGAAGACGGCCTGCGTTTCGTCGAATATGTGACGTCGCTCGGCCTTGTCGACCTGTGGGATGTGAATATCAGCAGCCTGGAAGAATGGGGCGAGGATGCCGCACCCTCCCGCTTCCAGAAATCCAACCATCAGGCCCCATGGACGAGCCAGGTCCGCGGCATCGCGAAGGTTCCGGTGGTCGGCGTCGGCCGCTTCACCGATCCGGACGAGATGGCGCGTGTGGTCCGCTCCGGCCAATACGACATTATCGGTTGTGCGCGGCCATCGATCGCCGATCCATGGCTGCCGCGAAAAATCGACGAAGGGCGCGTCGACGACATCGCCGAATGCATCGGCTGCAACCAATGCATTGCCCGCTTCGAGTATGGCGTGTCGATCGTCTGCACGCAAAACCCCACTGCGCTGGAAGAGTACCGGCGCGGCTGGCATCCGGAAAAATTCGCGACCAAAGCCAGCGACGAATTGGTTTTGGTCGTTGGCGCCGGCCCGGCGGGCCTCGAATGCGCGCGCGTGCTGGGGCGGCGGGGCTACCGGACGCATCTGGTCGAAGCCGAGACGACGCTGGGCGGACATCTGCGCAACGTGGCCGAACTGCCGGGCCTGCGCGAATGGTTCCGCGTTGTCGACTTGCGTGAAATGCAGCTCAAGCGCATGCCCAATGTCGAACTGATGCAGGGCACGGGCGCCGTGACAGTGGACGATCTGCTCGCCTATGGCGCTGACAAGATCGTGCTGGCGACGGGCGCGCGATGGGTCGGCGACGGTACCGGCAGCGCCAGCCGCGATCCGATCCCCGGTGTCGATGCGGCGCTTGCGGCTTTCGTCACGCCGGAGCAGCTTTTTGCCGGCAAGGAAATCGGCGAGCGGGTGGTGGTTCTGGATTCCGACGGCTACTTCATGGCGGTAAGCCTTGCGGAGAAGCTGGCGGACATAGGCCGGCAGGTCACGCTTGTCACCGCCTTCGATCGGGTCGCTCCCTACACCGATTTCACGCTGGAGGGGCCAAACCTCCGTCGCATGATGCGGGAAAAGAATATCGGGCATCGCGTGGCGCATTGGGTCGAACGAGCCGAGGTGGGCACGGACGTCGCACTCTCCATCTTCGACCTTTACCGGGACGGCGCGCGCCGCACGACCACGCCGCAGACGGGCGAGCTCGCGCGCGCTGCGTCGACGGCAACGGAAATCCTACGGTGCGACACGGTCATCCTGTGCACCGGCCGTCGCTCCAACGATACGCTCTATCGGGGGCTGCGCAGCCGCGACGGCGCGTGGCCGGATGCCGGTTTGAAGGGGGTCTACCGCGCGGGCGATTGCCTCGCGCCGCGCTACATCGCCGACGTGGTCTTCGATGGGCACCGAATGGGCCGCGAGATTTGTTCGCCCGACCCGCAGCGTCCCCGCACCATCATCCGCGAACAAAGGATCTGGGGCGAGCCGGCGATCCAGACCTTCGAAGACGCTATCCTCTGAGGAGCAACGATGCGCAATGACGAATGGAGCTTGAACTGGGATCGCGGCAGCGTCGTCGTCCAGGAGATCGCGGCGATGGCCGAGTACCGGTTCGACCTTGCGGACGGGCGCAGCGTAGCACCCCTGGTCGCGCCGCCATGGTCGGTTGAACGGCCGAGCGCCGATATTCCACCAAGCCTGCAATGGATGCGCGGCGAATGGCCTTGCGTGCCGTTCTGCTCGTCGGGAGAGAAGACGACCGCGCCCGCCTGGCGGGAGTTTTCGAACATGACCCCGGATGGGCCACTTCACGGTGCGCCGTCAAACGCAGCCTGGTCGCTGATCGAGCGCAGCGCCGACGCTCTGGTTCTTCGCTTCGAAAATACTGCCGACAGCCCGATTGCCTGGCTCGAGCGCGAGATACGGCCTGTCCGGGGAGAGGCTACTGTCGAATGCGTGTTGCGGATTATGCCGCGAACTGCCGTCTCGCTGCCGGTTGGGGTGCATCCGGTGGTGAGGCTCCCCTCGACGCCGGGCGCGCTCAGCCTGCGTCCCGGCGCCTTTCGGTTCGGCCTGACCTGTCCTTATGAGTTGGAGCCTGGCGGCTCGCGCGCCGGAATGGATCGGTGGTTTACCGACATCACGCATGTCGAGGCTGACAATGGCGACTTTGTCGATTTTTCCAGGCTTCCGTTCGAAGGCGCATGGGAAGACGCTTTGCAGCTTTGCGGCACGGATGGGCGTTTCGACATCGATAATCTGGAAGAGCGCTATACGCTCTCGCTGCGTTGGGATCCGGCTTCGTTTCCCTCCTGCCTTCTGTGGATCAGCAATGGCGGAAATTCGTCCGCGCCGTGGAACAATAGGCACATGGCGCTTGGCGTCGAGCCGGTATGTTCCGCGGTTGGATTTGGAAATGCGGTGAGTGCGGCCGACAATCCCATCCGCCGCGCCGGCGAACCGACGACAATCCATTTCGAAGCCGGCCGCCAATGGGAGACACGTTACAGCTTGAGCGTAAGCGCGTTGACTGCATAGTGCGCGATGATTTCAACTGGAGTCATCGCCGCGCTCTAATTCTTTGATTTCGCACGATCTTTTCCGAAACCGCTGCGCAATTCTCGGAAGCACCAACAAATCCATTGCGGCTTTCAGTGATTAGTGATAAATTTCGAAAATCGTCATTCGTATTTTCGACAATCGTCACTCATCTGAATGCAGGCTGATCGCATGAACATCAGAACACGCCTCTCGCCGGATGAAACCCGCTCTCGCATCATGGAAGTGGCCGAAGAGCATTTTCGCCGCGTCGGATACGCCAAGACGGCGGTGGCCGACATTGCGGAAGCGCTCGGCATGTCGCCGGCCAACGTCTATCGCTTCTTTGACTCCAAGAGCGCGATCAAGGACGCGATCTGCTACAGGCTGCTCGAGCAGGAACATGCGATGATCGAAGAGATCATCGCCTCGCCGGAGCCGGCGGCGGTCCGCCTCGAGCGCATCATTCTCGCCATCAACACCTACAACAGATGCCAATTCGTGAAGGAGAAGCGCCTGCACGACATGGTCGAAGTGGCGATGGCCGAGAACTGGGAAGCGGTGCAGGCCCATTGCGACAAGATCAAGGGCTACTACGCCGACGGTGATCGCCGAGGGTATCGCCAGCGGCGAATTCGCCAAGCTCGATCCGGTCGACGACCGCCGAGAGCGTTTTTCTGCTTTGCGCCGGTCTCTGCCACCCGACGCTGATCGCCCAGAACAACGACGAGAACGCCGAAGATAAGCGCTCGCCGCGCCGCAGCCCTGATCGTGCGCTCGCTTCGTCCCTGATCCTCGTTTCGAGGACTACGATCATGCGTTACGTTCCGATTTCTGCTTCCGATCGTTGCACTGGCGCTGGCGGCTTGCACCGAGAGCAAGTCGGAAGTGAAGGACACGCCCCCGACGCGTCCGGTCCTCGCACAGCAGGTCCGCTATGAGCCGGCGGTCGAGGAACGCAGCTTCGTCGCCACGGTGCGCCCGCGCATCGAAAGCGATCTCGGCTTCCGGGTCGCCGGCAAGGTGGCGCGCCGCCTGGTCGAGGTTGGCGAAACGGTGAAGGCAGGTCAGGTCCTGGCCACGCTCGATGAAGTCGATCTCGGGCTCCAGCTCGACCAGGCGGAGGCGGAGCTGCGAGCCGCCAAGGGCAACCAGATGCAGGCGCAGGCCGAGCTGAAGCGCGGCGAGGTATTGCGCAAGAAGGGCTGGTCCACCGACGCCAATCTCGAAAAGCAGCGCGCGGCGACCGACGAGGCCGACAGCCGCGTGCTGCGCGCCGAGCGCGCCGTGTCGCTGGCCGGAAACTCGCTCGCCTATGCCAGCCTGCGCGCCGATGCCGACGGCGTCGTCACGGCCACGGCCGTGGAGCCGGGCCAGGTCGTCGCGGCCGGCCAGATGGCGATACGCGTGGCGCGGCTGGAGGAGAAGGAGGCCGTCGTCGCCATTCCGGAAGCGCTGGTCGGCCGGCTCGGCAAGGGCAAGGCCAAGGTGAGCCTGTGGTCGCAGCCGGACCGTGTCTATTTCGCCCGATTGCGCGAGCTTTCGCCGGGTGCCGACGCGGCGACCCGCACCTATCAGGCCCGCTTCACCATCCTCGAGGCCGGCGACGACGTGCGTTTCGGCATGACCGCCACCGTCACGCTCAGCGATCCGGCCGCGGGCCAGATCGCCCGCGTGCCGCTCTCGGCCGTCATCGACGAGGGCAAGGGCCCGGCGCTGTTCGTTGTCGACAGAGACGACCGGCGCCCTGGAGCACAAGCCGGTCGAGGTCGCCGGCTACGAGGCGCGCGACGTGCTGGTGAAGGGCGGCGTGGCCGAAGGCGAATGGATCGTGGCGCTTGGGCACCCAAAAGCTCGACACCGCGCAGAAGGTGCGCGTGGTCGACAAGCTGCAGTTCTGATTTCGGAGGCAGGTCGGCGAGCCAGCGTCGCCGGGTCTTGGCGAACTGCTGGCAGCAGGCTCTTGTGCAAGATCTTCGGAGACCGATGATGGGCCGCTTCAATCTTTCCGCCTGGGCCGTCCAGCACCCGCCGCTGGTGCTGTTCATGATCCTGATGCTGGCGGCGGCAGGCACCTTCTCCTACCTCAAGCTCGGGCGCGCCGAGGATCCGAACTTCACCATCAAGGTCGCGGTCGTCACCACGATCTGGCCGGGCGCCACCGCGCAGGAAATGCAGGATCAGGTCGCGGACCCGATCGAGAAGAAGCTGCAGGAGCTGCCCTACTTCAACAAGGTCACGACCTACACCAAGCCGTCCTTCACGGCGATGCAGGTCGAATTCAAGGACTACACGCCGCCCCGCGAAGTGCCGCAGCTCTTCTACCAGTTGCGCAAGAAGCTCGGCGACATCCGCTCCGACCTGCCCGTCGGACCTGATCGGCCCCAACGTCAACGACGAATATGGCGACGTCGATTCCATCCTCTACATGCTGACCGCCGACGGCGCCGACTACGCGCAACTGAAGCGCGTGGCCGAGACCATGCGCCAGAAGCTGCTCAAGGTGGAGAGCGTCACCAAGGTCAATCTCTACGGCGTGCAGGACGAGAAGATCTTCGTCGAGTTCAGCCACGCCAAGCTCGCGACGCTTGGAATTTCGCCGCAGGCGATCTTCGATTCGCTGGCAAAGCAGAATGCCGTGGTCCCGGCCGGCACCGTCGAGACAGGCGCGCAGCGCGTGCCGCTGCGCGTCACCGGCGCCGTCGACGGCGTCAAGGCCGTCGCCGACACGCCGGTCGAATTCGGCGGCTCGAGCTTCCGCCTCGGCGACATCGCGACGGTGACGCGCGGCTTCGAGGATCCGCCGAGCTATCTCGTGCATCAGCGCGGCAAGCCGGCGCTCGGCATCGGCATCGTGATGGCCAAGGGCGCCAACATCATCAAGCTCGGCGAGGATGTCGAAGCCGCGGTGAAGCAGATCGAATCGACGCTGCCGCAAGGCATCGACCTCGAGAAGATCGCCGACCAGCCGCACGTCGTCGATCATGCCATCAACGAATTCGCCAAATCCTTCGCCGAGGCCCTGGGCATCGTGCTGCTGGTCAGCTTCATGTCGCTCGGCTGGCGCACCGGCATCGTGGTGGCGCTGTCGGTTCCGCTGGTGCTCGCCATCACCTTCATCGTCATGAGCATCATCCGGCTCGACCTGCACCGGATCTCGCTCGGCGCGCTGATCATCGCGCTCGGCCTGCTCGTCGACGACGCCATCATCGCCGTCGAGATGATGATGGTGAAGATGGAGCAGGGCTGGGACCGCCAGCGTGCCGCCTCCTTTGCCTGGACCTCGACCGCCTTCCCGATGCTGACCGGCACGCTGGTGACGGCGGCCGGCTTCCTGCCGGTCGGCTTCGCCAATTCGGCGGTCGGGGAATATGCCGGCGGCATTTTCTGGGTCGTCGCCATCGCGTTGATCGCGAGCTGGTTCGTGGCGGTCGTGTTCACGCCCTATCTCGGCGTGAAGCTGTTGCCCGACTTCACCAAGGTCGCCGCCGCGCATCACGATCCGCACGAGATCTACGAGACGCGCTTCTACAATGCGCTGCGCCGGGTGATCGACTGGTGCGTGCGCCACCGCGTCATCGTCGTCCTGGCGACGATCGGCGTCTTCGCCGCCGCGGTGGTCGGTTTCGGCCGCGTGCAGCAGCAGTTCTTCCCGCTGTCGGAACGGCCGGAACTGTTCTTCCAGATGCGCCTGCCCGAAGGCACCTCGATCGGCGTGACGACCGAGACCGCGCGCAAGGCCGAGGCGATGGTCGAGGGCGACAAGGACGTCACCACCTACACCACCTATATCGGCCAGGGCTCGCCCCGCTTCTGGCTCGGCCTCAACCCGCAATTGCCGAACGAGGCCTTCGCCGAGATCGTCATCGTCTCGCAAGGACGTGGAAGCGCGCGAGCGCATCAAGGCGCGGCTGGAAAAGGCATTGGCGGCAGGCGCCTTGCCGGAGGCGCGCGTGCGCGTCGACCGCTTCAATTTCGGGCCGCCGGTCGGCTTCCCGGTGCAGTTTCGCGTCGTCGGCCCCGATGCGATGGAGGTGCGCCGCATCGCCTACGAAGTGCGCGAGATCATGCGCGCAAACAAGAACGCCGTCGACCCGCATCTCGACTGGAACGAGCGCATGCCTTCGATCCGGCTCGATATCGACCAGGACCGCGCCCGCGCGCTCGGCCTGACGCCGCAGGACGTCGCCCAGACGCTGCAGACCCTGATCTCGGGCTACGGCGTCACCGATGTCCGCGACGGCACCGAGAAGGTCCGAGGTGGTGGCGCGCGCCGTTCCCTCCGAGCGGCTCGAGCTCGGCCGGATCGACGACCTCACCATCCTGTCGCGGAACGGCAATGCCGTGCCCCTGTCCCAGGTCGCGCGCATCGTGCCGGATTCGGAAGAATCGATCCTGTGGCGGCGCAACCGCGACATGTCGATCACCGTCCGCGCCGACGTCGTCGACGGCGTGCAGCCGCCCGACGTCACCAACCAGATCTGGCCGCAGCTGCAAGGGTCTGCGCGACAAGCTCGAGCCGGGCTATCGCCTCGAGATCGGCGGCGCGATCGAGGAATTGGAGAAGGGCAACAGCTCGATCTTCGCGGTCTTCCCGCTGATGCTGATCGCGATGCTGACGATCCTGATGATCCAGCTTCAAAGTTTTTCGCGGCTGATCCTGGTGCTGCTCACCGCGCCGCTCGGGCTGATCGGTGCCTCGCTCGCGCTCAACCTTTCCAACAAGCCGTTCGGCTTCGTGGCCCTGCTCGGCCTGATCGCGCTTGCCGGCATGATCATGCGCAACGCGGTGATACTGGTGGACCAGATCGAGAGCGGATGTGCGCGACGAGGGCCACAAGCTGCGTGACGCCATCGTCGAGGCGACGGTGCGGCGCGCGCGACCCGTCATCCTGACGGCGCTCGCGGCGATCCTGGCCATGATCCCGCTGACCCGGAGCGCCTTCTGGGGTCCGATGGCCTACACGATCATGGGCGGGCTTTTCGTCGCGACCTTCCTGACGCTGCTGTCCCTGCCGGCGCTCTATGCCCTGTGGTTCCGTGGCCGCATCAAGGCGGAAGAGCCGGTGCAAGACGAGCGTGGAGGATCGAAGCGAGGAAGAGCGGCCGCCCTTGCCGCTCGCGGCGGAGTGATCAGCCTACGTTCAATAGCATCAGGCGCCAGTGAAACGCGGGGGATCCGGTAGAGGGCGTCGTCAGTTCCCGCGTTCGGCGACGCTGAATAGGGTCACAGGGTCGGGGATGCCGCGGATGGGGAAGTCGCCCAGTTCTTCAATGGGTTCCTCGACCAATTCCGCAACCCTGTCGGACAGCAGCAAGCGCCGCCCGGTGACTTTCGATAGCGGTTCGATACGCGCGGCCAGATTGACGGCGCGACCGATAACAGTGAAATCGAGCCGATCTCGGGAGCCAATATTGCCGAAGAAAACCGGACCGCGATGGAGCGCAATTCCAACACTCAGCGGCCGCCCGGAAAGATCGCCCGCTGGCTCGCCGGATTGAACTCCGTTCAGGCCATCCACCGCGGCTAGGCCTTGCCGAGCTGCGGCTAGCGCGGCAGCGGCTGCGGCCGGCGCCGCCTGCGTCCCGGAGATTGGGAAGATCGCCAGCATGCCGTCGCCGACAAATTTCAGGACCTCCCCGCCTTGTCCGTGCACCGCATCCACAAGACCCTCGAAAAAGGCATTCAGCAGCCGGATCATCTCGGAGTTGTCGATACGATCCGAGAGGCTGGTAAAGTCGCGCATGTCGGATATCCAGATCACCGCGTCGATGGTCTCACCAAACCCGCGCTTTATGTCACCAGCGAGGACCCGCTTGCCAATACGTCTGCCCAGATACGCGTCGAGCACGTGTTCCGCGATATTGCCGCGCGAAACGATCTCGACATTTAGCGCCAAAGCCGGGCGCAGCGCCTCGACGGCTTCGATAGTGCCGCTGGAGAACCCGCCCGCCTGGCGTGTGGCGAGCGTCATCAACATGTATTGGCGTTCGTCCCGCTTCAGCGCAAACCCCCAGTAGTCCGTAAAACCGCCCGCCGCGAGAGTCCGCATGATCGGGTATGCCGACCTCGCTTCTGGATCCTGCGGATTCAAGCGAACCGACCGGCCCTCTTCGATGATCGGCCTGAGCGGGCTCGTCAAATAGTCTGTTGTCTCACGAATATGGGCATTCACCTGCACTTCATCGCAGAAACCAAGATCTCCACGCCAATTTCCGGTGATGCCCAGAAGCTGCGGGTGCAGCGTGGACATGTTTAGCGTTGCCCGCTCGATCGGCTGGCCTGCCGCAACAAGTCGGGCGATAACGCCGTCCAGCAACTCAGCCGGCCCGGCGGGTGCCGCCGCTCCCGACATCAGCCAGTCCATTGCCGAACCGTCATCCATCGTTAGTCGCGAGATAGGCCAGCGTGCGACCAGCCGGACGTCTGGCGGGTATTCCAAGCCCGCCGGTCCAGTCGACCGGGATGCTTCAACCGGTTCGGAGCGTTGAGCCGGCATCGTTCGTCTTCCGGCCTTCATGGGCCTCTGACCTCCTCGCGTCGGCGAACCATCTCGGCGATCCAGATCGGTGCGTAGGGTGGCGTACAGCCAGGTGATGCAGGGTAGTCGATGAGGACAGCGAGCCGCTCGCCAATCCCGATCGCTCGCCTGCGAAGTTCCGGATGATGAATGCCAATCTCGGCGAGGCAATGATTCATGGCCCACTGTTTCTGCGCAGGCGCCTGCTTCATCTCCTTCTCGATCTGGTCGAGCAATGCATCGAGGTCGAGGCCCTCGGCGTTCCTGACGACTCTTTCAGTTGTCAGGCTCCAGCCTGCGCGGCCGACGAGGTCGTCGCCGTCCTTCCAGTCCAGACGAAGTTCCTCGGCGTGGCGACCGGGTTTCACCACGTTCACGATGAACCAATCGAGGAGCTTGGGAGAGCGAATGTCGCGGATCGTCGCGTCGAGCTCGGCCGCAGAGAAGGCCTTCGGCTTGCACACCAGGGTCGCAAGAAGGCGCGCTGCGGTGTGACCTGTAGCCCAGAGCTGAAGTGCGAGGTCATGCTGTGTCTTCACTCGCTTGGCGAGAGTGCGAAGATGGGTGAGGTTCACACCGTGATCGTCACCACGCCGTTCATTGGCCTCGCGCATCTTCGGGTCTTCGAGTGCGGCGAGCTCGCGCATGACTTCCTTGAATGTTGTGCTCGTTGACATGATGCCATATTCCCTGCGCTCGCTTGATCTGAGGAGCTTTTTCGCCTCTTCGATCAGCGATCCACCATAGCGTATGGGCAACCCGGCAACAAAAACTGTTAAATGGCGGTGCCCTAAGGCCGGCTTCGTGCCGTCTGGCGAACTTATCCGCGAGGACAACTATAGAACTGGTCTCGGCTCGGATGCGGCTTGCTTCGCCACCGCGAACAGCACAGGTTACAATTCTTGGATTGAACGCGTTCCGAGGGATGGCTCAGATGTCCTCCGTCGATTCTCGCGCGGCGAGATTATTGTCGGCGACATTGATGTTCGATCGGGCGTCGTTGCTGGCGCTCGAGGCCTTGGCTGCCGAATCCGACCATCGAGTCCTGAGACGCGGTGAGGTTCTGGTTCGCGAAGGCGAGCCATCGGGCAGCTTTTTCGTCGTGCTGTCCGGTCGCTTTACGGTACACAAAGGAGAGTTCGACTGGCTCGGTCGCCGAGATTGCCCAGGGTGAACTCGTCGGTGAAGTTGGTTTCTTCGCCGGACTGCCTCGCACGGCCACCGTCATTGCCGCACGAGATTCGATCGTCCTCGAAATCCGTCACAATCATTTCGAGAAGGCCGCCGAGACCTTGCCGAGCCTGAGAGAGGCGGTCACGACATTTCTGGCGCGCCGGTTCGCCAGTTCGTCGCATCTCAAGAAACCTGCCAGGATCCGAACGCTTGCGATCATTGCAGCCGGCGGAAGTCGCATTTTGCCGGTTTTCATCCGGCGCCTTCAGCAAGCGTTCGGCGCGGTCACGCGCACTCAGTTCGTCAGCCGGCCCGACATCCATGCGAGGTTCCCAGGGCTTCCGATCGATGACCAAACGATCCTCAACTGGATGAACGAACTGGAGACGGAAGCCGAATTCATCGTCTACATCGCCGATGAAGAGCCCAATGAATGGACACGAGTCTGCATTCGCCAGGCGGATACCGTACTTTTGCTTGCCAACGCGTCCTGCTCGCCTCGCCTGAACCCCTCCGAGGAGCTGGCGCTCTCGGTCCATCCACCATCGGCAGGACGGCTCGTCCTGATACATGACAATCGCTCGGGAGCCGTCTCCGGCACCTCTGCGTGGCTCGACGAGCGTCCCGGTGTTGGCCATCATCATCATGTTGCGCTGGAGGACGGGTCTGATATCCAGCGCCTGGTCCGATTCATTTCCGGGAGGGCACGGGGCTTCGTGGCGGCGGGGGGCGGGTCCCTCGGCAGTGCCCATTTGGGCGTCTACAAGGCTTTCGTCGAAGCGGGCGCGCGCTTCGACTATCTCGGCGGGACGAGTTCCGGAGCGGCGATGATGGCGGGCTTCGCAAGAGGATCGGATGCGGAGCGGATCGACCGTGGCACGCACAACATATTTATCAAGAGTCGGGCGTTTCGCCGTCCCACCTTGCCGCATTTCGCGCTTCTGGATCACAAAGCATTCGATCGCGCCCTTCAAGAGGAATACGGCGACGTTCTGATCGAGGATCTCTGGCTCCCGTATTTTGCGCTTTCGACCAATCTGAGCAGCCGTCAGCCCCATGTCCACCGTCGTGGAAAGCTGTGGCAGGCGGTTCGGGCGTCCGGCTCGATCCCGGGTATCCTGCCGCCGTTCTTTACCGCTGACGGCGATATGCTGGTGGACGGCGCCATCATGAGCAATTTGCCGCTGGAGCAAATGAAGGAACTCAAGACCGGACCCAATGTCATTGTGAGCTTTGAGTCGAGCGCACCGCAGAAATACGACATCGACTATGACCGCATTCCCGGAGCTTCCGAACTGGCGGTCGCCTGGCTGAACCCTTTCGGGCGCAGCCGCTTGCCGCAGGTCCCCAGCATGCTTCAGGTCATTGCCGCGAGCATGCTGGCACACGGATCGCAGGACATCGCCGTCGGCGACGAGGATGTCCTGGTCTGTCCGCAGGTTTCCAGCACGATCAGCTTCATGGATTGGAGCCGGCATTCCGAGTTGTTTTCGGACGCTTACGACCAGACGACGCGATGGATCGAGGAACGTCTCCGCCAGAACGATTCAGGGCTCCGGGCGGTGCTCGGCCCCGCGTCCTGAGATGGTTGATCCAAGCCCTTGGCGACTGGATGTCCCAAGCCCAGTACGATCTGGTCAGTCCGGCAGTGTGAAAACCGCGCAGGGCTTGGCGATACCGCGCAATACGTGCTTGCCCAGAGGGATCAAAGTCGTTGTCGTCTCTGCTGCGACCGCGCCCGAAACCAGTACGCTGCGACCGAGTGGCCTGCACAGTCCTTCGAGCCGGCTGACCAGGTTGACGGCAGGACCGATAGCGGTGAAGTCCAGCCGGTCGGCGGTGCCGATATTGCCCCACAGCATGTCGCCGAGATGCAGGGCCATGCCGAAAGGGAGACGCGCCAGGCCTTGCCGGCTGCGTTCCTGGTCGAGGTGAGCCATGCCGGCTCGGGCCGCGCCGACAGTGCGTAGCGCGGCGTCGCAGGCGTCAGAAGGCGGTCGCTCGCCGATTGGAAAGATCGCCAGCACGCCATCGCCGATGAATTTCAGCACTTCACCGCCGAAGGCGTGAACGGCGCCTGCGACGCGGTCGAACCAGGCGTCGAGCGCGGCGACCACCGCCTCCGGCGCCATCGCCTCCGACAGCTCGGTAAAGCCACGCAGATCCCCATAAAGCAGGACCGCGCGGATGGTCTCGCCAGTCTCGCGGCCCAATCGTCCGGCCAGCACTTGCGCCGCACTGCGTTGGCCGAGATAGGCTTCGAGCAGAGCGGCGAGGGCCAACCGCGTGGCAAGGGCGGCGAGCGGCGCGGCCGCGAAACGTGCCGCCTGATGCAACAGCTCGGATTCGGCCTCGGTGAGAGGGCGCAACACAGCCCAATCGAGCATCGGCCTGTCCGACGCCAGACTATCTTGGACCGGGCCGGCGACGTGCTCGTGTATCACACCCGTGCCAAGTCCGACGAGCCAGTCGCGGCCGAGTTTGGTCTGCTCGGGCCCGTCCGAGACAAGGGACCCGAAGCCGAGCGCCTCGATCACCGCGCCAGTGTCCGCCCGCCACAACCAGGCGCGGCGGACGATAATCGGATGTGGCGCTTCCAGCGTCAGCGCACCACCGGCGAGCGGCAAACCATCGGCGATCAAATGCGCTCCGAGCGCCGCCAGGAAATCGTCGGGGCGCGGCACGGTGCTCGCCGCGTCGACCAGCCAAGCGAGGGTAGAGGACAGCCGCATGCACTAGTGGTCCGATTCTAACATTCGCATTCTATTGAACAGGCCATTCAGGCGAATGTTAGAATCAAAGGACCACGAGCAAACATATGATTCTAGCGGAACTTTGAATTTGACATTCGCAATGGATGCGTGATGTCAAATGGCATGCGAATGTCAAATTCGTTCCACTAGTGTGGTGGATTTGAAGTTCCTGTCATTTCCATGGCATCCGCGTTCAGGAACTTCAAATCCGTAAACCACACTAGATTCAATAAGTTGATAGTGTGGCTTGAATCCGAAATTCGATCTTAGCCTCGCTCCAAGTAATACGAATTTCGGATTCGCCACACTAGATCATGCGGCTCCAGCCGTCGCCTGTCATCGCCATACTGCTGCAAAATGGATTTTCTTGCTTGGGAGGACAATTCCGTTAGGAATAGAGCGCGCCTCGGCGATCTCAATGCTTGGCCGAGCGGAAGATGGCTCTTGTCGCAGGAGGCTTCCATGACTGAACCGCTGGTGGTCCGGCGCGAAGTCCAGATCGCGGCGCCGCCCGCGACCGTCTTCGCTTTCCTCACCGATCCGGAAAAGATCCTGCGCTGGATGGGCACGGAGGCGACAATGGAGCCGCATCCCGGTGGCCTCTACCTCGTCAACGTCAGCGGCACGGACATGGCCCGCGGGCGCTTCATCGAGGTCATTCCGGTCCACAGGCTCGCCTACAGCTTCGGCTGGGACGGACGCGAAAAGACGCCACCGGAATCAGGCCTGATCGAGATCGACCTGATCGAACAGGCGGGCGGAACGCTGTTGCGCCTGACCCACAGTGGTTTGCCCGATGCGGAGGCCTGCGCCAGCCACGAAGAGGGCTGGATTCATTACCTCGGAAGATTGGCCACGGCCGCGGCAGGCGGCGATCCGGGACCCGACCTGCCGAGGAAATAGTGAGAGCCAGTTGCTCTGCCCGCCGCGCAGTGAGAGTTTGGGCGACCGTTCGCAGCAGACTGCGGCGCACCGTGACGAAGCACAACGCGTCGAATTGACCTCCATCCTTTGTCTGGAAACCTACGGTCGCCAGTCAACTCGGCCCTCGGGCTTCCCTCCGCAAGGATTCAAGGAGCGCCGCGAGCTCAAACGAGCTCAAATACGATTTATCGATTTGAATATTAGCCTGTCCGAACATAGCTCTTAAGTGACCTGCCAAGCGGGAGGATGCAATGCGCGAGATGCGTTTTGAGTTTCGCAGCGGCGACGATCCGATGGTCGGAAGCTGTATCTGCCTGACGGAACGGCGAAGGGAGCCGTTATCACATCCGGCCGCGCTGACGTCTGGTCAAGGAACAAGCTGCCGGTTCGCGCTGAATCGACTTGGAGGCGAGGCACCACTAAAGTCTGTTGAGTGCATTCTCAGGAAGCACGCGCGCACATGGCCAATGAACGTATTCAACGCCGGCTTGTCGCCATTTTGGCCGCTGACGTGGTCGGTTACAGCCGGCTCATGGAGCGGGACGAAACAACCACGCTGACGGAACTGAAGGGGCGGTGGAACGAGGTGGTGGAGCCCCTCGTCGCCCGCCACGAGGGGCGCATCTTCAAGAGAATCGGCGATGGGATGCTTGTCGAGTTTGGCAGCGCCGTCAGCGCAGTCGAATGCGCGGCTGAAGTGCAGAAGGCCATGGCCGCCGTGAACGATGACCCGGAAGGTCGAAGCATCGTGCTGCGTGTCGGCGTCCATCTCGGCGACGTCATGGTCGACGGCAGCGACCTTTATGGGGATGGCGTCAATGTGGCGTCCCGTATCGAGGGACTTGCCGATCCCGGCGGGGTCGCAATTTCGGAGGCCGTCCACGAGCATGTGCGCGGCCGCATCGTGATTGATTTCGTCGATAGCGGCAATCACGAGGTCAAGAACATCGAACGCCCGCTGCATATCTGGACCTGGTCGCCAAACACAGGCACGGCCGAGACCCTCCCTGCGGTTGGCGCGACACAGCCGCCGCCTCCGAGCAAGCCGTCAATCGCTGTCCTGCCGTTCGACAATCTGTCGGGCGATCCCGAGCAGGGCTATTTTGCCGATGGAATCACCGAAGACATCATAACCGATCTTTCGAAGGTCTCCGGTCTCTTCGTTATCGCGCGGAATTCCTCCTTCGCTTACAAGGGCCAGGCGCCGGACATTCGTAAAGTAAGCCGGGAACTCGGCGTCCGATACGTCCTTGAGGGAAGCGTGCGCAGGGCCGGCAGCCGGGTCCGCATCAATGCACAGATGATCGATGGCACAAGCGGCGGCCACCTCTGGGCCGAGCGCTACGACCGCGATATTGAAGACATCTTCGCGGTTCAGGACGAAGTTACCCGCACGATCGTCGATGCACTCAAGGTGAAGCTCACGGCCGGCGAACAGGCGCTGCGTGAAAGCCGCAGCAAGGTCGACCCGGAGGCCTATGATCTCGTCGTCCGCGCCCGCCAGACCGCGATGCAGCTTCGTCCCGAGGCGATGGTGGAAGCGCGCAGAATGCTGGAGCGCGTTATCGCGATCGATCCCGGATTCGCGCTTGCTTATGCGCGGCTCGCGATCATTTCTTTCGCTGAATACGCCAATCAGTGGAACGGTGCGACGGCCGATAACCTGACACAGGCACTCGAGCTGGCGCAGAAGGCGATCGAAATAGACGACACCGAGCCGCAGGGCCATATCTCTCTCTCCCTTGCCCTTTCCTGGATGCGGCGCCTGGACGAGGCGGAACGAGCGGCAGAGCGGGCAGTCGCACTCGCCCCTGGTTTGGCCGACGCCTATACCGGGCTCGGCAACATAAGGGATTTCCAAGGGCGGCATGAAGATGCGGCGGCGCTTTATACGCGGGCTTACCGGCTCGATCCGCAGTTCGACATGTCGCTGCACTTCCTCGGGCGGGCCCTGTTGGCCCTAGGTCGCTTTGATGAGGCCGAGAGCGTCTTCAAACGGCGATTGGCGCTGTCGCCGCGCTCGGACATGACGCGTTTTTATCTCGCCTGCCTCTATGGCCTTGACGGACGCCCCGAGGAGGCTCGCCGCTATTGGCGTGAGACGCTGGAGGCCAATCCGGGCTTTTCCGTCGAGCACGTCAAGCGGGCGTTGCCCTACCGGGATCCCAATTTGGTCGATCGGCTGGTGGGTGGGCTGCGCGACGCCGGGATCGCTATCTGAATGCCTCCGCTTGGCGCCGCTTCCAACGGAGCGTGACATGGCCGGCAGAGCTCCGTTCCCACTGTTCAGCTCCAGGCCGAGCCCGCCACTTGCCGGGTGGCGACGTTGAGACGGTTCCAGACATTGATCAGGGCAATCTGGATGACCAAGGCCGCAAGCGCCGGCTCGTCATAGTGCCGGGCAGCCTCCTGCCAGATCTCGTCCGGTACCGGATCCGGCCTGTCATCGAGCCGGGTGACGGCCTCGGTGAGCGCCAGCGCGGCGCGTTCGGCATCGGTGAAGTAGGGCGTATCCCGCCAGGCACTCACTGCGAAAAGGCGGTCGTCTGTTTCACCCGCTTTCTTCGCGAGGCGAGCATGCATGTCGACACAGACGCCGCAGCCATTGATCTGGCTCGCGCGCAAATGGACAAGTTGGAGCGTCCGCTCCGGGACGCCGCCCTTTTCCGCGGAAACCCCCAAGGCGCGCAGTGCCTTCATGGCATCGGGAAAGATCATCACCGGGTTGCTCATTCGTGCTTGCATAATTGGTCTCCCTTAGGGGCCGGGTGTCTTCATCGTCCCCCCGGCGTCTATGGTTGCTGAACGGTGATTTTGATCGACGCGAAATAGGCGGAAAGATTGGCGATGTCGTCCTCGCTCAGCGTCGCGGCAACCACGGACATCTGCGGGTTCTTGCGCTCGCCGGTCTTGTAGGCCGTGAGCGAGCGGGCAAGATAGACCTTACTCTGGCCGGCGAGATTGGGCGCGTCCGGCAATTTGGCGATTTCGTCGAGGCCATGACAGACTTGGCAGGCAGCTGCGGCCTTCTTCCTGCCCGCCGCTGTATCATCGGCCGCGTAAGCGCTGACGACGAAGACAGAGAATAGCGCGGTTGGAACCATAGCAAATCTTTGCACAGCGGACCCTCTCGCTTTCCTTAAACGCCGAGCGTCCTTCAGACACGCAAAGGACTCTCCGTCTTTGAAACAGCGCATCGTGCTTCCGTAAATCGAAATTGTCGCGCCCGAAGCGGCAAGCGCAGCGCCGTGCGCGCATTTCGTGACGCACGGCGCTGATCGCAGAGCGTGATTTCATTGCGTCCCGCTTACTATTTGACTTCGCATGATCTTTTCCGAAAACCGCTACGCGCTTTTTGCTTCGCTGACCTTCGGTTCGGGATCATGCTGTAGAGCCGGATGCATTCGGCGGAGCAGGCATTCCGGCTCTATCTCTTTGGCTTAGCTGCATTCCGCTACGCCCAGTGAAACACCTGCTGCGACTGCTTTAATCGCCGTAGGAGATGCGCCAGACCGCGCCGGCCAAATCATCGGACACCAGCAGCGAACCGTCGTTCAGCATTTGAACGTCCACCGGCCGGCCGACATATTCTTTGTTCTCATTCAGCCAACCCTCGGCGAATATTTCGGTCTTGTCGACTGTGCCATCCGCCTTGAGCGAGGTGAAGAGCACGCGCGCGCCGATCGGGTCTACGCGGTTCCATGACCCATGCTGGGTCGAGAAAATGCCGCCCCGATATTTTTCGGGGAACTGTTTGCCGTTGTAGAACGACAGGCCGAGGTCGGCCGCGTGCGCGTCCTGTTCGACAACCGGGAAGATCACACCGTCCGGCACGGTGGCGTCCTTGTACTCGTTGGTCCGAACCTTCCCGCCGCCGTACCACGGGAAACCGAAATTCTGATCGGGCCCGGTAACGTGGTTCATTTCGCCCGGTGGGATGAGGTCACCCATTCCGTCGACCTGGTTGTCGTTCACCCAGAGGGTCTTGTCCTTCGGATTGAAGTCGAGGCCGAGCGGGTTTCGCATGCCGCGCGAATAGATCTGTCGGTCGGAACCGTCCTGCTTCATACTGATGATGCCGCCAATACCCAATCGGTCGAATTCCGGCAGCACTTCCGGCGCAGGAACGTTAAAGGGCTGGCCGATCGTAATATAGAGGCGGCCATCCGGCCCGATCCGACAGGTGCGGGCGGTATGATTGAAACTCTCGTCGGAAGCGGGAATCAGTTCGCCCTGCTTGACGATGGCGAAGGCGGCAACATCCGGGCCCTCATAGTAAAACTCGGCCGCGGGAAACCACAACACGCGGTTCTGTTCTGCCAGATAAAGATGTCCGTCCCTCGAGAAGCAAACTCCATTCGGCACCGCCATCTTGATCGACGGCGCGAAGACCTTCACGTCGTCGGCGACGCGGTCCTTGTTGCGGTCGGTCATCGAGTAGACGAGTTCCTTGCGGGTTCCCACAAAGGTAACAACGCCCTGCGGCCCGACTGCCATATGGCGAGCATCGGGAACCGCCGCATAGAGGCTGACCTTGAAGCCTTCGGGGACTTTTATTTGGGCGGCGATTGCCTTGAGCGCCTCGACGTTATCCCCGGTCTGCGGGATTGGCTCCATCATCGGCGTGCCGGTAGTCTTGAAGCCGCTCAGTTTTTCGAGATTGCCGGCATCGGGTGCGGACTGTCCATAGGCTGCCGTTACGCAAAACGCGGCGGCGCATGACAAGGCGAATGCAATCTTGCTTAGCATTGTATCCTCCCGTGGTTCTGACCTACGGTCATGAAATATCACAGGCACAAGCTATTGAAAAACTGCCCCTTGGAGCGGCCTTCCTTGTCATGCAGAGGCGCGCCGGGAACGCGTTCGCCGCCGGTGTTTCCAGCCGGAGCGCGCCCTGTCAGTTGACGACAGTGGTCTTGCACGGGCTTCGCGGCGGCGATGTCGGATTAATACCGAGGGGCACTACCTTGATCTTTGAAGTCTTCAGATACTCCCACACCTAACCCCTCCTGCAATGCACCCTTGTGGGGGAGGTCAGCGGCCACCGGGGTTTCGCTAATCGCCAAAGTTACAGGGCTAGCGAGGCATCGAGGACAGCCAATCTCCCCCGCAAGGGGGGAGATCAGGTGGCCGCCAGGGTTTCGTTCACCGTGCCGACGCAGCTTCACAGCCATGCGGCTGACAGGCCTCGCCCCTTACGCCCCCGCGACATCGAAATGCAGGGGCTTTGCCGAGTTGATCGACTCGTGCGCGCGCAGTTCGGCAAGCACATTTTCCGGAAACGGCGCATCGAGATAGAGCAGCGCGATCGCATCGCCGCCGGGCCGGTTACGGCCGAGCTGGAAATTGGCGATGTTGATCCCCGCATTGCCGCAGATCGTGCCCAGAAGACCGATAATGCCGGGAACATCGGCATTGGTCGTGTAGAGCATGTGCTGGCCGACTTCGGCATCGAGATTGATGCCCTTGATCTGGATGAAGCGCGGCTTGTGGTCGGAAAAGCACGTACCCGCGATCGAGCGTGTCTTGGTTTCGGTCTTCACGGTGAGCTTGATGTAGCCGTCGAAGACGCCTGATTTGTCGCGCTTGATCTCGGCAACGATGATCCCGCGCTCCTTCACCATGATCGGCGCGGAAACCATATTGACGTCGGCCACCTGCGGCCGGATCAGGCCCGCCAGCGCCGCGCTGATCAGCGCGCGGGTGTTCATGGTGGCGGTCGCACCGTCGAACAGGATCTCGACTTCCTTGATCGGTTCCTCCGTGACCTGCCCGACAAAGGCGCCGAGCACCTCGGCAAGCTTCACGAACGGTTTCAGGCGCGGGGCCTCCTCCGCGGTGATCGACGGCATGTTGATGGCGTTCGACACCGCTCCCTTGACCAGATAGTCCGCCATCTGCTCGGCAATCTGCAGCGCAACGTTCTCCTGCGCCTCCGTCGTCGAGGCTCCGAGATGCGGCGTGCAAACGACATTTGCCATGCCGAAAAGCGGGCTCTCCGTCGCCGGCTCCACTTCGAACACATCGATGCCTGCGCCCGCAACCTTGCCGCTTTTCAGCGCTGCGACGAGATCGGCTTCGACGATCAATCCACCGCGCGCGCAATTGATGATACGCACCCCGTCCTTCATCCTGGCGATGGACTCGGCGTTGATGATGTTGCGCGTCTTGTCCGTCAGCGGCGTATGCAGCGTGATGAAATCCGCGCGAGCAAGCAGTTCCTCAAGCTCCACTTTCTCGATGCCGAGTTCAACGGCGCGGTCTTCCGAAAGGAAGGGGTCAAAAGCGACGACGTGCATCTTCAGGCCGACGCCGCGTTGCGCAACGATCGAGCCGATATTGCCGCAGCCGATCACCCCAAGCGTCTTGCTGGTGATCTCCACGCCCATGAAGCGGTTTTTCTCCCACTTCCCGGACTGCGTCGACGCGTTGGCTTCCGGCAGTTCGCGGGCGAGCGCGAACATCAATGCGACCGCATGTTCGGCAGTCGTGATCGAATTGCCGAACGGCGTATTCATGACGATGATGCCTCGCCGCGATGCGGCGGGAATGTCGACATTGTCGACGCCGATGCCGGCGCGGCCGATCACTTTGAGATTGGTCGCCGCTGCAATGAGTTTCTCGGTGACCTTGGTCGCCGAGCGGATGGCAAGGCCGTCATAGCGGCTGATGACTTCGAGCAGCGCTTCCTTGTCCTTGCCGAGATCGGGCAGGTAGTCGACCTGAACGCCGCGATCCTTGAAGATCTGGACGGCGGTGGGGGAAAGCTTGTCGGAAACGAGAACGCGGGGCGCCATTACGGCCTCCTTCGGAACAATAACAGGATGGAAGGCGGCCTTAACGGCCACCGAACTTGAACGGTGATCAGGCTGCTACTTTGAGCGTGGCTTTCTGGACAGCAAACGCCCAGTCCAGCCAGGGCATCAGCGCCTCAAGGTCGGAACTCTCGACCGTCGCGCCTGCCCATATTCTGAGGCCGGGCGGGGCGTCGCGATAAGCGCCGATGTCGAAGGCGACGCCCTCTTTCTCCAGCGCAGACACCATGCCCTTGGCGAAGGCGGCCTGTGCGTCCGCGTCGAGCGCGGCCACTTGCCCATCGACGATGGAGAGGCAGACGGAGGTGTTCGAACGGGTCGCCGGCTCGACCGCGAGGTGTCCAGCCCATGCCGACGCCGCGACAAACCTGTCGATGACCGCGAAATTGGCGTCGGCCCGCGCCACCAATGCATCAAGTCCGCCGATCGACTTTGCCCACAGGAGCGCGTCGATATAGTCCTCGACGCACAGCATCGACGGCGTGTTGATTGTCTCGCCTTTGAAGATGCCCTCGATCAGCTTTCCGCCCGAGGTGAGACGGAAAATCTTCGGCAGCGGCCAGGCGGGCTTGTAGCTTTCCAGCCGTTGGACAGCGCGCGGCGAAAGGATGAGCACGCCATGCGCGCCCTCCCCGCCCAGAACCTTTTGCCAGGAAAAGGTCACGACATCGAGTTTCTTGAAATCAAGGCGCTGTGCGAATGCGGCAGACGTGGCGTCGCAGATGGTCAGCCCGCGCCGGCCGGCGGGAATGAAATCGCCGTTCGGAACGCGGACACCTGACGTCGTGCCGTTCCAGGTGAAGACGACATCGCGATCGAAATCGACTTTGTCCAGTTCGGGCAGCCGGCCATAGGGCGCCTCGAAGAGCCGGACATCGGAAAGCTTGAGCTGTTTGACCACATCCGTGACCCAGCCCGAGCCGAACGATTCCCACGCGACCATGTCGACGCCGCGTTCGCCGAGCAGCGACCAAAGCGCCATTTCGACCGCACCCGTATCGGAGGCTGGAACGATGCCGATCCGGTAGTCGGCCGGAACCTGGAGCACATCGCGCGTCAGCTCTATCGCCTGCTCGAGCTTGGACTTGCCGATCTTGGCGCGATGGGAACGGCCGAGCGCGGCGTTGGCCAGGGCGTCGAGCGACCAGCCGGGACGTTTAGCGCAGGGACCTGAGGAGAAGTTGGGATTGGCCGGACGGAGTTCCCGGCATAGGAAAGGTCGTCATCGTGGTTCTATCCTTCCAGATAGTAAGCCCCTCGTTGGGGAGGGGTGGCCCACGGACGGCGTTAGGGGTTCAGACAATCGGCGTCAAGAGAAAAGTTTTTGTCGCTTCAAGGACATTCTCAAAGGCAGCCGGGCGGCCAAGGGCAAAGGCGGGCATAGAGGCCCGCCATCCACATTTCGGCAGACCGCGCGTCAAATCACCAGAGATCGTAACGCAATCCGACCTTCACCTGATGAAAATCCAGGCCTTCCTCGAAGGACAGGCCGGCTGGCGTCAATTCGACATATTGAGTGCCCGGCGCGGACGTGAACTGATAGCCAAGATCGACGGACCAGTTCTTCGCGACCTGATAGGCAAACCCGGCCCCGAGCGAGTAAGCGAATTCGTAGTGATTGTCGGCTTGGTCGAAAACGCCGATCCCGGGAAGCAGTGCGTCGAAGGTGCTGCGTGTATAAAGCGTGCCCAGGCCAACCCCGACATAAGGCGTCACCCCGACGTATGTGCCGAGATCGAGATAGGCCGTCGCCATGCCGCTCCATGATTTCGGTCTTGAGCGCGGCGGAATTTATCCCGTCGTCGAAATTGAATTCGTCTCTGGAAAGAAAGGAGAGGGTCAAGTCGCCGCGCAGATAGTCGGTAAAGTGGTAGCCGACACCGCCGCCACCGCCAAAACGGGTACGGCTCACATCCAGACCCGCCAGGCCGGAGAAGTCTGCCTCCGTGCGATCAAAACTATAGGCGACGTCGCCCCGCAAGTACCAGCCTGAGCCGACCTCCACCGAAACCTCCGGCGCCTCTTCGACGAAGATCGGCGGCTCATAATCTGCCGCCGTCGCAGCAGTAGACAGGAAAAGGCCTCCAGCCAGTGCTGGCAAGACCAAACGCGAATTGATGTTCATGACCCGAAACTCCCCGCAAATTCGGCTGCCTTGTTGCGTCAGCCAGCCCCCAGTTCCGAGGTCATTCTTTAACCATAGTGGTTAAGTCGCGGTTAAGTATAATCGGAAATTTCCGTCGCCTTCGTGATCGCGGTTCGACCGTGAAAGGTTTTATTAACAAATGGAAGAAGGCAGCATCTACTCTAGTGGAACGAATTTGACATTCGCATCCCATTTGACATCACGCGTCCATTGCGAATGTCAAATTCAAAGTTCCACTAGAATCATATGTTTGCTAGTGGTCCTTATGATTTTAACATTCGCCCGAATGGCCTGTATCAATGGGATGCGAATGTTAGAATCGGACCACTAGCCTCGTCTTACTCACAAATCTGGCGAAAGGCGGCGCGGTTGTTATTTAAACCTGCCCAGCCGAGCATGTATCGCCCCCAACTTGAGCTCGTTTGCAGCAAGTTTTTTGAATTGGAACCGCAGCGCGGACGGACCAAAGCCGACAAAGGACATGATCACCCAAACCCGGTAGGGAGAATGGATCGCAAAGGTTAAGGGCTGCTTAACCCTGTTTCTTAACCACTATTCGCTCGGTCGATACTTCCCGTGCGAAGGCAGGCGCTCCCGCATCAGGCCAAAATTTAGGATGATTTTCCGCAACATGGCGCCAATTCAGGGAAGCATTTCGCCATTGCGCGTCTGAAAGGACACGCAGCGCGGCGGACAGCCGTGCGCCGCGATTGGCGGCGCAGCGTCTAAAGCGTGTTGCGTCCAATGTGATTCAGGAATGCTGGCGGGACTGCACCCCCCTCTGGCCTCCCGGCCATCTCCCCTCAAGGGGGGAGATCAGCTGCCGCTATGCATTCGCTAACCGCCAAACGTCGCAGGACAAGCGTCGTCAACGACGCGCGTGATCTCCCCCCCTTGAGGGGGAGATGGCCGGCAGGCCAGAGGGGGGTGACGCAGAGCGACGTTGCGGCAAACTGCGGGGTGAGGTCGATTGTATGCAATACGCGTTAGAGCGGAAGGAAAACTATCAGGCAGCTGATCTTGCTTCCGCGATCACATCGACAATGTCGTTGACGACCTTTTCGACCAGGTTCGCGTCGTCGGCTTCAGCCATCACGCGGATCAAAGGCTCCGTGCCGGACGGCCGGATCACCAGGCGGCCGTTCTTGCCAAGCTGGCTGCGCGCGTCCTTGATCGCCGCCTTGACCGGGGCGCTCTCGAGCGGCTTGCCGCCGGAGAAGCGGACATTCTTCAAGAGTTGCGGCACCGGCTCGAACTTCTTGCAGACCTCGCTGACCGGCTTGTTCTCGCGTTTGACGCAGGCGAGCACCTGCAGTGCCGAAACCAGACCGTCGCCGGTTGTCGAGAAATCCGAAAGCACGATATGGCCCGATTGCTCGCCTCCGACATTCAGCCCATGAGCACGCATATGCTCGACCACATAGCGGTCGCCCACTTTCGTGCGATGAAGCTGCAGGCCTGTGCCCTCAAGGAAGCGCTCGAGGCCCAGATTGGACATGACCGTGGCCACGACGCCGCCCCCGGCCAGGCGGCCGTTCTGGCTCCATGACTCGGCAATCAGCGCCATAATCTGGTCGCCATCGACCAAAGTGCCGTTCTCATCGACGATGACCATGCGGTCCGCGTCGCCGTCGAGCGCAATCCCGATATCGGCGCGCTCTTCGTGGACCTTCTTGACCAGGCTGGCCG
This sequence comes from uncultured Alphaproteobacteria bacterium, assembly GCA_963735385.1. Lineage (GTDB taxonomy): Bacteria > Pseudomonadota > Alphaproteobacteria > Rhizobiales > Rhizobiaceae > CAVTKY01. The sequence goes on along the minus strand of CAVTKY010000013.1, from coordinate 71,448 downwards.
GATGCGTCGAGCCGCATTCCTGGTTGATGTTGAAACCGTTAGGCTCGTTGTGGATCGTAAAGACCTCCGCCCCGAGCTCCCAGAGCGCGAGAGGAGCCACTTTGTATCCCGCCCCGTTCGCGCAATCGACAACGATACGCAAGCCGGACAGGGACATCGAGCGCGGCATGGTCCGCTTGGCGAACTCGATGTAGCGGTCGTGCACGCCATCGATTCGCTTGGCCCGGCCGAGCCCGTCCTGATCGGCCAGCGTCACGTCGATCTCACCGTCCAGCATGCTCTCGATAGACGCTTCGATCTCATCCGAGAGTTTGTAGCCGTCAGGGCCGAACAGCTTGATGCCGTTGTCGTGATAAGGATTGTGCGACGCCGAGATCATGACACCGATATCGGCCCGCAGCGAGCGAGCGAGCATGGCGACGGCTGGCGTCGGTATCGGACCGAGCAAAAATACGTCCATGCCGGCCGCGCAGAAGCCGGCGACCAACGCATTCTCGATCATGTAGCCGGAGAGCCGCGTGTCCTTGCCAACCACAACGCGATGGCGATGATTGCCACGCTGGAATGACACGCCTGCGGCCATCCCGACCTTCATCGCCACTTCCGCTGTCATCGGAAATTTGTTGGCCTGCCCGCAAATCCCATCCGTTCCGAAATAACGCTTTGACATCTTGCTCGATTTTCCCCGCACCTGTTGGCGGAGCAATGCCACAATAAGGGGGCGATTGGCATCACTTTCTATAATTATTGGTTACGATTCCTTAGGAAATCGTTGCTCTTGTGCCAATATCGTCACAAGCGCTGGTACAAATTGGACCGCGCACGCTCCCCTCGAAAAGCAGCTTTTCTCCCGGATAGCGATGGGCCATCGATTCCGGATAGCCCTTCTCAATATCTATTCAGCAACTAATAATTGATTATCTTCTAAAATGCAATCATAGGCTGGTGAAGAAAGCCGTGGCAGGCTATTGCTTTGTGCCGAAAATATGCAACGGCAACGGAGAACGCCATGCTTTTCAACCGACTAGCCGCCCTTTCGGGCTTTGCGGTCATTGCCCTGTTTGCAGCATCGCCGGCGAATGCGCTGACAATGGCCGAATGCAGCACAAAATATAATGCGGCCAAGGAGGCCGGTGCCTTGGATGGCCAGAACTGGACCCAGTTCCGCAAGGCCGAGTGTGGCGCGGATGCCGCCGCCGAGACGAAAAAGAAGGTTTCTAGCAGCAAGAAGGCAAAGGCGACCGAGCAGGAAAAGGCCGCCGGCGACAATTCTGCCAAGGGCCTCAGCGCCAAGGAATGCAGCGCAAAATACAATGCGGCGAAAGAAGCCGACGCGCTGAACGGCATGAAGTGGAACGACTTCCGCAAAGCCCAATGCGGGCCGGGCGCGACCGCCGATCTGGCGCCGGCCAAGGCAAAGAAGACGACAAAAGCTGCTGCCGCTGCTGCGACCGAGACCGACGAGCAAACCAAGGGACTGAGCGCCAAGGAATGCAGTGCGAAGTACCAGGCGGCGAAGGACACCGATGCGCTGAACGGCATGAAATGGAACGACTTCCGCAAGGCCGAATGCGGACCGGGCGCTACCGCCGATCTGGCGCCTGCCGAGGCGAAGAAGTCGACCAAGGCCGCTGCTTCGACCGAGACCGACGAGCAGGCCAAGGGACTAAGCGCCAAGGAATGCAGCGCGAAGTACCAGGCGGCGAAGGACACCGATGCGCTGAACGGCATGAAATGGAACGACTTCCGCAAGGCCGAATGCGGACCGGGCGCCACCGCCGATCTGGCGCCTGCCGAGGCGAAGAAGTCGGCCAAGGCCGCTGCGGCATCGAACGACACTGCCGGCGAGACCCAGGGCCTCAGCATGAAGGAATGCAGCGCCAAGTATCAGGGGGCCAAGGCCGACGGTTCGCTGGGCGGCATGAAGTGGAACGATTTCCGCAAGACCGAGTGCGGCGCGAATGCTTCGGACGACGATACGGTGCCGAGCTTCGACGAGGCGAGCTACACTAAGGAGCCGGAAGTTCCCGTCACCAGAGCGCCGCGCGGCGTACAATTCCCCAGCGGCATCTCACGGAAGCTTTCTGACGAGAGCCCGTCCAAGGCGCGCATGCACACCTGTCTGGAGCAATACTACGCCAACAAGGATGCCGATAAGCTCGGCGGCTTGCGCTGGATCCAGAAGGGCGGCGGTTACTACAGCCTTTGCAATGCCAAGCTGAAGGAAGCGGCCGGCTAACAATTTCCGGAAAAGGAGAACCGGTTCCTACTTTTCCTGGAATTGGTCAACGATCCAACAGAGCCGCGAACCCGCAAGGTTTCGCGGCTTTCTTTTTCCGGCCTGCCTCGATAGGCAGCAGACTTGGTGAAAGCCTGCGGCACCCTTGGCAAGGCTGCCACATCGGCCCCCGGACGTTAGAACTCGATTTCCGAAGGGCATGGGGCGCAACCGCACAAAGAAACAGCGTCCTTCGCGCGCCCAGCGCGTGTTGCGCCCAATGTGATTCAGGAATCTGACGGGACTGCACCCCCCTCTGTCCTGCCGGACATCTCCCCCTCAAGGGGGGAGATCACGCGCGTCGTTGACGACACTTGTCCTGCGACGTTGGCGGTTGGCGAATGCATCGCAGCAGCTGATCTCCCCCCTTGCGGCAGGGCAATCGCATATGGGCAACTGCCCCCTCATCCGGCCTCGCTCTGCTCGGCCACCTTCTCCCCGCCGGGGAGAAGGTGGCGTGGCGGAGCGGCCGGCGACCTCCTCTCCCTGGCGGGGAGAGGGTGGCGAGGGCAAAGCCCGAGCCGGGTGAGAGGGACACGGATCCAGGTAAAACCCAAATGCGATTGCCCTGCCCCTTGAGGCCCTTGCGGGGGAGATGTCCGGCAGGACAGAGTGGGCTGACGCAGAGCAACGTTGCGGCAAACTGCGGGATGAGGTCGATTGTATGCGACGCGCGTTAACGTCCTCCCCGCGTCCAAAAGGATGCGCGTTCGCTAAAGGTCACAAGAAAAGAAAAACGCCGCCGGCTACTGCCGGCGGCGTTTGTTTTTCCTATCGCGTGGGATTGCTACCCTTGAGGCTGCGGCTCCAGACCGCCCTCGGCCTCGCCGCTCTTCTTCTTGCCTTCCTTGCGGGCGCCGGCCTTGGGCACCGCGGACCCGCGCGAGGTCGGCGTGTCATCGCCCATGTCGCGGGCAGGCTTATGGCCTGCGAGCAGTTGCTTGATCTCTTCGCCGGAAAGCGTCTCGTATTCCAGCAGACCTTCGGCCAGCGCGATCCATTCCTTCTTCTTTTTGGTCAGGATCTGCCGGGCTGTCGAATAGGCCTCCTCGATCAGCCGCCGTACCTCGGCGTCGATAATCTGCGCGGTCTCCTCGGAAACGTTCTGCTGCCGGGCCACCGAATGGCCAAGGAAGACCTCCTCCTGATTCTCGCCATAGGCGACCTGACCGAGTTTGTCGGAAAAGCCCCAGCGCGTCACCATGGCGCGCGCCAGCTTGGTAGCCTGATCGATATCGGAGGAAGCGCCGGAGGTGATGTTCTCCTTGCCGAACTTAATCTCTTCCGCGACACGGCCACCCATCATGATCGCCAGCCGCGAGATCATGTATTTGTAGCTCATCGAATAGCGATCGCCTTCCGGCAGTTGCATGACCATGCCGAGCGAACGGCCGCGCGGGATGATCGTCGCCTTGTGCAGCGGGTCCGCCGACGGCACGTTGAGCGCCAGGATCGCATGGCCGGCCTCGTGATAGGCGGTCAGCTCCTTTTCGGCCAGGGTCATGGCGGTAGACCGGCGCTCTGCGCCCATCATCACCTTGTCCTTGGCGTCCTCGAATTCCTGCATCGTCACGAGGCGTTTATTGCGCCGCGCCGCCATCAGCGCCGCTTCATTGACGAGGTTGGCGAGATCGGCGCCGGAGAAGCCCGGCGTGCCGCGCGCGATCACCTTGAGATCGACATTCGGCGCCAGCGGCACGTTGCGGACATGCACCTTGAGGATCTTCTCGCGCCCGTTGATGTCCGGGTTCGGCACCACCACCTGGCGGTCGAAGCGGCCGGGACGCAGCAGGGCCGGATCGAGCACGTCGGGCCGGTTGGTGGCGGCGATCAGGATGATCCCCTCATTCGCCTCGAAGCCATCCATCTCGACAAGCAGCTGGTTCAGCGTCTGCTCGCGCTCGTCATTGCCGCCGCCCAGGCCGGCGCCGCGATGGCGGCCGACCGCGTCGATCTCGTCGATGAAGATAATGCAGGGCGCGTTCTTCTTGGCCTGGTCGAACATGTCGCGCACGCGCGACGCGCCGACACCCACGAACATCTCGACGAAGTCCGAGCCGGAAATGGTGAAGAAGGGAACGTTCGCCTCGCCGGCAACGGAACGCGCGAGCAGCGTCTTGCCGGTTCCCGGAGGACCAACGAGCAGCACGCCGCGCGGAATCTTGCCGCCCAGCCGCTGGAACTTCTGCGGATCGCGCAGGAATTCGACGATCTCTTCCAGGTCTTCCTTGGCCTCGTCGACACCGGCAACGTCCTGGAAGGTCACGCGGCCATGTGCTTCCGTGAGAAGCTTGGCCTTGGACTTGCCGAAGCCCATCGCCCGGCCGGAGCCGGATTGCATCTGCCGCATGAAGAATATCCACACGCCGAGGATCAAAATCATCGGCAGCCAGGAAAGCAGGATCGAAAGGATCGAACCCGATCCGTCGTTTTCGGGCCGCGCATTGATCGTCACGCCCTTGTCTTCCAGGCGCTGCACCAAAGTCGCGTCGCCCGGCGAATAGGTCTGGAACCCGGTCGAATTGTCGATGTAGGTGCCCGAAATACGGTCACCCGCGATCGTCACGGTTTTTACCCGGCCGCCCGACAACTCCTGCAGGAATTCGGAATAGGCGACCTCGCGCGTTGCGCCGCGTTGCTGCGGAGCCTGAAACAGATTGAAAAGAGCGATCAGCAGTACTGCGATAATCGCCCACAGCGCGAGATTGCGATAGTTCGGATTCATCGAGTGTCCCGTTGGCGTCTCAGAGGCGAGACCCGCCCGTTGGAGGTACAGTTTGTAACATAGGGAGAGCGTCGCTACTTGCCAAGCGCAACCCCGTGTTGAGGTTAAGCCTACGCGTTATTGTGGCTCCTGAATGGCAGGCGGAGAACAGTTGCGCTGCCGAGCAGTGCCGAAAGCGAGCGCGCCAGCGCAAAATCGAAGGAAGGCAGGAACTGCGCCCATGGCCCGGCAACGGGCATCGCCTCGACACCCGCTGTGCGCACGTTCGGATCGGACATCAGCCCCAGGCAGGCCTCTCCGGACCAGAGCGCGGGTTCGGCCGCAAGTGCCGGCCGCACAAGGCTTTGCGGTAGCCCTGCATCTGTCGCCACCGTCCTTCGGGCATTCTCGGTCCCGAATGGCGCGATCTTGAGGCCCTCCGAGACTCCGGAGCATTTCAAGCGGAATCTTCCGGTCCCACAACATGCCGTCCAGCGGTGTCTCTGGCCCGGGCAATCCCCGCACTTCCCGTCGAAGAAAGATGCCTTGCGGGCGTGCATCGACCACGCTCCGCGACAATGTGGCGCGAAGGGGAAGGTTCTGCAGGCATTCAACAAGCGCGGCTGAGCGTTCCTCGTCGGGCAAGTGCGCCATGCCTCCGGTCACGCCGAGCAGGACCCGGAAAGCATAAGCTGCCGCTTCCGCCGGCTGTGTCTTCGCGAATTGAGGCGCGAGCCTGATCAATCCAGGCGCGACGCGCGCGGCTTCGCCTGCGATGATAGCCGCTGCTTCCGCCCCAAGCGCGATGCGCCGGCGCTGCGCATCAGCGATTTTCGACAGAAGTCGTTCATCGTCGTCCCCCGTTAGCCCGGCGCGGACACGCGCCCGTTCGTACCTGGGATCGACGTTGGTTGGATCATTAATCCAGCTGGCTCCCTGCCGCCGAAGAAAGCCGCGCAGCGCCTCCCGCCGCAGGGCGAGCAGCGGCCGCACAATCCAGATGGCACCGTCGAACAGGGTCGCCGAGGCCATTCCCGCCAGCCCCCGGCCCTCGCCGCGTGCCTGCCGCATCGATACCGTCTCGACCTGGTCGTCGAGCGTGTGGCCGGTCAGGATGATATCGGCGCCCGCCGCCTGCGCTTCCTCGGCCAGAAGGCGATAGCGGGCTGCGCGGGCCGCGGCAGAAAGACCGCTCGCCGGCTTCTCGCCATCCCAGCAAACGATGCGATGCGTAATCCCGTGGTGCGTGCAAAGCCTGGCAACCTGCTGCGCTTCATGTGCGGATTCCGGCCGCAGCCCGTGGTCAACGGTAACTGCGATAAGATCGACCGCCGGATCAACGGTGTCGAGCCAGGCTTTTGTCAGAAGAAGAAGGGCGGTCGAGTCGCTGCCGCCTGAGACCGCAGCGACAATCGCGCGCCGGCCTGTCAGATCAAGTTCAAAAAAGTGTCGGAGAAGGTCAGTTTCGGTCCGGTCGTTTCCGGTGATCGGACTTGCCGGGGTGGCGTCAGCAAGCCGCAAGCGCCTGCTCCTGCTTGACGCGCTCCTTGAGCGCGACCGACGTTTCCGGATAGCGCTTGCCAACTTCGCTGAAGGTCGCACAGGCCACGTCACGCTGATTGAGGCCGACCAGCGACACGCCGAGTTTCAGCAGCATTTCAGGCGCTTTCTTGGATTTCGGATAGTCCTTGTTGGCGGCAAGAAAAACTTCCGCCGAATCGCGGTACTTCTTCTGTCCGAGCAATGCTTCGCCCAGCCAGAAATGTGCGTCCGCCGTCCTCGCATCCTTCGGGAAGCGTGTGATGTGATCACGGAACCCGGCTTCCGCCGTGCCGTAGTCGCCGGAGAGGATGAACTGGTAGGAGTTGCGGTAGAGCTCTTCCGGATCGTTGGTCGAGGGCAGCGCAGCGACGGTCGTGTTGTCCGAACCGCCGGCTGCGGGATTGGCCGGATCGCCAGCCACCGCGCCCGGAGCCGGACCCGCCCCGCCCATCGTTGCCTTATCGCCAACACCGCCGCCCGTGACGTTGCCACTGGCGTCGAACGTGATCGTTCCGAAGGTCTTGGGAGCCAGGGCCGGATCCTCGCCGGCAGTCGCAGGAGCGCCGGCCACGTCCCCCTGCGGCTGCGCAGGGGCCGAGGCTGTTGCATTCGCGTCCGGGGCCGCCGCTGGTTCGACATTTTCCGATCGCGGCTTCTCCGCCGTGGTCCGATTGTTCTGGCCACCGCCGGAGTCGGACCGCTTGCCTTCGATCTCCTGGAAGCGGAATTCGTTGTCTTCCTGCATCTTCCGCATCTGTTCCTGCATTTGCAGGATCTGGAAGTTGAGTTCCTCGATCGTGCCGCTCAGTTTCCGGAGCTGCTCTTCGAGAGTTGTGACGCGGGGATCGCCGGCCTGCGCCAGCCGATACGCACCACCAGTGGCCGCGTCGCCGCCACGAAGGTCGGTTTTCGGATGCGGCGCGAAAACGCCGGGCAATTCGTCGGTCAGCGACGGCGCCGCACGGTCACTGGCAATCGCTGTGGCATAGAAAAGCGGCAATGCGACAATGCCACCCAGGATTGATCGGAAGTTCATCAGTCTCTCGCTCTGGAAAATGAAAAATCAGTTGACCGCGCAACGCGCGGCTTTCCGGCTTTATCAGGACCATAGACTTCGGCCAAATTTTGTTTGCCTGTCGCCGCAACGAAAAAGGCGGCCGATCAGGCCGCCTTTCGTTCGAAGTCTGTGGCTGGAAAGCCTCAGTGTCTAACAGAGCATGATCCCGAAAAGTGCGTAGCGGTTTTCGGAAAAGATCATGCGAAAATCAAAGAGTTAGAGCACGGTGGCGACTCCAGGAGCCTCCAGGAGAAATCATCGCGCTCTAGAAAATTCGCTGGGGAGTGGCGAAAATGGTGATTTTGAGAACCGGAGCGCAGCGTATATTTGGCTACGTCAGCACGGGAAGCGCAAAAAGCGCCATTTGCAGCCGCTCCGGCGAATTTTCGGGCAGACACTCAGCTTCCGGCGGCGCCTCTGAGCACGGTCACCGCGCGCCTGTTCTGGCTCCAGCAGGAAATGTCGTCGCAGACCGCCACCGGCTTTTCCTTGCCGTAGGAGATCGTCTTCAGTCGATTCGCAGCGACGCCACGAGAAATGAGATAGTCACGGGTGGCGGCGGCACGGCGCGCGCCCAGCGCCAGATTGTATTCACGCGTGCCGCGCTCGTCCGCATGGCCCTCGATGGTGATCCCGTAATTGCTGTACTGGTTCAGCCATTGCGCCTGCTTGCCAAGCGTCGCCTGCGCGTCGCCGCGAATGGCCGACGAGTCAGTGTCGAAGAAGATGCGGTCGCCGATATTGACTGTGAAGTCCTGCGCCGAGCCCGGTGTCGATGCACCGCCGGCCCCGCTGCCAAGGCCAAGATCGGCAGCGCTGTTCGGCGTCTTCTTGGTGGCACAACCGGCGATCGCCAATGTCGCCACCAAAGCCACGACGACAGGATTCGTTGTAAGTCTCGCGATGCGGCGCATGCCCGCCCTCTCCTTCGCATTCAAGTGATACCGTTGATCACTCAGTAACCACGTTGCGGTTAACCAGCACTCAACAAACACGGTTAATATTCGGTAGCCGTCGGCCGCCCCGGCAATCTCGACTGTCCCACCCTTGATTGCGGGCGCAGCCTAGGCGCAAATACGGCGGAAACGCGGCGCGGCTGTGCAAAAGGGGCGCTTCACGCCCCTTTTCGCGTTCCGACGGTTCTTGCCTTCTCCCCCCTGTGGGAGAAGGTGGCCGAGCCGAAAGGCGAGGTCGGATGAGGGGTGCTGGAAGAAACGAGACCCCTCGGGACTGCGTGCCAAGCATTGATTTCACAGCCCTTTCGGCTACGCCGCATTCTGTCCAACACCCCTCATCCGTCTCGGCGCTACGCGCCAATCCACCTTCTCCCACAAGGGGAGAAGGCAGCGTCGCGTCCTTCCTCGAACCTGGATTATTCCAAAAGCGGCGACCAGGCCGGGTCGGACGCGAAATTGGCAGTCGGGATCGCCTGCTCGTTTCTGCCGGTAAGATCGATCGAATAGAGGCGCGGACCGCCCGAGCCTGCCGCTTCGCGGAAGAACATCAACACGCGGCCGTTGGGCGCCCAGGTGGGGCCTTCCTGCGCGAAGCCGGTCGAGAGAATGCGCTCGCCAGAACCGTCGGTACGCATTACGCCGATTTGGAACTCACCGCCGGATTGCTTGGTGAAGGCGATCAGATCCCCGCGCGGCGACCATACGGGCGTCGAATAGACGCCGTCTCCGAAGGAGATGCGTGTCTGACCGGAGCCGTCAGCACCCATGACGTAGATCTGTGCGCGCCCGCCGCGGTCGGACGTGAAGACAACCTGGCTGCCGTCAGGCGAATAAGACGGCGACGTATCAATGGAGTTCGAATTGGTCAGCCGCGTCGTCGTGCGGCTTCTCAGATCCAGCGCAAAGATGTTCGAATTGCCGTCGTCGCGGAGCAAGCTCATGATCACGCGCTGGCCATCGGGCGAGAAACGCGGCGCAAAGGTCATGCCCGGGAAATTTCCGACGAGTTCGCGCTGGCCGGTCTCTATCTGCAACAGATAGACCTGCGGCTGCCCGCTTTCATAGGACATATAGGTGATTTCCTGGCGGCTCGGCGAAAAGCGCGGGGTGAGCACGATCGAGGATCCGTCGGAAAGATAGCGCTGCTCGGCGCCGTCCTGGTCCATGATCGCCAGCCGCTTCCTGCGCTGGGTCTTCGACCCGGATTCATCGACAAAGACGATGCGGGTGTCGAAATATCCTTTCTCGCCGGTCAGCCGCTCATAGATCGCGTCTGCAATAATGTGCGCTATACGGCGCCAGTTGGCCTTGTTGGCAAAGAATTGCTCGCCGTTAAGCTGCTGGCCGGCAAACGTGTCCCACAGGCGGAATTCGGCGCGCAGCCTGCCGTCCGCCTCCTGCGTCACCCGCCCTGTCACTAACGCCTGCGCATTGATCACCTTCCAATCCTCGAAACGCGGCGCGACGTCGGGATTGGAGATCTTCTCGATAAAAGCGCCCTTGTCGACCGGCGCAAAGAGTCCGGAGCGCTTGAGATCAGCAGCGACGACGGCTGCTATTTGCTGGCCCATGGCATCGCCGGACAGGAAATCCGTGATGGCGATCGGCAGGGGCTCGACGTTGCCCTTGTTGACGTCGATCTCGACCAAGGCGCGCGCTGGCAGTGTCACCGCCGTGCTCAGCCCGGCAGCCATCGCGCCGATCAGCAGGATCGTCTTCAGAAATTTCTTCATGCGGGATAAGCCTCTTCAGTGCTGCCTTGCGAGTTCGCTCAGAACATCTCGCTGGGATCGAAATTGACAATCACGTCGGCCCAGGCCTCGTATTTGTCAGCGGGAAGGTTATAGGGCGCGCAGCGCGAGACGGCGCGGCGGGCGGCCTCCGCGGCGGCCCGTTCGACACCGCTGCTGCCGCCGCCGGAGATGATTTCGGGACTGCCTTCAAGCGCACCCGATGGATCAAGCTTGAACTGCACTGAAACGCGCAGGTTCACTGCATCCACGGCGCCTGCCGGTATATTCCAGCACCTCTGCACCTGACCGCGCAGCGCATCCATTTCGCTTTGCGACAGCTTGGAGCCGTTGTTCGTCTTGCCGCCCAGCGCTGCCTGTTTGGTTGAGCGCTTGGCTCCGCCGCCGGACGCCTTTTCCTTGTTCAGGAGAGCCGCCACCTGATCCTCGATCGAGCCGGTTTCCTCTGATTGCGGCTTGGAAGAGGCTTCCTCGACCGGCTTTTCGGAGGACTTGCGGTCGGGCGCTTTGGCGGTCTGCGTTTCGGCCGGCTGCGGCCGGGCCTCAGGCGCGGGTGCGGAGTTCGGCAGTTGCGCGCTTTCTTCGGCGGGTTTCGCCTCTTCCTGCGCAATCGTTTCGGCAATGGTGTCCGGCTTCACCGGCTCGGCTGCCGCAACCTTTTGCTCCGGTTTGGGCGCAGGCTCCGCCTTTGGCTCAGCTTTCTTGACCGGCGCAGGCTCCGCCTTTGGCTCAACCTTCTTGACCGGCTCAGGCTCGACCTTCTGCCGTGGCTTGGCCGAGGGTGTAACCTCGGTCGCGGCCACCGGCTTCGGCTTTTCGATCGGCTTTGGCGCTTCTTCCTGCTTGACCTTTTCCACCGGCTTCGGCGACGGCGCCCGCGCGTCGGCGGTCTCAACCGGCTTGGGCTTGGCCTCCGGTATTATCGGCTTATCGGTGTCCATGTCGTTCTCGCCTGCCTTTTGCGCGTCGGGTACGACATCGGGCCGCTGCGTCGGCTTGGGAGCGGGCTTCTCACTCATCGGGGCTTTCTTGTCGCCCTGCTGGATCTGCGTCATCGACTCGAAGGGAACGATATCGACCGGCAGCGCCTCGACATCGGCCACGTCAAAAGCCTTCGGCGCGGACAGCGAGAACAGTCCGAAGCCGAGAAGCACCGCGTGCAAGACAACCGATGTGGTGAGGCCGGCTCTCATCGACGCTTCTTCAAGTACCCTGTAGCGGCAGGCCGACCAGGCCGATATTTTTGTAGCCTGCGGCGTGAATCTCAGCCATCACGCGCATGACCGTACCGTAGTCGGCGGTCTTGTCGCCACGGATCAGAATGCGTTCATCATAGCCGGTCTTGGCGATAGACTGCAGCTTGGGCACGATCTCTTCAACGGCATAGGTCTCATCACCGATCCATACCTCGCCAGCCTTATTCACCGACACCTCCAACGGCTTGGTGTCAGTTGCCGCCGATGGAGCGCTTGCCTCGGGCAGATCGATAGGCACTGTCGAAGTGAGCAGCGGCGCGGCGACCATGAAGATGATGAGCAGAACGAGCATCACATCGACGAACGGCGTGACGTTGATTTCCGACATCATGCCGTGGTGACGGCCGCGCCGCCTATGGCCGCGCGATCCGCGTCCGCCCGTCTGACCGGCTGACATTCCCATGATGTTCTACCTCAAGCCTTCGGGGCGACTTTTTCATCGATTTGGCGCGAGAGTATGGCGGAGAATTCGTCCGCGAACCCCTCCATGCGCAAAGCGATCTTGCCGGCATCGGATGACAACTTGTTATAGGCAACGACGGCCGGGATGGCGGCGAGAAGGCCGATCGCCGTGGCGAGCAACGCCTCCGCGATACCTGGCGCAACGACGGCGAGGTTCGTCGACTTCGATCCGGCGATCGCCTGGAACGATGTCATGATGCCGACGACGGTTCCGAAAAGGCCGATGAAGGGGCCTGCGGAGCCGACGGTCGCTAGAAAGCCGAGCTTGCCTTCCAGCCGCTCCATCTCGCGCGTCAGCGCCAGATCCATCGCCTTGTCGATGCGGGTCTGAAGCGCCAGCGGCGATTTGGCGCCCTTTTCGAAGCTCTTCTTCCACTCGCGCATCGCCGCGACGAAAATGGCGCCCATCCCGGTGGTCTTGCGCTCGGACAGCGTCCGGTAGAGATCCTCCAGCGACTGGCCGGACCAGAAGATTTGTTCGAACCGGTTGAGCGCGGTCCGCATGCGCCCGTAAGCGATCAACTTGTCGACGATGATGGCCCAGGTCCAGATCGATGCCCCAAGCAGGCCCAGCATGACCAGCTTCACGACCCAACCGGCCTGCCAGAACAGCGTCCAGATCGATAGCTGTACGCCCGGCTCGGCGAGTGCAATGTTTTCCATTTGAATCGTCCCTTAGAGATACCGGGCGTTGGCTCGCGGCTAGCCCGTGCGCATCGATCTACCAATCGTCCGTCATGCGAGGCCTTGGCGGACATGCCCCGGAATGCGCCTTTGGCGGGCCTTGTCGGGGCGAAATTTGGTTAAACGAAGGCGCGCGCCTTCCGTGCAACTTTCACCGATTTCTTCATGGACGGTTAAGGTTAAGGATGCGTTAGAGCACGACGATTTCAATTGGAGTGGTCACTGTTCTCTAACGCTTTGATTTCCGCATGATCTTTCCCGAAAACCGCTACGCACTTTTCAGGATCATGCATTTTGATTTCCGCATGATCTTTTCCGGAAACCGCTACGCACTTTTCGGGATCATGCATTAGGAGCGACGCGACGCGAAGAACCATCCGGTGATGCCGCGAACGGGCATGTACCGGCCAGTTGCAGCCCAAGTTTCACGTTTGCCTCAAGCGAACCGAGGAGGTTGGACAGAGAACCCGGTCGAGATCGCCATGGCTCTTCCATCTTATTGATCAAAAAAGGATATTCCGGCGCGGCGCGGGAACAAGGGCTGGATCTATCCACGCCTGGATGACTGCGCGACCCGACCGGCCGTGTACGATCAGCCCTTTGCGGATGATGGTATGAATGCCGCAATCCATTCCTTCGGAAAGCGCCGAGGCCGTCCGTTCTCGCCGATAATGGCCGCCTCGACCTTGGCTTCGACCAGGATTTCCTCGCCCCGCTTCAACTGCTGCGCCATGAAAATGCGCGCCCCAGAAATCGCTTCAGTCCAGGTGTCGACCGTCAGAATATCGTCGATCCGCGCCGACCCTCGGAAGTCGATCTCCATGCGCCGCACGATCCAGACAATCTTTTCGCCATGCTTGCCGTTGGCAAGTTCGGTGTGGTGAACGCCGGCGAGCCTCAGGAAGTCAGACCGTCCGCGCTCGAAGAATTCAAGGTAGCGGGCATGATAGACGACGCCGGAAAAGTCCGTGTCGGCGTAGTACACCCGCGCCATGAGGCGATGTCCGAAGGGCGTCAACGCCCCAGAGATGCCCGTCAGAAGCGCCTCTTCGGATGCCTTGTCCATGCCGTTGTCCTTTCGCCAGGCAAGGGTTGTCGGTCTTGATCGCCCCGCAGCGGGCGAACGTGAATTCCTACCAAGACGAAGCGGTTGCAATTGGCAAGGCGGAACCGGCAAGCGATTCGCATGACCTTCGCTCAAACCGAGCAGCGAGGCGTCATTCCTCCTCCTGGAACAGGCTGATCTGCTGAATCGTCTAGGTCTCGCGGCACGTCAAGGCCGAGATGCCGCCACGCATTGGCGGCCAACACGCGGCCGCGCGGCGTACGTTGGATGAACCCCTGCTGGATGAGATAGGGCTCGATAATGTCTTCGATGGCATCGCGCGGCTCCGACAATCCGGCTGCGATCGTCTCGATCCCGACCGGCCCGCCGCCGAAATTCATCGCGATCATGGAGAGATAGCGTCGGTCGAGCTGGTCGAGGCCGTGCGTGTCGACCTCCAGCCTTAGCAGCGCCTCGTCGGCGACGTTCCGCGACACATGCCCGGCTCCGGCCACCGCCGCGAAGTCGCGGACGCGGCGTAAGAGCCGGCCGGCAATACGCGGCGTACCGCGCGCGCGCCGGGCAATCTCCAGCGCCCCGTCGTCGCCTATGGGCATGCCGAGGATCCGGGCGCCGCGCCGCACGATCTGTTCCAGTTCCTCGACCGAATAGAAGTTGAGCCGGACCGGAATGCCGAACCGGTCGCGCAGAGGATTGGTGAGCAGCCCGAGCCGCGTCGTCGCGGCCACCAGCGTGAACTTTGCAAGGTCGATCTTGACCGAACGCGCCGCCGGCCCCTCGCCGATGATCAGGTCAAGCTGGTAGTCCTCCATAGCCGGATAGAGGATTTCCTCGACCGCCGGGTTCAGCCGGTGGATCTCGTCGATGAACAGGACATCACGATCCTCCAGATTGGTCAGCAGCGCCGCCAGATCGCCAGCCTTTGCGATGACCGGACCGGAAGTCGAACGGAAGTTGACGCCGAGTTCGCGCGCCATGATCTGCGCGAGCGTCGTCTTGCCGAGCCCCGGCGGCCCGACAAAAAGCACGTGGTCGAGCGCTTCTCCCCGCTGCTTGGCCGCCTCCACGAAAACCTTCAGGTTCGCCCGCGCCGCAGCCTGTCCGACGAAATCGTCCAGTGTCTGCGGGCGAAGCGTGACATCGCCATCCTCGCCGCGTTTGTCAGGGGAAATGAGACGAGCAGGTGAAATCACGCGACGAGTTCCATTCCTTGAACAGTTTTGGCCGCGCGACCGTCGAAAGTGACCGTATGCGAGCAGCCTGCGGCGACGCTTGACCAGTTCATAGCAGGCCTCACCGCGCCAGTTCCTTCAGGCCCAGCCGGATCAGCCTGGCTGAATCCGCGCCGTCACCAGCCGTTTTCATCGCGGCAGCCACCGCATTGGCGGCAATATCGCGGGAATAGCCGAGATTGGTGAGCGCCGACACGGCGTCCAAAACTGGCGCGGGGGCAACGCCCTCGCCGAGTTCCTGCTTCAGGCCGATCGTGCCGCTGGCCGAGCCCGCAAAGGCCGGCGCCTTGTTCTTCAGCTCCGTCACGATGCGCTCGGCGACCTTTTTTCCCACACCTGGCGCGCGCGACACCATGGCGATGTCACGCAGCGCTATCGCGTTGGCGAGATCGGGCGGCGACAGCGTCGAAAGTATGGCGAGCGCGACCTTGGCGCCGACGCCCTGCACATTGTTCAGGAGAAGGCGGAACCATTCCCGCTCCAGCGCGGTCTGGAAGCCATAAAGCCGGATCATGTCCTCGCGCACATACGTCTCGATGAATAGCGTCACCGCTTCTCCCGGCCCCGGGAGACCGGCCAGTGTGCGCGCCGGACAATAGGCGACGTAGCCGACGCCATGCACATCGACCACGCAGTGATCTTCGTCCACTTCGTCCAGAGTGCCCTTGAGTTTGCCGATCATGGATGCGTTTCCGGGGAGATGATTTCGAGCGAAGGGAAATATTTTCTGTAGCGGCCGTCGTCACGTGTGAGCAACCGATGCCCGCCATGATGGGCGTGGGCGCCGATGAGGAAGTCGGGCAAGGTCCGCTCGCGTGTCCCGCCCGCCCGGCGGTATCGGGCATGGACTAGTCCGGCCTCGTAGGAAGCCTCGAACGGCAGATTCTCTTTATCTATGTCCAGTTCGTCCGCATAGGCAGAGAGAAGGCCCGAACCCAGACATGGGGCGATCTCGGACCAGACGATGGCATTGACCAGCAAGGACCCTTCTCCGCGGCACCGGACAAGTGCGCTTTGGGACCAACCGGTCCAGGGTCTTGGCGAACCCCAGACATCGATCAGGATGTTCGTGTCAATCAAGGTCGAGGTCTTCACGCGGTCCCCTCAACCAGTCGACATAATCGTTTCCGTCCATCCCACCGGTGTCGATGGTTCCCGCCATGCGCACCAAAGCTTCGTGGAAGCGCTTTATGCGATTCTCTTGCGAAGTCGCATCGTTGCCGGCGACCAGCCGCACCTTGTCTGCCTCGCGCACGAACTCCACCTCCGATCCCGGCTTTATTCCGAGATGCTCACGAATATCTTTTGGTATCGTCACTTGGCCTTTGGTCGTCACGCGCATGGTAATACCTCGACGGTATTACCTAGTGAACGGACCGGAACAAGTCAAGAACATTCTGGACGCCGCGTTTACCCGACCAGCGCTGCCAGCCGCGTTTGTACGCTCTGCCGGTGATGAGCATGGCATATGGCGATGGCGAGCGCGTCGGCGGCATCGTCCGTGTCGAACCCCGCCTTTGGCATCAGCACCTTCACCATCATGTGAATCTGTTTCTTCTCGCCATGGCCGACGCCGATGACAGCTTTCTTGACCGCATTGGGCGCATATTCGGACACTGCCAGTCCCGCCCGCGCCGGCACAAGCATCGCAATCCCGCGCGCTTGGCCAAGCTTCAGTGTGGCGGAAGCATCCTTGTTGACAAACGTCGCCTCGACCGCCGCCTCATGCGGCATGTGCTGGTGAAGGACCGTCGCCAGCCCATCGTGGAGCTGGCAAAGACGGGAGGCGAGATCGGCCTTCTCGTCCGACCGCACGGTTCCAGAGGCGATGAACCGCAGCGAATTGCCGAGGCTCTCGACTATGCCCCATCCGGTACGCCTCAGCCCCGGGTCGATGCCGATGATGCGAATCGCTTCCTTCATTTTGTCCACTCTACCGCTGGCTGCCTGTGTTGCCAGCGAATTGTGAACAAATCGGAAACAAAGCGCAGCCCATCGCCGACGAGCAGACGGATAGCGTGTTGCCGTAAGCGAATGGCGCTGCTGAGCGATACGAAATCAGGCGCGTGCGAAGGCCGTGTTGAGCAGCGTGATCTGATCGGAAACCGGGTTGATGACACGGCCCGACGGTATGGGCAGGCTGGCGCCGTAAATCTGCTCATCCATCCGCTGCACGACGTTCTGAAGCGTCAGCGACCGGTTGACCAGATCGCGGAATGCCTCCGGCAGTTCAGACCACAATGATGCGCTTTCCCCCACCGAGGCCGTATCGAGACGCACTTTACATTTTTCGGCGGCCACCTGATCGCGCGTCATTTCGCCGGAATTCGCCGCCCGCTGCAGAAGCAGCCAGGACGCCACCTGCATTAGCCGCGTGGTGAGCCGCATCGATTCGGCCGCATAGAGCGTCGCCGCAGATCGCGACAGGGCCTTGGCCTCTGCCCGGCCCTGTCCGTCGAGATACTCGGCTGCTTGCTCGACCAGCCGCATGCCCTCGTTGTAGAGCGGCTTGAAGGACGGCGAGAATACGCGGCGTTCCGCCAGCTTGATCGTATTGGCCGTTTCCTTCCCAGGCTCAGTCATTCCCATGCGTCCCTGCAATTGCCTGTTCGACGGACTCTCCGCCGTGGCTCGGCTCTGCAGCATTGTCCTGCTGCGAGACCCAGAAAATGCTCCGGCGCGTCGTTCAAGGCAAGCGCATGTTTAACGGACGGTTAACGGCCGTAGCAGTGCGCCGGACGGGCCGGCGCGCTGAAACAAAAAAAGAGCCGCGGATATGGCGGCTCTCAGGAGTTTAACAGGGAGGCGTCAAACGAAGTGGCTCCAGCCACTCGGTATAAATCCAGATCACTGGATAGACACAGTAAACACCCGTAAAGCTTAATGGACCCTTAACGGGTCATCTATTTCTTTGCCTCTGAGCTGTCCCGATAAAGGAATGGGCCGCCTTAATTCTTGTCTCGCCATGCCGAAGCAAGCAAAAACCTCTTCAGCGCGTCCTTATCACCGGCAACGCGATCCAAACGAAGAGTCCCATGGCCACGAAAAACCCGATTGACGAAATGGCGGTGACCGGCTCGACCGCTTCATTCCCTGCCAGCAGGACAAAGAGCGAGACGAGCAGGCCAACGCCGCTCACCGCCGTCAGCCAGAAATGCACCGGCGCGAGCCTCGATTCCCCCGCGCTCGGAAACAGATGATAGAAAAAGGCAAAGACTGCCGACATCAGCCAGCCAGCCACCATGATATGCGCATGCACCGGCATCTGGCTGTGGTCCTGGCTGATCGACATGGAAAGACCAAGCGCCATTCCGCAGACCGCGTAGATGATCGCTAATGTGAAAAAATTCCGCGCTACCCCCTGCATGCCATTCCCCCTTTGGCCCGGCCCTTCATCGCGAAGGGCTCATTGAAACCTGCGTCGGGAGAAAGCGCCCCTGCCCGCCGCAACTCAGTCAAATTAGCACATGCCGATATTTCCGAAAGTGAAACTGCCGAACGTTCGATGCCTTGAGATGCACCTCACAGAGTCTTCGCAAGGTCCCGCAACCGGAATTTCTGGATCTTGCCGGTCGACGTTTTCGGGACCTCGGTGAAGACGACCGTTCGGGGACATTTGAAACGCGCCAGCAAGGCGCGGCAATGGTCCAGGATTTCCGTCTCGGTTGCAGCCTTGCCGGGTTTGAGTTCGACGAACGCAACAGGCGTCTCGCCCCATTTTTCGTCGGCCTTGGCCACCACTCCGCAGAAGGCCACGGCCGGGTGCTTGTAGAGCGCGTCCTCCACTTCGATGGAGGAAATGTTCTCGCCGCCGGAAATGATGATGTCCTTGGAGCGGTCCTTGAGCTGGATATAGCCGTCGGGATGCATGACGCCGAGATCGCCGGAATGGAACCAGCCCCCGGCAAACGCCTCGTCGGTCGCCTGCGGGTTCTTCAGATAACCTTTCATGACGATGTTTCCACGGAACATCACCTCGCCGATCGTTTCCCCGTCGGCGGGCGTTTTTTCCATGGCCACGGGATCCATCACGGTCAGGTCTTCGAGAGCTGCGTAGCGCACACCTTGCCGGGCTTTCTTCGACGTGCGTGCCGGCTTGTCGAGACCGTCCCATTCGCGATGCCATTCATTGACGACGGCCGGCCCGTAGGTCTCGGTCAGTCCATAAAGATGGTTTACGGCAAAACCGGCATCGGCCATGCCGGAAAGCACTGCCTCGGGCGGCGGCGCGGCAGCCGTGTTGAAAGTAACGGTCTGCGGAAATTCGCGCTTTTCCTCGTCCTTCGCGTTTATCAGCGTCGCCATGACGATCGGCGCGCCGCACAGATGGGTCACTCCATGATCCGCGATCGCGTCGTACATCGCCTTGGCCCGCACCCAGCGCAGGCAGACATGCGTTCCCGCCTGCACAGCGAGCGTCCATGGAAAGCACCAGCCGTTGCAGTGGAACATCGGGAGGGTCCAGAGATAGACCGCGTGCTTGCCCATGCCGGCATGGATCGTATTGGAATAGGCCATCAGCGCGGCCCCGCGATGATGATAGACGACACCCTTGGGATTGCCGGTAGTTCCCGAAGTGTAGTTCAGCGAGATGGCGTCCCATTCATCGTCCGGCATCGACCACCGGAAGGCCGGATCGCCGCCCGCCAGAAACACCTCGTAGTCGATTGTGCCGATGCGCTCGCCCTTGGCGTAGGGGGCATCGTCGGCATATTCGGGATCGTCGAAATCGATCACCAGCGGTCTGACCTTGGCCTGGGCAAGCGCCTCCTTGACCACGCCGGAGAACTCGCGATCGACGATCAGCACCTTGCTTTCGGCATGGTCGAGCTGGAACGCGACGATGGCCGCGTCGAGCCTCGTGTTCAGCGAGTGCAGCACTGCTTTCACCATCGGCACGCCAAAATGCGCCTCGAGCATGGGCGGTGTGTTCGATAGCATCACCGATACGGTATCGCCCTTGCCGATGCCCCTGGCGGCGAGCGCTGAAGCGAGGCGCAGCGAGCGCTGCCAGAACGCTTGGTAACTGATGCGCTGGCGGCCGTGCACGATTGCCAAATGGTCGGGATAAGTCGCCGCCGTCCGTTCCAGGAGCGTGAGCGGAGTGAGCGGCTGGTGATTTGCGGTGTTCCGCTCAAGGCCACTGTCATAAATGTTCGCCAACGATCTCCTCCATCAGCTGTCGCCGGGAGACATTAGAGTATCGAAGTGGAAGGTGGGAACCTGTCTCGAAAAGAATCCGCAGAATGACCAGCGTATTGGCGGCTACCTCAAAATATCAAGCTGCAGTGGCCAGCCAATCACGCATTGATAGGCGGCTAAAACATTTGCGCCGCACCGTCCCAGACCAGCTTGAGCGCAACCACCGCCACCGTGGCGTAAGTGAAGGGGTAAAAGATTTCCGGGCGCATACGTCGAACCAGCCATGCGCCCGCCAACGTCGCCAGCGGCGCGAGCGGCATGAGGATGGCCGAAGCGGTGAGGTTGGCGGCGTCGAACTGCCCGAGCGCAAAATAGGGAATGAGCTTCACGGCGTTGGTCACGGCAAAGAAAACGACGCTGGTGCCGGTGAAGAGCTTCGGATCCATCCTCAGAGGCAAGGTGTAGACCTGGTAGGGCGGGCCGCCGACATGCGCCACGAAGCTGGTGAAGCCGGCCACGGTGCCCCAAAAGACACCCTGAACCCGCTTCGGCTTCGTCGCATGGTCCGCGCCATGCCGGTATCTCAGATAGAGCCAGCGCAGCACGAAGACGATTGCAACCGCGCCGACGATGAAGCGCACCATGTTCGGGGTGACCGAGGCCGCCATCAACCAGCCGGCGGCTATGCCGACCATCGACCCGGGCAGCATCGTCGCCAGAATCTGCCGGTCGAAAACGCCGCGCCAGGTCCAGAGGGAGACGATGTCCATTAATATGAGGATCGGCAGCAGAATCGCAGCCGCTTTCACCGGGGACATGACAAGGGCCATCAACGGTACGCCGACAAAACCCATCGCGCCTCCAAAGCCGCCCTTGGACAGGCCGACCAACAGAACGGCCGGAACCGCGACGGCGTAGAATGACGGATCGGCGAGAAGGTCGTTCATCTAGGGCACCTTTCAACTCCCGCTTACTGCATCGGCCCGCAAATCGGAATCGACTTTCCGAAAGCACGATGCACAACTTCTAAAGAAAACCGCGTCCATCCGACTCTCGAAAGCGCGCGGCGCTCCAGTCGGATTGGTGGCCAGGGCAAGCGGGTGAAGAGGCCGTCTGTTCAAGACCCCCGCATTGTTCTATGCGCATCTGTCGACATCGCCCGTTCCGCGGGCGCACTCCGGATCAGACTTCCATGAACGAACCGTCTCCGCCGAACCGCTGCCGCATCGTGCTGATCGCGCCGCCGGGCCATTCGCCTGACGAAATGGAGCGCAAGCTCCGGCAGGCGCTTGAAGGCGGGGACGTCGCATCGCTGATTTTGCCGCCATACGGTCTGCATGAGGCCGCGTTCCAGGCTCTCGCCGAGCGCATCGTTCCGGTCGCGCAAGAAGCAGGCGTTGCGGTGGTGATCGCGGGCGACACCCGGATTGCCGCGCGTGTCAAGGCGGACGGAGTGCATCTCGAATCGGGCAAGCAGGCACTGGTCGACGCCATCGACAGGCTGCACGACAAGATGAGCGTTGGCGCCGGCGGCGTGAAGACGCGCGACGACGCCCTGGCGCTCGGCGAAGCCAGGCCCGACTATGTTTTCTTTGGACGGTTCGGGTACGACAACACGCCCGAGCCGCATCCGCGCAATCTCAATCTGGCCAGTTGGTGGGCTCAGATGATCGAAATCCCCTGCATCGTGCTTGCCGGCACCCACATCGAATCCGTCGAAGCAGTAGCCGAGACGGGCGCGGATTTCGTGGCCCTGTCAAATGCCGTGTTCGGCGAAAACGCCGACCCGCGCGAACGCGTCGCACGCGCCAATTTCCTGCTTGACCAAAAAGCGCCGCGTTTCGGCCGCTAGAAGCTTTCCCGTGCTGTCCAGATCCGGTTCCATTTTCTGTCTGTTTGCCCTTGCTGCTAGCGTCGTCGGCCCCGCCGGGGCGACGGATGGCGACAGGCCGGGCTCGACCATCGAGAAGGTCGATCCCAGCCGTTTCGGCGCCAAGCCGGCCGATCCGGCCTATGGCGCGTTCCAGCGCGGCCTCTATGTGACGGCCCTCAACCTTGCGATGCCCGCGCCGAAAAGGGAGACGCGGCCGCGCAGACGCTCGTCGCGGAAATCCTGACGCGCGGCCTCGGCGTCAAGCGCGACGAGGCAGCGGCAGCCAAATGGTATCGAATGGCGGCGGAACAAGGCATACCGGAAGCGCAATTCCAGTACGCGCTGATGTTGATCGACGGACGCTTCGTCGAGAAGGACAAGAAGGAAGCCTTGGCGCTGATGCAAGCCTCCGCGGAAGCGGGCAATGCCCTTGCTCAGTTCAATTATGCGCAGCTTCTGGTCCAGGAAGAACCGGGCGAGCGCGGGCTGGAAAAGGCCTTGCCTTACTATCAGCGCGCCGCCAAGGCTGGGCTTGCCGACGCGCAATATGCCATGTCGCAGATTCTGGCCACTGGCGTGGGCGGCAAGAAGCCCGATGAGATCGAGGCCCGCAAGTGGCTGTCTCGCGCCGCTCAGCAGAACTTCGACACAGCGCAGCTCGACCTCGGCAGCTGGATGATTTCCGGCCGGGGCGGAGAGATCCGACGCCAAGGCCGGATTCGCATGGCTGAAGCGGGCGGCCGAGGGCGGTAATGTCGCGGCGCAAAATCGCGTCGCCAAATTGTACATGCAGGGCATCGGCACCGACCCGGACACGATCTTTGCCGCTGCCTGGTACATTCTGGCGCGGCGCGCCGGTCTTTTCGATCCGGTGATGGACGATTTCATGAACGGCCTGACACCGGAAGAGTTAAAGACCGCAATCGGCCGCGCCAATCGTCTGCGGTGACGTCGCTCTCTTGCCTCCAAAGGCGTTTTGTGGTCTTGGAAGCGCCGAAGCTGCCCCAAACGGCGCAAAATCCATTCCGGAACCATTTTCATGAAGATCAACGGCAACGAAATCCGGCCCGGCAATGTCATCGAGCATCGAGGCTCGCCTCTGGATCGCGGTCAAAACCCAGGCGGTGAAGCCCGGCAAGGGTCCGCGCCTACGCGCAGGTCGAGCTGAAGAACCTCATCAACGGCACCAAGCTCAATGAACGTTTCCGCTCATCGGAAACCGTCGAGAAGGTGCGGCTCGAGCAGAAGGACTATCCGTTCCTCTACGTGCAGGACGACATGCTGGTCTTCATGGACAATGAGAGCTACGAGCAGCTCGAAATCCGCAGGAATTCGTCGGCGACCGCGCCGCCTTCCTTCAGGACGGCATGATGGTCACGGTCGAAAGCTACGAGGGCAAGCCGATCGGCGTATCGCTCCCCGATCAGGTGACGCTCGCGTCGCCGAAGCCGATCCGGTCGTGAAGGGCCAGACGGCCGCTTCGTCTTACAAGCCCGCGATGCTGGAAAATGGCGTGCGGGTCATGGTGCCGCCGTTCATCTCGTCGGGCGAAGATCATTGTCGACACCAATGAGATCACCTACATCCGCCGTGCGGATTGACCGGACTCTGACCGGAGAGTTTTTCTATGGCGCGTTCGGCCATCATCAACGTCATGGTTCAGGCGGCCATGAAGGCAGGCCGGTCGCTGTCCCGCGATTTCGGCGAGGTGCAGAACCTTCAGGTTTCGCTGAAAGGGCCTGGGGACTATGTCAGCCAGGCTGACCGCAAGGCCGAAGAGATCATTTACGCAGAACTTTCCCGCGCGAGACCGGGTTATTCCTTCCTGATGGAGGAGCGCGGCGTGGTCGAAGGCGACGACGGCCAGCATCGATGGATCGTCGATCCGCTCGACGGCACGACCAATTTTCTCCACGGCCTGCCGATGTTTTCAATCTCCATCGCACTTGAGCGCCAGGGGCAGCTCGTCGCCGGCGTCATCTACAATCCGGCGATGGATGAACTCTACACGGCCGAGCGCGGTGGCGGCGCCTTTCTCAACGATCGCCGGCTGCGCGTCGCCGGCCGCACCAAACTCTCGGACACGGTGGTCGGCACCGGCGTGCCGCATCTCGGCCGCGGCCACCACGGCAACTACCTGATCGAACTGCGCAACGTGATGGGCGAGACCGCCGGTATCCGCCGCATGGGTTCCGCAGCGCTCGATCTCGCCTATGTGGCCGCAGGCCGTCTGGACGGCTTTTGGGAAGACTGGCTGTCACCCTGGGATATGGCCGCCGGCATCCTGATGATCCGTGAAGCCGGCGGCTTCGCCACTGACAAGGCAGGTGGCCAGGACATACTGGACAGCGGATCGATCGTCGCCGGCAACGAAGCGATCCATCGCGCGCTTTTGACGACGCTGAAAAGGCCGCTGCCGGCGAAGTGAGTACGAACGCGTCCGAGGAGAAACGGGCGCCATGATCCCGGCTTTCTCGCGAGGGCGCCAGGAAAGAGATGGGCAGGTTTTGGCTCACGGCTTTCCCGGAAACGGAAGTAGTTTCATGGGCGGCGGCGGCGGCTTAAAAGCAGTGATTTGGACGTGCGGGCCGAGGCTGCGCCTTTCAATTTTGTCATAATTCCGTTTAAACTCACCGTCAGGTTGACGGCAACCAATCAGGATGCGAGCGGATGGCATTCTTCAGATCTTTCGGTTCGGACGTGTTGAAGAACGCGAATTACGACCCGCACAAGCTGTCCAGTCCGCAAGTATTCCTTTTCTCGATGCTCGTTTTTCTGGCGATCGTCGGCTTCATCGCGGCAATCCTCTATCGCCAGGTCTCGAGCGCCTTCGTCACCAATCCCGGTTTGAACGGCCTGATCCTCGGCGTGCTTGCGGTCGGGATCTTGCTCGCCTTCATCCAGGTCGTGCGGTTGTTTCGCGAAGTGCGCTGGGTGAATTCGTTCCGCGTCGGAACCGAGGAAACCGAACCGGTGCTGCTCGCCCCGATGAAAGCGCTTCTCAGCCGCTCGTCCTCGACAGCGCTGTCAACGCTTTCCTTGCGGACAATCCTTGATTCCATTGCGACCCGCCTCGACGAGAGCCGGGACACATCCCGTTACCTGGTCGGTCTGCTGGTCTTCCTCGGACTGCTCGGCACGTTCTGGGGCCTGCTGCAGACGATCGGCTCGATCGGCGATACGATCCGCGCGCTCGATCCGGGCTCGGGGGACGCAAACGACGTCCTGGAATCGCTGAAGTCCGGCCTCTCCGCCCCAT
This sequence comes from uncultured Alphaproteobacteria bacterium, assembly GCA_963735385.1. Taxonomy (GTDB): domain Bacteria; phylum Pseudomonadota; class Alphaproteobacteria; order Rhizobiales; family Rhizobiaceae; genus CAVTKY01. The sequence goes on along the minus strand of CAVTKY010000013.1, from coordinate 46,186 downwards.
TGGAAGGCATGGGCACCGCCTTCTCGTCCTCGCTGTTCGGCCTTTCGGGCTCGCTCGTCCTCGGCTTCCTCGACTTGCAGGCGGGCCGTGCACAGACGCGTTTCTATACGGAACTGGAGAACTGGCTGTCCTCGGTTACCGACGTTTCTTCCGATATCCCGATCGCCGACACGGCCAAGGCCGCCGGCACGGCCGACGAAATCCGGTTGCTCTCCGAGCGGCTGCGCGGCCTTCAGGAGACGGGCGGCTCCAACCAGCGGGTCGCAACAGCCATGGCAAACCTGGCCGACGGAATCTCTGGCCTCGTCAAGAACATGCGCAGCGAACAGCAAATGATGCGCGACTGGGTCGAGGCCCAGTCCGATGAGCAGAAGGCGATGCGGGCAACGCTGGAGAAGATAGCCGGCGCGCTGAAAAGCAGGGAGCCTAGCTGATGGCACTTGCTCGCCGTCGCAGCGACCGCCGCATCGACTACTGGCCAGGTTTCGTCGACGCTCTGTCGACGCTGCTTCTGGCGATCATGTTTCTGCTGTCGGTTTTCGTGATTTCGCAGTTTCTGCTCAGCCGCGAGATCAGCGGCCGCGATGAGGTGCTGACCCGCCTCAATTCACAGATCAACGAGCTGACGCAGTTGCTTTCGCTGGAGCGCTCCAACAATCAGGACATGGAAGATTCGCTCGCTGAATCTCCAGGCGTCGCTGACGGCGATGGAGTCGGAGAAAAGCCGGCTCGAGCAAGTGCTCTCCCAAGGCGCTGGAGCCGACGCTCAGGCGACCGCCCGCATTGGCACGCTCAGCGGCGAACTCGATCAGGAACGCCAGTTGAGCCAGCGCGCCATGTCGCAGGTCGAATTGCTCAACCAGCAGATTGCCGCGCTACGCAAGCAGATCGGCGCGCTGGAGGAGGCGCTCAACGTATCCGAACAGCGCGACCGCGCATCCAACACCAAGATCGCCGATCTTGGTCGCCGTCTCAACGTCGCGCTGGCGCAACGCGTGCAGGAACTGAACCGTTACCGCTCCCGACTTCTTTGGACGGCTGAGGGAAATCCTCTCGGACCGTGAGAACATTCGTATCGTTGGCGACCGGTTCGTCTTCCAGTCCGAGGTGCTCTTCCCGTCGGCTCCGAAGTGATCGACGACGCCGGCCGCGAGGAGATGAAAAAGCTTGCCGGCGCCGTGATCGAACTGCAGAAGGAGATCCCTCCCGAGATCAATTGGGTGCTGAGGGTCGACGGCCACACCGACAATGTTCCCCTCTCGGGAAGCGGACGCTATCGCGACAATTGGGAACTTTCCTCCGCGCGGGCCACGTCGGTCGTGAAATTCCTGATTGAGAACGGTGTGCCCGCCAATCGCCTCGTTGCCGCCGGCTTTGGTGAATACCAGCCGCTCGACAACGCCGACACGGCTGATGCGCGCGACAAGAACCGCCGCATTGAGCTGAAGCTGACCGAGCGCTGATCCGGGTTGCACAGCCCGGTCTGCGCAGCGCGGGCTTGCGATCACCGGCGACTTGGTGTCCCCTCGCGACTTCTGATTCAGGGAGCGCTACTCATGTCATTCGCCAAGCTCGATGAACTCGGCCGCAAACTCGAGGCGCTCGAACATGCACTTTCGATCCTTGGTGCCGACGAGGCGACCCACATGGCGGTCGGCGGTGGCGAGAAACGCGCCGAGGCGATGTCGGTGCTGGCCGGCATCCACCATCGGCAGGCAACCGCGCCTGAAATCGCGGACTGGATGGAGGCTGCGGAAGGCGAGGCCCTGAACGACGACCAGGGGGCCGCGCTGCGCGAGTTCCGGCGCAACTACACGAACCTTACCTGCCTGCCGCCGGAATTCGTCGAGCGCCAGACAAAAGCGCGCATGCGCTCCGAACAGCTATGGCGCGACCTTCGTCCCAAGAACGATTGGGCCGGCTTTTTGCCCGCCCTGGAAGGCGTCATTGCGCTCGTGCGCGAGGAGGCAGCACTTCGCTCCGGGGCGCTCGGTCTCGAGCCCTATGACGCCTTGATGGAACAATACGACCCCGGCAACCGCGCCGCCGACATTGGCGCGGTCTTCACCGAATTGAAGACGTTCCTGCTGGAGTTCGTGCCGCAGGCTCTTGCCATACAGGAGGAGCGGCTGGCGAACACACCGCTGCGCCCGCTCGGCGGCCCCTATTCGATCGAACGGCAGCGCGAGCTCGGCCTCGCCATGATGAGCGCCATCGGCTTCGATTTCACCTATGGCAGCCTGTCGGTGTCGCACCATCCCTTCTGTGGCGGCGTGCCGACGGACGTTCGCATCACGACGCGTTACAAGACCTCCGATTTCCTGTCCGCGCTGATGGGTGTTCTCCACGAAACAGGCCACGCACTCTATGAACAGAACCTGCCCGGAGACTGGTCGCACTGGCCGCTCGGAAAGGCGCGCGGCATGGCCATGCATGAAAGCCAGAGTCTCTTCATCGAAATGCAGCTTGGCCGCAACCCTGCCTTCTGGCAGTGGGCGCTGCCGTTGATCGAACAGCATCTCGGCGAAAGCTGGTCCAGTCCGGAAATCCTCGCCCATGTCCACCGTATGGAACGCGGCCTGATCCGCGTCGATGCCGACGAAGTCACCTACCCCCTGCATGTCATCCTGCGTTTCGAGCTGGAACGCGATCTGGTCGCCGGGCAACTCACCGCGCCCGACCTTCCCGAGGCCTGGGATGCCAAGATGCGCGAATATCTCGGCCTTTCGACCATCGACACTCCGCAGGACGGGCCGATGCAGGACGTCCACTGGCCGGCGGGGCTGTTCGGCTATTTCCCGTCCTACACGCTGGGCGCCATGATGGCCGCTCAGCAATGGGCGGCGCTCCGAAAGGTTCATCCGACGGTCAACAACGATATCGCCAAGGGCAACTTCGATACGGTCAATGATTGGAGACGGCGGAACATCTGGGCCCCGGCCTCACGCTACTCGACCCCCGAACTCCTCGAGCGCGCGACCGGGGAGCGGCTGAACGCAGCCCATTTCGAGGCACACCTCCGGGCGCGATACGGCACGGTGTAAGGCAGCCGGCAATCACAGTCCCGTCATGAGCGCCGCGAGGGCAAGTGCGGCCGGAAGCGCCTGCACGAAGACAATCCGCTTGCTGACAGTCAAACCGCCAAACACGCCAGCGACGATCACGCAGAGAAGGAAGAAAACCTTCACGGCAAAGCCAGCCTCGCCAAGGGTGAGACCCCAGACAAGTCCCGCGACGATAAAGCCGTTATAGAGCCCCTGGTTAGCAGCAAGCGCCTTCGAAGCGGCTGCAAACTCGGCGCTCGTGCCGAAGATCCTGCGGCCCAGAGGGCGGTCCCACGCGATCATCTCGAAATACATGAAAGCGACGTGGAACGCCGCCACAACGCCGATCAATGTATTCGCAAGCATGATTCTCTCCCAAGCATAAGAACCCCAGTTGCTGACCACGATCCTCCGCCAGACACAAGCGGAGCCGACTCACCTCGCCCGGAACGGATTGATGATCCGGAGGCGTCCGTCGATGACGCGGCCGTTCTGCATATCTTCCGACCACAGCACGTTGCAGCCGCCTCTGAGGGCAGCCGCAACCATCAAAGCGTCGTAGATCGAGAGCCCATCGCGCCTGGCAATGATCAATCCGTCCGCATGCGTTTCGATATCCACCGGCAAGATCGCCCGACACAGAACGCGGATAGCGGCAATGGCGTCCTCAACCTCGCGCCACGACATTCCCAACTTTCGCCTTGCGATGTTGGCAAACTCGTTAAGCGCCTGCACGCTCGTGCCACATCCCTTTGCCAGCAGCCGCTCGGCGGCGGCTGAGCGCGGGTCGGCGGTCAAGGCGTAAACGAGAACATTCGTGTCGACGAATTCGGCTGCCTGCGGCTCACCGGGCATTGGCTTCGTCGCGGTCGAAGGTCCACCCGGCGGGCAACGGTTTGCGAAGCGACCTGATGCGCTCCAAGGCTCGCTCCCGGCTTCTGTCTCGGCCAACGTCGAAGGCGCGGTCGCCCACTACCGCGATATCGATCTCGTCGCCTTCTTTCAGATCCAAGGCCTCGACCACAGCAGCCGGCAAGCGGACTGCGAGGCTATTTCCCCATTTCGCGACCTGCATAGCGCACTCCAAGGATATACATTTGACAATGTATATCCTGCTTCGACGGAGTCAATATCCGTTCCCCTTCGAGAGCAGGTCTGTAATAGCCGGGTGTCGGACTGACCGGCTTTCTTCCGAGACACGCGCCGCTCTGGTTCGTGATTTATGCTATTCCGCCGCGCCCATGAATGCGCTGGCGCCGGTCTCGAACTGCAGCTTGGCCAAGCGGGAGTAGATGCCGCCTTTGCGCACGAGGCTCTTGTGCGTGCCCTCCTCGACGATGCGGCCATCCTCCATAACAAGGATTCGGTCGGCCTTGAGCACCGTGGCCAGCCGGTGCGCAATCACAATCGTCGTGCGGCCCTCCATCAGATGTTCGAGCGCGGTCTGAACGAGCGTTTCGCTCTCGGCGTCAAGCGCCGAGGTCGCCTCATCGAGCAGCAGGATCGGCGCATCGCGCAGGACGGCGCGCGCAATGGCGATGCGCTGGCGCTGCCCGCCGGAGAGTGTCACGCCGCGCTCGCCAACCGGCGTATCGTAGCCCCGGTCAAGCCGCAGGATAAATTCGTCGGCGAGAGCAGCTCGCGCTGCCACCTCGATTTCGGCGTCATTCGCTCCCGGACGGCCGAAGGCGATGTTGTCACGCGCGCTCACCGCGAAAATCGTGACGTCCTGCGGCACGATGGCGATGCGGCTGCGCGCGTCCTGTGGATCAGCGTCGCGGAGATTGACACCGTCGACCAGCACCATACCGCTCTCCGGATCGTAGAAGCGCAGGATCAACGAGAAAACCGTACTCTTTCCAGCGCCGGACGGACCGACAATCGCGACCGTCTCCCCTGGCTTTACCGCAAAAGAAAGGCCATGCAGCGCGGACCGATCGGGCCGGGCCGGATAGGCAAAGGAAACATTGCGGAACTCGACCGAGCCTGTCGCCATCGACGGTAGTGCTTTGGGATTGGCTGGCGCCGTGATTGCGGGCTGCTCGGCAAGCAGCTCGGTGAGCCGTTCGGCGGCCCCGGCGGCCTGGCTGAGTTCGCCCCACACCTCCGAGAGCGCGCCAAGCGCTCCGGCAGCGAACACGGAATAGAGGAGGAATTGCCCGAGCGTGCCGGCCGACATCGTGCCTTGCAGCACATCGCGCGAGCCGAACCAGAGCACGGCCACGACCGACGCAAAAATTGTGAAAATCGCAAAAAAAGTAAGGAATGATCGCGCGAAGATCGACGATCGCGCCGCCGAGAAAGCCGTCTCGACCGCCCCGGAGAAGTGCTCCGCGGCAAGTCGCTCGTTCGTGAAGGCCTGCATCGTGCGCACGGCCCCGATCTGTTCGCTCGCATAGGCGGTTGCGTTGGCAAGGGTGTCCTGCGCCATGCGCGACTTGCGCCGTACGGAGCGGCCGAATGCGACAAGCGGCAGCACGATCAGCGGGATCGCGCCGATCACAAGGCCGGACAGCTTCGGACTGGTGACCACCATCATGGCAAGCGCGCCAACGCCGAGAATGAAGTTGCGCAGCGCCAGCGATGCCGTCGCCCCGACCGCCGACTTGATTTGCGTCGCATCCGCGCTGAGCCGCGAAACGATCTCGCCGGATTGCGCCTGGTCGAAGAACGAGGGCGAGAGCCGCGTTACATGCGCAAAAACATCGCGACGGATATCGGACACCACACGCTCGCCAAGCGTGATGACAAAATAGTAGCGGCCGGCGGATGCCAGCGCGAGCACGGCGGCAATGACCACCAGCATCGAGAAGTAATTGGCGATGAAAACCGTGTCGGACGTCGAGAAGCCGTGGTCGATCATCCGGCGTACCGCCAGCGGCAGCGTCAGCGTCGTGGCGGCGGCGAGCGTCAGGAACAAGATCGCCGCAACAACCATTCCGCGATAGCGCAGCACATAGGGAAACAGCCGTCTGCAGAGGACGGAGCGAACGCCGGCGGTCACTCTCGTCGCGCTGGACAGCCTCTGCCATTTCCGGTTCCCTGACATCGCCCGCCCGAAACGGACAGCAGCGGCCTTGTGCTTCAAATCCGGCTGATGTATAGGCCAGCCGACCGATTTTGAAGCCGTACCTTCCTCGAGGCGCGGCTTCAAGTTTAGAGAGTGGGTGACATCGCCGCAGGGCGGAAGCCCGGCTCACCCGAAAATCTTCAGGATAGAACGATGAAAGCCGACATCCATCCCAATTACCACACGATCAAGGTCGTCATGACCGACGGCACCGAGTACGAGACGCGCTCGACCTACGGCAAGGAAGGCGACACGCTGAACCTCGACATCGACCCGACCACGCATCCGGCCTGGACCGGCGGCCAGCAGACGCTGCTCGACCGCGGCGGCCGTCTGTCGAAGTTCAAGAAGCGCTACGAAGGCCTCGGCATTTAAGCTGCCAGCTTTTCGCGACTTCGAAAAACCCGCCCTCGAGGCGGGTTTTTTGTTGGACCTGGCACCTTCACCTCCCGCTTGGAATGAAGCGGGACGTACAATTCAATGCTATATTGTTGGTATTATAGATCAAACGACATGGTCATCGCTGCTGAACGAACGGAGGGAGGGGGGAGATGACGGAGAACACCTCCAATTCAAGTAGCTCCCCGAGCCGCAGGAAACGGATGCTCAAAAGCTTCGGAAGGAACTGGAGAAAGAGGCGGAGCGTCCAGATATGAACATCGACTACCTGCTGAATCTTTACAAGAAGACATATCCCGGAGATGCCCTCTGGATGCTGGTTCAAGACATGAACCGGCAGGCTTTCGTCTGGTACAACGTTGCCGAAAGAATAAAATGCTCAAAGCCGGGTGAGATTTCAGGTTTGAAGGAGTGGTTCGAAGATCAATTGATGGCACTCCCTAAGGATTCCTTGACAAACCCGACCTGGTGGCTGGACCTCGACAAGGCGTTTGAGCGGATGCGCAACTACAGCAAAGCTCTGCTGAAGATAGCTCGATCCTATTCGCTCGAACCGTTGGCGGAACTGAATGTCGAGGTCGGAGTGGCCGCGATTGTCGAGGTCCAGCTTGGGCTCCCGCCTGCGCTGACGATAGGATTTGAGAGGAGCGCCAGTGTTGCTGGCTCGTTTGGTGCGTCCGCGTCAAATCGTTAGTGCGGTGCTGCCGCTTCTACGCCTACGCGCCCAAGGTTCTGTTCAGCTCTTCTTCCGATCCGCGTGGCCGAGGTCCCGCTCCGGATCAATCACGTCGCGCACAAGCTGCTTGAGCCGTGCCGCGTCGGGAAAGCCGCCGTCGCGCTTGCGGTCCCAGATCAAGTGATCGTCGCAGGTGATCGTGAAGACGCCGCCGATACCGGGCGCCAGCGTCACCTCACCAAGGTCGGTTCCAAAGGTCGAAAGCAGTTCCTGCGCCATCCAGCCGGCGCGCAGCAGCCACATGCATTGGGTGCAATAGGTAATGCGGATCGTTGGCCGGCCCGCCGTCTCGCTCATGCCGCGCTCAGCTTCGCCATGGTCGCTTCGTCGACCTCGAAATTCGCATAGACGTTCTGCACGTCGTCATCGTCCTCGAGGGTGCCGACGAGCTTCATCAGCGAATGGGCGCGCTCCTCGTCGACAGGAACGTTGTTCTGCGGCCGCCAGATGACCTTCACGGACTCCGCCTCGCCGAGCACTGTTTCCAGAGCCTTCGAGACGTCGCCGATGTTCTCGAAGGCGCACATGATCGTATGGCCTTCCTCACCGGATTCGACGTCGTCAGCGCCCGCCTCGATCGCGGCGTCCATCACCTTGTCGCCGCTGCCGGCCTTGGCCGGATAAAGGATCTCGCCGACGCGATCCCACATGAACGACACCGAGCCGGTTTCGCCCAGCGCGCCGCCGGCCTTGGTAAAAGCCGCACGCACGTTTGAGGCGGTGCGGTTGCGATTGTCGGTCAGCGCTTCGACGATGAGCGCGACACCGCCCGGGCCATAGCCCTCATAGCGCACTTCCTCGTAGTTCTCGCCCTCGCCGCCGATGGCCTTGTTGATCGCCCGCTGGATGTTGTCCTTGGGCATCGATTCAGCCTTGGCGTTCTGGACCGCGAGCCTGAGACGCGGATTCATGGCGGGATCGGGCATTCCTGTCTTCGCCGCCACGGTGATCTCGCGCGCGAGCTTGGAAAACATCTTCGACCTGGCCGCGTCCTGACGGCCCTTGCGGTGCATGATGTTCTTGAACTGTGAATGGCCGGCCATGGCACCCCTGCGTGCATTATGCTGATGTATGGAATGGCGGGCTATATAGATAAATCGCCGGCAAAGGTCCAGCGGGACAACGCCTCGCGAAATCGTGACTGCGAAGCAGCCGGTCAGCGGGCCATACTTCCTGCGATCCCGCAGTCACAGACCAGGTGTCGCGCCGCTTCACGACGGAGACCGCAATGCCCTTTGCCGCTCGTCTCGCCCTTGCTCTTGTTGGCCTGTTGTTCTCGCTGGGCAGCGCCACCCTCGCGCAGGACCAACCCGTGCCCAGCCGGTGCCTCGCCATCGCGAATGCGCTGCCAAACGTCACCTACGCCAATGTCACACCTGCCCAAACACCCGGAGGAGATGAGGTCACCATCACCTATGCGGGCCATTCGACCTATGTGATCGAGTTGCCCGCGGGCGTCCGCATCGCCACCGACTACAGCGGCGTCTACGGCAGCGACCCGCTGCCGCGCGTCGTCACGATGAACAAGGCGCACCGCACGCATTTCACCGACCTGCCCGAGACGGGCATCGAATATGTGCTGCGCGGCTGGAACCCTGACGGCGGTCCGGCCAGACACGCGCTCGTCGTGGATGATGTCTATATCCGCAACGTGCCGACCGACATCCGCCATTTCGGGGAGATGGAGAGGGACGGCAATTCCATCTTCATTTTCGAGATCGCGGAACTCTGCATCGGCCATCTCGGCCACCTGCACCATCACCTCGCGGAAGAGCACTATGCCGCCATCGGCCGTCTCGACATTGTCATGGTGCCGATCGACGGCGGCATGACGCTGTCTTTGCCGACCATGTCGGAGATCACAACCCGGCTGCATTCGTCGATCGTGCTGCCGATGCACCGCCACTCGACGCCGATCGGTGAATTCACCGCGATGATGGGCGAAAATTTCGCCGTCGAATTTCGCGACAGCCGCACGCTCACCGTGTCAGTGGGGAACCTGCCGGCCCGGCCGACCATCGTGGTGCTGGATGGCGTGTGAAGTGAGCGGTGGTAGTGAAGTGAGTAGTGAGACCTTACCATTCACCATTCACCATTCACCACTACTCACTCTTTTTCCGCCTTCCGCCGCGCCAGCATGTTGAGCCCTTCGACAAGCGCCGAGAAGCCCATCGCCGCATAGATGTAGCCTTTGGGCACGTGGAAGCCCATGCCGTCGGCGATGAGCGTCATGCCGATCATCAGCAGGAAGCCGAGCGCCAGCATGATGATGGTCGGGTTCTTCGCGATAAAATTGGCGAGCGGTGTTGCGGCCACCATCATCAACGACACGGCAACGATGACGGCGATGTACATGATGGCGATATCGTCCGTCATGCCGACCGCGGTGATGATGGAATCGATCGAGAAGACGAGATCGAGCAGCAGGATCTGGAAGATCGTTCCGCCGAGGCTCACGGTGGCCACATGGCCGACAATCGAATCCTTGTGATCAACGGGGTCGACAGTGTGATGGATTTCCTTGGTCGCCTTCCAGACCAGGAAAAGCCCACCCGCAATGAGGATCAGGTCGCGCCACGAGAAATCATGTCCGAACGCGGTGAAGAGCGGGGCCGTAAGCCGCACGATGAAGGAGACCGTCGTCAGAAGCAGCAGCCTCATGATCAGCGCCGCGCTGATGCCCAGCCGTCGCGCGCGCGCCCGATGCTCCTTCGGCAGCTTGTTGGTCAGGATCGAGATGAAGATCAGGTTGTCGATGCCGAGAACGACCTCCAGCACGATCAGCGTCAACAGCGCCACCCACGCCGTAGCATCGTTGACGAAGGCAAAGTAGGGGGCGAGATATTCGATCATCTGGGAAGGCTGCCAATGGAGAAAAGTTCAGGCAGAGTTAGGTTTTGGCCTTCTCGCCGTCAACATCCCTATTTGAAAGCATTCGAATGGCCCGATGCGGCCGAAGAGCGTACCAAAGCAGCAACCAAGCAAGTGCCCAGAGGCACGTCACTATCGACAAAGCCGGACTATCAGCCCGTCATGACCAGAAAGACGGCACCGTTTCCTCCAGCCTCACACCAAGCCGCAGCGGTGCGATGCGCTCGGCCAAGCCAGTGCGATCGGAGATATCGACACCCACGCCGCAAATCGTCGCAGGTCCCGTCGCGGTTTCGAACCGGCCCTTCGGCACCTTCGAAAGGAACCGGTTGAGCGGCTCCTCCTTGTCCATGCCGAGCGAGGAATTATAGTCGCCGCACATGCCCGCATCCGTGATATAGGCAGTGCCCCCGTTGAGGATCTGGTGGTCGGCCGTCGGTTGGTGCGTGTGCGTGCCGACAACCAGGCTCGCCCGTCCGTCGACAAAATGCGCGAAGCACATTTTCTCCGACGTCGCCTCGGCGTGGAAATCGATCACAACCGCGTCGGCCTGCTCGCCAAGCGGACAGGCCGCAAGCTCGCGCTCGCCAGCCTGGAAAGGGTCGTCGAGCTCGGGATGCATGAACACGCGCCCCATGATGTTGGATACGAGGATGCGAGCGCCGTTCTTTGCGATGAAGACGCCCGAGCCGCGCCCGGGCGTACCCTTCGGGAAATTCGCCGGGCGCAGGAACCTCTCTTCGCGTGGCGCAAATTCCAGCGCCTCCCGCTGATCCCACACATGGTTGCCGGTCGTCACGACGTCAGCGCCAGCACGCAATGTTTCCCGGAAGATGTCTTCGGTGATGCCGAAGCCGCCGGCGGCGTTCTCGCCATTGACGATCGTGAAATCGAGCCGGAAATCGGAAATGAGCCCTGGCAGCTTATCCCACACCGCCGTGCGGCCCGTGCGGCCAACCATGTCACCAAGAAAAAGAAGTCTCATCCAAACTCAATCTAGTTGCTGCTGCCAATTGCCGCTCCTTGGAAGCGAGATGTGCGCGATGAAGCAAAGAATATATCTACAAGGGTGTGGGGAACCGCCGCAACCCACCCTCGGTAATGATTTCGGGTACGATCACGTCGTGCCATTCATCCGGCACTTCCGGCACCTCCTGGCAATCGAAGGCAACGCCGATGAGCCGGGGCGAATGCCCGTTCTCCTGGAGGCGGGCGATCGCGCGATCGTAATAGCCGGCCCCATAGCCGAGCCGGTGGCCGCGTGCGTCGAAAGCGGCCAGCGGGATCAGCATGATCGACGGATCGAGCACCTCGGCCTCTTCGCCGGGACCGGCGGTGCCAAAACCCATCTCGACCATCGCCGCGCCTCGGACCAGCTCGCGAAAGACGATCGTCGTCTTGTCGAGAATTGCCGGCAGGCAGAGACGCGCTCCCTTTTCGCGCAGCGCGAACATCAAGGGCCGGACGTCGACTTCCGAGCGCATCGGCCAGAAGCCCGAGACAACGGCGCCAGGCACGAAGTCGATATGCTCCTCGGCTGTTTCCGCCATTTCGAGCGATGCCTCGACGCGCCAGAACGGATCGAGCGCGTCCCGCCGGCTCAGTGCCTGCCTGCGAAGTTCTCGTTTGAGGGTTCTTCGGTCGGTCATGGCGCTCTTATGCAGCGCCGTTGCCGAAAATGCCAGATTTCGATGCGGCATGACGGCAGCGAGATACGACTCCGGATACCTGAAGGAAAGCGCGATCCATGACAACCGGTGGAGAAGTCGATCCCGGGAACCTACAAAGTAGGTGGGCGCCGTGTGAGAAAACCCACGGGTCTTCCCAGGGACAGCTCCCTTCGAGATCGATAAGGCCCCGGGGAAATGTCTCTCCTGCCGCGAAGCACAGACCGCAACCGAATATATAGAGCGAGCCCGGCCCACGCGCTAGAGGCCCAGGCCAGCGCATGAAATTTTGCGTCGAACATTGCCGGCTGCCCTGCACCAAACCCGGCGTCCGTGTTTGGAAGCGAGGTCGATGCCAGCTCTATCTCCCCCCTCGCGGGGGAGATAACGAGCCCGTGGATAAAATCCTCCGACCGCCGCCGTTTTCCGCCCCCCGCAGAAAATTCTTTCCTTCGATTTCAATCAGTTGGCGTATTCGCCAAAGAATTTTTCATCCACACCCTTTCGGCCGCTCCCATAATCGCCGTCACTGCCCTCACGGGAACCTGGTGCGCACCGGGTATCAGGGAGGGCGACGGTGCCGGGCCGGTCGCGTGGCGGAAACGCGGCTGGAGATTGTCATCCGAGGCCCGGGCCTGAGTTCGCGGCTCCCCTGCACCGGCAAAGGCCACCGCAGGGGCCCCCACGATCGGGCAAGAACACCGGCGGGGGTGAAGAGCGGTCGACCGCAGGTCGGCGAAAAGCCAACGATTTGGCTTTTCGAGCGATGAACGCCCCGAGCCATAGCGGAGGGCTGGCTGGGAAGACGCCATATATTTTACTTTACAAGGTGCCGACCCAGCGCCCCGCTTCCCACCTACCCTTTCAACAACCAGACGCGAAAGCGGGCGTGGCAACGGAGAGCCTTGCCCGGCGCGTAGCCTATCTTGACGGGCGCGCCCTTGCCCTTCAGGCCACCCCACCCTACTGTCTCGCGCGACAAAAAATCGGAGTTTGGAATGCGCTTTGAAGGGACATCGGCCTACGTCGCCGACAAGGATTTGATGGTGGCGGTGAACGCGTCGATCGCTCTGGAGCGTCCGCTGCTGGTCAAGGGCGAGCCCGGCACGGGCAAGACGGAACTCGCCCGCCAGATCGCTGCCGCGCTCGGCCTCGACCTCCTGGAATGGAACGTCAAATCGACCACCAAGGCGCAGCAGGGGCTTTACGAATATGACGCGGTCTCGCGCCTGCGCGACAGTCAGCTCGGCGACGGTCGTTTCAACGACATCGGCAACTACATCAAGCGCGGCAAACTCTGGGACGCGTTCACCGCCGACCGGAAGGTCGTGCTTCTGATCGATGAGATCGACAAGGCCGATATCGAGTTCCCGAACGATCTGCTGCAGGAACTCGACCGCATGGACTTCTTTGTCTACGAGACCGGCGAAACCATCAGCGCCCGCCACCGGCCTATCGTCATCATCACCTCGAACAATGAAAAGGAACTGCCCGACGCATTCCTGCGCCGCTGCTTCTTCCACTATATCCGCTTTCCCGACGTCGATACGCTCCACCGCATCGTCGACGTGCACTACCCTGGCATTAAGCACAGTCTCGTGCGTGCCGCGCTGACCCAATTCTACGAGGTTCGAGACGTGCCGGGCCTGAAGAAGAAACCGTCAACCTCCGAAGCGCTCGACTGGATCAGGCTGCTGGTCGCGGACGACATCCAGCCGGAGGATTTGCGCGGCGATCCCAAAAATGCGCTGCCCAAGCTGCATGGCGCGCTGCTGAAGAACGAGCAGGACGTGCACCTTTTCGAGCGGCTGGCTTTCATGGCGCGACGGCAGGGGTAAGGAGCGATCCGCGCAGCGGACGAAAAGCCAACGATTTGGCTTTTCGAGCGACGAACGCCCGGAACCATGGCGAAGGGCTGGGGAACATCAATTTCTTTCGGGAGTGATATTTGACCGACATTACCATCCGCCCACTCCAACAGTCCGACCACGCCGGGTGGCGGCGGCTGTGGACGGCCTATCTTGAGTTCTACAAGACGACAGTACCCGAAGAGGTCTATACCTCGACCTGGGCTCGGCTGTTCACTGAAGGCGAGTTCGAGCCGAAAGGTTTCATCGCGCTCTTCGACGGCAAGCCTGTCGGCCTTGTTCATTACATCTTTCATCGCACCTGTTGGTCGCTGGCCAACAACTGCTATCTGCAGGACCTCTACGCCGATCCTCAAATCAGGGGCAAAGGCGTGGGGCGCCGCGCTGATCGAAGCCGTGCGGCAGGAGGCAGAGAAGGCCGGCACCAGAAACGTATACTGGATGACCCATGAGACGAACGCGACGGCCCGCAAGCTCTACGATCGTGTGGCGCGGCGCACCGGCTTCATTGAGTACGATATGCTGTAGGTTACGATGTTCATCCCCTTTTTCCTCGAACTGAAGGCTGCGCGTGTCCCCGTCTCACTGCGGGAATACCTCACGCTGCTCGAAGGCATGGAGGCCGGCCTCGTCAGCTACGACGTCGAGGGCTTCTACTATCTGGCGCGCGCAGCGCTAGTTAAGGACGAACGTCATATCGACCGTTTCGATCAGGTCTTCGGCCATGTCTTCAGAGGCGTCGAGGCCATTTCGGGCGAAGCCGCCGTCGACGTGTCCAATATCCCCGAGGAATGGTTGCGGCGGCTTGCCGAGAAACACCTGACCGAAGAGGAAAAGAAACTGGTCGAGGCGCTGGGCGGATTCGAGAAATTGATGGAGACCCTGAAGAAACGCCTCGAGGAGCAGAAGGGTCGTCATCAGGGCGGTTCGAAATGGATCGGAACCGCTGGCACGTCGCCTTTCGGCGCGTATGGCTACAACCCCGAAGGCGTGCGCATCGGCCAGCACGAGAGCCGGCATCGCCGCGCGGTCAAGGTCTGGGACAAGCGCGAATTCAGGAACTTCGACAACTCCATCGAACTCGGAACGCGCAACATCAAGGTCGCGCTGAAGCGGCTGCGCCGCTGGATTCGGGAAGGCGCGGAGGAGGAATTCGACTTGCCCGGTACGATCCACGCCACGGCCGAGCATGGCTATCTGGATGTCCAGACGCGCCCGGAGCGGCGGAACGCCGTGAAGCTTCTCATGTTTTTCGATGTCGGCGGCTCGATGGACGATCACATCAGGATCGTCGAGGAGCTGTTTTCCGCTGCGCGGGCGGAGTTCCGCCAGCTCGAATATTTCTACTTCCACAATTGCCTCTACGAAGGCGTGTGGAAAGACAATCGCCGGCGCCATTCCGAAACCATCGCAAGCTACGATGTGCTCCATAAATATGGCCATGACTACAAGGTCATCTTCGTCGGTGATGGTTCCATGTCACCCTATGAGATCGCCTATGCCGGCGGTTCGGTCGAGCACTGGAATCCAGAGCCGGGCGCGCTTTGGCTTCAGCGCGTGCTTCAGCAATGGCCGAATGCGGTCTGGATCAACCCCATCCAGGACAAACACTGGGCCTATACGCATTCCATCGGAATGATCCGCGATATTTTCGGCGGCCGCATGTATCCGCTCACGCTTGCCGGGCTGGACAGCGCCACACGCGACCTGTCCCGCAAGCATTAGGAGACAGGATTTTTCTCAACGCGTCCCAGCCAACCGGCACGTTGTTTTGCCCATGATATTGCCCGAAACTCCTGTCAGTTTTTCCAGGTCAAGCGCCGCCGTATGGAAGCAGAAAGCAGGTGCAATAGATCCAAGGCGTGCAGCGTCCTTTGCGCGCCGAAAGGACGCGCGGCGCTGCAGATCGACATGACAAGACAACTTGTGGAACCGACGTACCATGAGTGAATTCAGGATAGCAGAAACAAAGCCCGGTTTTTTCCTGGCGCGCTGGCGCGGCCTTGTCCCGCTCGACCGGCTGTTCTGGCGCGACATGGTTCTGGTCGGCACCGGCGTCAATCTCGTCACGTCAGCCGTGGCACTCGCCATGCTGGGGGCAAAGATGCCTCTCAGCGTCGCCTTGGCCGTTCATTTCCTTCCAGTGCCTTACAATCTCTTTCTCTTCTTTGCCGTCTGGCGTACGGCCGGCGCGCAGCCGGGTCCGCTCGCCTCCATCGCGCAGATCGCCGCTGCGATGTGGCTGATCCTGGCGACCGCGATTTGAGGCCATTGGCCGGCGTCACGGCGTCTGCATGCCTGCCCATTACCCGAAACGCAGCCCTGCCCCCTGCCCTCGGTCTCGGGTTGTGTGGAGTTGCTGACGTGCCGCCTGACAAGGCGGTGTCAGGCGGCGGGTGGGGAGAGACCCCCGTCTACGCTCTGGGTTGCAGAGCGAACTTCCCCACACTGTCCTCGTACCATCCAGCCGCTTGCCGTGGTTATAGCCCCGGAATGCAAAAACCTTGATGTTTCGTGATCGATGAGTTCATATATCAATCTAGGGATGAAACTTGGGAGGGCCCCAGATCACGTGTTTGAGCCCCACGACGCCACAAAATGTGAGCATATCCTCCTTGTTCCATCACGAATTGTGCATTTTGCTTGGCGCACAGTGCTTCTACCCCGGTGCACTTTGGGATTGCGCATGTCGTCAACTTTTGGGCAAGAAGCGACAATCGCAAGAAGAACAACCAAACGTTGCACTCAGTAGTCGACTGACTTGTTGTTCTCTTGCGCTTTCATCGTTGCGCAATTGTGCTGTCCAAGGTTTGGAGAAGATGGGTCACGACCGGCCATCGTCAGTATCAACTCGTGAAACAGAGCCTAATGTCACGACAGCTGACCTTAGTGCGAACGGAGAGACGCCGTTCACGAATGGCCGACTGCCGTCCTATTCCTTCTCGACCACCCGGCTTCCAACCAAGGACCAGTTCGACGCCTACCGCAATGTGTTCTCTGTTTTCGGCGATCCATCGCTTCCAGAGGATACGACGCCTGCATGCGGGTTCAGCGCGGAAAGAACTGGATACGACGTCGGCGCGCTTTCCGTTGTCATGAGCAAGTGCGACGCATATTCCTTCACCAAATCCGTCCGGCAGGCCTCCGCCAACATCCTTGATCATTGGGTTTTGGTGCTGCGGAGGACGGGCTGGGCCGATATCGACTTTGGCAACAACGTGCAGCACCTCGCACTCGAAGGACGCCATCATGATGGCCCAGTCACCCATCATGGCCACACGTTTCGAGATCGCCAACCGCTACATTGAGGAGAATCTGCGCTCCCAATATTTGACGTCGGAGAGCGTTCAGGCAAAGCTCGCAGTTTCGCGCCGTCAGCTTTACAAAATCTTTGAAAGGCAGGGTGGGCCAGCCCATTACATCCGCACCAGGCGTCTGGCTGCATGCCATTGGGCTATCACCGATCCGAAAGGCACGCGCACCATCGGTGCGATCGCCGCTGCCTACGGGTTCACCGATACCGCACAATTCAGCAGGCAGTTTAGAGCCGAATTCGGCTGCAGCGCCAGTGAAGCGCGCGAATTGGGCAGGATGCAACAGCCTCGGCAGTCAGACTTCGTGGACTGGCTGAGGCGAATGAACCAGCCTGACCAATTCTAGGCAAAACACGACGCGCGACGATAGCCTGGGCAGAGCGCCGCGTCAGATCGGTATTCCATACATATCAGGCGCGACGGACTGGAAAAAGCTTCGAAAGCAAGGACTGCATGCCAAACAGGGTTATTCGCGAGGACAAGTTTACTACATGCGATCTGCCGGAGAAGCAGCAGTTCGAGTATTGGCGCGAGCAGGTTGCGCCGATGCTCAACGTTTCGCGGCCCAATGAGGCGGAACCTGTAACGTCAGATGTTGGTTTTTCCGCCGAAGCGAGGGGATACGATCTCGGCAAGATCCTCATTGCGGAAGCAACGGTGGATGCGGAGCTATATGAGCATTCCTCCGACCACATTCGGGCAAATGCGACTGACCACTGGCTCTTTACAGTACGCAAGACTGGCTTTGCTGTCAGCCGCTCGGGCGATCGCGTCGTCCAGAGTTCCGCAGGCACTTTGGAGCTAAGGTCCCTTGCCTATCCCTACATCGGCAGTTCCAGCCAGACGGAGGCGCTCTACGTCTTCCTGGATCGCGACGAATTTTCGGGGATAGCGGCGGAACTGGACGGAGCGAACCACACGCTGATCAGAGGCAACACCTCGACGCTTGTGAGAGAATATCTACTGAACCTCGAGAAATATCTTCCCAGCCTGCGACTTAACGAGTTGACCGTGGTCGTCGACTCCGTAAGCGCACTCGTCGCTGCGACAATGGAACCGACCGAGCAGAAGGTGACGGACGCACAATTGCCGATCGCTGCGGCACGTTTCGAACTCGCCAGACGCTACATTGAAGCGCATCTGGCGGCTCCCGAGCTGAACGCGGACAGAGTAAGCCAGGCGCTGGGCATCTCGCGCCGTCAAATCTACTATCTGTTCGAAAAGCACGGCGGCGTTGCAAATTTCATCAGAAAGTGTCGTTTGGCGGCTTGCCACGACGCAATCGCCAATATTGCCGATCACCGGCTGATCCAGACAATCGCCTACAAATACGGATTTGGCGATCCGGCTCAATTCAGCCGCCAGTTTCGACGGGAATACGGCTACAGCCCGAGCGAGGCACGGCAGGCGAAGCTACACGGGCTTAGACCCGATCAGTCCGCCCCCCGGACGTTCCTGGAATGGCTGAACCAGGTCCGGAACGACTGACAAAGTTCAGCAGTCAATTCCGCACAAACGCAAGCATTCTGCACGCAGTGTCATAGCGGCTTGGACGTTTATTAGTAACATTGCTGATGGGAGATGCGGCAGATCGAGGCTGGGATTTTTCTCCCGAGTACCCAGTCTCTCCAGTCCGCTCGGCGATCGTGGTCGCCGAGCGGACTCGGTCGAACCGGAACCAACCTTCGCTTGCTGATGCGCCGGGTCCTCAAAGGGATTGCGCTGTTCGTTTCGTATCCGAAATGACGTGTTGCAATGCAAAATTGCCGCATGTCGGGTAAGCCTGTGATTGAACTTCGCCGCGCCACATGTGGCTTTCGAAAATACATCTAAAATTGAATCTGATCCGTGAACCAAACAAAAAGAGCTTCGCGTTATACACGGGCTCAGGATGACAGGATTGAAGCGGCGGGCTGTCACCGGAACATGATAATTCTGGGAGATCGCCGTTATGCATCAGCTGAAAGCTGCGCACCGCCGCAACGGCGGAGCTGTCGAAAATCTGCGACAGACGTTGCGCACGCTGCTTAAGACAAACTATCAGGCCGAGGCGATCCTGCAGATAATGGTGGCTGAGGCCACGCGCCTGTTTCCTGGCCTCACCGCGAAGGATCATCAGAGCATCGTTAGTTGCGTGATTGAGAACGTGGCAGTGCCCGACGAAACAGTGCTTGTCCCCAGCAAACCGAAAACGGCCGATGTCGGTTTCTGACAATGTCATCCCGTTCCCGGCTGGACGTTCGGTCATCAGGCCGAGGCTTTAGGCTGCTGTGGGTTTTGGCGCTATGGTGCCCATCCTTCTGGTTGAAAACCCGCATCGCGCCTTTCTGTGCACGCTGATACATTTTTCGACATCTTTCCCGTTCTGTTGGGCAAGAATTGTGCACAAATCGCCCATGGTAGTGGTTATCGCCAACGTATAAAAATACAACTGGGGCTTAGGTTGAGGCTGATCTCCGGTTGCACCCCCAAAACCCGCCTCCGGGGTCAGTTTCCACATTCCGCCCGGCGCCGCTTCGCCGGGCGGAATTTTTTTGCAGCGTTATGCCACATTTCTCTCGATAGGCTTGCGGAAATGCGCGGGCTCTTCCCTCGCCCCGGCATGTCGGTTCTCAGTTCCTGGAATTGCTCTACCGGCAGCGACTGCATGGAAAGCAGCCCGCCGTAAAACGGCAAACTCAACGTTCACGCTTTCCCGTCCATCGAGCCGCGCTGTAGTTCGGTCTCCCACGCCCGGGCGTGTATATCCCACAACGCGCCGGGGCTTCTGACGGTCTCACCATGCTGCGGCAACGAAAGCCCGGGCGCCGTCGCCAGTAACGCCGCGCCCACGCTCGTGCCTGTTCCGCCATGCGCGAATGCCATGACAGGGCGACGCGTCGCGGCGGCCAACATGCACACGTAGAGGTCGTTTCGCGCAAACGGCCCTTCCACGACAGTCTCGCCATCAGCGCCGACGAGGCCGAGGCAATGAGATGTCATCATCGCCAGATAGAAGCACGCCGCAACCCGGCGCTCCCCCGGCGTCATAGCGCTGCCCGAGACCCATTTCGCCTGTCTTTGCGGAAAAGGGCCCGAGCCAACCGTGACGGACGGCAAGAGCTGAATACCCTTTTCAAGCACGGCGGCCACGTCTGTGTCAGTTGCTTCTCCCTTGAGGTCATCGGTCAAAACTGCATATTCCCGCCCGCCCATGAAACGCGCGGAGGGGATGGACCCTCCGAATGCGTCGACATTGACGAGCGTGTCGCGGTCCGGATCGAGTTCCGTCGCCTTTGCGCCCACCGCCATGGAAACCACCCATGTGCCGGTCGAAACCACAGCGAAAGGCGGGCGGCGGGACATTATATGCGGTAGCAGCGAGGCATTGGAATCATGGATGCCGCAAAGGATTGGCGTGCCGGCGTCGAGCCCCGTGCGCCGAGCAATGCCCGGCAGGATCGGGCCCAGGCGATCATGCGCTCGCCGAACCGGAGCCATCAACTTCCGCCAAGCAAGTGTCGCCACCAGGCTTGAGAAGTCTCGCGCGGCCAGGTTCCACAAATCGGTATGGCAGCCCAACGATGTGACTTCGTTTGCCGCCACACCGCTTAGCCTGTACGCCCAGTACTGCGGGTAGGTAACGATCCGGTTCGCATCGGCGAATTGCTCGGGGAAAGCCTGTGATTGCCAGTAGATTTGGGCTCCAAGGTTGAGCCCCAGAGGTAGGCGCGGGGTGCCGGTTTCAGAAAATCGGGGTCGGACTGCATCATATTCCGCCGTCAGGCTTTCGGGTCCGTCATGCTCATAGTCGAGAACCGGCAAGGCAAGTTCGCCGTCTGCCCGCAGGAGCGCTGCAGTCGCACCATGGGTGGTCACCGACAACGCGTCGATCGGCTGACCCCGGTTCAGGGAGGCGAGGCTGTCGAGAGTGAAGTCCCACAGGCGCTCGACGTCGTAGTGCGGATAGATCCCGTCGTGCCGGGTTGTATTCGATGTTCTGGTGACGGCAATCTCGGTCAGGTTGTCGAGATCGACCAGCGCGACTTTCGCATTGGTCTTGCCTATATCGATGACGGCGACGTGGCGGATGCCGTTCATCGTCACTCCATGTGAAACACGGTTTCCAGCAGCAGCGCGACTGGCTCGTTGTTTGGCTTCGTCTCCATAATGTCTGCCATATCGGCCCACCAGCGCTGCATCACCGGATGATCCGGAAGCTCATCCATTCGATGGCCATCACGCCGCCACAGAACAGCGAAGAGAGCATTCGTTTCGGCATCGAAATGGATCGAGTAATCCAAGACTCCCGCGTCCTTGAGCAACGCGACTAGTTCCGGCCATATCTCGCGATGGCGCTTCAGATACTCGTCCTTCATGCCGGGATTGAGTTTCATTTTGAACGCATATTTCTCGGCCATCACGCCAAACGCTCCCCACTGAACCGCCGCCACAGGATCGGCAGCGCAATGACGAAGATCAGAAGCAGTCCGATGAAAATCGACATGACGATGCCCGGCACATTGAGCAGGCCGAAGCCAAAGGTGACCATACCCATGATCAGGGCGGCAATGACGACGCCGGGGATCGTGCCAGACCCTCCCAGAATGTTGACGCCTCCGAGCACGACCATCGTCACGACTTCCAACTCCCAGCCTAGGGCGATGGAAGGCCGCGTCGATCCCAGCCGTGACGTGAGGCAAACGGCAGCAACGCCCGACATCAGGCCTGTAAGCAGGAAGAGAATGAACTTCACGCGGCCGACTCGGATCCCGGAAAACAGCGCTGCGGTCTGGTTGTTTCCGACGGCGAAGACGGTGCGCCCGAAACTGGTCGCATGAAGCAGAACGCCGAAGGCAATGGCGAGCAACAGGAAGAATACGAACTCGAAGGAGAACACCCACCAGACATAACCCTGCCCGAAGAAGGCGAATTCGGCGGGATAGCCATTGTACGCCTTGTCACCAAGAACGATGAAGGAAATGCCACGATAAAGGCTCATGGTTCCGATGGTGACGACGATGGAGGGCAGGCCGAGCCGCGTCACGAGCATGCCGTTGAATGCGCCGCAGAGCAGCCCGACTCCGATGCCTATCGTTGCCATTTCGACCGTTCCGGCTCCGAACTGAAGCGCGTAGCCCATAGCGGTGGAGGCGAGAGCGATGATTGCCGCGACTGACAGGTCGATTTCGCCGGCGATGATCAGCATCGCCATCGGCAACGCGATCATCGCCTTTTCGGTGAAATTGAAAGTCGCGTCGGACAAGTTCCAAGGGTTCAGGAAATAGGGAGATGCGAGCGAGTTCGCGACAAAGACGGCGACCGCGACACCGATCAAAAGCGTCTCCCAGCTTTTGAGTAGCGCAGTAGCGCGGCTTTCCATCCGGTCGGGAATGATGTGATGGGTGTGGGGGACATCGATCATGCCGTCGCCTCCGCCTTCTTGAGGATGATACGGCCCTTCCTGCGCTCTGCGCGGGCATTCACGGCAACGGCGATGATGATCGCGCTGCCGGAGATCGCGAGCTGCCAGAAAGGTGAGATGTTCACCACCGGCAAAGAATTTTTGATGACGCCGAGGAAAAGGGCTCCCAACACGGCGCCGCCGACCGAACCGATGCCACCGGCAATGGAGACGCCGCCGATGACGCACGCGGCGATCACATCGAGCTCGAAACCGCCGGCGATGTCGACATAGGCGACCGCATATCGCGCAACCCAGAGATAGCCTGACAGGCCCGCAATAGCGCCAGCGGCCGTAAATGCGACAAAGCGAGTTCGACCGACGTCGATCCCGGTATATATGGCAGCGGTCGGATTGCCGCCCACGGCATAAAGCGCGCGTCCAAAGGCCGTGCGCTTGAGCAACACGACCATCGCCAGCACCACCGCAATCGCGATCCAGGAGAGGACCGGCAGGCCAGCAAGCATGGTGCGGGGCAGCACTTTGAACGCACCGCTCATCTCGTGAGCGTTGACCCATTTACCGTCCGAGAGAACAAAAATGATCCCACGATAGATGGTCAGCGTTCCAAGCGTCACGACGATGGGCGGAATATCAAGCTTCCAGACGAGAAGGCCGTTGAACGCGCCGAGCGCCATTCCGAGAAGGATGGCCAAGGCGACCAGCGCTGGCACCGGAATGCCCGGCATCGCGGCATTCAGCATGGCGACGACCATACCGCATAGCGCCAGATTCGCGGCAATCGACAGGTCGATGCAGCGTGTAAGGATCACCATCATCTGACCCAGCGCGAGGATGATCAAAATCGCGGTGTCGTTGAAGACATTGGCCAGGTTATGCGGGGCGACAAAGCCTGGGAAACGCGAAGCGATCAGCGCAACCAATGCCAGGATCGCTGCAGCAAGTAGAGCTTCGCGAGATCGGAGAAGTTTGGCGACCATCACGCAGCCTCCTTGATCCCAGCGGCAGCGCGAACAAGTTTCTCGGCATCAAGACCGTCGCGATCGAACGTCGCAACCATGCGGCCTTCACGCATGACAATCACACGGTCGGACATGCCAAGGATTTCGGGGATCTCGGACGACACCATGACGACGCTGAGGCCCTGACCCGCAAGTTCGCTCATGAACTCGTGCACAGCGGCCTTGGACCCGATATCGATGCCTTTGGTCGGCTCGTCGAGGATGAGCACCTTCGGCTTCGTCGCCAGCCATTTGGCGATCACGACCTTCTGCTGGTTGCCGCCGGACAGCGTGGAGACATCGCGGTCGAGGGCGGCCGCGCGCAGATCGAGACGCTGCGTGTAATCGCGGGCCAGCTTGAACTCCTCGGCCAGCCGCAGAAATCCCGCCCGCGATGTTCGCGAAAGCGACGGCAGGGTAACGTTCTGGAAGATCGGTAAGCCTACGACCGTGCCCTGGCGGCCGCGCTCCTCTGGCACATAGACGATACCGCGAGCGATCGCATCGGCCGGGCTGCGGATGACAGCAATTTCGCCGCCGATGGAGACCGCACCCTTCGATGGACGCGTGATGCCGAACAACGCTTGCATGAATTCGCTGCGACCCGCGCCGACCAAGCCGTAGAAGCCCAGGATCTCGCCGCGGCGAAGTTCGAAACCGATGTCCTCGAACTCGGTCGGATGACAGTAGCCACTGACCTTCAGCACTGTCTCGCCAATCGTCGCCGATCGTTTCGGGAAAATGCGGTCGAGCGAGCGGCCGACCATAAGGCGCACCAGCTCATTCTGGGTCGACCTCGGCGATCTTGCCGGAGCCGACCATGGCGCCGTCGCGGAAGACGGTGTAGCGGTCGGCGATACGGAAAATCTCATCGAACTTGTGGCTGATGAACAGGATCGCCTTGCCATCGCGCCTTCAGGCGCTCGACGAGTTCGTAGAGCTCGCCGATCTCCTTGTGAGATAGGGCCGCGGTCGGCTCGTCCATAATGACGACGCGCGCATCAACCGACAGCGCGCGGGCGATGGCGACGAGATGGCGGCTGGCAATGCCGAGATCGCGCAGCCGGATTTCGGGATCGATCTTTGCGCCAATACGGTCGAGCAGCGCGGCGGCGTTGGCGTTCAGCGTTTTCCAGTCGATCAGGTCGAAGCGACCGCGCGGTGCGTGACCGAGGAAGATGTTTTCCGCAACCGACAATTCGTCGAACAGGACGGTTTCCTGATGGATCGCCGTGATACCGGCCTTCGATGCGGAATGCGCCGTCGGTAGTGAGACCGGAGTACCATTGAGGCGGATTTCACCCGCGTCAGGCTGGTAGATGCCGGTCAGGATCTTCACCAGCGTCGACTTTCCCGCGCCGTTCTCGCCGACCAGGGCCGTGACTTCGCCAGCGTGCAGTTCGAGCGAGACGTCGGTCAGCGCGTGAACGCCGGGAAAGCTTTTCGATACACCGGAAAGCGTCAACACCGGTGGCGCCGATCCTGCGGCGATCTGCTCGATTGATTGGACACCGGAATGGAGCATGGCTTCGACTTTATCACAAGCTCGCAGCTATTGAGTTGGGCCGATCGCCCGCATTGGCGCGAGGCCGTCCTTACAAGAACATTCGCGGGGGCCAGCACGTCGCATCGATGGCGAGGGTTCCCGAGGCGGTCAGGTGGAACGGACAAGGCGATCTGGCCCTTGCACCCCGCTCAGCACAAGCGCTTCCTCATTGGCGGGGAGACACTTGCCCTCCCCCACCAAGCCGTGCCGATGCCTCCCGAGAGGGCCGCTTCGATCAGAATATCTTGGCGAATTCCTCAACGTTCGTGGCGTCGTAGACGAACGGATCGGCCATCGCGCCCTCATTGTTGGCGTCCAGCTTCACGTTGCCCATGCGGCCCATCGGGATCTCGGCGTCCGGCTTTGCCTCGGCCTTTTTGGTCGCGAGATTGTAGGCGATCATGGTTGCGGAATAGCCGAGATCGATCGGGTTCCAGATGGCGAAAGACTTCGACGAGCCCGCTTTCACATGACCGGCCATTTCTGAAGGGAGCCCAAGACCGGTGACGTTGACCTGACCGACCTTTCCGCCGTCTTCCACGGCCTGCGCGGCCGCGACGATGCCGACTGACGTCGGTGCGATGATCGCCTTCAGGTCGGGGTGAGACTGGAGAAGGCCCTGGGTCTCGCGATAGGACTTGTCGGCAAGGTCGTCGCCATAGACCGTCGTCACGATGTTGACGCCCGGATAGTTAGGCAAAACCTTCTTCATCTCCTCGATCCAGGTGTTCTGGTTCGTCGCCGTTGCGGAAGCGGAAAGGATCGCGACATCGCCCTTGCCGTCCGGCAGATTGTCGGCCGCCATCTTCACGCACATATTGCCGATCAGGGCATTGGACGAGGGATTGAGGTGCATTTGCCGGCCCTCCGGCGCGACGCCGGAATCCCACGAAATGACCGTGATGCCGCGTTCCATCGCCTTCTTCAGCGCTGGCACCAAAGCGTCCTTGTCGTTGGCTGAAACGGCGATCGCATTGACGTTCTGCGCGATCAGCGAATTGATGACCTCGATCTGACCTTCAGCCGTCGTATCGGTCGGCCCGGTATAGATCACCTCAACGTCGCCAAGTTCCTTCGCGGCCTCCTGCGCGCCTTTGTTGGCGGCTTCGAAGAAACCGATCCCGAGCGCCTTCACGACGAGGGCGATCTTGACGTTATCGGCATAGGCCGGGTTCGCGAACATGGCGGCAGCGATTGCCGCAGTCGCCAGCAGTTTCCTCACAATCGACATCGAACTTCCTCCCTTGAATGTTGCAATGATCAGCGCTGCGCCTTCAGGCTCGCAGCGAAGATTCCTCGGTTGCCGAACGGCTATCGGGCGCGACGACGAGCGCGACTCCGGCAGCCTCGAGCATCTTGGCCTCCCGGTCCTCGATGCCCTCATCCGTGATAACTGTCGTTATGCGGGACAATCCACACAGAATGAGGCTCGAGCGCTGCCGGAACTTCGACGAATCGACCAGCACAACCAACTCGTCCGCCTGGTCGATCAGCTTCTGTTCGGCCTGGATCAGCAGCGGGTCGCCTTCCATCAGCCCGAGCGGCCCCAGCCCTTGCGCTCCCATGAACATTCGGCGGGCGTAGAAGTTACGTGTGACGTCATTGTCGAAGGGCGACAGGATAATGTTCTGCTCGCGGTAGATCGTGCCACCAGACAGCATCACGGTGTTCTTCGAATGCTTCAGCAGGTGCTCAGCGATCGGAAACGAATTGGTGAAGATGGGCATCCTGCGGCCAGCCAGAAAATGAACCATCTGGAAGGTGGTGGTGCCGCCGTTGATGATGATCGGTTCGCCGTCCTTGCAAAGCCCTACGGCCTCGCGGGCGATTGCGCGCTTCTTCGACGTGTTGATGGTTTCGTTGACGCTGAAGGGGCGGCCCGCCAGGCCGACAAACTGTGGCGGCGTGATCGCTTCCGCACCGCCGCGCACGCGGCGCAGTTTCTTCTGCACATGAAGAGCGGCGATATCCCGCCTTATTGTCGCCTCGGACGACGAGGTCAGATCAACCAGTTCCTGCACTGTCACGACCGGCTTTTCCTGGACTGCCGACAGGATGATCCGGTGACGTTCTTTCTCGTGCATGGTTCCTCCCTGCCCACTCATTAGCGCATCCTCATCATTCAATGTCAATCAACTTCGATCAAAATATTTCGTTGTGCAGTGCAATATGATCGAATTTGACCGTTTTTGATTGACACTGGCAACGTCTCATGGGAGTTTGAAGCAAAGCGGCGCCGTAATATTGGCACGCATACGGGAGGATCCAGTCATGCTCGAAACGCGCCACGCCACGCGTCTGGCCAACCTTTGGGACGACGGCAAGGCTGCTGCGATGAGCGAGCCCGAGCGGCTGCTGTATCGCTCGAACCTGCTCGGCTCGGACAAGCGCATCACCAACTACGGCGGAGGCAACACCTCTGCCAAGGTGATGGAGAAGGACCCGCTGACGGGAAAGCCAGTCGAGGTTCTGTGGGTCAAAGGCTCAGGCGGTGATGTCGGCACAATCAAGCTCGACGGATTTTCCACACTCTACATGGAAAAGCTTCGGGCCCTCAAAGGTCTTTATCGCGGCGTCGAATTCGAAGACGAAATGGTGGGCTACCTGCCGCACTGCACGTTCAACCTCAACCCGCGCGCGGCCTCCATCGATACGCCTCTCCACGCTTATGTGCCGAGAGCGCATGTCGACCACATGCACCCGGATGCAATCATTGCCATTGCCGCTGCCGAGGACAGCAAGGAACTAACAGCGCGTGTCTTCGGCGAAGAGATCGGTTGGCTGCCCTGGAAGCGGCCGGGCTTCGAACTCGGCCTCTGGCTGGAGAAATTTGCTCGCGACAACCCGAACACCGCAGGGGTCATCCTCGAAAGCCACGGGCTGTTCACATGGGGCGACACTGCGAAGGAATGCTACGAAACCACGATTCGGATCATCAATCGCGCGATGGAGTGGTTTGAGAAAGAGACCTTTGACGGACAGGCTTTCGGCGGCGCGGTGCGGGACGTGGTTCCTCCGGCGGAACGGCAGGCGATCGCCACGAAACTCATGCCCGCAATTCGCGGAATGATCTCGGAATCCGAACGTAAGGTCGGTCACTTTGACGACCCCGCGGCGGTGCTCGAATTTGTTTCCTCGCGCGACTTGGAGGCACTCGCCCGCCTCGGCACGAGCTGCCCGGACCACTTTCTGCGTACCAAAATCAGGCCGTTGGTGATCGATTTCGATCCCGCCAATCCGGATATCGGGGCGACCCTCGCCGGCCTTGCGAAAGCCGTCGAAGCGTACCGCACGGACTATGCCAGCTACTACGAGCGCTGCAGGCGGCCGGGCAGTCCGGCCATGCGCGACCCCAACCCCGTTGTCTATCTGGTGCCTGGCGTCGGCATGATCACATTTGCAAAGGACAAGGCGACGGCTCGAATCTCCGCCGAATTCTACGTCAATGCGATCAATGTCATGCGTGGCGCCTCGATGGGCTCGACCTATGTCGGGCTGCCCGAGCAGGAAGCGTTCGACATCGAATACTGGCTGCTCGAAGAGGCGAAGCTCCAACGCATGCCCAAACCGAAGCCGCTTGCTGGCAAGGTTGCGCTCGTCACTGGCGGCGCCGGCGGCATCGGCAAGGCCACAGCGGAGCGGCTGATGCGCGACGGCGCTTGCGTAGTGCTGGCGGATATCGATCTGACGTCTCTGGAAACAGCTGATGCGGAGCTTGCAGGCCGGCATACGGCCGATGTGGTGCGCAGCGTCAAACTGGACGTCACGAAAGAGCAGGACGTCGTCGAAGCCTTCGCCCTCGCAGCGCGCGAATTCGGCGGCATTGACATCCTCGTCTCCAATGCCGGCATCTCATCCTCCGCACCCATCGATCAGACCGATCTGTCCATGTGGAACCGCAACATGGACATTCTCTCCACCGGCTATTTCCTGGTGGCGCGCGAGGCGTTCCGCTTGATGAAGCAGCAGAACACAGGTGGTTCGATCGTATTCGTGGCCTCGAAGAACGGGCTCGCGGCCTCACCCAACGCCGCAGCCTATTGCACGGCGAAAGCCGCCGAAATCCACCTCGCCCGCTGTCTGGCGCTGGAAGGAGCAGAGTTCGGCATCCGGGTCAACACCGTCAACCCGGACGCGGTGCTGCGCGGCTCCAAGATCTGGACCGGAGAATGGCGCGAACAACGCGCCGCCGCCTACAACATGAGCCCCGACGAACTCGAGGAGCACTACCGCCAGCGCTCCATGCTCAAGCTCAGCGTCTATCCGGAGGACATCGCCGAGGCTGCATTCTTCTTCGTATCCGAAATGTCGGCGAAATCGACCGGCAACATCGTCAATGTCGACGCGGGCAACGCGCAGAGCTTTACGCGCTAATGCGCTCAGGATGCCGGCGCGTATCGAAAGGAAACCCGCCATGACCGAGCAGCCGATCTCTTCCGACATCATCGAGAAGGACAATGCGACCCGCGAAGATGACCTCCGGCGCGATTATGAGCATCTCGGCGAGCGGCTCGATCGGCACGGAACTTCGATCGACGCTATCCGCGACAAGGTCGCTGGTTTCCATGTCGCGATCCCCTCCTGGGGCGTTGGAACCGGCGGCACGCGGTTTGCGCGCTTTCCCGGTCCGGGCGAGCCGCGCGATATTTTCGACAAGATCGAGGACTGTGCGGTCATTCAGCAGCTGACGCGGGCGACGCCGAATGTCTCGTTGCACATTCCCTGGGACAAGGCCGATCCGCAACGGCTGAAGCAATCGGTCGCGCGCTTCGGCCTGGGCTTTGATGCAATGAATTCCAATACGTTTTCCAATGGGAAGGATCAGAAGCTTTCCTACAAGTTCGGCTCGCTCAGCCACGTCGACGCTGCCACGCGCCGGCAGGCACTCGAACACAATCTGGAATGCATCGAGATCGGCAAAGCCATTGGCTCAAAAGCGCTGACCGTGTGGATTGGCGATGGCTCCAATTTCCCAGGCCAGGTGAATTTTACCAAGGCTTTCGAGCGCTATCTCGAGGCGATGAAGTCGATCTATGCAGCGCTTCCCGAAGACTGGCGGCTGTTCACGGAGCACAAAATGTACGAGCCGGCCTTCTACTCGACTGTCGTGCAGGACTGGGGCACCAACTATCTGATCGCCAGCGAGCTTGGGCCGAAAGCCTTCTGCCTCGTCGATCTTGGCCATCACGCGCCGAACGTGAACATCGAGATGATCGTCGCCCGCCTGATCCAGTTCGGAAAACTGGGGGGTTTCCATTTCAATGATTCCAAGTACGGCGACGACGACCTCGACGCGGGTTCGATTGACCCATATCGACTGTTCCTGATCTTCAACGAATTGGTCGACGCCGAACTGCGGGATGCGGACGACTTCCATCCGGCGCATATGCTCGACCAGAGCCACAATGTGACGGATCCGATCGAGAGCCTGATGATGTCAGCCGTCGAGCTTCAGCGGGCCTATGCGACCGCCCTTCTCGTCGACCGCAAGGCGCTGGAGAATTTTCAGGAGAGCAACGACGCTTTGATGGCCTCGCAAACGCTCAAGGCGGCGTATCGCACCGATGTCGAGCCGATCCTCTCGGCCGCTCGCCTCAAGGCGGGCGGCGCCGTCGATCCGATCGCGGCATACAGGGCGAGCGGTTACCGGAGGAAGACCGCAGCCGAAAGGCCCGCGGTCGCACCTGGCGGCGGTGGCATCGTTTGAAACGCCCCAGATTTTGCTGACGCTAAGCGAACGCTGCACCACAGTGCGGCCTACATCGGTCAAAGCTAAAGCTGAATACAGATGATCGCCGACGGCCTGTAGCGCGGGCTGACTTGGAGGTGAGGCCTGGGCCTCGCCGTGGCTGCGCTTTCGGAAAATCTCGCTCCTGTCAAACCATTGAAATGGGGCGCAATTTTTCCCGGTAATTCGAATGGTCGAATTGTAATGGAACGTCATTCAAGGCACTGCTACATTAGATATTCTTGGCGCTGACGACAAAAGGCATAGGGACCGGCTTTTGACGAAACGCCTTCCCAGGGAACAATCGGCAGCCGCCAGGACAGGGTAAGGTGGCCATGCCTCTGGACGGAGGCACAGATGGGGTGAACCCAGCACGATGGCTGATCGGCAGTATACCCGTCAGCTCGCGACGATAGTTTCTATCGACGCCGTCGGTTTTTCGCGTTTGATGGGTCTGGATGAAGAGGGCGCGCTCGTAACCTTCGAGGAGCGGCGCAACGTCATCGTCGATAGTTGCAGTGCTTTCGGAGGGCGCACGTTCGGTGCTGCGGGCGACAGCGTGATGGCCGAATTCGGCAATCCCATCGAGGCTCTGCGCGCAGCATTCGACTTTCAGGGCAAGATCGTCGAACTCAACGCCCCTCTGCAAGAGGACAGAAGGATGCGCTTTCGCGCCGGCATCAATACCGGTGACGTCATCGTCCGTGAGGACAATCTCTATGGTGACGATGTGAATATAGCCGCCAGAATCCAGGAATTCGCGCCGCACGATGGTCTGGCGATTTCGGAAACCACCTGGCATCACGTCAAAGACAAAACAACCGCTGCGTTCACCGATCTGGGCACGTTCACGCTCAAGAATATCGCATTGCCGGTACGCGTCTTCATCGCCGAACGTGACAGCGAGGCGGGCATGACCTCCAACGTGACTTCTCTGGTTGCCGGCTATCGCCCCCTTCAAAACGGTGCCCGCCATGACGGCCCGCCAGCGATTGCCGTGCTTCCATTTCGCAACGACACCGGCGACCGAGAGCTTGACTATATCGCGGACGGAATTGCGGAGGACATCATCAACGGACTGTCCAATACGCGATGGGTTTCCGTGATTGCGAAGAGCTCGAGCTTTCAGTTCCGTGACGACACCCTCGGCATGGCTGTCATCGGTAATCTGCTTGGCGCGCGCTACGTCGTAAACGGCACGCTTGCGAGCGGCGGCAGGCGCATAAGATTGAGCACGGCGCTCGCAGACACATCGAACGGCAGGCAAATCTGGTCGCGCCGCTTTGAACACAACTTCACCGACATGTTCGACCTGCAGGATGAGGTCGGAAGTGAAATCGTTTCAATGTTGGAGAACGAGGTCGACCGGGTCGAACAGGTGCGGACATTCCAGGTCCCCTGGGAGAGTTTGGAAACCTGGCAACTTGTCCGCCGAGGCCGCTGGCACATGCAACGACGCACGCGCGTGGACACGGAATTGGCGCTCACATTCTTCGAGAACGCCTACATGGCGGACCCAAATTCGAGCACCGTGCTGAACGAGCTTGCCTGGTGGTACTTCTGGCGCGCATGGCTCCGTTTCGGAGACACGCGCGATCTCGACAAGGTCGCAGACTATGCCCGAAGATCCCTGCTGGTGGACAGCCAGGACGCCCGTCCACACGCCTATCTAGGCGTAACCGACATCATGCGGGGAAAGCCGAAATCGGCTCTGGAACATCTTCAGCAGGCTCTTCACATCAACCCGAGTTTTGCATTTGCGCACTCGGCCACGGGCAGCGGGCATTTGCTGCTTTGCCAGCCACAGCAGGCAATACCGTCTTTTCTTGACGCCGACCGTCTTAGCCCCTTCGACATATACCGGTTCCACAATCTCGGAGAGCTCGCGGCCGCCTATTGTTTGGTGCAGAACTGGGACCAGGCCATCGCGACGGCGGATCGGTCACTCAATCTCTCACCCAGCTACTTCTATGCGCGATTTCTCAAGATCGGCGCGCTGATGCGCAAACGCCGGCATGAGGAAGCCAAGCAGGAGATGCAAATCTTCCAGACCCGGCATGCCGACTTCTCCCACCAGAAGGTGGCCTGGATCCCGTTCGTCGACAAGTCGGTAAACACGTTTCTGATCGAGAACTTCGAAATGGCGCGGTGAATGATTTCGATACGTCGCAGGACGGCGAAGTGTGAAGCACATCACTTACGCAGGACGCATGGACGCTTAGAGCAACAGGTTTACCGCACGAACAGCGAGAGAGGGGCCCATGACCAAATATTACGACGGGATCTTCGATGCACAGCGCAGAGCCCACGCCTAAGCCTCCATTCGATATCGAACGACTCCGCAAGAAGGAATCCCCAGGCTGATCGCGTGGGCCTTGGAGGACCCGCGATGGCTGCTCTGCCTTGCCCGCCGTTTCAAGCCGACGGTCAAGTTCTTCGGATGGGTCTATGTGACGAAGGACGAAGACGTCCGTGACGTTCTCGAACGGCAGGACGAATTCGAAACGCCGTACGGTCCCGAGATGACCGAGACCGGCGGCTCGAACTTTATCCTCGGCATGAAGGACGGTCCCGACTATCGCCGCATGAAATCCACGGTCCTGAGCGTTTTTCCGCCCGACGAAGTCGAAGCCGTGGTGAGGCCTCTGGCTGCTCAGCATGCGCAAGCCATCATGATGCGGGCAGCGCCGGGCTTCGATGTGATGCGCGAACTTCTTAAGATCGTTCCCATCCGCATTTGCCGCGACTACTACGGCATCACGATTGATGATGATGTTGAGTTCGCCAACTGGGCGATAGCACTCAGTGCCCTGCTCTTTTCGGATCCGAAAGGAGAACCTGCCACGCGTGAACTCGCACTGGTGGCAGCGGATCGGCTGAGATGGACGATCGACCGATCCATCGACGCAGTGCGCCAGGGGAAGACTTCAGCCAATACGCCGATGGGCAGGTTAGTTACGCTGTACAACACCCAGCGCCTGACTTTGGAAGAGCTCCACTCCATCATGATCGGAATGATCACAGGGTTTGCACCCACCAATCTGCTTGCCAGCGGCAACTGCCTCGACGTGATTTTGTCCAGGAAGGAGGCGCGCGAAGCCGTCGAACAAGCGATCGAGACCAAAGACGACGACCATGCTCGACAAGGCGATCATCGAGGCGATGCGCTTCAAGCCGATCTGGATTGGCCCCTGGCGATATGCCCGCTAACGATACCGTTATTGCGCAGGGCACAGCGACGTCAGTACATCGTCAAGGCCGGGACGACTGTAATGCCGGCCACGCTTTCCGCGATGTTTGATCCTGACGCGGTGGATCGGCCCAACGAGTACCGTCTCAACCGCCCCGCTCGAAACTACCTTGTTTTCGGCCACGGCATTCATCTGTGCATCGGCGCCGCGCTTGCTCGCGTCCAGATCGCCGAATCCCTGCGCGCCTTGTTTTCGAAACAGGGTGTGCGGCGCGCCAAGGGTAGAGCGGGCCAGCTGACGCGGCTCGGAGCCTATCCCGATAGCATGAAGCTCGACTTCGAACCGTCGCCGCTTTCCCGCACGGTTCCGCATTCGATGGTGACCGTCGTTTGCCCCGTCAAGTCCGATTCATCGCCTCAGACCTATCAGTTCCACGACAATACGCGAAGAGATCACCGCCCTCGGAAACCCGGCCGGCGATGACATGCGCAATGCGCTAGACAAAACCGGGACCATTCATTTTGCATCCCTGGCCTTCAGCGGCCCGTCAAAAGATCGTCCCCACCGCCTCGAGATGGCAAAAAGGATGCCCATCTCGTGCTCGAACTTTCCGGCGACGGCAGCTCCGATGAAGTCATCGATGCCTTCACAAACCATGCCGGACCACCTGTCGAGAGAATATTCAAGGCGGCATGCAACCTCAGCGAAGGGGCATCATTTCGCGACTATCTGCGAAAACACGCCATACTGATATCGCCCAACGTTCGGAGGCATCTCAGGTCTCGTTTTCAACGGCACGCCCGGTCACTCAGTCGAGAGGATTATCAAGGAGGCCGAACTCGAAGAAGAGGTGCGCCAAATCGTCGAGACCGCAACAGTCGGAGGCGGAGCCGCGTCGGTCCTCTCGGAAGTGAGGCGACAACTGGAAAAGGGCGGAAAGTATCCGTGGGCGTTCGAGCCGGCCCAATCCCTGTTGGAAGGGCCAACAGGCACAGGGTGGAAGGCCTTTTGGACGACACTGACAGCGCCGGCTGTTCTTGCTTGCGTCGCAATCGCCGTGACCCTGTCCGCTCGGTTCACCTACTACCTCCTCTTCGGCCAGGTGTCAGAATAGTCTCCTCTTCGCTTGGGCGGTTTTCCTATCAGCTTGTGCTGGGAGCGATGGGAGCTGCCGTGTTGTTTGGCCTCCTGCTTACACCTTTGATATTCATGCTCCGATCCTTGGAGAAGCGCTCCGTTCCAGACAGTAAATCGATCAGCCTTGCAGACCTGAAGGTCATTCAAGACTACGAAGACTGGACGCCACAGAACCATCTGACCGCCATTTCGACGTTGAAGCCTGGTCTGCTTCGAAGGTTGGCTTTGCGTCTGACCTTCTTCCTTATCTCGATTTCCGCCCAGAAGGTGTTTCGGCCGGGGTTTCTGAATACGATCAACACCATTCATTTTGCTCGGTGGGTTGTCATACCCGGAACGAACAAGCTGATGTTTTTGAGCAATTACAGCGGAAGCTGGGGCAGCTACCTTGAGGATTTCATCGCCAAAGCCTCGGATGGACTGACAGGCGTGTGGAGCAATACGGACGGCTTTCCAAAAACACGTTGGCTGTTTCTTAAGGGGGCCCGCGACGGCGATCGCTTCAAGCGCTGGGCGCGGCGTCAGCAGGTACAGCAATACGTAACGAGCCTTCAGGCGTAGAGCCGCTCGTCTCAGGCATCGAGGATACCGCTGCGATGTGTGCTTGGTCCCGAGCCGCTTGGCCGAATCGAACGTGTAGACGATGACGCCCTCGTCGGTGATCTCGATGTCAGCGATTTCGCGCTCGACCATCGCGTCGAGCGCCCGTTTTGTTTCGTCCTCGGGGAGCGAGAGCGCGGTCGCCACTTCAAGGCGGTGAGCTTGCCGGCCTGGCTGGATCGCCAGCTTCATCACTTCGGCCTCGATCGTCGCTGGCGCATCGCCGCGCGACGTTTGTCGACGACCCGCTAATGCCGCGAAGGACAACGACGCCGGCCACCACGGGAAGGACCACGACGACCAGCAGGGCTACGAACCGTTGACGGAGACGTAGATGCTCTGGCTCGACCACAGAATCCCAGCAGCATCAAGCCGGCGAGCGTGAACAGCCCGCCGCCGATCCACGTTCGCCCCCTCACAGAGACGCTCACTTCCACGTCCGCCAGGAACAAGTTGGTCGAGTGGCTGTCCGGCGCGTTGCCGCGGTTCGACGCCCAGACGAGCTTCTTGCCGTCGGGCCGAACATCGGGAAGCCGTCGAAGTCGCGCGTCGTCGGTCACCTGCTCGAGCCCGGTGCCGTCGAGGTTGACCAGGTACAGGTCGAAGTTGCGGCTGCGCGGATTCGTGTGGTTCGACGAGAAGATGATCCGCTTGCCGTCGGGCGTGAAAAACGGAGCGAAGTTGGCGCCGCCGAGGTTCGTGATCTGCCGCTGGTCGGAGCCGTCGGCGTTCATGACCCAGAGCTCCATGCGGTTCGGTCGCACGAGGCGCTGGCCGAGCAGGTCGCGATAGGTCGTCGAGCGCGCGTGTCGGTCGGATGCCAGGCGCGATAGACGATCTTCTTGCCGTCGGGCGACCAGAACGGGCCGCCGTCGTAGCCCGGCGTCGTCGTGAGTCGCTTCAGGTTCGATGCCGTCGACGTTCATCGTGTAGATGTCGAGATCGCCGTCCTTGAGCGACGTGAACACGATCGTCTTGCCGTCGGGCGACAGCGTCGCCTTCGGTCGTGTAGACGCCGTAGTTGGTGAGCCGCTTGAGGCCCGAGCCGTCGGCGTTCGCGGTGTA
Source organism: uncultured Alphaproteobacteria bacterium (assembly GCA_963735385.1). Classification (GTDB taxonomy): domain Bacteria; phylum Pseudomonadota; class Alphaproteobacteria; order Rhizobiales; family Rhizobiaceae; genus CAVTKY01. The sequence continues at coordinate 9,545 of CAVTKY010000013.1, read as the reverse complement.
GATGTCGAACGGGTCGAGTCCCCACACGTAGCCCTTCGACGGATCGGGGCGGGGCGGGCAGGCGGTGTCGGCGGCGTGCGTCGAGCCGAAGAAGATCTTGCGGTCGCCGTCGTAGAAGTAGCCGCACGTCGTCTTGCCCGTCGCCGGTCGAGACGCGGCGCACGCCGGTGCCGTCGACGTTCATCACGAACTGCTGATCGCACGTGCGGCCGTCGCGCGTCGACTGGAAGATCAGGCGCTTGCCGTCGCGGCTGAAATACGCTTCGGCGTTGTCGCCGCCGTAGGTGAGCTGGCGGATGTTGGTGAGGTGACGGGACTCGAGTCGGAAGCTGCTGTAGACCGGCGTGGTCGAGGACGTGGACTGCGAAGTTGTGCAAGCGGCTGCGATGACGAGCGCCGCTAAGGGGAGTCTGTTGTGCATGGCTTCAAAGATAATTACGGCATGTCATCCCGAGCGAAGCGAGGGACCTGCACTTGGTTCAAAGTGCAGGTCCCTCGCTTCGCTCGGGATGACGGGGCTACTTCTCCGGCAACAACACGAACTTCGCGTAGTTCGTTCGTGTCGAAGTACTTCTTCGCCGCTTCCTGGATCTGCGCCGCGGTCAGCGCCTTGAGCATCGCGTCGTACGCGGCACCGAGTCCGGCGATGTCTTCGCCGGCCTGGTCGCGCGCCACCATGTTCGCGAGCCAGTACTCGTTCTGTCTTGACCTCGACTTCGCGCGCGCGCGTCAGCTCCTCCTTCACCTTGTCGACGTCCGCGGCGTCGGGCCGTACTTCTGGACGCTGTCGATGATCGGGAACACGCTCTTCGTCAGCTTCTCGACGTTTTCGGGCGACGAGTAGACTGATGGAACGAGTACTCCGGCGCGGCAGGCGCTGAAGCGACCGCCGACGTTCGGGCTGTACGTGCCGCCGAGCTGCTCGCGCAGCGACTCGTTCAGCTTGATCTGCACGAGCTCGCTCAGCGCACGGAATGGCAAACCGCGTTCGCCGGCGTGTATTCGCACGCGTCCGGTGAACAGGATCAGTCGTGTTCGCCTTCGGCTCCACGCCCTTCCGCACGATGCGCTCGACGACGCCCGTCGGCGGCCACGCGACCGACGTCGCGGAACGTCTCCTTGCGGTCCGGTCGACGGCAGCGACGCGAGGTAGCTTCTCGACGAGCGGCTTGAGCGTCGAGCGTGTCGACGTTGCCGACGAACGACGAACGTGAAGTCGCTCGCGTCGGCGAAGCGATCCTTGTAGAACGCGAACGCCTTCTCCGGATTCGACCTCGGCGAACGTCGCCGGCGTGAGCGGACGCGCGCGGAAGCTGTGCTGCGACATCGTCACCTGCACGGTGTCGCTGAACACCTCGTCCGGATCGGCGCCGCGGTTCGCGAGGTACGGCCCGACCTGATTCTTGAACGCCTGGAACGCGGCCGTGTCGAGGCGCGGCGCGGTGAACGTCAGATAGATCAGCTGGAACATCGTCTCGAGATCCTTCGGCGACGCGCGAGCCGCTGAGCCTTCGCTCGTCTCGCCGATCGATGCGGACGCGCCGACGCGGCCTTGCCGGCTCAGCTTCTTCTGAAGATCGACCGGCTGAACGTGCCCGAGCCCGCTGATGCCGACGATCTGCGTCGCCAGCGCCGCCGACATGTAGTCGGCGTTCGGCGCCAGCGACGATGCCGCCCGGGCTGTACGCGCTGAACAGCACCTCGTCCGCCTTGAAGTCGGTCGGCTTCACGAGCACGCGCACGCCGTTCGACAGCCGCCACTCGGTGACGCCGACTGCCGGCACTGCACGGCTCGCCGACGACCCGTGCCCGGCGTCGGCTCGTTGGCGAGCAGCGCTTCGGCCGACAGGTTCTCGGTGTACGCGGTCGACCGGCACCTTCGCCGCCGCGTCGAACACGGCGAGCAGCTGCGCCTCGCGTCGGCATCGTCGACGCCGTCCTTGTGCGGCGCCTGCGCGATGATCACGCGATTCTTCGTCGGTGATCCAGCTCTGCGCGCCAGCGTGTTGACGTCGGCGAGCGTGATCGTCGGCACGAGCTGCTGCACGAGCTTGTACTCGTACTCGATGCCCGGAATCGCCTCGCCGATCGAGGTAGTTGTTGACGTACTCGCCGACGAGCGACGCCCGACTGCGTCTTCTCGCGCTCGGCGTACGCGCGCTCGTAGCCGCGCACCATGTTCTGCTTCGTGCGCGGTCGAGCTCCGACTGCGAGGAAGCCGAACTGGTCGACGCGGTGCGCCTCGATCAGCAGCGCCTCGAGCGCCGCGCTCGATGCCGCCGTCCTTCACGCCGGCGCGCGAGGATGAACGCGTCGGTCGTCGCGTCCGATGAAGCCGCCCTTCGACGCGCCGGCGCCGAGGAACGGCGCGTCCGGCTTCTGCGTGATCTCGCTCGAGCCGCGCGTTGAGCATGCCGAGATGCAGAGGCTCCGTGAGATCGCGGCGGTAGTCGCCGACGGTCCGCGTCGCTCGACTGCGGCAGCTTGAAGATCAGCTCGACGTCGGAGCTCGTGCGCTTCCTTGTCGGTCGCGATCGCGATCAGCGGCGTCGCGTTGTTCGGCACGGATCGCCTGCGACCGTGCGCGGCGCGGGCTGGCCGCCTTCGGAATCGCCGAGAAGTGTTGCTTGATCTGCGCCTCGATCGCGCGCCGGGTCGAAATCGCCGACCGCGACGACCGCCATGAGGTCGGGGCGGTACCAGTCCTGTAGAACGAGCGCAGCACGCTCGGCCGTCGCCGTCATGATGCTCGTGCTCCGTGCCGATCGGCAGACGCTCGGCGTAGAGCGAGCCCTTGAGCGCGATCGGCAGCCACTGCTGCAGCATGCGCTCGCCGGCGCCCTTGCCGCCGCGCCACTCCTCGCGCACGACGCCGCGCTCGTTCACGACTTCGGTCGAGTCGAAGATCTGGCCGTGCGCCCAGTCCTCGAGGATCGTGAACGCCTGGTCGACGATGCGCGCGCGTGTCGGTCGGGATCGGGAGGATGTAGACGGTCTCGTCGAAGCTCGTGTAGGCGTTCAGGTCGGCGCCGAACCGCACGCCGATCGACTGCAGGTAGTTGACGAGGTCGTTCTTCGCGAAGTGCGTCGTGCCGTTGAACGCCATGTGCTCGACGAAGTGCGCGAGGCCGCGCTGGTCGTCGTCCTCGAGGACCGAGCCGGCGTTGACGACGAGCCGCAGCTCGGCGCGCTTCTCGGGCTTCGCGTTCTGCCGGATGTAGTAGCGCATGCCGTTCGGCAGCGTGCCGATCTTGACCTTGGGATCGACCGGCAGCACGGTCGTCAGCGCGGGCGCCTGGGCCCCGCGACGACTGAAACGGCTGCCAGAAGGGCGAAAACGAAATTCCGAATACGCATTTAGCTGAGGGTCTGGGGCTAGGGGCTAGGGGCTAGGGCCCAGCTGATGAATATGACACCCGGAACGCGCCCGACTCACCCCTAACCCCCATCCGCCTAGCCCCGAATCCCCCTAGCCCCCAGCCCCCAGCCCCTAGCACCTTTGGGATCATGCCCCTCGCGATTCCCCTGACCGTCCTGGTCGTGGACGACCACGCCGGCGCGCGCGACGTCATCGGCCAGCTGCTCGAGGCCCGCGGGTACGACGTCGTCACGGCGACCAAGTGGCGCCGAGGCGATCGAGACGCTCAAGCGGAGCCCGCAGATCGGCGCGATCGTCACCGACGTGACCATGCCGGACATGACCGGCGTCGAGCTCGCGTACTACGTCCGCGACCATTATCCGACGCTCCCGATCGCGATCGTGTCCGGGGACATCGGAGAGCTGGAGCGAAGCGTCATCGCCCGCGCCGGTGTGCCGTTCCTCAAGAAGCCCGTCCGGGCCGAAGCCCTCTACGCCGCCGTCGAGGAAGCCGTAACCGCGCGGAGTTAGGGTTTCGCCACGACGAGCAGCGTCACCATCGCCACGAGCGCCGCGAAGACCCGTCGCCAGTGCCATTGAAGTGAGTGGGGTGCGCGCAACCGGCCGTGGGGTCGATCCACCAGCTCCGCGGATGCTTTGTCTGGCGCTGCACTTCGGCGGCTTTCTCGTCGCGGACGCGGCCCAGGAGCCGCCCCTCGAAGCCACCGGAAAGCCGCTCCACCGTCCGAAGCAGCGGCGCGAACGCGTCGCGCACGCGACCCGTGGCTCGCTTCACCCGCATCGTGAGCCCCGAGACGCCGGCTCCCGTGATCTCCGCCATTTCCTCGAACGACATCTCCTCGACGTGCCTCAGGACGAAGGCTTCGCGCTGCTCGTCCGGGAGCGCGGCCAGCGCGCGCTCGATTTCCTCGAGAGATGGCGGCAGCTTCCGGCGCGTCGGCCGGAATGGCGTCCAGGAGTGCCCCATCGGAAGTCCGACCGTCGCGCGGCGAACTGCGGTTCAGGTGGGCGCGGCATTCGAGCACCACGATCTGGTACAGCCAGGCGCCGTATCGCTTTGGTTCTCTGCAGTTCGCGATATTGCGGTAGGCCCGGATCCAGGCCTCGTGCAATACCGCCTCCTCGGCGTTGGCGCGGTCCCCGAGCATCCGGACGGCGAATCTGGTGTACGAATCGCGGTGCCGGTGCACTAGCGTCGCATAGGCGTCGAGGTCACCGCGGACGACGGCCGCGACGAGCTCGCTGTCGGTGGCGGGGTCGTCAATCATTCAGACTGATTGTAAGGAATGGCCCTTGCGGCAACCGTGATCCGGTATGCATGAACTTGTCGAGGGAGTTGTGGATACATGCTCCGTGTAGACTATCCTCTTATACCCCGGAGATTTTCAATGCACCGTTCCCTGCGTCACATCACACCGCTCTTTTTCGCTGCCCTGGTCGCTTCATGCGGGGGCGGTACTGAACCTGGCGATCCGAACGTCATTGCTACGGTGACACTTAGTTCGTCGGCGACCACCATCGCGCCCGGAACGACGGTCCAGATGACGGCCACAGCGAGGAACTCCGCCGGCACGTCGATCACGGCGCCGTCCGCGGCGACCTGGTCGTCGTCCAATCAGGGCACGGCGACCGTGAGCACCAGCGGCCTTGTGACGGCGGTCGCAAATGGTACGACGACGATCACGGCGACGATCGCGGGCATCTCTGGAACCCGGGGTATCACCGTCCAGACGATCACGCCGGTTGCAGCGGCGACGGTGGCCGCGGACGCGTCCAATTCCTTCTCGCCGGCGCAGGTCGACCTCACGGTCGGCGGCACGGTGACGTGGGCGTTCGGCCCGGTCGAGCACAACGTCACTTTCAACGCGTCGGGCGCCGGGACGCCGACCAACATCGGCAACACGGCAAACGCGAACGTGTCAAAGACCTTCACGACCGCGGGCAGCTTCCCCTACCAGTGCACGCTGCACGTCGGCATGCAGGGCACCGTCATAGTCCACTAGCACGAGTCTGTCATCCTGAGCGAAGCGAGGGATCTGCTTTTCGTCGACAAGCAGATCCCTCGCTTCGCTCAGGATGACAGCAACTCTATTTCCGCTTCAGCCGCACGACGCTGGGTACATCGTCGGCATCGCGCGAAACTCCCCAGATCGTCCCGTCGATCCATTGAAGGTCCGTCGTCGCCGGCGTCGTCAGGATCTCGGTCACCCTTCCGGCCAACGACACCAGCGTCCAGCGCCGTTGCCCCGCGGCGACCGGCGCGCGAAGCCACAGCGTGCCGTCGTTCGCGATGAGGATCTTGTCCACCGGGTAGTGGTGCTTCGGGACGTTCATCGCGGCGCGGACCGCTGACTCGTCGAGCTTGAACCCCGTCGCGAACACCTTGACGGTGCTGTCCACGGCATGACGCGAGATCTCGACAGGTATGTACGGAACGTCCTGGCGCGCGACGGTATCGCCGCGATCGTTGAGCCGGATGATTCGAACCACCGGCTTCCCTCCCTCCGGAACGTCGATAATGGCGATGTGCCGCCCGTCAGCGAGATGTCTCCAGGATCGGGCTCGCCCGAAACGGCTGATTGGCGTACGTGGTCCGGTCGCCGCTCTTGATTTCCATCTGCGAGAGTCGAATCGGCAGCTCGGCGACGATGCGCGAATAGGTGCCGTCCCACGTCGTTCGAATCAGCGGAATGGATTTGATCGTCCCGTCAGTGATGGCGCTGACCGCTGTTCCCGGAGACGCGAGCGCCACGTCGTTGGGCAGGAGGACCGTCGGCATCGCGCGAAAGAATCCCGCCTTTACGTCCGGTCTGATGGCAGTCCAGTCCTGCTTGCCGGCCGCGGCAAATGAGCGGCCGAATGTCCCATCGGGCCCGAAGAACGAGACGCGATTCAGGCCGGCGTCGGTCATCCATATCGTGTCACCGAGAAGCCCGATCCTGCTGAGCGATTGCACCTCGCCCGGCCCGGCTCCCTTCCGGCCGATCTTGCTCACCAACTCGCCCGACCGCGAAAAGATCATTCCGGCGAAATCGCCACGTTGCGCCACGAGCAACCCGCCGCCCGCGAGCGGAAGAATCGCGCGAATGGCCGTCCACTCATGCGCGTTCCCGTCGATCTTCATTTCCTCGATGAGCGTCCGCGTCGGCGCCTGCTGCGCCGAAGCGAGGGAGGCGACGAGCGCGAGAGCCGACACTCTCATTCCCATTCCCATTCCCATTCCCATGCTCACTTTTTCGCCATCATCGAGTCCCGCTTCGCCTTGAACTCGGTGCCGGCTTTCCACTGCGGGCAGCGCGTCGCGCTGCGCGACGAGGTAGCCGACCTGGAACAGCACGCGCGCGTCCTCGACTCGCGCCGGTGAGATCCCAGTCCGGCTTCACCTCGTCGGTCGGCCTGTGGTAGTCGTTGTTCGTGTACTCGTCGCGCTTCTTCATGCCGTAGTCGTCGGGTCTTGCCGATGTACGTCGATGCCGGCGTCGGGGTCGAGCGCGGGCACGCCCTGCTTGGCGAACTCGAAGTGATCGGAGCGATAGTAGAAGCCCTTCTCCGGTTCCGCGATCGGGCCGCACCGTGCGGCCGTCGGCCTTGCAGCACGTCGGTCAGCACGTCGTCGAGCGTCGGAGTTGCCGAGTCCGATCACGATGAAGTCGCTCGTTCGTCCCCACTGGTTGATGCCGTCGATGTTGATGTTCGCGACCGTCTTGTCGAGCGGATACAGCGGATTCGTCGCGTAGTACTTCGCGCCGAGCAGCCCTGTCTCCTCCGCGGTCGACCGCAGGAAGAGGATCGAGCGCTCGCGGCTTCGTCGGCAGCTTCGTGAACGCCTTCGCGATCTCGAGCAGCGTCGCCGACGCCCGACGCGTTGTCGAGCGCGCCGTTGAAGATCTGGTCGCCCTTGCAGCGTGGTGTCGCGGCCGAGGTGATCCCAGTGCGCGGTGTAGACGACGTACTCGTCCTTCTTCGTCGCTGCCCTCGAGCTTCGCGACGACGTTCTGCGACTTCGATCCGCGCGCACGGTCGGTCTTGACCGTGACGTTCGCCTTCGCGTTCGAGCGGCGACGGGCGTGAAGTCCTTCGTCGTCGCCGCGCCTGTGAAGCGAGTCGAAGTTCTGGCCCGCCGCCGCGAAGAGCTCCTTCGCCTTGTCGAGCGTGATCCAGCCTTCGACCGGCACGCGCTTGTTCGGCGTCGGGCGAGATCGACGTCGAACTGCTCGCCCGACCAGCTCGCCGACACGACTTCGCAGCGGATAGCCGGCCGGACCGGTCTCGTGGACGATGAACGCGGCCGCCGCGCCCTTCTCGCGTCGCGATCTCGTACTTGTACGTCCAGCGGCCGTAGTACGTCATCGCCTTGCCGCGGAACATCGTCGGTCGAGTGCTCCATGCTCGGCTCGTCTCGCTTCCGACGACTGCGGCGACCGCCGGATCGTTGACGAGCATGACGATCGTCTTGCCCTTCACGTCGACGCCCTTGTAGTCGTCCCAGCCGTACTCGGGCGCGACGACGCCGTAGCCGACGAAGACGACGTCGGAGTTCTCGACCTTCGTCTCCGGGCGGTTGTGCCGCGAGTTCGCGACGAAGTCGTCGCTGGAACGTCAGCGGGATCGTCTTGCCGCCGGCGGTGAACGACGCCGTCGGGTTCGGCGTGTAGCCGATGAGCTCCACGTTCTGCCGATACGTGCCGTCGGGATTGCCCGGCGTGAGGCCGAGCGCCTTGAACTGGCCCTCGATGTACGCGACCGTCTTCTCCTCGCCGGGCGTGCCGGGCGCGCGGCCCTCGATCGAATCGTCGGCGAGATTCCTGATGTGCTGGAGCAGGCCGGCGGCGGTGATCGAGTCGGCGGCCGCGGTCACCTGCGGCGTGACCGTCGGCCGTCGAGCCGACTCTCGTGGACGTACAGCGCGGCGAGCAGCGCTAACGCGGCGAAGGTCGAAAGACGACGAATCATGAGAATCGGGATGAAGGTGTCGGCCTGAATTCTCCGTCGTCGCCAGCAGACGGCAAGGTGCGCGCGTTCAACCTTCCCGATGAAGCGTACCTCGTCATGATGCGCGCTCATCGCTCGCCCTGCGGCGACCTGCCCCCGCCCTGCGTGGCGCAGGAGAACACCACGACCGTGCTCATCGGTCGGGTCACCGTCGCGGGGGCAGATGCGCCGCTGCCGTACGCGTCGGTCACCCTCAACGGCAAGAACGCGCAGTTCACCGACTCGACCGGCCGCTTTCAGGTCGAGGGCATCGCCGCCGGCGACGTGACGGTGCGCGCGCGGCGCATCGGGTACTCGCCCGCCGAGCAGGTCGGTGCGCGATCCAGCGCGGCGACACGGTCCGGGTGACGCTCGCAGATGACGCGACTCGCGATCCAGCTGCCGGCCGTCCAGACCGTCGCGCGCGTGTGCACCAACCCGGGCTCGCCGGGCCGCGGATCCGATCCGGGCCTCGTGCAGCTGTATCGAGCAGCTCCAGCAGAACGCCGAGACGTTTCGCCTGCTCAGCCTCGCGTATCCGTACGTCTACGCGACGCAACGCCAGTTCGTCACCACGCTCAACGACTCGGTGATCGAGCGCTACGCCAGCTCGAGATCGCTTCCGGCACGAGCGCGAAGTCGTGGAAATACGAGGCGGGCAAGATGGTCTTCGAGAGAACAACGACGATCGACGAACATGCACCTGCCGACGCTCGCCACCTTCGCCGAGGACAACTTTCGCGAAGGCGCACTGCTTCGACGTACGGCGGGCATGGTCGAGGTCGACGGGCAAGTCGCTCGTCCGCGTGGACTTCGCGCCCGGATTCACGAATTCGCGAGCCGGACGTCAGCGGCTCGATCTACCTCGACCCGGCGACGCTACCAGATCCGCCGCTCGGACGTCGCGCTGTCGAAGGTGCCGTATCACCTGAGCGGCCAGATGACGGGACACACCGTGCACGACGTACTTCACCGAGATCATGCCCGGCATTCCGATCATCGGCGCGTTCCGGGCCGAGGTGACGAAGCTGCGCGCAGGGCGAAGTGCTGACGGAGCTGCAGCAGGTGGTGCAGGTGCACTTCGTCGGCGGCGAGCCCGGATAGCGCAGGCGCGCGACGCTTCCTGCTCTTCTCGAAGATCTCGATCCACTTCTCCACCGTCACCGAGCGCAATCAGCTCGCCGACGACGTCGAG
>CAVTKY010000012.1:0-31718 GCA_963735385.1 uncultured Alphaproteobacteria bacterium | reverse complement strand
TCGGGCGTCCTGCCGCGAACTTCAATCGTGCGCCGGCCCGCCGAAGCGATGCGTGCGCGATTGATGCCCATGCGCTCGGCCTTGTTCAATGCGCGTCCTTCCGTGCAGCCGCGCATGACCGGCCTGTCGATATCGTTCTGCCCCTCGTAGCAATATTCGAGGTCCGGGTCGCAACGATCCACTGTTCTCAATCGCGGGCCGTCTCGACCGATGCTAAGTTCGAAGTCCTGTGCCGAAGCGGCTGTGCCCAGAAGCGGAAGACCGCCGGTGCAGCCGATTGTCAGCGCGAAGGCGGAATTGATCAGAAAATGACGCATCTTCGATCCTCCTTTGATCCCTAACGAACGGGGAGAGGATCGGTTTCACTTGAAGGCAGGTTGGAACTCTGCTTCGAGCCGGAACAGTTCGGCGTCGGTATTGGCAGCGTCTGCAGTGGCGGGCACCGCGACGGCAAGGCCGGTGAGCATGTGACGGCGATTGATCGACATCTGGTCCCGTTGTCCCCTGCGCCGCAAGGATGCATGAGGGTCAAGGGACGTGAATTTGAAATGGCCGTCCTACAGTTCGCCGCGCCAGCATTTATCGCAGAGCGATTTGAGGTGTTTCCTGACCACATGGTCCTGCAAAGCCTGTTGTGCGTCTTGGCAGCCTTCCTCGGAAAGTTGGCGTTCGGTGGCCAGACAGTCCGCATGCATGCCTGATTGAGCAAGTTCCCTCGCGCGGTCCCGAATCTGATCAATGCGCCGCATGTCAGTGGCCTCTTTCTGCCTCGACTGTCCGCAAGGATTCTACCGATCCTTGCGGATGCGCGCATTTAACTTTGACATGAACTCAAACGGCCATGGCGAGCGCGATGTGCTGTCCCTGTCGCCGCCAGCCTATCACGGTGTCCATGCAGCGTGGCCGGCTTCGACTTGCGGCGCGCGCTTGCGAGGAAGGCAGAGCGGGTCAGCCCCCTGGCCTTCGCCTCGGCGTCAATCGCGCAGCGACAGATGGGGAAGCACAAACACGCATAAGCTTCAAGTTCTCAAGGAGCCTCTAGCGGTTTGGAGCGTTGTCAAACCATTGACCCCAAGAGGAGTTATTCATGAGCAGGATGTATGTCATTCAGAACATGCTGGAGGCTGCTCTTTTTTGGAACAGCCATACTGGGCGCTGGGGCGCACTCACCGCCGCCACCGGCTTTTCGGAGTCTGAGAAGTCAACGCTTCCACTTCCGTTCTGCGGGCAGTGGGTTTCGGACCTCCCGAATGTCGTCCCGATGCATTCTCGCCAGCACGCGCAGAGTGTATTAGCGGACATCCGAGAAAACCTCGGGCTTGTGCGTCACCTAATCAGCGACGAGGAAGCCGAGAAAGCCGCCGATTCGATCTTGGTGCACGTGTCGGCGCTGCTACTTCGGCTTCAGGCATTAGGCCGAGCCCACGAGTGGAATAGGCATAGCGGCGCGGGCAAACTCTCGGCGTTTGAGGAAGTATCCTGAGCCCTGTGTCAGCGCGCTCTGACCTTGATGGTTGCCGCCTTCTTTTCGGAACCCGGAATGGTCGAGGATGTTGATGCTGGAAAGGAGCATCATCATGGCAGACGACAAAACGAAAACCGATGCCAGCGACCGCAACCGCGTCGCTGACGACCCGGGCTACGAGGTCGAGTATTTCGCCAAGCACCATGGCATCAGCCTCGATCAGGCGCGAAGCCTCCTTGAGCGGTTTGGACACGACAGGCAGGCTCTCTTGCGTGAGGTCGCCCGGCTGAAGTACCTGATCGCTAAGTGACGCCCGATCTACCCATTCCGCTCTCGCTCAAGCCGATGGAGGCCGAGCCGGTCGACGATCTGCCGCGCGGCAAGGGCTGGCTCTACGAGCCGAAATATGACGGCTTCCGCTGCCTCGCCTTCCGCGACGGCGACAAGGTCGATCTGCAATCCAAGAAGCAGAAATCGCTCAACCGCTTCTTCCCGGAGGTCGTCGCCGGCCTTGCCCGGCTGAAGGCCGATCGCTTCGTCCTGGACGGTGAACTCGTCATCCCCGGCCAGTCCTTCGAGACGCTGCAGCTGCGCCTTCATCCGGCAGCGAGCCGCGATTGCCGAACTGTCGGGCAAGTTTCCGGCGCGGCTGGTCGTGTTCGATCTCTTGGCCGACGAGAGCGGCTCGCTTGTCGCCAAGCCCTTCTCCGAGCGGCGAGCGGCGCTGAAAGCCTTCGTGAAGGCTAGCCGGTCAACACCGGGTCATCGTGCTGTCGAAAGCCGCCCGGTCGGCAGCCACGGCGCGGAGATGGCTTGTCGGACGGCGCAAGGGACTCGACGGCATCGTGGCGAAGCCGCTCGATCAGCCGTACTCGGCCGGCGAGCGCACCATGCGCAAGTTCAAGGTCTGGCATACGGTCGACGCCGTTCTTGCCGGCTACTACGAGGACGAGGCGACCGGAACCATCGACAGCCTGCTCTTCGGCCTCTACGGCGACGACGGCCTGCTGCACTTCGTCGGCCATTCGCGGGTCTACAATGACGCCGCCGAAATCGCGAAGCTGCTCGAGCCGCTGAAGGGCGGAACCGGCTTCACCGGACGCGCGCCCGGCGGCAAGAGCCGCTGGACCGGCAAGACCCAGAAGATGGTCCGGCTCGATCCGATCCTCGTCGCCGAACTCAGCGCCGACCACATCAGCGGCGGCCAGTTCCGGCACGGCTCGCGGCTGATCCGCTGGCGCACCGACAAAGCGCCGCAGGGTTGCACCATGGATCAGATTCGGCGCTGACGCCGGTGCCCGCCTTAGCCTGATGCGAAGAAGAGGGCCGAGCCGGGACGACGCAAACCGCTTTATGACAAACCGGATTAGTGCGTTGCGTTCAGCCGCTGGAGCCCTGCTCGTATCTCCTCGACAGTCCTTGCGCCGCCTTCAAAAAGCAGGAAGATCACGCGGGCGGCGTCTTCCTTGCCATTGTCGTCGATGATGTTGCGCACGAGGCAGTAGTTGTCGAAGGCATTCGTCATGATCGCCAATTGTTCGGGATTGGCGGTTTCGGTGAAGCGCATCCTGCTTCCTCCCTCGATTAGCGAAGGGGGGTATCCCCCAACCTCGGAAGAGTGTGTCCCGACCTCGGAAGGGGGGTGCCTCCACCCGGGCGCAAGGTATGCTCGTTCGCGAACCAAAACTGTGCAGAATTGCTCACATCAAGCATCTACCAACTGACCGCGCGCCTGGCGAAATGAGCAGGGGTCAGATCTTGATTTGGGGCTGGTCGTGCAGAACGACATTCAACAGCGAACTGTGGACTTCAATGCCGCCATTGTAGTCGATGAAACCAAGTTTCCGAAATTTGTTCATGAAGAAACTGACGCGCGACCGGGTCGTTCCAATCATCTCCGCGAGCGTCTCTTGGCTTATTTTCGCTATGACCGGCTCCGGTTTCCCTTCCTTGCCGAAGTTGGCTAACAGCAGGAGCAACCTGGCAAGTCGTTTTTCACTCGAATTGAATAGCTGATCGACGAGATCTGCTTCCACCCGGATAGCCCGACTTAGAAGATGGCTGATGAACATCTCGGAGAACGCCGGTTGCTCGTGAATCACGCGGACGATAGCCCCCTTGTCCAGCCGCACAATGACGGAATCTATCATCGTCGCGACTGTCGATATTCGCTGCACCTGACCGGCCAGGCACCCTTCGCCGAAGAACTCGTTCGACCCAAGGATTGCGACGACCGCCTCCTTGCCTTGCTCCGAAACGACGGTGACTTTCACCTTGCCTTTCTGGACGTAGAAGACCGCGTCGGCAGGCTCCCCTTGTGAAAATACGATCCGGTCCTTGCGGTATCTGGCAATGTTTCGTCCGTCACCAACGTGGGCGAGAAAGGACTTGGGGTCGAATGATTGCTTACTCGCCATGGCGGGAGCCAGTGTACCACGAGCGATTGAAAGCGGCCCATTCGCAATGTTGGATTTACGACCAACAAACAAAGCCCACCGGCCTTGGGGTTTTAGGGCAATGGGCGGCCGGCAGGCTCTAGGAGCGAGCCTCAAGCAACGTGCGGGCCGCTGTCATCATGTTGCGAAGAAGCGGGAACGGGACGGAAGAAGCCGCTGCAGGACGTGCCGGACTAAGCGTCGCGCAACCGAGCGAGCCTCGCTTTCAGTTCCTCGACGGTCCTTGCGCCACCGTCAAAGAGCAATATGACGAGTTGCGCGGCGTCTGTTCTGGCATACTCTTCCACGATGTTGTGCTGAAGACAGTGGTCTTCAAAGACCTCCGTCATGACCGCCAGTTGTTCTGGGTTTGCAGTTCCAGTGAAGGGGAACATCCTACTTCCTCCCTTGGTGTCGGGCGAAAGCGGGGTCTCCTCTTCCAAGCGTCCGTGTGCCATTGAAGACCGGACGACTGCGCATCATCGCTGGCAATTGCGCCAATTTAACGGTTCGGAGCGAAGAACGCCCCCGGAGTGAAGAGGGCATGCCTCTCGTCGCACAGGTCAGAACAGCGCCGCGAGTTGCCTCGCCGCCCGAATAAGGTCCCGCACTTCTGTACGGCCATTGGGTGAGCGGCGTACAGTTCCCCCTTTTCCTCTATTCGGCCCGAACAACGCTTCCTATTGCCGCTGAGTCACTACCGGGTTCTGCTCGTTAATGGTCAGCCGGCAGGGCGAGCGACCGCCCATTGAGGCTGCGCGGTTCACGAATTCCTGCAAGCTGCGACATTATCGTGATATACTGAGTTTCTCGCGCGCGTTCGTGTGCGCCCCTTACACAGATCGGACAAATATCATGCAAATCCCCACATGGGTTAAGCCCGCCGTCTATGGCGCGGGGGCAGGAGCCGTCGCGTTGGCTATTATTGGATTTACCTGGGGCGGATGGGTCACAGGTGGTACGGCTAGGAAGATGGCCGACAGCGCATCTATTACGGCAGTAACGACGGCTATGACGCCCTACTGCGTCGAGCAGTCAAAGAACGATCCCCGCTCGGTGGAGGTTCTTGCAGAACTGAAGGCTGCACAGGGCTACAATCGGCGCGGGGTCGTTGAAAAGGCAGGATGGGCCACGCTACTTGGGGCCGAGAAGCCGAACACTGACTTGGCCAGGGCGTGCGAAGCGGCGCTTGCCGCCAGTTAGACACTGACAATTGGCGTCACCCACGTATGGGAGCGAAACGCTGCAAGGCTCGCGGCAAGCGCAGCGGCCACCTAGAGCCTTTTCGCTCTATCTGAATTTCATCATATCTTCCTGCTGCTGGCCTTCACAGGCCAGCGCGAGGAATAACCCGGAACTGATAACAGAACGAGGCAAGCCATGAGCAGCATGAGAGACCGTCAGGAAGGTTTCGAAAAGAAGTTTGCGATGGACGAGGAATTGAAGTTCAAGGCTATGGCGCGCCGTAACAAGCTGCTCGGCCTATGGGCCGCCGAAAAGCTCGGCAAAACCGGTGCGGACGCCGACGCCTATGCGAAGGAGGTGGTGCGCGCGGACTTCGAAGAAGCAGGGGACAACGATGTGTTCCGCAAGGTGCGCACCGATTTCGACGCGGCAGACATCGCCCAGTCAGATCTTCAGATTCGCGGCGTCATGGACGAACTACTGGCGACTGCGGTCGAGCAGATCAGAAAGACCTGAGCACCGCTCAGTCTGATAGAAACCGCCCGCTGCCGGCAGGTTTCGCATCTAATTGTCCAAGTTCAAGGGGAAACCTACCTGAGCAGCATTCGTTCCCCAAAGGCGCATCGGAGATGACAAATGTCCGCAGTCACCAAGCCGAAGAAGCGGCGTACTGAGGGAAGGGCAGAGGACTGTTCGACGCTCGAAGAGCAGTTGCAGGAAGGTCTGGAGGATACATTCCCCGCGAGCGATCCGGTGTCAGTCGTCTCGACCACGATTGCCGGCGGAACCAAGAAGCTCGTCGGCACCGATGAAGTTCTACGGCGGCAAGCTCAGGAAAGAGCCAAGGGTAGGGTGTCCGGTCTCTAACTCAAGAACCAGATCGTCGCTCCTGCGGCGATAACTGCAATCAGCCAGATCGCAATCGTCCATCTGCCGGGCCGCGGCAAGCGGAGCATTTTCTGGCCTTTAATTTCGGTTGGCAACGTCGTCGCCCTCCACATCACGCTCAAGATCATACAGTTCGGTCAAAGTGCCGTCGCTGGCGTAGATGCCGAATTTGATGTTTCCCGCTTTGAGTTCGCGTGCCTGGTCTACGGCCTGCTTGCTGGACAAGTCATTGACCGTAAAGACGTTCGGCTCTTTGCCGAGTTTTATGGAATAACTCACTGCCCTTGCTCCCCATGCTTTCCGCTAAGCATATAAGAGTTCTGGGCCGACAAGCGACAATCTTGTGCTCACAATTCAAGCTGACCCACTCACCAACAAGTTCAGTTGTGCAGTGCAGCAGGCTTAGCGCCTTGATTAGTGTGGTTTGCATCACTGAAGCCCACATTCCGTGGCGCGCACCGCAGAATACGGCCCAACTGGCACAATCGGACCAAGGGACAGGTCTGGATGAAAGATGCAAACGGTGGGCCAAGACCTATCAATGCCCGCTCCGAAGTCGTCGCGACCAATGGCATGTTCAAGTACGCCTCACCGCTACGGTCCCCGGGCGCCGAAGCCGCTTGACGGCTATTTCGAGTGGAAGGCCATTAGGGGCGAGAAGACCAAACAGCCTTACGCCATTGCCATGAAGCCGTTCGCGCTTGCCGCCATCTGGGACAGTTGGCGCGATGCCAAGGGTTGCAGCATCGGACGTTCGCGTCCTCACCTGCCCGCCGAATGACATGATCGCCACCATCCACGTTGATCTTGCATCCCGAGGGCTACACACGCTGGCTGAGCGATTTTGGAGCTCGATCCGCACGACCTGCTGAAGCCGTTTCCGTCCGATCTGATGACGATGTGGCCGATCTCCACGAAGGTGAATTATCCGCGGGGGGAGCGCGGTGAAAAATCGATCTTCCTTGATTTCGTGTCAGGGTAGGGTTGGTAGAAAACGTCGTTCGTCTGAGAATTATGTGGAAATTAGGTGTTCCCAGGCGGATAGGAACGCGACATATGCACATGCATTCCTAAGTTCGAGGTCTTTCCGGGCCGTTGCTAGAAACTCCGTCCGCTGCGCGAGTTCACCTGCATCGGGCATTTCGTTGATAATTCTCATGATTGTGGAACGAACTAGGTGTTCCGCTTCGACACAGTCTTGGGTATAGGATTCTTCGTTGCGAGCCATTTTCCATGCCCCATTTTGCGGAGATTGGGCGGCCCGGATAATGCCGCAAATCCTACGGCTGGTCTATGCCGGCGGGTGAAGCCCGGGAGGGACTCCAGCCGGCTCAACATTCCCTCCGGCATAAGTCTGAGTCACGCGGGAACCTCGGGGCTTTAGGTCGGGTCGGCACGGATTACGATCCTTTCATTTTTGCATAGGGCGCATTGGCCGAGCCGCCGGTTGAAATCCGGCGTCGTGCCTAATGCTTCCGTTATCAGCGCCGAATTAGCGCTGGAGTAGTAATTCAGCGCTTCACAGATACACTTGTCGCATACCGCCTTCGGGCGATGCTCCGTGACGAAATCGTTGATTCTTTGAGCGATGAGCGACGAACCCTCCCAATGGTTTCCGCTCAGCGTAAAGGAGTTCGGGCAGGCAAGCGACAGGGTGGCGGTCGGTCCCCAATGAATTGGCAACGACGAAATAGAAGCTTTTGACGAACATTCAATCGCCGCGCCGGGCGGATGCTGTCCAATTTCTTAGATGTCGGTCGCGGGTGCGGTCAGGCCGAAGCCTTTCTTCGGCGGTCGATCAGCTGGATCACCGGTTTCGGTGCCGCCACGGCTGATGCCGTCCTGCAAGTCTTCCCGTGCGGCGCCGGCAAGATACAAGTCTTCGCTTGCAGAGCCGGCAAGATATTTGCGAGCACCAGTTTCGCCGTGATGCTCACTGTCGAAGGGGATTTTGTCGCTGTTCACCGCCATGGCCGGCTCCTCTGTTTCTGGCATCCCGCAAGTCACCGTAGGCCGAAAAACATCACGTAGATGATGAATCCTTATGGCGATTGCCTCCGACGTCAGGAGGATCATGCCTCTTAAGTCGTGCCAATAAATCGGAGGGCCCTGGAGAGGCAACGGTGACCTCTTCGAGATTGTTTTCCTCCGCAACGCGCTCGTGGCGTCCCTCGTCGTTGCTGATCCGATATTGAGGCGACCAGTCCCTTGCAGGCATTCTCCCGGTAATCCTGAACATGTCGCCGGTCTGGAGCGCCATGCCTATTGTCCCTTTCAGTCTGACCGACTGCCCAATGGCGAAGCGATGAACGTTCATTGCTGGATCCTCCTGCTGGCGCGTTGCACCTGTTCTGCATCCTCGCGGAGCGCGCCTTCGAGTTCGGAATGGTCGATGCCCAGGAACTGGCTTCTGAGACGGTCGGTCGAGGAAATGGCTGGAAGGTGAATGAATGTCGCAACGCGCCGATAGGCGAGCCAGGAAAGCCCGTCGATCGGTTCCTCGTCCTCGGCGATGGCATAGTCGCCCGGCGGCTGAATCTCATCGACGCCGCTCAGCGAGAATGGTGCCGTGAATCTCACGGTGGTATGCTTTGTGCGGGTGTTCATTTTGCATATCCCTGGAAAGGGCGGATCATTGCGCTCGCAAAGCGACGCAGCCCTTTCAAAATCGAGGATCTGGGGAAGTTGGCGGGTCGAGAGCCTCTGACGCCGCGATAGCCAAGCTTGGCCAAAAGAACGATACACGAACACTATGCGCCAATTGCGGTTTAATTGCAACGATGAAAGAAGAATCTCACTCTACTGACCGCGATGTCTTGGACGCTATGGCGCCCGTTCAGGAATATCCAAAATAATTCAGCGTTGATGTCCTTTCTGTGTTATGGTGATTTTCTGGCCGATATAACGAAAAAAACAAAGGAGGCCGCCATGAAAACTCATCTTCCGACTCAATTTTACCTTTACGACTACAAGAGCTTGTTCGTAAGAGCGTCCATCACGATTGCCGTCGGCATCATCGTCTATTCGGCGCTCTTCGGCATCACCTGGTAAATCCGGACGCCGATTGCAGCAGACTGCCTGACTTCCGGAGTCGCGCTTCAGGGCGCGGGCTTCCCCGTTGTGCTGAATGTATCTTTCGACTTCTCATCCAAAAAGGTCGCCGCCATGAACGACAACAACGACAGATGCCGCGAGAACCGCGATGCTGTTGATATCAGCGTCTGGGAAAATGAAGGCGGCGCTTTGGATCGTAGCAACATGAACCATCACTATGGCCGGCGCATAGAGCCGGACGGATCATGGACGGTCTATCATGTCTTTACCGGGGCACCGGCAGATATGGGAAGCCGACCCATGACTGGGCTCGGCGAAACCGATGCCACGACCACAATGATAATTCTCAACGCGCACAATGCGCAAAGACGCAAGGCCGCGAGCCTGCAACAGACATTCGCTACGCGGTTCTGACGGTTTGAGGTAGGTTCAACCATGGCGCTGACTTTTCCAAACCGAAGCCGCAGCTACGACGATGTCGGACAACACATCCGTTTTCTCGGCTACGATGGCATGTTTGAAATACCGTTCTTGATCGAGATTGAAGCGCTCGCCAACACAACACCAGGAGCGGCCACGGCCGAAGCGGGTTATTTGGCGGCCTTCGATGCGGCACGGGACTCGATCCTCGATGTCGCGCGGAAAGCCTATTTCCGCGGCCGCAAGAACCTGTTTGTATTGACGTCCGCCGATTTCTGATACTAACCGTCCCGCAGTTTCTAGAGCCCTCCTGGCGTGCCCTCCGCAACGTTGGAGGCCCATTCCTTGCCGAACTTGGACAGGGAGACCGCATAAGCGAGTAGATGCATGTTGATCCGGTACGGTTATGAAATCACGCTCACTTGCGCCCAGCCGACGGCGCTGGTGTGCTTGTTGTCGGTGCATCAAGAACGCATGGCCGATATGCGCGTGCCCGAAGCCTTTTTCACGATGCCCGAGGTCCCGACGACGACCTATCTTGATCTCTTCGGCAACCGCTGCCGCCGGCTGGTCGCGCCGGTCGGCGACCTGACGCTTTGGGGCGATGCCACGATCGAAGACGACGGCAAGATTGACGCGGCGGATTGGACGGCGCGCGAGCTTGCGGTGGTTGATCTGCCGGACGAATGCCTCGTCTACCTCATGGGCAGCCGCTACTGCGAGACTGATCGGCTGAGCCAGACGGCCTGGGATATGTTCGGCACAACCGCTCCCGGCTGGGGGCGCGTTCAGGCGATCTGCGATTTCGTCCATGGCCACATCCGCTTCGATTACATGCAGGCCCGCTCGACTCGGACGGCATTCGAGGCCTTTAATGAGGGAGTCGGCGTGTGCCGCGACTTCGCGCATCTGGCGCTCACGCTGTGTCGATGTCTCAACATCCCGGCGCGCTACGTCAATGGTCATCTCGGCGATATCGGCGTTCCGGTAGTCGATCCGATGGATTTCAGTGCCTGGATCGAGGTCTATCTGAATGGCCGATGGTACACATTCGATCCGCGCAACAATGTGCCGCGCATCGGCCGCATCTTGGTGGCGCGCGGCCGTGATGCCGCCGACATCCCGTTGATCAACTCATTTGGGCCGCATGTTCTGAAATCATTCCGCGTCTGGACATACGAAGTCACGGATAGTCCGCAACCAACGGGCTCACTCCCATAGTCTGGTCTCTCAGACAATTGGGCCGCCCCTGAATTGAATGGCTTGATGTTTGTCTATTGTCCACGGATGGTGCACCTTAGGCCATCGGCGCTTTGGCAGGCCTTGCCGCTACCGTGCCGCCCGTTTCTTCTTTGGTGCGGCAGGCTTCAATGCCTCGGCGGCGCGCGCGGCTTCGTCCCTGACAAACCGCAGTTCCCGCAGCCTGGCTGTCTTCAGGGCTCTCAGTTTCGCCTGGTCTGGTACTCAATCGTCGCCTTGGCCTGATCCACGGTTTTCCTCTGGGTTTCCAGAAATCGCGATTCGGCCTTTTCTATAATATTTTGCCTGCTATCGACCATATAGTACTCCTCCTTGGCATGAAGGTGCCAAATAACATAATGCTTAATTGCAAACAGCAATTTGCGACACGAGCATCAATTTTTCAGCTTTTTTTTGGCGGATCACGATTCTGATCACGACCGAACAATATCATACTTTCGAATATTTTTTTCGCAGCGATAAATATTTTTTAGCACTCCTATCAATCGAGTGCTAATGGGCGTACACATGGACGGTGGCCGCCCTATGCGCCGGCCATAGAAAGAACTCCCCAATGAAATTCCGGCCACTTCACGACCGCGTCGTCATCCGACGCGTGGAAGCCGATGTGAAATCCAAGGGCGGGATCATCATTCCCGACACCGCGAAGGAAAAGCCGCAGGAAGGCGAAGTGATCGCCGTCGGTCCGGGCTCCCGCGACGAAAGCGGTAAGCTGATCCCGCTCGATGTCAAGGCCGGCGACGCCGTGCTGTTCGGCAAATGGTCAGGCACCGAAGTCAGGATCGACGGCGAGGATCTCCTCATCGTGAAGGAGGCCGACATCATGGGCATCATCGAGACGCCCGCGGCCGCAAAGAAAGCTGCCTGACCGGCGATTTTGCCCCGAAATCATCAAGACCGAACCTGGAAGAAAAGATCATGTCTGCCAAGGAAATCAAATTTTCCACCGATGCACGCGACCGCATGCTGCGCGGTGTCGAAATACTGAACAATGCCGTCAAGGTGACGCTCGGCCCGAAGGGACGCAATGTCATCCTCGACAAGGCCTATGGCGCACCACGCATCACCAAGGACGGCGTCACCGTCGCCAAGGAAATCGAGCTTGAGGACAAGTTCGAGAACATGGGCGCGCAGATGGTGCGCGAGGTGGCCTCGAAGACCAACGACCTTGCCGGCGACGGCACCACGACGGCCACGGTACTTGCCGCCGTCCATTCTGCGCGAAGGCGCAAAGCTTGTTGCCGCCGGCATGAATCCGATGGATTTGAAGCGCGGCATTGACCTCGCCGTGGCCGCCGTCGTCAAGGACATCCAGGCCCGCGCCAAGAAGGTGAAATCGTCGGACGAGATCGCCCAGGTCGGCACCATCGCCGCCAATGGCGACGCCACCGTCGGCGACATGATCGCCAAGGCGATGAACAAGGTCGGCAATGAGGGCGTCATCACGGTCGAGGAGGCTAAGACCGCCGAGACCGAACTCGACGTCGTTGAGGGCATGCAGTTCGACCGTGGCTATCTGTCCCCCTATTTCGTCACCAATGCCGAGAAGATGCGCGCGGAACTGGAGGACCCCTACATTCTCCTTCACGAGAAGAAACTCGGCAATCTGCAGGCGTTGCTGCCGATCCTCGAAGCTGTCGTGCAGTCGGCCAATCCGCTGCTGATCATCTCCGAGGACGTCGAAGGCGAAGCGCTGGCGACGCTGGTCGTCAACAAATTGCGCGGCGGCCTCAAGGTCGCGGCGGTCAAAGCGCCGGGCTTCGGCGATCGCCGCAAGGCGATGCTGGAAGACATCGCCGTTCTCACCGGCGGTCAGTTGATCTCCGAGGATCTCGGCATCAAGCTGGAAAACGTCACGCTCGACATGCTCGGCCGGGCCAAGCGGGTGGTCATCGAAAAAGATACGACCACGCTCATCGACGGCTCCGGCGAAAAGGCCAGCATTGCGTCGCGCATCCAGCAGATCAAGGCGCAGATCGAGGAAACCACCTCGGACTATGACAAGGAAAAGCTGCAGGAGCGGCTTGCCAAGTTGGCTGGCGGCGTCGCGGTCATTCGCGTCGGCGGCGCGACCGAAACGGAAGTCAAGGAAAAGAAGGACCGCATCGACGATGCGCTGAACGCGACCCGTGCGGCAGTCGAAGAAGGCATCGTTGCCGGCGGCGGCGTCGCACTGCTGCGCGCCAAGGCGGCATTAACCGCGCTGACCGGGGCAAATGCCGACGTGACAGCGGGTATCTCGATCGTATTGAGAGCACTTGAGGCTCCGCTTCGGCAGATCGCCGAAAACTCCGGCTTCGAAGGTTCAGTTGTCGTCGGTAAGCTTGCGGATGGAAAGAACCCCAACCAGGGCTTCGACGCGCAGGCCGAGCTTTACGTCGACATGATCAAGGCCGGCATCGTCGATCCTGCCAAGGTGGTCAGAACGGCCCTGCAGGATGCCGGCTCGATCGCCGCGCTCCTGATCACCGCTGAAGCCATGATCGCCGAAATCCCCCGGAAGGATGCGCCCGCTATGGGCGGCGCCGGAGGCATGGGCGGAATGGGCGGCATGGGCTATTGACCCGCATTTTCTCACCCAGTGCCTGAACGAGCGGCTGCCGGAAGGTCGCCGAATCAGAACAACAACCCACAAGGAGTGACTTCCATGACAATGCAGGACACTACCAAACAATCCCTCGCGCAGCGCTGGGAAAACTATCAGCCGTCCAAGTCGATGCTCGCCTGGGCCTGTGTCGCGACAGCTGTCGCTACGATGATCATCGGGTTCGGCTGGGGCGGTTGGGTCACCGGCGGCACATCCCGTTCGCTTGCAATGACAGCCGGCGACGCGTCGCGCGCCGAACTGGCGTCGGTCATCTGCGTCGAGCGATTCAAGGCCGCACCAGATTCGGCCGCCAAGCTCGTCGAGTTCAATGCCATCACGGACAGCTACAAGAAGCGGCAGTTCGTGGAGACCGGCGGCTGGGCGACCATGCCGGGACAGAAGTCTCCAGATCGGCGTGCCGCGGAAGGCTGCGCAGTCGCACTCGCAGCCTGAGATTTGCGGGAGAAGCCGGGATAGCCGCCAGGCTTGCTTCCCGGCGCGCATTCTAATCTGTCAGCGCAAGGAGCCCGACGAATGATAACCTTCGTACCGAAAACCGATGTGCCGCCTGCGCTCGAAGAGACTGAGGAAAACCGCTTCGAGCGCATTCGCAAGGCTGCAGCGGAACGGCGCCGCAAATCGGACACCGACGCCACGCGCCGCCGTGCCCGGCAGGCGGCCGAGGACAACCGACTTATCTGACGGCACGATCTATGGGGGGCTAGGAACTCAGGCTGGCACGCGCGCTTTGACGCGGCTGGACGCCGTTTCCTTCCATTCTACGGACGCGTGTGACGTTTTTCGCTTTCGGCCGAAGAGGCCGCAAGATTGCGCGGCCGGACGCCATCACCTCTTATGATAGGGACAGGGTAAATGGATGGTAATTACTGGCAAGGCCTTGCCATCGGGCTGGTGATTAGTCTGGCACTATGGGTGCCGATCCTATGGTTTGTCTGGTACTGGGCAGGCGGGTTTGACTGGTAGTGTACCTGCTTTCATGTGTGCGTGGCTCACGCCCACGCGGAAGCTTGCCAACCGCAAAAGGGAGGAGTTTGCGGTGACCGCCGCAATGCATACCACACGCCGCGCCCTGCTCACCGCACTTCCCATGCTCGGCCTCACCGCAGCCTCGACGGCCGCACCGCTGCCAGGCCTGCCGGCCGGGGACACTGCGCTGCCCGACCTTGCCGCCGCCTTCGGGAAGGCCAGGGCGGCAAGGCAGGCCGTCGTACGGCGACGTCCCCGACACCGTGTTCGAAGACGCTACAGGGGACGTGCTGGACGTCGTGCGGGAGATCGAGACTTGATTGCCGATCGAAAATTCGAGCCGGCCGGCTTCGCGGCGCCGCTTGGTCAGAAGGATATCCGACTGGCTCTCGCGGCCGCCGAAGAGCTGCGTGTGCCTTTGCCGATCGCCAGCCTTCTGCGCGACCGCCTCCTGACATTGCTCGCCCATGGCGGCGACAAGCTCGACTGGTCGGCGATCGGTTCGCTAGCGGCGAGAGATGCCGGCGAAGCGGCAGGCGGAGAGCTGCGGCCCTAGTTAGCCCCAATTGAGCTTGTCCGCTGGCAAGGCGGGACCTGACCTTCGTGTCGCCGCAATCCACCTGTGCGATGGCGGCTTTCGCCGAAGAAATGCGTGAGAGTGAGAAGTCTTGGCCAACCCGTATGAAACTGACATTGCCGCGGTTCAAGCAATCGATACCGTTCCGACAATTCTGGATGTTGTGTGCCGTACGACGGGGATGCGTTTTGCGGCCGTCGCCCGTGTCACCGAAGACCGCTGGGTCGCCTGCACGGTCCTCGACAATATCGATTTCGGGCTCGTGCCAGGTGGCGAGCTGAAGGTCGAGACCACAATTTGCAATGAAATTCGCCAGACGCATGAGGCGGTAATTATCGACCATGTGGACGATGACGAAGTATTCTGCGGACATCCCACCCCGGCCATGTACGGCTTCCAGAGCTATATCTCGATGCCCATTATTCGCAAGGACGGCAGTTTCTTTGGAACGTTGTGCGCGATTGACCCATTGCCACACAGGCTGAAGAATGCCGGGACGATCGGCATGTTTCGGCTGTTTGCCGAACTGATAGCACTGCATCTTGATGCTTCGGATCGGCTTAAGGCCAGCCAGCAAGCGCTTGCTGAATCCGAGGCCATGGGCGCATTGCGTGAACAGTTTATTGCCGTGCTCGGTCACGACCTTCGCAATCCGCTGGCCTCGATAGGTTCCGGCGTCAACGTCATTTCAAAAACCACGAAGGAAGACAAGACTCGCGAGATTGCCGGGCATATGCAGGCCAGCGTTCTGCGAATGAGTGTTCTGATCACGAATGTCATGGACTTCGCCCGCGCCCGGCTCGGCAAGGGCATCGGCTTTAAGATGGACGCCGACACGCCCCTCCAGTCATCGCTCGAACAGATTCTCGAAGAAATCCGCTCGGTCCATCCCGACCGAAAATTCAATGTGAATTTCTCCGTCACCGAGAGCGTGGTTTGCGACCAGAACCGCGTAGCCCGTTTGTTCGGAAACCTTCTTTCGAATGCAACAAGCCATGGTGACACGGCATGGCCGATCAAAATCGAAGCTGTCACCCGTGACGGGATATTTGAGCTTACGGTTACGAACCAGGGAGTTCCCATCCCACCGGAAACGATGAAAACCCTATTTCACCCGTTTTATCGCGGCAAGTCGAAGGGCGAAGGGCTTGGTCTCGGTCTCTACATCGCTTCTGAAATCGCTCGTATCCACGGCGGCACACTGGAAGCGTCATCGACGCCGCAGGAAACCCGCTTCACGTTTAAAATGCCTGTCAGCGGTCCAAGTGCTTCAGGCTTATGACGCATTTGTGTCGCTCGCGCTCGCATGTTTGATGACAGCTTTGCGCGAGGGGAGCGCGAGGGGCTCTGCAGCGTCGGCAAGAGCAGTCCAATGCTGCTGCCTCCTAGCCTCCTTGCCTCCGAGGAGCCAAAGGTGCGACGGCGGTGCCCCTGGGGGTCGAGCAAATAGGCCCGCAGCCGCCCGCGACCAAGGTGTGTCGCGACACCGCCAAGCCACCTCGCGTGCTCCTTTAAAAATAAGACCGCCACCATAGGGATATTTTCCTGATCTCTCGCTACTCGACTGCAAGATGCCGGAACCCGAACCCGCCATCACAGTTTGTGAGTTTGGAGGAATTTAAATGGCAAATGTCAGAAGGAAAAATTTGCAGACCCTGCAAGAGGACCTGGACGTGCTATCAGCGGATGTCTCTGATCTAGCGGCAGTACCTCCTGGTGACCCGTCGCTGGTGCTTGATGAAGTCCGGAAGCGTATCCGTCGTGTCCGTGCGGATTTCCAAAAGGTGGCGTCCGACATCGGCAGAGATAGCCCGGCAACCGTTGTCGCCATCGCAGATAAGATAATACATCCGGTCGAGAATTCGTTGAGCCAGCGTCCGATAGCAACGATAGCGATTGGGTTCGAACTTGGGTTCATTCTCGGCAGGGCATGGCGGCGAGAGTGACGTGGCGCTCGATCTACCCATTGCGCTTTCGCTCAAGCCGATGGAGGCCGAGCGCCCAGCTCCTCCCGCTTGTTCACTTTGGCGCTCGCTTCCTTGACCCAGAAGCGGTGTGAGCTGATGCAATACCTGGACAATAACAGGGATGATGGACCCCCACTGTCCCGCTTCAACCGGGGCCGCTTCAAGCGTCGTGAATAAAGGAGCCCCCACTTCCGCGCTTCTGCTGGAGAAATCGCTCGCCAACTAGGTCTTGCCCATTCTTCAGAGTTGTAAAGGCCGAGGGAGCGGGGTAGTCGACCCCGGGCTTGGTGCTGGGACGACTTTCCATTTCGGTGTCTCGCGACCTACGGCACATTGGGGGCCGTCGTCGGCTTCATGATCTGGATCTGGATTTCCGTCATGATCCTGCTTGGCGGCGCCAAACTCAACGTGGAGATGGAACACCACTGGGCCGCCCAAACCAATGGGGCAACGCGGAGCCGTCATGGCCGACACTGTGGGAAAAGCCGTTGGCGACTAGCGACCTTTTCCTGCTCCCTTCTAAGGTCAAGAATGGTTAACTTGACGGGCAGTTGGCTCCAAGCCGTAGGCGCCGGAGGGGCAATATTCATGGCAGATCAGATGACGAATTCGTTTATCCAGGCACTCGAGAGGCGCGACACGCTCTCGAATGAGGAACGAGATATTCTCATCCATCTCGCTGCCCGTGAAGTGGAGTTCAAGACCGGCGAGGATATTGTTGCGGTAGGGTCGAGACCCACGTCAGCTCGTTGATCATAACCGGCATCGCAGCCCGGTATGCTTGGCGACGGCGGACGCCAGTTCAGCGCCCTTCATCTGTCGGGCGATTTCGTGGATCTGCACAGCTTTCCGACCAAGGGCGCCATACTGAGCTTCGACAATCTGGGGGCAGATCCGCGAAAGCTGGCGGCGGGTTTGCTGACAAGAGCAGCGGAAAGGGGCGCACGCTTCTACGCGCCGGCAGAGGCAACGGCCTTTTCGCGCGATGCGGATCAGGTGTTCGTTTCGACGAAGGAGGGGCCGCACATTGAGGCGAAATACGTGATTCTCGCAACGGGCTATGAATTGGTCAGCGTTGTTCCGACGACGCGCCACAGGGTCGTTTCCACCGACGCCATTGCAACCCCGCCGCTGCCAGGGCGCCTGCCATCCGACCTGCCACTCATTTGAGAAGCCTCCGATCCATATCTCGGCGCACGCGCGACAACCGGGTAATCTGCGGCGGTGAGGACGAACCGTTTGTCGACAAGGGAAGGCGCGACGCCCTGCTTCCGGAGAAGGCAGAACAAATCCTCGCCAAGGCCAAAGCCTTGCTTCCATTCGCCTGACTGGAGGTTGCATTCGCCTGGACCGGCGCATTCGGCATTACAGAAACCGGACTTCCGTTCATCGGATCGATCCCCAGGCATCCGAGGCTCTACGCTGCCATGGGCTACTGCGGCAGCGGTATAACATTCTCGCGGATCGCTGCCGAGTTGATCCGCTCGGAATTGACCGGGGGAAAGGACCACGACAGCATTTCGCGTTGAAGTCGAATCACTGACAAAGGGGCAGGAAGCACGTTCGCGCGGCAATCCCCGCCAGCGCCCGCTGAAGGGACCCGCTGGCGGCCGAGCGATCAGGACGTCATCGCCGCATCTGAACCATCTTGTCGGCGGCAGCCGCCGCCAGTTCAGCAAAAAGATCCTCCAGTGCCCGTGCTGCATCGACGACGGCAAAATCATACCCGGTTTCCTCCAGCACGTTCGCCAGTTGCTCGACGAAATGCGCCTGGTGATCGAGTGCTCCGAAGACCCGGCGCACCTGTGCGAGCGTTACGTCCGGCTGCGCCAGCATCAGCGGCACGTCGTGCGCCATTTGCTTTCCGATCTCGGCCTGTTCGCGCAACGTGGCCAACCAGTCGGTACCAGTCATATGGCCGTATCCAAAGGACGTACTCTAGCTGGGCTGCACTCGTTCACAAAGGCTCCGAAATCCAAAATTGGCACAGGCCGCATTGCCTTCTACTGTTTGTTGCCGGGCACGCCCGCGCCTCGCAGACCGGTTTCGCGAGGAGGCGTCCGTGCTTCGCATCCCGCCTTGTACTTTAAGGGCGAGCTTCCCCGGGAGGGAGCATGATTGCCTTGTTTGCCACGTTAGGGGCAACAATGGACCGCGCGAGGCATGCCTCTCTCGCACGCACCTCTGCTCCCATGAAAGGGCGAATGAACAATCCTTCCAAACAATCGCAACCGGATGTCTGGGCGACCGATGGCGCCGAAATTGAAAGGCCGCTTACGGAAGTCGAGGCAGACGGACTGCACCACAGCATGGCGATGGGAGAACTTCCGAGGTCTCCCTACGGCCTTTCGCAAACGCTGTCCGGAAAAGGCACGATTACCGCCGCCTGAGGCCCCCGTCTGACTGATTGCAGGCTGGACTGTTCGGGAACTAATTCATCCCGTGTTTCGTTCAGTCTGCTTTCAAATGGGGGCCATCATGCACGAAGACGACCGAACCGCCCGAGGAATTGGCCCCGCCGTGGCGACAATTGTCGTGATCGTCGTTGCGATTGTCGGCAGTTTCTACGTGGGATTCAATTACTCCAGGGCCGGAAAGCAGGCTGCCGCCATCGAGACCGATCAATCCGATTGGTGAACAACTTCTCGCCCGCTGCCGACGCGGCTTGGCACTCTTCTGTCGAAACAATTCCTGGCTGGTGTCGAAACAATTCCTGGCTGGTAGTCGCGAAAAACGCGCTTGGGCACATAGGTCGCTCCGAGCCTCAATCCGGCCATCTCCAGCCTACAATCGACACCTCGCGATGAAAGATTTCGGCATCGCCGCTATCAGATCTGATCCATCGTGCAGTCGCGGTGGCTTGTCGGTGCGCCGGGAGCCGTGCCGGAACTGACCACCGTATGTGGTCGGCACTGAGTTTGGCCACCAGGGTCGGATCGAGGCGGGTCATTTTTCGCGTTTTGCTCGTCCACCGGCTTTTCCCCGCGGGCGCCCGGCCGGTGAAGCCGGTGCCGTCTCTCAGCGGTTCGAGAAGCTCGGCGATTTCGGCGGCGTGCCCATAGACGCTCGAATGCCCCACGAAGTGGAACAAGCCGTGGCCGCCCTAGAGGCCGAGCAGCAGGCTCTTCCGGTCGCCTCATCCTCATAGTAACCGGCGAGCACGGCATTTACGGTGCGCCGAAGGTTTAACTTGGAGCTGGCGAGGGAAGCATGCCTGGGGTTCGTACGAGCAGCACTGGCAACACGCTTTTAAGGCCCTGCCTGATGTCCACTACGGCACATCCGTCGAAACGTTCATTTGGATGACCTCGGCAGTCGCTGCCGAGGTCATAACCGTGGAGAGAATTATGCGGCTTCTTTCTCCTCCATTGCTCGGTCGTTCACGCCGCCTTCGCCGAGTTCGGTGAGCGCTTCATCGGCGGCGCTCTCTTCGTCGAGCGTGGCGTTGAGCAGTTCCACCACCTCGCTGTGGCCAAGCAGACCGGCCCAAGCGACAAGGGTGCCGTAGCGCGCGATCTCATAGTGCTCGACGGCCTGCGCCGCGCCGATGAGGCCGGCATCAAGTGCCGGAGCTCCCTTGTATTCCATGAGGACGTCGGAACCTTCTTCGAGAATGCCGTCTATCGCCGGGCAGGCCTTTGCCTTGGCCGTCTCGCCGATCAGTTCGAACACCCTTTCGAGGCGGTCGACTTGACCTTCGGTCTCCATGCGGTGCTTTTCGAACGCCGCCGATACCTCTTCGCTTTCAGCACCTTTGACCATTTTCGGCAGAGCCTTCAGAATTTTCTTTTCAGCGTAATAGATGTCCTTCAGGCCGTCGAGGAACAGGTCTTCGAGGCCCTTCGGCGCCGCTTGAGCGGTCTTTTTCGTGGTGGCCATGATTATCTCCGTGAGTATGAGCTAGTTGTAGGGGGGAATGCCCTGCTTAGGTGGGACCAAACACAACTCGGCGGCTGGCTTGTTGTTCCGCCGACGTCATAGGAAAGTCGGAGAAGGTGAAACTTGTCCTTTCGCCAATCGAAAGCGCACGGTTTCCGTGAGCCCGGCGTTGATTGGTCCCTGCCTTCTGCTTTCAGACGGACGACAGTTTGGATGTCGGACCATTTGACCATTTGACCCCAGATCATGTTACAGACTGAGGGGACGATGATGCGAACCGGATCCTGTCGCTGTGGTCAATGCGGCACGACCCGGCCATCCTGCGAGGTGCTCGAAGATCGCAGGCCAACAGCAGGCCGGATGTGGCAACCGCATCGCCAAGAATGTTTGGGCCAAGGTCGTTGCTTCTGCCCTGAACGAGCCCGAACTGTTGGTGTGAGAGTCAAGGAGGGGTCAGGGGGGCCTCGGATCGGAACGTCACAATTCTTGTGTGACGCTTACCTCTACATTCATGGCGATGAAGTCCTCAGCCGCGCCGACATAGCCACCGATGATCGGCATGATCTGCTTATTGCTTCGGGCAACCGCGACCGGGATCAGGCTGGCTCCGCCGAGCCGGCGGTGCGTGGGGTCGAACGCGTCGGGATCAAACAAATAGCCCGAGACGGCCCGGGCGCCGAAGCCAAGATGGCGAACCGCGTCGATGAACAGGGCGGCGATGTCCCGGCAGGAGCCGCTCGCCTTCGCCAGAGTCTCCCGCGCCGTTTGCGTTCCCTCCTCATCTCGGGTGCGGTATGCCACAGAACCGAGGATGCCTGCATTGATGTCCTTCAGGAGCGAAAGCGTGTCGGTCGGTGTGCGGTGAACAAACGCTCGTGCCCAGGTCTGGAGTGTTCCCTCCGGATCGGCGTGCTCTGGCACAAGTAACGCGCCCAGGTTGGTTACATCGTCATCGGAATAGGCGAACGGAAAGGAATGTGCGGCGGAGGCGATCCGGAAGACTGGCCATGCGACCGCCGACTGCTCGACATTCATCACGCTGGTGATGACGAGCTCAGCCGCCGGTTCCATGAAGGTGCCGGTAGCAATCAGATTGCCAAAAACGTCCTGCGTCCAATCAAGCTCTGCGGTGGGCGAGCAGGAGAGCGAGGTCGAGAGCACGCTGAGTTCATGGGAGCCGCGCGGGCACAGCATCATGCGATGCGGCTGGAGTACGACCGCGCGCGCATAGCTATAGGTTGTCTTGTGGCGGATCTTCAGCCTCATTTTGCCTTATCTCGCGAAGTTCATTGGTGCAGCAAAACGGACAACGTTCATGGATAAGAACTAGAGGCTTGCAGCGCCCTTGGGTGGCTCGACTGCTCCGAGTTTATCCAGTGCCTTGCGAACGAGCCTTAGATCGGCCTCCCAACCATCGTGAGCATTCATCGCGCTTTCGGAGGACGCCCTCTGCAGGGCGCGTGCGTCGGATTCGATTTCACGCAGCTTCTTCACCTTCTGTTCTGTAGACAGCGCAGCGTCGTCGACGATCTCTTGAACCATCATTTCCTTGTACGTGACCATTGCGAGCACTCCAGTTAGCCTCCCCTGTCAATTCAAGGAAGAGCACTTCGTTCCTCAAGGGAGGGAAGTCAGCATTTCCGTCGATCAGGGACAATGCGGTACTTCGCGCCCTGCAGGCGAGCTCACAGTGGAGGCAGATGAGCATCGGTCCCCATGGCGGAATCCGGGCTACTTCATGCTGCAACGGTGACAAGACCAACCTCAGATAGCGTCTGCTGCGGGCGCTCGGCAAATTCGTACCGGCAATTGCTGAGGTTACTGACCAAAGGCGGAGCAGGAGTTCCCCGTCGTTGACGCTGGTGGTATCAGAAGGCCGCTGGCGATGAACTTCGCGGCCGGGGCGTCGAGCCAGGCAGCTGTGACGACAGGCTTCTTTCCAAAAAAAGCGGCACGGCGGCTTGAATCAAGCCATGAACCCTCCATATACCATCCATATGGATGGAGATTGAACCTATGTCAGAAAAAGTTCTGCAGCTGCGGGAGCGAATTCCCGACAGCGAAAAGATCACCATCAACCTCGGCTACGTCGATCTCGGACGTATCGATCTGCTGGTTCAGGAGGGGTTTTTCTCGAATCGTACCGACTTCATCAGGACGGCGATCCGCAACCAATTGAGCCGTCAAACGGAAGAGGTATCACGCTCAATCGACCGGCACACCCTCGAGGTTGGCCTGATCGAGCTCGGAGTGGTCGATCTCGAGGCTGCACGCGCCGCGGGAGAAATGCTGCACGTCAAGGTCGTCGGGCTGGTCCGCATCGCCTCCGACGTCACGCCAGAACTCGCGCTCCAGACGATCGGCTCCCTGACGGTGCTTGGAGCTCTACAGGCGAGCCCACAGATCAAGGCCGCCTTGGCCGCAAGGATAAAATAGGCCGCGAGAGCGGACGGAAAGGTGAATACCATGAACAAAGATCTCGTCGCGGAGATCCTCCGCGCGACAGGCTCCTTGCGGTCCGGAGATCCGGCGGGCGTGACCGCCATCATTCAGAACACGCTCTCAGCCGCGGGTCTGACGAACTCCGCTGGAGACGGAACGTCGGGCAACCCGAACACCGCCATCCACGAACCTCACACACTGCCGGTAGGTGATAGTCACGGAGCCATACACTTTCCGCCACGGACCGTTCGGCTGCGGAAATCCCTGAGCGAGGTCGTCCGAACATTGCGAGCGGGTGGAAAAGGGCTTGGGCTCGAGGGAATGATGCCGGGTCTAGGCCAGTCCGTGCCCACCCCGGAACCGCCCTTGCCCGACGGCGCCCTGTTCCTGGATTTGCGCTATTCCTGCGCAGCGGGCGCGCGCCGCTACCGGCTCTACGTTCCGAGCTCCGCCGGCGAAGGTCTGCAGGGACTGATTGTGATGCTGCACGGCTGCACGCAGAATCCGGTGGACTTCGCCGTCGGGACCAGGATGAACGCCCTCGCCGAAGAGCACCGGTTGCTCATCGTCTATCCGGCGCAAACTCGTGGCGACAATCCCATGTCCTGCTGGAACTGGTTCCGGCCGGGCGACCAGATGCGCGATACCGGCGAGCCCGCGATCATTGCCGGCCTGACCGAGAGCGTCCGCGTCCAATACGCCATCCCGACCGGTCGCGCCTTCGTCGCCGGTCTCTCCGCCGGCGGCGCCATGGCAGCGATCATGGGTGAGACCTATCCTGAGCTCTACGGGGCGGTCGGCATCCATTCGGGCCTGGCCTATGGCTCAGCCAATGATGTGATGTCGGCGTTCACGGTGATGCGTGGGCAAGTGGGGATCGAGCTACCGCCTTCCAACAAGCATGGCGCCGCGGGTACGGAAGCAAACCCGCGCATGATCGTCTTTCACGGCAGCGCCGACACCACCGTCCACCCTTCGAATGCCGAGCGGATCATAGCGAGCCAAGGTGAAAGCCTTGGAAAGAGCTCCCGATCCGAGCACGGACCGTCGGGTGACATCCGGGCGTATACACGCCTGGTCTCGGAGCGGGACGATGGCACACACGCGATCGAGTGTTGGATGATCGAGGGCGCCCAGCATGCTTGGTCCGGCGGACACCCTCGCGGCTCCTACACCGATCCGCGCGGCCCGAACGCATCGGCGGCGATGGTGCGCTTCTT
Organism: uncultured Alphaproteobacteria bacterium; assembly: GCA_963735385.1. Classification (GTDB taxonomy): domain Bacteria; phylum Pseudomonadota; class Alphaproteobacteria; order Rhizobiales; family Rhizobiaceae; genus CAVTKY01. The sequence goes on along the minus strand of CAVTKY010000012.1, from coordinate 7,352 downwards.
TCTCCACGGACAAGGAAGCTAGGATTGTACAGCGGCAAGCACCGGATGGCGCCAGGTTCCTCACTTCCGGCTTCGCCGAATGGGGCGAGGTCTTCGGCGCCCCGTCGTGCGCCCGCACTTTATGGAGTACTGGCAGTAAAACCGCCTTCGGAAATCGGCAGCTCGCCTGAAGATCATTGGAACTGGGCCGTCGATTTCGCAGCGCCGCGACAAACTGCTTCAGAAGCTCGAGTGAGCATTCCTCGCGTTGAGACAGCAATGAGCATGTGACGGCGTTTTTTGAATGCCTCCCCATAACCTAAGGCTTCTGGCCTCACGATCTGGACATGAACGCCGGAGCGTGTCACCAGTCTTTGGGACCATCCGGCGACAGCGCCAAGTCTTGAGCCGTTCGCAGTCAAGATGCTTCGTGGATTGTCATCGCTCACACAGTGGCGAACAAGGTGGGTCTAGCTCAGGAACAATCGATGCAATTCAGAATTGTGGCGGATGGCATCTTTATTGGCGGACCATCACAGGAATAGCACTCTCGCTTGCCGTCCCGCCGGTTCAAGCCTTCTCCCAGGAATCGCAACAATTCGGCGTCTTGCCTTCTGTCGCCACTTCCCACGAAGATAGTTTTCGCCTCCCTGCCGGACCGCTTTCCCGCCAGGACTTTCAGACAGGTACCGCGCTTTTCCGGCCAGCACACATCAGGCAGTCCAACGCCTCGTGGTCACCTCACGAATTGTCCTGAACTTTGCGAAATGGACGCGAACGGGATGGGAGAACCGCTTTTACTCATCTTTAAACGCGGCGCTCGTTTCGGTGTTCCGCGCCAATCCTCCTAAGGTCTCACACGACCAAGCCCATGTAAGTCACTTCAAATTTCACTCAAACAGTCTCACACAAGTAATCTCTTGACAGTTCACCGTTATGTCTCGCATAGTAGTCTCACATGAATACGGCAAGGGGACTTCCAGACATGACGACGATGCTGATCGGATATGCCCGCACCTCCACCCGAGACCAGAAGGCAGGGCTCGAGGCGCAGCTTCGCGACCTAGAAGAGACAGGATGCAACAAGGTCTTTGTGGAAGAGCTGTCTTCCGTAGCAGCGACCCGGCCTCAGCTTGAGGCTGCCCTTGAGTGGGTCCGGGAGGGTGACATCCTGGTTGTCACCAAGCTGGACCGACTGGCCCGCTCGGTGGCCGACCTGCTAGCAATCACGGGGGCGCTGAGGAAGAAGGGCGTGGCGCTTCGCATCCTGTCGATGAACCTCGATACGGGGACGCCGACGGGAAAGCTCATGATCAACCTGTTGGGGTCCATCGCCGAGTTCGAGCGGGAATTGATGCTGGAGCGACAGCGTGAGGGGATCGCCAAGGCCAAGGCCGAGGGAAAGTATCGCGGACGGCAACCGACGGCGCGAAAGCAGTCGGCAGAAGTGATGCGCCTCAAGACAGAAGGGAAGTCGGCGAGCGACATCGTAAAAGTGCTGGGGATCAGTCGCGCAAGCGTATTCCGGATCATTGCAGAGAGCGCGGCCCCGGATTGCACTTAACATTCCCGAGCAAGGAACTCGCGGAGTGTTCGTTGCTCCCTAGGAACTCTCCGCTGAAAGACGCCTATGGAGGTTCTCCCACAATCCCGAGGAGAACTGGAATGTGGTTAACGAGCCGGAAGCCTGAGCCTAGAACGCGTGCACGGCGTCGCATCGGCGGACCTAAACCGCGCAGGCGTTGATACCCCAAGCGCTCGGGAAGATAATGCGAAATCCAGGCTCGCGGTTTCAAGAACGCTGCTGAATGGGGCGCGCTTGCTCGCCCATGCTACCGGAAAATCCCGCTCACCGATCCGTTGCCGCCGGCGTTCTCAACATGCAACGCCAGTTGGGATGGGCTATAGCGAGCTAGTCACAGATACTTCCTAAGGCAGATTGGGGGACATCGAAATCGGGAGCGACCAATCGTATTTCGCCGATGTTGAACGCAGGTCTGGGTTCCTGCGTGACTTCGGTTGGCAAAACCTTGCTGAGCAGGCCCATGAAGGCGACCGGGTTCTCGTCAGCCTGCCTGGCCAGATACGCCACGATGTCGCCTCCCCCGGCTTCCGCGGCAGCCGGAGAATGGCATCCTTGAGCAACTGCGTTGTCTTGTTCGGCACGCCCCTCCGCCGTCCGAGAGGATTGCCGGACTGGCCCGGCCGGAACTTCGCGACTTCAGATTTGGTGTTCTTTTCAGGCATCCCTGATCTACCCATGCTATACACCGCCGCGTCTTATATACGATGTTCCCGACGCGTCGACCACGGCACATTGTTTCAGTCGGCCCGACCGCGTCCGCTGGGATCCTCCCATGGGTCGGCCTCTCGTTCGATGACATGCCTGTGTGGGGGGATGCGGCTGCCAGGCCCTCCTGTACCAGCCGCGCGTCTGAGTTTTGCGGTCGTAGATGTCTTCGTCGCGGTCGAACCATCCCATTGTCGTTGCCTCAAACAGGTGCGCGGCCGATGCACTCCAAACGGCAAGGCGCGTGTTCCTCATGCTGAAGTTGCCATTTCAGCTGCCGAAGTGTCGAGTTGTTGAGGGCCCTTCTTGAAGCTCGCGCCTCTCGTCTCTTAAGAGCTGTGGTGACTGGTGGCATTTCTTGGGTTCGACTTGGCTTGTCGATACCGCGCTCAGTGCGCAGGGCATCTGGAACAAGCTGGAACCCCATGTCGATGCAAACGACTTCTTTCTCGTGATTGGCGTTACCCGCGATTACCAAGGCTGGCTGCCTCAAGAGGCGTGGGACTGGATCAAGATCCGTAGCCTGCAGATGGCAGCATAAGGAGAATCAAAATGCGCGTACAAGGTGCTGTTATCCGCGAACAAGGGCAGACCTTCGCAGTGGTGGTGGTGAAGCCCCACGTTGTTCAAAATAGGTCAGAGGCTGCGAATGCAATCAGCGGCTTTGCGCCGGTCTTTGGGGTTCCGGTTGTCCTGATGGCTCAGGACAGCCATGGTCGGCCCACGTATTTTGGTCGTCCTGATATCGCAAAGTTTATGTCATCGGTTTCAATTCATCGAATTCCGTGGCGCGAGTACACGATTAACTGACATCGGGCGCGAACCAGCACTTCCTTTCGCAAAGGTGGAACGCGAAATCAGTTGTTGCAGGAAGTGCAACAGCTGGCTCCGAGGACAAATCCGGCGGGGCACGTAAGTTTTGCTCTTCATGTTCGAGTAGGAGTCGACGCAAATCCGGCGCTTCCTTCCGAAATTGCGCGATCAAGAATTCACAGAAAGCGCTACATCCCGACGCCCACGGACTCCGCCCACGCCCCGAACTGTGACCGCCGTTGATAGGGGGAGGTCCGGCGGGTGCTGTGCCAACTAGTAGGGCACGCCGCGACCTGTAGGCTTCTAGTAGCGTCGCGGGATCAAAGGGCCGGCAACCGGGTGATACCCTGTGCTACCTCTCAATTCCTGAAAGTGGATTCTGGCCAATGGCTTGTCCAATAGGGTCCAACCATTTAGTAGAGCGTCTAAATCTCTGATATTGTTACGAAAAACAATTCGTAATGATGGGGTCAGGTGTTCGAGTCACCTAAGCGGCACCAAACATTCACTGACCGTCAAACAATAGTAGACGGCGACCTAGCGGTTTGCTCGTTGTTTCGCCGGTCGTTGTCGGATCTACGATGAGCGTTCCGGGTCGCGGGCTGTGCGATCGCGAAGCCCTGCCGGCTGCCGATAAGAAGATGGGAGCGGATTACGCCCAGATACTCCCTCAACCCTAGGAGTTTGGGGGTTCGTGTCGCTGCTGCGTGAGTTTTTCCTTCAGGCGCGCAATATCGGCCGGTGTCCAGCCTTGAGGTTCCGTCAGCTCGATCCAGGGATCGACATAGTGTTCGGCCGCGAAGACGTGGCCGTAACCGATTGGGGTTGTCGTCGCCATCGCCATGTCGAGACCCAACTGCAGAAATGTCACGATCGGGTACCAGCGCAACTCAGGCGACACATCCGGCCCGCGCGGCGCGTTCATCCAGGCCGGCTTTTCGTAGAGCGAGCGATAGTCGAAAAACGTCACTGGATCGCTGGCGTACTGGAGATAGACGTACCGCATTGGTCCCCACCGGGTCCCCGCGGCGGGCAAGGCGTTCTCCTGGTTTGTGAACCGCACGAACGAGCCGTCCCGGAAGCGCGGCAACCAAGCCGGCGATCCCGGATTGCGATGGGTGGTCACCGAGCGCCAAATTCTGCTGGTGAACGGCGGGCCGCTCCACAGCGCTCCCTGATATGGATCGGCAAGCACCTCGAACAATTCGCTCGACAATTCGGAGCTCATGGCGCCGAGGCTCAGCCCATGCAGATAAAGTCTCGGACGACTGTCCTTGGGAAGGGTGGTCCAATAGCCATAGACTTCGGAGAAAAGAGCACGCGCGGCCTCACCGCCGTAACCTGGCGGGACACGCCGAGACAACCAGCTCGTAAGATATGAATACTGCATCGGCCGACGCTTCGCGATATCGCCGTTGTGTAGATATTCGACCGTGTCCATCGCTGCCGGATCGATCCAGCCGGTACCCGTCGGCATGACGATGATCAGCACCGACCGTTCGAACGCTCCCGTACGCTTGAGCTCGGCCAGGGCGAGCTGCGCACGTTCGACCGCTGTCTCGGCCGACCGCAGACCCACATAAACGCAAAATTGGTTCCAGCGCGCTTCTCCCCGAAAACGCATCGAGGTCCGGGCTTCTCGGCCCTCGAGACGATGTATTCGCGCCCCGCCCGTCCAAGCTCGTCCCACCGCAGCAGGGACGCCTCGCTGCCCGTCTTCATGGGATCGGCCGGTTGCGCGCGCTCCGGTTCTATCAGGGCATCGAACTCACGAAAGGAGGAATCTGCCACGTGCAGGGCAAATCTGAAAAGCACCCCGTCAATAACGGACCAGAACAGCACCACAGCCACGGCAATGCCAATCACATGGGAGATGCGCGCGGGCACGAAACGGCGAAGCCTTGTGGAGACGAAGCCGAAAATGAGCTGAAAGATCCTCGCCACGACGATCAGGATAAGGAACGTCACCAGGGCGACGAGGCCGACTTCCAACGGATGGGAGGTGTCGACCGGCTCTAGCGCCATGACTTTGCGGATGGAATTCTGCCACTCGGCGGCGCGCCACAGGAAAACGGCCGCGACCAAGAGACAGGCCGCCGCCGCAATCAGTTTTGCAATCCGCAGTATTCGCCCTTTTGGCTTGGGCAATTCAAGATACTCGGCCAGCCAACGCGCCAGCACGCCGATGCCGTATCCGATGGCGAAGGAACATCCCGAGAGAACGCCCTGCGTCAGATAGGTGCGCGGCAGAAGGGTTGGCGTCAGCGATGCCGCGAAGAAAAGCGTTCCCAGGACCAGGCCGGCCGCCGAGAGAATACCAAAAGTGAACGATCCAATCCCGCCGCATGAGATCGACCCCCTCGATTGTTCTGGCACCGGACTACGCACGCACGCGCAACTTGCCGTGGAACAAGCTCAAGCGCAACCGGCGAAACTGTGGATAGGGCCAATTTCAGGAACGAGCGGGAACCAGTTTTTCCGACCGGAATTGCTTAATCAAGAGTTAGAGCGGTTCACAGATTCCATTAGAATCGTGACTGCTCCAAGGAACTGAAAGTGCTACCCTTCTCGAAACCCAGCACCCGTCGGCGATAGATGCGGCCATCCTCGAAGGACCGCAAAACAACGTCCTTACTGCTGGCCGAGATAGTGAGCGCTGCCTGCAACGGTTCATCTGAACGCGAATCAGGCCGACATAGAGGTGGGACATGTCGACGATGAGAAAGGCCGCAGCTGCAACGGACACCGCGCAGACGAAAAACACAACGACCACTGTCCCCGTTTTTGGGGCCAGCAGGCCGAAGGTCGGAAACAGCAGGCTAAGCCAGAAAATCATGACGACGACGAAGGGGATCGGCAGCCCTTCCCGCTTGGCCTCCGCAAGCAACCAATGAGCCTCCGCGATATGCCCGCTGACCTCGAGTGCCAGGCCCCAGCATATTCCGAACCTCTTGGGCGAAAGCGACCGCAACTGGTCCTGGATCGGCTCGATTCCGGCAGCGATGACCGAAACATCGAAGCCCTTTCCTTCCTCGCTTGCCTCCACCCAGGCGTCGTCCAACCTTTCTTCAACGAGCTTGCGAACCAGCGTCCGCGCTCCCTCAAGCTCCCCTCCGTAATACGACATGATCCGGTCGAGCAGAACCACGCGCGCCGCCGATGAGCTCAATTCGTCTTCGGCCTTGTCGTATTCAGTTTTTGCCGATGCAATCGGGAGGCCGAGGCAGAATCCGGACAATGTTCCGACAACGGCGGTGGCGAGCTTGATCACGTCCCTGGATTCCGCGCCGAGATGATGCGCTGGCAGGCGCGACTGAGCCAACAATCCCGCTAGGGCGGCGCCGAACAGATTAAGGAAAACGATGCCGCCAAGGGTAAGGGAACTCAATCGTGCAAACTCCTGATCCCGAAGAGTGATGACGTTATCTGTTGTACGGATCGCTTGCCACTGTCCGGCCCGTGCTGACGGCAGCGCACTGGCTGGCCGATTACGCGCGCATCGAGCGAAGCTCATCGATCATCGAGGCGCCCTACGAGACTGGCCGATGATCTCGTCGAGGCGGGCAACGCGCAGCATCCCGCTTCGTCACTTTGCCGTGAACTTGGTCTTTGTCCGCGCCAGCTCCGCAATTCTGCCGCGAAGTCCGGTAAAGTCGGCGACATGAACAGGCGCTCGATCCGCTCCCTTGTACCTCTCCTTCTGTTCCCCTCCCTCGCCTCCGCCCAGCTGGCGCAGCAAACCGCCGATGCAAATGACGGAGGTCCTATGCTGTCGCAGGTTCTCGACAGGGCTGCAGAACTTGGATCGCTGAAAACCGTGATTGTTGCGCAGAATGGCGAAATTCTCGCGGAGCGCGGCTACCGCGGCAATTCGACGACAGCTCCGGCGAACATCAAGTCGGCGTCAAAGACCGTCATTTCAGCGCTGGTGGGCATCGCCATTGACAAGGGTGTGGTGGATGGGCCCGACCAGAAGATCGCGCCGCTTCTGAAGAACGACCTGCGCCCAACGCCGACCCGCGCGTCGAGAAAATCACCATCGGCAACCTGCTCTCGATGCAGGCGGACTGAACGCGCCTCCGGGCCTAATTACGGGCGCTGGGTATCCAGCCGCGACTGGGTGCGCGCGGCTCTGGCGCAGCCTTTTGTCGACGAACCGGGCGGGAGAATGCACCATTCGACAGGCTCCACGCCTCTCCTGTCGGCCATCCTGACGCGGCAGAGCGGCCGCTCTACGCGCGAGCTTGCCCGCGACTGGCTGGGACCGCTC
>CAVTKY010000011.1:0-113335 GCA_963735385.1 uncultured Alphaproteobacteria bacterium | reverse complement strand
ACCGTCTTGCCCTTGAGGTCGGCGAGCGAATTGATCTCGGGCTGCACGATCAGGCGATTGAAACTGTCGTCCCCGCCGAACACCACCGCGATATCGACGTTGGCCTTGTCCTTCAGCGCGAACGCGTTGTCGACCGCCGAGTGCGCGATCTGGTAGCGCCCTTCCGCGAGCCCGTTGCGCAGCTCGTCCGAGTTCGGCGTGAACTTCAGATCCACCGCGAGGCCGCGCTTGGCGTAAAAACCTTTCGCCTGCGCGACGAACATCGGCAGGTTCTGCACGCCGGGGAACACGATGACGGTGAGCTTGGTGTCCTGGGCGTAAGCCGTGTTCGATAAGGCCACCAGGCCCAGCGTCGAGGCTGCGATTGAGTTGCGCATGTTCCCTCCGTTGTCATCCCGGCCGAGCGGAGCGAGAGCCGGGACCCAGTAAACACAAGCCTAGTCAACAATCGCACGTCGGTGGTTACTGGATCCCGGGTCTCCCTTCGGTCGCCCGGGATGACAGCTCACACGTTCCGTCGCCCGAACGCCGCCTCCATCTCGCGCCGCACCTTCACGGCGGTGTCGTTCGGATCATACTCGACGTCGGACCATTTCACCGCTGCGCCCTCGGCGATATCGCGCTTGAGCTTGACGTTGTGCGCAAGGCCGAGCGGCAACAGGCCCTCCTCGAGCGAGCGGTCGGCCGGCGTCTGCTTGCCCCAGACGCAGAAGCCGCCCTCGCCGTCGAGCATCTCGCCTTTCTTCAAATTCTTCTTCGCGGTCGCGACGACATCGGAGCGGAAGCCGTTCGGCGCGCCGGTCGGCTCCTTGCGCAATGCGGCGGAGGCGACCGAGATGCCGAGCTCCAGCCCGATCATATGGATCGGCCGGTAAAGCGCCGCATAGCGCCCGCCCTTGTCCTGCAGCATCGCGTATTCGGAAAAGCAGCGGCGCGCGTAGTCGGTCTCGCCCTCGAACACCACGTAGGTGCCGAGCGCGAGATCGTGCGGCACGTTGCGCCCGTCGCGATAGACCGAGGAAACCACTTCGGTGACGCCTTCCGTCTCCAGCGTGCCGCCCGCGCTCTTCGGCTTGCAGATTCGGCCAACTCGAAGCGCGTCGCGGGCGGAAACGCGAGACCATCGCTCTGCGGCACGAGCCCCGTGGCGTTGCACACCGCCGTCATCTCGATGCCGGACTTGGTACCGTCCACGAACGAGTTGAACATCTTCGGATTGATCGAGTTGCGGTCGGTGATCTTGCAGATACTTGTCGAGGATGTCCCACACATTGTCGGGGTTGGACTGGTGGTAGTGCGGCTCGTAGCGCGTGCCCTTGCCGGCCGCGATCACCTTGAAGCCGCGGCGCGCGCCCAGTCGACATGCTCGCAGATCAGCGCCGGCTGATCGCCCCAGGCGAGGCTATAGACGACGCCCGCTTCCTTCGCGCGGCGCGCGAGCAGCGGACCGGCGAGTGCGTCGGCCTCCACGTTGACCATCACGATGTGCTTGCCGTTCTCGATGGCCTTGAGGCAGTGCGCGATGCCGGCGCCCGGAATGCCGGTCGCCTCCACGATCACCTCGATCTCGGGTGATGTGAGCAGAACCTCGGCATTGTCGGTGACGATCGTGCCGCCGCTCTTCAGCGCGTCGCCGACGGTCGCGGCTGCATATTGCGCCGCCGGCCAGCCCGCGGTCTTGAGCTGATCCTTCGCGCGCGCCACGTTGAGGTCGGCGACGCCCACGACGTGCAGCCCCTCGTGAGGCGCGCCTGCGAGAGGAACATGGTGCCGAACTTGCCGGCGCCGATCAGGCCGACGGTGACGGGACGGCCCGCGGCCTTTCGCTCGAGCAAGAGTGTGTGCAGGTTCACGGCACGCGCCTCCCAACGATGTCATCATCCGCCCCCGCCTTCGCGAGGGCAGGCTTCAGCGGATGATCCAGTAGTCGCCAATCTGGCGATCGATTCGCAATGTGCTGAGTTTACTGGATGCCCGCTGGAGCTTGTCCCCGCGCAGGCGAGGACGGGCATGACACCGCGCCTACTGGCAAACCGCCTTGGAGACGAAGAACTTCGTCGCGGCACTCCTGCGGATTGGGCGCGCGTCCCTCGCGATACATCTGTGCGGGACACTTGAACGACGAGGTGATGTCGAGGCTGTTGCCGCGCTCGAAGCCTTTGGCCTTGCACAGCGCGAGCGAAGCACCTGCGCAATCCGGCGCGCCGTTCGGCGCAACCGCGCAGACCTGATATCCGGTCACGATGTTGGTCGTGGGCAGCCGCGCGACCGTACCCGCGGCGTCAGTCACGCCTTTGGCGAGATCGCCTGCTGCATTTGTCGTGGCGCCGAGCGTTTCGCCCGCGCCCTTCACGCCGGCGCCGACACTCGAAATCGACTGATCGATGAACTTGCCGATCGCGCCGAATGTCTCCTGCGGCGTGGGCAAGAGCCGCGTGCCGCCTTGCGGCGAAGCGGGCGCGTCCGGCGGAGCGGTGATGACCGCGGGCGGATCGGACGGCGGATTTGCACCTTCGGCCAGCGCAGTTATCGGCGCGGCGACGAGCAGCGCGCCGAACGACGCGAACGCGAAAGCTGAACGGAGCGGCAACGCGGCGATCATGGTTGCGGACGCAGGTGCGCCCAAGCCGTGGCAGAAATGAGGTCAGCCCCGCAGGTATCGCACCGCAAAATAAAGGACAATCAGCAGCGCGCAGCCCGATCGCGGCCAGCAGCCCCAGACGCTTCTCGATGAACTCACGGATCGGCTCACCATAGCGCTGCAGCAACCACGCCATGAGGGCGAAGCGCGCACCGCGCGCCACGACGCAGGATGCGATGAACAGCCAGATGTTGACCGACAGCGCGCCCGACGCGATCGACACCACCTTCATCGGCGGCAGATGCGCAAGGCTGGAGGTGACGAGGATCAGAGCGAGAAACTCGAAATTGCCGCTGGCGTGGCCGCGAAGCTCCTCGAACTTGGCGAGGCTGCCATAGAACTCGAGCATCGGGCGCGCGATGTACTCGTAGGCGTAGTGCCCGAGGAACCAGCCGAACACGCCCCCGAGCACCGAGGCGACGGTCGCGATCAGCGCGTAGCGCCAGACGCGCTCCGGCTTCGGCAGCCCCATCGGTACGAACAGCACCTCGGCGGGGATCACAAACACCGAGCTCTCGACGAACGCGATGAACGCAAGCCACCATTCGGCGCTCTTGCGCGCCGCAAGCGACAGGGCCCAGTCGTAAAGTCGTTTCAGCATTCGTTCCCGAGTCCCCCGAAAAAACGATGCCCCGGATAAGGTCCGGGGCGGGGCGGGTCTAGCGGCGCGAGACGAGAATGTCCATGCGCGGCGCTGCCCAACGTCGCTTGCGCACCCGCCGAGGTTCGAGAGCAACGACCTTGCGGCGCGGATCGTCGAGCGCTTCCTTGGTCGAGCTTCTCGGCAATGCCGAACAGCCGCTCGCGGCGCTCCATTTCCTTCCACACTTCGCGTGGCTGGACGCCGGACGAAACCCAGAGCACGACGAGGTTGTAAATCAGGTCAGCGCTTTCCTTCACGACCGCCTCGCGGCTGCCCATCATCGCGTCGATCACCACTTCGACGGCTTCCTCGGCGAGTTTCTTGGCCATCTTGGCGCGACCCGAACGCAACAGGCGCGCGGTGCGCGACTTGCCGGATCGCCCTGCCGTGCCCGGATCACCCCTTCGTAGAGGCGCTCGACCGAATCAGTCATACGCGGAACATACCGCAACTGGGTCTATTAGTTGTTAACAAGTGAATTTGCGACGCAATATGTGCCTACTGAGGCGTGAAACAGCGGCCGGATGGCCGCCGTCTTCTGCCCGAGCAGACCTCGTCAATTACTGCCGCCGACGTTCTGGCTGTTGGCGGGTGACGCGGGCGGCGCCTGGCCGTTCTGGCCGGCGGCATTCCCGTAGTTGGTCGGCCCCGGGACGTTCACGTTCGGGCCGCGATAGCCGGGCTGGCCGCCCGAGCCGCCCCAGCGGCTGTAGTAGTCGCGCTGTTGGTAGACCGGCCGCGAGTGATAGGCCGGCGGCGCGTACTGATACGCGGGCGGACCGGCATATCCGCCGCCGTAGTAGCCGTAAGCCGGCTCCTCGTAATAGCCATAGCGCGGCGCGTGATAGTAGCTGTCGTAGTAGGCGCGCCGATCGTTGGCCGCCGCGACAGCTCCGATCGTGCCGAGGATCGCCCCGAACGCAGCGAGCGGCACGGCCGGATTGGTGCGATAGGTACGCCGCTTGCGTTGGGCGCTGATCTCATCGGCACCTGCATTCTTCTTCACAATGGCCGGGCCGCCTTCAGGCGCCGCCGCGACTGGACGCAGATCGAAGCTCGTCAGCGCGACCGCAATCGCCGTCGCACCGATGAGCGCAGATTTCATGGTCATGATGTTCTCCTCAGAGTGTCTCCGGCGCTTGCAGTTGAGCGATGCCGGAGGACGGAGAAGTCGCTCGCCTTGATAACGTGCGGCAGAATGCGCGAGTTCCACTGAACGCGAATTGAACGCGCCATAGCGCCTAGATGAATGACAAAAACGTAATGTTGGCGGGCACTTCTGGCACACCAGCGTGAAAAGCCCGCGAAAGCGCTATTCACTCTCTGCGAGCAGGCTCGCGTTGCCGCCGGCCGCCGCGGTGTTAACGGTTACGACCTGCTCAGTGGCAAAGCGCCGCAGGTAGTTCGGCCCGCCCGCTTTCGGTCCGGTGCCGGAGAGGCCGCTGCCGCCGAATGGCTGCGTGCCGACGACGGCGCCGATCATGTTGCGGTTCACATAGACGTTGCCGTTGGCGAGCCGCCGCACGATGTGCTCGGCGGTGTCGTCGATGCGCGAATGGATGCCGAGGGTGAGGCCGTAGCCATTCGCCGCGATGTCATCGAGCAGCTCGTCGAGCCTATCGGCGCGCCAGCGCACGACGTGCAGCACCGGGCCGAAGACCTCTTCCGTGCAGATCGCGCGCGCGGTCGAGCGCGATGATGGTCGGAGGCACGTAGAGGCCATCGGCCGGCGCACCGTCATGCCGAAAGCGGACGAAGCTCGCATGCGTCCGCGACCCACTTGTCGAGCTTCTCCTTTGCATCCGCATCGATCACCGGACCGACATGGGTCGCGATCTCGCGCGGGTCGCCGACCACCAGCGCGCGCGCCGCACCCTCGATCATCGCCAGGATGCGATCCGCCACATCCTCCTGCACGCAGAGAGCCGCAGCGCCGAGCAGCGCTGCCCGGCGGAGCGGAAGGCGGAGGTCACCACGTCGTCGGTCACCTGCTCGGGCAGCGCGGTCGCGTCGACGATCATCGCGTTGATCCCGCCGGTTTCGGCGATCAGCGGCACGATGGGTCCGTCCTTGCCGGCCAGCGTGCGGTTGATCAGACGCGCGACTTCGGTCGATCCGGTGAACGCCACGCCCGCGACGCGCGGGTCGGCCACCAGCGCGGCGCCTGCTTTCCCGTCGCCCAGGACAAGATGCAGGGCGCTCGCCGGGATGCCCGCCTCGTGCATCAGCGCGACCGCGGCCGCGGCCATTTGCGGCGTCTGCTCGGCGGGCTTGGCGATCACCGAATTGCCCGCGACGAGCGCGGCGGCCACCTGACCGGTGAAGATCGCGAGCGGGAAATTCCACGGGCTGATGCACACGAACACGCCGCGCCCGCGATGGTGCAGCTCGTTGGTCTCGCCGGTCGGTCCGGGCATGCGCTCTGGAACAAGCGACGTGCGTGCCTCTGCCGCGTAGTAGCGGCAGAAGTCGACCGCCTCGCGCACTTCCGCCAAAGCATCGTCGAGCGTCTTGCCGCCTTCGGACTGCATGAGCGCGATCAGTGCGTCGCGATGCTTCTCATAGAGATCGGCGGTGCGCTCGAGCGCTGCCGCGCGCTTCGCGACCGGCGTCGCATTCCACGCGGCGAATCCCTGCGCGGCGCCGTTCAATGCATCCGCAACACTCTCCCCCTTTGCCTGCCGCGAGCGGCGCGGCGCGGCGCACGCCATCGAGCAGCGCCTCAAGGCTTGCCCGGTCGCCGAACTCGACGCCTGCGGAATTCTTGCGCGCGCTATAAAGATCGCGCGGCAGCGGAATGCGCGGATGCCGCGCATGGCTCGCATCCGCGATCCAGGCCTGCGGCCGCCTCAGGATTTCCGACACCGGCACCGAAGGGTCGGCCGCGACCGACACGAAGGACGAGTTGGCGCCGTTCTCCAGCAGGCGCCGCACCAGATAGGCGAGCAGGTCGCGATGACCGCCGACCGGGGCATAGACGCGGCAGGCAACGCCGGTCTCCTCGATCAGCGCCTCGTAGACGTCCTCGCCCATGCCGTGCAGGCGCTGGAATTCGTAGCCTTCGACGCCGCCCGCTTCCTCGATGACGCTCGCGACGGTGAGCGCGTTGTGCGTGGCGAACTGCGGATAAAGGTGCGGCCGCGCGGCGAGCAGCTTGGTGACGCAGGCCATGTAATTGAGGTCGGTCATCGCCTTGCGGGTGAACACCGGGTAGTCGGGCAGCCCCCGCTCCTGCGCGCGCTTCACCTCGGTGTCCCAGTAGGCGCCCTTCACGAGGCGAACCATGAGCCGCCGGTCGAGCGTGACCGCGGCATCGCGCACCCAGTCGATCACAGCTCCCGCACGCTTCTGGTACGCCTGGATCGCCAGCCCGAAGCCGTCCCAGCCGGCGAGCGAGGGGTCGGCAAGCATCGCGCCGATCACGTCGAGCGACAGCTCGAGGCGATCCGCCTCCTCGGCATCGACGGTGAAGTTGAGATCGAGCGCCTTCGCCTTGCGGGCGAGCTCCAGCGCACGCGGCGTCAGTTCCTTGAGCACGCGCTCGCGCGAGATCGCCTCGTAGCGCGGATGCAACGCGGAAAGCTTCACCGAAATGCCGGGCCGGTCAGGGAGCCGCGCATTGCCGGCGGTGAGCCCGATCGCCTCGATGGCGCGCGCGTAGCTCTGGAAGTAGCGCTCCGCGTCGGCGGCAGTGCGCGCGCCCTCGCCGAGCATGTCGTAGGAGTAGCGGAATTCGCGATGACCGGCGGCGCGGCCGAGCGCTTCCTCGATGGTCTGCCCGAGCACGAAATGCGAGCCGAGAAGCCGCATCGCCTGGCGGGTCGCTGCGCGCACCGCGGGCAGCCCCAGCCGCTTGCCGAGGCTTTCGAGGATGTTCTCCGGCGTCTCGCCCGGCTGGATGATGCGCGCCGAAATGCCAAGCGCCCAGGCCGAGGCCGAGACGAGCAGCGCGTGGGATTTCACCTCGTGGTGGGTCCAGTCGCCGGTCGCGAGCTTGTCCTCGATCAGCCGGTCGGCCGTTGCGGCATCGGGCACGCGCAGCAGCGCCTCGGCGAGCACCATCAGGGCGAGGCCTTCGCGCGTCGACAGCGAATACTCGCGCAGGAAATCCTCGATCCCGCCGAGACCACCGGATTTCGCCCGGATCGCCTCGACGAGGCGCGTCGCCCGCGTATCGATGCGCGCCTCCGCGGCGGGTGCGCGCGGCGCCTGCGCCAACAGCCCGGCGGCGAGTTGTTCGTCCGGCGCCGCATAGGGGGCCGTGAACGCCGGCAGCTGTTGGGCCGGTGCAGGCTGGCGTATCGGGCTCGCAGTCATCGCATACCCATTCCAACTCGATGCTCCATTCTATCGGAGCGCCGCCGGTCCCGCTCGCGCCCAGCCGCACCGCCTCCGTATGCGGCACGCTGCCGCGCTCTTGGGCACGTATTCACTCTTTGCACCATCCGCGCTTGCACTTTGTGGCGGCATGTTCTTTGCTAAAACACGATTGAAAATGAGCAAAAACGCTACGGCGGCCCTGCGGGTGCGGACAGGCGGCGCCAACGCCCTACGGAAAGGAAGAAGAGAATGACCGTCGATCTCGTCCGGCTCGGCCGGATCGGACTTCTCGCCGCCGCATCGGCGCTCGCCGCGACAGCAGCCTCAGCGCAGACCGCAATCAAATTCTCGCTCGACTTCAAATTCGAGGGCCCGGCCGCACCCTTCGTGGTCGCGATCGACAAGGGCTACTTCAAGGCCGAAGGCCTCGACGTCACGATCGACACCGCGGGCGGCTCGCTCGAGCCGATCACCCGCGTCGCGTCGGGCACCTACGACATGGGCTTCGGCGACATCAATTCGCTGATCAAGTTCCGCGACGCCAATCCGGGCACGCCGATCAAGGCGGTGTTCATGGTCTACAACAAGCCGCCGTTTTCGGTGGTTGGACGCAAGAGCCGCGGCGTTTCGGCGCCGAAGGATCTGGAAGGCAAGAAGCTCGGTGCCCCGCCAGCGGATGGCGCCTTCGCGCAGTGGCCGATCTTCGTGAAGGCGAACGACATCGGCAGCACTCGGAGCGGCGATCCTCGCATTGGGGGTATCGGCTGGCGCAGCGGATTGATCGTAGCCTGACTTGTAACCGCAAAGCTGCCGCTTACCTGATTAGCCAGTCCTATCATCCACCTGATGAGCGCTAAAGCCTTTGGTCAATTCACGCCCTGGGGACTCGCTGTTAGCCCAAGGCAGAGTGCGGGACCGCTTTCACGATAAATTTCGCAAGCCAACTCGTGTGGAGGTCAGATATCGCAGAGTTTATGCCTGGTGTTATGGTTCATACAACAAATTGGCAAAAAAAGATAATCAAATCAAAAGCAATGGCGGAGAGAGAGGGATTCGAACCCCCGATACGCGTTTTGCCGTATACACACTTTCCAGGCGTGCGCCTTCAACCACTCGGCCACCTCTCCGTATGTGCGCGCATCGCTGACGGGCACGCGCGGTTCATCTAGTCGATGATTCGGCAAATGCCAAGCCGGGAGCGCGTATCTTTTGCAGGCAAACAAGCCTGCGCCGGATCGTGGACGCTCCGGCCGGTAGCGGCGGTGGAGCCGGGTCGTCGATGGGCCACCTGAGGCAGGAACCCGAAGGCCGCCGTCCTTGGTAGTAGCTGCAGGGCGGCTGGGGCAATCGGTGAGTTTACCTGCCTTCCCTTACCCGCTCGGAGTAGGAGTGCGTCACGATCCTGCTCAACTTCTCGTGTGACGATTGCGCAAATTGGATCAGCGCAATATCTCTTCTCGCGAAGAGACTGGTTCGACGCATTGCAAGGGCAGCCATGATCCGCTTCCTGTTCCGATTTCTGGCAATGGTTGCGCTCTCCATAGCGGCGATCATGGCGGTGCTCGATGCGACACGCACACTCGCCGCGTCGGCGCTGGTCACAACGCCGCTCAAAGAAAGCTGGGCGGAAACCTTGCCGGACTTTCTTGCCCTGGCGGAACAGAATGTCCGTCACTACATCCACCCATTGGCCTGGGATCCGATGGCGCTGTTTGTTCTCGGTCTGCCGGGATTTGCGGTGTTTGGAGGGCTCGCCTTCATTCTTTACGCAATCGGGCGCAAGCCGGATCGCCGGTCCGGTCGTTTCACTGTCGAGGCGTAAGTGTATCAAGCGTCGGAGCGGAATCCGATCCGGGCATCAAAGTGAAAGGGAAATACGATGTTTTTCCTGAGTGACTTGCTGAACAAGAAGTCGCATCTGCCGAAACCGGAAGAGGCCCTGCCGGGCCGCGTTGCGCCTATCCCCACGGCCGCCCGCCATCATGTGTCAAAGCATCCCCTCAAGGGACCCTATCCGGACGGTTTCGAGAAGGCGATGTTCGGCATGGGCTGCTTTTGGGGCGCGGAGCGCCTGTTTTGGCAGACCGAAGGTGTCTGGGTAACCGCGGTTGGCTACGCCGGCGGACACACGCCGAATCCGACCTACCAGGAAACCTGTACCGGCCTGACCGGCCATGCCGAAGTTGTGTTCGTGGTCTACGATCCCAAGGTCGTATCCTATGCAGACCTCTTGAAGATTTTCTGGGAAAGCCACGATCCGACGCAAGGCATGCGTCAAGGCAACGACGTGGGCACGACCTATCGTTCGGCGATCTACACGTTCGGCGAAGCCCAGCAGAAGGCTGCGATCGCCTCTCATGATGCCTACGAGGTGGAATTGAAGAAGGCGGGCCAGGGCAGGATCACCACGGAGATCGCCCCGGCGCCTGCCTTCTATTTTGCGGAGGAAGACCATCAGCAATATCTGTCGAAGAACCCCTATGGATATTGTGGATTGAAGGGCACCGGCGTGGCCTGCGCGATTCCCGCTCCTGCTTCCTCATAGGACCGGCTGATAACGTCATGGTTTTCCCTGTCGCACTCGTTGTCCAACAGGTCAAAATTCCGCGTGAATTTTCTTTTTGGCCGTGCAAGATTGGCCCATGAGCGGGAGGCTCAAGGACTTCCGCCATGTGCCGCCGAGCAGCCGGGGACAGGTGGTCGCGGGGGCGGTGCCCAATGGAAAAATAAACCGACAGGGTGTGGATCACATGAAGCGTATTGTTTTGGGCCTTCTGGCCGCCACTGCACTATCCGTTTCGGCCTTTGCAGCGGACATCAAGCCGGCGATCATCTACGATCTCGGCGGCAAGTTCGATAAGTCCTTCAACGAGGCGGCCTTCAACGGGGCCGAGAAATTCAAGACCGAGACCGGCATCGCGTATCGCGATTTCGAAATCCAGAATGACGCCCAGCGCGAACAGGCGCTGCGCAAATTCGCGGAAGACGGCAACAATCCGATCGTCATGGCCGGTTTCTCGTGGGCCGCGGCGCTCGAAAAGGTTGCGGCAGAGTTTCCGGATCTCCAGTTCGCAATCATCGATATGGTCGTCGACAAGCCGAACATCCGCTCAGTCGTCTACAAGGAGCAGGAAGGCTCTTACGTTGTCGGCGTGCTCGCGGCGATGGCTTCGCAATCCAAGAAAGTCGGGTTCGTCGGCGGTATGGATATCCCGCTGATCCGCAGGTTCGGCTGCGGCTATGTCGGCGGGGCCAAGGCAGCCGGCGCCACCGATGTCATCCAGAACATGACCGGCGACACACCGGCGGCATGGAACGATCCGACCAAGGGCGGCGAGATCACCAAGTCGCAGATCGACCAGGGTGCGGATGTTGTTTATGCCGCGGCAGGCGGTACCGGCGTCGGCGTTCTGCAGGCGGCGGCAGATGCCGGCAAGCTTGGCATCGGCGTAGACTCCAACCAGAACGGGCTACAACCCGGCAAGGTCCTTACCTCGATGGTCAAGCGGGTCGACGTCGCGGTCTATAATGCCTTCATGGATGCCAAGGACGGCAAGTTCACGCCCGGCCTCAACAATCTGGGCCTAAAGGAAGACGGCGTCGGCTATGCCATGGACGAGAACAACCGGGCTCTGGTGACCCCGGAAATGGAGGCTGCGGCCGAAAAGGCCAAGGCCGACATTATAGCGGGCACCATCCAGGTGCACGACTATATGTCGGACAACGCTTGCCCGTATTGATCTGCTGAACAGAGTTCGATTGAGGGGCCGCCGGATACACGTCCGGCGGCTTTTCCTTTCGAGACGCCGCGCATGCTTGTCGGCATCTTCTTCAATGAATACGCTCGGCTCGGCCATCATGACAGAGCGCGGATAGTCTGCCCGCGTGTCTGAGCGCGCTTTCGAGGGGGAACCGCCGTGACCAAAGTGACCGGCATTGGCGGGCTGTTCTTTCGGTCGCGCGATCCCGCAGCCCTCACCGCCTGGTACGCCGAACATCTCGGTATAGACGACTTCAACAAGAGCATCTGGCAGCAGGAAGCTGGCGGCACGGTCTTTGCACCGTTCGAACAGGAGACCGACTATTTCGGCCGGCCTGAGCAGCAATGGATGGTCAATTTCCGAGTGGATGACCTCGATGGAATGATGGCCAAGCTCAAGGCCGCAGGAATTGCTGTCGAAACGCGTCCCGATGGGATTCGGAAGCCGGGCGGTTCTGCCGCATCCATGATCCGGAAGGCAATTCGATCGAACTGTGGGAGCCGGCGCCGACACGCGCCGCAACGAGCTGAGTATCCCCAAATCCGGCCTCACCAATGCGGCGGCTTTGTCACCTCGTGGCCCGGCGCTGATTGTTCCTCGAGCGCAAGGAAGCGCTCGGTCAGCGCATCCACTTTCTTTTGCAGGCGCTCGATGACCTTCCACTGCTCCGTAATCTGGCCGGAGAGTTCCTCGACGATTTTTTCCTGCTCGGCTGAGCGGATTTCGAGGCTGGTCAGCCGTTCTACGGTATTGGTCATGACTGGATTGTCTCCAATGCGGCTCGCAGCCTCTCGTTCAAGGGTTTCGGCCGGCGCGTCAGCCGGTCGACATAGACGTGCACGAAGAAGCCTTCTGCCGCAGCCATGAGCTCCTCGTCGCGGAACAGCCCGATTTCATAGCGCACAGAGGATGAGCCGAGCTGCGCGACACGCAACCCCGCTGTAACCACATCCGGAAAGGCCAATTCGGAGAAATAGCGGCAGCCCGTTTCAACGACCAGCCCGATTTGCTCGCCGAGTTGGATGTCGAGAACGCCCTGCTCGATGAGCCAGCCATTCACGGCTGTATCGAACAGTGAATAGTGCACCACATTGTTCATATGGCCGTAAGGATCATTGTCCATCCAGCGCGTAGTGATCGTGCGGAAGGCCCGGTAGCTGTCGCGTTTGCCCGGCTCCGGGCGATTTGTCGTTGCAGTCATGGCGTTGGAAATTGACAAGCAGGCGGCGATTTGTCGAGAGTGGTAGAGCGCGCCGACCAATTGGCACGGAAATGTCCGTATGTTAATAAATTTGACCGAACGATAAAAAAATCGAGGTAGGGGTGGGACCGCGCATGGCGGAAGCTGCAATCGAACTCATCGGCATCAACAAGAGTTTCGGTGCGGTGCGCGCCAACCGCGACATTCATCTGGAAGTCCCGCGCGGCACGATCCATGGCATCATAGGCGAGAACGGCGCTGGCAAGTCGACATTGATGTCGATTCTCTACGGCTTCTACCAGGCCGACAGCGGGGAAATCCATGTCGGCGGCAAGCCGACGGCCATCAAGACGCCGAACGACGCGATCGCGGTCGGCATCGGCATGGTCCATCAGCACTTTATGCTGGTCGAGAACTTCACCGTTATCGAAAACGTCATCCTCGGCGCAGAAGGCGAAGCGCTGCTCAAAACCTCAATCGCCAAGGCGCGGTCCGAACTTGAGCGGCTCGAACGCGAGTATGGGCTGGAGGTCGACCCGGACGCCGTGATCGAAGAATTGCCGGTCGGCCTGCAGCAGCGCGTCGAAATCCTGAAGGCCCTTTATCGGGGCGCCGATATCCTGATCCTCGACGAGCCGACCGGCGTTCTCACGCCGCCTGAGGCCGACCACCTTTTCCGTATCCTCAAGCAGCTGAAGGACCAGGGAAAGACCGTTGTCCTCATCACCCACAAACTGCGCGAGATCATGGCGATCACCGACAACGTTTCGGTGATGCGTCAGGGAACCATGGTCGCCACCCGCGAAACCAAAAAGACCACGGTCGAGGAACTGGCCGAGCTGATGGTCGGGCGCCGTGTGCTGCTAAGGGTCGAAAAGGGCGAGGCGAAGCCCGGAGAGGTCAAGCTGTCGGTTCGCAACCTGAAAGTTAAGGATTCGCGCGGCGTCACCATGGTCGACGACGTATCCTTCGACGTCCGTGGCGGCGAGATCGTCGGCATCGCCGGCGTCGCCGGAAACGGCCAGTCGGAATTGATCGAAGCGATAGCGGGCGTCCGCCGGGCAGAGTCTGGAACCGTGACGCTCGACGGCAAGCCAATTCATGTCACCGGCGCCGCCGACCCCGGCGAGCTGCGCGACCGGGGCCTCGCTCATGTGCCGGAGGACCGCCATCAGGTCGGCCTTGTCCTTGCATTCGAAGAAAACGAGAACTCGATCCTCGGCTATCACGACGATCCCGATTATCTGAAAGGTCCATTTCTCAACATCGATGCAATCCGCGACGACGCAAGGGACAAGATCGGCAAATACGACATCCGCCCCGCTGACTGCCGGCTGAAGACGGCCAATTTCTCCGGTGGCAACCAGCAGAAGATCGTTCTGGCGCGCGAGATGGAGCAGGATCCCGGTGTCCTTATTGTCGGCCAGCCGACCCGCGGGGTCGATGTCGGCGCTATCGAATTCATCCACAAGCGCCTCATTGCCATGCGCGACCAAGGCAAGGCTGTTCTTCTTATTTCGGTCGAGCTCGATGAAATCCGTTCGCTGGCCGACCGCATCCTGGTGATGTTTGCTGGCCGCGTCGTCGGCGAGCGCGGGCCGGAGGCAACCGAGGGCGAGCTCGGCCTCTTGATGGCTGGCGTCGAGCAGAAGGAGGCTGCGGAATGAGCACCCCCTATGCGAAGCTCCCGGCCTGGGCCGACTATGGCCTCATCCCGCTGCTCAATCTCATCGTCGCCTTCCTTATGGCCGGTCTGGTTGTTCTGCTTGTCGGCGAAAGCCCAATCGAAGCGGCCGGCATCCTGATCAAGGGCGCATTCGGCGGCGGCCAGAATATTGCCTACACGCTCTACTACGCGACGAACTTCATCTTCACCGGCCTCGCCGTGGCGGTCGCCTTTCATTGCGGCCTGTTCAATATTGGCGGCGAAGGCCAGGCCTATGTCGGCGGTCTCGGCGTGGCGCTTGTCTGCCTTGCTTTCGACGGCACATTCCCGTGGTGGATCAATTTTCCGCTTGCTATCGTCGGTTCAGCGCTCGCCGGGGCGCTCTGGGCGCTCATTCCCGCCTGGCTGCAGGCCAAACGCGGCTCGCATATCGTCATCACCACGATCATGTTCAATTTCATTGCCGCGAGTCTGATGGTCTATCTGCTTGTCGGCCCGCTTAAGCCCGCCGCCTCCATGGCGCCGCAGACGCGCACGTTTCTGGAAGGCGGCCAGTTGCCGAAACTTGGGCTGGCTGCTGGAGAGCGTAGGCCTTGCCGTGCGTTCAGCGCCGCTCAACGTTTCCTTTCTACTTGCCCTCGTAGTGGCGGCGCTTGTCTGGGCGCTGATCTGGCGCACCCGTCTCGGCTACGAGATCCGCACCATGGGCTTCAGTCCGAAGGCCGCGCGCTATGCCGGCATCAACGAATTGCGGATCATCATCGTGACGATGATGATCTCAGGCGCGCTGGCCGGCATGATGTCGCTGAACGTGATCATGGGCGATCAGCATCACATGGCGATCGACTTCGTCACCGGAGCGGGCTTCGTCGGCATCGCGGTCGCGCTGATGGGCCGTTCTCACCCCGTCGGCATCGTGCCCGCAGCAATCCTGTTCGGGATGCTCTATCAGGGCGGCGCCGACCTTTCCTTCGAGATGCCCAACATCTCGCGCGACATGATCGTCATCATCCAGGGTCTGGTCATCCTTTTCGCCGGCGCGTTGGAGCACATGTTCCGACCGACGATCCAGACCATATTCGCGAGCATCAGCCCGCGCTCCGCTGGACTGGCAAAGGCGGAGGCTCGCTAGATGGAAGCCTACACGACCTTTCTCCAGCTTGCCGACGCGACGATCCGCGTCTCCGTGCCGCTTCTGCTCGCCTGCCTTGCCGGGCTCTATTCGGAGCGCTCCGGCATCTTCGACATCGGACTTGAAGGCAAGATGCTCGCCGGGAGCGTTCGCCGCAGCAGCGACGGCGGCGGTCACCGGCTCGGCGTGGGTTGGCCTTCTCGTAGGCATCCTCGTTTCCGTGGCGTTCGCGCTGGTGCACGGTTTTACGTCGATCACGCACCGCGGCAACCAGATCGTGTCCGGCGTCGCGATCAACTTCATCGCCGCGGGTTCCACGATCATCCTCGGGCAGGCGTGGTTCCGGCAGGGCGGCCGCACGCCGTCCCTCTCCGGCGCAGCGCGCTTCGGCGAGATCAAATTGCCGGGCGCCGACGCGATCCGCGAAATCCCGATCATCGGCCCGATCTATTCCGACGTGCTGTCTGGCCATTCGATCCTCGTCTACTTCGCCTATTTCATGGTGCCCTTCACCTGGTGGGTGCTTTTCCGGACACGCTTCGGGCTCAGGCTGCGCGCCGTTGGCGAAAACCCCGCGGCGGTGGATACCGCAGGCATTTCCGTCGCCTGGCTTCGCTATCGGGCGGTCATCTGCACCGGCATTCTGACCGGCATTGCCGGCGCGTATCTGTCGATCGCGCAGCAGGCCGGCTTCGTGAAGGACATGTCGGCAGGGCGCGGCTTCATCGCGCTTGCGGCGCTGATTTTCGCCAAATGGAAACCCGTACCGGCGATGTTCGCCTGCCTGCTGTTCGGCTTCCTTGACGCCTTCTCCATCCGTTATCAAGGCATTGCGCTACCTACGATCGGCAAGGTTCCTGTGCAGCTGATGCAGGCGCTCCCCTATATTCTGACCGTTATCCTTCTTGCCGGCTTCATTGGAAAGGCGATCCCGCCCCGCGCCGGCGGGGTGCCTTACGTGAAAGAGCGCTGACAATGTCCCATGACCTGTTCGAGGCGGCGATGGCCGCGATGGCGAAAGCCTATGCGCCCTATTCGAAATTTCCGGTCGGCGCGGCATTGCGCACAACGGACGGCCGCATTTTCGCCGGGGCCAATATCGAGGTTGCGTCCTATCCGGAAGGCTGGTGCGCCGAGACGACGGCGCTTGGTCACTACATCATGGGCGGCGGCGGGCCGATCGCAGAAATCGCGGTCGTCGCCGAGCGTATGCCGCGGATAACGCCTTGCGGCGGATGCAGGCAGCGCCTGGCGGAGTTTGCCGGGCCGGATGCTAAACTCCACCTCTGTGACAGCACCGGCATTGTCGAAACTGTGACGATGGGCGAGATGCTGCCTTACGGTTTCCAGGGAGAGATACTGAAATGAGTGAAGCAATCGACCGGCTCGTTGAAAAGCTGGGCGGCCTCGCGCCAAAAACTGCGCTGGTTCTTGGCTCGGGCCTTGGCGGATTGGTCGAAGAGGTCGAAAACCCCGTTCGCGTCCCCTACGCCGATCTGCCGGGCTTTCCCAGGAGCGGCGTCACCGGACATGCCGGCGAGGTCGTTGCCGGCCATTTCGCCGGTATGCCAGTCCTCATGCTCGCTGGTCGCGCGCACTACTATGAACATGGCGACGCCGGCGTCATGCGGCCTGTGATCGAGACGCTGGCAGGCATAGGCATCACACGCTTGATCCTCACCAACGCCGCTGGCTCATTGGAGCCGGACATGCCGGCCGGATCGGTGATGCTCATCACCGATCACATCAATTTCTCCGGCTCCAACCCGCTCTTCGGCGAACCGACCGATCGCCGCTTTGTGGGACTTTCCGAGGCCTATGACGCCGGCATTCGCGGCGCGATCGAGAAGGCGGCGGCGGCTACCGGGACCAAGCTCCACAAGGGTGTCTACATGTGGTTCTCCGGTCCCTCCTTCGAGACGCCTGCCGAAATCCGCATGGCGCGCATTGTTGGCGCCAACGCCGTGGGCATGTCCACGGTGCCGGAGGTGATCCTCGCACGGTTCTACGGACTACGCGTGGCAGCGTGCTCGGTCATCACCAATCTCGCTGCCGGGATGAGCGGCGGGGAGATCTCGCACCAGGAAACCAAAGATATGGCGCCGATCGGCGGCAAGCGCCTGGCGACGATTTTGAAGAAGATGTTCGCGGACGGGTTTGCGTGATGTCGCGATGATTGACAAACGCCGCCGCCGTCCAAGCCAGGTCGGCTGATGCTCCCTCAGGAAATCATCCGGAAAAAGCGTGACCGTCTACCGCTCTCGGCGGAGGAAATTGGCTTTTTCGTCAATGGCATTGCATCCGGTGCGGTGAGCGAGGGCCAGGTCGCCGCTCTCGCGATGGCGATCATCTTCAACGGCATGAGCCGCGCCGAGGCCGTAGCGCTCACACTTGCCATGCGCGATTCCGGCGACGTGCTCGATTGGCGGAACTTGCCCGGCCCCGTCACCGACAAACATTCCACGGGCGGCGTGGGCGACAATGTCTCGCTGATGCTGGCGCCGATCGTTGCCGCCTGCGGCGCCTATGTCCCGATGATTTCGGGCCGAGGGCTGGGCCATACAGGCGGCACGCTGGACAAGATGGATTCGATCCCCGGCTACACCAGCCAGCCGGACAACGCTTTGTTTCGCAAGGCGGTCGTTGAAACGGGTTGCGCAATCATCGGTCAGACAGCCGAACTCGCGCCAGCGGACAAGCGCTTCTATGCCATCCGCGACGTGACGGCGACGGTGGAATCTGTGCCGCTGATCACCGCCTCGATCCTTTCGAAGAAGCTCGCCGCCGGGCTCCAGTCGCTGGTGCTCGATGTCAAGCTGGGCAATGGCGCGTTCATGGCGAAGAGCCGGGACGCAACCGAACTGGCCACCAGCCTGGTCGAGGTCGCCAATGGCGCCGGCCTGAAGACCTCCGCGCTGATCACGGGCATGAACGAGCCGTTGGCATCCGCGGCTGGCAATGCGGTCGAGGTGGAAAACGCAGTCGACTTTCTCACCGGCCGCCATCGCGACCGGCGGCTGCTGGAGGTCACGCAGGCGCTGGCGGCAGAGATGCTGCAATCGGCTGGCATCGCCGGATCGAGCGAGGAAGGTTCGCGTCTCGCTGCCGAAGCGCTCGAGAGCGGCAGAGCCGCGGAGATTTTCGGCCGTATGGTTTCCGTGCTGGGTGGTCCGGCGGACTTCATGGAGAAGAGCCGCTCCTATCTACCGAAAGCAAAAATCGAACGAGCGGTAACAGCTGACCGCTATGGCTTCATCACAGGCATCGCGACCCGCGACATCGGACTTGCCGTGGTCACGCTCGGCGGCGGGCGCGCCAGACCGCAAGACCCGGTGGATCATTCCGTCGGCCTCACCCGGCTGCTGCCAGTCGGAGCCGAAGTGCATCGCGGTGAGTCGCTCTGCCTTGTCCACGCGCGCTCCGAAGATGACGCGGAATTGGCGGCGGCAGCAATCCGGGCGGCCTATGCGATCGGCGATAAGAGGCCGCCCGCGCAGAAGTCCGTGTTCCGGCGGATCGGGCCGACGGAGTAGCGGCTTACTGCACCAGGAGCAGTAAACCGCGCTCGGCCTGAAATTTCGACAGCCGGTTGAGAAAACTCATCCCGATCAGCGTGCCGTCGAGAGCGGCGTCATCGAGAACTGCGGCCTGGACATTTTCGACAAAGATCCGGCCGATCTGCATGCGCTCGATCGTGACGCTCGCAGCCCGCGTGATCCCGTTCGCCGTCTTCACCTCGTACCGAAAATCATCCTTATCGAGGCGGAGGCCAATGCGCCTGGCGGTCGTCCGGTTGATCGCGACCGTTGTCGCGCCAGTGTCGACCAGGGCTTCGACGCTGCGGCCGTTGAGTTTGAAATCGGCACGGAAATGACCTCCCTCGTCAGCAGCAAGCCGCACTTTTTTGCCGAGTAGGACCTCGGTCTGAAGCCCTGCCGGTTTCGCTGCTTCACTTGGAACAGGTGTGGCGCTTGCCTGCTCGACGGGGACTTCGTGCGATGAGCGAACCAACCTTTCAAACCGCTCCGGGTGAGACTGATAGATCACTGGAATTGTAGCCGACGCAATCGCTGACAAGCCAAGGATGACAAGGTTGCGCAGCATTCGGATGCCTTTGTTGGAGCATGATCCCGAAGAGTGCGTAGTGGTTTTCGGACAAGATCATGCGAAAATCAAAGAGTTAGAGCACGATGAAGAATCCAAGAGAAACCATTGTGCTCTAAAGGCATTCAGCCTAACGAAGACTTCGTTTGAGCAGGCTTAATCGCAGACCTGCCTATGCTCTGTGCGTGCGATTTCCTTGCGCTTCCCTAATGAGCGGTAAAAGCCCTACTTGGTCCCGTACATGCGGTCGCCCGCGTCGCCGAGACCGGGCAAAATATAGCCCTTTTCGTTAAGCCGCCTGTCGATCGCCGCCGTGAAGACCGGAACATCCGGATGCGCTTTGGTGAAGCGCTCTATTCCTTCGGGCGCTGCAAGCAGGCAGAGATAGCGGAGATTGGTCGCGCCGCGCCCTTTGAGTTTATCAATCGCCGCGATCGCCGAGTTGGCCGTCGCCAGCATCGGGTCGACCACAATGACCAACCGATCCGCGAGGTCGCTCGGCGCCTTGAAGAAGTATTCGACGGCTTCGAGCGTGTCGTGATCGCGGTAAAGCCCGACATGAGCCACACGCGCCGCCGGCACCAGGTCAAGAAGGCCCTCGAGCAAACCATTGCCCGCACGCAGAACCGAAGCAAAGACGAGCTTTTTGCCTTCCAGGATCGGGGCCTCCATCGTCTCCAGCGGCGTCTCGATCGTCTTGGTCGTCAGTTCGAGGTTGCGCGTTACCTCATAGCCGAGAAGCAACGAGATTTCGCGCAACAGCCGCCGAAAGCCCGCCGTCGACGTTTCCTTGTCGCGCATGAGGGTAAGTTTGTGCTGCACGAGTGGATGGTCGACAACGGTAACGCCCTTCATGACGGCTGCTCCTGAATTCGCTTGGTGCGCGGATCATAACGAGACGCCGGCACCCAAGGAAAGCCTGGGCGCCCACGAACCACAGCTAAATCGAGCCCTCAGCTGGCGTCGCCGTTCAGGCGGCCGAGCAGCGAGGCTTTTGTCTCGGCATCAACAAAGGCCGCTTCGATCGCCGTCCGCGTCACGTCGGTAAGCGTCGTGTCGTCCATCCCGAACTCTTCGCGACCGATTTCGTATTCGCGTTTCAGCGACGTCCAGAAATAAGGCGGGTCATCGGAATTGAGCGTCACTTTGCAGCCGGCTTGTTTCAGCTTCATGAAAGGATGGGCCTCGAAACTGTCGAACACTTTGAGCGCCACATTCGAACCGGGGCAGCATTCGAGCACGACGCCCTCGTCCGCGATCCGTTTGACAAGGTCCGGATTCTCGATTGCCCTCACACCGTGGCCGATGCGCGCCGGGCGGATAAAGTCGAGCGCGCCGGCCACGCTCTCCCATCCGCCGAATTCACCGGCATGTATGGTAATGCCGAGCCCGGCCTCCCGGGCAATTTCAAAGGCCCGCACATAGTCCTTGAATTTGCCTTGGCGTTCGTCGCCCGCCACGCCGAAACCGGTCACGAGAGGATGGCCGCATTGGGCAGCGAAGCGTGCTGCCGCCTCGATGGACTCCACGCCGACGTGCCGCACGCCCGTGACGATCATCCGCGCCTCGATCCCGGTCTTTGCCTTGGCCCGCCGGATGCCTTCGCCAAGCGCATCGGTATACGCCTCGGGCGAGATGCCAGACTTCAGCGCATGGTCGGGCGACGTGAAGAACTCTGAATAGATGCAGCCGTCGACGGCGAGGCTGGTCAGATAGTGCTCCGACAGCCGCGCGTAGTCATCTTCGGTTCGAAACAGATCGGCCGCCCCGTCGTAGGCGGCCAGGAACGATGTGAAGTCGTGCCAGACAAAGGAACCGTCCTGAATGAAGGCGGAGACATCCCTGCCGTATTTTCTTGCCTGCCCGACCACCAGTTCCGGCGCCGCCGCGCCTTCGATGTGGCAGTGCAGCTCCGCTTTCAACACCATTCGCTGGTCCCCGTATTGAGCCTCGAAACGCGGCTCTTCATCGCGGCTTAAACAATAGCGCCAGCCAAGCTGATCGGCTATGGTCCCGCCGAATTTAGGCAGGTCAATCAAATGGCAGAGCAGCGCACGACAGCCGCGGGCGGCATGGAGACATCATACGGCTACCGCGATGTTGGCGCCGGCGATAAACAGTCGCTGGTCAACGAGGTTTTTCATCGCGTCGCCGACCGCTACGATTTGATGAACGATCTGATGTCCGGGGGCCTTCATCGCCTGTGGAAAGATGGCCTCGTTGCCTGGCTCAATCCGCCGAGGCGGCACGGCTGGAAGGTTCTCGACGTAGCCGGCGGCACTGGCGATGTCGCGTTTCGGATTGTCGAAACCTCGCGCCACGAGGCCCACGCCACTGTTCTCGACATCAACGGGTCGATGCTTGCGGTCGGTCGCGAACGCGCCGAAAGGCAGAAGCTTGAGACCAATATCGATTTCGTCGAGGGCAATGCCGAGCAATTGCCGTTCGCCGATGATTCGTTCGACGCCTACACGATCGCCTTCGGCATTCGCAACGTGCCGCGCATCGAGCTTGCCTTGGAAGAAGCCTACCGCGTCCTGAAGCCCGGCGGCCGCTTCCTCTGCCTCGAATTCTCCGAGGTCGACATGCCGCTGCTCGACCGCGTCTATGAGGCCTGGTCGTTCAACGCCATACCGCGCATTGGCAAGATGGTGGCCGGCGATGACGAGCCCTATGCCTATCTGGTGGAATCGATCCGCAAGTTCCCCAATCAGGAGAACTTCGCGGCGATGATCCGCAAAGCCGGTTTCGACCGTGTCACCTTCCGTAACTATTCGGGCGGCATTGCCGCACTGCATTCGGGCTGGAAGCTTTGAGGGTTCTGGCCTGATGACAACGATCGGCGCCGGTTTCCGGCTTATGCGCGCGGGCTGGATCATGGTCCGCGAAGGGGTGATCGCGGCGCTGCCAGGCGATCAGTTTCCCGCGTTGCCGCAGTTCGGCTGGCGCGTGGCGAAGGTTCTGGCGCGCCCGCGTTCCCGCCGCCGCGGCCGGTCGGAGCGGCTGGCGGATGCCGTCGCAAGGCTTGGTCCGTCCTACGTCAAGCTTGGCCAATTTCTGGCGACGCGGCCGGATGTCGTCGGCAACGACATCGCCGTCGATCTCGCCATGCTCCAGGATAAGATGGAGACCTTCCCAAAGGAGCAGGCCGTGGCCCTTATCGAGTCTTCGCTCGGCCGGCCGGTGGGCGAACTCTTTACAAGTCTCGGCGAACCGGTTGCCGCGGCCTCGATCGCGCAGGTGCACCCGGCTGAAGTGCTCCGCGACGGCATTCCGGTCAAGATGGCTGTCAAGGTCATCCGGCCGGGCGTCCGCCGCCGCTTCCATCAGGATCTGGAAAGCTACTTTCTCGCAGCGCGCCTGCAGGAGCGCTACTTCCCATCGACCCGGCGCCTGCGGCCGGTTCAGGTCACGGAGACGCTCGCCCAGACAACCCGCATCGAAATGGACATGCGGCTGGAGGCAGCCGCGATTTCCATCCTTGCGGAGAACATAGCGAACGATCCGGGATTCCGCGTGCCGGCCGTCGACTGGGAGCGCACGGGCGGCGACGTGCTGACCATGGAATGGGTCGACGGCATCAAGATGTCGGACGTCGAGGCGCTGCGGGACGCTGGACACGATCTCAAGGCCATCGCGGCGAACCTCGTTCAGTCGTTCCTTCGTCATACGCTTCGGGACGGCTTCTTCCATGCCGATATGCATCCCGGAAATCTTTTCGTCGAAACCGACGGTACGATCGTTGCCGTCGATCTCGGTATTTCCGGCCGGCTGGGCAGGAAGGAACGCCGCTTCCTCGCCGAAATTCTCTACGGCTTCATCACGCGCAACTATCATCGGGTGGCGGAAGTGCATTTCGAGGCCGGCTATGTGCCGCCCAAGCACGATGTGTCGGCCTTCGCGCAGGCGATCCGCGCCATCGGCGAACCCATCCACGGCCAGCCCGCCGAGACAATCTCGATGGCGCGGCTCTTGACGCTGCTGTTCGAGGTCACGGAACTTTTCGACATGCAGACCCGCACCGAACTGGTGCTGTTGCAGAAGACGATGGTCGTCGTCGAAGGGGTCGCCCGCACGCTCGATCCCGCCTTCAACATGTGGAAGACCTCGGAGCCCGTGGTCGGCGAGTGGATTACCGGCAATCTCGGCCCTCGCGGCATTCTGTCCGACGCCCGTGAGGGTATCGGCGCTTTCCTGTCACTCGCCCGCCAAGCGCCCGACCTGGCTGCCCGCACTGAGCGGCTGTCGCGTGAGATCGATGCCATGGCCGAACATGGACTGCGCTTTGACGAAGCGACCGCCCAGGCAATCGGACGTGCCGAGGCGCGCCATACACGATCGGGACGGCTCGCCCTGTGGGTCATCGCCGCGACGCTGCTCTATATCGCGTGGAAAGTAGTTTGAATGCCGGAATCTGACAGCATTGCTAGCAATGCTGTCATTGAAAGCGTTGTGCCCTTCTGCTACATTTAAGGTCGAAGGAGCAGCCGATGGGTACCCTGACCATTCGAAATATAGAGGACACCGTGAAGCAAAAGCTGCGCGAACGCGCGGCGGCGCGCGGCGTTTCGATGGAGCAGGAGATTCGAGACGTTCTGCGTAACGTAGCGATGCCTGAAAATCCGCCGCGCAAAGGGGCGTGGCGCTTGAAGACGTCGCGTGAAGAACTCCTGGCGCTCGGGCGCAAGCCAGAACGACCGTTCGACCTCAAGGCCCTCACCGATGATATGTGGGATGAAGGCCTGTTGTGACAGTCGCAGTCGACACGTCCGCATTGATCGCCATCATCAACGCAGAGCCTGAGGCCGGTGCATTCGTTGACGCAATCGGCACCGCCTCGGAAGCACTCGTCAGCGCCGCGACGCTTCTGGAGGCGCACTGTGTCGCGTGCCGCTGGGCCGGTGGCGTTAGTGCCGGAGAGCTCCAGTCTCTCATCGATAGGCTTGAACTGACGGTAGTCTCCTTCGACCTGGCACAGCTTGTGGCCGCACGATCAGCCTATTCCCTTTACGGTCGTGGCACAGGCCATCCGGCCAATCTCAACATGGGAGACTGCTTCTCTTATGCACTTGCCAAGTCCCGCAACCTTCCCCTGCTTTTCAAGGGCGAAGATTTCATCCATACCGATGTCCGGCCCGCATTGAAGCCGGCCTGAAGATTGCTCCAGGATCCGATGACCCTCTCTGGCAAGCGTGTTCTCCTGATTATCGGCGGCGGCATTGCCGCCTACAAGTGTCTGGATCTGATCCGCCGCTTGCGCGAGCGTGGCGCGTCGGTGCGCTGCATCATGACCCGCGCCGCGCAGCAATTCGTAACACCGCTTTCCGTTGGCGCGCTGTCGGCCGATCATGTGTTCACCGAACTTTTCGACCGGCAGGATGAGCACGATGTCGGCCACATTCGCCTGTCCCGCGAAGCGGATCTGCTTGTGGTTGCGCCGGCCACCGCCGACGTGATGGCGAAGCTCGCCAACGGGCTGGCCGATGACTTGGCGTCCACTGTCCTTCTCGCCACCGACAAGCCGGTCCTCGTGGCTCCGGCGATGAACCCGAAAATGTGGGCGCATCCGGCGACACGCCGCAACCGCGCAACGCTCGAGAAGGACGGCATCCATCTCATCGGGCCGATGAAAGGCGAAATGGCCGAGAGCAATGAAGCGGGCGAAGGCCGCATGGCCGAGCCTCTGGAGATCGTTGCCGCCATTGAGGCGATGCTCGGCACTAAGCCGAAACCATTGGTGGGCCGCAAAATCATAGTCACCTCCGGACCAACCCATGAGCCGATCGACCCGGTACGCTACATCGCCAACCGCTCGTCCGGGAAGCAGGGACATGCGATTGCGGCTGCGCTGGCAAAACTCGGCGCGGATGTGCGGTTGGTTTCCGGCCCGGTTGACATTGCCGATCCGGCCGGTGTCAAAACCGAGCATGTCGAGACCGCGCGTGAGATGCAGCAAGCGGTGGAGCGGCTGCTCCCGGCAGACGCCGCGGTCATGGTCGCGGCAGTCGCCGACTGGCGAACCGAAACCTCGGCCGGTGAAAAGATCAAAAAGGCTGCTGGGGAGAATGCGCCGACGCTGAAGATGGTCGAGAACCCCGACATTCTCGCTGGGGTCGGTCACCACGAAAAGCGGCCATATCTGGTCGTCGGCTTTGCAGCCGAGACGCAGACTGTCGTCAAGAACGCCGATGCAAAGCTAAAGAAGAAGGGTGCCGACCTCATCGTCGCCAACGACGTGAGCCCCGAAGGTGGGGTTATGGGCGGTGACCGCAACCGGGTGACGATCGTCTCCCGTTCCGGCGCGGAAGAATGGCCCGAAATGCCAAAAGAGGCTGTGGCGGACCGGTTGGCGGTGCTGATTGCCGATCGGCTGAAGACAATCGAAGTGTGATCCGCCTGCTCGGATACGGTAACTGATATCACAGGACTTTCGGCTCCGCGAACGAACGGACCGTCATGATCGCGCCATCGAGTGCAATACCGTCCGCGTCTTTCAAGGCAGCTTCGCGCAGCCGCCGGATCCAATCCGCAGCATCGTTCCGGTCTCTTAACAAAGACAGGCAGCCGAGCACGCGGTCGAATTTGGACAACCCCCTCAGATGGGTGTCGGAGTAACCTTTGATAAGGCGGCGGCATTTCAGGATTTCGACGCCAAGATCGTAGTCGGTTTCGGCCTCACGGATCGCCAGATCAAGCCATTCCTGAAGGTGCGCGGTCTCGACCCTGTGCCTCAGCAGCGAGCGCCGCCTGCGCCGTAATCCCGCAATCATCCAAAGCATGCCAAAGCCAAGTATGCCGTCGGTCCTTACCCTGCGTCCTCGATCGACGACGCGGTTGAATGCTTTAATCAAGCGTGGACGAGACTCGATTGCCGCGCCGAGGCTTGCGGGCAGCGTGCCGCAGATTTCCTCCATACGCGGATGGAAATATTCCGTCGTCGTCAGCGTCTGGGCATCCCTGAGGCGAACCTCGCGACGCACGCGCTCAGCGCGCGAGGATCGCGTCTTGAGATCGGCAACACGGATGATGTCGTCATACACCATGGCATTGGCGACATATTTTGCTGCTTCCCGAGAGAACGCATAGTCGCGCTCGGAGCGGTCGTTCGCGACGATTTGCTCAATTCGTTCGAGATATTCCGTGCCATAGGCGAGGTCGAGGAAATCGACGACCTTGCGCAGGCCGGGCAGCGCAAGGTCGCGAACCGGTTCGGGCAACGCGGCCGGACGGCGTTCCAACGCCAACCATTGCTCCTGCAATCGTGCCGGGCCGGCAACCGTGGTCGTGGGCTTGGCGGGTGCCTCTGCGGTTTCGGGTGCTCCACTCTGCACACGCTTATAGGCCAGCGCGAAGGCGGCGAGGCTGGCCTTGGCCCCCTTGCCGCCGCTCTTGATCGTCGCCTCGAATTCTTCGCGAGTAAATGGCAGTTCGCCGCTACCGGCGAGCGCGCCGAACAGGCTTGCCGAAATAACGCTGCCGGCCTGCTTGGCCATCGTTTCCATGTCGAAGGAGATGAAGCGCTTTGCGGCTTCGCCTGCATAATGCAAGACCTTGTCGCCATCCGCGCGGCCATCGCCCGGCACGATCTTTTCCGACACAGCCAGCATGCGGTGGCTGGAGGCGATCAGCGTCGTGCGGTCGGGCGTCACAAAGCCGCGTAGAACGGCGCGGCCGGCCTCCGCCAACTCGGCGGAGATAAGAATGTCGACATCGCCCGGCGCCGGGCTCAACGCCAAGACCGGCCGAGCCTCAGGCCTGGCCGGGTCCCTTTGCATCATCTCGACATAGTAAATCGTCGCGCCCGTGCGCTGCGCCACACCGGCTACGGAGGTGGACTGCACATGCCAACCTGCGCGCTGCGCAACATCCGTTATCCAGCCGGACAGCACGCCACCACCTTGACCACCGACAGCAAGGATGGCCAGCTTGATGATGCCGCTGGTGGTGTCGGCCTCTTCGGGCAATCCGAGCTTCATGCCGCTTTCTCGTCGAACATCAGGCGGCCCTTTTCGCGGCGCGATTGCAGAATGGCGATGAAGCCCTGCCGCAGCCGGAACCAGAAACGATCCCAGTTGGTCGGATTTGTCACCACATCGGCCTGAAAGAACGAAGGGCAGAGAACCGCCGCATCGGCCACCTCGCCGCAGTTGCCGCAGCCGACGCAATTTTCGTCGATGGCAGCCACCGGATCGTCGCGCAGCGGATCGTCGAGATGCTTGACCGTGAGCGATGGACAACCCGACAGCCGCATGCAGGCGTGGTCGCCCGTGCACACATCCTCGTCCACGCCGAATTTCGTTTTGACCACACGCTTGCCATCCGCCTCGGCCTGCTTGCGTATCGGCCCTTCCCGTCTTTGGCGGTTGAGCATGCACTCCGACGAGGCGACGATGACTTTAGGGCCGCTTTCTTCCGTCGTGAGAGCTTCCTTGAGCGTGTCGCGCATCGCGCCGACATCATAGGTCCGATCCAGATGACGGACCCATTTCACGCCCATGCCTTTTATCGCATGGGTGATTGGATGTTTGGTCGACTTCGTCCGATTGCTTGCACGCGACGACAGAATGTCCTGGCCGCCGGTGGCGGCGGAATAGTAGTTGTCGACCACAACGATCACGCCGTCATTCTTGTTGAAGACGGCATTGCCGATCGAAGAGGTCAGGCCATTGTGCCAGAAGCCGCCGTCGCCGACGAAGGAGATGGAACGGCGTTTTGCATCGGGCGAGTTAAACGCGGAGGCCGAGGCCGGTCCCAACCCGTATCCCATCGTCGTCGCGCCCAGTTCGAATGGCGGCATGATGGAAAACAGGTGGCAGCCAATATCCGAAGCGATGTGATGCTTGCCGAGTTCCTGTTCGACAAGCTTTGTTGCGGCAAAGATTGGGCGCTCCGGACAGCCGATGCAGAAGCCCGGCGGGCGCATCGGCACAGCCTGTATAAGGTCGTCGAAGATCGGCGGTGGGGGCATGTTCGGGGCGCGGATTTCCGGCGCCAACATGTCGCCGGCATGCTTGCGCAGGAATGAACCGATCCCCGTCAGCATGACGTCGCCGGAATATTCGCCCGCCATAGGCAGTACGCCCTTGCCTTCGAGCCGGACTGTCGCGCCAGCCTTGTAGAGCATCGAGCCAATCGCCTGTTCGATGTAGTCCGGCTGACCTTCCTCGACAACGAGCACCGCGTCCTTGTTGGCGCAGAACGCCACAAGATCATCTTCGATCAGCGGATAGGTGACGTTGAGAACATGCAGCGGAACCTCGGTTTCCCCGTAAGGATCTGCGAGGCCGAGCCGCTGCAAGGCGCGAATGACGCCATTGTACATGCCGCCCTGCATGATGATGCCCACCTTGCCGAAACCGCCGAACGTCTCGTTGAGGCCATGCCTTTTGATGTAGCCGATCGCGACCGGCAGCCGCTTGGTGATCTTCTCCTTCTCATGCAGGAACGAGGCCGGCGGCAGCACGATGCGCTGAGTATCGCGTCTGGGATTTTCCAGCGCATCGGCAACTGTCATGGCCGGGCGCACATTCTTCTTTGTCACGAACGAGCCATGGACGTGGCAGCAGCGGATTCGCACTTGCAGCATCACCGGCGTGTTGGACGCCTCGGACAGCTCGAAGCCATGCTCCACGGCCGACACAATGGATGGCAAGTTCGGCCGCGGGTCGAGGAGCCAGACCTGGCTTTTCATGGCAAAGGCATGGCTGCGCTCCTGCATGATGGAGGAGCCCTCGCCATAGTCTTCGCCAACGATGATAAGGGCTCCACCCGTCACACCGCCTGACGCCAGGTTTGCCAATGCGTCGGAAGCGACATTGGTGCCGACGGTCGATTTGAAGGTCGCTGCGCCGCGGATCGGGTAGTGAACCGACGCCGCCAGCATCGCCGTGGCGGTCGCTTCGGAAGCGCTCGCCTCAAAATGCACGCCAAGTTCGCCAAGGATTTCCTGCGCATCGGCCAAAACATCCATGAGGTGGCTGATCGGAGCTCCCTGGTAGCCCCCAACGTAACCGACGCCGCATTGGAGCAGCGCCTTGGTAATCGCAAGGATGCCTTCCCCGGTGAAGACGTCACCGTCACCCAGTCTGAGTTTTTCGACCTCTTTGGCGAACGATCTTTCGGCCATCGTTCTTCTCCCTAGAGCATGATCCCGAAAAGTGTGTAGAAGTTTTCGGAAAAGGTCATGCGAAATCAAAGAATTAGAGCGCGGTTACATCGCGCTCTAGAAATCATGCTTGCGGATGTTGAGGAGTATCTTCTGCAAGGTAGCGACGAACGCCGCATGCTCGGCCGCGTCGATACCAATAAACATCCGCTCGTAGCTTTCGCGCATTGTCGGCCACAGTGTCTCAAAGGCTTCACGGCCCGCCTCGGTGATGAAAATCCGAACGGCGCGGCTATCCTCCTGATCGGGTGTGCGCCGGACGAGACCGTCCGCTTCGAGAGTATCCAGCGCGCGGCTGAGGGTCGACTGTTCGACGACGGCATAGACGGCGAGGCGGCCAATCAGGAGCCCATCCGCAACTGAAAGGATGGCTAGCGTACGCATCTTCGGCGTGGTCAGCGCGAGCTTCGTCAGACCCTCCCGCAAGGACGCGTTGTATCGCCCCATGATGCGATTCATGAGATAGGGCGCGAACTGCTGCAGGCCTATTTCGCCAAGCCGCGGCTTATCGTCGGTTTCGTCCGAGATGACGCGTTCGTCCATCAAATATCCTCAACTTCGAGAACGTTGCGGCGCTGCCACCGGCACGATCGCGCCAATAGTCGCACTTGCGCTAGGACCATCAGCCTTCTCAAGAGTCATTTCCATAGGCAGCCAGGTTGATCGGCGACCTGGAGCACGATGATTTCTCCTGGAGTCGTCACCGTGCTTTCTTTGATTTCGCATGATCTTGTCCGAAAACCG
Source organism: uncultured Alphaproteobacteria bacterium (assembly GCA_963735385.1). Classification (GTDB taxonomy): domain Bacteria; phylum Pseudomonadota; class Alphaproteobacteria; order Rhizobiales; family Rhizobiaceae; genus CAVTKY01. Next base: position 82,958 of record CAVTKY010000011.1, on the reverse strand, counting down.
CAACGCACTTTTCGGGATCATGCTCTAACTCCCGACTACCGAATCCGCTTCGCCTTAGCTCTTCGGAACGAGCGCCAAAGCACGCACGGGGCTGCCGGTGCCTTGAACGATCTTGAGCGGAGCAGCAATGAGGATCGCTCCTTTTGCCGGTAGCCTGTCAAGATTGCAGAGGCTGGCCAGTCCGTACCTGTCGGCCTTGTGCATCAGGTTGTGTGCGGGAAATGGCGGCTGCATTCCGCCAGCCGAACCCGCGTCGGTTCCGATGCACTGAGTGCCCCAGCCGATCGCGCCCCGCTCCAGAATATATTCGATGCAGTCGACGGTCGGCCCCGGCGAATGTGGCCCGTTCTTGTCTGCGTTCAGGAACGCTTCCTCGGAGCCGTTTCGCTTGTCCCAGTCGGTTCGCATCAGCACCCATTCACCCTTGGCGATTGCGCCGTGCTTCGCTTCCCATGAGCGGACCCCTTCCGCAGTCAGCAGAAAGTCTGAATTGGACGCCGAATACATCGAACAGTCGATCACATTAACCGGCGCGACAAAACTCTGGACCGGGATCGTATCGGTATAACCGTCGGAAAAATCCTTGCCTGTGATCCAGTGATGCGGCGCATCGAAATGCGTGCCCGAATGCTCACCGAGCTTGAGCCAGTTCCAGGCCCAGAAGGGGCCATTCTTGTCATATTCGGAGATGGTATGGATTTCGATCTTGGGCGTATCCACCGCCAGTTCCGGCGGCAGCTTGAGGATGGGCGTATTTGGCCCCAGCGGGGCGGAGAGGTCGACGACCTCTATCCTGCCGCTTAAGAGCAATTCTGCGAGATTGCCTAGGATACCTGCTGCACTCATGTGAACCCTCCCTTGGTGTGTCTTGATCGATTTCAGATCGTTCCTTCCCAGGAGACACTAGACGGAATTAAATGCATATGCAAATATCCTTTCGAGGAGGAGAACAGAACGATGACGATAAGACCGAGCAGCGACAGTTGAGAGGAACGTGACCCGATCTGCCGCTGCGTATGGTTTATCGTCGTCCGAAGCCGCGACAGACATGTCATTTCGGCTGTGCGACTGTCCCAATTCACACCCAGATATATGAGGTTGCATATATCTAGGTGCAGGCGCGCGCTGAGAGAGCCTCTCTGACGCGGGCTGAACCCCCATCAAGCATCACAGACACTAGAGGAGGAATGTAATGAAGTTTTCCAGAGCAGTCGCAGGGGTCGTCCTGGCGCTGGGCCTCGCAGGTATTGCGCCGGCCGTCGCGCAGGAGAAGATCGTCGTCGGCGCGTACCCGGCCAATCCGCCATGGGAATTCAAAACCGAAAGCGGCGCATTCGAAGGCTTCGAAATAGAAGTCGCCACAGAGGTGGCCAAGCGTCTCGGCAAGCCTGTGGAATTTCAGGACCTGGGCTTCCAGGCGCTGTTCGCGGCAACAAGCTCGGGACGTATCGACTTTGCGATTTCCTCGATCTCGGTGACGAGTGAGCGTCTCCAGAATCAGTCCTTCACCCAACCCTACTACGACAGCGACGGGACCGTGGTTGGACGCGAGGATACCACCATTGCAAAGCTGGAAGATCTCAAGGGCAAGGTTGTCGGTGTGGTTGCCGGCACGACCGGCGAGAAATGGGCCAAGGAGAACACCGAGAAGCTCGGCATAGCGGAAGTGCGCAGCTACAACGCCCAGCAGGATCTGCTGCTCGATGTTCAGAACGGTCGCGTCGATGGTGGCGCCGGCGAGCTCGCAGGCTTCCAGTATGCGATGACCAAGACTCCGGGCCTGAAGATACTGGTGCGCATCCCGACCGGCGAGCGCTTCGCCATGATGGCCCGCAAGGATCACCCGTCCGTCGCCCAGGCAAACGAAGCGATTTCGGCCATGAAACAGGACGGAACGCTTGCCGCCATCCATAAGAAATGGTTTGGCGTCGATCCCGACAAGGGCACCAGCACCACCACCGTGATGGAACTGCCCAAGGCGCAGTGAGGCAACGGCCGAACGCGCCGAATTTCCCTGAATTGACGCGCCGGCGCATATCCGCCGGCGCGTCCTGCGCCCGGATCACGCCATGAAACTGATCGACACATTCTTCAACTGGGAAATCCTCCTCCGGTCATTCCCCATGCTCATGCAAGGCGTGGGAAATACGATATTGCTGGGGATCGCGAGCATCGTCTTTGGGGGTATTGCCGGCCTCCTGGCGTGCCTGATGCGTCTCTACGCGCCGAAGCCGCTGCGTGTGCTTGCCATCTGCTACATCGATTTCCTGCGGGCCATGCCTATACTGGTCCTGCTGATCCTCATCTACTATGCGCTCCCTTTTGTCGGGATACGCTTTTCATCCTTCACCTCGGCCACGCTTGCGCTGTCGCTCGTCCTTTCGGCTTTCACCGCCGAAGTGTGCCGCGCGGGCATCGAGAGCGTATCGAAAGGACAGTTCGAAGCCGCGGCAGCGCTTGGCCTGCGCTTCTGGACAACGATGCGCCAAGTGGTATTGCCGCAAGCCTTTCGTGTCGTCATTCCCCCGCTGACGAGCAATTGTGTGTCGATCTTCAAGGACACCGCCCTCGCCTCGGTGGTGGCGATGCCTGACCTGCTCAAACAGGCAACCGACGCGCAGGCGTTGATGGCCAACCCGACACCGCTGATCGGCGCCGCCATCATCTACCTTGCCTTCCTTCTGCCGCTTGTTCGGCTGGTCAGTTTCCTGGAAGAGCGAAGCAAAAAGCAGATGACCGCCCGCTGAAATCGGCGGCCAGGATACGTCAACGGATTGCCGGGTCGGGCTTGCCGCGATTTGAATGCCGCCGGACCGGCCTGAATCCTGATTGAAATCGGAGAAACCGTTATGAACCTCCACGAATCCGATCCGGACGGTTCGGCCTATTTCCTCTACCACTCGATCGGCATGTATCCGGGCAAGGCGGAAGCGATGGCAGACGCCTTTTCGCAGTTTACGTCGAGCTGGGGGGCCTTCGACGACGGCCAGTGGATGCGCGCACTAAGCCAGCGCCAGCAGTTCATCGACAAGTGGCGCGCCTTGATCGGCGCCCCGGCCGGCACCCTCACTTCGGCAGAGAACGTCACTACCGCACTCTATAGCCTCATCGGCTCACTCCCGGAGCGCTACCTTGCCGGGCGGCGCGTGCTCGTGGCGGCAGACTGCTTTCCGAGCTTGCATTTCCTGTTGGCGGGATTGGCGACGCGCTTCGGATTTACGCTCGACACGGTGCCGCTGCGCGACGGCGAAAAATGGGGGCGCGACGAGGACATGATCGCCGCATGGAATGAAGACGTCGGTCTGACGCTTTTGACCTTCGTCACCTCGACCGCTTCGCATCGCTCAGACCTCGACAAACTCGTGGCCCACGGCCGCCGCATGGGCAGCCTGATCGGCGTCGACGTCACGCAAGGCGTCGGGCTCCTGCCCTTCGATGTGCGCAAGCCCGCCGTCGATTTCACCGTGTCGACGACACTGAAGTGGCTGTGCGGCACGCCCGGCGCGGGCATCATCCATGTTGCCGAACCCTTGTTGCGGGAATGCCGGCCAGAACTGCGGGGCTGGTTTAGCCAGGAGAACATCTTTTCCTGGGACCTTGACGCCTTCGCGTATGCACCGGACGCGCGCCGTTTCGATCACGGTACGCCTTCGGTGCTTGCTTGCGCCGGTTCCCTGCCAGCCCTCGAATGGCATGCGTCACAGGACAAGGCGTCGCTGCTCGCCCACAACAGGGCGCTTGGCCGGGCGATCATCGAGCGCGCGCAGGAAATGGAATTGGCGCTTGCAAGCCCGCTGGAGGAAAGCCGCCGCGGCGGAAGCGTCATGATCGAACTTCCCGCAGAAACCGAGACGGCGGCTGTTATCAACGGGCTGCGTCAAAGCGGCGTCTATGCCGATTGCCGGGGCCGCATCCTTCGCCTGTCTCCGGGAATGGTCACTACATACGAGGGCGTGGAAAAGCTCTTTGATGGCCTTCGCGATCTTCTCGGAGGAGCGTGAGCGGGTAGGAGCCGAGGCCGATACTGCCCATCTCCCCCCTTGCGGGGGAGATCGGGCTGTCGCCACCGCCGTCGTGCCCTACGCCGCGTCCCTTACCTGATAGTCCTTCACCGCCGTGAACCGTATCGCCTTCCACCGTTCGGCCTCGTAGTTCAGCGAGAATTCGTGCTGGGCGAGGAAGACAGGATCGTTGTCGAGATCGCGGGCAATGTCGCCTCGATGCGCGTCGATGAAGCGCTGCACATCGCCGCGATCAGCAGCGGATATCCAGCGGCAGATCGAAAAACGCGCCATCTCGAAGTCGACCGGCAGGGTGTATTCCTGAGCCAGGCGCTCTTTAAGCACGTCGAGCTGCAACGCCCCGACGACACCGACGATCGCGGGCGAACCGTCCTCAGGTGAAAAGAGCTGCACGACGCCCTCCTCGGCCATCTGCTGCAGCGCCTCCTTCAGTTTCTTGGCCTTCATGGCATCGCCGAGCCGCACACGGCGAAGAATTTCCGGCGCGAAGTTCGGCACACCACGGAAGAGAATATCCTCGCCCTCGGTCAGCGTGTCGCCGATACGCAACGTCCCGTGATTGGGGATGCCCACCACATCGCCGGCATAGGCTTCGTCCGCGGTCACGCGCGTGCGCGCAAAGAAGAATTGCGGCGCCGAGAGGCTCATCGGCTTGCCGGTGCGCACCAGCTTCGCCTTCATTCCGCGCTCAAGCTTTCCCGAGCAGACCCGCACGAAGGCGATGCGGTCGCGATGGTTGGGGTCCATGTTCGCCTGAATCTTGAAGACGAAGGCGCTCATCTCATCTTCCGTCGCCTCGACGGTGCGCGAAGTCAGCCTCCTGTGCGCGCGGCTCCGGTCCGTACTCCCCCAACGCTTCGATCAGGTCGCGGACGCCGAAGTTTCTGAGTGCCGAGCCGAAATAGACAGGCGTCAGATGGCCTTCGCGAAACGCCTCCAGGTCGAACGGGCGACAGGCCTCGCGGGCCAGCTCCAGTTCCTCGATGAAGGCCGCGCGTTCATTGTCAGGCAGCAATCCGGCAACGCGGTTGGAATCGGGCCCATGCACCGGCGTGCGCTCCTTCTCCTCGTCCCCCCTGCGCACCGCGTTCTCAGCAAGATGATAGGTGCCGGCGAACGTCCTGCCGCGCCCGATCGGCCAGGTGATGGGCGCAGTGTCCAGCGCCAACTTGGCCTCGATCTCGTCCAGTATCTCGAATGGATCTCGCGTCTCGCGATCCATCTTGTTGACGAAGGTGACGATGGGGATGTCACGCAGGCGGCAGACCTCGAACAGCTTGAGCGTTCGCGGCTCGATGCCCTTCGCGGCGTCGATCACCATCACCGCGCTGTCGACAGCTGTCAGCGTTCGATAGGTATCATCGGCGAAATCCTCGTGGCCCGGCGTATCCAGGAGATTGAAGACGTGATCGCCATATTCGAAGGTCATGACGGACGTGACAACCGAGATGCCGCGCTCACGCTCGATCTTCATCCAGTCCGAGCGCGTCTGAATCCGGTCCTTCTTGGCCTTCACCTCGCCGGCAAGCTGGATCGCGCCGCCGAACAGCAGAAGCTTTTCGGTCAGCGTCGTCTTACCCGCGTCCGGGTGTGAAATGATCGCGAAGGTGCGGCGGCGGGCAACCGCCTTGGCCATGTCTTCAGCCATGATAAGGAATTCCAGTTGGATAGCGCGAGGCTTCTATCAGGACGATTTCGGCGTGTCGAACCTGAAAATCGATGCCCTCTATCCCAGCGATTTGCTTCTACCGCAAGCCGGAAGCGCGGACCGGCAGACCGATTTCGGGGCGAAACCTTTTATGCGCCAGGAAGCCGGCGATGATAAACAGCACCAATACGACTGCTTGGGCGATCGCGAATGGCGGTTCGGTGCCGGTCGGCGCCAGCACGTTCAATGCCGGAACTTTCAGGAACGCCTGCGCGACAAGCACGAAAACGTTGAAATAGAGCGCCACAACGGATCCCGCCACGTAGACCCAGCGCCAGGGGCCTTCAAGGCGGAACACATAGCGTGCAAGGATCGTCGCCAAGAGCACGATCGTCGAGATGATTCCGACACCTATGGCTGGGGTGAATCCGTTGAAGGGAAAGCCGAAGCCCGTCAGGCTTGTCGCCAATGTCGTTGCCAGGAAAACCAGCGTCCAGTTATCCATTCTGTTCGCCGTCAGCAACCCGTAGAGGACAACGAACCCGCTGAGGATCCCGGCAAAGCTCAGCAAAACATGCACGAATGTGTACGTGGTCATACCGAAAATCATGGCTACCCCCTCCAGCTCAGCACCCGCACTCGCGGGATTGCAGATGGGAACGCCACCAAGCGGACTTTGCAAATCCGCGCAGGGCAACCCCTATTCAAACGTACAGGGCCAACTTGACGGCGCAGACAGGCCGCTCGGCAGTTTTGTCGTTGGATCGCCGCAAGCCTGATCGATTTGCCGCTGTTCCAGGCCGGTCGCGGCAGAAAGGTCCAGTCCTTCGAACCTGGTCAGGAAGAGGAAGGCGCCGGTGAAATCGATCGGACCTTCGAAGCGCGCTCCGCGAAAATCGGCGCGCGACAGGTTGGCTAGCGGAAACTTCGTACCGGTGATCACGGCGTCGCCGAAGTCGGCACGGCCGAGCTCGGCCTTCTGAAAATCCGCGCCGGTGAGATTCGCGGCCTGGAAATCGGCCCGTTGCATTTCGGCCCCGGCGAAGGAGGCGCCCGCCGCTGTCATGCCGGAAAGATTCGTCCGGTATGCCTCGATCCGGGCAAAGTTTGCCTTGTCGGCCTTGGCGCCCGCCAGCGAAGACCGCACCAGCGTCGCCTTTTCCAGATTGGCGCCAGCGAAATTAACCCCTCGCAGATCGGTCGACGTAAAGTCTGCATCGACAAGATTTGCTCCGGCCAGATCGGAGCGCTGGAGCATGAGATTGCTTTTGTCGCATTCATGCCAGTCCGTCCCGGGAGCGGCATAGCTTTGGCAGTCGACCGCCGCAGCAGGACCGGTTCCAAACGTGACCAAGAGGGCGAGGCCGGCAAAGGCCGCGAATATGTAAGGCATTGCTGGAAGCGATGATACACGACAGGCTGACTTGGTCGGGGTCGATCCCGAGTCGGTTGTGCTGACTGTTGACAGGCGGCTGAAGGATCGCCGTTCCGACATCGCACGAAATCCTTCCCCAATTGGAGACGCGCGACCTGTCCACGACGTCGGGACAGTTGCGCGTTCGGTCAAAAAGGGCGCTCTACAATCCGATGCGGGATCACCACATTCTTTTGCAGAACTCTTCACCGCTGCACCGCGTACGGTAACAGCAGTCAGACGGCCATCGCAAGCGGCGTTTGCTCAGGCACGAGTGCGGCGCCAGCCGCCAACAGCAAGCGTGAGGCGAACCATGCAGCAAATGCAAGGAAACGACGGCGGTGCCAGTGGAAATCCGCTGACCGCGCGACCCTGCCCGTTGACGGGAGCATCTGCTGGCCCGATAGACAGCCGCATGAAATCTCCGGACAAGAGCACTTCCGTGATTGGTATTGTTCGCCTGGCGCATGGCGAAGGCTTGCCACTGCCCGCCTACGAAACGTCGGGAGCGGCAGGCATGGATTTGCGCGCAGCAGTGCCTGAGGACCGGCCGATTCTCATCCTGCCCGGCAAGCGTGCGCTGGTTCCGACCGGATTCATCCTGGAAATTCCCGAGGGCTTTGAAGCCCAGGTGCGTCCGCGCTCCGGCCTTGCCTTCAAGCATGGCATCACCTGCCTGAATACGCCGGGAACGATCGACAGCGACTACCGCGGCGAAGTGAAGGTGCTGCTGGTCAATCTCGGCGACGAAGATTTCTCCGTGAACCGCGGCATGCGCATTGCGCAGATCGTCTTCTCCAGTGTCAGCCGGATGACGGTCGAGGAACTGAGCCTTGCCGGCGCGACCCACCGCGGCAGCGGCGGCTTCGGTTCGACCGGAACAGCGTGACGGTTCACGACTGCTGGGTATGGATTCGGTTCTTCGAGCGGCGCGGCGGCCGAAACTGGTTTCTCCTTGCGGCAGCGATCAGCGTGTGTTTGCCCATACGATCCTGGATTTCACCGCACTTTACCCCTTCATTCAGTGACAGTGTGCCCGGTGGCCATTTGCCCGCCCGAATTTCAAAGCTAGAATAGTCGCCAAGCGATCTCTTGGTTGGGGCGAAATCAAATGGACAAGGGCAAGGTCTTCCGCGATTTGCACAAAGCGGAGGGGACATTCGTCATCCCCAACCCGTGGGATATCGGCACTGCGAAGCTGTTCGAAATCCTTCGGCTTCAAGGCTCTGGCCACCACCAGCGCCGGCTTCGCCTTCTCGCGCGGTCTGCCGGATGGCGGCGTCGGCTTCGAAGCGATGATCCACCACTGTCGAGAGCTCGCCAGCGCCGTCAATATCCCGGTTTCGGCGGATCTGGAGAAAGGCAAGGGAAACAGTCCCGAAAGTGCAGGCGAGACGATTTTCGCTGCCGAGGCGGCTGGTCTCGCCGGCTGTTCGATCGAGGACCATACCGGTGATCCCGAGAGCCCCATCTACGAGTTTTCACATGCGGTGGAGCGCGTCGCCGCAGCGGCCGAGGCCGCGCGTGCGCTGAGGCATGATTTCGTTTTCACGGCGCGCGCTGAAAACTTCCTCTGGAACCGGCCGGACATCGACGACACGATCCGGCGCTTGCAGGCGTTCGAAACTGCGGGCGCCGACGTGCTCTATGCGCCGGGCCTAACCGACATTGAGACCGTACGGACCATCTGCTCCGCTGTCTCAAAGCCGGTCAATGTGCTCGCCTTACCTGGCTTCACGGTCTCAAACCTTGCTGAAGCAGGCGCAAAACGCATCTCGCTCGGCTCAAAGATGACGACATTTGCCTACGGCATGCTCCAGAAGGCCGCGCGTGAAATGCTGGAAGAGGGCACATTCGATTTCGCTCGCGAAGGCATGCCCTTCGCCAAGCTTCAGGGCATGTTTTCCCTGCTCGAAAGAGACTGACCGGCTTAGAGCATGATCCCGAAAAGTGCGTAGCGGTTTTCGGAAAAGATCATGCGAAATCAAAGAAGAGAGCAGTGACAACTCCAATTGAAATCATCGTGCTCTAGCCCCCCTTACGGCGGAAGATGTTCACGTACTTTGCGGGCGGGAGGATTGGCGTGGCATGAACAAGCTTACGGTCATCGACATGCACACGGGCGGCGAGCCGCTTCGGATCGTCACCGGTGGCTATCCGCCGATCCCGAAGGGCTCCATTCTCGAGAAGCGGGCCTATGTCCGCGACAATCTCGACCATCTTCGCAAGATCCTCATGTTCGAGCCGCGCGGCCACCACGACATGTATGGCGCGCTGCTGGTCGAACCCGATCTTCCCGGCGCCGACCTGGCCGTGCTCTTCATGCACAACGAAGGCTATTCGACCATGTGCGGCCACGCCGTCATCGCGCTTGGCCGCTATGCCGTGGACTATGGCCTGGTTACGCCCACGGAGCCTATGACCACGGTCAACATCGAATGCCCGTGCGGCATGGTCATTGCGTCGGTGGAGGTGAAGGACGGAAAAACGGGCGCGGTCTCCTTCGAAAGCGTTCCAGCTTTTCTCGCCGCGCGAGATCGTCGGATTGAACTGGCCGGCCGCGGAAGCGTTGTCTTCGACGTGGCCTACGGAGGAGCCTTCTATACCCTTGCGGATTGCCGGCAGTTCGGGCTCAAATTTGGCCGCGACCGCGTGCGGGATTTCGTCGACGCGGCGACCGAGCTGACCGCGGCGGTCAAGGCAGAGTTTCCGCTCTCGCATCCCGATCATTCGGACCTGGCGTTTCTTTACGGATCGATCCTGACCGACGGCAAGGATGATTTTTCATATGAACCGACCCGCAACATCTGCGTCTTCGCCGATGCCGAAGTTGACCGCTCGCCGACCGGATCCGGGGTCACGGCACGGCTTGCCGCGATGCATGCGAAGGGCCACATCGCGATGGGCCAGACACGAACCTTCGAAAGCGTCGTCGGGTCGCAATTCACCGGCTCCGTCGCGCGACGGACGAAAGCGGGCTCGCACGAGGCCGTCATCGCACGAGTTGGCGGCCGCGCCTTCTATTCCGGCAAGGCGGAGTTCATAGTCGAGGACGATGATCCGCTCGGCAAAGGGTTTCTCGTGAGGTGATGCAATGATCATCCGCGTTGCCGCTACGGGGTAAGCGCATGTTCGGCCCTTCGCCAGGAGCATAGGAGCACGGTTCGAGGTGATTGACGGCACGGCAATCGACACCCTCATCGACTGGATGGTGGATGGCGCACGGCCGAGCGCCAGCGCCAGGGACATCATCGATACGATCTGCCGCACACTCGTCGCGGCAGGCATCCCGGTCGATCGGTTCGCGCTCTTCATCTACACGCTGGACCCGAACATCATGGGACGGCGGTTTACGTGGACCCCGACGGATGGCGTTACGACCGGCGAAGGGCAGATGGGCCTGTTCTCGACCGAGGAGTACACCGCCAACCCGCTGCCAACCGTGGTGGAGAAGAAAATCTCGATCCGTCGCAAGCTGTGGCGCCCTGATACACCCCACGACTACCGGATCATCGGCGAATTGATCGCTGACGGTTTCACCGACTATCTGGCGCAGCCGCTTATCTATACGACAGGGGAAACCAATGCCGCCAGCTGGTCGACAAAAGCGCCGGCGGGGTTCAGCGATGAAGCGGCGGATGTGCTCGATCGGGTCAACAAGCCGCTTGCCAGGCTAACCGAGACGTACCTGCTGCGGCTCAACGCGGCGACCATCCTGTCGGCCTATGTCGGGCGCAACAGCGGCGATCAGATTCTAAGGGGGAAAGTCCATCGCGGTGATGGAGAAGAAATCGAGGCGGCGATCCTCTTCACCGATCTCATCGATTTCACGGCGCTTTCGGATGCCCTGACCGGGCCCGAGACGGTCGCGCTCCTGAATGACGTGTTCGATGTCATGGTCCCGCCGGTTGCCGGCCACGGCGGCGAGATTCTCAAATTCATGGGCGACGGCTTCTTCGCCATCTTCCCCTATGCGGAGGACGACGGCCTGTCGCGGTCGGTCCAGGCAGCGAGTACGGCAGTAACCGAAGCCGAAGCGGCGCTCGCAGCATCTCCGAGCGGGAGCAAGGTGGCATTTCGGTCGGCGATTCACGCCGGACAGTTCCACTACGGCAATATCGGTGGAGCAAACCGGCTCGATTTCACAGCGATCGGACGGCCGGTAAGCTACGCCGCGCGCCTGCTTGCCGCGGCCTCGACGCTTCGCGTCAATCGCGTCGCTTCCGAGGATGCCGCACCTCATCTCTGTGTTCCGGCCAGGCCGCTGCAGAGCCTGGAGTTCAAGGGTTTTTCGGGCCTTCAACCTGTATTTGCTTACTGAGCTTCTTGCACCGTAGTTTGCGTCCGGGCGAATTGTTCGCTCATTCAGGTGATAGGCTATCTTTCGATTCCACCGGAACTCCCGATTTCGACTGCATCGTTCTCCATTCGGTCAAAACTGCGCTAGAATGTCGAATTCAATCTCGTGACAATGCAGAGGAGACGCGCCCATGAGCATCCGCATCAACGACACTGCGCCGGATTTCACCGCCGAAACGACGCATGGCACGATCAGCTTCCACGACTGGATCGGCGACAGCTACGCGGTTCTTTTCAGCCACCCTAAGAATTTTACGCCGGTTTGTACGACCGAGCTCGGAGCGATGGCCGGGCTGGCGGACGAATTCAAAAAACGCAACGCGAAAGTCATCGGCATTTCGGTCGACCCGATCGAAAGCCATGAGAAGTGGAAAGGCGACATCAAAACGGCGACCGGATACGAGGTCAACTATCCGCTGATCGGCGACAAGGACCTGAAGGTCGCCAAGCTCTATGACATGCTGCCGGGAGACGCCGGCGACTCATGCGAGGGCAGGACGCCTGCGGACAACGCGACAGTGCGTTCCGTCTTCGTTGTCGGGCCGGACAAGAAAGTGAAGCTGACAATCAGCTATCCGATGACGACCGGACGCAACTTCGACGAGATTCTTCGCGCGATCGATTCCGTCCAATTGACGGCCAAACACAAGGTGGCGACGCCTGCCAACTGGAAGCAGGGCGAAGACGTCATCATCACGGCGCTGGTTCCCGACGACGAAGCCAAGGAAAAGTTCGGCGAGTTCGAACGCGTGCTGCCTTATCTGAGGAAGACCAAACAGCCGAAGGATTGAACCGGCAAGAGCATGATCCCAAACCGAAGGTCAGCGAAGCAAAAGTGCAGAGCGGTTTTTCGGAAAAGATCATGCGAAAATCAAAAAGTTAGAGCACGATGACGACTCCAGGACAAATCATCGTGCTCTAGGTCAACCCACGCATCGTGCTTCCGAAGATCGATCCCGATCTTCGGGGAGAGCGGCATTGTGGCCGATCGCAACGCCGGGCGGCGCCCTCGTTCAATCCGCGGCAGCCTGACACAGCTTGCGCAGCAGCATCTGCGTATCGGCAATATCGGCGGTCATGTGTTTTCGTGCCGCAAGTGCGTCCCGCTTGCGGCATGCTGCGACAATGGCGCGGTGGTGGTTCGAGAATGTGTCATGCAAACCCGTCTCTAGGCGGGGCGCGATGCTGGAGGACAGCATGCGCATATACGGCCCATAGCGCAGCCAAAGGGAATCGATGAGTTGGACCAGAACCTCCGACCCTGATGCACGGTAGATCGTAAAGTGAAAATCCCGGTTCTTGAGCAGCATGTCGTACACACTGCCCGCAGCAACGATGGCATCATGCGCGGCAATGATGGTCTCAAGCGCGACGATATCCGCTTCGTCTATACGCGGCGCCGCCAATTCCGTGGCCAAACCTTCCACCGCAATCCGGGCGCGGCAGATGTCGTCGAGTCTTTCCGCCGAAATCTGCGGGACTCGGGTCGAACCGGTGGACACGACCTCAAGCGCGTTTTCCGCGGCCAGCCGACGCAGCGCCTCGCGCACAGGCATGTGGCTCGTCCTGAACGTCGATGCGAGCGAAGCGATCGTGAGCACCTGTCCGGGATCGAAACGTCCGGTGATCAGAGCGTTGCGCAGCTGAGAATACACGCCGTCGCCGATCGTCATTCGGGCGGACACGGGTTCGAATCGATCTTTCAACTCCATTGCCAGCGGTGCTCCTCGGCTTGGTCGGCTTAGTCGCTCTCCAGAGCAATTCCAGGAAAAGTGGGAACCGGTTTTCCGTCAGGAATTGCGGAAAAGCCAATACTTGGAGCGGGCCACCGATTCCATGAAGCGGTGGTCCGCTCGAGAGCTTTGGCCGAGCCCCGGCTCTCCTGTTGTCACAGGGCGGCGTTAAAGAACCTGCCCAACCGATCCATCGCCTCTTCCAGCCGCTCGTAGCTTTGGGAGCCGAAGCAGACACGCAGATACCCTTCGCCGGCAGCTCCGTAGAAACTGCCTGCCTCCACGACGACGTCGATCTTGTCGAGTATCGCGTCCGCAGCTTCCTGCGAGCGCAGCCCCGTACCGGTTATGTCGGGAAACGCGTAAATCGTTCCTTCGGGCGAAGCGCAGGTGACGCCCGGCATCTGGTTGAGCCGGCGGACCACCAGATCGCGTTTGCGCCGATCGTCCTCCACCATGCCCTCAAGCACGGAGGCCGGCCCGGTCACAGCCGCCAGCGCCCCATACTGGATGAACGTATTGACGTGCGTCACCTCGCTGGTGGTTATCTTCATCAGCGCCGGCATCATCGACTTGTCTGCCGCAAGATAGCCCAGCCTCCATCCGTCCATCGCGTAAGCCTTGGTGAACGCGAACATGGTGATGGTGCGTTCCCTCATGCCTGGCAGCGAGGCGATGCTCACATGCTCTGCCCTGTCGAATACGATCTGCTCGTAAACCTCGTCGGACACCACGACGAGATCGTGTTCGATCGCCAGGTCCGCAAGGACCTGCAACTCCCCACGCGAATAGACCCGGCCCGTGGGGTTTGACGGATTGACCAGAACGATCATTCGCGTCCGGGATGTTATCAACGGCGCGATCAGCTCCTTGCGGATGCTGAAGCCAGCTTTTTCGTCAAGCGGCGCGATGACCACGCGCCCGCCCGCCATTTCCACCTTGCCAAGATGCTGCGGGTAGTACGGCGCAAGCAGGATCACTTCGTCGCCATCATCCACCAGCGCCATGAAAGCGGCGAAGGAAGCCTGGGTGAGACCGTTCGTAACCAGAATTTCAGATGGGCTGACGTCGATCCCGTTATAGTCCCGAACCTTGGCCGCCAAAGCCTCACGGAGGGGCAGGATGCCTTGGAGGTCGCTGTAGTGAACCTCTCCGGCTTCGAGGGCACGAATGGCCGCCTGCTTGATATGAGCGGGCGTGTCGTGGATCGGCTGTCCGAGCTCCAGATGGATGAGATCGCGGCCATCTTTTGGCAGCGCCGCCGCCTTGGCGAACATGCCGTAGCTCTTCTTCGAAGTCTGGGTAATACGCTTGGCAAAACGAGGCATTGAATACTCTGCCCTTTTCTCGATGACGAATGAGGCGGCTGGTGGGAACGCCGATATGAGTGGCCTGTATCATCATTTGAGCATTTGATCAAACCTGGCCCTTCGTGTTCATGACGAGAGAAGCGAACTGTGTCCTGCCTCATAGTTTGATCGGCGGGTCCGTGTATAATCGATCTCTAAAGTGCTATTTTGGGTCGAATAGTGTGCCAACCTGCACGCGGTGCCGGAAGCTGAGGGCTGACAAGAGCCAGGCAGTTTCGGCCCGGTCACAGCGAGAGACCATTTCAGACAACTGTCAGGAGAGCTGCGCATGGCCATTTTTATGGACAGGCACGACCTGAAAGGAACGACGGCGGCAGAGCTTGCCGACGCTCATAGGAGAGATATCGAGGTCCAGGACCAGTATGGCGTGAAGTTCCTCACCTACTGGTTCGATCAGCAGAGGGGAACCGTCTTCTGCCTGGTGGATGCTCCCGACAAGGAGAGGGTCCAGTGTGTTCACCGGGAGGCCCATGGCTTTGTGGCCGGCGAGATCGTCGAGGTCGCGCTGTCAGCCGTGGAAGCGTTCCTCGGTCGTATCCAGGATCCTGACCCGCCGACCGGCCAGAGCAGCGCCGCCATAAACTCCGGACATCGCGCAATCATGTTCACCGACATCGTCGACTCGACCATGATGACGAACCGGCTCGGCGATCGCATCGCCACCGAAATGGTCCGTGCACATCAACTCCCTGGTGCGGAGGCGTCTCAACCAATTCGGCGGACGTGAGGTGAAACATCTCGGCGACGGTATCATGGCCTCCTTTGCCGCGACGTCGGACGCAGTGGCGTGCGCGACCGGGATCCAGCAGGATTTCGACCGCTACAATCGCGGAAATTCCGAGCCCATTCATGTGCGCATCGGCATGGATTGCGGCGAGCCGGTGGAAGACAGCAACGATCTCTTCGGCACGGCCGTTCAACTTGCCGCTCGAACTCTGTGCCGCAGCCTCGAGTGACCAGATCTTCGTTTCCGAGAACATACGCCGTGAGCATGAGACACCCGGCCTGTTCGTGAATATGAAACTGCTGCAACTGAAGGGATTTTCAGGCCAGTTGCCGGCGTTCGAATGCAACTGGACAACGCCTGCCGGGTAAGCTTTGACCGTCTGCTCTGCTCCCTCACCTGCCTGCCGTCAGGGGGATGAGGGGCAGCACAATCGGTCAGACATAAACGCCACTGGTTACTAACCGTCGTAAGCTTCCTGCAGCTTGGCCACCTCGATCTTCTTCATTTGAAGCATGGCCTGCATCACGCGGTTTGCCTTTGCAGGATCGGGGTCGCTGAGCATTCTGGACAGGGCGGACGGAATGATCTGCCAGGAAAGCCCGAACTTGTCCTTCAGCCAGCCGCATTGCTGGACCTGCCCTCCTTCGGAGAGCCTGTCCCACAGATAGTCCACCTCATCCTGGGATTCGCAGTTCACGTAGAACGAGGTGGCTTCGGTGAATTTGAAGTGCGGCCCGCCGTTCAACGCTGTGAACTGCAAGCCTTCAAGCTCGAAGGACGCGGTCAAAACGCTGCCGGCGGGTCCAGGTCCCGCTTCTCCGTAGCGCGTGATGCTTCCGATTTTCGAGTTCTTGAAGATGGACGTGTAGAATTCAACGGCCTCCTCGGCCTGGTTGTCGAACCACAGGAATGGAGTGATTTTCTGCATGGGATTCCCCTTCTGACGGCTGGCGTCTCGAACCGAACGGAACATAGGACGATCAGCCGGGACAGCATCCGACAGGTGCTTCATTTTTTAATTTTGTACGACCAATAGACGATTAAGACGAAAACGACCCGCAAAGATTGTAAAATAGGCCGTCGGCCATCTTTTCGCCTGAAAAATTCTCATTCCTGCCGCAACCAAAACGGCTGCGGAAGCAATGATGAGGGGCATTTCGTGATCGCTGCACGCTGGAAGCTATCAATTCTGGGTGTCATCGCCCTCCCAGTTGTGGTTGCGGGCTGCACACAGAGCGCCGTTCGGCTCGGGGAAGGACTGAATACATCGTCCGTCCAGACGAAATCCTATGCCTATACCGCCAAGGACAAGGAATGCCTCGCGCGTGCCATGTTCTTCGAGTCGAGGCGGTCGAGCCGGGAAGGCCTCGTCGCTGTTGGCACCGTCGTCATGAACCGGCTGGAATCAGGCCAGTATGCCGAATCGGTTTGCGGTGTGGTCGGGCAGAAGGGCCAGTTCGCGCCCGGCGTCTTGTCGCGCCCGATGAATTCCGCCGCGCTACCCGACGTTCAAAGTGCCGCCGAAGCGGTGCTGAAGGGCGAAAGGCACCCAAAAGTGAAGGACGCGATGTTCTTCCATACGGCAGGTCTGCGCTTTCCGTACAAGAACATGCACTACGTGCTCGAGGCTGGCGGCAACGAATTCTATGAGAGGCGAAGCAGACGGCGCGCGCCTCAGCAGGACGCGCCGGCCATAGCGGAAACCGCGATTGCCAGCGCGACGCCAGTCCAGGCTGAAACGGTTGTGGCGAGCGGTAAATCGACCCGGGTTCCGGTCGCAAACGCAGCGCCGGCTATCGCGCCATCTGAAACTGTAGCGAGCGCCACGCCGGCTCCCGCGCCGGAGACGATTGCGACGGCGGCCGTCGCACCGGTCAGGCCCCAGTCAACGCCGAAGAATGACAGACTTGCAGCCAGCGGCGGCAGACTGCCCCGGCCGCAAAAACTCGAGGCCGTCCGACCGGCGGTGCTCGTGGCTCAGGACGATGGCCCGCCCGAAGCCGAGCAGGCTGTATTCTCCTATGAGGCAAGTCCCGAGGCCGCCGACGCCATTGGCGCGTTGATCCTCACGCAGGACCGGCCAGAACAGTAGTCTGGTGGGCTGATCCGGTTGGCCATGCTGATCCGGTTGGCTGTTATGTTTGACCGATTGTGCTGCCCCTCATCGCCCTGCCGGGCACTCCCGCTGCTTGCGGCAGGCCGATCGCATATGGGCAACGGCCCCCTCATCCGGCCTCGCTCTGCTCGGCCACCTTCTCCCCGCGGGGGAGAAGTGGGGCGGCGCGACCGGCGACCTCCTCTCCCGCCGGGGAGAGGGTGGCGAGGGCAAAGCCCGAGCCGGGTGAGGGGGACATGGACCCGGTCAATACGCAAATGCAATCGCCCTGACAGGCCGCAGCACTCAGGCCGAAACCAGCCTCAGCGCGGCCTCCTCGAGGCGCTCCTCGATTCTGCGGTCCAGTCCGGCCGCGACCACCGAAACCCTGAATCGTCCTTCGAAAGCGTCATCGAAAATGGCGCCGACGATGATGTCGGCTCTGTCGTCGACCTCGTCTCTGATCCGGCAGACGGCCTCGTCCACCTCGAACAGTTTCATGTCGCGCCCGCCGCATATGGACACAAGCACGCCCTGGGCTCCCATCATCGAGGTTTCGTCCAGCAGCGGATTGGAGATCGCCCGCTCCGCGGCGGCATAGGCCCGCCCTTCTCCCGACGCCTCGCCGGTTCCCATCATCGCGCGTCCCATATCCTTCGTGACCGTCCGCACGTCGGCAAAATCGAGGTTGATCAGCCCCTCCTTGACGATGAGGTTGGTGATGCAGCTGACGCCTGAATAAAGCACCATATCCGCCGCCGCGAAGGCGTCGGCGAAGGTCGTCTTCGCGCTGGCGATCCGGAAGAGGTTCTGGTTTGGAATGACGATGACAGTGTCGGCGCTCTCGCGCAGCCGCTCGATGCCTTCTTCTGCCAGCTTCATCCGGCGCGAGCCTTCGAAGGTGAAGGGCTTCGTGACCACGGCCACCGTGAGTATTCCCGCCTCGCGGGCTGCCCTGGCGATCACCGGAGCAGCGCCCGTTCCCGTGCCACCCCCCATGCCGGCGGTCACGAAGCACATATGTGTTCCCGACAGCTGGTCCATGATTTCGCTCATCAACTCTTCAGCCGCCATTCTGCCGATCTCGGGCTGTGATCCCGCGCCCAGCCCTTCAGTGACGTTGACCCCGAGCTGAACGATCCTCCTGGCCTTCGACATCGTCAGGGCCTGGGCATCGGTGTTGGCGACGATGAACTCCGTTCCCTGGAGCCCGGCCGCGATCATGTTGTTGACGGCGTTTCCGCCACCGCCGCCGACCCCCAGAACCGTCAGGCGGGGCCTCATTTCGGCGATGGGCGGCTTATCGATACTTTCCTGCATTGTCCGTTCCCCTTGAACTGGCTGCACGACTCCCCCGGTTTCGTGTGAATGCGGAAGGAAAGGCTAAAACCGGGGCGGGATCGGCAAATCAGGGCGCGGTCCCCTGCGGAGCAACAACAGGGAATCAGAGGAAGGATTGCGAGGCAAGGCCTCTCTTCTTCAGGCAGGTCAGATCAGGTCTGCTTTGGCGAGGTCACGCATGAGATGGCTGGCGCCGTAGGTCCAGGGCTGGCAATCAGGCGAGAGCCTGACCCGATTGACGAGCGCTCCAAGCTGGTCGGAAAAGATTGTGACGACATCGCCGCGATGGTGGGTGAAGCCCTTGCCGGCTTCGCCGCGATCCCTCGACGGAACGAACATCGTTCCCAGGTAGAGGGCGAGACCGTCGGGGTACTGGTGGTGCGGCCCGAGCGCGGCTTTGACCAGTTCCTCCGGCGAGCGGCTGATCTCCGCCATCGAGCTTGATCCTTCGAGCACGAAGCCGTCCTCATCCTCGACCTTGAGATGCACCTTCGCCGTCTCGACATCAGCGAGGGAAAAGTCAGCGTCGAACAGCCGGATGAAGGGCCCGATTGCAGCAGAGGCGTTGTTGTCCTTGGCCTTGCCGAGGAGCAGGGCCGAGCGGCCTTCGACGTCGCGCAGATTGACGTCGTTTCCAAGAGCCGCGCCGACAATCTGCCCTCTGCTCGAGGCGATGACCACGATCTCCGGCTCGGGATTGTTCCAGGTCGACACCGGATGCAATCCCACATCCGCACCGAAACCGACCGACGCCATCGGCTGGCACTTGGTGAAAATCTCCGCGTCGGGGCCGATGCCGACCTCGAGATATTGTGACCAGGCCCCGCGCGCGATCAGCCTTGCCTTGATTTCCATCGCAGCTGGCGAGCCGGGCTTCAGTTTCGACAGGTCGTGCCCGATGAGGCCGACGATGTCCTTGCGGATGGCATCCGCTTTCTCGGCCGAGCCGCGCGCCTGTTCCTCGATAACGCGCTCCAGCAGACTGACCACGAAAGTGACGCCGGAGGCCTTCACCGCCTGCAGATCCACCGGCGAAAGAAGAAACGGCCTTGCCGGATCGCGGACGGCCTCGAAGCTGTTGCGCGCAACGTCTTCAAGGCTGCCGATCGACCGGCCCTTGGCGGCGCTCACATAAGCGCTCGCGTTGTCCATCTCGCACACGTCGCGCACGGTGGGCGCTTCGCGCGCCGTGATGTCCACCACGTCGCCGGCCCGCACCGTCACCACCCGTGGATGCGGCGCGTCGGGCGATCGCGCACGCCCAAGAAAAATCCCGTCCAGTGGCAAGCGCATCGTATCGGTCATTCTGAATTTACCTACCGGCTCATCGCTTGAACTCAAGGCCGGGTTTCCGAGAAAACTGTCCGCGGAATGATAGGCCGGAGCCGGATGACGGTTCAATCAAAAGCCGCGGTCATTTCCAATTCATTGCGACCAGCTGTCCCCGTTTGCGATCGTGTGCCCTGCAGGTTGACACAAAGTCATTCTCGTTCAACATCGTTTCATCCGGGGTGGGCCGAGGGGGTCACGCCGTGCTGTGCCGAAGCGGCAACGACAGCACGCGTGCAGCGAATCGGGATCGAACATGCTCAAAGTGCTCGTGTCACTGGGGGCCGCCATGCTCGGCCTTACGCCTGCGGCCTTCGGACAGGATGCCGACGAGCTCTCCAAACAGCTATCGAACCCTGTGGCGAGCCTGATCAGCGTGCCCTTCCAGAGCAACTTCGATTTCGGAGCCGGGTCCGATGGCGACGGCTTCTCCTATACGATGAACATCCAGCCAGTGATCCCGATCACTCTGAACGATGAGTGGAACATTATCTCGCGGACGATCCTGCCGATCGGTTACCGCGACTACTTTCCAGGCGGCACGGTGTTCGGCTTGGGAGACACCACGCAAAGCTTGTTCCTCTCACCGAAAAATCCAGGGCCGGGAGGGCTGATTTGGGGGCTCGGACCGGCGTTCCTGCTGCCTACGGCGACTGACGATTTCCTCGGCACCGGAAAATGGGGGATAGGGCCGACGGGAGTTGCACTGGTTCAGAAAGGGCCTTGGACGGTCGGCGCTCTGGTAAACCACATCTGGTCGGTCGCTGGCGAAGGAGATCGCCCCGACTTTGATCAGACCTTCCTTCAACCATTCGTCTCCTACGCACTGGGGCACGGCCGCTCGCTCACGCTGAACACGGAATCCACCTATGACTGGGAAGCCGAGCAGTGGACGGTGCCCTTAAACTTGATGTTTGCGCAGGTGATGAAACTCGGACCGCAGCCCGTCAGCCTCCAGATCGGCGGGAGATACTATGCGGAAAAACCCGAAGGCGGCGCTGATTGGGGGCTGCGCGCAAATTTTACGCTCCTTTTCCCGAAAAAGTGATCGCGGCAGCCTGATTGAGCGCGAGGCCCGGAAACGGTTTGCGAGGAACCGTTCGGGCTGCCTGCCGTTCCTTCCCCATGGTGATCAATCAAGGGAAGGAAAATCCATGTCCACGCGCTTTGTGACCACCACCGCTCTGTTGGCCCTGCTTTCCGGACCCGCGTTCGCCGACTGTAAGGAAGAGCTGACCAAGCTTGAGCCAGCCGTGATTTCGGCGGAAACCGGCGCGGCGAGTAGCGAAACAGGCATGACAGCGACTGAGCACCAGAAAGGGGTCATGTCGGGCGATAAGGCTGCCGTCGGAACGGAAACGACAGGATCGACCGGCGAAACGGTCAAGGCAATCTCGCCCCATCAGCAGCAGGTGACCGGCAAGGGCGTCAACGGCGACGCCGACAAGGCCAGCCAGACCATGATGGAGGCTAAGAAGCTGGCGGATGCGGGCAATGAAGCCGGCTGCATGGAGAAAGTGACGGAGCTCAAGAAACTGGTGGGTGCTGACTGACGGCTTCCGCAGGGACGGGAGATATTGCCCGTGGCATAGCCGTCGCGGTGACTTTCCGAAAAATTTGGAACGTCATCGGATCATAGGTTCCGTTCTTGTCTGCGTCTGGCAATATGCCGGTGGAAAGTCGGGTAGAAAGCCGGCCGGCTAAACGAGGGGGTGCCTGATGCTGATTTCCCAGATCGCCGATGAGTCCGGAACCATCCGCGTTGTCGTGCGGAACAATGGGACCGCGCGGACCGTCAAAGGCGCCGCCACCGTGTACGGATTGGCCTTCGAAGCCGCCCAGGCGAATGTCGGCCTGTTCCAACTTGTCGAAGAACGCGGCTATGACAGGCCGTTGGACCTCGATGAACTCTATCGCAAGGGCCGTGTGCTGACGCCGATCAGCCATCCGGACCCGGCGCATCTGCATTTGACCGGAACGGGCCTGACGCATTTGGGCTCGGCTGCGACGCGCGACTCCATGCATAAGAAGCTCAGCGCAGAAGGCGAGGAGACGCTCACGGATTCCATGAAGATGTTCCGCATGGGACTGGAAGGCGGCAAGCCGCGGCGCGGCGAAACAGGCGTGCAGCCGGAATGGTTCTACAAGGGCAACGGGACCATGGCCGTCGCGCCTGGCTCGCCCCTTGTTTCTCCTGATTTTGCCAGGGATGCCGGAGAGGAGCCCGAAGTCGCGGGCATCTATGTCATCGGCCCCGATGGCACGCCGTTTCGCCTCGGCTTTGCGCTTTCGAACGAATTCTCCGACCACGTGACGGAGCGGATCAATTATCTCTATCTGGCGCATTCGAAGCTTCGGACCGCTTCTTTCGGACCGGAGATTCTGGTGGGTGAGTTGCCGCAGGAAATCTCTGGCACATCGCGCATCGTGCGGGATGGCAAGACCCTCTGGGAAAAGCCATTCGTTTCGGGCGAAGCAAACATGTCGCATACCATCGCCAACCTGGAGCACCATCATTTCAAATATTCGGTCTTCCGCCAGCCGGGGGACGTGCACGTCCATATGTTCGGCACGGCTACCCTGTCGTTTGCGGACGGCATCAGGACCGAGGCCGGAGACATCTTCGAAATAGAAGCGGCTCCATTCGGACTGCCGCTTCGCAATTCGCTCGAAATTGCCCCGCCGGTCGCTGTCGAAATCCAAAAGCTGTGAGGGAGCGGACATGAACGCAACGACGCCAACATTCGCGCGCTATCCCGGCCTCGCCGATGTTCCGGTCTTCGTATCGGGAGGAGCGACCGGCATCGGTGAAACAATCGTGAGGGCCTATGCCGCTGAAGGCGCGCGGGTCGGCTTTGTCGACATCGCCGAATCGGAAGGCGCAGCCCTTGCCCAGGAACTCAATGCGGCCGGGAATACGGTCACCTTCCGCCGCGCCGACATCACCGACATCGACGACTACGCTTCATCCATTGCCGCGATCGAGGCCGCGCAGGGACCAACCCAAGTTCTGATCAACAACGCCGCCAACGACGCACGGCACAAATGGGACGAGGTCACGCCGGACTATTTCGACGGCCGCATCGCGGTCAACCTGCGGCACATGTTCTTCGCGATACAAGCGGTCGCGCCCGGCATGATCGCGGCTGGCAAGGGCGCGATCGTCAATTTCGGCTCGATCGGCTGGATGATGGCAACCGGGGGCTACCCTGTCTATGCGGCGTCCAAGGCCGCCGTCCACGGCATGACGCGTTCCTTTGCCCGCGACCTCGGTAGGCATGGCATCCGCGTGAACACGCTTGTTCCCGGCTGGGTGATGACGAAGCGGCAGCTCGACCTGTGGGTCGACGACGCCGCGAACGAACTGATCGACCGGAGCCAATGTCTTGCTGGCCGCGTCATGCCAGAGGACATTGCCCGCATGGCGCTGTTCCTGGGTTCCGACGACTCCAAAATGTGCTCGGCGCAAAACTTCATCGTCGATGGCGGTTGGGTGTGACAATGAGCGCCGGGTGTCCAGCGCTGCCGGGAGGACAACGCGCAGCATTCCTTGAACCTGCGCATCCCGCGTCCGAAAACGGAACTGATCCTTCTACGTTTGCTTCACGGGCGTCGCACTTTTCCGCCACCCGGCCGCGCTGCTCAATGGGTCCCGGATAGCCCTTCCTCCGCTGCGCTCCGGAGGGCTTCCGGGATGACGAACGTTGGAGCGAGGCACCTTCTGGGCGTATATTCAGTAACCTTCAACCTTGACGATTGGCAAAGAGCGGAGCGCCAAACTCCCCGTCATCCCGGAAGGCTGCGCAGCGCAGCGGAGCAAGCCTATCCGGGACCCATTGGTTTACTTCACGGGCGTCTGATCTGGCGCCCTGCTCTCGCTATTCGGCTTGCCGGAAGTTGCGCAACCGGTCGAACATGACCGCGAAAACAATGGCGCCGCCGATAAAGGTTCCCTGCCAGAATGCGTTGATGCCAAGAAGCCCCAGACTGTTGCGGATCACTTCGATCAGCGCCGCACCGATGAGAGCGCCGGTTGCGGTGCCGGCGCCGCCGGCCAGATTGGCGCCGCCGATGACCGCTGCGGCGATCACCTGAAGTTCCATGCCGGCGCCGATATTGGTCGTGACAGCGCCGAGCCAACCGGTCTGGATGATGCCCGCTATGCCCGCGGAAAGAGCCGAGATGACATAGACCGCGACCTTGATCGGGCGCACCGGAACGCCGGTCAGCGTGGCTGCATGCTCGTTGCCGCCGATGGCGAAGATATAGCGGCCGAACCGTGTCCAGCGCAGCACGAAGCCCGTCAGCAAGGCGAGCAGGATCATATAGATCACCGGATTGGCAATGCCGAAAAACCATGCGCCGCCGCCGACATCCAGCAGGAGGTCATGGTCCGGGCCGAACTGGAACACGACCGTATTGTTCGACGCGACCATCGCCAAACTGCGCGCAATCGACAGCATGCCGAGCGTCACCACAAAGGGTGGAAAACCGAGATAGGCAATGAGCACGCCGTTGAACCCGCCGATGACGAGAGCTGTGCCGAGGGACGCGGCGATGCCGACCTCGATGCCGTAGCCGGCGTGCATGACCACTGCCAGCACCATGCTGCACAGGCAAAGTACAGACCCTACGGAGAGATCGATGCCGCCCGTGATGATGACCATCGTCATGCCGAGCGCGATGATCGCGACGAAGGTGACATTGCGCGTGATGTTGTAGAGGTTTTTCGTGGTCGCGAAGGAGTTCGTCGCGAAAGACAGGAAAACGCAGGCAAGGATGACTGCGATGAACACCCAGAAGGTCTGACTGGCCAGGAGAGACGAAAGCCAGTTTTGCTGCTTTTGGCCAATTGCCTGATCAAGCGTGATTGCCATCGTCGACCTCGTTTGCCCCCCGACGTTGATAGTCGCGTCCTATGCGACTTGTTCGATTGCTCCGGTGATGAGCCCTGTGACTTCTTCCGGTGAACTCGCTGTGATTCGCTTGTCGGCCACCTTCCGCCCTCGCCTCAGAACGATAATGCGGTCGGCGACAGAAAAAACATCCGGCATGCGGTGGCTGATCAGCACGACCGCAATGCCCCGGTCACTGAGGTGCCGGATCAGGTTCAGAACTTCCGCCACCTGGCGAACGGAGATCGCCGCCGTCGGCTCGTCCATCAGAACGATCTTCGCGTCGGAAAGCATGGTCCGGGCGATGGCGACCGCCTGGCGCTGTCCACCCGACATTTGCTTGATAAGGTCGCGTGGGCGGGTCTCCGATTTCAATTCGGTGAAGATCTGGCCGGCGCGCCGGTACATTTTTGTGTAATCGAGAATCCGGAACGGCCCAAAGCCCCGCCGCAGTTCGCGGCCCAGAAAGACATTGGCCGCGGCTGTCAGATTGTTGCACAGCGCGAGATCCTGGTGGACGATCTCTATTCCGTGCTGACGCGCCTCGACTGGACGGTGCAACACCAGCTCCTTGCCTTCCATGCGCATCGTGCCGTGGGTCGGGCGAAAATTGCCGGCGATCATTTTGACGAGCGTGGATTTGCCTGCGCCGTTGTCGCCCATGAGGCCTACGACCTCGCCGGGCTCCAACGTAACTGACACGTCGTTGACAGCCTGGATGGCGCCGAAATGTTTTGAAATGTTGATGAGCTCGAGAATAGCCACCCTTGTTCCAGCCTCCCGTCACCGCTTGTTCCCCGCCCGCCCAACAGGCCCAGGCGCGGGATTGTCGGAATGAGCACCATGCCCCGTCTCCTCCCGGGCAAGCGCCAACGCAAATTTACGCAAACCCGCGCGCAGCCGTCAATCGAATGTCTTGGGTTGTGGAAGCCAATTCCATTAAAAAATTGGTTTTGTCGGACAAATACCCATTGACGGGCGAAGCGCGCCGATATTAGCTATTGCTGGAGGAATAGGCTGATCCCTTGTCGAGGGCGCAAGGAGCTACCGGGCATCGAGACCCGGCACCTATTGGCCGGCGAACACGGGCAGTATCGAAAACCATTGGGAATACTTATCGACCGGGCACCCGGCGCGAGCGCTCGTCAAGTGTCGTCGCCTACCGGCCGGTTGATTTGTATCGCGGGCACGCCGTGCCCCGTTTAGGTCAAGGGAGGAATGAATGAAGAGACTATCCCTACTGGTCGCTGCAGCGACACTGGCGCTCGGCGCTGGACCTGCCCTGGCCAAGAAGCAACTGGTCATTGTCGTGAAGGGTCTCGACAATCCGTTCTTCGAGGCAATCAACCAGGGATGCCAGAAGTGGAACAAGGAAAACCCGGACTCCGAGTACGAATGCTTCTACACCGGCCCGGCGTCGACGTCGGATGAAGCCGGCGAGGCGCAGATCGTGCAGGACATGCTTGGAAAGGCCGACACGGCCGCGATCGCAATCTCGCCGTCGAACGCCAAGCTGATTGCCCAAACCATAAAGACGGCGAACCCGTCGGTGCCTGTAATGACACTTGACGCCGACCTCGCCGCAGAAGACTCGGCGCTGCGCAAGACCTATCTCGGCACCGACAACTACCTGATGGGTGCGCGGATCGGCGAGTACATCAAGAAGGCAAAGCCGGACGGCGGCAAGATTTGCACGATCGAAGGCAATCCGGGCGCCGACAACATCCTGCGCCGTGCCCAGGGTATGCGCGACACGCTGACCGGCCAGAAAGATCTGGCGGAGTTGAAGGGTGAAGGCGGCTGGACCGAAGTCGCCGGCTGCCCGGTGTTCACCAATGATGACGGCGCCAAGGGCGTTCAGGCGATGACCGACATCCTCGCCGCCAATCCGGACCTCGATGCATTTGGCATCATGGGCGGATGGCCGCTGTTTGGTGCGCCGCAGCCCTATCGTGACCTGTTCAAGCCATTGGCGGACAAGATTGCGAGCAATGACTTCGTCATTGGCGCCGCCGACACAATCGGCGACGAAGTGGCCATCGCCCGCGAAGGCCTGGTCACCGCTCTCGTCGGCCAGCGGCCGTTTGAAATGGGCTACAAGGCTCCGGCCGTCATGCTCGATCTGATCGCCGGCAAGCCGGTTGAAGATCCGGTGTTCACGGGTCTCGACGAATGCACCAAGGATACCGTCGACACGTGCATTCAGAAGTAGAGATACAATCGTGGCGCGCCCCGTCGGGCGCGCCCGACCTGTTTCCCGCCGTATCGGCGATCGGCGGAACGAAATCCGGAAACTTCCGAA
Source organism: uncultured Alphaproteobacteria bacterium (assembly GCA_963735385.1). GTDB lineage: Bacteria > Pseudomonadota > Alphaproteobacteria > Rhizobiales > Rhizobiaceae > CAVTKY01. The sequence continues at coordinate 55,723 of CAVTKY010000011.1, read as the reverse complement.
GGCGCGATGCTCTGTTGCGCGGCCGCGCTCATGCGCCATCCGTTGCTGCGCATCTGTTCGGCGACAACAGCCGGCACTTCTCGTGAAGGGATTTTTCTGGCAGGAGGCGTTCGTCGGTGCTCCTCGTCAACGCGGTGGCGCTCTGCCCGGCCGCGCATCATTGACAGGCACCGGGGGGCGTAAAGGAACATGAAAGACGGCAAGCAGAAGAAGTCACAGGCTGTGGCGGAAAAAACCATGGCGAGCGATCGTCCGCCTGTTCTGCGGCGGCCGAGCCCGACCTGGATCAGCGGGACAAGCGTTCACGCCTCACTCGCCAGTGAAATCGGCCTGCGGATCGTGCGCGGCGACTATCCACCGGGAACCATCCTTCCCAACGAACAGCAATGGTCGCAGACCTTCGAGGTGAGCCGTTCGGCGGTCCGCGAGGCGATCAAGATGCTGATGGCAAAGAGCCTTCTCGCATCCCGGCCGAAAGTGGGCAGTTGGGTCGAACCGCGTGAGCGATGGAACCTGCTCGATCGCGATGTGCTGAACTGGTACTCGTCCTTGCCGAACCGGGAGCCTTTCCTGAAGACGGTTCAGGAGTTCCGCTACATCATCGAGCCCGAAGCCACCGCGCTTGCGGCGAAACGGCGCTCCAGCGAGCAGATGGAGGAAATCACCAAGGCCTGCGTGGACATGGGCACTGCGCGGACGCTGCCGGAACGGACGAAGGCCGACACACGCTTCCATCTGGCCATTCTGAGGGCGTCCGGCAACGAGCTTCTGGTGCCGCTTGGTGTTCTCATCGAATCCGCGCTAGATCAGCTGTTCGTGTTTGTGACGCGTGAGGCAAATGATCTCCGTCATGCGCAGTCGCTGCATGAGGACATCGAAAAATGCATCAGGCTGCAACGCCCGGACGCGGCGCGGCGCGCGGTGCGCCGGCTCCTGGCCAACACCGACGATATTGTCGAGCGGTTCACGAAGTAGACCGGCCGGCATAGCGTCGACGCGGCTCGCACGCGCGTTCGGATCCGACTGAATCCGCACTAACGGTGCGCGGGCCAAGATGCGCACAATCGGGAAGGGTCAAGCGCCATGCCCAGGACCAGCGCCGGCCTGCTTGTCTATCGCCGCGGGAGCGGGGTCCTCGATGTGCTCCTTGTCCATCCAGGCGGGCCCTTCTGGCGGAATCGCGATGTGGGAGCGTGGTCGATCCCCAAAGGTGAATATGATGCCGATGAGGAACCAGAAGCTGCCGCTTTGCGCGAATTTGAGGAGGAGCTTGGCTGTGTTCCGCCGGGAGGCTCTTCGCGACCCTTGGGCGAAGTCGTTCAGCGTGGCGGAAAGCACGTCGTGGCCTTTGCGGTCGAAGGTGACCTCGACGTCAGCGCGATCGAGAGCAATATGTTCGAGTTGGAATGGCCGCCCCGGAGCGGACACAGGCAGTCATTTCCGGAAGTCGATCGGGCGGCGTGGTTTTCGCTGGCGGTTGCCCGGGAAAAGATCCTTCCAGGACAGCGCCCGCTGCTCGACCGCCTCGAGGCCTTGGTGAAGGGCTGATATCAGCGGTGTCGCCGCAGGCGCGTGAAATGGCCCATCTTGCGCCCGGCCCGCGCTTCGGCCTTGCCGTAGAGGTGCAGGAAAAGATCGGTCTCGCCGAGCAGCGCTTCGGCCCGTTTGACATCGTTGCCGATCAGATTTTCCATCACGCAATCGAAGTGCCGGGCCGTGCTGCCGAGCGGCAGGCGGGCGATTGCCCTTATGTGCTGCTCGAACTGCGACGTCACCGAAGCCGCTTCGGTCCAATGGCCGGAATTGTGCACCCGCGGCGCGATCTCGTTGACCAGCAGCGTGCCGTCCTTCAACGCAAAGAACTCGACACCGATGACGCCGACATAATCGAGCGCCTCAAGGATCGCGAAGGCGGCCTCACGCGCCGCCTCGGCTGTCGCCGCCGGCACATCGGCGGGAACGGTGGACGTACGGAGGATGCCGGCGCGGTGAACGTTTTCGGCCGGATCGTAAGCCGCGAGCTGTCCGTCGTGCCCACGCACGGCGATCACCGAAACCTCGCGCCTGAACCGCACGAAGGATTCCAGGATCAGCGGCACCCGGCCCATGGCGGCATAGACGCCGGAGATGTCGTCGCCGCCGACATTGCGAAACACGCGCTGTCCCTTTCCGTCATAGCCGAGGCGGCGGGTCTTCAGCACGCCCATGCCGCCAAATTGGCTGAGCGCGTCGGTCAACTGGCGATCGTCTTCGACGGCACGATATGCGGCTGTCGGTATGCCGATGCTGTTCAGGAACAATTTTTCGGCCACACGGTCCTGCGAGACTTCGAGCGCCTTGGCCGGGGGATAGACCGGCACATCGGCCGCCAATGCCTTGGCGGCGTCTACCGGAACATTCTCGAACTCGTAGGTCACGACATCGCAGTCGCGAACAAGCTCGGCAAGACCGTAGGCGTCGTCATAGGAGGCCACGATCTGGCGATTGGCGACCTGCGCGGCCGGGCAATCGCCCTGAGGTTCCAGAACGACGATCCGGTAGCCAAGTCTGGCCGCCGCCATGGCCAGCATGCGGCCGAGCTGGCCGCCGCCGATGATGCCGATGGTCGAGCCGGGCGGAAGCGCGGAGCTCATGTTGGGTTCGCGGGTTTGTCGGCGACCTGCGCGGTCTGGTCAGCCCGCCAGGCTTCCAGCCGCAGGGCCAGTTGTTCATCCTGCAATGCCAGAACGGCCGCCGCCAGCAGTGCCGCATTGATCGCGCCCGGCTTGCCGATCGCCAATGTGCCGACCGGGATGCCGCCGGGCATCTGCACGATCGACAGCAGCGAATCCTGCCCCGAAAGCGCCTTTGATTCGACCGGCACGCCGAACACCGGCAGCGGCGTCAGCGCCGCCGTCATGCCTGGCAGATGGGCTGCCCCACCCGCTCCCGCGATGATGACCTTGAATCCTTGGCTTTTGGCGCTTTTCGCGAACTCGTAGAGCCGTTCCGGCGTGCGGTGCGCCGAGACGATGCGGCTATCATGCGCAATTCCAAGCGCTTCGAGCGTCTCGGCGGCGTGCCTCATCGTCGCCCAATCGGACTGGCTTCCCATGATGATCGCAACTTCGGGACGGTCTTTGGTCACGGCGCTAGTTCCCGGCAGGAAGAAGTTGGCCGATTAACGGAGATTTTCACCTACCGCAAGGACGTGGCGCTCCGAACGCTTCGTAAACTGGAGTCCAAGCCGTCATCGAATCCCGATGGCGCAACAAATGACCTTCGGACTGCCGGGAAAGCCTGCTTCGGCGAGGATCAGGCGATGATGTCGGGGATCAGCCGGTCTTCCAGATTCTTCAGCCGGTCTTTCAAAGCCAGTTTTTTTTTCTTCATGCGCTGAACCTGAAGCGGGTCGCATCCCATGGCAATCATCGCATTGATGGCCACGTCAAAATCCGCATGTTCCTGTTTCAAGCGCGCAAACTCGAGACGAATCTCGGCCTGTTCCTGTTCCGACATGTCTACCGTCTGCTGGTCTCTGGCGCCCAAGATCGCGCCTCTCTGGGGCGGGTCCGGAAAACACTTGATTCCGGCGCGCCGCTCATAACACATTTCATAACGACAGGAAATGCTACTACCGCGAAATCGACTCCGAAACGATGTGGTGGCAAACTGTCATTGCACCGTCATATTGGGCGAGCCAGCGGTGGACCTCGCTCGTGCCGGTTGCATCGAGGAAACCATGAAAGGGAGAACCAATCATGTCTCTTGCCAACCATCTTGAAGAGCTCCAGCGGAAACACGGCGATATCGAGCGGGAAATCGACGAAGCTTTGCTGCATCCATCTGTCGACGACCTCGAAATCGTGAAGCTGAAGCGCCGCAAGCTGGCACTCAAGGACGAGATTGAGAAACTGAAGGCCCAACCGACGACCCACTGACGCTGATAAAATCACAATAGCGCGACCCGCGCGAACACCCCACGCTTGGCGACACTTTGGGAGTCAATGTGTCACTGGGGGTGCAGGTTCGGGTCGCGCATAATTTGTTCCGGCCGCCACGCGCGGAAGCGGGTGGATCTCTTGCATCGCTGGCAAGGCGTCCAGGTGCGAGTTGCTGACGGACGGACGCTCGGGCAGGCCGGACGCCGGGAACAGCCGGCCACAACTATCGGTATGTTCGCGGCCACGTGGCAATTAAGGCGATATCGCCGCACGGCAGCACTGTTTGCCCATCTCAGCTCTCCCAGAACTGATCCAGCCAGATGTTCAAACTCAGAAAGCCGGGCGTGCTTACCGCGTAGAAGCGCTTCGTGCCCTCGGACCGCGCGCTGACCAGGCCGGCATCGAGCAGCACCTTCAGATGTTGTGAAACGGCGGGACGGGACACCGGCAGGCCGGCCGCCAATTGGCTGACCGTTTTCGGCCCGCGCCTCAACTCCTCCAGAAGGTGGCGCCTGTTGGGATCCGCAATGGCCGCGAAAGCATCGGAAAGGATCATGTGTCCTTCTTGCGGCAAAGCTTGGCGAATCTCAACTCCCTAGAGCGCCGTGCGTCCTTTTGGACGCACAAAGGACGCTCTAAGTTGTTGAATCTACGCATCGTGCTTACCGAAGATCGATCCCGATTTTCGGGCCGATGCGCTAGTGGTCCGATTCTAACATTCGCAACGGGTCTGTGCCGCGCGGGCTGCGAATGTCAAATCCGCTCCACCTGTGCGGCTTCGCCATTTTCTTGTTCGGCCTCGCCGCGCGGATCGAGCCTGAGCGATTCCGGCGTCACGGCGCGATCGGCCGGCAGCGACTGGAACGCCTCGCGGTCTTCGACCGGCACGGCCGCCCGCTGGCCGACACGCAGCACCGTATACCCGGCGAGCGCCGCATGCGCGACCGCCGTGGCCAGAAACAGGCTCTCCGGCCTGAGACTGCCCATGAGCACGGCGCCCAGAACGGGTCCGATCATGGTTCCGAAGCCATAGAGCAGCAGCAGTCCGCCGGATACTTTCACGAAGTCTTCCGGTTTTGCGTGGTCGTTGGCATGCGCTACCGCCAGCGAATAGAGCGTATAGGCAAGCGCGCCATAGGCGGCGGTCGTGGCAATGACGAAAGCGCCGCTGCGCGGCGTGACGAAGAAAATCAGCAGACCAAAGAGCGCCGCTCCCAGAGACGCGGCGGCCAACACATAGCGGCGGTCGGTCTTGTCGGAGATGCGGCCGACGGGCAGTTGCATGGCCGCCCCTGCCACAACGACCAGGCTCATCATAAGGGCAATCTCCGGCGTGGAAATGCCGATGCGGGCACCGTAAACCGCTCCCAGCGTGCCCCAGGCGCCATTGGCCACACCGACCAGAACGCAGCCGACAAACGCCACCGGAGAATTGGCGTAGAGCCCCTTGAGATCGAGCGAGACATCCTGAAGCGGTTTTGGACTGGCGGCGGAAGATACCGCAGTCGGAATGAGCGAGCAGCAGAAGAAGATGCCCGCAACCATGAAAAGCGATGCCGAGCCGACATCGCCGGCCGCCACGATCATCTGGCCGGCCATGATCGATGCGTAGGTCACCATCATATAAAGGCCGAACACCGTGCCGCGATTTTCGTTCGTTGCGCGCTCGTTGAGCCAGCTTTCGATCACCATGAAGGCCCCGGCCATCGTGAAGCCGGTGCAGGCGCGCAGGACAATCCAGGCCGGCGCATTGATCAGCAGCCCGGTCAGCAAGGCGATGATCGCGCCGGAAGCCGCAAACGCACCGAACGCCCGAACATGCCCGACCCTGCGCACGAGACGCGGCGCGAAGAAACAGCCGGCGACGAACCCGCCGGCCCATGCCGTACCGAGAAGACCGAGTGCTGCGGTGGAAAAACCTTCCTGCTGTCCTCTCAGCGGCAGCAGCAGCCCATGAAGGCCGGATGCCGCCAGCAGAAAGGCTGTGCCGCGCAGCAGCGAGAGGATTGGCGTGTAGGATGCGAACATTCTCTAATCCGGCGAAGCTCAATTCGAGGGGAGGCAAGGAAGATACCGGATTTCAGGCTTTTCAACGGCCTTTCCGCGACATCGTTTGCTAAAGCACGATCCCGGAACCGAAGGTCAGCCATTGGTTGGGCTGTTGTCGCGGCCGTCGCGAATTGCTGACGTAGCAGAATGGGCGCGGAGGCCGACACTGCCAATCTCCCCCCTTGCGGGGGAGATCAGCAGCTCCAGCGGTTGCTGGCCTTCCACGTTGACGCCGGACGTATCAGGGATGGCAGCCAATCCCCCTTGAGGGGGTATCTGAAGGCTCCAATGTCCAAGGGTAATGCCCCTTGCTGTAGTCATCGCTCTAGCTTCTGCGAAACAGTGCTTCCGCCGCGGCCTTGGTGCTGCCTTTTGCCTCGAGTTCGCCTTCGAGCCGGCTGATCTCTGCCCGCAACTGGCTGATTCGCTCCCGGAGTTCATCGACCGAGAGCAACGACAGATCCTGGCCGATCTGGTGAACCCGGGCCGGCTTTTTCGGTTCGTCGTCGAAGATGGCCATTATTCTCCTCCACAAGGACCTAAACCTCTGAGAACCCATTCTGCTTCGGTTCGGCAAATGCCGGTCTCGCGCTGCTTGCTTTCAATCCGACATCAGAATTGCCCGTATAGCCGATAACCGCTCTAGCCGAGAGAATACAGAGGAGGGTACGGTCGAATTAAATGGCGCGAGGCTGACGGAGGAAGGTAGAATGCCGGACCAATCGACGCTCCCGCTCATGATGACCGCTGTCGCCATAACCGAACCCGGCGGTCCGCTCGTTCTAAAACCGGAACGGCGCAATGTTCCGGTCCCGCGTCCGGGGCAGATCCTGATCCGCGTTCGCGCTGCCGGCGTCAACCGGCCGGATGTGTACCAGCGGAAGGGTGTTTACCCGCCACCGCCTGGCGCCTCCGATTTGCCCGGCCTGGAAGTTGCCGGAGACATCGCGGCCATGGGTGACGGCACTTCCCGTTGGCGGGTCGGCGATCCGGTTTGCGCGCTGACGCCCGGTGGCGGCTACGCTGAATACTGCCTTGTCCATGAAAGCAATGCACTGCCCGTGCCCGCCGGCTTCACGTTCACCGAGGCTGCCGCCCTCCCCGAAACCTTCTTCACGGTCTGGCACAATGTCTTCGAGCGCGGCGGCCTGCAAAAAGGCGAAACGCTGCTGGTTCACGGCGGCTCTTCCGGCATCGGCACGACCGCCATCCAGCTGGCTTCAGCCTTCGGCGCCACTGTGCTCGCCACGGCGGGCTCGGCTGAAAAGTGCGCTGCGTGCCTGAAGCTCGGCGCCAGCCATGCCATCAACTACAGGACCGAGGAATTTGTCGCCGTCGTCAAGGAAGCGACCGGCGGCCGAGGCGCCAACGTCATCCTCGATATGGTCGGAGGCGCCTATGTCGGCCGCAACTATGACGCCGCCGCCGTCGACGGCCGCATCGTCCAGATCGCCACGCAAGGCGGGGCGGTGGCAAGTGCCGACTTTTCCAAGCTTATGGTCAAGCGGCTGACCCATACTGGCTCCACGCTTCGGCCGCGACAGGTCGAGTTCAAGGCCGGCATCGCGGCGGCACTCGAAAGCCAGGTCTGGCCTCTGCTGGCGACCCGCCGGATCGAGCCGGTCATGGACATGATTTTCCCGCTGCGCGAGGCCTGGCGCGCGCATGAACGCATGGAAGAAGGCGAACATATCGGCAAGATCGTGCTGGATGTCGCCTGAGCGGCCCCCGCTTCAAAGCAGCTTTGGCGAAGATTCTTGCCCCACTTGGCGAAGACCGCTATATACGCTTTCGAATTCCCAATATCGGTGGCTTTGACCACCGCCCGCGCAAGGGACGCGGGCGAACGAGAGGATTTTTTCTGATGGCCAATACGCTGCTTATGCCCAAGGCAACCGCCGTCTGGCTGGTGGACAATACCGCGCTCACCTTCGAGCAGATCGCGCAATTCTGCACCCTTCATCCGCTGGAGGTGAAGGCGATTGCGGACGGCGAATCCGCGCAAGGTATCAAGGGCATGGACCCGGTGATCACCGGGCAGCTCAGCCGCGGCGAAATTGCCAAGGGCGAAGCCGATCCGAAATACCGGATCAAGCTCTCCGATCCGAAGGTTCGCGTGCCGGAATCGAAACGCAAGGGTCCGCGCTACACTCCGCTGTCGAAGCGCCAGGACCGTCCGAACGCCATCCTCTGGCTGGTGCGCAACCACCCTGAACTGAAAGACGCCCAGGTCTCACGCCTCGTCGGCACCACGAAGTCGACGATCGAGCAAATCCGCGACCGCAAGCACTGGAATTCGGTCAATCTCGTACCGATGGATCCAGTCACGCTCGGCCTCTGCTCGCAAATCGACCTCGATATGGAAGTGCAGCGCGCATCGCGCGGTCAGCCGGCCGCGCCCGTTGGCGATACCCTGCTGCCAGCATCTCTGACAGAACGTCTGCCTGCCGATATCGAGAGGCCGCGCGATGAAGAAAAAGAGCTCGACGCGAACGCTGTCTTTGCCAAGCTCTCTTCGCTGAAATCCAGGACGCCCGAAGCGGACGAGGAATAGGCAACAGTCGAAGCCGCTCATCTCCCTGCGGTGGAGCGTGTCATCCCCGCCATCGTGAATCGCTGACGTAGCAAGATACGCACCGAGGCCGACACTGCTGATCTCCCCCGCCGCAAGGGGGAGATGTCCGGCAGGACAGAGGGGGCGCGAAGAGCGCTGCCCTTGCCGGTTTTTTTTCGGTCGCCGGGCATCACGTGCGAGGCGCGGCGCTTGGAGCGGACAATCATGACCGTCATGTTTGATATCAAGGCGCTCATTCGCTGAGAAAGAGAGCTCAGAAGGTCGATGACCTACGTTGCCCCCCTCTGTCCTGCCGGACATCTCCCCCGCAAGGGGGGAGATTGGCAGTGTCGGCCTCGGCGCCCATCCTGCTACGTCAGCGATTCGCAACGGCGGCGATGACAGCCCGTCTATCCTGGAAGCGGGAGTTTGGCTGCATCCCTGATTCGTCCAACACGGAAGGCGTGCAACCGCTGAAGCTGCTGATCTCCCCCCTTGCGGGGGAGATGTCCGGCAGGACAGAGGGGGGCGCGAAGGGCGCAGCCCTTGCCGGTTTTCCGGTCAATTCAAGACGCCGAGGAGGACGGGAACGCCCGTCCTCCGCCAGAGCCCGATGATTTGTTCATTTCGGCGCGGCGGTAAAAGTCTGCCAGCTGCTTGCCGCGCTCCGGCTTGAAGGACCGGCCCGACGGCTCGACCGAAGCGATGCGGTCGATCCGGAAGGCGCGGAAATCGTCACGCAGTTCGCACCAGGCGATCAGCGTCCAAACTTTACCCCAGAACCAAAGGCCGAGAGGACGCGCGTCGCGCAAGGTGCCGCGTCCGGCTTCGTCGTGATAGTCGAGCGAAAGCACCGTGCGCTGTTCAATGGCGCGTTCGATGAGGTCGATGGCCTCGCGGTCCGCATTACTGACCACATACATCGGCGCATGGATTTCCGTCCGCGCGATCCGGTCCTTCTCCGAATCCGGCAGCACCGCGCCGATCTTCACCAATGCCTCGTCGGCTGCGCGCGCCATCGCCGCGCCGCCAAAAGCGCGGACCATCCGGGCGCCGGCGACGAGTGCTACGATTTCATCACGTGTGAACATCAACGGGGGAAGGTCGAAGCCCTCCCTCATCATGTAGCCGACGCCCGCCTCGCCATCGATCGGCACCCCCGTGGATTGCAGATCGGCGATGTCCCGGTAGATCGTGCGCTCTGACACCTCCAGCCACGCGCCAAGTTTGTGCGCCGTGACGAGGCGGCCGCCCCGCAGGTGCTGCACGATCTGGAACAGTCTGTCCGCACGTCTCATGGCAATTCAAGTTTTCCAGTTCCGTTGCTCGGCAACGAATGCCGGCCCGAAGGTCGGCAGCTTCCCCTTATGGCTTTCAGTGTCTGTCTCAAAATTCGCTGGGGCGAGGCGAAAATGGTGATTTTGAGAACCGGAGCGCAGCGTACATCCGGGTACGTGAGCACCGGAAGCTCAAAAAGTGCCATTTGCAGCCCGCCCCTGCGACTTTTCAGACAGACACTCAGACAAAGAGCCCGAAGCTGTTGCCATCCGGATCGGTGCAATAAGCGAATTGCCCGGCAGGTATGGTCTCGATCGAAGAGACGATTTTCCCGCCATTCTGTTTGACCCGTTCGAGCGCCTCTTCGAGAGGCGCCGCAACGGCGAGATGAACTGTTGGGCCTCGCCCGTCGGCAGCGGGCTTTCCGGGGTACAGATGGCCTTTGACGGATGACTCTCCCTTGGCTTTGAATACCGCCATCGGATTCGGAAAGCCCTCCTGATCGGCCAACTCATTGCGGACAACCGCGCTGTAGAACGCCTTTGAGCGGTCAATATCGGTGACCGGGATCTCAAACCAAACCGCTGCATGCTCAGGAACGAAACTTGTCATTGGCCTTCTCCATTGGTTCGACCAACCCACTATGTCACGCGGCTCCTGACACCATTCTGTCAGGAGAGTGTCAGGAGCGAGGCGTCGCCCCGCTGTATTCTTTGGCGAAGATCGCGCCCATCTCCGTGAGTTGCTCCTGCTGGTCCGGATAAAGGACCTCCAGAAACGTCTTGGCAAAGGTTCCAGGCGCGGACCCGGGCGCGGTCACCAGACGATTGCCGGCGACGGCGTGCGGAACGTCCACGTAGAGCTCCGATCCAGCATAGCCTGGCACGTTTGCCTGTATCCAATCGCGGCCGTTGCTCGTGTGCTTCTGGCCGTCGAGCAAGCCGGCACGCGCGAGCGCCAGGGTACCGGCGCAGATTCCGCCGACAACGCCGCCACGCGCCGCGACCGACCGAAGCAGGGGCGCTACGTCCGGTCGACTTCTCGGCGGTCCATTCGTCCGATCCGATCACCGCGACCGCCGCCAGATCGCCATTGGCGTCAGGATCGATCCCGCGGTCGGGCGTCAGGCGGAACCCGGCGCTGCCGGTTACAGTGTCAGCGTCCGGCGACAGCGCGACGGCTTTCGCGCCGAACCACTCCACTGCCGAAGCGGCCAGGAGGCCGTACTCCCAGTCGGCAAAGCGTGGAATGAAAATGAAACCGATGGTCTTTGCGGCGGTCATGTCGAATACCTCCAAAACCTTCTGGCCCGCCCGCGATGCTGATCGCGGGGAGGCCTGTTCCCGGTCGACTAACCGGGATAGCGGCGTTTCGCCCGGCGTGCCGCGTAGTTGTCCGGCCATCCGATATCCTTGCGGATGCTGGCAGGCAGCGAGTTGAGCAGCCGCTCGGTGCGGACTTCGTCGCGCATGGCTCGGAACGAGGCTGTATAGCGCCCGACTGCCCTGAAAAGTGTGGGAGTGAAAATATCCATGACAGTGGCTCCTTCGTCTCTTTGACGAAACCACTATCGCACACCCCTACTGACAGCAGTCTGTCAGGAGCGATGACGCTCTTTCCGAAACACGTTACTCCTTCACCGGTACCGTGTAGTTCAGCGGCAGACGTCCGCCGTCGGCGTAGATGGTCTGCCCGGTTATGTAGCTCGCATCATCCGATGCGAGAAACGACGCTATGGAGGCGATCTCCGCCGGCTCGCCGATACGGCCCAGCGGAGTGCGGGAAAGAATACGATTCCGAGCCGCCGGGTCGGCATTCACGCTCGCCAGCATTTCAGTCATGATCGAGCCCGGCCCGATCGCATTGACTCGAATGCCGTACGGGGCGAGCGACAGCGCCATGACCTTGGTCAGCTGGTTAACGCCGCCCTTCGATACCGAATAGGGCACCTGATTGGCGATCGCGAACACCGCGTTGACCGACGACATGTTGACGATCACGCCTGGCTTGCCGCCGTTCTTCACGCGCTCGACCATGTGCCTCGCGACAGCCTGCCCGGCAAGGAACGAGCCCTTGAGATTGACATTGAGAACGCGGTCGAAATCCTCTTCCGCGATATCCAGGAAATCGGCGCCGTGAACGATGCCGGCGTTGTTGACGAGAATGTCTATGGCGCCAAAAGCGCCGATGGCCGTCGCAACGAGATTGTCGATGTCGGCGCGCTTGCCAACATCGGCCTTGACGAACCGGACATCGCCAAGCTTCTCCAATCGCCCGGCAGCCATCTCGCCGCGCCTCTGGTCGAAATCGGCGACGATGACCTTGGCTCCGTCCTGCAGGAACCGTTCGGCAATGGCGTAGCCTATCCCTCCGGCCGCACCCGTTACGATCGCCGATCGTCCGTCAAGTCTCATGGTCTTTCCGTCTCCTGTCAGGTGCCGGAACGTGCGCCGGGGACCGGGAAAGGTCAAGGCATCAGAGCCCGATGCCTCGTTGTTCAGGGCTGCCGTGATCTCGTTCATGATCGACGGGTCGTCGATGGGTCGGGCATCGTCCAGTCCTGTTTGTCGGCGATCTTTGTATGGTCGCGCTCAGGGATATTTCCCAACTCTCCGATGGGCCTCGCCGATCAGACGGACGAGATCGAGCCCGCATTCATTTTCCTTGCCAGTGACGACGCCTCCTATATGACCGGCCAGGTTCTTACCTTTGATCGCTGCGGCGATCAAAGGTAATGCCCCCTTGGTATTATGCGGCGGGCGGGAAAGACTGGATGGGCAAGATATTGGCGCTGCTGTTGCTCGCCGCGATGGGTGTTCACATCGTCCGGCCACTAGGTTTCCCCGGCCTCAGGAAGCGCGGCGACTTCTGGAAGATTGCGGTGCTTGCGATCGCGGTCATGATGCTCACGGCGTTGCTCCGGCACTGAAGCCTGTTCGAACGGTTCATCGCCCAGTACCAATTCGGCCAGATGTTCCGCCCACGCGCGGTAGCCCGCTTCCGATGCGTGGAACCCATCCGCTGAAAAGCCAGCTTCGGGATCCAGGATCGGCAGTCTTGTTGCTGGAACCGCCCCACGCTCATAGCAGAGCCTTTCGCCAAGCTGGTTGACCGCCGTCGCCCGTATTTCGAGCAGACGAGCGAGGAAAGCGGGAAGTGCTGGCACGCGTGTGAATTCCACCACCGGCGACCACACCACCCGCGCTTCTGGCCATTTGGCTCGCAGCGCATAAAGCAGCCCGCCAAATTCTCTTTTGAAGCGAGCGATCGTGTGAAAATTCTTCGTGTCGTTCGTGCCGATGCAAAGCACGATATGCGTCCAGCGGTCGGCCGAGAGATTAGGCAGAACATGGTCCCGCACCTGTCGGGACGTCGCCGAATTGAAACCTGCCGCGCGCCAGTTGACCGCGCGTCCAGTCCGCTTCGAGACCAGCTTGGAAAGCTGCGCAGCGAGCCCGTCTTCCGAGTGGCCAATGCCGACCGATGCGGCTGAGGAATCCCCAAGCACGAGCAGCGAAATCGCCGGTTCCCGGCCCTCGACGCAATGCAGGACAGGACCCCGCGCCGGCAACATGCGCTCAGTGCGGCGGCGCACGCCAATGCCCTGCCAGACATAAATCGGGAAGGCGAGCCAGGTCAGCAAGGGAAGCAGGCGCGACATCGCCGTTTCTTAATCCCGTGATCCTGAAAGAGAAAGCCCCGCCGAAAGCGGCGCTTGTCGATGCGGACGGAGAATTGCCCAATGTCCGATACCGATGGCTGTTATGTTTGACTGATTGTGCTGCCCCTGCCGGGCACTTCTCCCCCGTAAAAAACGGCAGCGCTGTCGCTTATGGGTAACTGCCCCTCATCCGGCCTCGCTCTGCGCGGCCGGCAACCTCCTCTCCCCAGCGGGGAGAGGGTGGCGAGGGGAAAGCCCGAGCCGGGTGAGGGGGCATAGCAGACGCCGTTGGTCAGACTCAAACTTCACTGGCCGTGGCGAAAAACCGGAGCGCAGCGTACATTCGGGTACGTGAGCACCGGAAGCGCAAAAATCGCTATTTGCAGCCCGCTCCGGCGAATTTCAGGCCGCTTTTTCGAGACCCTGTTGCCACTTCCCGTTCGCGGCGAGGCCGTTCATGCGCGCGCGATGCAGGAAGGCGCGCTGGCCGGCGGCCACATTCTCTGGCTTTCCACCCCATGCCTTGATCGCTGCTGCCTGCAGCGCACGGCCATAGGAGAAGGTGAGCTTCCACGGCAGCGGACCGGCGGCGTTCATGAGCGAAAGGTGCGCCGTCGCTTCTTCATCCGACTGGCCGCCGGAAAGGAAGGCGATCCCTGGCACAGCCGTCGGGACTGTTGCTTTCAGAACGCGCAGCGTTTTTTCCGCCACCTCTTCCCGCGAAGCCGTCCGGGCCTTCTTGCCGTCGATCACCATGTTCGGCTTCAGCACCATGCCTTCGAGGCTGACGCGCGCGTCATGCAGTTCGTTGAAGACGGTGCGCAGCACCCATTCCGTTACTTCATAGCAGCGGCCGATCGAGTGGTCGCCCGGTTCGCCGTCCATCAGAACTTCCGGCTCGACGATCGGCACAATGCCTGCTTCCTGGCAAAGTGCGGCATAGCGCGCGAGCGCCTGTGCGTTCTGCTTCACTGCGCCCCAGCTTGGCAGACCGTAGGAAATCGAGATCACGCCGCGCCATTTGGCGAAGCGCGCGCCGAGCTTGTAGTATTCGGCGAGTTTTTCCCTCAACCCGTCGAGGCCTTCGGTGATCGTCTCTCCGGGATAGTTCGCCAGCGGCTTCGCGCCGGCATCGACCTTGATGCCGGGGACAGACCCGGCGGCCTTGATCATGTCGACAAGCGGTGTGCCGTTCGCGGCCTTCTGGCGCAGCGTCTCGTCATAGAGAATGACGCCGGAAATGTACTTCTTCATCGCCTCGTTGGTGCCGAACAGCATTTCGCGATAGTCGCGCCGCGCATCGGCCGTCGATGTCAGCCCGATCGTGTCAAAGCGCTTCTTGATCGTGCTGGTACTTTCGTCGGCCGCAAGAATGCCCTTACCGTCGGCGACCATTGCCGCCGCGATATCTTCTAGACGTTCATCCATCTCAAAACCTCCTGACTGTGTGCTCGCGCGAATAGCAGAACAGCATTGCCGACGGAATGCCAGCAAGAACCTTGAATTGATTGAATACAATCAACCAAGGCGAGAAAGTGCTTCAGCTGCATCACGAGGGAGCATCCCTTGCGGAGATCAGACGCCCGCCGGGGTTTCGCTAATTGCCAGGGTCGCGGGGCTGGCGAGGCATCGATGACAGCCAATCTCCCACGCAAGGGCGCGGGAGCAAGATGTCGGTATTTACGCCTTCAGCACGTCCACGCCCGGCAGTTCCTTGCCTTCCATCCATTCGAGAAATGCGCCGCCGGCGGTAGAGACATAAGTGAAATCGTCGGCAACACCGGCCTCATTGAGCGCAGCAACCGTGTCGCCGCCGCCCGCCACCGAGACGAGCTTGCCTTCCTTCGTGCGCCGCGCCGCGTGCTTGGCTGCCGCCATCGTCGCCCGGTCGAACGGTTCGATCTCGAACGCGCCGAGCGGCCCGTTCCAGACCAGGGTTGAAGCCCGGTCGATCCACTGATTGACGGTCTCGACGGTTTTTGGACCGACATCGAGGATCATGGCATCATCCGGCACTGCCTCGATACTGACGGTCTGGCTGTTGGCGCCGGCCTTGAATTCCCATGCGACCACGCCGTCCGTCGGCAGGATGATGGCGCAGCCCGCGGTTGCCGCCTCGATCATGATCTGCTTGGCCGTCTCGGCAAGGTCCGGCTCGGCAAGCGATTTGCCGATGTCGGTGCCGCGCGCGACAAGAAAAGTGTTGGCCATGCCGCCACCGATGACCAGCGCCTCGACCTTTTTCACGAGGTTCATGAGGAGATCGATCTTGGTGGACACTTTGGCGCCCCCGACGATGGCGATCACCGGCCGGGCAGGGTTGCCGAGACCCTTTTCCAGCGCCTCGAGTTCGGCCTGCATGGTGCGCCCGGCATAGGCCGGGAGCAGATGCGCGAGCCCTTCCGTCGACGAATGCGCCCGATGGGCCGCCGAGAAGGCGTCATTGACGAAAATATCGCCATTTCTGGCCAGCGCCTCGGTGAAGGCCCTGTCGTTCTTTTCTTCGCCCTTGTGGAAGCGCGTGTTTTCCAGCAGCAGGATATCGCCGACCTTCATCGTGGCGACGGCTTTCGCAGCCTCCTCGCCGATACAGTCGGTGGCGAAGCCGACCTTTCGGCCGAGTATTCCCTCCGCCGCTTTGGCGATCGGCTTCAGCGACAGCGCCGGATCCGGCCCATCCTTCGGCCTGCCGAAATGCGCGAGGAGGATGACCTTGGCGCCCTTGTCGGAGAGTTCGGCGATCGTCGGGACGACGCGCTCGATGCGGGTCGCGTCGGTCACTTTGCCTTCCGCCATGGGCACGTTCAGGTCGACACGGACCAGAACCCGCTTCCCCTTGATATCGCCGATCACGTCAAGCGTCTTGAAAGCGGCCATGGCAAAGTTCTCCTCTTGAAACCGCCGGACCATATCGCGCGGGGACATGGATGCAAGGCGGCTCTCGGCCAAAGGCTTGCGTCAAACCGGCGCTGTCCGTGAGTGTCTGACTAGAAAATTCGCAGGGGCGTGGCGAAAATGGTGATTTTGAGAACCGGAGCGCAGCGTACATTCGGGTAAGTGAGCACCGGAAGCGCAAAAAGCGCCATTTGCACCCCGATCCGGCGAATTTTCGGCGGACACTAGAGCATCGGACCTGAAAGTGGGAATTGGTTTCAGGAAATCCGATGCTCAAACAAAGAGCTAGAGCGGCAGCACCGATTTCATCGGTGCGTCCGCCGCTCTAGTGAGTGGGCCGATCTTCCGGCGCCTTGGCGGAGGCTGTCGATTTTCCGCGTAACGCCCTTTTCAACCAGTTCCACAACGCGCGCATCCGGTCGCCGATTTCGCTGACGCCCAGGAAGAAGGGCACATTGGGATGCGCCACGGCTGGTTCGATCGACACGCCGATGGATGTGATGCGTCCCTTTTCGTCAACGTCGCGCACAATAAGCTCGATAGGTTCTATCTGCAGGCGATCGGCATATTCCGCGCGGCCGCCGAGCCGCTCGGTAACGAGTTCGCCGATGGTCAGTTTGTGCTCCGCCTCGGTCAGATTGACGCCATAGGCATGTTCCAACTCCGTCGCGGGACGCGACGGATCGACCGCGAAGGCCCCGAAGAAGTCCTCGTCTTCGGGATCGACTTCCGCCCGGCTGGCGAAAAGCCTGTCGAGCAGGCGGGGATAGCGGTCCGGCACGAAAATGTAGACATGATCGCCCGCAATGAGCCGGCCCATATCCTGAAACCGCTTCGAGCGGCCGTCGCGCACCACGAGCGAAGGCCGCGCCCAGCGCGGGATGCGCTGTCCGCGCGCGACAGGACTCCCCGGCACGACCGTATAGGCAAGCAGTTCGTGGTGAGCCGAGCCCGGCAGTTCGAGCTCGACCTTGTCCAGCGGCCCCAGCCGGGCCGGAACGATCAGCCCAAGCCGCCTTGCCAGCGGGCCGACCGTCCAGCCCTGCACGACCAGCGAGACCAGCACCACGATGAAGGCGATATTGAAGATCAGACGACCGTTTTCGAGCCCGCCGATCAGCGGTGTCAGCGCCAGCAGGATCGACACGGCCCCGCGCAGCCCAACCCAGGAAATGAAGGCGGTTTCGGCGCGCGGAATACGGAACGGAAGCAGGCAAAGCGAAACGGCCACCGGCCGGGCGATGAAGATCAGGAACAGGCCAAGAATGAGCGCGGGGCCAAGGATGGCCGGGAACTCCGAAGGCGTTGCAAACAAGCCAAGCACGAGGAACATGATGATCTGCGCCAACCAGGACATCCCGTCCTGGAAACGTTTTAGTGTGTTGGTCGCCCTGATTTGCGAATTGCCCGCAATGAGGCCGGCGATATAGACCGCCAAAAACCCGGAGCCGCCGATCGCGCCCGCGCCGGCAAAGATCAACAACGATATGGTCAGAACGAAGATCGGCAACAGGCCGCTGTCGAGATTGAGCCGGTCGACCAGCCGGACAATCGCCATTCCGCCCAGAACGCCCACAATCACACCCAGCGCCATGTGCTCGACGAAACCGACCACGATATCGAAAAGGAGCACCTGCGCCTCCGGATCGGCGCCGAGCGCAATCACTTCGACCAGCGTGATCGTGAGGAAGATCGCAATCGGATCGTTGGTTCCGGACTCGATTTCAAGGGTCGATCGTACGCGCTCGCGCAGCGACAAATTGCCGGCGCGCAGCAGGAAGAACACCGCCGCGGCATCGGTGGATGCGACGGCCGCGCCGAGCAGGAAGCACTCCAGCCACGTGAGATCGGTCAGGTAGAACGCCGCCGCCCCGAAGATCAGCGTGGTCAGCGCCACCCCGGCGGTCGCAAGCGAAAGCGCCGGCCCCGCTGCCTGCCTCAGCGCGGTCAGCGGCGTGCCAAAGCCGGAATCGAACAAGATGACGGCTAGCGCCAGTGAGCCGGCAAAATAAGCGAGCGGCGCGTTGTTGAATTCGATGCCCAGACCATCGGTGCCGGTCGCAAGACCGATGGCCAGGAAGAGGAGCAGCAGCGGTGCGCCGAAGCGGAAGGCGATCAAGCTCGAAAACGCCGCGGCCAGCACCAGGGCCGTCGCCACAAGCGTTACGAGATAAATCGTCTGATCCATGCAACCGGCCCCTCTTGCCCTCGATTCGTTTAGTTGATGCGGAGTGAGGCGAAGACATGGCGGGACTTCAGATCAAATGAGTCAATGGGTGATGACGATCATGTCCTCACCGCCGCGTCTCATTTTTTTGTCTGGCGGTCTACGCCTCGCGCGCCCGATGGCAATAGACGCTTTAATCCCTCCCGCGCAAACAATACTTACAAACACGCCCGAGTCGGAGGAACTGACTGGATTATCGAGGAACTTGGGAGGGTGTGGACAAAGAAATCCAGCAAAATCGCGGCCGTGCCGTCATCCCCTTGATCGCAAATGGACATTTCCTTGCGTGAACGGCAAGGAGCGTCGGATTTGTCCACGGTGTAGAGCGGCGAGGTTTGCCTTCCGGAGGCGCTGCGGCAGTCGATCTGCGCAGCAGAGGGCTCGTCGCGATCAGTGGCCGGCTATGCCCTTGTGCGCTGCCGCTCCCCACAGGCTCTTCACCCGGTCATCGCGCCCGCAGCCGGACCGGTAATAGGAATAGCGAAGCGGGTTCTTCCGGTAATAGTTTTGATGGTAGTCCTCAGCAGGCCAAAAGGACGCCGCCGCCGCAATGTCGGTCGCGACCGGCTTGCCAAGTTCCCTGGCGATCTCCGCCTTCGACTTCTTAGCCGCCTTGAGATCGGCGGCCCCGACCGCGTAGATGGCCGTGGTGTAGCTATGGCCGCGGTCGCAGAATTGCCCCCCACCGTCGGTGGGATCGACCGAGTGCCAGAAAACGTCGAGCAGCGTCGCATAGCTCACCTTCGTCGAATCATAGTCGATTTTCACCGCCTCGCGGTGCCCGGCGGCTGTATGGTCGCGATATGTCGGATTGCGCGATGTGCCCCCGATGTAGCCCGAAACTGTCGACAGTACGCCCGGCACGGCGTCGAAATCCGACTCCACGCACCAGAAGCATCCGCCGGCGAAGATCGCCGTTCTTGTCTCCGCGCGGGCTATCCCAATTTGCATCGCTAGCACAGTGACAGCAACAGTCAGAGCGGCGTTCCGAAGCACCACGGCATCCCTCCCGGCACCCGTGCCCTGCGGATCATTCGGATACGCACGACAAGAGCCCAACTGATCAATCGCGCAAACGCATGGCGCTCCGAGCGCCTGACCAGCTTGCACGTCGGAATTTCCTGAAACCAGGTCCGATGCCCTAGACGTACCGAAGTCGCTGGCAGTTTCAAATCAAGCCGTAACACGGCTGCGTGATCGCTCGAAAAAGCCGGGAGCGCCGAACCGATGAGCTCTAAAAGCTCACACTCTGCGTTCGACCATCATCTTCTTGATCTCGGCGATCGCCTTGGCGGGATTGAGCCCCTTGGGGCATGTTTGCGCGCAATTCATGATCGTATGGCAACGATAGAGCCGGAACGGATCCTCCAGATTGTCGAGCCGCTCCCCGGCCGCTTCGTCGCGTGAATCGATCAGCCAACGATACGCCTGAAGTAGCACCGCGGGACCCAGATAGCGCTCGCCGTTCCACCAGTAGCTCGGGCAGGAGGTCTGGCAGCAGAAGCAGAGAATGCACTCGTAAAGGCCGTCGAGCTTCTGCCGGTCCTCGTGACTCTGGAGCCATTCCTTTGCCGGCTCGGGAGAGACCGTCTTAAGCCAAGGCTCAACCGAAGTGAGTTGGGCGTAGGGAACAGTGAGGTCGGGCACCAGATCCTTTACCACCGGCATATGCGGCAACGGATAGACCTTCACCGCACCGGAAATGTCGTCCATACCCTTGGTGCAGGCCAGCGTGTTCGACCCGTCGATGTTCATCGCACAGGAGCCGCAAATGCCTTCCCGGCAGGAACGGCGCAAGGTCAACGTCGGGTCGACCTTGTTCTTGATCCACAGTAGCGCATCGAGAACCATCGGGCCGCAATCGTCCAGGTCTACGAAATACGTGTCGACGCGCGGGTTCTCATCATCGTCAGGCGACCAGCGATAAATGCGGTATTCACGCAGGTTCCTGGCGCCTTCCGGCCTTGGCCAGGTCTTGCCCTGCTTGATCTGCGAGTTTTTCGGGAGGGAAAGTTCGACCATCAGCACGTCCTCTGGCGAAAAGTCACGGGCGCTTCTCCTTGCGGATCACAAGCTTGAGGCCCGACCAGACCGCGTCGATCGCCGCCACCTTGACGTCGACAAGGTCGAGACGAAGCGCGGCCTCGCGCACAATATCCTCAGTCACATCGCTCTCAATCCTCGAGGCCTTCTTCGGCCAGGAAACCCAGATCATTCCGGCGGGCTTGATCGCCGATTGCAGGATCGCGAGAGCGCCATCGAGCTCGATCCGGGCTGCGGTGAAGGCATGAATGACGTCGTAGCCTTCTGCACCGGCAAGGTCCGCCCAGCGGCCGACCTGGTGCACTGAATGAAAATCTACGCTAGCGGGCAGGTCCGACAGTGTCCGCGGGAGACCCACGAAAGCCACACACATGCCCGCTTTGAACCCAAGCTTCTGCGGCAGCGCACGGCTTGAATAACCAACGTTTTCTTGAGCCAGCACCGGCGTCACGTCAATACACCCGCGCCTTCGGCGCGATCTTGGCCAGGCTGATGCCTCCGACCGCTTCGTCAAGCAGCGGCTCGGTGTGCACGGGCCGATAGGTGAGCTTGACCTTACCGTTCTCGTCTACCCAGGCCAGCGTATGCTTGCGCCAGTTCGCATCGTCGCGGGCGGAGAAATCCTCGCGAGCGTGCGCTCCACGGCTCTCCTTGCGCGCTTCCGCGCCGTAGACCGTCGTAATGGCGTTGGCCATCAGGTTTTCGAGTTCCAGCGTCTCGACCAGATCGGAATTCCAGATCATCGAGCGGTCGAAGACCTTGAGATCGGACAGTTCGCCCCAAAGGGTGGACATGCGACGGCAGCCTTGCTCCAGCGATTCCTGCGTACGGAAGACGGCGGCATCTTCCTGCATGGTCTTCTGCATCTTGTCGCGGAGTTCCGCCGTGGGCGTGCCGCCATTGGCATGACGGAGCCGGTCGAAGCGGTCCATAATCTTCTCGACGGATTTCGCATTGATCGCCGGCACCGCCGCTTCGCGGTTCACGACCTCTCCGGCGCGAATGGCGGCGGCGCGCCCGAACACGACAAGATCGATCAGCGAATTTGAGCCGAGCCGGTTTGCCCCATGCACGGAGGCACAGCCGGCTTCGCCAACAGCCATGAGGCCCGGCTGAATGCGGTCTGGGTTTTTCGCCGTCGGGTTCAGCACCTCGCCCCAGTAATTCGTGGGAATGCCGCCCATGTTATAGTGGACAGTAGGCGAAACCGGGATCGGCTCCCTGGTCACATCAACGCCGGCGAAGATCTTGGCCGATTCCGAGATCCCCGGCAGCCTCTCATGAAGCACCGCCGGATCGAGATGATCGAGGTGCAGGAAGATGTGGTCCTTGTTTTTGCCGACTCCGCGGCCTTCCCGGACCTCCATCGTCATGCAGCGGGAGACAACGTCGCGCGAGGCGAGGTCCTTTGCAGACGGCGCATAGCGCTCCATGAAACGCTCGCCCTCGGAGTTGACCAGATATCCACCTTCACCCCGCGCGCCTTCGGTAA
This sequence comes from uncultured Alphaproteobacteria bacterium, assembly GCA_963735385.1. Lineage (GTDB taxonomy): Bacteria > Pseudomonadota > Alphaproteobacteria > Rhizobiales > Rhizobiaceae > CAVTKY01. The sequence continues at coordinate 33,601 of CAVTKY010000011.1, read as the reverse complement.
TGAGGCAGCCCGCGCCATAGATGCCGGTCGGATGAAACTGGACGAATTCCATGTCCTGCAGAGGCAGGCCGGCGCGCGCCGCCATGCCGCCACCGTCGCCCGTACAGGTATGCGCCGAGGTTGCCGTGAAATAGGCGCGGCCATAGCCGCCCGTCGCGAGAACCACCATCTTGGCCGCGAACCGATGGATCGTGCCATCGTCAAGGTTCCAGGCGACGACGCCGGTGCACACGCCGTCATCGGACATGATCAGGTCGAGCGCGAAATATTCGATGAAGAACTGTGCGTTGTTCTTTAGCGACTGGCCGTAAAGCGTGTGCAGAATTGCGTGGCCGGTACGATCAGCGGCGGCGCAGGTGCGCTGCACCGGCGGCCCGTCACCGAAATTCATCATGTGGCCGCCGAACGGCCTCTGGTAGATTCGCCCCTCCTCGGTCCGCGAGAAGGGCACGCCATAATGCTCGAGTTCGTAGACCGCGGCGGGCGCCTCGCGCGCCAGATACTCCATGGCATCGACATCTCCGAGCCAGTCCGACCCCTTGACGGTGTCGTACAAATGCCACTGCCAGTTGTCGGGGCCCATGTTGGAGAGCGAGGCGGCGATACCGCCCTGCGCGGCGACCGTGTGCGAGCGCGTCGGAAAGACCTTTGTGATGCAGGCGGTTCGAAGCCCCTGTTCGGCCATGCCGAGTGTCGCGCGCAGACCGGCGCCGCCCGCGCCCACCACGACGACATCGAACTTGTGGTCAACGTAGCTATAGGCCCTGCCCGAGACTTGGGCGCCGGTGTTTGCGGTTGCCACGAGCTAGCCTCCGAAAGCGATCTTGAGAATGGCGAAGACGGTCATTGCGCCGATCGCCCCGGCGAAGAAGATGTTGAGCATCAGGAGCGCGATTCTGGCGCCCTCGCCGTGCACATAGTCCTCGATGATAATCTGCATGCCGAGCCGCATATGGTCGAGGCTGATGACAATGAACAGCGCAATGAACAAAGCGACGAGTGGGTGCCCCAGCGAGGCGCGCACTCCGGCATAGCCTGCGCCGCTCATCGACAAGACCCAGCCGACGGCGAAGAGCGAAAGCGGCAGCAGCGCGACAGCTGTGAGCCGGATTCGCCAGAAATGGCCGGTGCCGTCCTTGGCGGACCCCAGGCCACGGACCTTGTTGAGCGGGGTTCTCATGTCAGCCACGGTACGTCCCCCTATCTGACGGCCAGAAAATAGCCTGCCCAGACCGCCAGCGTCAGCAGGATGGAACCCGCAAGCGTGGCCCAGGCGAGCGCGGTCGATGTCTGCTTCTCCAGTCCATGGCCGGTGTCCCAGATCAAGTGCCGGACGCCGCCCAGCAGATGGAGCATCAGCGCCCACGTGTAGCCGAACATGACGAGAAGCCCGAACCACGAGCGCACCAGCCCGTCGACGAAATTGAAATACGATTCGGATGTTGCGGCCGCAATCAGCCACCAGGTCACGAGGAGCGTGCCGACATAAAGCGCGCCGCCGGTGATGCGATGAAGGATCGACGTCAACATGGTTGCCGGCCATCGGTAGACGGTCAGGTGTGGCGAAAGCGGCCTCGCCCGGGTGGCTGTGGTCTTGCTCATGGCTCCCCCAGTTCGGACTCGCCGGCCTGCCTTCGAGCATGCGAGCGATGCTGAGAAACACGACCTGCGATAACCGGGTTCTTATTCTCTTTTTGCACTGCGTCAAAGCCGGAAAATCGTTTTAAGGTATCTGTTTAGGGACAGGCTCCCAGCTTCAATCGATTTTAGGAGAAGCCTCCCCGGAGCAGGCTGAGACGCTCATCTGCCCAACAGGTCATGCATGACCAATCAGGCTGAGCTCAGGCTACTTGAGTTCGCCATGCGGGTGCCCGTCGCCCTCATTGCCTGCCAAATTCGTTCCACTAGCCATGCGGGCATTAACCATAACTGTCAATTGGTTGGAGGACCGAGACGCCACCCTTTAATAAAGGTTAAGAAAACGTTAATTTAGTAATCGAGGAGGCGATCCATCGCTTCAGGGAGGGGCGCTCGATGTGTTTTCGAATCACGGGCCGGAGGCCGGCCATCATCTGCTTTGCACTGTTGGCTGGAGCCGCAACAATCGCATTATCGGGCTCCGCTTCCGCGGGGAGCCGCCTTCACGACCAGGTCTACGCCGATTCGTTCGGTAATTTGGTGATCCAGAGCCCTTATGGCTACAAGCGCATCATCGTAGGGAGAGGCCACCTCGCCAACAAGCTGTCGGGCTTGACGACCGAGGATGATCCAAAGGTGGCCTATGAGGAGCCGGAGCGTGGCTTCTATCGCGACGGCTATGTCTTCGAGACCTGCTACAGGCCGGCAGTATTGCTGAAGGGCCGCAGCTATATGTACGGCCTGCCCGATCGCGTCCTTCCGGAGCCTTCCGGCCACTGCCGCAGGCGCTGAACGTCGTTCAGGCGAGCATTATCCGCCAAGGTTGTCTGACCTTGGCGGATCCACTCGGTCGAAACGTCAGTTTCTCCACTCGCGGATGTCGATGAAGTGGCCGGCGATCGCAGCCGCGGCGGCCATGGCCGGGGACACGAGGTGCGTACGCCCCTTATAACCCTGACGGCCCTCGAAATTGCGGTTCGAGGTGGACGCGCAGCGCTCGTGCGGCTTCAGCCGGTCGTCGTTCATTGCAAGGCACATCGAGCAGCCCGGCTCGCGCCAATCGAAACCGGCGGCGAGGAATATCTTGTCCAGCCCCTCGGCCTCCGCCTGTTCCTTCACCAGACCCGAGCCGGGGACGATCATCGCGCTGACACGCGGATTGACTGTTTTGCCCTCCACTACCTTCGCCACTTCGCGAAGGTCCTCGATGCGACCATTGGTGCAGGAGCCGATGAAGACGCGATCGAGCTCGATGTCGGTGATTTTCGTGCCCGCCGTGAGACCCATATAGTCCAGCGCGCGCTGCTTCGACGAACGCTTGGTCTCGTCCGCGATATCGGCAGGATCAGGCACGACGCCGGTTACCGGGACAACGTCCTCGGGCGATGAGCCCCAACTGACGATAGGGGGCAGCTTCGCGGCGTCGAGCACGACCACCTTGTCGAAATGCGCACCTTCGTCGGTTTTCAGCGTCTTCCAATAGGCCAGGGCCATGTCCCAGGCCTCGCCTTTCGGCGCACGCGGCCTGTCCTTCACATAGGCAAAGGTCGTCTCGTCTGGCGCGATCAGGCCCGCCCGCGCGCCGCCCTCGATCGACATGTTGCAGATGGTCATCCGCCCTTCCATCGACAGAGCGCGGATCGCTTCACCGGCATATTCGATGACATAGCCGGTGCCTCCGGCCGTCCCGATCTCGCCGATGATGGCAAGAATGATGTCCTTGGCGGTGACGCCCGGCGGCAGCTGGCCGTCGACGCGCACCAGCATGTTCTTCGCCTTTTTCTGGATCAGCGTCTGGGTAGCGAGCACATGCTCTACTTCCGACGTTCCGATGCCATGCGCCAGAGCGCCAAAAGCGCCGTGGGTGGAGGTATGGCTGTCGCCGCAAACGATGGTCATGCCGGGCAAGGTAAATCCTTGCTCCGGGCCGACAATGTGGACGATGCCCTGACGGCGATCGACCTCGTTGTAATATTCGATGCCGAAATCGGCGGCGTTCTTCGCCAGCGCCTCGACCTGCACCCGGCTTTCCTCGTTTTTGATGCCGAACTTGCGGTCGGGCGAGGTCGGCACGTTGTGATCGACGACAGCGAGTGTCTTTTCCGGGTGGCGGACTTTGCGGTTGGCCATCCGCAGCCCTTCGAACGCTTGTGGGCTCGTTACCTCATGAACGAGATGGCGATCGATATAGAGGAGGCAGGTGCCATCATCCTGGCGGTCGGCGACATGATCGTCGAAGATTTTGTCGTAGAGTGTACGCGGTGCGCTCATGGTCAGTGTCCAAAACGGAAAGCAGTCAAATCACGGTGGACCGGCAAGCGCCGGGGAACCCTACGGCTCAGGCTAGGCGGCTTGTCAGCGCACCTGATATCCGGGCGAAGAATTGGCTCGGCAGACGCTTGTGGTCCTGCAGCACGAAACCTTTGTAGGCCGGATCTCCAAAGAGTTCTTCCATGGCTGCGCTCTTATCAATCTTTTGCGTTTCCGGCAATCGGCAGGAAGACCTGCGACCGGCCGGCCCACGAGCGCTTAGCGCGACAATATATCCTCCGGCAGCTTCAGGGCGTTGGCGATGCGACGCAGTTTTGCTTTATCGGCAAAGCCGCCGTTTTCGATCTCATCAATCTCACTGCAGGCGAGACCGCTCGCTATCGCCAGATCTTCAACGCTGTAGTGAATCGATTCGCGCAAGGCGCGAAGCGCATTCGAGCCTGTTGCAACCGCCGCGGTGACGGCTTCATGGGCGCTATGTGTATTTCCGGCAAATGACATACGTCTTCCCTTCTCTCTCGGTTTATGCGGGACTTCCAAAACAGGCAGCGAACCTGCTCGAAAGGCCAGCCTGGGCGAAATAGGGCATGAAAAGCTGAACTAACAAACGCGGGGACAATTTGACGAGGCTAGGTTCGCTTACCGTCTCCCTGCAAATCACACAAGATTGCAGATGATGACAATAGTGAAGGAGTGAAGGAGCGGCCAATCTTGATCAAGATCCCGCGAGGGCACTATCGGCGATAGATGGAGCATCCGCAGCCGCACTATTCGGCTCGTAGCCATTCCGTGCTCCACGAGCATGAATGAAATCAAAAGCCACCTCGCGGCGGTCCATTGATTTGCTTAGTCCTTGAAGGAAATTTGGAGCGGGCGAAGGGATTCGAACCCTCGACCCCAACCTTGGCAAGCGAGAAATTACGATGTCGCTGCATTGCGCAAGATGACCACGGATTGCGCTTGAGTACGCGAGAGTGCCCGCTCTTCGGCGGCTGAGAAAACTCCGGATCCTGAAATCTGACTTACTGGCAGCAACTGGCGCGAACTATGGTGAAACGTGGAACTCGTGACCGCGCGGTGACCGCGAAGCGGTCCTTGATCTGTGGTCGAGCCTAGCAAGCGCGCAAACCGAGCTTCGACAGGGAGCAGCTTGACGTGGTCACTCGAATGCTCCTGGAGGGGCAGGAGCCTCAGTCATTTCGAAAGAGACTGGCCTCCCGCGTCGGGCAGGGCGAGATTGTGGTCAGTTAGATTGCTGTGCATAGTCACTGAAGTCCCCCGTGCAAAACCCGGTCAAGATGACGACAAAGCCAGTGCCGTCGTTCGTCGTACCCTGATGAGTTGTCGCCGTGAACTGGTGAGGCTTCAAGACGTAGATGTCGAGCTGCGTTGGAAGCCTATCACTCGCAATAACCGCCACTTCGATCCGTAGCGGACCCGGTGAAATGCTGAACGGTGAAATGCTGATTGGATGCGTTCCGAGGCAGCCCCCGTGGCTGCACTGCATCTGCTTGGCGTCGGTGTCAATGACAAAATTCTGCTCCAACTCGCGGAGAAATGGGTTACAACTTGCGCCTGTCCGACCGGTCTGACACTGCGCACCGCTCTGGGAAGAGCACGTGATGGTTTCTCCGTAGGCTTGGGCTGCGGCAAGAACGGCTGTCCCCACACCCAGCAATATCGTTTTCAATATCGTTCTCATGACGGACATCCTTGGAAGACTATAATCCCGACTGCGGGGCGACAGAGCGCGATCCAGGGCCATTGTCGGCTCGTGCACTACCGGAATATCCTAGAGGAAAACCCAACCAATGAGGAGGGAACCGATCCCAGCGCTGGCAAGGGACAAATTGCGCCGTCGGAACAGTAACATCCGGTTGGCCGCAGTTCACCCGGGTTCGCCGACGTACGGGCCTTTCACATTGCACCTGGTAGGGAATGAGACAAACTGCTGTAGACTTGAGACAAATGACAAGGCCTATCGGACAGCTGATTGCCAGTGACCGCGACGTAATCCTCCGACCGAAGCATCCGGCAAACTTCAGATCAGTCATGGGGTAGAGCCCAACCAAGGACTGCGTAAATCGTCGCGTCGACATGTTCGCTTGGCAAGCGAGAAATTACGCCGTCGCTGCATTGCACAGGATTACCACGAATTGCGCTTGAGTACGCAGAGAGTGCGCGTTCTTCGGCGGCTGACAACTTATCTCGACGGATGCATCTGCGGCGCACTACGGTGAACTGGCGTGAACCACGGTGAATCTGGAACTGGTGACCGCGCGGTAACCGCGAACCCATACGAGCCTTGCACTTCGTCAGCACGAGCGACCGGCGACACGTCTCGCCAAGCTCCAAACTCCCTTCGATGATCCGCTTCGCCCTCCTCTCCGATTTCGCACGTATGGAGCAAGCGTTTCGAGTGACTGCTTCTGAGGGAAAAACGCCTCGCTCGTGCCCGGCTGAACGTGCGACCCGGCGCCATCTCGTTCTCGTCGTCTTTTTCGGCGATTGCTCGCAGGTTAACATGAGTAAACGCTCCCCTCTCAAGGAGAGAGGCGTCTCACCCGTATGCCGGGCCGTGCATTCAAGGAATCGCCCAACAACCCATTGATGTGATAATGGCAAGACAGTGCAGCTTGGTCGCCTCTGCGGAGAGAATTGATGCAAGACGGAAGACTTCCGAGCGACTTGCGAAGCGCCCGCTGGTTTGCACCTGACGATCTGCGCTCTTCAGGCCATCGTTCACGCCTAATGCAGATGGGCTATGACGAGAAGGATTGGGGCAAGAAGCCAATTATCGGCATATTAAACACCTGGTCCGACCTTCAACCATGCCACGCACATTTTAAGAGCCGCGTCGATGACGTTAAGCGGGGCATTCTACAGGCGGGTGGCTTCCCGGTTGAAATGCCGGTGCAGTCATTGTCGGAAACCGCGCTCAAGCCAACATCGATGTTATATCGCAACCTATTGGCGATGGAGACCGAGGAGCTGCTGCGCGCGCACCCCATCGACGGCTCGGTGCTAATGGGCGGCTGCGACAAGACCACGCCCGGTCTGATCATGGGTGCAGTGAGTGCCGGTTTCCCCTTCATCTTCTTGCCCGCCGGCCCGATGTTGCGTGGCAATTACAAAGGCGAAGTGCTTGGCTCCGGCTCTGATGCCTGGAAATATTGGGACGAGCGCCGCGCTGGTACTATCACTGAAGAGCAATGGACCGGAGTTGAGGAGGGCATTGCCCGCTCCTATGGCCATTGCATGACCTTCGGCACGGCCAGTACAATGACGGCGATCGCTGAATCCATGGGCCTCACCCTACCGGGCGCCAGTTCCATTCCCGCAGCCGACGCCAACCATATCCGGATGAGCACGCGTTGTGGCCGCCGAGCCGTCGAGATGGTTGTGGAGGCCTTGACGCCGGAAAAGATCATCAACCGCCAGTCGGTCGACAACGCTGTCGCCGTCGCCATGGCCACCGGGTGTTCGACGAATGCAGTAGTCCATCTCATCGCCATGGCGCGCCGCGCCGGTGTACCGCTCACTCTTGATGATCTCGACCGGGCCGGACGCGAGAACCCGGTGATCGCCAATATCAAGCCTTCTGGCAAGAAATACCTCATGGAGGATTTCTACTATGCCGGGGGCCTGCGCGCGCTGATGGCGGAGATGAAGGACCGCCTTAATCTCGATGTATTGACAGTCACAGGCGTCCCGCTCGGTGAAACACTAGTCGGGGCCGAAGTCTACAACAACGACGTCATCCGCCCGCTCGCGAATCCGATTTATCACGAAGGTTCGCTGGCCGTGCTGCGCGGCAATTTGGCTCCCGACGGGTGTGTAATCAAGCCCTCCGCCTGCGAGGAGAGGCTGCTCGTCCATGAAGGACCCGCGCTGGTGTTCGATAGCTATGCACAGATGAAATCTAATATTGACTGTGACGACCTAGATGTCACCGCGGATCACGTGTTGGTGTTGCGCAACGCCGGTCCTAAGGGCGGCCCCGGCATGCCAGAGTGGGGCATGTTGCCGATCCCGAAAAAACTCTTGAAGCTAGGCGTGCGCGACATGGTGCGCGTCTCCGACTCCCGCATGAGTGGCACCAGCTATGGCGCCTGTATCCTTCATGTGGCCCCGGAGGCCCATATCGGAGGGCCTCTGGCGCTGATTCGTACCGGCGACATCATCCGGGTGGACGTACCCGCACGATCTATCGAGATGTTGGTGGACGAACAGACCCTGGCAGGGCGCCGCGCCGAATGGGTCGCACCTGAAGACAAGTTCGGACGGGGTTACGGCTGGATGTTCAGCCTGCACGTCAACCAGGCCAATGAGGGCTGCGATTTCGATTTCCTGAAGACCGAGTTCGGCCCGGCTAGCGGCGAGCCCGACATCAATTGACGAATTCATGAGCGAGTAGGTCCTGCCGCGCGAAAGAAGTATGCGGGCTTCAGCACGGCCAGGCTTACCACCGCCCTTTTCAAGCGGCCTGCGCAAACAGTTCATTCAGGACGTGCGGCCAGTCGCGTCGACGGGGAAGAACATGGTCGGCCAAGCCTTCACGCTTAGCTACATATCGGCTCGGCGGCATTGTCAGATAGGTAGCAGCGCCGTTCTTTCACCCGCGCCATTGAAATACTTGACAGACAAGTTTACCACTGGGCCCGCGACTGCTTCCTATGGAGAATGAGGTTCCATGACTGACACGCGTCCACTCCTGCTCACCGGCGCCGGCGGCGTTCTGGGGCGCTGGCTGCGGCCGCGGCTGATCGAGAGATACGGCGCCCTGCGGTCGTCCGATATCATCGATCCCGGTCCCGCCCTTCCGGGCGAGGAGCTCGTTGTGGCCGATCTTGCCGATTTCGACGCGGTGGAGAGCATGGTCAAGGGCGCGGGGCGCATCATCCATTTTGGCGGGATTTCGTATGAGACGAGTTTCGACAAGATTCTCGCCGCCAATATCCTCGGCACCTACAACGTCTTTGAGGCGGCGCGGCGGCATGGAGCCGGCCCGATCGTCTATGCGAGTTCAAATCATGTGATCGGCTTCTACACGCGGGATGATCGGCTGGACGCCGAAGTCCGAACCCGTCCAAACTCGCTTTATGGTGTCTGGAAGGCCTTCGGTGAGGATCTTGCAAGCATGTTCTTCGACAAATATGGCGTCGAAAGCGCATCCCTGCGCATCGGGACGGCGCGGCAAGATCCACTCGATCTACGGCACCTGTCGACCTGGCAGATCTACGAGGATCTGTTTGCGGCTGATCGAGGCCTGCTTCGCGTCCCCGAGCCTTGGTCGCACCATCATGTATGGCGTTTCCGACAATGACCGCAGTTGGTGGAGCAACGCGGCCGCCCCGAATGTGGACTATCGGCCGCAGGACAATGCCGAGCGCTTTGCCGCGGCCCTCATTCCCGACGGTGACAAGCGCAACCCGGAAGCCCCCGAAGTGAAATACCAGGGCGGGCCCTTCGCATCGGATGGGTTTGTGCCCCGACGCAGTAGGGCCACTGTTTCAGCCGGCGAACAACGGCTCGGGCAGCCCCGTGACGCCGGCATCGACCGCAAAGAGGCTGCCGGCCTGCGGCTGCCCGTCGAGGTCCGTTGTAGGGCGGATCGACGTCACGTAGAGCGTGTCGAGACGCCGCCCGCCAAAGGCGAGCATGCTTGGCTTGGCGACCGGCAGGGCGATCCGCCTGATCGACCTTGCCGGCGGGAGTGAAGCGCACGATTTCCCAACCGTCATTGGCCGCCATCCAGTAGCAGCCATCGGCGTCGACTGCGCCGCCGTCCGGCCGGCCGGGCATGCCCTTGCGTATCGACAAAGACGCGCCGGTTTGAAATCGCGCCGTCGTCAGCATCGATGTCCCAAGCCCAGATGGTACGGACTGCCACGTAGGAATCGGAGTGGTAGAGTGTGCGGCCGTCGGGGCTGAAGGCGAGGCCGTTCGACACAAAGAACCCACCAGCCGCGCGCCGGCACGATAGGTCGGCGTCCATGCGGTAGAGCGTTCCGCGCGGGCTCGCAGGATCGACCGGGTCCTGCATGCTGCCGACCCAGAAGCGGCCCTGGCCGTCGCAGCGCCCGTCATTCAGACGGTTGCCGGGAAGATGCGCTCTCGGGATGCGCCAGCGGGGTCAGCTTTTCGCTCTCAAGATCGTAGCGATAGAGGCCGGACTTGGAGCGCAAGGAGCGCGGTCCCGTCCATCGCAAAGCGCGAAGGATCCGATCGGTTCGGGTAGTTTCCAGACGCGGTTGGCTCCGGTCGACGGATCGAAGCGGTTGAGGCGGCCCGCATAGATGTCGATCCAATAGAGCGTCTGGTCGCGCTCGCACCAGACTGGGCATTCGCCAAGTTCGGCCCTGATATCGAGGACGCAGTCGACGCTTGGCCCACCACTCACAAATTGCGCTCCTTCCGATCGTAGCGTATGCGGTCCGTCTTGCCGCGCAGGCGCGGATCCGGCTTCGGAATGGCGGAGATCAGGGAGCGCGTATAGGGATGCTGCGGGTCGTCGCAGACCTGGTCCGTCTCGCCGATCTCGACGATCCGGCCGCGATGCATGACGGCGACCCGGTCGCACATGTAGCGGATCACGCCGATGTCGTGGCTGATGAAGATGTAGCTCATGTCGAGCTCCTGTCCGAGGTCGAGCAGCAGGTCGAGCACCTGGGCGCGCAGCGACACGTCGAGCGCGGAGGTCGCCTCGTCGGCGACGATAAGCTCGGGCTTCAGCGCGATCGCCCGGGCGATGCCGATGCGCTGGCGCTGGCCGCCGCTGAAGGCGTGCGGATAGCGCCGCATCGCGTCGCGCGGGAGGCCGACACGCTCGCAGCAGTTCCGCGACCCGATCCTCGAGCTCCGGGCCTTTGGCAAGGCCGGTGAGTTGCGCAGCGGCTCGCCGATGATCTGCAGCACCGTCATGCGCGGATTGAGCGAGGAGAACGGATCCTGGAAGATCATCCGCATCTCGCTGCCAGAACGGCTTGACGCGCCGGCATCGGCAGGGTGGCGAGATCGACGGCGTCGCCTGTCGCGCGCCCTTGAACAGGATGCGGCCGGAGGTCGGATCGAGGATGCGCAGGATGCAGCGCCCGAGCGTCGTCTTTCCGGACCCGCTTTCGCCGACGATGCCGAGGGTCTCGCCGCGCTTGCAGGCGTGAAGCTGACCTCGTCGAGCGCCTTGCACCGGCTCGTCCGTGCGATCTGCGGCCGAAGAACGCCGCCGGCCTTCGAAGCGCATGCCCAGGCTCTCGACCTTCGAGGATCGCGTCCGTCTTGTCGGGCTTGGGCGTGAGCGCGGCGCGATGTGAACGGCGTTCCAGCGCCAGGACCGAACTCGAGCAGCCGCTGCGTATAGGGATGCTGCGGCGCGAAGAAGATCTCGTTCGACCGGTCCCTGCTCGACGACCTTGCCCTGATACATCACCGCGACATCGTCGGCGATCTCGGCGACGACGCCCATGTCATGGGTGATGAACATCAGCGCCATGCCGTAGAGCGACTGCAGGCCCTTCATCAGATCGAGGATCTCGGCCTGCGTGGTGACGTCGAGCGCGGTCGTCGGTTCGTCCGCGATGAGCGAGCTTCGGCTCGCAGACCAGCGCCATCGCCGTCATCGCGCGCTGGCGCATGCCGCCGCTGAACTCGAACGGATAGCTGTCGATGCTCCGCTCCGGGCGCGGAATCTTCACCTGCGTCGAGCACCTCGATGGCGCGTGCGCGTGCCTCGGCCTGGCTCATCGGGCGGTGCAGGCGGATGGCCTCGATGATCTGCTGGCCGATCGTATGGACCGGGCTCAGGCTCGACATCGGCTCCTGGAAGATCATCGCGATCTCGCGACCGCGGATGGCGCGGATCCGCCGGCCCTTGGGGTCGAGCGCGGCGAGGTCGAGGGGCTGCCCCTTCGCGACCGGCGCCGATGCAGAAGGATCTCGCCGCCGACGATGCGGCCTGGCTTGGGCACGATATTGAGGATCGAGCGCGCGGTGACGCTCTTGCCGCTGCCGCTTTCGCCCACCACGCACAGCGTCGTGCCGCGCCGTAAGGTCAGATCGATATCCGTCGACCGCCTTTATGATGTCGCGGCCCGTTGTCGAACCAGGTGCGACAGGTTCTTGACCTCGAGCACGATGTCGCCCGCCGGCCGCTTTCATGCGTCATGCATCGTCATTGGCCGTAGGGATCGGCGGCATCGCGCAGTCCGTCGCCGACGAAATTCAGGGCAAGCACGGCGATCACCACGGCGATGCCCGGGCGCGAACAGCCAGGGCGCGGTGGCGATCGCGCGGATGTTCTGGGCCTCCTGCAGCAGCACGCCCCAGCTCACGATGGGCGGCTGCAAGCCCGAGCCGAGGAAGCTCAGCGCGGTCTCGGCGAGGATCATGCCGGGAATGGCAAGACTGACCTCGGCGATGATGTGGCTGACGAAGGACGGCGCCATGTGGCGGAAGATGATGCGCGGCTCGCGCGCCCCGTCGAGCCGGGCGGCAGTGACGAAATCCTCGGTCCGCAGCGACAGGAAGCGGCCGCGGATGACGCGCGCGAGGCTCGTCCAGCCGATCAGCGACAGAATGATGGTGATGGCAGAGATAGATCGCGCAGCGGCGGCCAGTTGGTCGGCATGGCCGCGGCGAGGCCGAGCCACAGAGGCGTCGTCGGCAGCGACAGGATGAACTCGATGACGCGCTGGATGACGTTGTCGATCGAGCCGCCGTAGTAGCCGGAAATGCCGCCGAGCACGATGCCGAGGAGCAAGGCTCAGCGTCACGCCGATGAGGCCGATCGACATCGAGATGCGGGTGCCGTAGACGATGCGGCTCAGCATGTCGCGGCCGAGCCGGTCGGCGCCAAGAAGATACATCGGATCGGCCTTGTCTGCAGCGGTCCGAACAGCTTGGTCTCGAGCGTGAACAGCCGCCCCACATCGGGTAGGGCTCGCTCTGCACGAAGAAGCCGACGGGATACTTGACGGTCTCGTCGATGACGAAGGTTCGGCGCAACGCGACCGGGATCGATCGTCACCTTGTAGCCGTTGACATGCGGACGCCAGATCAGGCTCGCCGGCCGCATCACGGTCGAACAGATGCAGTGGCTGCGGCGGGGCGTAGGTGTAGCGTGGAGTGAAGGCGGTCGGGCGCGAAGGGCGCGAGGAACTCGCAGAAGACGCCACGAGAGCGATGATGAGCAAGGACGACCGCGCTCGCCATGGCGAGGCGGTGGCGCCGGAACTGCCACCACATCAGCCGCCATTGCGAGGCTGAGTCCTTGCGAGCGCCGACGAGAGCCGGACGGCTCGGCGGCCGTCTCCGCGGCGACGGTAGCGAGCTTAGCGGTCATAGCGGATCCGCGGATCGAGCCAGACCAGGAGCAGGTCCGACAGCAGCGTGCCGATCAGCACCAGAATGCACTGGAACATGATGAGCGCGCCGCCGAGATACATGTCCTGGGTCTTCAGGGCCTGGATCAGGATCGGCCCGGCGGTCGGCAGGCTCAGGACGCTCGAGACGATGACATCGCCGGAAACGAGGACCGGCAGGACCCAGCCGACCGTGCTGACGAACGGGTTGAGCGCCACCCGCGTCGGGATAGCGCAGGATCAGCGTCAGTTCGGCAAGCCCTTGGCGCGCGCCGGTCTCGACATAGGGCTTGCCGAGCTCGTCGAGGAGGTTGGCTCGCATGATGCGCACCAGCGCCGCGATGCCCGCGACGCCCAGCACGACGACGGGAATCCACAGGTGCTTGAGCAAATCGACACGCCGTCGCCCAGCTCCATGGCGCATTCACGAACTCCGGCGAGAACAGCCCGCCGACCGAGTAGCCGAGGAAACTCACCGACAGGTACATCACGAAGAGAGCGAGCAGGAAATTCGGCGTCGCCATGCCGAGGAAGCTCAGGAAGGTGACGACATAGTCGCCGACGCTGTACTGGCGGACGGCCGAGAAGACGCCGATCGGAAAGGCGATCGATCCACACGAAGAGCGAGCGTGCAGAAGGCGACGAGCGCCGTCATGCCGAGCCGGTTCCAGATGATATCGGCGACCGGCGCGCGATACTCGAACGACATGCCGAGATCGCCGCTGGAGTGCATTGCCGATCCAGCGCAGATACTGGACGACAATCGGCTGGTCGAGGCCGTAGCGGACCCGGAGCGCCTCGAGCGTGTCGGCGCTCGCCGGCGAGCCGGAGGTGGCGAGATCGGCGGCGTAGCTGGTGACGAAGTCGCCAGGCGGCAGCTGGATGATGGTGAACGCGACGAGCGACACGGCGAAGAAGGACGGGATCATCCACAGGAGGCGGCGGAGGATGAAACCTAGCACGGTTGTCCTCTCTTCCGTCCATGTAGGGCGATCAGTACCCAGGTCAGCTCGGTCCCGATCGCCGAAATACCCGACCTCTGGGATTCGTCACGCTGCGCGGGTTCATCTATCGCCGATGGTGGCACCGAGCGGTCAGCGTTCCGCATCATTGCGGAGGATCGAAGTAGTACTGCTCGGTGTTGCTGGCGACCGGGCTCGGATAGGTCCAGGCGAACGGCCGCGGATAGACGTTGTGCATGGTTGTTCTTGACGCGGAGAATAGAGCGGCCCGGGCGTGCTGATGCCGATGGCGTAGAACTGGTCGGCCGCGATGTCGAGAAGCTGCTTCATCAACTCCTTCTGCTTCGCCGGGTCGGAATATTTCGTGATCTCGCGATAGAGATCCATCTGCTTCTTGACTTCGGCCGGCGGCTCCTCGCCCGACTTGCCGCCCGAGGCGTACCAGTTGCCCCACGGCACCGCGAAGAGCGATTCGTTCCAGAACGGGAAGTAGAAGGTCGGCTCGAAGAGCGCATCGCGCCATGCCGCCGCTGCCGAGGAAGACCGCGGCGTCATGCTCATTATTGTCCTTGCGATCGTAGAACAGCGTGCGGTCGACGGTCTGCACCTTCGCATCGACGCCGACGGCCTGCCAGTACTGCGCCGCGAGCTGGGTCGAGTCGAGGAAGTCGCCGAGCGCCGGGATCACCATGATGTTGAAGGAGATGCGCTTGCCGTCGGGCCCGAGACGGAAGCCTTCGCCGTCCTTCTTCGGATAGGCCTTGTCGAGGTACTCGTTGGCCTTGGCGACGTCGTACTCGGTGTACTGCTTGGCGAGCCGCTCGTTGTAGTAAGGCGACTCCTTGCGCGGCGCCGCCTGCCACGGCTCGCCCTGGCCCGACAAAGGCCGAGTCGATGATCGCCTGGCGGTCGATCGCATAGCTCAGGCCGATGCGGAAATCCTTGTTGTTGAAGATTTCGCGCTTGACCGGATCCTTGTGCGTCAGGTTGAGCGAGATGATCGTCGTGTTCATGTCGGCGTTCGGGCCGTCGACTAGACGGATGTCCGCCTTCTCCGCGGCATCGAGGAAGACCGCGCGGTTGGCGTTGGCGTTGATGTGGCGATCCTGATAGTCGATCTCGCCATTGACCACCTTCAGCACCAGCGTCTGCTTGTCGGCATTGACCGAGATGCTGAGGTCGTCGATATAGGGGAGCTGGTTACCCTCCGGGTCGACCTTGTGATAGTAGGGATTGCGCTTGAGCGTCACGAGCGTGGCGCCGCCGATATAGGGGTCCTTGATGACCCAGGGCTCCATGGTCGGGCGGTCGGGATTCTGCCAGCGCTCGTTGGCCTCGGTGTCGACCGCGCACTTCTTGATGAAGAGTTCGGTCCAGTTGTGACACCCGCCTCCTTGGTCAGCGCCTCGATGCCGTCCTTGTTGTAGGTCGGGATGGAACTGCGAGCAGTAGTGCTTGGCCATCATGCTGATCTGCACGCCGTAGACGCTGGCCAGGCGCTGCGGGAACATGCCGTAGGGTTCCTTGAACGTGATCTTGAAGCGTCGTGTCGTCGATCTTCTCGAACTTGCCGGCCTCGCCGCCGCTCACCATCCAGTCGACGCGCGTTCGGCAGCAGCTCCTTGTTGCCGACGATGTCGTTGACGAAGAAGCCGATGTCATCGCTGCCGAACGGCTTGCCGTCGGACCATTTCAGGCCCTTGCGCAGCTTGACGGTGAACTCCGTTGCCGTCCGTCGTTGCTGGTGACCGATTCCGCGAGGTTGGGAATGACCTTGCCGCTCCACTCGCGATCCCAGGCGAGCAGCGGCTCGTAGCCGGCGATGCGGAACAGCCAGTTGCGGTCGGAACCGCCGACCATGCCGGATCGCCAGGTGCCGCCGTATTTGCCGACCTTCTCGACCGGGCTGCACGACGCGCGGATTCTTCGGCAGGCGCTCCGCGACCGGCGGCAGCGTGCCCGCCTTGACCAGCTCCGCGAGCATCGGCGCTTCCTTGTAGTCCATCGCCATCGCCGATGACATGGAGAGGACGCCCGCGAACAGTGCGAGGATGCCTTTGCCGGCGAGGCTTCTTCCCGCCATCCCTGACTGATATCTTTCAATTGGTCGATGACCATCTTGACGTGCAGACATGACAACCTCACCATTCGAGTATCGAGAGCGCAGTGTTCCCCTGGCGTTTTCCCGCCATTCACCAAGAGTTCGCACGGCGGGACCGAACTGTCAATAATTTATAAACTTGTCAGTCATGTCAGGCCTTGGAAATCCGGCATGAGCAAGGAAGTCGACGGCTATGAGGGGGCATGTGCGGGCGGGATCGTTCCCCTAACATCCCGGCTGATTATGACGGTGTTTGCCGGGCATTTCGGTCAAAACGGCGCGTTTCTGTGGGCAAGTCGATGCGCAAGGTTAGATGTTTGCGTCGGGAGGGCTGTAGGCTTTCGCGTGTGGTCGCCTTGCTAGTGCCCTTGGTGTGGCTTGCGACACGCTTCGCCAAGATGTAAGACAACCTAGGAACTTTAGAGGAATGATCGCCGTGATTGATGTCAGTGACATAGAGACGAGCCTGGTTGACGGCCGGACCAAGGGCATGCCAGGCGGGATGACGCCGATCGCCCTTGCCGAAGTGGGCGATCAGGGCTGGAACGTGCTGCGTGAGGATTTGCCGCTACCGCTTGCGGTGATGCGGGAAAGCGCCATCCGGCACAATGGCGACTGGATGCGCGGCTTCCTGAAGGCGACCGGCGCAGTCATTGCCCCTCACGGCAAGACGACAATGAGCCCTCAACTGTTCGCACGTCAGATACGGGATGGTGCTTGGGGCATCACCATCGGGTCGATCGAACAGATGCAGGTGGCGCGCCGCTACGGATTTCCGCGCATCATACTCGCCAATCAGCCCGTCGGAGCACGCTCGCAACGCTACCTCGTGGAAGAACTGCAGCGCGACCCAGATTTCGATTTTTATTGCTTTGTGGACTCCGTCGAACTCGTCGAGCAACTGGCTTCCGTAGTGCGCGAAGCTGGTCTGACGCGGCCCATGCAGGTTGTGCTCGAAGGCGGCTTCGTCGGCGGGCGCACCGGCTGTCGAACCCATGAACAGGGCATGGCGGTCGCTCGTGCGGTCAAGTCTCTCGCGCCGCACCTCTCGTTGCGCGGGGTCGGCGGCTATGAAGGACTGCTGCGTGTCGCTTCGGCAGGAGAATCCGCCACGCGGGTGGAGGGCTTTCTCAACGGTCTTATTGCCATGGCCGTGGACTGCGATCGGGAAAGCCTTTTCGGCGACGGCGAGGTGCTTCTGACGGCCGGCGGAACGGTGTTCTACGACCTCGTCACCCTCCATTTTAACGAAGCCAAGCTGTCGCGGCCATTCAGGGTGGTTACCCGCTGTGGCTGCTATCTGACCCATGATTCCGGCGAGTATGTCAAACGCTTCGAGCAAATTCGGGAGAGGTCGCCTTGGGTCGACGAACTCGGCTCCGCGCCGACGGCTGCCCTCGAAGTCTGGGCCTATGTACAGTCGCGGCCTGAGCCGACCAAGGCCATCCTCACAGTGGGAAAGCGCGACATCTCGTTCGATTCCGCCTTTCCGCGGCCGCTCAAATGGCTCCGGCCAAAAGCCGGGGCGACGGTTGCCGACATTCAGTCCATGGAGGAGGATCATGTGGTGACTGGATTGAACGACCAGCACTGCCATCTTGCCGTACCGGCCGGAAGCCCGCTTCGCGTCGGCGACATGGTCGCCTTCGGCATCTCCCATCCTTGCACCACCTTCGACAAATGGCAGGTCATCTCCATGGTCGACGACGCCTACAACGTCACCTCCGCCATCCGCACATTCTTCTAATCATAGGACGCTCCCATGCCCTTGCCTCCTCTCTCGCCCGAGACTCGCGAGCTACTGATGAAAATCAGCACGGCTACCCTGACGTCGCAGCTTATGGCGCGCGGCTTGCGCAATACATTCATGCGCAATGTCAGCCGCCTAACGACCGGGGGGCCGAACATGGTCGGCGAGGCCTACACACTGCGCTATATTCCATCGCGCGAGGACATCGACGTGTCCGCCGTCTTCGAGAATTTCGACCATCCACAGCGCAAGGCTGTGGAGACGGTGCCGTCGGGCCACGTTCTGGTGATCGATTGCCGGCAGGACACGAGGGCGGCTGGCGCCGGCAGCATCCTGGTAACTAGGGTGATGATGCGCGGCGCCGCCGGTGTGGTTACGGATGGTGGTTTACGGGATTCGCCCGACGATCGAAGCCCTCGATTTTCCAGTCTATTGCGGTGGCCGATCGGCGCCGACCAACCTGACCCGGCATCACGCGATAGACATCAACGTTCCGATCGGCTGCGGTGAGGTGCCGGTTTATCCTGGCGACATCGTTGTCGGGGACCGCGAAGGTGTCGTGGTCATCCCGCGTCATCTCGCGGACGAGGTTGCAATCCACGGCACCGAGCAGACGCTGATGGAGGATTTCGTCACAGAGCGCGTGCTTGCCGGCCAGACAACCTTCGGCTTGTATCCGCCGAATGCCGAGACCCTCGCCGCGTTCGACGCCTGGAAGAAGGCACGCTGACAGGTATCTCGTCGGGGCGCGACACACGCCCCCGACGCTCGCATAAGATTCACAGGACTGGGTCGCCAAGTTTGGGAAACGTCTCATGGCCCCAGACCTGGCGTTCGCGGATGATAGCGCGCGGCCGCTCCGGATCGTCGCTCTCGAATTCCCGCGCGATGCGGTGGCCGTCGAAGATTGCATCGGCAAGGTAGCGCGGCGCAAGACAGTCACCCGAGCGCACCACCAACTGGAGTCCGGCATCCGCCCAGCGGTGCCTTTGCGCAACGAGCGCGTCGTAAAGCTCGGTCTTCGACTCACGGGCGGTGCAGAGGATCACGCTGTCGCAGCTCAGAGTTTCGACGGCATCCCCCAACCGGCGCGGATACACTCCGGCCTGCGGCCTGGTCGTGCGTCGGTAGCCGTCGCCGAACAGGTCGTAAAGGAGAACCTCGACCCCGGCTGCTCCATTCTTCGCTTCCTTCACCCAATGGCTGACGCGCTCCCCGATGCCCTTCTCGCGCATCATCCGGCGCAGGTTGAAGCCTTCGAGAGTCTTCTCGGTCATCGGCGCGACCGTCTCGTGATGCGTGACGAGGGTGACTTGCTTGCCTTGGTCGATCAGCATCTCGGCGATGCTGATCCCCATGAAGTAACCATCGGAATCCAGCACGACGACACGGTCGCCGACTGGCTTGCCGGCAAAGAACTGTTCCGGCGTGACGAACGTGTCGAGCGTCGCGTCAATGCCCTGGACTGGGTCAGGTCCCGTCGCGCCAAGCCCGTTGCCCGACCCAGCGCGCGCCCGTCGCGAGAACGACGCGGGCCGCACCATAATCGAGTATATCGTCGGCCGTGACCACACCTGCGCCGCGCATCACCGTGACGTTCGGCATTTTGGCGAGCTGGCCTTCCCGATAATCGATGACCCTGCGCCATTCCGCGAGATCTGGGATGCGAACGACATTGCGCAGATGGCCGCCGAGTTGTGCGTCCGCTTCAACGAGATGAACCTCATAGCCGCGCTCACCGAGAACACGCGCGCATTCAAGGCCGGAAGGGCCGGCGCCGACGACCAGCACCATCTCGGGCGTCGGGGTCGGCGTAAATTTTTCGGGATGCCAGCCCCGCCGATACTCTTCCATCGCGGTCGCGTTCTGCGTGCAGACGATCATGTTGTTGAGATTGTACCGCGACACGCAGGCATTGCAGCCGATGCATTCGCGGATGTCGTCGGCGCGGCCTTCATCGATCTTGCGCGGCAGCCACGGATCGGCGATCGAGGGCCGGGCGCAGCCGATGATGTCGAGCTGGCCCGAGCGGATGACGCGTACCATCTCGTCCGGCTCCGTAAAGCGCCCGACGCCGACCACCGGCACGTTGGCGATCCGCTTCACCTCGGAGTTCCACGGCGCCTGGTGATTGGACTTGTAGAAGCGCGAGGGACCGGAATCCTCGCCCCACATGTCTTCGCCCGAGCCCCCGATGATGACGTCCCACATGTCGACGAGGCCGAGCTTGGTGACATATTCGACAAAGGCCAAGCCCTCGTCGTGGAGCTCGAGACCCCAGGGACCGGCAAGATCATCGATGGAAATGCGGGTTGCCACCGCGCAATCGTCGCCCGCGACCCTCTTCAGGCGCTCGAGCGCCTCGACCCAGAAGCCGTGCACGGTTCTCGAACGAGCCGCCATAGCCGTCAGTGCGTCGATTGAAATGCCGCGACAGCGCGTGAACGGGGAAAACCCCGGCCGCGCCATGGATGTAGAGAATGTCGAAGCCCGCATCGCGTGCGCGGCGCGCCGCGTCTTCGTACATCTGCAGGATTCGGGCGATGTCCTCTTCGGTCGCCGGGTAGGTATAGACCTTGTGCGTGCCGCTCGAAGGAAAGCGGTCGAAGGCAGGAGCAACATAGCGGCTCCAGATATTGTCCTTCACGCCGCCGGCGCCGAGTTCGACCGCTGCCAGCGCGCCCCATTTGTGGACCTCGTCGACCATGTGCCGATGGTTGATGACGTCGCCTTCGTCCCACAGGGTAGTGTTGGTGGTCGTGCTCTGATTGACCTCGGGATGGATCGAGCAGGACTTGGTGCAGATGCCGCCCCAGCCGCCTTCGGCCTTCACGGAGCGGTGACCGGCATTCGATCCCGGCCGCATATGGCCGGCGCCGGTGCATTGCGGAACCTGATAGAAACGGTTCTTCATGATCTTCGGGCCGATGCGGACCGACTCGAACAGCAGATCGTGGCGAGGATCGCGGCGGGAAACGTTCGAGCCCTGATCGATCGGCGTGGACAATCGTCTCTGCAGCGCCGCTCATGATTTGAGCTCCGCAATGGCTTCCACTTCGACGCCCACGCCGCGCGGCAACGTCGCGAGACCGATGGCGCTGCGGGTGTGGCGTCCGGCGTCGCCGAAGATCTCCATGAACAGATCCGAAGCGCCGTTTGCGACGGCGGACGTATCTACGAAACTCGGCGCGGAATTCACAAAGACCGTCAGTTTGATCATCCGGGCGACGCGGTCCAGATCGCCACCGCAGGCGATTTGGAGTTGAACCAGAAGGTTCAGCGCGCAGGAGCGCGCGGCCGCGTAGCCCTGTTCCAGCGACAGCGTCTCACCGAGCCGGCCCTGGTAGAGGATTTCGTCACCGCGACGGGGAATCTGGCCGGACATGAAGACCAGGGAGCCGGTTGTGATCGTTGGTATGTAGAAATTCGCACCTGGCTTGCTCGGCTCGGGCAACTCGTCGCCGAGGGCTTCAAAACGCTTCTGGAAACTCATCTCGATCGTCTCGCTTTTGGGTCAAGGGTCGAAGGACATTCCATCCAGTGTGCCGAGACGACAAAATGGTTCTGGAAATCCCAGACAATATATGTAAACTTATCAGACGACTTTGCGCAAGCCGTGTTCGCCTAGAATGACAGTCTTGCGATGCAAGTTTGTCCTGAAATGGCTTAGTGAATATCGGTTCGCGTCTCCTCGTAGCCAGGATGGCTTGAACGTTCTGCCGATGGGGCTCACTGAAACGGCAATCGACAGGAGAAAAAGGTTGGCTAACAAGTCCGACGCACAGAAGTTCCGGCTGAAGACCGACTGGCAGGCGCAGTCTCCGAGTCGCCCGTCTCGGCTTGCCGACCAGCTTTACGGCCAGATCCTCGACAGGATCGTATCGGGGGCCATGATCGAGGGGGAGAAACTCCCTTCCGAAAGCCAGCTTTGCGAGTTGTACGGCGTATCCCGTCCTGTGGTGCGCGAAGCCTTGTCGCGGCTGCAGGCAGACCGGGTTGTGGTCTCGCGCCACGGTTCTGGTTCTTTCGTTCAGCGCCGGCCCGCCCCGGCGTTTTCCCTGCTTGCGCCGATCGGAGACATGGCCGATTTGATGCGCTGCATGGAGTTCAGGATCGGGCTGGAAGGCGAGGCCGCTTACCTTGCCGCTACTCGGCGCAGCGATGCCGATCTCAGTCGAATGAAGCGGGCGTTCGAGGCGCTGGAGGAGGTGATTGTCGAGCGGAGAGGTTGGCAGCGTTGCCGATCAGAACTTTCACTTGGCGATTGCCGCCGCCGCCCAGAACCGCTTGTTCGTGCAGACGATGGAAGTGCTTACGGACCACACGCTGAAGGGGATGGAACTCGCGCGCAATCTTTCGCTTCGGCAAAGTGCGCGCCGCCTACAACTGGTTCAGCAGGAGCATAGCCGGATCCTCGATGCTATCGAGGCGGAGGAGCCGGACGAGGCCCGCGAGGCCATGCGGGTTCACATCGACAATGCGCGTCTGCGCGTCCTGACCGACAGCACCGAACCCTGATCGGGCGCTACGCCGCCTTTTCTCCCGCCAGTCCGGCGCTCAGCGCCGCCAAGACGCGAACGGTTGGCGCAACGCTATCCCGCTGCTCCTGATCGAGATTGGACAAAAGCGGCAGGACAGGCCCCATATCCGCAATGCCGGCCAGAGTCACGCCGTCATGAAGGACACGAATCGGGTTGATGGTGTCGCGAAGGCTCTCGAAAGCCAAAAAATCTTGGCGGATGCGCTCGGCCTCCTGAAAATCGTCGGCCTTCAAAGCGTTCATCAACGCGGTCGAAAGCCGCGGAGCAACCGAGACCGAGCCGGACGTAAAGGCCCGCAATCCGAATTTCTGCCAATGCGTAATGACCGGCCGCTCGCCGATGCCGCTGATGATACGGGACCGGTCGACAAGCTTCACGAGTTCGTTGAGGAACGCATCCTCGCCCGGATCGTCCCGCACGATCGCATACTTTATCGCCGTCACTGCCCCTTCGTCCACGAGTTCCGCCGCAGCCTCGGGGGTAAGATAGCCCGTCGAGCGCAAATAGGCGATCGCGGGTCGGCCAAAACCATCGACGAATCGGCGTATCCCGTCCATCACACCTGAAACGGTAAAGACGCCACTCGCCGGCAGCACCATGGCGGTGGGAAACGGGCGCTCGCGCAAGGTCCTCCACTGATCGGTCATTTTTCCGAAATCGGGACCGACGGCCGGAATAATCCAGGTGTCCGCCGCCGCGGCCTCTAGAAGCATGTCAAGCACCAGCGGGTACTCGCTCGGGGCAATGTTGTAGAAATTGGCGTTACCGCCATACATCAAGGTCGATACGCCGCCGCTCTCCATATGCCGGATCAGCGCGGTATTTGCCGGAATATTCAGCGTTAGGTCGCCATTGCGTGCGAGCGGAGGTACTGCCACGACCGATTTCGTCAGTTCGCCATGCATCTCTGTGTTTTCCCATGTAGATCGCCAAAGGACGACTGCGTCGTTGGCGGACGGCCACGTGTTTAGCTTTCGCTTAGGAGGATGTCAACGGAGACATAAGGTTGTCTTACATCTTGGGCAAGATTTCGGTGCTACAGACGAAAGATACGTGCCGCGGTGCCGCCCATGATGAGATCGCGTTCGGCTTCCGAAAGACCTGGAAAGCTGAGACCCCAGGCGACGATTTCCTCATAGCTGCAGACGTTGACCGAGCCCGGATAGTCGGAGCCGAACATAATGCGGTGCGCACCAAAGCGAGAGAGAATCGACCGGTACGATCTTATGATGTCAGGGAAAGGATAAGGCGTCTTTGCATCTTCGGCGACGCATAGCAGCTTCATGCAGACGTTGGGTTGCTCGGCAAGGCAAGAGACATAGATGTCGAGGTCGGTTCTTCTGTGCACCAGCGGACCGAGATAGTCGACAATAAAGGGAACAGCAGGATGGCGCGCGGCAAGCAATGCGATGACCGGAGCCTGCTCAATATCCATGTGGAAGGAAAGGGACAGGTCCAGCAATTCGAGCGTCTCGAAAAGACGCACTTGCGCGGGACCGGCAAGCCAGTTCACATCGCCCTGCCTGATCAGGTTCAGGCGCAACCCGCGGCAGCCTCCCGTGCCGCACCAACGCATCAGATCCTGCTTAGGCGAGGATGATCGTGGATCGATTAGACAAAGCCCCACGAAGTGCTCAGGCCAACCGGCTAGACAGCGCATCAGATAGCGATTGTCCCAGCCGTAGACGCTCGGCTGCACCAACACGACCTTGTCGACCTTCGCCCTATCCATGTCGTCGACAAGGACTTCAACGGGAGCCGGCACCGATGGCGGGGGAACATGCGCCAGAATGGGCGACCATGGATAGAAAAGTATATCAGACGACCAGACGTGTGCATGGGAGTCGACGATCATGCTAGACGGTCCTTCTTCGACGAAGCATTGCCGGAACTTGGGGAGACAGCCACGTTCTATCTGATGTTGCGCGGAATGTCCGTGAGGTCGCGCCTGTTGGAAGACGCGCATGTTGGAAGAAACGGGCGAATACGGCACGGTTTCCTGACGGAAACCACGTCGGATTTCACAACGGTGAAGTTCATCGATGGAGAGGTCGACGACGATGAATTCGTCGCCTCACCGCGCGCGCCAGGCGCCGTCAAGTGTGGAGCGTCAAGCTGGCGGCCGAGGAGGGGCGCTGATGGACGATTTGAGCAATGCGCCGCTCCACCGGGTTTTTCCAGCGGCCTCGGCAGCCGTTCCTAAGGACGTGGGCCGGATGGGTCGAACTCTGGGGCTTTGGGAATTTCAACGTCTCCCTCCTCGATGTAGGATTGTAGTTCGCGAGGCGCTCCCCCAATTCGCGCCGCCTCATGACAGGGTGGAACGCCGAGCTTCGGCGCTTTCCCAGTGTCCTGCTATCGTAGCGACGGGAAGGTGGTCCTATGAGCGACAATCGCAAGCTAGCCGCAATCCTGGCCGCCGACGTGGTCGGGTACAGCCGGCTCGCCGGCGCGGACGAAGATCGTACTTTGGCGAGGCTGCGGGCGCTGCGCAGCGACCTGATCGATCCGACCATCGCCGTGCACAACGGGCGCGTGGTCAAGCGCACCGGCGATGGAGCGCTTGTCGAGTTCCGCAGCGTCGTCGACGCCGTGCGCTGCGCCATCGAGGTGCAGAACGGCATGATCGAGCGCAATGCCGGCGTGCCGCAGGACCGACGCATCGAGTTCCGGATCGGCATCCATCTGGGCGACGTGGTCGAGGAGAGCGACGGCGACCTCATGGGCGACGGCGTCAACATCGCAGCGCGTCTGGAGGGCGTCGCGGCGCCCGGCGCCATTTGCCTGTCCGAGGACGCCTATCGCCAGGTCAAGGCAGGCTCGATCTTGCGGTCAGCGATCTCGGCGAGACCCAGCTCAAGAACATCGCCGAGCCGATCCGGGTCTACTCGCTGCGGGTCGGCGGGTCCGCCCAAGCCAGGGCGTACCACCGCCCCCGAAGATCCGCCGCTCCGCCTTCGCGTAGCCCGACAAGCCTTCGATTGCCGTGCTCCCATTCGCAATATGAGCGGCGATGCGGAGCAGGAGTATTTCGTCGACGGGATCACCGAGGACATATCACCGATCTGTCGAAGCTCTCGCAGCTGTTTGTGATCGCGCGCAACTCGTCCTTCACCTTCAAGGGCAGGCGGTGAACGTACAGGAGGTGGGCCGCGAGCTCGGCGTGCGCTACGTGCTGGAGGGCAGCGTGCGCAAGGCCGGCAATCGGGTGCGGATCACCGCGCAGCTGATCGACGCCGGCCACGCGGCGGCCATCTCTGGGCGGAGCGTTTCGATCGCGACCTGACCGACATCTTCGCCGTGCAGGACGAGGTGACGCAGCACATTGTCGGCGCGCTGGCGCTCAACCTGACGGAGGGTGATCAGCAGCGGCTCGCAACAGAGCATACCAACAACCTGGTAGCGTATGACTGCTTACTGCGTGGCCGAGAGCTGCTGTGGCGGTTCACAAGAGAACAAAACAACCAGGCTCGCGAACTGTTGCAACGCGCCATCGAACTGGATCCGAAATTCGCGTCCCCCTACGCGTTCCTCGCTATGGCAAATCTGCTGGACTACGTAAATCGATGGAGCCCGTCGCCATCGACATCAATCGAGCAAGCGGAGATGTTTGCGACACGTGCAGTGGCGCTCGATGATCGATATCCTTGGGCGCATTGCGCGCTGGGTATCATCAATCTGCATTTGCGACGGCACGACACGGCCATCCGCGAAGCTGAGCGCGCAATCTCGCTTGCCCCAAATCTTGCGGACGGGCACGAAGCCCTCGGCAATATGCTGCACTATTCGGGCAGGTCTGAGGAGGCGCTTGCCTGTTTCGATCGGGCAATGGCCCTGAACCCCTACTATCCGGATCTGTGGCTGCACTTCCAGGCACAAGCGATGTTCCAGTTGGGCCGGTACGAGGATGCCGTCGCTTCCCTCAAGCGGCGAATTGTTCGTAACCCTGACACCGACATCTCACGCGTGCTTCTGGGTGCGTGCTACGGCCACTTGGGCCGCTTCGACGAGGCACGGGTGGAGTGGCAGGAAGTGTTTCGTATCAACCCTAACTATTCTCTGGAATACCGCAGTAAAGTGGCGCCTTACAAGAACCCTTCCGATTTCGAGCGGGTGGTCGACGGGCTTCGCAAAGCTGGCCTGGTGTAGCTACCGGAGCGGGCGATTGTCTCGAATGCGTGCCGGTCGATCCCGATGGTGACGGCGGAATAGCGACCCGTCTGCGCCTCCTCGATCAACTCCCACTCAGACAAGCAGCGTCTATTCGGTGCCCATCTTCCCTTCCCGGGCAGCGGTTTGGTTGAGCGTAACGGCAGCACCTCCCGGTTTGTCACGAGCTGACAATTCGATCTCGCGTATTTTGGGTGCCCCGCAGATCAGTCGAAGGGCCACTTGGTCCGCGATACAAGGTCGGAAATGGCTTGTCATTCGCGAACACTAAAGTTTGACCCATTCCAGCCATCCTCATTGCCCTTCTTGAACGACTGCTTTGCGCCGCATGTCAGCCGTAAAGGCAAGCTTTGCCTCCGCCCGGAAGCAGACATCGCGGCGGACCGTGTTGAAGGTCGTGGTAGCGTCATCTGCAGACCTTCCCGATTGTCTGGTTGAACTACCGCTTGTAATCCGAAACGGTCGTCCAGGCGGGGTTTCCCGAGAAAGCTGTGAACGATTGCTCAGCTTCATTCAGGTAGACCCGCCTTCGCAACGCCGCGCCGAGCGCTTCCATCAACGAGGGATGAAACTCCTTCCGTACGAGTTTGCTGACGACAAAACCTGAAGCGCCGCTGCAGGCTGCAAAGGTTGACATGGCCTGGCTAGGCGCTGGTCGTGCTCGGCGATGTGCTGGTCATTGCAGTCGGGTCGAGATCGCCCTGCCGCGTGGCGGCTGGGACAGCGCTGGCTGTTGCGCCGCGCTGGAGGTCGAGACGGTCTTGGTTTCCTTGGCGGTGGTGATTGTTGACTTGGTTTCCTTGGCGGCGGTGATTGCTGACTTGCGCTTGACCGTAGCCCGTGCCCGGCCGCCGACGAAATCCTTGAAGACGTAGCCGCGCCGCCCCTTGTAGACGATCTCGCACCAAAGCTTGCAGCCGACCAGTTGGACGCTGGCGGCTTTCGGCACGACCGTCAGCACGCTGGCTCCGCTCTTCGGGCGCGTGCGCATGTTGACGCCCCGATTGATCCGTACGGTGCGCGTCGCCGCCTTGAAGTCCCGCGGTTGTGTCACATCGTCGACGGCGGCTTCGGCGGCCGGACTTGTCTTGGCGGCATGCGGCGCGACCGGAGCGGTCGCCGCGATGCCGTCCTCCTTGGCAGAGGCGTTCGGCTGCATCATGGGGGCAAAGGCGATCGCGCTGTCGCTGCGCGCCCAGCGTGGGTCATGCTGCTCGAGCGTGTCGCGGTCTTCGACCGGCGCAGCCTCGCTGGCGACTGCCTGCGGCGCGGAACGGCGGGCCACCCGAACCGGCGTCGTCACGACCTTGCGGACAGGCAGAAGCTTGGGCACGAGAGATGCGGTCAGCACGGGCTGGTCCGCGTCGATGGCCGACGTCTTGTCGGGCGCGCCTTGCGACGGCTCGACCAAGAACGTCGCAACCGCACCAGCGGTCAAAAGCGCAGGGCCCGCGATCGCCGCGATGGCGAAGATGAGACCCAGACGCCGAGGCGACCTGACCGCTTCGCCCCGTCATCAAGAAGGGATCTTCCCGGCGGCCAACTGGCCACGTCGTGCCGGAATGCACCATTCACACGTCACTCTCCACGCTTGACTTGGCAGTCTAGCGGCCCGCCGGCCTTATCGGAGCGTTACCTTGGTATCTCCGCCGTCGGCAGCAAAAATGCCGCCAGGCAGAAAAATCGTGGAAGCGAAATGTGGCGATGCAGGGACCAAAGTGGCGTCTGGTGGCGACAAACCGGCCATTTATGCCCAAAACCAGCAAGTTTTCGCGGATTCTCGATGATTTGCCGGCTTGTCTGGGGCGCCGGCCGCCGCGCGGCGACGCCAATCTCCCGGCAATGGAAGCGTCTGCTGGTTGACGGAATAGCTTGTGCCGCCAGCCCTCCCGCATCGCATTCTAGATCAGGCCTGCTGGAACTCCTCCCCGGCAGGCTCCTTTTTCTTGCGCGAGCGAAATCCCGGCTTCCGGTTTACCGCCGCTCAACCCGAAACAGCGAGCATGTGAGAGGATCCCGGTCGCCGGATCGATTCGCGGCCCGCAGAGGAGATATGCTCGAAACCTCTCTATACAGCCCGGTCAAAAGCTTTCTCGAAGGCCTGGGCTTTGTCGTGAAGGGCGAGATCGGCGGCTGCGATCTGCTGGCGCTCAGCGGCGACTTTCCGCCCATCGTCGTCATCTGCGAGCTGAAACTGAGGTTCAATCTGGAACTTGTGCTGCAAGGTGTCGACCGCATGGCGGTCAGCGACGAGGTCTGGCTCGCCGCCGCGATATCGGCCCGCGGCAAGGGCCGCGAAAGCGACAGGCGGTTTCGGAACCTTTGCCGGCGCCTTGGTTTCGGTCTGCTCGGCATTCTCCCTGGCGGCGAGGTTCAGATTCTGCTCAGCCCGACGGCATTGGCGCCGCGCCGAGACCCCCGACGGCGTTCACGATTGATCGAGGAGCATCGGCGCCGGCAGGGCGATCCAGCCGTCGGCGGCGGTTCGCGCAAACCAATCATGACAGCCTATCGGCAAGAGGCCCTATCCTGCGCCGCGGCGATCGCCGATGGCCCCAAACGGCCACGCGACCTGAAGGCGCTGAGGCCGAACGCACCCAGAATATTGCTCAACAATGTGTATGGCTGGTTCGTCCGGCTCGATCGGGGCGTCTACGACCTGACCGATACCGGCCGCGAAGCTTGAAGCGCTGGCCGCAATGGCAATGAACCGTCAAAGCGACAATCGCCCGGGTCGCCAGATGCTGAAGTTCGGGGTGCGAGACCAAACCGTCTGCGTTACTCCGTTTGCGATCCTCTGGCCGGCCAACGGCATGTAGCGGTCGTCCCAAGTGCCGTGCCGGACCGCCATTCAGTGTGGTTATCGAGACGGACGAGTTGCGCCAGTAGCGATCGCTCGTTCGCTCATGACGAATGACCGCGTACGCCATTCCGGGCATTGATGGAGTTCTCCCGGGGCTGCAATCGGTAAGCGCGCAAGGGTAAGCTGCTAGGCCGCTTCAGGGGTGTGGAGAACCGGCTGATCTTCGGCGACGGGGGCGGAGCTCGAAAGCGGACGGCGACGGGTTGCCTTTAAGAATGCGATTGCTACATGCCTGTTGGTCCGCAGAGGAGCACTCGCTCTTGGTGAAGCCGCTCTGTGGCCACGCCAACGACCGCCCGGCGTGCGCGCCGGCTGGCCAGAATGGATAGCCGCCGGGGCAACGTCCGGCCTGCGGATCAAGGTTCATTGAACGGAAAGAGCATGTGAGCTCCTGGAAGAGGCGCAGAAGCACCGTGAGCAGCGATCAAGTGTGAGTGGTCCGAATGCCAGAGGGCCGGGCACAAAGTCGACATTCGCAGCGCTTCCTATTCATCTGTCGATAGAATGATCAATGGAAAAATACGCTGTCATCAAGCCGGGAGTCCGGTAGCATCTGCTGCCGGAGCTAGCGTTGGGCAACCGGCCAACTGAACGGTCTGCGAGACGTTTGGATTTTCACCGTTGGCGATCTTGCCGGGGCTTCGCGGATGCAGAAGGTGAATGATGTCTTCGACAGGTGTGGCCGCCCCATCGCGCCCCACCATCTGACGGCTGCCCGGCAGACCAAAGCGCGCCAGGTCGAGACCTACTTCCGCACTATCCAGGCCGAGTTGCGGCTCCTCGCCACTTCCAAGATGGCTGTCGATGGCAGCGACGTTGGTGTTGCGGTAGGGACCGACCTGGAGCGAGGTGGTGAAATCCACTTCCTTCTGGACGGTGTAGATCAGGCGACCTGTCCTGGGGTCCGCCAACATGAAGTCGAAGAACCCAACCGTCATGGCCGCGGCTCGCAGCAGCGGATGATAGATAGCGTGCAGCCGGCTGTAGTCGCTGCCGTCGCCGGCATCGTCGACGAGCTTGCGCCGCGCCGGCGGGTTCGGATTGGCGACGATGTAGTGGTACTGCAGATAAATACGGAGCCGCGCCGACCGGCAGGTAGCTCGTCATAGTGGCTCCTTGCCCAAGACACGGGTCATCTCCGGGATGAAGTTCCGGGCATACCAGTTGCTGACCTTCTCACGCAGCTCGGGTGGAGTGGCTTCGCGAATTTGAGCTGGTCGACCGCGATGCGGAACTCGCGGGTGGCACTACCACAAGGTTACCGGCAAGACCCTCCGTCGAGAGGCGCTTGCGGAGGTTATCGACCTGCTGGAAGCGAAGGCGATCCACGATGCCCCCGAGAACGCGGTGCATATTCGCTTGGCTGGGTCCAACGGGTACGTCTACTACGATCTGGGACAACCGGACAAAGCGTTTGTTAAGATAACGTCAAGCGGCTGGACGCTGGAGCGGGATGTGCCTTCACGCTTTCATCGACCCGCCGGCTTCGGCATACAGGTAGCGCCCGAGCCTGGCGGGAACCTCAACGCCCTCCGCGATCTCCTTCACCTGAATGACAAGAACTGGGTCCTCCTGCTGGCTTTCATCATAGTGTCTCTGAGGCCGAGCCATCCGTACATGGTGCTGCTCCTAAGCGGCGGGCACGGTAGCGGCAAAAGCATGATCAGCGAGCTGGTCAAGCGCATCCTCGACCCCAACGCGTTGGAAAAGTTCCGCCTGCCGAAAGAGGAGCACACGCTGGCAATACAAGCTGCGCAGACGCGGCTACTCGTTTACGACAACACCTCGTTGGTACGGTGGGACATCTCCGACGGTCTATGCGCTATGTTGACCGGCGGCGGATTTAGTACTCGCAAGTTTTATGCTGACGATGATCTACGCATTTTTAAGAACGCTCGGCCGGCGATCATAAATGGCATCGGCGAATTTGCGAACCAGCACGACCTGTTGGATCGGGCCATAGCAATCAAGCTACCCAAGTTATCCGAAAAGACCCGTATGCCCGAAAAGGAGCTCAACGCTCGTTTCAAAGCCATCCTCCCCGGCATCCTCGGCTGCCTGTTCGACATCGTGAGTATGGCACTGCGCCGTTTCGACGAGGTGGAGTCACCGACAACGGTCCGAATGGTGGATGCTGTCCAATGGCTAATAGCGGCGGAACCTGCCACAGGACTATCCAACGGCACCTTCCTGCAAGCCCTTGAGGCGAGCGTAAGAGAAGTGACCATCGAAAACACGATCAACCACCCACTGGTACTGGCCTGTTCAAGGTCTGCTGGACAGCATGGGTCCAAAGCGAACCTATGAGGGCACGATGGGCGATCTGCACGACCGGTTGAAGGACGACTATGGAAGGATCCCCCGGCAGTTGCCGAAGACTGCCGCGCACCTGTCGAATGCCCTACAGCGCCTGGCGCACGGCATGGCGGAAATTGGGCTCATGGTCGAGTTGCAGCCGCGAACCCGTGAAGCTCGGTCGGTGCGCATCTGGATTGAGCCGAACGAATTTACCCCCGAGCGAGACGAGAATAGATGAAGAAGCGAAGTGGTGAGGCGATAATCTATGCGAGTGGCGCTGTGACGCCCGTGGCGCTACCCCCCACCCCTAGGGGGTGTAGTAGGTGGGTGTGCGGCGCGGCGGGGCGCGGCACGTGTGGGCCGCCGGGGGGCGGCTGGGCAGCTACACCACCGCCACAGCGCCACTCGTCAGGATCATCTCGCCTCCGGGTTCCACGGTGTCAGGTCGGATCGCGAGACGGCTCGGCTGAGGATATTCCGACTGCGATTTCAACCCCAATAGGCATGAAATCCGAGATACTCACGGCCGCGTCGTCTCGGGGTTTCGGTATCCCAGAATATGTCGAGGTTACTCCGGTGGTTACAATTCGGGCACGTTTCGGCGCATCTGACGACATCTGGCGATTAATTGTGCCGGTTACTTCGGCGTGTTTTTCTCGTTGGCGAGAAAAATGACATGAATAACACCATCAACATAAGCATCACATCGACGACGCGACGCCGACGGCTCAAGGGCGGCTCCGTCGCCACCTATCCGCAATGGTATTGCGAGTACAAGGATCCCATCACCAGGAAGCGCCGCCGCCGCGCCTTCAACCGCAAGAAGGACGCCGAGGCATTCCGGGCCGCCCTGCTCGTCAAGGTCGCCGAAGGAAGTTATGTCGACGAACGCACCGCACCGACCGTTGCCCAGGCGATCGACCACTGGCTTGCCGATAAGGACGGCAAGGTGAAGCCGTCGACGCTGAAGGGCTACAAGGTGGTGGCGAACGGTGCGATCCGCGGGCCGCTGCTGATCGGCACCAGGCAGGAGCGCGCCGACTACACCGAGACCGGCGTCGCGCCGAAGGGTGCCCGCTTCATCAAGCTGCTCGGCCACGTCAAGCTGACCGAGCTGACCACCGCGATGATCCGCACCTGGCACCGGACCATCGTGGAGCAGTGCGGCACCTACACGGCGAACCGGGCGAAGAGCCACCCCCTTCACGCAGGATGTGTCGTGGATCACTGAAATAGTAGCGGGATATCTGCCTCCGGACTATCGAGGCAATACCGTTGCTGAAGTCGCCCGAATGGTCTCGGACAGCCTGAAAAAGGGTTATGACTCTCCAAAAAAGGCAAGCAAAAAGCTCTCCGCGGCCCAAGAGGCGAATGCAATCATCAGCACGTCGGCGTTGGAGATATTTCACACGCCGCAGAACGTCGCCTTTGTCGCAATAGCCGAGCCTGGTGTGGGCACGCGGCGTTTCCCAGTGCAGTCCGATTCCATGAAGTCTTGGATGCGATTGCGCGTCGATGTCGACCGGATTCGTTTCGTACCCGTTACAAACCGAAGAAAACAATCCTGACGCAGGAAGATGTCCGGCAGCTTATCACTGCCGCCAAGGATTATCCGCAGCACGGCCTCTACTACGCGTTCCCGTTCCTT
>CAVTKY010000010.1:0-203719 GCA_963735385.1 uncultured Alphaproteobacteria bacterium | reverse complement strand
TCATCATTTCCGGTTCCGGGAGAGCGCACTCGCGCCATTCCGGGGTGTTCAGGAGCGTGTCGCCCAGGAACTCGTTAGCGTCAAAACGGACATTGGAACTTGGATCGAAGTCGAAATCGAGAGGGTGCGGCTGCCACTGTTAGGCATCTACCAGTTCAGGCCAGGGGACGATGGTCGATTTAACCGTTCGCATCGCCATGGCGTCGGCAACCGCATTTCCGACGCCGTCCTCGGTAAAGGAATAAAGCGTCTGCATTTCGAGCCATGGGCGCCTGTCCCGCGATCGGTATAGCATGTCCACGCCGAGCGGAAGGTCGTTGGCGGTGAAGGCCCAGGAGCCGAGGACGATGAGGTCCTTGGTGCAGATCCGATGCCAGTTTGTCTCGATCGAGCCTGCATCGGTGAACTGGCCCATCTCGACATAGGTGCCGCCGTCACGCAGCATTTCAATGCCTTCGGGACCTGCCGTCGGATGGCCCGAGCAGTCCATCACAAGGTCCGCACCGAAGCCGCCGATGATGTC
Organism: uncultured Alphaproteobacteria bacterium; assembly: GCA_963735385.1. Lineage (GTDB taxonomy): Bacteria > Pseudomonadota > Alphaproteobacteria > Rhizobiales > Rhizobiaceae > CAVTKY01. The sequence continues at coordinate 203,196 of CAVTKY010000010.1, read as the reverse complement.
GCGCACGCGAGCAATGCGTTCCGCCGCTGTCCCGATCTCCTCGATGTTGACCGTTGCCTCGGCGCCGAACTTGCGCGCCAACTGCAGGCGCGGCTTCTCCGGTGCGCCGACACAAATCACGCGACCTGCTCCCATCTCCTGCGCCGCCGCCACGGCGAGAATGCCAATCGGCCCTGAGCCCTGGACGACGACCGTGTCGCCCCATTTAAAGCCGCCCACCTTGGCAGCTCGATTGAACGCCCTGATGCAGGAGGTCAGCGGCTCGGACAGCGAGCCCAAACGCAACGACATGTCGTCGGGAAGTTTATAGACCTTGGTCCCTGGCAGCATGTCGAGGTCGACATAGACGTATTCGGCGAAGCCGCCCCAAAGGTGCGGCGGCTTGTCGAAGCCGAGGTAGCGTCCGTAGTAAACCGGCGTCAGACACTTGTTGGCGGTCTCGGGGTAGTGGACGCAGTAGTAGCATCGACCGCAGGGCATCAGTGGGGGGATCATCACCTTGGAGCCAACTTCGAGTGGCTTTCCCATGAAGTCCTCGGTGAAATCCCTTCCCTTTTCGACAATGACGCCGCCCAGTTCATGGCCCAGCGTGAAGGGCCATGGCAGGGGCTTTGGCCAGTGGCCCCTGAGGATATGCTGGTCGGTTCCGCAGACGCCACACGCGCCAATCTGGATCAGTGCGGCCTTCTCTGGAATTGTTGGCCACGGCACTCTCTCAATGACAGGTTTCGCGCCCGGTCCAGCGAAGGTGGCAACGCGAATGGACGGTCTGGATGAGGCGGCCATGTCCACCGTCTTTCTCACAAGCGCCGCGGCGAAGAGTTTCGGCGGGGGAAGAGTCCTCGCACCCCGTCCTGTCAATTCAGGGGATTTTCCCCTTTGTTGGAGTGTAGCAAAAACTCCAACCAGTTTGGAGACGCGCAGCTATCGTGGTTGCAGATCAGCGGTGCTCGGACCTCCAACCGCTCCAATCACATTTTGCGGACCGAAATTTCGTGACGATGCATGCGCTTCGGTTCGTGGACGGCCATGCTACAGCAAAGGGCCTTTGCTCCGGCAGGCCGCTGCTCTAGATGAGCGTCATGCAGACGTCTGGGGTGCCCCCGGGGTGCCCTGAACTTGCATTGTTCACAGGCGAGCTGTGATCCGTACGCTAAGTGATTGAAATCGGCTGTTAAAAGTGGTGCCGCTTGCCCGACTCGAACGGGCGACCCCATCATTACGAATGATATGAACGCGTGTAGCGCTTGAGGCAGATAACGAACATCCTTCATGCGGGGTTCTGGGCGGCTCGCGGGTAGAGTCGAAACGCACATCGAAATTCAACGCCTTCGGAGGTTTTCAAGACCTCTGCCTTAGCTCGGCCGTGAAGGCTTCCGCGCAAAGCGGCGGGCTATTCCCTTTCCTCGCAGGGCGGTTCCCAACGCCGGATGATGTTTTCGGCGTTTTCGCCGGTCAGCAACGGGTAAGCTTCGCGGACCTCCATGATGCGGCTCGCGTAGATCATCGCCGGATCCAGCGCTGCGAGCAGCAGCCTGGCGGCATCGCTGGTGCGCGACCGGCCCGGCAAATTGTCGGTCTCGAACCGCTGCCGGTCGAGGAGATCGAACGCCAGCCGCCATCGGTTCGGGTTGTGCGTCGTTGCGATAAAGTCGGTCGCATAGCCCTCATCGATGCCGTCGAGGACGCGCCTGGCGACACCGGCATGGCGGCGCAGTGCTGCCGCAGGTACCAGCTTCAGCAAAGGGATTGTCGGGCAAGGACGGATCGCCTGTCTTGGACGCGCTTAGCCAGTCATCCAGGAAAAGATAGGGGCCGGGGCCGTAAGTATCGAGCTGATCGCCGCCATCACAGGGAGGACGCAGGCGGCATCGAGTTCCTGCGCCGCCTAGCTCGAGCGCCGTGATATATCGCTCGAACCTTTCCTTCTCGCCCTTCGCCGTCCTGCGCGGCTCCAGGAAGGCGGCGAGGCCGCTGCGGACCTTTTCGGTCACGCTCTGGATGCACGTCTCCTCCGGGCTGGCCGGGATGCCGCTGACATCATTGCGGCGGTCATCGAGCATGCGGCTTGTAGACAACCCGGAATATGTCGGCCGACATGATGGAGCGGCTGCATCAGCGCGACGATCTGCGCCTGCTGCCCGGCCGTATAGACGAAGGCGTTCGCAAGCTCGATGCGGTCCTCGTCGCTTCTCATCGCTTCAGGTCCACGATCTCGGCGGCGGGCTTCTGAAAGATGTTGATGCGGCCGGCGGCGCGCTCGGCGCCCTTGCGGCCGAGGGCCTTCGCCCTCGACACGTAGACGCCGGTCATCTGCAGGGTTTTCCAGCCGAAGGCCTCGCGCAGCTCGTGGGCTTCGCTTCCGGCGATCGCCGCATGGGTGGCCGCCGTATGGCGGAAGACGTGCGGCGTGATGCGCTCGATGCCCGCCGCTTCGCAGACGTCGGCGAGCGTGGCCAGGACGGCCTTGTAGTCGATCGGCTTGCGCCCGGCGCTGTTGGAGAAAACATAGCCGAGCCGGTGCGGCTGCCGGTCGATCAGCGCGGCGGCGTCGGTCGCGAGCTGGCGGTCCTGCCTGCCGGCCTTGGTGTCCTCGAGCGCGGCGAAGCAGCCGTCCGAGGAGAACATGACTGCATCCCAGGTGAGCAGCCGCGCCTCGCTGATGCGCCAGCCGCTCACGGCGAGGAAGCGGATCAGTTCGCCGACCGGCGTATGGACGGCGGCGAGCGCCTCGATCATGCGCGGCAGCTCGTCCTCCTGAAGCCAGCGGTCGCGGGGCTTCTCGGCATTGCGCTCGACCGACCGGCACGGATTGTCGGGCCGCATCTGCTCGGCGATGGCGAGCTTCATCATCGAGGACAGCACGGCGATGGCGCGGTTGGCCTCGGTGGGCTTCGCGGCGTGCTTCTGGTGGCAGTTGGCGACCATGGCGGTGGTGATGTCGGCGACGAAGCGGCCCTTGAAGGCGGGCATCAGGATGCGGCGGATGCGGCCTTCGTAGTCTTTGCGGGTCGCAGGCTTGCGCTTGGAAAAACGGGCCAACTCGGGCCCTTTGCTGGCAGCGTTGTTGTGGAGGATGTCGATCGGGCCAAGATCTCTCTCAATCTTTTCGATCGTGTCTTTCACGGCTACCGGATCGGCCACGTCAAGTTCGTAGCTTTTCGCCCTGACGCCATATCGCGACGAAAGACGGGTTGCGATATCCTCCGACCAAGCAACGTCAACCGCTGCAATTGACGCGCCATACTCAGCGAGGACGTCGCAAAACCGCTTGCCGAGTATTCCGGCGGCGCCTGTTAATACGGCGACCTTCCCGGAAAGGTCATATGCCTCGCGAAACTGGCGCTCGTAAACGGGCTGTCTCTCCCGCATCAGCATCTCGACAATCTTGAAATCAAGCGGCCCGTCAATGTCGTGGGAGCGTTCGTCCGGCATTACAAAGAGACCGGTGTCATCGTAGAAGACGAGCGGATTTTCAATGAACTTGGTCCGATCCCAGACATAGATCGAGGCGTTCATATCGTACGTGGCAGGGGCATCCTGCCGGCGGACAACATTTGAGTGCGGTGGTTTGGAGAGCACCACTGCGCCAGTGGCCGTCGTTTCCACGAGATTGAAATAAGGAGAACGCCTGGCATTGGAGGCGGTGATCACATTGGTTCGCTGTTCATCCTCCATCATGCGGACCGCGCCACGGATGTCCTCAACGCTGCGGAGCGGCGAGGTTGCGTCCAAGTCGACAAGAACATCGAATGTTCTTCCCGCCTTGGACTCGGAAGAAAGCAGAGCATGTCGAATAGCGGGCAGCTTCGAAGCGGTATCGGTCGCTAGCTCGGTGGGTCGCTCAATCACCAGGTCTACACCTGCCGCTATCGCGGCAGCCAAAATTTGAGGATCGTCGCTGGAAACCGCGATGCATGCGAAAAGGGCGCTCTCTTTCGCCTGTTCGATCGACCATTGGATAAGGGGCTTGCCAAGCAGGAGTTTGATGTTCTTGCCAGGAACCCCTTTGGAGCCGCCGCGCGCGCAGATGGTGCAGATTCTGTTCATGCGGCGATCCACTGATGTTTAGCAGCGGAGGTCTCAACCGCGGCGATGGTTTTCATGACTTCGACCGCCTCATCGAAGCTGCAAACCGAACCAGCATCGGATTTCAGCATGGCGGTGTGCTGTACGCGATAGGTTTCGTCTCTGTCGGCGGGATAATGCCAAGAGTCACCATTTCTGGACAATCTACGATCGATCAGGTCTGCGCGTAGGCTCGATCCGTCTTTGGTTGTCACGGCGATGAAACGCTCGGGGACGCGGTCGTAGTAGTTCATGGTCAGTGTAATAAGAGCGCCGCTTTTCATTCGGAAGAGGATTCCCCATGCTTCGTCAGTTTCAATTTCCAGCGCTCCAAGATTGCCGCCGGCTGCCACAAGCTCCGACCATGGTCCAAACAAATGCAGGATCAGATCGAATTCATGACTGAGGTCGCGAAGAGCTCCGCCACCTGCCGCTAACCGGCCAGATGAGCTCTTTCGATAGTCAGTCCCGGGACGCCAAGAGGGGAGATATTGCCCTACATGAACTCTAGCTTCGACAATCGATGTATTTCGAAGCGCATCCTTCAGAGCAACCACTGCTGGATTAAAGCGAAGATTGTAAGCAACACCGAAGCGGGCCAGCGAACTAACCAGATGGCTTATTTCGGCGACTCCGGACGTATCACAGGCAAGCGGCTTTTCCACCAGGAGACGCTCTTTATACCCTCTGGATACGAGATCGCGGATCGTTTCGATATGTTTGGCCGTCTCATTCGCAATGACAACATACGAATAGCGCTGATCTGACAATGCCTGTTCCAGCGAGCGAAAAGCCCCCGGTGCAGCGGCGCTCACCACAGAGACTTCGGCGCCGCTCTCCCTCAGGAGACGGGCGTGCCGCTGGCCGATCGATCCCTGCCCAATCACCAGAGCATAGGAATTCTGATACACACTTTTCTCCTTCCATTTACGGGACAGATTTAGAGTGAAGCCTTGACTGGTAGCATCGGCCTCATCGCATCCCAAAGGGAGTTTCTTATATGCTTGTATCTCTGCTCAAACGGGAGGCTGATGAGCCAAGCCGCCGCGAAGACTGCGATCGAGCCAAAAACTACCGAAATCCGGCCTTCAGGAGCACCATAATCGTTGACCATGACTAGGAGCGGGTAGTGGACGAGATACGTGGTATAGGCAAATTTGCCTAACCTTTCTGAGATGGGGATAAGGACACTGTCATTGAGCCAAGGAGTTCCAACAATAAGAAAAAATGAAAAATTGATAAAAATGATCATATTATAAGGTGCGAGTAGTTGTCATTCTCGGGCCACATGGCTGGCTTAAACAGCAGCAGGGCGAATACTAGCCATGCCGGGAATAAAAGAATCGAGCGTCCGCGCGTCAATTGCGCGAAGGGCTTTAGCGTAAAATATAACAACGCCCCGGCAAACCAGATAAGAGGCGATCCAGCACCGTTGCGGGATTCGATGAACGGCATAATCAGCAAGAGCGCGGCGAGGCCGGTGATCGCCGCGGCCGTCTTGCGGCGGCGGGGCGGGGATATGACAGCAAAGAAGAATCCTGCAAACGCAAGGTAAGTCCAAAACTCAACCGATAGTGTCCAAAGCGGTCTGTTGAGGCCAAAAGGTTGGACAGTATCAACCCCCGGGACGCGCATGAATGAGGAACACGTTTCCAATTGCATCCCACAGCGAAAGATTCTCCGCATACGGGTGGTGTGACTTAAAGTAGAACAAGGTTTCAATAATGAAAAACCCGAGGATTATAGGCGCAAGCGGAATCGCCAGCCTCGTAAACCTGTCAAATATGAATCGACCGAGCCCCCGGTCCCTGGATGAGTCGCATACCCATGCGATCGTGTAACCCGATAAGCAGAAGAACAGCATGACTGCAATGCTTTGCATTCGGGGTACATCGTCAGGCAGAACAAATCCTCGCAGAATGTCCGACGCATGGCCGAAAACGACCATAAAAGTTGCGATTACACGCAATAGCAGGAGACCCTGAAGTCGATCGTGCATCGGTTCGGATTCTGTGCTGCCGTTCATACCAATCCTTAGTGTCTGCCCGCGGGCTGCAAATGGCGATTTTTGCGCTTCCGGTGCTCAAGTACCCGAATGTACGCTTACGACGCGGTCGCAAACCAACATTCTTACGACAGGAGCCATCGGGAGAAGCAGGAGCAACAACAACTCCGGACAGCGCACTTATGTCCTTTCGGCCCGCTATCGCAAATCCCGCAAGCATTCGCAACACGCTAAACCGCGGCGATGCGGCAGGAGCCGGAAACGGACGAGTGGGCTCAGCAGCGTTCACTGCTGCAACGCCGGGTCAGCCATGGATCCGAAGCTCCGGATCGCCGGCGCAATAGACGGAATGGTAGATGTCGACGCGGTTGACCTTGGCGCCTGGTGTCGGGCCTTACTCCTCCTCGACGAAGACTTCCTCGCGTTTCTTCTTGACGGCCGGCAGGAAGACAACCACCAGCACCGCGGCTGCGATGGCCAGCAGGAATGCGCTGAGCGGCCGCGTGACGAATGTCGTCGGGTCGCCCCGCGAAAGGATCATCGCCCGGCGCAAATGTTCTTCGAGCAGGGGGCCGAGCACGAAGCCGAGCAACAGCGGGGCTGGCTCGCAGCGCAGTTTCAAAAGCAGGTAGCCGACGAAGCCGAAGAACGCGACCGAGAAGAGGTCGAAGACGTTGGAATTGACGCTGTAGACGCCGATCGAGCAGAACGCCATGATGATCGGAAACAGCACATAATAGGGGATCGTCAGCAGTTTCACCCACAGACCGATCAGTGGAAGGTTGAGCACGATCAGCATCAGATTGCCGATCCACATCGAGGCGATGATGCCCCAGAAGAGAGCCGGCTGTTCCGTAGCGACATTGGGACCGGGCACGATGCCCTGGATGATCATCGCTCCAATCATCAGCGCCATGACCGGATTGGCAGGGATACCGAGGGTGAGCATCGGGATGAAGGATGTCTGCGCGCCGGCATTGTTGGCCGATTCTGGTCCTGCAACGCCCGCGATAGCACCCTTGCCGAATTCCTCTGGCCGGTCGGATATGCGCTTTTCAACGGTGTAGGAGGCGAAGGCGGCGAGGATCGCGCCGCCGCCTGGCAAGATGCCAAGCGCCGAGCCGATGGCCGTACCGCGCACGATCGGGGCGGCCATGCGCCTGAAGTCATCGCGGGTGGGCATCAATCCGCTGACGTTCCGGATCAGGACCGAACGCTCGTGCTCGTTTTCCAGATTGCGGAGAATTTCGGCGATGCCGAAGACGCCAACCGCGACCGCGACGAAATTCAGGCCGTCGGCATATTCGCGGATGCCGAGCGTGAAGCGCGGCGTACCGGTATAGATGTCGGTGCCGACAAGGCCGAGCAGCAGGCCTAGCACGACCATTCCCATCGCCTTGACGATGGAACCATGCGCCAGCGCGACCGAGGAAACGAGGCCGACAACCATCAGCGAGAAGTACTCCGCCGAACCGAATTCGAGCGCGATCGCCGTCAATGGCGGCGCGAACAGCGCCACGAGGAAGGTGGCGACGGTGCCGGCGAAGAACGACCCGATGGCAGCGATCGCCAAGGCCGCGCCGGCCCGGCCTTGGCGCGCCATCTGATAGCCGTCGATCGCCGTAACGGCGGACGAGGATTCGCCCGGCATGTTGATGAGGATCGCCGTGGTGGAGCCGCCATATTGCGCGCCGTAGTAGATGCCGGCCAGCATGATCAGCGACGAAACCGGGTCGCCGATCTGGAAGGTGATCGGCAATAGCATGGCGATCGTCGCCGTGGCTCCGATACCGGGCAGCACGCCGATCAGGGTTCCGAGCAGCACGCCGATCAGGCAGAAAAGCAGGTTCCAAAATGTCGATGCTGTCGCGAAACCGAGGGCGAGATTGTCGATGAGGTCCATGCTCCAGCCTCCTTCAGAACGGCAGCCAGGGGCCGAAGCGCTGGAACGGCAGGCCCAGCGCGTAGCTGAAGACGATCACCGAGAAAAGCGTCAGGCCCGCGGACAGGAGCAGAGCCATGCCGGGCCGCATACGGCTCGAGGCGAAAGCGGCAATCATTGCAGTCAGGAAGATCGACGGCACGAGGCCAAGCCCGCGCACGGTCAATCCGAAGAAGATCGGCGCAGGCAGGATGAACAGCATCCCGCGCCACGCAATCGGACCAACCGGCTCGCCCGCGACGCGGGTCGCCTGGATGAAGACAATGAGGCCGAGCAGAACGAGAATGACCGAAAGAACGAAGGGGAAATAGCCGGGGCCCATGCGGAAGGCCGTCCCGAGGTCAAGGTTCCACGACTGGTACCCGAAAAACAGCCCGACCGCGATGAAGAGGGCGCCGCAGACGCCATTGGTGGGGTCGATGCCGATCGATTTCATGAGCGATGATCCTGCAGCCGGCTCAAAAGCCTGTGCGCCTTCGCGCTTTCGGGAAGAAAAAGGGGCGCCGCGCGGCGCCCCTTTCAAAAACGTTTAGTCGGCGTACTGGCCGGCGGCATCGATCACCGGTTTCCAGCGGCCGATCTCACCTTCGAGCTTCGTCTTCAACGCCGCTGGGGTGGCATCCGCCTCGGAGGAGGGGACCGTGCCCAGTTCGGCGAAACGGGCGATAACGTTGGGGTCTTTCAACGCGATCTGCAATGACTTCGACAGCCGCTCCGTCACTTCAGCCGGCGTGCCCTTCGGCGCGTAGATTCCGTGCCAGATGCCGACCTGGAACCCCGGAAGGCCGCCTTCCTCGGCGGTTGGCACGTCGGGCAGGACATCGAGCCGCTTGGCGGAGGTCACCGCATAGGCTTTCACCGTGCCGCCCTGGATCTGTTTCGTCGTGTTGGTGGTCTGGTCGCACATGATGTCGACCTGACCGCCAAGCAGGTCGGTCATCGCCGGGCCGGTACCCTTATAGGGCACGGTAACGAGCGGTGTTTCGATGGCGCTCATGAACATCATGCCGCAAAGGTGAGAAGCCGCGCCGATGCCGGCGTTCGCCACCGTCACCTTGTCCTTGTTTGCCTTAACATAGTCGATCAAGACCCTTGAGATCGTTGGGCTCGAAGTCCTTGCGCGCGAGGATTGTCATCGGCACTTCCGTGACGAGCCCGACATATTCGAATGCGTTCAGCGTGTCATAGGCGAGTTTGCGATAGAGCGTTGCGCTGGTCGCCATGCCGATATGGTGAAGAAGCAGCGTGTAACCGTCCGGTTCGGCCTGCGCGACGCGGCCTGCGCCCAAAGTGCCGCCAGCGCCGCCGACATTCTCGACCACGATCTGCTGTCCGAGATCCTTCGACATTGCCTCGGCGACGAGCCGTGTGACGGTGTCGGTCGGACCGCCGGCAGCGAAGGGCACGACCATCGTGATCGTCCGATCGGGATAGGTCTGCGCCCCAACGCCTGTTGCGGCCATCGCCCAGGCGGCTGCGGCGGTGAGTGTTGCGACTAGCTTCCTCATACAAATTTTCTCCCAGTTCTTCGAGTCGGCAGACCCTTTTGCGGCCGCATCGCCGCTGCCGCTCTTCTTTTTGGCCGCGACGCCGTGACTGACAGCCGGCCGGATGCGGATGGGCCATCGAAGGGGAGAGGAGGCGACGTGTCAAGGGCATGGCCGGCATTGTCCCCGTGCCGGCGATTTCCGATACCTGGCAACTGGTCAAACCCGGCGCATCTTGGCACATTCGGCTGAAACAGGAGTTTTTCCATGAGCACCAAAGCCGCCGCCAGATTCAACAAGCCGGCCCCCTGGACGGAGGTGGCGACGCGGCTGGTCGATGTCGCAACCGGCCGCAGCCCGGCGGACCTTGTCGTGCGCAACGGTCGCTGGGTGAATGTGCATTCCGGCGAAGTGGTCCCGGCGACCGATATCGCCATCGTTGCCGGGCGATTCGCCTATTGCGGACCGGACGCCAGCCATGCGATCGGCCCCGCGACCAAGGTCGTCGATGCGGGCGGGCGCTACCTGGCGCCCGGCCTTTGCGATGCGCACATGCATGTTGAAAGCGGCATGGTGACGGTCACCGAGTTCTGCCGCGCTGTCATCCCGCATGGCACGACCTCCATGTTCATCGACCCGCACGAGATCGCCAATGTGCTCGGCCTCGACGGCGTGCGGCTCATGCATGACGAGGCGCTCGCCATGCCGATCAACGTGCATGTGCAGATGCCATCCTGCGTGCCTTCCGCCCCTGGGCTGGAAAATGCTGGTGCTGCGCTGACGGTTCGCGATGTCGAGGAGGCGATGGGGTGGGAAAACATCATTGGTCTTGGCGAGTTGATGAACTTTCCGGGTGTCGCTGCGAACGACCCCGTGATGGCAGGCGAAATCGCCGCAACCGTAAAGGCCGGGCGGACGGTCGGGGGACACTATGCGTCCCGTGACCTTGGCCTTGCCTTTCACGGCTATGTCGCCGGAGGCGCCGAGGATGACCATGAGGGAACGCGCGCCGAGGACGCCATTGCGCGGGTTCGGCAGGGCATGAAGGCAATGCTTCGCCTGGGCTCGGCCTGGTACGATGTCGCGGCGCAAATCAAGGCGGTGACCGAGCAGGGCATCGACCCTCGCAGCTTCATCCTATGCACTGACGACAGCCATTCAGGCACGCTGGTCAATGAAGGCCACATGGACCGGGTCGTCCGCCATGCGATCGCGCAGGGGCTGAAGCCCGTAACCGCCATCCAGATGGCCACGCTGAACACCGCACAGCATTTCCGGCTGGAGCGCGAAATCGGTTCGATCGCGCCGGGGCGTCTGGCCGATTTCGTGATCGTGTCGGATCTTGCGACGCTTCGCATCGACGAGGTCTATAGCCGAGGCGTGAGGCTCGCCAAAAACGGCAGGCTGGAGGCGGATATACCGGCCTATGACTATCCGGCGCGCGCCCGCAATACAGTGAAGCTTGGCAAGACCTTGACCGCTGGCGATTTCGACATTGCCGCGCCGGAAGGCGCGAATGAGGTGAGGGTGCGTGTCATCGGCGTGATCGAGAATCAGGCGCCGACGCGGGCATCTGGAGGCGGACCTTCCCGTCGAGAATGGGCTTGTCGCCATGGACCGCAGCACGGATGTCTGCCAGATCGCGCTGGTAGAGCGCCACCGTGGCACCGGCCAGGTGACCAACGGTTTCGTTTCCGGTTTCGGCTATATCGATGACTGTGCGGTTGCCTCGACAGTCGCCCACGATTCGCATCACATGATCGTCGTCGGCACCAACAAGGAAGACATGGCGCTGGCCGCCAATCGTCTAGGCGAGATCGGCGGCGGGGTGGTGCTCTTCTCCAAAGGCAAGCAGCTTGCGCTCGTCGAAATGCCGATCGCGGGACTGATGTCTGACGAGCGCGCGGAGAAGGTGGCGGCCAAGGCCGAGCAACTCGTGGAGGCGATGCGCCAGATGGGCTGCACCTTGAACAACGCCTATATGCAGCACTCGCTCCTGGCGCTGGTGGTGATACCGGAACTGCGCATCTCCGATGTCGGCATCATCGACGTGACCAAGTTCGAAAAAGTCGACCTTTTTGTTTAGATTTCCCTAAAGTCATATCACCTAATGTTACGATGAGGACACATAGTTTTAGCGGTGAAGCTATGTCAGTCCGACAGGTCCGACGCTATTTCTAACCCGGAATCGCATTGGAGGATCGACCATGAAGCGCATCAGAAATCTGCTCATCGGAGCCGTTTCGGTATTTGCTTTGAGCGCGTTGCCGCTTCATCTCGATCTTGGCAGCCTCGGTTCGTATGACCTTTCGAGCGCACAGGCGGCCAAAGGCGGGAACGGCGGAGGGAAACGGCAATGGCGGCGGGAATGGGAACGGCGGAGGAAATAGCAATGGCGGCAAAGGCGGTGGAGGTAGCCAGTCCAGCAAGGCCGGTGGAAGCAGCAAGTCCAGCAAGGCCGGAGGAGGCCAGTCCGCTTTGGCGAAGGGTCATTCCAAGTCGCTTTTCAGTAAGGACCGGACGCGGGCGGGCGCAGTGGCTCAAAATCAAAAGAAAAATTCTTCTTCGAAGGTAAAGGTTGCGACGACTTCTTCTTCGAAGGCCAAGGTTGCCAAGGCGACAAAACCGGCGCGCACGGAACTGGCCGTGCTTCCAGGGACAATGGCAGCGCCCGAACTGAAGCCGTTCAAGGAAAAGAACCTGAACGCCAAGCTGGCTGGCCTGAACTCGCTCAACCGCAACTACCACGCCTATCTCAATTCGCAGTCGCCAAGGTTTGCGAGCATCGCGGCTTTCGTCAGAAACTCGGCGGAGTTTGATATCGCGAATGAGAAATTGGCGGCGGCCGAGGCCGAATTGGCTGCGAGCCAGGCCGGGTTCGACTCGCTGGTGGCGGACGCTGGTTTGACCCCCTATGACGGCGAAGTCGGCGTCTACGACAATCCGACATTGGCGGAGCTGCAGGACCGCCTCGATCACCTCAACTCGGTCACCGTTGCGCCGGAAGATGAGGCAGCGTGGGCGGCGGAACGCGATGCCCTGGAGTCCATCCTTGCCAGCGAAGAAGCGGATGCGCTGGCCGATGCAGAAGAAGCAGAGCTGGAGGCTCAGGCGATTGCGGACGAAGCCGCGATCGGTACCGATGACGAGGCGTTGAGGGCAGCGCTCCTTGATGCCGCCAACCAGAACCGGGTCGAGCAGTATGGCGACGACTATCTCGACGATGATATTATGGACTGGGCCAGGGATGTTCTCGGTGTCGGCGAAGATTTCGGCAAGATCGACGAGGTGAGGGAAACCCTCGAAATCGAGCAACTAGAGCAATAACCAGGAGCCGGTTCCGTTAGGAGTTGCAAAAAAACAAAGAGTTAGAGCGGTTTCCGATTCCATCTGAGTCGGAACCGCTTTAGTCATTATCGCTCAAAGGCAAACTGCCTTTGGCTCGAACGTGACTCGATATTTCGGGCCGGGCTGGGCCGAAATTTTGCGAACAACCGGCCGCTACTCTCGTTCCCTTAAACCATCCTGTGCATTTTCTTCACGGGTGGCTCAAGGCGGAGCCGGTTCCTTGCTCATGAGTCCCGCGCTTTGCGGTTGCGCGCGACCGTCAAGTCATGAACCGGCGGGCTGTGAGGGATACTGGCACTGTAGTCACGCCAGCAGTGGCCCGATCCGGGCGAATATGCCATAGCCCCCGAGAGAGCCATGCGAGCGCGGGAACCGGGCGATGACGAACTTTTTGGAGAGGGTCTCGAGAGCTGCGACGGCTGTGCGGATGCTCTTTCCCGAAACCCCGCTTCAGGAAAACGACTACCTGTCGAAGAAGACCGGCGCGCATGTCCTGCTAAAGCGCGAGGATTTGACGCCCGTCCGCTCCTACAAGATCCGCGGGGCGTTCAATTTCTTCCGCAAGGAACTGGAGCATCCGGCCCGAAAGGGGAACCTGGTTTCAGGAGAGCGCGATGCTCACGAAAAGGCGATGACCGGATCCGCGCCTTCGCTTTTTGTTTGCGCTTCCGCCGGCAATCACGCCCAGGGCTTTGCCTTCGTCTGCCGGCACTTCGGCAGGAAGGGCGTCGTCTTCATGCCGGTGACAACGCCGCAGCAGAAGATCGACAAGACCAGGCTCTTTGGCGGCGAGTTTGTCGAGATCCGGCTGGTCGGGGACTTCTTCGATGATTGCTATCGCGCTGCCTTGAATTTCTGTGAGACAAGTGGCGGGCATATGGTGCCGCCCTTTGATCACAGGGACATCATCGAGGGCCAGGCAACGGTCGCACACGAGATTGCCGGCCAGATGTCCGGCGGACGAGCGCCCGACATCGTCGTGCTGCCGGTTGGCGGAGGCGGGCTGGCTGCGGGCGTCACCCGTCATTTCATGGAGCGGGGAAGGGAGCCGCGCTTCGTGTTTGCAGAGCCGGCCGGCGCGCCCAGCCTAAAGGAGAGCCTCGCCGCGGCGAAGCGGCTGAAGCTTGCGCAGGTGGACAATTTCGTCGACGGCGCCGCAGTGGCCGAGATTGGCCGCGAACCCTTCCGGCATCTCAAGGATTTCTCGCCGGACGCGGTGCGGCTGATCCCGGAAAACCGGCTTTGCGCGACGATGATCGAGATGCTCAATGTCGAAGGCGTGGTGCTGGAGCCGGCCGGGGCGCTGGCGATCGATGCGCTCAAGGATTTTTCGAGGAAGGAGATCAGAGGAAAAACGATCGTCGTTGTCGTGTCCGGAGGTAATTTCGACTTCGAGCGGCTACCGGACGTGAAGGAGCGGGCGCTGCGCTTCGAGGGCTTGAAGAAATATTTCGTCTTCCGCTTCCCCCAGCGGCCGGGCGCGCTGCGCGATTTCCTTGAGCTGCTCGGGCCGGATGACGACATCACCCGGTTCGAATATCTGAAGAAATCAGCGCGCAATTTCGGCTCGGTGCTGATCGGGATCGAGACCAGGGATCGCAGGAATTTCGACGTGCTGCAGAAGCGTTTTCACGACGCCGGTTGGGCTTATCAGGATATCACCGACAATGAGACGATTGCCGGGCTTGTGATCTGATGGCAAGCAAGCAAACCGTCTACATCGTTCTTTTCCGAGGCGTCGGCGGGGCGACGCAGTTGCCCACCTCGCCACTGCGGGAGGCGCTGACGAAGGCCGGCTTTCGAAACGCGGCGACCTACATCAACAGCGGCAACGCTCTCGTTGTCTCCGAACTTACGGAAAGCGAAGTGACGGCAAAAATAGCGGCGCTGGTCGAACACCATTTCGGCTTCACCAAGGAAATCCTCGTTGTCAGCCTTGCCGAATGGTCTCGGATCGTCAGCGGAAATCCTTTCGCTAACGCTGTAAAAGAGCCGACGAAACTCCATGTTTTTGTTCTGAAATCCGAGCCCGTAAAAGAAACAGTCGCCGAGCTGGAAGCGAAGGCTTCTGCGGATACCGAGCAATTCGCCATTAAGGGTAGGGCGCTCTATTTCTTTACGCCGAAAGGCTTCTCCGTATCGAAACTGGGCACGAAAATCGACAAACTGCTCAAGGTTGCGACGACGGCTCGAAACTGGCGCACAACGCTGGTGCTGGCTGAGATGGCGGAGAAAATAGCGGCTCAACAGAAGGCGTAGCGAGACTTTTCGTTGCGCGTCATCGCTACCCTCTGAAGGGCTCGGCCCGCTGCAAGATCACGATTGCAAAAAAGGAGATCGCGCGGAACGTCAGCCTGCGCTGCGGTCGTTACCGTGGCCGTTCCGGCGCATGGGCCAATCTCCTCTCTGCTGCACCGCACAACTATTTGTTTGCTTTTTTTTCCGAACTCCCCCATATGGCGGCGCATAGGCGCTTGGGCCGGGTTGATCCGGCTCTCCCGTTCGATGGGACTGGTTGCGTCTGGTTTCTCCCTTTCCGGTTTTCGGTAAGTGGCGGAATAGTCCCGCGGGTTTGAAAGCCTGCCGGCACGACAGCGCAGCCGCGCGGGCAATTGAGTCCGCCGCCTTGTCGTTTCACGAAAGAATCACCTGCGGCAGGTTGCGCCCTGCCGCCCTGTTTGCGTGGCTTCGGCCACTTGAAAGAAGAAAACTTTGAAAAATGATATCGATGCGGAGCAGAATGGCTTCGCCAAACTCGGA
Organism: uncultured Alphaproteobacteria bacterium; assembly: GCA_963735385.1. GTDB lineage: Bacteria > Pseudomonadota > Alphaproteobacteria > Rhizobiales > Rhizobiaceae > CAVTKY01. The sequence continues at coordinate 187,586 of CAVTKY010000010.1, read as the reverse complement.
ATTTCCGGGCAGCTGCTGAAAGCAGTGCTCCATGCTGGCTTCGTTGATCCGAAGCCCATCCAGACACAGGCGATCCCTCCCCAGCTGGAAGGCCGGGATATTCTCGGCGTTGCTCAGACCGGCTCCGGCAAGACGGCTGCGTTCAGCCTGCCCATCCTGACCCGGATTGTTGGTCTCGGCACGAAGCGTCTGCCGAAAACCGCTCGCGCCCTGATTCTCGCGCCGACACGCGAACTCGCGGTTCAGATCGAGGAGACCATTCGCGTTCTTGCGAAGGGCCTTCACATTTCGACCGCGCTCGTGCTTGGCGGCGTCTCGCGCCACAGCCAGGTCAAGCGCATGGCGCAGGGCGTCGACATTCTCATCGCCACGCCGGGCCGCCTGACCGACCTTGTCCGTGAACGCGAGGTCAATCTGTCCGAAACGCGCTGGGTGGTGCTCGACGAGGCCGACCGCATGCTCGACATGGGCTTTATCCATGACGTGAAGCGGATCGCCAAGGCGACGCATCGCGACCGTCAGACCGCGCTGTTTTCCGCGACGATGCCGCCGGAAATCCAGCAGCTGGCGGAAGGCCTGCTGAAGGATCCGATCCGCGTGGAAGTCGCGCCGCAGGGCACGACGGCCGCCGAGATCCAGCAGGGGGTGGTCATGGCGCGCACAAAACAGAAGCGCCAGGTCCTCTCGACGATGCTTGCCGATCCGGCGATGAACTCGGTGATCATTTTCGCACGCACAAAGCACGGTGCGGATCGCGTCACCCGTGACCTGGAGCGCGATGGCTTCAATGCCGCCGTCATCCATGGCAACAAATCGCAGAACGCCCGCCAGAAGGCGCTGAACGGCTTCCGTGACGGTTCCGTCCGCATTCTGGTCGCGACGGACATCGCGGCGCGCGGGATCGACGTTCCGGGCATCAGCCATGTGGTGAACTTCGACCTGCCGGACGAGGCCGAGAGCTATGTCCACCGCATCGGCCGCACCGGCCGTAACGGCGCGGATGGTGTTGCCATCACGCTGTGCGATCCATCCGAAGCGAGCAAGCTGCGCCAGGTGGAGCGTGTCATCCGCATGAAGCTGCCGATTACCGCCGATCATCTTGGTCAGCCTGACCCGCAGCGCGATCCGCGCGAACGGGCCGAGGCGTCGCGTGAACCCGCCAACGATCGCGGCGAACCGCGCGAGGCACGGCGGCCGCATGGTCAGAAGCCGCGCGGCAACGGCTTCGCCAAGAAGCCGTTTGCAGGCCGGCCTGAAGGGGCAAAGCCCGAGGGCGGCAAGCCGTTCCGCAAGAAGCGTCGTAGTTTCGGCGCGCGCAAGCCGGCTGCTCGAGCCGCGTAGTTCCGGATTGGGCCGAACGTCCATGCGCGGCTGGTCCAATTGCCTTGTGGACCGTTGCCGCGCTAAGGCGCTCCGAGGTGCGAAGCACTCGGCTGAAGTGGCGGGCGCACCGATAGAATCTGGTGCTGTCGCTCTATCTCTTTTGGTTGAGCATCGGATTTCCCCGAAACCGATTTCGCTTCGGGTTCGATGCCCAACGTTTTGAAATCGGTGCATGATCCGCCGTCTCGGTGCTGGCGGATCATGTGCGAGGCGGCGAGCGCGATGCGCTGGTTGCCTAATTTTTTGATGCGGGACTCACATGGCCGGCATTACCGCACTTGCCATCGCTTATGTTCTTTCGCAGTTCTACCGTTCATTCCTCGCGGTACTGACCCCGGCCTTGACGACCGAGCTTGGCGCGACCAAGGCGGAACTTTCGTTCGCCTCGGGCGCATTTTTCATTGCATTCGCGCTTGCCCAGTTCGCCATCGGCGTTTCACTTGACCGTTTCGGTCCGAAGCGCACGGCGTCTGTTCTGCTCGCCATCGGCGGCGCTGGCGGTGCGTTTGTTTTTTCGGCGGCATTCCAACCCTGGATGATCACGGCGGCGATGGTGCTGATCGGCATCGGTTGCGCGCCGGTTCTGATGGCTACGCTCTTCATCTTTGCTCGCCTCTACTCGACGGCGCGGTTCGCCGTGCTCACATCGTGGATGGTGGCCTTCGGCACTGCCGGCAACGTGATCGGTGCGGCGCCTTTGGCGAATGCGGTGGAGGCCTTTGGCTGGCGCCCGGTCATGGCCGGACTTGGCGTCATCACGCTCGCGATCGCGGTCGTGATGATGGCGTTGGTGAAGGATCCGGTGCGGGCGGCAGGAATGGCAGAGAGCGCCGGATTTGCTGGTTTCAAAGATCTGCTGCGCATGCGTGTGTTGTGGCCGATCATACCGTTGACGGCGTTGAACTATGCGCCGGCCGCAGGCATTCGCGGCCTTTGGGCCGGCCCCTATCTGGCGGACGTTTATGGAGCGGATGCGCTACTCATCGGGCGGGCAACGCTGTTCATGGCGCTGGCAATGATCGCCGGTTCGTTTCTCTACGGTCCGCTCGACACGATCTTCCGCACCCGAAAATGGATCGCTCTCGACAGGCAATGTGATCAGCCTTGGCGCTCTCGTTTATCTGGCGCTGTTCACGGTCACAAGTGTTCCCGAAACGACCGTCGTGCTCGTCATTATCGGTATGTGCGGCATGGGATATGGCATGTTGATGGCCCATGCACGTGCGTTCCTGCCGCTGCACCTGATCGGCCGTGGCGTGACCTTGATGAATTTCTTCACGATCGGCGGGGTTGGGATGATGCAATTTGCGACCGGTGCGGTAGTGACCGCGAATGTCGTGCCTGAAGAACCTGCGGCAGCCTATGCGGCGTTGTTCACGTTCTATGCCGCCATGCTGGGTGTCGCTCTCGTGATCTATCTCTTCTCTCGCGATGCAAAGCCCGAAACCGACAGGCACGCGTGGTCCAAGCAACAAGAGAATAGCCGTGGCGACAGCCAGGATCAGAAATCCGGTCACGATTTTGCGCGCCGTGCCGTTACTCCAGAGTAGGGGATATTACCGCTTGGACTTCTTGCCTGCAGTGCGGGGGCGCTTCCGGCGGCCCATCGCCCAATTCAGGAACCAGAAATAGACCGGTGACGGGAAGAGGTTGATGAATTTCAGCAGGAGCGTGAGGCGACGGGGAAAAGACACCTCAAACCCGCCTGTCTTCAGCCCGCGCACGATCAGTTCCGACGCGCGGGTGACGGGCATCAATGCCGGCATGGAAAAGCGGTTGTTTCTAGTGAAAGGCGTATCAATGAAACCGGGATTGATGATCTGAATTCGGACATTCATCCTGTCGAGGTCAAACTTCAACGCCTCGGCCATGTTGTTGAGAGCCGCCTTGGTGGCGCCATAGGCGGCGGCGAAGGGCAGGCCGCCATAGGCGGAGACCGAACCCATGACGACGACGTGACCCTGCTCGCGCTCGCGCATGCGCTCGAGAACCGGCACAAGGCCAAAGACGACGCCGAAGACGTTGATCTCAAAGGCCTTTAGAAAGCTGGCTGATTCCAACGCGTCGCCACGGGCCGGGAAATATTCCCCGGCGTTGAAGATCGCCAGCGTGATGGCGCCGAGCTCGCCCTCGATAGCCTTAACCGTGCCTGCCATGGCCTTTTCGTCGGTGACGTCGCAAGGAAAGGCAACAATGTGCCCTTTCATGCCTCGGCACCCGGCGGTGAGTTCGGCCAGCTTGTCGCGGTTTCGGGCCGTGGCTGCCACCGTATAACCTTCGCGGGCGAGATCGAGAGCCAATTGGCGGCCAATGCCGGAACTTGCCCCAGTGACCCAGGCCACGCCATCTTCAGGTTTTGCCCGGTAGAGCCCCATATTGCTTCCTTTGCTGTTCGCAATACCTACCGGCGGCGGAGCAGGTTGAAAAGGAGCTATTCCGATTGCCCAGGAGATGCTTGTGGATCGTCTTTTGCGCGACCCGGTTGTCTTTCCACCGACGCCAGTCACATGGCAAAAGCGGCTGGATCACGCTATTTCGTGCCTTGAAAGCGGCCGCGACGGTTTCTAGTGTCCCGATTCTGAAATTCGCAAGAGTTCGATATCAGGCGCAGCGCGAATTTCAGAATCGAGAGACACTAGCAACTTATTGATTCTAGTGTCGTTTTGATTTCGCAGTTCGCTCGCAGAGTGATATCGAAAATCATGCGAACTTCGAAATCACGACACTAGGGTCGTTTCCGCGTTTCATTGAAGGAAACTCCATGCACAGTTCGGTGATCGACGCTATCGGCAATACGCCGCTTATCCGGTTGAGGCGCGCCTCGGAAGAAACCGGCTGCGAAATTCTCGGAAAAGCCGAATTCATAAATCCTGGCCAGTCGGTCAAGGATCGCGCGGGACTGTTCATCATCCGCGATGCGGAAGAAAAGGGCCTGCTTAGGCCTGGCGGCGTTATCGTCGAGGGCACCGCTGGCAACACAGGTATCGGCCTGACGCTGGTCGCCAAGGCGCTCGGCTATCGCACCGTTATTGTCATTCCGGACACCCAGAGCCAGGAAAAGAAAGATACGCTGAGGGTGATGGGGGCTGAACTGATCGAGGTGCCGGCGGTTCCTTACAAGAACCCCAACAACTACGTGAAGGTTTCGGGGCGCCTTGCAGAGCAACTGGCCAAAAGCGACCCGAACGGCGCTATCTGGGCGAATCAATTCGACAATGTGGCGAACCGGGACGGCCACATCCGCACGACGGCTGCGGAGATCTGGGCGCAAACAGGAGGAAAGGTCGACGGTTTTGTTTCGGCGGTCGGCACGGGCGGCACGCTTGCCGGCGTAGCATTCGGGCTTAAAGCCAAGAACAACGCCGTAAAGATCGCTCTCGCCGATCCGCTCGGAGCGGCCCTCTACAGTTTCTATACAGAGGGCGTTTTGAAGGCGGAGGGGAGTTCCATCACCGAAGGCATCGGCCAGGGACGCATTACCGCCAATCTCGAGGGCTTCACGCCGGATTTCTCCTACCGGATTCCTGACGAAGAGGCGCTACCCTACGTCTTCGACCTCATCGAAGAAGAGGGGATCTGCCTTGGCGGCTCCTCTGGCATCAATATCGCCGGGGCCATCCGCCTGGCGCGCGAGCTTGGCCCGGGCCACACCATCGTGACGATCCTTGCCGACTACGGCACACGCTATCAGTCCAAACTCTTCAATCCGGAGTTCCTGCGGTCGAAGGGCCTCCCCGTTCCCCTCTGGATGGAGGCAGGGCCGCAAATTTCGATACCCTTCGAAGAGGTTCCGGAATGACATCCTTGACAGAGGCGGTTTTCCGCAACGATGCCTATCTGCGAGAGGCCGAGGCGGCGGTGGTCGCGATCAACGATCGCGGCGGGATCATCCTTGACCGGACCATCTTCTACGCCACGTCTGGCGGCCAGCCGGGTGATACCGGCTCATTTCGACGTGCAAATGGCGGCTCGCCGATTGCGATCGCCGGGACCATTACCGGCGAGACCAAGGATGAGATCATCCACATACCTGCGCCGGGCCAGGAGATTCCGGCGGTGGGCGAGCCGCTGAGACTTTCGATCGACTGGGATCGCCGCTATCGGCTGATGCGCATGCATACGGCCTGCCACCTGCTCACCGTCATTTGTCCGTTTCCAATTACCGGCGCCGCTGTCGGGGAGGACGAATCGCGGGTCGATTTCGACATTCCGGATGCCGGCTATTCGAAGGAAGATGTCACGGTTCGAATCATGGAGCTCGTCGCTGCCAATCATCCTGTGTTCACGCGCTGGATCACGGACGAAGAGCTGGCAGCCAATTCCGGCCTCGTAAAGTCGAAGAACGTCCGGCCGCCTGCGGGAACCGGAAAAATCCGGCTTGTCTGCATCGGCGACAACGCCGCCATTGACAGTCAGCCCTGTGGGGGAACTCATGTGCTGTCGACGGCCGAAGTCGGAGAGATCCACATTGGCAAGATCGAGAAGAAGGGTCGCGAAAACCGGCGCTTCCGCATCCGTTTCGGACCGCCGCCAGCCGGGTCCTGACACTAGGTAGCTTTGTGTGTCCTACGTTGGAGGCGAAGTCTATGAGATTGCAAGGAGGCGATGAACAGCGCACCGCCGACGATGCGGCCGATCCGAGGTGCTCGAGCCTTGCGCGCCCGCAAAGGCTAGCCGTACTGCCTGCTGGTTATGAGTTCGTGATGCGTGGATTTTTCATCCCATCGCTTCAGGACTTTCCGCGCCGCTGAGGGGACATAGGCGGTTTCATAGTCCTGGCCCTGGAATGCGATGACGTTATCGATCGAATCGAAGCTCATCACCGTCGTGAACTCGACCTCATCGCCGACCGTCCGGCGATAGAGTTCGATGCTGCGGTAACCCGGAATTTTCTTGTTCTCGATACCTGGAAAGATCTCGGCATCGAGCAGCCTTTCGTACGCATCGGCGTTTTCCGGAGTCGTATAGCCGTGCCAGATACGCTTGATCATGGTTGTGCTCCTCCCTGGGTTTCTGTCTACGCGCCGGCAAATTTTCGCGATCTGTCTTTTTGCAGGCGGTCTCTCGCCATATCATGCCACATTGAGCGCTCTTCCACCGACCGGATGCCGTCAACGGCAGTGTTCGGTCCAACGTAACAGCGCGCAAAATGCAATCTAACAATGGAGTGGACGATGTCGGACAAAAGCCCATTCACGGTTGACGCCGACTGGCTTCAGGAACACCTCGCCGATCCGGGCATCTCGATCGTGGACGCATCCTGGTACATGCCCGCGCAGAAGCGAAACGCACGCGCGGAATACGAAGCGGCCCATATTCCCGGAGCCATATTCTTCGATCAGGATGTGGTGGTGGAACCGGATTCGCCTTTGCCGCACACTCTGCCGCGGCCCGAAGTTTTCGCCCAGCATGTAGGCTCCATGGGTATTTCGGCCGACGACACTATTGTCGTCTATGACGGGCCAGGGGTATTTTCGGCACCACGCGTATGGTGGATGTTTCGCGTCATGGGCGTGGCTCAGGTCTATTTGCTCGCCGGCGGCTTTGACCGCTGGCAAGCCGAAGGCCGTCCCGTGACTTCGGACGTCACCAAGATCGCTCCCAATGTCTTTTTCGCGGAGTTCGACGCCAGCCGGGTGGCTTCGCTCGCCGAGATGAGAAGAATTGTCGAAACAAAGAGTTCGCAGATTGCGGACGCCCGTTCCCCGGGCCGCTTCGCCGGAACGGATCCCGAACCGCGGCCAGGCCTCCGCTCGGGACACATGCCGGGTGCGAGGAATGTGCCGGCGCCGTCACTGTCCGAGAACGGCGAACTATTGCCACTGAGCCGGCTGAAGTCTGTTCTGGAGGATGCTGGCCTCGACCTTTCCAAACCTGTCGTTACGTCCTGCGGCTCAGGCGTTACGGCTGCCACTATAACTTTAGCGCTACAGTCGCTCGGCCACGCCGAGAACAAACTTTACGACGGCTCGTGGAGCGAGTGGGGCGGTCTTGCCGATACGTCTGTGGTTATCGGCACGGAGTAACTCATGAGCGCGGAAAGAAAGATCGAGACCATTCCGGTTACGGTGACGTTCCTCGAAATGAGCGCTCCGCCGGCAGTCTATCCGCCTTTGCCGTATAACCGGCAGATCGCGATGCTGCGGACGCGCAACATGCCGCTGCATTTCTACCGGTACCTGATGGACCGCGTTGGACGCAAATGGCACTGGGTCAATGTGCTGAGGATGAGCGACGAGGAGCTGGCTGATGGCATTCATGCATCTGACCGCGACATCCGTGTCCTCTATCTGGACGGCGCGCCGGCCGGGTTTTTCGACATCAAGCCGCATTTGCCGGAAGAGGCGGAGCTCGCCTACTTTGGCATGATGGAGCACGCCATGGGGCAGGGGCTTGGCCGCTGGTTCCTGGGGGCGGCCATCGAGGCGGCATGGTCGCACGGGCCGAAGATCGTCACTGTACAGACATGCACGCTGGATCACCCGGCGGCGCTGCCGCTTTACCAGCGGCTTGGTTTTTCGCCCGTCGAGCAGAAAAAGGAACTGGTTCGCCCGATGAGTTTTTCGGATCGCTCCGCCAGCGTGATGCGGCCTTGATGGCGGTGGCTTAACCTATGGAGCGTGAGATGCCGATACGTGTGGTGATGAGCGGCGCGACGGGTTGGGTGGGCAAGGCCCTGATCCCGGCGATCGTTGCTGAAAAAGAAATGGCTCTGGCTGGCGCGGTTGCGCGAAACGCTGCCGGTCAGGACGCTGGCGCGGCAGTCGGTGCGCCGGCTGTCGGTATCGTCATAGCCGCAACACTTGAAGAGGCGCTGCGATCTCCCTCCGATGTCGTGGTCGACTACACAAAGCCCGACGCAGTGAAGGCGCATGCCCTGACCGCCGTTTCGAGTGGCCGCAACGTGGTGATCGGAACGTCCGGTCTCGGGGCTGCGGACTACGCGGAGATTGACGCAGCTGCCCGGTCAAACGGCGTCGGAGTGGTCGCCGCCGGAAATTTCTCGATCACTGCCACGCTGATGAAGCGCTTTGCCCTGATCGCGGCGAAATATGTGCCGGATCTGGAAGTGATCGATTATGCCAGCGCGAGAAAGCCTGACGCGCCGTCCGGCACCGCCCGCGAATTGGCCGAGGCGTTGGCCGACGTTCGCGGTGCTTCGACGGCGAAGCCTCAATCGGACGTGTCGGGCATGCCGGGAACGCGCGGCGCAGCAGTGGGACGCGCGCCCGGGGTTCAGGTGCATGCGCTGAGGCTGCCATCCTATATCCTTTCCTGCGAGGTCCTGTTCGGCCTCCCTGACGAGCGGCTGACCATCCGCCATGATGCGGGATCGTCCGCCGCGCCCTATGTGGCGGGCACGCTGTTGGCGATCCGCCGGGTTGGCGGGATAAAGGGATTGGTTCGCGGACTGGACGAGCTGATCGAATGACATGCGCCAATCTCATGGGGTGGGAGATTAGATCCGCAGGGCCTTGGCGAACTTTGTTCTGACATAGGCCACGGTCCAGCGCTCTTTCCAGGACCCTGAGCCAAGATGCATGCCAAATGTTACGCCGGAGTTGAGCAGGATTTTCCGCTCCAGAGAACCATGCAGGCGCGTCGGACTGAAGACCGGTTTGGAAGTGACGAGGACGCCCTCATAGCGGTTTCGGTTGGCGAAAAAGATGCGGCTCAGAAAGCCCGGTCCGGTCGCGTCGATCACATCATGATAGGCCGAGACGCGGGGCGGATTTTTTATGATATCCGCAATGACGTCCTTCCAAAACGGATGGCCCGGCCGAGACGCAAAAACATAGTTCGCTATCTGATCCACAAAATCGCCGTAACTTATTGAAAATTCATCTGAAAGAACTAGTTCGGCATCACCGTATTCGTACGGGCGAAGGAACTCGTAGTCGAGATCGCAGTAAAGACCTCCGAGGTCATGCATCAGCACGTACCGAAACACATCGGCACGCATGATGTTCTTTTCGAGGTCGCGGTAGATCGGGAAAAGTTCGGGCTGATGCTGCCGGACATGCCCATCCATTTCCGCATCCGTCCAGAGCCGGTATGCCCAGCCCTGGTGGTAACGCCGCACGCTATCGACGGCGCTTTGCCAGCGCACGGGGACCGTTTGGGATTTCCATGTCTGATGAATGATTTGCGGGATGCGCATAAACTTTTCTCTGATCGCCACGCACTTACCGCATCGGCCCGAAAATCGGAATCGATTTTCGGCAAGCACGATGCGGAGATTCAAAGAGATACAGCGTCCTTTGCGCGTCCGAAAGGACGCGCGGCGCTGTAATGTATCGGCCCGAAAATCGGCATCGATTTTCGGCAAGCACGATGCGGAGATTCAAAGAGATACAGCGTCCTTTGCGCGTCCGAAAGGACGCGCGGCGCTGTAATGTATCGGCCCGAAAATCGGCATCGATTTTCGGCAAGCACGATGCGTAGATTCAAGAGAGATACAGCGTCCTTTGCGCGTCCGAAAGGACGCGCGGCGCTGTAATGTCGATCGAGGACAGCTGTCGAGATGCCTGCAAACGATGCCGTTGCCGAAGATTCGCGCCTCTCGGCGGCCGACATAAATCGGGTGGCGGGTTCCGCTGCCGCGGCATATCTCATCGCAAAACTGCGAGAGGAGAGAGAAATGCCGATACGTTACATCGCCTTGCCGACGGACCAGGTACGCGCTTTGCAGGTGGGCGGCCCGGATGCCTATGGAATGGCGCCGGAGCGGTATATTTCCGACGGACAAGGCGTGCCTTGCCGCCACTGCCTGCGGAATGTTCAGGCGGGCGCGGAATATCTGATCCTCGCCTACCGGCCATTCTCGCAACTGCAGCCCTATGCGGAGACCGGCCCGATTTTCCTCCACGCGGAGCAATGCGACCGTGCGCCAGAATCCGACGTATTGCCGGAAATGTACCGTCCGACCGCGGAACATATCGTCCGTGGCTACGGTCACGACGACCGCATCGTCTATGGCTCAGGCGCTGTCGTTCCCACTCCGATGATCGACGAACGCGCCGAGGAGCTGCTGCGGCGTCCGGATATTGCCTACCTGCATATGCGCTCGGCCAAAAACAATTGCTACGCCTGCCGCATCGAGCGTGGCTAGCCACAGCCCCGCCGGGTTGGGTGAAAGCGAATGAGCGGTGGTCAGGCCGCGAGCACGGCTTTTGGCTCGGCCATTTCGTAGCCGAGCGCCTCGGCAACGGCCCGGTTGGTAATCTTGCCCTTGTGCACGTTGAGACCGTTGCGAAGATGGGGGTCATCGATCAACGCCTTCAGCCCCTTGTCCGCCAGCTGCAGGCCATAATGGAGGGTCGCGTTGTTCAGCGCCTGTGCCGAGGTGACCGGTACCGCGCCTGGCATGTTGGCGACACAGTAGTGGATGATGCCGTCGACCTCGAAAGTCGGTTCGGCATGGGTTGTGGGATGCGAGGTTTCGAAGCAGCCGCCCTGATCGATGGCCACATCGACCAGCACCGCGCCCTTCTTCATGCCCGATAGCATCTCGCGGCTGACAAGCTTCGGCGCGGCAGCGCCGGGGATCAGCACGGCGCCGACGATGATGTCGGCCGAGAAGCATTCATCTTCCAGCGCCTCGACAGTCGAATAGCGAGTGTGAACACGACCATTGAAGATGTCGTCCAGCTGGCGCAGCCGCGGGATCGACCGGTCGATGATGGTGACGTCGGCGCCGAGGCCGACGGCCATCTTGGCGGCGTGCAGGCCGACCACACCGCCGCCGATGACGGCAACCTTGCCCGGCAGCACGCCGGGAACGCCGCCGAGCAGCACGCCGCGGCCGCCATTTGCTTTCTGCAAGGCGGTCGCGCCTGCCTGGATCGACAGCCGTCCTGCGACCTCGGACATCGGCGCGAGCAGCGGCAGCCCGCCGCGATCATCCGTCACCGTCTCATAGGCGATTGCTGTCACACCCGAGGCTAGAAGCCCTTTGGTCTGCTCCGGATCCGGCGCCAGATGCAGGTAGGTGTAGAGAATTCTGGTCGGGACGCAGCTGCGCCCATTCGCTTGGCTGCGGTTCCTTCACCTTTACGATCATGTCGGATCTGGCGAAGACTTCCTCCGCCGTCTTGGCGATCGCCGCGCCCGCAATGCGGTAGGCGTTGTCGTCAGCGCCGATGCCTGCGCCCGCGCCAGTCTCAACCAGCACTTCGTGGCCATGCGCCACATATTCGCGCACCGATCCGGGCGTCAACCCCACGCGATATTCATGGTTTTTGATTTCCTTGGGGCAACCGACGCGCATTTCGTGATCTCCTCGCGAGCCTGTTCCGGCTCTCTCCCTGATTAAACGATTCAAGCACCGAAACGGTCGCATGTGTTTGCAAATACGGTTGCGGAATGATGCCCGCGCCGCTAGTTCTTGCATTGACTTACAAATTCTTCGAAGGAAATTCGAATTATGTCTCTGGACAGGATTGATATCGCCATTTTGGACACGCTGCAGAAGGACGGGCGAATCTCCAACGCGGCGCTTGCGGAGAAGGTCGGTCTTTCGCAATCGGCCTGTTCGCGCCGGCTCGACAATCTGGAAAAGACCGGCGTCATCCGAGGCTATCACGCCCGGCTGTCCAACGCGGCGCTTGGGCATCAGATGACCGCGATCGTGCATATATCGCTGTCCGGACAGTTCGAAAAAACGCTCTCCGACTTCGAGGCAGCGGTGAAGCGCTGTCCGAACATCCTTTCCTGTCACCTGATGTCCGGCGAATACGACTATATCCTGCGCATCGCCGCTCGTGACCTGGCGGACTACGAGCGCATTCACAAAGAGTGGCTGTCGGCAATGCCGCATGTGACCAAGATCAACTCGTCATTTGCCTTGCGGGAAATCATCGACCGGACTGCAATGGGCATGAAGCCGGAAATGGCGTGAGCAAGAACCTCATCAAGGCGTAAGATTTTCAAATCACTATGGAGCTTCGCGACGCGAAACCCGGTAAGGAGGCTCCAGCTGAGCGTTTCCTGAAATCGCTCGACCTGGACATCCTCGCAGGCCAGCGCCTTCACAGTGATGGCATTCCCGAACGCTTCGACAAGCCGCGATTGATGGCGGGAGCCGGCCAGAAATGATTCCTGCATGCGGCGCCGGACAGCCGGTCCAACCACAGCGAACGCGGCGATCTGCAGCGGCAGCATGATCAGCACGATCGACGTGAGAAACGGGCTGATCGACAGAAGCGCCGCGATGTAAGTGATCGCGAACACCACGTCGAGCGCGATGCCGGAAACCGTGCCGGTGAGAAATCCCCTGACGGTGTCGATCTCGCTGATGCGGGCAAGCGTTTCGCCGACCTGCCATTTCTGGAGATAGCGGAGCGGCAGATTGAGTACATGGCGGAAGATCCTGCGCGCCAATTCCGATATGAGCCGGTTGGCCATGTGATTGCCGAGATAGGCGGCGAGCGCTTCGAGACCGGCGGAAAACAGCGCCGTAACGACGAGCACGACGACGATCAGAACGAGCGTTGCTTCCCGCTGGAACGGCAGTACGCGATCGATGATCGTCTGAAAGACGAAAGGCTGAACCAGGCCGAGCAGGCGCAGGACGACGGACACGACCATGATCTCGGCGATCAGCGGCGTATACCGGAACGTCGACTGCGTGAACCATGAAAGCCGGGCAGGGCGCGATTGGTCTGTAAGTTCCACGCTCGATCACAATTTTACGGGTCACCGAGTTGCGAAGCGACCCAAGCGCCTCGCAACGCACAAGTTACGATATTCAAGATCTGTATAGGTCTGAAGGTTGTATAAAAGCATGACAAACCAAGGTTGCATATACAGTTATAAAAGTTGCACAACATATCAATTTACAATCGACGCCCATCGCCAGATGATTATCTGGCGCATCGCGCATTTTGATAAACACCGACGATTTGGAGATATTTGATGGGTAGTAGCAGCGGAAACAGCGGCGGCAATGGTGTCGGCAAAGCAGTCGGAGAGGTTGTTGGCGCGGTGGTTGGTGGCCTCCTAGGCAGGAGCAAAGCCGGCAGCATTGCCGGGTCGGTAGTGGGCGGCAAGATCGGCGGAGCGATAGGAGGAGTGGCCTTAGGGCCCGTTTCCGAGAGTGTGGCCCGAGGCGTGCAGACACCAGCCGAAAGAGACTACCCTGGCAACTATGGATATTCTTTCTCTGGACGCGATAGTCGCGTTAGAGGGAACCGATAGTCTGAGTCAGGCTACGAGAGATATCAGCCGCATCCGACGCAAGAGTCCAATTCCAACAGTCGGATCCGGTGTTCCGGGCCATTCCGTGGAATCGCGGAAGAAACAAATTGCAACTTGGAGCGGATCGCATCGATGTCCATGGATGCGAATGTCAGATCCGCTCTAGTCTAGAGCAGGATGCGACTGAGTTGCAGACAACGCAGCAACAATGGATAAGAACGCTGATGCCAAAATTGATTTACGGAATAAGCGGCGGCGTGGCCGCAGTGCTGTCTATCTGGATTATCAGACCGCTTCTATCAGACTATAATCAGATTGCTGCGGAGATAGTTTTTTTATATCGATGGCCATCTTTACTTGGGTAATTTGCACCATAGGTGAGTATCTGTGGATGAGATTTTATAACCGTAGGTAGCCATTATCACTTCTTTAAATATGATTCGCATTTTCGATTGCGGAACAACCCAGGATGAGCCGCGCTGTCGCGACATCTATGTCAGCAAATGCTGAAGGCTCTCCAAAGCACTACGAGGTTTACAGGCAGCATGTGGTCCTTTCGTCGTCTCTGGAAACCTGCCGTGGGCGTGGTTGTCATGGTGGCGCGCGCGATCTAGATCCGAACCACTCCTCACTCGCAGCGGCAACGCTCCCGCCGCTCATCCCGGTACGCGACTTCTATGCGAACACCTCCGCCGAATGGGCCTATGCGCCGTCTCAAGACGGCAGCATGATCGCCTGGTATGGTGTTGATTGGACCAAGACCGTCCTCCGCGTGAAGCGCACCAGCGAGGCCGGCCCGTTCCTGACACTGTCGGGCGCGGAATTCCACTCCTTCCGTTGGCATCCCTACAAGAATGAATTGATCGTGTTCCTGGAAGGGCGCCTGTGGCAGATCGACCCCTTGAAGCCAAGCCGTGAAGACTGGATCGACATCACGCCGCGCGGCTTTCTGAACTGGAACATTGTATCGTCGGCTGTGGGAGAGGATGACCGCCTTGTCGTGGCCTCCAATGACCGAAACCCGGCGCTGCCCGATCTCTATACCGTTCGGCAGGACGGCGGCGGAAAGGAACTCCTCGAAAAGAATGAAGGCAAGACCATCGATTGGTGGCTCACACGAGAAAATGTCCCTTTGATCAGGGCTGATCGGCTTGACAACGACGGAACGCGATTTTTGATCCGCGACGGCGAAAACGAACCGTGGCGGACACTTACCGACATCAGTGCGCGCGACGTGTTCAACATCCTTTATGCTCCCCGGCCGGGTACGCCGATCTACGCCTTGTCCGACCGGGGACGGGATCGCATCGCGCTCGTTACAGTCGATCCCAAGAGCGGGCAGGAGACTGTCGTTGCCGATCACCCGAAAGTGGACTTAAGAAAGGCTTTCACTCTGGCCGACAATGCCGCCGCCCCCGATTTCGTAACCTTCGAGAACGGAAACACCGAATTTCGCGCGCTGACTCCTGCAGGCGAGACTTTCTTGAAGCTCTTGCTGGATGGAGACAACCCGGTGGACTTCAACATTCTCGGGACATCTCCGGACGGCCGCTTCGTTTCTGTCGCCCGCTCCTGGCGGGAGCAGTCCTGGGAATACTATCTGTATGATCTGGAGAAAGGGGAATCCACGAAGATCGCCGAACATGATTTCCGCAAACACAAAAATGCGCTGGCGGAAACCAGGCCGGTGTCGCTTAAGTCGCGCGATGGTCTTGAAATCCCTGCCTTTCTGACGCTGCCGCGAGCCATAAGTCCAAAGAGCCTGCCGGCCGTCATCGTGATCCACGGCGGTCCGGCGCAACAGGAAATTTGGGCCTACAATGATGACTACCAATTTCTCGCCAATCGCGGCTATGCGGTGCTGTCCGTCAACTTTCGCGGCTCGACGGGTTATGGCAAGGCGTTTCGTGCCGCAGGCTACGGACAAATCGGAAAGGCCATGCAGGACGATATTGTCGACGCTGCGAACTGGCTGGTGACAAGTGGCATCGCAGACAAGTCCAACCTGGCCGTCATGGGCGGTAGCTACGGCGGCTATTCCGCGGCTATGGCCATGACGCGGGACCCTGGCCTCTTCAAGGTGGCGATCGTGGAATACGGCGTGATGGACGTCGCCTATCAAATGCAGAACAATCCGTTCTCGTGGGGGCTGCATCTCGACGAAATGAAGCGGTATTTCGGGGATCCTGATACCAAGTCAGACATCGACGAGATGCGAGAACGCTCACCCCAGACCCATGCGGATGAGGTCGAGGGCGCCATTCTGATCACCGCCGGCAAAGAGGATCGCACCGTGGGCTTCGAGCAATCGGAGGAATTTGAACGGGCGCTAAAGGCAGCCGGGAAAGATGTAACGGCCGTCTACTTTGAAAAAGAGGGTCACGGCTACAACCGCTGGCAGACCAACGTGAAGCGCGCTCGTCTTATCGAAAATTTTCTGGCGAAGCACCTCGGCGGTCGATCAGGCGGCTTTGACTACGTGGAACTGGCTGCCGAATATCTCAATTGATCGACGCCGGGAATGCTCCGGCCGGCACCTCCTACGCCTTGAAGATCACCTGGCGCACGTCGATGTATTCGGCGCGAAATCCGGCCTCGCAATAGTGTAGATAGAACTCCCAAAGCTTCTTGAAACGTTCGTCGAAGCCCAGCGGGACAATCTTCTCCCACGACTCCCAGAAGCGGGTGCGCCATTCGGCGAGCGTCCGGGCATAATCCTGGGGAAAGACCCGCTCACGCAAAAACGACAAGCCTTGCTCGGATCCGAGCGATTTGAGGATCTCCGGCGTTGGCAGCATGCCGCCGGGGAAGACGTATCGCTGGATGAAATCCGGCCTTCGACGATAGAGTTCGAATGCGGATTCATTGATCGTGATGATCTGCAGCCCCGCGGTGCCGCCTGTCTTAAGGCACTCTTTCACTTTACTGAAAAAGACCGGCCAGTATTTCTCGCCGACGGCCTCGAACATTTCGATCGATGTGATGCGGTCGTATTTGCCGGTCTCGTCGCGATAATCCTGTAGCTTGATCTCAACCCGGTTCGAAAGGCCGGCTTTGGCGATGCGCTCGCTGGCAAAATCATGTTGCTCACGGCTGATTGTCAAACCAGTAACGCGGCAACCGACCTCTCGGGCGGCGAATTCGGCAAAGCCGCCCCAGCCGCAGCCGATCTCAAGAACATGGTCGCCTGACCCTATGCCGGCGTCTCGCGCCAGTGCCCTGTATTTTGCGTTCTGAGCACTTTCGAGATCATCGGCCCCCGCCGAGAAAAGCGCCGAGGAGTAGGTCATCGTCGAGTTGAGCCACTGCCGGTAGAACTGGTTGCCGAGGTCGTAGTGCGCCGATATGTTTCGCATCGAACCTGTGCGGGTGTTCTCGTTCAGCCAGTGACGCAGGCGTTGGATCGTATTGAGCACCCAGCTTGCGCCGCCTGCGAGCCTTTCGCCCGCCTCGACGTTGACGACAAACAACTCGAGGACGCTGGTTACATCAGGGCTCTCCCAATCTCCATCCATGTAGGATTTGGCCACTCCGATCGTGCCGCCAGCAAAGGCGCGGCCAGGCAGGTTCCAGTTGTTGAGGATGAGTTGCGCTTCCGGGCCGGGCCCGTTGCCGCCCAGGATGACTGACCGACCGTCCGGCATGCGGACGTTGAGCGTACCGCGCGCCAGGCTCATTCCAGCCGAAAGGACCATGCGAGCCTTCGCCGGCAGTCCGCGTGCAATTTCGGCAAAGTTCTCCGCAGTGAGCCGAACAGGACCGATCAGCGGAACGTCAACAGCCTTTTCCTTCCTCATCAGCACAAGCCTCGACCGACCAATACAGGCAGCGATGCAGTCCGAGTTCCAGTTCAGTCAAAAGCAAACTTCGCGGAAAAGTCCCCGAGACTCTCCTTCAGTTGGTCGGCGCCCGGCGCAAGATCGTGACTGGCTATTCGCTGCCGCGATAACTTTCCGGCTCCGATCCTGATCGGTACCTCGGCCAAAGCCTCGGCGCCTCCCTGAGTTCCCGCAGTGATTTTCGCCGTCATGGAAAAAAACTTCAAGAGGGGGAAGCGGCACGTGCGTTCCGGTGACATAGAGCGCCGCCAACTGCCGCGCGCGAATATGCTTTCTCCCGGGCAGTGCGCTAACTCAACGCATTGACGCGACCGCAATGCCGGTCGAAAAGACGGCCGCGTCGGCATGCCGGACGAAGTCAGAAGTGATTTCCGGAAAGCACGCCAATCGGTTCTCGAAGAGGCAGCATCCCGCATAGACGAAGATGCAGAGCGCTTTGGCGAAGGAGGCGGTGTTGATCCGGCATATCGTATTTTTCAGCGCCAAGGCAGACCAGGATGTCTCGGCAATCAAGTCGGGGCTGGAATTGCTTGGCCGGATTCCGCATTCACGCACTTTCGAAGTCACGCTGAACTCGAAGGTAGACCCACTCTGCGATGCCATCGACGTTGTGGTCTATGCCGAATTTGCAGACCAGGCCGAACTGGCGGCCTACAAGGCGCATCCGATTTATGCCGAGGCCACGCGACACGTGAAGCCGCTGAGAGAGTTGCGCTACTCAGCTGATATCGTTTCGGACGGTCGGATCATCGAGAACTAAGCGGCGGCTGTTCCAGCTCAGATCTTTTCCGAAAACCGCTACGCACTTTTTGCTTCGCTGACCTTCGGTTCGGGATCATGCTCTAGTGGTCCGATTCTGACATTCGCATCCCATTGATACAGGCCATTCAGGCGAATGTTAGAATCATAAGGACCACGAGCAAACATATGATTCTAGTGGAACTTTGAATTTGACATTCGCAATGGACGCGTGATGTCAAATGGGATGCGAATGTCAAATTCGTTCCACTAGTCGTCGTTTGCCGCGTTGAGTTCTTCCGGGCGCAGACCCTCTGTCCGCGTCAACTTCCGGAGCCGCACACCGGCTCCTTCGCCGTTCTCGGCAAGAAAAATCGCCCCGGCTTGCTCCAGCGCCATCTGTATCGTGTCGATTGCAACACGCGATGCGCGCAACCCGGTGTCCGATTCAGCCCGCTTGATGGTCGGGACCGAGAGACCTGTCGTATGAGCGACCTGACCTTGAGACAGGCCTATCAGACTGCGGGCGGCACGAATTTGGGCGGAGGTGATCATTTTGCGTTGATACTTTTGGTCCAATTTGATCCAAAGGTATCAGCTCGTGGAGCAGAGTCGCAAGATATCTTTCGGCGCGGCTCTCTCATGCTTTGTTCGTAAGACGGACGAATTCCTCAATGCTCAGCGTCTCCGCGCGACGCGTTCCGTCTATGCCGGCTTCACCCAGCAGCCTTTCGCCGCCAATGCTTTTGAGGCTCTGGCGCAGCATTTTGCGACGCTGGCCGAAAGCCGCCTCCGTGACCCGCCCGAGCTTTCGGACATCGGCGGGCAGCGGCTCGGCGCGAGGGACGAGATGCACCACCGACGATGTCACTTTCGGCGGCGGCGTGAACGCTTGCGGCGGCACATCGAAAGCGATCTTCGCTTCGGTGCGCCACCCCGCGAGAATACCAAGCCGGCCATAAGAATTGTCGCCGGTGCGCGCAACGATCCGCTCGGCAACCTCGCGCTGGAACATCAGCGTCAGTGATTCGTAAAACGGCGGCCACTGCGGAACGGTGAGCCAGCCCACCAACAGTTCAGTGCCGATATTGTAGGGAAGGTTGGCTACGACCTTCACGGGGCTATCCCCCGCGAGCGCTGCGAAATCGGTTTTCAGCGCGTCACCTGGAATGACCTCCAGGCGGCCCGGATAATGTTCTGAAATTTCCGCCAAGGCCCCGAGACAGCGCTCATCCCTTTCGATCGCGACGATTTTGCGCGCTCCGTGCAGGAGTAGCGCGCGGGTGAGCCCTCCCGGACCAGGGCCTACTTCGACGATCGTGTGCCGTGTAAGTTCGCCTGCCGCGCGCGCAATCTTTCCAGTCAGGTTGAGATCAAGCAGGAAATTTTGGCCAAGCGACTTTTTAGCCGCGAGGCCGTACCGTTCGATGACCTCGCGGAGAGGCGGCAGGCCGTCGATGGTCATGCAGCAGTCCGGCTGGCCAGCCGATGAGCCAGTCGCAGCGCGGCGATAAGGCTGTTCGCACGGGCCAGCCCCTTGCCGGCGATATCGAAGGCGGTGCCGTGGTCGGGCGACGTGCGCACAAAGGGCAGGCCGAGGGTCACATTGACCGTTTCGTCGAAGGCGAGCGCTTTTGCAGGGATCAGCGCCTGATCATGGTACATGCAGATCGCGGCGTCGTAGCCAGCACGTGCGCGCGCATGGAACATGGTGTCGGCGGGACGCGGGCCGAAAGCATCGATGCCTTCCGCCAGCAACGTTTCGACTGCCGGCCGGACGATCTCTTCGTCTTCCCGCCCCATGGCGCCGCCTTCGCCGGCGTGGGGATTGAGGCCGGCAATCGCCAGGCGCGGCCGGGCGATGCCAAAGCGGCCAGCAAGGTCGGCTGCGGCGATGTGTGCAGTAGTCACGATCCCGTCGGTGGTCAGCGCTGCCGGAACGTCCGCAATTGAGATGTGGATCGTCACAGGCACAGTTCGGAGATTCGGGCCCGCAAGCATCATCACTGGCGTTGCCGGCCGGCCTGTGTGTTCGGCCGCTAGATGGGCGAGATATTCCGTATGCCCCGGGAACTTGAAGCCAGCCTCGTAGAGCGGTTTCTTGGCGATCGGGCAGGTGACAATAGCGCTTGCGGATCCGGCAAACACGTCAGCGACCGCGCGGTCGACGGACTCAATGATGCCGGCAGCGTTGGCATTATCCGGACGCCCGGGCAAATCCGTGAATCCTGACACAAGCCGAACCACTGGAAGCGCATCTGCGAACGTATTGTCGGCAGCGTCTGAGGTAACCTCCCGGATTTTCACGTCGACCCCGAGCGCGCGGGCGCGCGCTGAAAGGAGGGCAGGGTCCGAGAGAATGTAGAAGGGCGGTACATTTGCCGCGTCGCGCATCCGCCACGCCGCTATCGCAATTTCAGGGCCGACCCCCGACGGGTCGCCGGCCGTCAAGGCAAGTGGCGGCACGGTCTAGCGTTCGACTATGCGGGCTTTTTTCCGCAGTTCTTCTGTGTATTTCTTGCTGACCTCGTCAGCCTTCTGGTCGCCGCTGCCCTTCTCGTCGTTCAACACCAGCTGGGCCACGCGATCATCCGAAACCTCGCGCGCACTGCAGATGCCGATAAACTCTAGACCGCGCTCGGTCTCCCGTACGCCAGTTGCGGTGCCAGGCCTGGCTTTCTTGATCGAACTCGGCCCAGTCGCCCGGCAATTCGGGGGCCAGAACCCGGCCCAGATCGCGCACAGTGACGTCGAGGAGGCCCTTGGCGAACTGGCGGGTCGTGTCGCAGCTGTTGAAACGCGCCCGCATTGCCTCCGCCTCGCGCTTGCGCTTGCCGATGGAGCCGCGCTCGCTGGCGGGAACCACGAAGATCACCTGCTGAAGCATGTATTCCGTTGCAGACGGTTTGGCGCCGCCTTTTTCGAGCATCTTTCTGACAGCCTCCTGCTCAGTCATCCGCCCGCCCGAACGGGAGCGCATGCCGAGCGCCTGGCTCCAGCTCATCTGCGCGCGGATGAAATCCTTGAAGTGCTGCTTTGTCACGCCGGATTGAGCCAGGACATTGTCCAGCTTTGCCTGAGGTATGTTGTTGTTCTTGGCAAACCGGGCATAAGCGTCGTCCACTTGCTGGTCCGTGACGCGAATGTTGAGACGCTTCACTTCCGCCATGCGGAGGGTCTGCTCGATCATCTGCTCCGATGCGTTCCCTTTGCCGCGCTGCAGGCGGATGAACGCGGCGCGACGCTGGATGTCATAGCTCGTGATGGGAATATCGTTCACGACATATTTGATTTCGCTCGCCATAACGGGAGTCGAAAAAACCGCAGGCAACGCCGTCGCTGACACCAGAAGCGCCAAGCCAGCAGAAATCAAATACTGTCGGACCAGTTTCATCCTAGTCTATCCTGAACCCGGAATGTCGCCGGGGCGATATTTGCATGCGACGCCTATGCGGCGAAACAATGACCTCGATGAGCACTACTGTGTGGTGAACATGCTCGTGTTGGTGCCGAAGTCGCCGATCGTGCGGAAAGAAACGTTAAACCCGACGCTTTGGGTCGATTCTTCCGTGAAACGGTCGCGCGTCTCGGACAGGGTCATCGTGTAGGAAAAGCATTCGTCATCATAGGCAAACCCGACGGCGTCGCGAACGAGCACATTGGTTTCAAAATCATAGGTTGCCGACCCGAAGACCCGCCAGCTCTCGCGAAGCTGCGTCGAGCCGGCGAGGGTGAGTTCTCGACGGTCTTCAGGAAAACCATATAACGGCTGCTGCTGGATGAACGCGTATTTGGCTGTCAGCGTGAGGGGCGCCGTGACATAACCGGCCCTCAATTCTGCTCGTCTCAATTCCATCGTTTGCTCGTCAAGCCGGGCGCTGACGGAGGCCGACAATCCTTGCGGGCTCGCGAACCCGGCAAGGCCCACGAAGTCCGACGTCTCGGTTTCCAGGCCGGAAAAGGCTCCGGCATTGACAAGATCAGGCGAAGCAAATGAGTTCTCGCCGTCAAGTTGATACGATTGGCCGAAAAGGGCATTCGTTGTCCAGCCATTGGCGTAGCTGCCCGAGTAGCGAATGCCGATATTGGCGCGAGTGCCGCCCTCCATTCGATCGTAGCCCGAAAACTTGTCGCGTTCGAACAGGGTTGTCGCATCGAAGACGAAACTCTGCGCGTCTTCGTTCAGCACGCCCAAGGTTCCGGCAAATCGCTCGTCAGGCCGTGCAAAGATCTGCGCCATTGGCTCCAGCACGTGGCTCGAACTGACGGAAGAGAACAGGACCGGCCAACGGAATTCGAGGCCCGCAGTCGCCATGAAGCGGTTGTAGGCAGACCGAATGTCCGCCGCGACGCCGCTGTAGGTGGCGCCCTCCGGGCTGTAGGCCAGTCCGTTGAGGTCGCCCGCCATATCGTTGATCGCGGCGAGCGAAGAAGACGAAAGGTTTTCATGTGTCGCATCGCCGCGCACATCGAACATAGGCGTTATGACTAGTCCGCCGTCCGTAACGATCGACTTCTTCCACTCGGCCAGCGCCGTAAGACGGCTGCTGGTGCCTTCGGGGCCGCGGACCACCGGAATGGCCAATAAGCTGTCCAGACGCGACCTGTCGATGATACGGGAGTTGACATCGAAATTGAGTTCGCCGCCAAGGACCGGCTGGTCGGGCGTGTACGAATAGTCGAATGTAGGAAGGACCCAAGGCTGCTCTTCGTTGCGAGCCGCCGTGAACGCGTCAGGAACGTCTTCCTGCACCTGAAAATGCATGGCCCTTAGGTCAAAATAGTTCCGGTCGTTCAGGCCGGTCAGGTAGATCTGCGACCTCTGCACGTAAGCGGAGTAGTCGGGAATGGCGTAGGTGTAGGCGAAATTCTTGTCCGTTTGGGCGAGGACATCCCAGCCGAAGGCCCAGCGCGGATTGATGGCGAAGTCGCCCTTGCTCCCAATCATGGCGCGATTTTTGTTGGGGTCGGCTGCGGTTCCACCGTTCTCGGTGCCGAAGGGGAATGCGCTCGGGTCCTCCTGGTGGATTCCGGCGACCCTCAGGTTGTATTGGCCGTTGTTGAAGCGCTGGCGCCATTCGGCCATGCCGAAAAAGCCTTGCTTCGTGTAGTAGCGACCGGAAAGCGTTAGATCGTAGGTCGGGGCAAGCGCGATGTAGAAGGGAACGTTAAAGCCGACACCTAAATCGGACTTGTAGCCTATACCCGGAATCAGGAAACCGGTCTTTCGCTTGACGGTCGGATCGGCAACCTCGAAAGCCGGCAGATACGCGATAGGGTACCCGAACATTTCGAAGCGTGACTTCTCGAATCGGATCGTTTTCGCCTCGCCGTTCCAGATGATCTTGCGGGCCTTGATTCGCCAGATCGGCGCCCTGTCCGGCTTTTCCTCGCACGGTTCGCATGCGGTATAGACGCCATTGTTGAACGTGGTGACGATACCCCGCTCGCGCTCAGCGCTTTCCGCTGCGAAATAAGTCTTGTCGACTGTTTCGATGCGCAGCGCGTTAACAAAACCGTCCGCGAAATCGTCGGTGATGTCGATCTCGTCGGAGAAAATGCGGGTGCCGGTGCTGTCGACAATAGCGACTCTGCCGCTGGCGACAAGGCGTCCGGACTTGCGGTCATAAATGACCCGTTGCGCAACCAGCCGATTACCACCGTAGTCAATTTGGACTCCGCCGACCGCAGTAACGGTACTCTTGTCATTGTCGTAGACCAGTGTATCGGCCTCGAGCAACATTTGAGCGTTTGTAGGAAGATCAGGGGCAGCGATTTCCGCGCCCTGCGAGCGCGCAGGCGTGGACGCGACCATACTCGTCAGAATGCACGCCAGCGCTGTCGCACCGAACAGGTGCGCCAGACGAGCCGACTTACGGAAATTGGCTCGCACCAACGCCACTACTAACCGTCCTCCTTATGGAGCAGGAATGTCACCCCAAAGAACATTGCCACCACCACCGGAAACCAAGCCGCAATAGCCGGCGGCACGAATCCCGCCGTTCCAAACGCTTTTACAAGAACCGTAACGACATAAAGCAGAAACCCGGCGACGACGCCACCCAGAATCATGGTTGCCGACTGGCCCATCCGTGCAAACCGCATGGAGACGGTCGCGGCAATAAGTGTCATGGCCACCAGCAAGAGGGGAAGGGCGACAAGCGAATGGAATTGCACAGCAAATGCGTTAGCCCTTAGGCCAAACGAACGGGCAATTTCGATCTTGCCAGGCAGCTTGAAGAAGGGAATGGATTCGGGACGGGCAAGCCTTTCCTGAACGATCTCCGGGCGCAGATCGGTCTTGATTCTGATCGATTCGTTCGCAGTATCGCGCACGCCGTCGCGGAAATGTTCGATACCCGTCAGTTCCCAGTAGCTATCACGCAGAAACGCGTGTTTCGCGTCGATTCGACGAATGATCTCGCCGTTTTCGTCGAACTGGAAAAATACGGCGTCGGACAGTTCAAGACCCTGGTTCAGAATCGCCCGGGCGCCGATGATGGTGTAGCCCTCATCCGTTTTCTGGCGAATCCAGGGTGCGCTGAAGGCTGAAACGGAGTTCGAGTGCCCCGACCGCAAGGAAGTCTCGATGTTCTCCGCGCGGGACAGACCGTAGGCGGCAATGGGGTTCAGAATCCCGATCGTAGCGAACCCGAAAAGCAGCGCGCCGAAGCAGATAGGAAGCAGGAACTGCCATGCCGAAATACCGGCCGCACGCGCTATCACGAGCTCGTATTTGCGGTTGAGCGACACCAGCGTCGCCATTGCCGCAAAAAGACCGATGAAAGGCACGATCTGCTGCATCACCATCGGGACTCTGAGCGCCGATACCCCTAGGGCGATTTTTACCGTGAATCCCGGCAGGCCGCCAGCGCTGCTTGAGAATTCGGTGAAGTCGATAATGAAGACCAGCGCGAAAATACCGATAAAGAACCATGCCGTGATGGTCAGGTAGCGCGAGAGAAAGTATCGGCCGAGCGTCCAACCCATCAGACCGGCCCTCGCGCCGATTGGACCCTATGCCCCAGCAGCCGGTGACGCAGGAGCGTCACGCGTTCGCCTATCCTTCGAACCGACGCCGAAATCCATTCTGCCCAGGCGATCGGCAGTTCCATCGTCCGGTGCGTATAAAGGAACCAGGCGGCAATTGCCGAAAAACCGATAGGAACGGCATACACGCCGATAACGAAAAGCGGGACGGTCTCGGCCTGGTTTGCCACAAAGAAGCCGATCCAGCGCACCACAAGCGCGATCGTCAGGGCTGTGACCAGTGGGTGGATACGGGCCTCGCGATGAGAGCGGGCGTCACCGGCTACAGCGAGTGCGATGAGAGCGAAGACGAGCGGGTAGATCCATTCAGTCAAGCGCCGATGCAGTTCGGCCCGGAATTGCTGCGGATAGCGCTTGTACATGCGATCGTTCGGATCCGGGTTCAGAAGAAAACCGAGTGTCCGGTCTTTCGCGAACAGGTAGACTTCCGATGCCGCGGCCGCCAGCGCCGACATGTCGAAGGCATAAGAGGAAAAGCGAATAACCGAGACTTCCGCGCCGACCGCCTTGCGATGCACAACGCCGTCGCTCATCAGAAGCACATTCTTCCCGTCACGCTCAACGACGACGCCATCCTTGGCGTAATAGACGAGGTCGACGTTCTTTTCCCTTGAATCTGCGACGAAAATTCCACCAAGCCGGCCATCCGGCAGCCGCTCGCCGATCTGGATGAAAAGTCCGTCGTCGATCTTGTGGAAGCTGCCTTCCTGAACGACCGTCGACAGGAGGTCGGCGCGCGCGGTCGAGATCATCTCGCGGGCCCGCTGGCGCGCAAATGGGTCGAGGCCGTTGTCAACCGCAAACGAGAAAATGCACGCTCCGATCGCAAGAAGGAAAACTGGCCGAATGGTGGTTAGCCGGGAACTTCCGGCCGCGTTGATGACGACCAGTTCGGAATCAGAGTTCATCATCGACAGGGTTTGAGCCACGGCAATGGTTAGGGCGAATGGCACCACCACCGGAATAACCGACGGCAATATGAGCGTCGCAAGTTCGAAGAAGGCCAGCGCCGACTGGCCGCTGGAGGTGACGAAATCGATGCGGGCCAGAACCTGCGTTGTCCAGACGATGGCCAAGGTCCAGAAGAGCGCCGCGGCGAAAACCCCGAACGCCCGTCGCAGAATATAACGTTCGACGACCTTCATAAAAACAGCGTTCCGTTACCACACGCAGTCAGCACATACATTAAGCCGTTCGCCAAGCTACCCGCCCCGCAGACGGCATACAACCGATTCACAATATCCATCTCCGGCGAAAGAGTACCGCCGATCGGTCTCACTCTCGACGTGATTGGCTAAGAAATGGCCAATAAACGAGGTTAATACTCTGTAGCCGTTCTCTTCTGCAAGCGGGTCCGGAAGCGGCCTGCCTTCGCTCTGGAGGCGGGAAATTAGCGGCACTTGAAGAGGAACACACGATTCGCCTTGGCGGAAAAGCCTTGCTATAGCCTGAAGACAACCAAGATCGCGCCCAAGGCGGGGCGTCTCTCCCGACAGGATGTTCGATGACTGCCAGACCGACGATCAATTTTGCCAAGATTGCCACGCCAAGGAAAGGAAGCGTAGTGGTTTTCTCTACGGAGGAGGGAGGGCTGAGCGAGCCCGCAAAGGCCTGCGACCCGGCGAAGGTGTTGGAAAAGGCGTTCTCCATTACGGAGTTCAAGAGCAAGGCGGGTACATCCATCGAGCTGATTGCGCCGGAGGGGTCCAGCCTCGACCGTCTTGTGGCGCTTGGCGTAGGAAAGGCCGCTGCGATCGACGAATACGCCTGGTTCAAGCTCGGCGGAACGACGTTTGCGCAGCTTCGCAAGCCGGCTGACGTTGCTGTTATGCTTGATATCGATGGGGTCGAAATCAGCGGCGCTGATGCGGCCAATTTTGCCGCCGGCATTCTGCTGCGAGCCTATTCCTTCGAAAAATACAAGACGAAGAAGGACAACGGGGAGAACAAACCGGACGCAAAGCCGGCCAGGTTCACCATTCTCTGTTCGGAACCAGCGGCGGCCAAGAAAGCCTTTGTTGCGGCACAAGCTGTTGCCGATGGCGTTGCGCTTGCGCGCGACCTTGTCAACGAGCCCGCCAACATACTTGGCCCGGTCGAGTTGGCCACGCATGCCAAGGACCTGGAAAGCCTGGGCGTCAAGGTCGAGATCCTGACGGAACGGGAGATGCGGAAACTGGGCATGGGCGCGTTGCTCGGCGTCGCCCAAGGCTCGGGCCGCCCGCCGCGCCTGGTTGTGATGTCGTGGCAAGGCGGGAAGCCGAAGGAAAAACCGATTGCCTTCGTAGGCAAAGGCGTCGTGTTCGATACCGGCGGCAATTCGATCAAGCCGGCTGCCGGCATGGAAGACATGAAGGGCGACATGGGCGGAGCCGCCGCGGTTGTCGGTTTGATGCACGCGCTGGCCGCCCGCAAGGCCAAGGCGAATGTTGTCGGTATTATCGGTTGCGTGGAAAACAGCGTCGATGGCAACGCGCAGCGTCCCGGTGACATCGTAACATCGATGTCGGGCCAGACCATCGAGGTGCTGAACACCGACGCGGAAGGGCGTCTCGTGCTTTGCGATGCCCTTTGGTACTGCAACCAGCGCTTCGAGCCGAAATTCATGATCAATCTCGCGACGCTTACCGGAGCGATCATGGTCGCGCTCGGTCAGCACTATGCAGGTCTGTTCTCCAACAATGATGAGCTGTCGGAGCGGTTGACCGCTGCCGGGCAGGCGACGCAGGAGCGAGTGTGGCGGATGCCTCTCGGCGCCGAATACGACAAGCTCATCGATTCGAAGAACGCGGACATGAAGAACATCGGCGGACGCTTTGGCGGCTCGATCACCGCTGCGCAATTTTTGCAGCGCTTCGTGAAGGATACGCCCTGGGCGCATATCGATATCGCCGGCACCGCCATGGGATCGCCGGCAAACGAGATCAATCAGTCTTGGGCATCAGGTTTCGGTGTGCGTCTGCTCGACCGGATGGTCCACGACCACTATGAGGGGTGAGTAAGGCTGGGCGGAGTGGGTGCATGGCCGAAGTCCTGTTCTATCATCTGACCGAGTTCAACGCTCGAGGACGCACTGCCGGGCCTGCTTGAGCGCAGCCTGAAGCGCGGCTGGAAAGCGGTCGTGCAAACCGGGACCAATGAGCGGCGTGATGCCCTTGATGCGCATCTCTGGACATTTCGCGATGACTCGTTCCTGGCCCACACGACCGACCGCGAGGCATGGGTGGAAGATCAGCCCGTGTTGCTGACCACCGGCGAGGGCAATCAGAATGCCGCCGAAATCCGTTTCCTTGTCGACGGAGCCGAGCCGCCTGACCTTGCTTCCTATGCAAGGGCTGTTTTCATGTTCGACGGACATGATGCGGCGCAACTGGAGACAGCACGCCGCCACTGGAAAGACATGAAGGGAGCGGGCCACGACGTGACCTATTGGCAGCAGACGCCGGACAAGCGGTGGGAGCGCAAGGCGTGACTGAAATCCGGCCGCTTCCGGAAAGTTGGTGGAGAAGTGAGGACGTATGAGGTTCCTGGCGCGGATTTTCTTCTTCCTCGTCCTGCTTGCTGGCCTGGTGCTCGGATTGGGTTATCCGCGTCTGGTCCAAAACCTGGCTGGCCACGATCTGGGTAACTGGCGCCTCTATGACGAGGCGCAAGGCTATCAGCCGGTCGATATAGAATTGAAGTCAGGCGATGCGCCGGTCCATGTCCTGGTGGAAATGTCCACGGTGGGGCAGCCCATTCTGGTGGGCAATGGCGCCATTCTGACACTGACGGCCGATCATGACAGCCGGACCGTCCTTGCCGAGACGCTCACCTTCGACGAGGTCCGCCCGCGGGACACCAATCCGCAAACGCAGGAAAGAGTCTATCGCGACAGCGCCGGCTTGATCGACGACGTTGAGGACGGCATCTACACGTTCACGCTTGGGCCGGGCGATGCAGAAGACGTTTCCGTCAAATCGGCTGAGCTGATCCTGCGGACCGAAGCGGCGGATGTCGATGAGCGCATCCAACCGGCGGGCTATATGCTCACCGTCATCGGGTTCCTCGGGTTCCTGTTTGCGATGGCACGGCGTGGCGGTGGAACGCCGCCGAACCCAAACTCACAGCCGCCTGCTCGTCGCTGGGGCAGGGGCGGTAGTAACGTTTAGAAAACTGCAACGGGAGCCTCCGGCCGATTTGGAGGATGCTCGAAGAGCGCCACAGGTTTGACCGAGATTATCGAGCGTCTCCGATAATCTGATTCACTCGGTCACCTTGTGCCAGACGAGCGCAAAACTCACTGGCCAGTGCAGATGCTTCCGCCATTTCGGCTTCGTCGCGAGCCAGTCCTCGTCGATCACGCACTCTTCCACTTCGACCAGTGACAGTCCCGCTGAACAGCCCGCTTTGAAATGGTCCGCGAACAAGTGCACGTGACTTTCAATCGTGACGGCTGATCCGTCGGCGCGGTGGTAGTGCGTGGGCATTCCGTTCATGAGGAAAAACGGGTGATATCCGACGATCAGGAATTTTCCTCCCTGCCGGAGCAGCCGGGAGGCCTCGCGGTAGACGGGCTGAAGTTCCGCGAGATGCTCATCAGCGAGAACAAGCGTTGAGAGGTCGTATTCGGAGGAATCTAGCGGGGTCGCTTGCACGTCGCCGACAAGGAGCCTTTCATGTGCTCCGCGCTTCTCGGCAACCGCCAGCATCTCTGGCGTGATGTCCACGCCGTCCACGTGCTGGACACCCCGTTCCCTCAACCATGCCCCCGTGCGTCCCGTACCGCATGCGAGATCGGCTGCGCGACGGATGGAGGGCCACTCAATTGTGCGGAGTCTTTCGAGCAGCGGCCGGTCCAGTCCTTCGGCGACTGTCTCCTCGTAAGTCTCGGCCCATTTGCCATATCCCGCTGCGGCTCCGACAATGGGGTAACCGCGTCGGTCAAAGTACCTGGAGTCCACGATCCTTCTCCAGTTTGCTGGCGCACCCGCCGCCACACAACTCGGGCTCAGTGTCTGCCCGAATTCGCCGGAGCGGGCTGCAAATGGCGATTTTGCGCTTCCGGTGCTCACGTAGCCGAATGTACGCTGCGCTCCGGTCTCAAAATCACCATTTTCGCCACGCCCCAGCGAATTTTGAGTCAGACACTCAGATCTTGTCAAAATCTCCGGACCGGCCCTTGCCCGAGGCGAAACGCGCAGCGCCGGCAGCACCCTCGGATCGGAATGTCTCCGCGCTTTCCCACTCGCTGATCAAGGAATCCGGCAGATTAAGTGACCATTGGCGTATGGCGGAGAGCCGGTCGGCGCGCATGCACGCCTGTGGAAAACGGGCGAGGTCGCGTGCCAGTTCAAGTGCGGTTTCAAGCGAACTCCCGTCCGCGCAGACCTTGGTGGCGAGCCCGATGTCGACACATTCGTCGGCGCCCACCTTTCGGCCAGTGAGGATCAGGTCCATGGCGCGGCCATGGCCGACTATACGCGGCAGCCGCACGGTGCCGCCGTCGATCAGCGGTACGCCCCAACGGCGGCAGTAGACGCCCATATAGGCCGATTTTTCCATGACGCGGAGATCGCACCACAGCGCAAGCTCCATGCCGCCCGCAACGGCAGGTCCGGAGATCGCCGCGACGACTGGTTTCGACAGCAGCAGTCTCGTCGGCCCCATCGGGCCTTTGCGCGGGATATTTGACCGGATCGTCGAAACTTCCGTCCAGGTCGTGCTCAGCGAACCACTTCTCGCCTGTGCCGGTGGCGGCCCATTTCAGGTCGAATCCGGCGCTGAACACGCCAGGAATTCCGGTTAGCACCGCGACCTTCTGTGTCTTGTCGCGATCGAATGCAATGAAGGCGTCGAAAAGGGCAAGCGCCATGTCCGGGTTGACCGCATTGCGCGCCTCCGCGCGGTCGATCGTGACGACCGTGATTTCGCCGTCCTTCTCCCTTCGGATCGTCATTCGGCGGTTCCTTCCTCGTACTCAGCCGAAAGCGTCAGCCACTTGTCCTCATGTCCGGCCAACGCATTGGAAAGCTCGGAGCGCTCCTTGGCAAGCCTGGTCGCGGTCGATGGGTCCTTTTCGTAGAGGGCGGGATTGGCCAGTTCGTCCTCGATGCCATCGATACGCTTGCGGATGCGGTCCATCAATGCTTCGGTCGCGCGGATCTCCTTGGCGACGGGCTCAAGGGCTGCGCGGCGCTGGGCTGCCTCGCGGCGGCGGTCCGCCTTCGATGCCTTGTCGGCTTCGCGGCGCTGCCGGCGGTCGCCCGCATCGCCGGTTATTTCCCGGCGATAGTCGGCGAGGTCGCCATCGTAAGCGTGTACCGACCCATCCTTGACCAGCCACAGACGATCGGCTGTTGCCTCGATCAGATGCGGGTCGTGCGAGATAAGGATCACCGCACCCGAATAATCGTTGAGCGCGTGGACCAGCGCCTCGCGGGAATCGATGTCGAGGTGGTTGGTCGGCTCGTCCAGGATCAACAGGTTCGGCCCCTCGAATGCGGCAAGGCCCATGAGCAGGCGCGCTTTCTCTCCACCGGACAGGTCTTTCGCGGCGGTGTTCATCTTCTCGGTTGCCAAACCCATCTGCGCGACGCGAGCGCGCACCTTCGCCTCCGGAGCGCCGGCCATCAGCGGACGGACATGCTCGATAGCGTTCTCCTCCGGGCGGAGATCGTCAAGTTGGTGCTGCGCAAAGATCGCGACTTTCAATCCGGGCGCGATCGTGATTGTGCCGCTGTCGAGTTTGAGCCTGCCGGCGAGCAATTTGGCGAAAGTGGATTTACCGTTGCCGTTGGCGCCGAGCAGCGCGATGCGGTCGTCTTCATCAATGCGAAGCGTCAACTGCTTCAGTACCGGTTTGCCGGGCTGATAGCCCACGGCGCCGCTGTTGATCGCGACGATCGGCGAGGCGACCGTTTTGACCGGTTCCGGAAAATTGAAGGGCTTCACCGTATCGTTCATGATCGCGGCGATGGGCTTCATCTTTTCCAGCGCCTTCAACCGTGATTGCGCCTGCCGCGCCTTCGAGGCCTTGTAGCGGAAGCGCTCGACAAAGGCCTCCATGTGCTTGCGGGCGACCTCCTGCTTGACGCGGCCTTTCTCCTGGAGCGCCTGTTGTTCAGCGCGCTGGCGGTCAAACTGGTCGTAGCCGCCCCGCCAGAAGGTGAGTTTCTGCTGGTCAAGGTGGACAATCGAAGAAACGGCGCGGTTGAGGAGGTCGCGGTCGTGCGAGATCAGGAGCACGGTGTGCGGATAGCGCGCGACATAGTTTTCCAGCCAGAGCGTGCCTTCGAGGTCGAGATAGTTGGTCGGTTCGTCGAGGAGCAGCAGGTCAGGTTCCGCAAAGAGCACGGAGGCAAGCGCGACGCGCATGCGCCAGCCGCCGGAAAACGACGAAGCGGGACGGTTTTGCGCGGCCGCGTCGAAGCCGAGGCCGGCGAGGATCGTCGCCGCCCGCGCTTCAGCCGAATGTGCATCGATATCGGCGAGCCGCATGTGAATCTCGGCGATCCGGTGAGGATCGGTGGCGGTCTGCTCCTCGGCCAGCAGCGCTGCGCGCTCTGTATCAGCCTTCAACACGATCTCGATCAGCGGCTCCTCGGTTCCGGGCGCTTCCTGCGCCACCTGGCCGATGCGCGTGTTCTTCGGCATCGAGATCGAGCCGGTCTCGGAAGCCAGGTCGCCGGAAATGGCCCGGAAAAGCGTGGTTTTGCCGGTGCCGTTGCGGCCGACCAGTCCCGCCTTCGAACCGGCAGGCAGCGTCAGCGAGGCGTGATCGAGGAGAAGACGTCCAGCGATGCGCAGCGAGAGATCGTTGATGATAAGCATGGCGGAGCGTTTTGGCTGAGGCGAGGTTGAAGCGCAAGAGGATGTTGAAGGAACGATTGGCGATGTGTATATATTAGGCTGTTTATACACATCGGAGGTCAGGTGCGCACCAACATCGATATCGATGACAAGCTTATTGCGGAGGCGATGGCCCTGACTGGCGCCAAAACCAAAAAGCAGGCGGTGGAAGAGGCGTTGAAGGAAGTAGTGCAACGTCGCAAGGCAGCAAAGGCCATACGCAGTCTGCGCGGCAAAATTCATTGGGAAGGCGACCTCGATGCACTGCGTCGTGATCGATGATCCTTGCAGACACGTCAGCTTGGGTGGACTACTTCCGGGGCTCGGGATCACAAGCAGCCGAGGCGTTGGACCGTGCCCTTGACACCGAGGAAATTGTCCTTGGCGACCTCATTCTTGTCGAAATTCTCCAGGGTATCCGGCCCGGCCACGAAGAACGTTTGGTAAAATACACACTCGCCTCGCTTGATATAAGAACGCTCTGTGGACCAGCCATCGCTGAACTTGCCGCGTCAAACTATCGTCTGCTTCGCCGAGCCGGCAGTCACCATTCGCGGAACGATCGACGTGATCATCGCTACCTGGTGCATCGAAAACGGAGTGCCGCTGCTGCACAACGATCGCGATTTCGCTGCGATGGAGATGGCGCTAGGCCTGCAAGGATGGCGATGATACTGTTCGCCATGCTTACGCAAACGCCCGTCCTTGCTCTGTCCGCTGGAAGGCGATGAGGTCGAGTTCCACTGAGGGCTTTCCGAGCGACGTCAGGATCATATGCGCCTGACCGCGATGATGGGTCTGGTGATTGAAGAAATGGTCGAGCGCAGGCGCCAACCGTTGCGAGACCGTGCGCATGTCGGTGATCGTCATGTATGTGAAACGGCCTTCGAGCGCCTTTTCACTCAGCGATTCGACCCATTTGACGATGCGGATGTCCTCGGCCTGCCGGATGACGCGAAGCTTTGCGAAATCGTCTTGAATGATCGCATCGAGCGTGGTCGGCGCCTCGCCTTCGCCGGTGAAGCGTTTCATCCAGATGCGATCGCCGGCGACGATATGGTTCAGTGTCCCCATCATGGATTTGAAGAATGCGCCCGTGTCGCAACGGTATTCCTCATCCGACAGAAGCGAAGCCGCGTCGTAAACCCGGCCGTTGGCCCATTGGTTGTAAGCCGCGAACATCATGAAATGCTTTTTCATTTGACCTGTCTTGATCCGACGAAGCAGGGGTGTTGCGCAACCAGACGCGCGGCGAAAGAGAAGTCAATGACTATTCTACCGGATGACCTTGCAGATAAGCGATGCACCGCTGGGCCAGCGGTGGCGGCCGACAATTGAGGGAGAATCCGGCTGGAAACCGGGTTCCGTTCTCGCAGGTTTTGCTCTAAAGAGCGCGCCATCTTCCCGAAAACATGTTCCTAGAGGAAAAAATGGCGATTGAACGTACCTTCTCCATGATCAAGCCCGACGCGACCAAGCGAAACCTGACTGGCGCGATCACCAAGATGCTCGAAGACGCAGGCCTGCGCGTTATCGCGTCGCGTCGCGTCTGGATGAGCCGCCGCGAAGCCGAAGGTTTCTATGCGGTGCATAAGGAACGTCCGTTCTTCGGCGAACTCGTAGAGTTCATGTCGTCGGGTCCGACGGTCGTCCAGGTTCTCGAAGGCGAAAACGCAATCGCGAAGAACCGCGACGTCATGGGTGCCACCAACCCGGCAAACGCCGCCGAAGGCACGATCCGCAAGGTCCATGCGTTGTCGATCGGCGAGAACTCGGTACACGGTTCAGACGCGCCGGAGACGGCGGCCCAGGAAATCCGCTACTGGTTCTCGGACACCGAGATCGTCGGCTGATTTTCAGTTGGCGAGTTCCGGCTCGCAACTGTTTCATCTAAGTGGAAAAGCCGGTTAATGTCGGCTTTTCCTTTGAGCTCTTGCTGCGGCAGTTGGATCAGTCTGACCGCGCGAAGCGCAGCACGGCTTGGCCATCCTTATCCAGAAGATGGAGTTTCCCGTCATCATCGAGGCGGAAGCTGTTGACGCGTCCCAGCGCGTCAAAGAATTTTGCTTCCTGATCCATTTGCGCTGGCGGGCACATCATTCGCGTGGATCCGATTTGTTCGATTTCGATGGCCAATTTATCCACTGATGCGGTTGAGAAGTAGTTGTTGCAAGCGCCGACGCCATTGATCTTGCCGTCCTGACCAATTCGGAAGGTCGACTGCGTGTTGTCGATGACACCGCGACCCTCAATATCCTCGGCAAGCCATGTGATATCGAAGATCGACTTGGCGGGGAGGGCGGCCGTGGCCGTAAGCCCCATCAGCAGTGGCGCTACTCCAAAGATAAAAAGTTCGGCAAGCTTGCTGATCACCGCTACCTCCATTCCGATCTTCTCCAATGGAATCAGGCGATTGCGGTGGTTCCATGGCCTGGAGCGCGATGATTTCAATTGGAGTTGTTACTGCAATATAACTATTTGATTTCGCATGAGTTTTTCCGAAAATCGCTACGCACTTTTCGGGATTATGCCCTAGTCGTGGTGAAATCAGGACTCCTTCCAGCGAGCCGCCGCCGCCTCGTCAGCCGTCTTCGCATCGACCCACTCGCCGGCCGTTCCGTCGGACCGGTGCTCCTTCTTCCAGAACGGTGCGCGGGATTTCAGATAATCCATCAGGAAAGCGGCCGCCTCGAAGGCGGCCTGCCGATGCGAGGATGCTGCCACGACCAGAACAATATTCTCGCCGCGCTGGATCTTCCCGAAGCGATGGATCGCCGTGAGCCCGGTGAGCGGCCAGCGCTGTATTGCCTCTGCGGCGATGCGGGTGATTTCGGCCTCGGCCATGCCGGGATAATGTTCGAGTTCAAGGGCGGCAAGCCTCCCGCCATCATCACGGCACAGGCCGGTAAATGTCACGACCGCCCCAATATCCGCGTGGCCACGCGTCAGGCAGGCTATCTCGGCGGCCGTATCGAAGTCCTCGGCCTGTATGCGCACGGTCGGAACCGTATGCGCGGGCATGGAAGCTCAGCCTCCCGTCATGGGCGGGAACAGCGCGATTTCCCGTGCACCCTGGATATTTTCGCCATGGTCGGCGTGCTCCTGATCGATCGCGACCCGGATCACGTCCGGATATTGCAGCGCATGTTCATATTCTTCGCCGCGCGATTTCAGCCAGCGGAGCAGGTCGGCAACCGTTTGGACGTCTTGGGGAAGGGCGACGGTTTCTTCCGGTTTGCCGATTTGCTCGCGGACCCATGCGAAGTAGATGAGTTTCATCGTCATTCGTCCATGATGTGCTTTGCGCCGGCGCGGAAATAGTCATAGCCGGTATAGAGCGTTACGATGGCGGAAATCCACAAAAGCGTAATTCCGATCTCTGTCGTATGCGGCATGATCTTGTCGCCAGCCGGACCGGCGAGAAGGAAACCGATGGCAAACATCTGGATAGTCGTTTTCCACTTTGCCAGGCGCGTCACCGGCACGCTTACTTTTAGCGCAGCGAGGTATTCGCGCAGGCCCGAAACCAGAATTTCGCGGCATAGGATGATGATGGCCGCCCAGAGCGACCAGCCTGCGATCGTGCGATCCGTATCGGCGGCAAGCAGCAGGAGACAGGTCGAGACCAACAGCTTGTCGGCAATCGGATCCAGCATTCGGCCGATATTCGACGTCTGCTGCCAGGCACGGGCAAGATAGCCGTCCAGGTAGTCGGTTACGCTGGCCGCGATGAACAGAAACAGTGCCAGCCAACGCGCAAGGTCGCTCGATTGCAGCCGCCCCTCGAGATAGAAGCAGAAAACGACGAGGGGCACGGCGAGAATGCGGCCGTAGGTTAGCAGGTTTGGAAGATTGAGGGCGCGCCTTGCCATGTATTGGGTGCTTTCCTGATCGGCCTAGTCAAAACAGAAGGCCGCCCTCCCGGTCAATCGTCAGAAACGACGGATCAATCGAAAATCGCGGCCGCAAGGGCCTTCGCAGCAGTTTCAGCCATTTTCGTGGAAATGGTCGTATATTTGTCGCGCAATCGATTGCGAAATGCCGTCCACGGCTATCAAGTCCTCCATGGCCGCTCTACTGACAGCCTTGGCGGTGCCGAAATGAAGGAGAAGCGCCCGCTTGCGCCCTGGCCCGATGCCGCTGATTTCATCAAGCGGGTTCCGTATCATTTCTTTGTTTCGTCGGGCGCGATGCGAACCGATGGCAAAACGGTGTGCTTCGTCCCGCAAGCGCTGGACGAAGTAGAGCACCGGATCGCGCACCGGCAGCGAAAATGAATTGCGCCCAGCTATGAAGAAGCGCTCACGTCCCGCCTCGCGGTCCGCGCCTTTGGCAACGCCAATGGCGGTGACAAAATCGGCAATGCCGAGTTCGTCCAGTATCGCACGAACTGCCGACATCTGACCCTGTCCGCCGTCGATCAGGATGACATCCGGCCAGGTTGGAAAGGCAGAAGAGTTCGCCTCTTTGTCCTCGTCTGGCGTTTCCCCGTCCGTCACCGGCACGCCATGTTCCTTGATAAGCCTCGAAAAACGCCGTTGCATGACTTCGCGCATCATGCCGAAATCGTCGCCTGGCGTGATCTCGGTCGAGCGGATGTTAAACTTCCTGTACTGGTTTTTCACCAGGCCTTCCGCGCCAGCCACGATCATGGCGCCCACCGCGTTCGTGCCCATGATGTGCGAATTATCGTAAACCTCGATGCGGCTCGGCGTTTTGCCGAGGCCGAAGGTCTCCGCAAGGCCGGACAGCAGCCGCGCCTGGGTCGAGGTCTCCGCAAGTCGCCGTCCGAGCGCCTCGCGTGCGTTTTGCAGCGCGTGGTCCGTGAGGTCCTTTTTTTCACCGCGACGGGGTACGCTGATCGTCACGCGATGGCCGGCGCGCGTCGACAACGCTTCTTCAAGCAGGGCCTGCTCCTCGACACCGGTCGAAATCAGGATCAACCGTGGGCATGGCTTGTCGTCATAGAACTGGGCGAGAAA
Source organism: uncultured Alphaproteobacteria bacterium (assembly GCA_963735385.1). Lineage (GTDB taxonomy): Bacteria > Pseudomonadota > Alphaproteobacteria > Rhizobiales > Rhizobiaceae > CAVTKY01. The sequence continues at coordinate 149,566 of CAVTKY010000010.1, read as the reverse complement.
TGGCCCTAGAACCTCAGCTGGCTCCAGCGCCGGATCGGCCTTCGGAAAATAGGCGCGATTGCCCCAGTTCTGGCCGGTCCTGAAGAAAAAGACCTGGATGCCGGTCTGGCCGCCTTCCTGATGGATGGCGAAGACGTCGGCTTCCTCGATCGATTGCGGGTTTATGCCCTGATAGCTTTGGACGTGCGAGAGGGCCGCCAGCCTATCCCGATAGACGGCCGCGCGCTCGAAATCGAGGTCCGCAGAGGCTTCCTGCATGGAGGTGGAAATCTCGGCTTTCACCTTCTGGCTGCGGCCGGACAGAAAATCCTTCGCTTCCGCGACGAGAGCCGCATAGTCGGCCGTGCCGATCTCGCCAGTACAGGGACCGGAACACCGTTTGATCTGATAAAGCAGGCAGGGCCGTGTCCGGCTCTCGAAAACCGAATCCGTGCACGTGCGCAAAAGAAACGCCCGTTGCAGCGAATTGATGGTCCTGCCAACGGCGCCTGCGGAGGCAAACGGTCCGAAATAGTCGCCCTTTCGGGAGCGTGCGCCGCGATGCTTGAAAATGCCGGGCGACGGGTGGTCGCCGGTCAGCAGAATGTAGGGGAACGACTTGTCGTCCCGCATCAATACGTTGAAACGTGGGCGTAAGCGCTTGATAAGGTTGGCTTCAAGGAGAAGCGCCTCGGTTTCGGTACGTGTGACGACGAACTCCATCGTCGCCGTCTCTCGCACCATCCGGCCTATGCGGTTGGTGTGGAAACGGCCTTGGGCGTAGCTTGTCACGCGCTTCTTGAGGCTGCGCGCTTTGCCGACATAAAGCACGTCGCCCGTGGCATTTACCATCCGGTATACGCCGGGGGAATTGGGCAATCGCTTGACCAATGTCTGGATGACCTCGGCCCCCAACTTGCCGTCGGCGTCGCCCGCATGGGCTTCCCAGTCGATAGCTACAAAGGGCGTGTGCGGCGCCTCTCGATCGAGCTCTTCGGAACCCGGCTCGTCCTCGGCGACGACTTCGTCTTCGTCATATTCGTCGCCCGGCACGTAGCCAGCAATATCGTCGCTGGCGCCGGGCCGCGCGCGCAACGGATCCTTTGCTTTACTGTTCATTCCTTCATGCCTGTGACATCCGGCGTTTGCCAGGCAAGGTGCTGGCCTCCGTCGATCGCGATCATCTGGCCGGTAATGGACCGCGCTTCCCATAGATAGCGAATTGTCATCCCGAATTCAGCAAGCGACGGCCCTCGCTGAAGGATCAGTCCGTCAATCTGCGCTTCAAAATCAGTCGGGTCCTGCCGGGAGCTTGCAGCGGCGGGCCCCGGCCCGATCGCGTTGACGCGAACGCGAGGCGCCAGAGCCTGCGCCATCGTCCGCGTGGCGGTCCAAAGCGCCGATTTCGATAGAGTATAGGAAAAGTGGTTTGGCGTCGGACGCCAGACGCGCTGATCAATGATGTTGACCACAAGTCCATCTGTGTCCGGCGGCAACTGGGCGGCAAAATCCCGTGCGAGCAGGGCGGGCGCTTTCACATGAACTGCAAAATGCCTGTCCCAGACGCTCCAGTCGAGCTCTGTTATGGAGTCGGCTTCAAACAAGGAGGCGTTGTTGACGAGCAGATCCAGCGGTCCCAGCGCGCGGGCAGCTTCGGCGACAACCTTTCCGGCTGCAGCCATGTCTGATGCCAGATCGGCGTGAACGATTGCGGCCTTGCCGCCCTTGTCGCGGATGCTGGCGGCAAGTGCCGCTGCGTCACCTTCCGACTGGTTGAAGTGGATGGCCACCGCGAAACCGTGGGTAGCGAGGTCCTTCACGATGGCCCTGCCGATTTGTCTCGCACCGCCGGTGACAAGGGCAACCCTTCCGGTTTTCGTCATGTTTTTCCTCTGTGGCGACCGAAGCCGAAATTTGCCCAAAGTGTTAAAGCGCGTTTGCTCTTCTGGCGGCAATATGGCGCCCAGGCCTGCGGGATGGTCGCCGTCCCCTCGACCGAAGCGAACGAGCCGGGAATATAGGATCAAAAATCCCTTGTACCAAGCGGGTTTCGGCGATTGTGTTCAACCTCTCCTGACACCGATGTTGCCGATTGGCAACGTCACGGTTCAGCCTCATTGGGGCCGGGGAATTTCCCATTTTCAGGTCTGGTTCGGCCCCAATTGAGACCGACATTGGAACGGTCTGATACGGCAGCCGTTTCATTCTCCCGCGGCAGCCGGTCAACCAGGAAAACGCCACGAGTTGACTGTGGCTAATGGAGTAAAAAAATGAAAGCCAACCTCAAATTCGCGCGGTCGACTGCGGCTGCTTTCGGGCTGATCGCTCTCGGCATGGCGCCTGCCTTTGCGGCTGATGCCGTCATGGAAGAGCCGCCAGCACCTGCGGCGGTGGAAACCCTGCCGGTCGCCAGCTGGGCGGGCGCCTATGCCGGTGTTACCCTGGGCTACGGTTTCGGTGCTCAGACCGATGTCGGTGATCCGACGCTGGAAATCGATACGGACGGCTTCCTCGCACACGGGTTTGCCGGTTACCAGCTTGAGAACGGCGGTTTCGTGTACGGTATCGAAGGTGACGTCGGTTACGGTGGCTACAAGGGCGACAATGCAGGCGTAGAATCGAAGTCCGGCGTCGACGGATCGCTTCGCGCTCGTCTCGGCGTGGCTGTGACACCTGATGTTCTGGTCTACGGTACCGCTGGCGGCGCCGCGCAGAGCGTCAAGCTCACGGACCAGGTGACAGGCGACAGCGACCGCAACACGCTGCTTGGCTGGACGGCCGGAGCCGGCGCTGACGTCAAGGTGACCGAGCAGGTCTTCGGGCGCGTCGAATATCGCTACACCGATTTCGGCGACAAGGATTTCAACCTCAATGGCGCTGAAGTTGACGCGGATGCCCGCGGGCATCGTGTCATGCTCGGCCTCGGTATGAAGTTCTGATCCGAAAGGGCGAAGCTCTTGCAGAAAGCCGGGCGGCAACGCCCGGTTTTTGGTTTGAGAACTACCCTGGCAGGTAAGCCGTCAGTTCGGGAAATTTGTCGTCAAACTTCTTCACCCAGCGCTTCAGCTTCGTGCGGCCGGCTTGCCAACTTCCGGGAAAGCGCAGGTCCATGTAAGCGAGACAGGAGCGAAGCGCGATCTGCCCGGCATGAAGTTTCCCGGTCAGCTTTGGCGGGGCGGCTTCGAGATGGTCCAGCGAACGGGCGACCTTCGACCATTGTCTTTCGAGCCACGGCTCATGGATTTTTTCCTCGGGCCGAAACCGCCGCTCATAGACGTGAGCAAGCAGGCTGTCGCACATGCCGTCGGCGAGAGCCTCAAGCATTTCTGCCGCCGTACGTTTCTCCGGGTTGCGAGGGAAAAGACGATTGCCACAAGCGCGGTTGAGATACTGGGTTATCGCACGGCTGTCGTAAATCGTGTCCCCATCGTCGGTGAGCAGAACCGGTATTTTCCCCAGCGGATTGGCTCGCAGAAGTTCAGGCGACTGAGCATTCGTGTCTGTCGCGACTGCCTCCAGAGGAATGCCGGCATAGGCGGCGGCCATACGCACTTTGGCGCTATAGGGTGAGGCGGGGGCATAGAGAAGTTTCTGCATCCGGTGGTCTCCTGAGATTCTGCAACAGAAGCTATGCCCTGTGTCTGAGCGTTACGGCAATCGGCCGCCTATTCCGTACGGATAATTTGGATCGCCCATTTAGGACGCCTGCTGAGCGTCCTTGGCAAACATACTTTGCCCAAGCCACTGCTGGATCGCCTTGGCGACCGGCCGTTCACCCTCCAGCTCCAGCCGGCCGGCGTTCATTTCGGCGGGAAAGCCGGTAAAACCCATCCAGATTGCTGTCATCGTCCTCAATGAGCTGCGTACAAGGAGGTTGATATCGTAACCCGGATCGAAGGCGCACAGGTCTACCTTTCCGTCATCGATCACCAGCCACCAGTTTTTCTGCGAGTCTGGCAATTCCGGATACTGAAACTGAATCGTGCATCGGCCGGGCGGAAGCGGACCCGGATTGATGTTGCGTCTGATGTCCCACATCAGCAGGGACGGATCGAGGTTCTTCAGCGTCAATTGCGACTCTACCCAGCGCTGGCCCCAGAAGCCCAACGACGTGACGATGGGCCGGAGCTCTTCTCCCGCTTGAGAAAGGCGGTATTCGGGCGTCCCGCTCGGACCGGGTACGGTTGCCACAACGCCTGCTTTTTCCAGATCCTTCAAACGCTTCGAGAGCAAGGCGGGCGACATGCGAGGCACGCCGCGGCGAAGGTCGTTGAAACGGGTGCTGCCGCAGAGCAATTCGCGCACAATCAGTGCCGTCCAACGCGTGCACAGTATCTCGGCGGCCATGGCAATAGGGCAGTACTGGCCGTATCCTCCGCGATCCTCCATGCCGCTTCTCCCGAGGTTTTTGAAACGCCAAGAATACCGGCAGGTGGCAATGCTGCCAAGAAAATCCGGTCGCCATGGATGGAACGGCGGATTCGGGCCGCGATTCAGTTCCTGTACTGGACCCGCAAGCCTTGCGGCGCAATGCTCATGGCTCATGAACTTGGGAGAACAAGCCATGACAACCAAAAAAGGAGCGGTAAAAGCGACCGGGAGCAGCGCACCAGGGAAGATGGACATTGTCGCGAAAGTTGCGGCGCTCGGTCCGGAATTCGCCGCACGCGCTGGCGCGGCTGATGAAAATGATCGCTTTGTCGCCGAAAACTACCGCGCGCTGAAAGATGCCGGGCTCGTCGAGGCCGGCGTGCCGAAGGAACTGGGTGGCGGTGGCGCCGAAGTCGCGGAGCTGGCGGCGATGTTGCGGGAGCTGGCGCATCACTGCGGTTCGACGGCGCTTGCCTTTTCCATGCACACCCATCAGGTCGCCATCCCGGCCTGGCGCTGGCGGCATCAGAACGTGGCGGCCGTCGAACCTCTTCTGAGACGCGTGGCCAATGAAAAGCTCTTTCTCTTGTCCAGTGGCGGCTCGGACTGGATCGGGGGATCCGGCAAGGCCGAGAAGGTCGATGGCGGCTACAAGGTGTCGGCGCGGAAAGTGTTCACTTCCGGCGCGTCCGCCGGCAGCATTCTGATGACCGGCGCAATCGTCCAATCGGAAAACGAGCCGGACGCGGTGATCCATTTCCCCGTCCCGATGAACGCGCCGGAAGTGAAGATCGTCAACACGTGGCGGACATTGGGTATGCGCGGCACGGGCTCGGACGACGTACTGATCGAGGGCCTGTTCGTGCCGGAAACCAGCGTTGCCGTAAAGCGAAAGAGCGGCGAATGGCACCCGCTTTATCAGGTCATCGCCACGATTGCATTCCCGCTTGTCTATGCCGTCTATCTCGGTGTCGCCGAGAGTGCGCGCGACATCGCCATTGGTCTCGCCAAACAGAAGCGGCAGACAATTTATGCCACTGAACTTGCCGGGCGTATGGATACAGCGCTGCGTGCCGCACAGCTGGCGCACCGGTGGATGGTCGAGATCGTCGAGCGGAACAGTCCATCCGCCGACTCCATCAACGAGGTGATGATCGGGCGCACGCTCGTCGCCCAACACGCGATCCGGGTGGTCGAATTGGCGATGGAACTGGCGGGCGGCGCCGCGTTCTATCGCGCCAACGGTCTCGAGCGGCGCTTTCGGGATATTCAGGGCGCGCGGTTCCATCCGCTGCAGGCAGGACCCCAGGCGCACTATGCCGGCGCAATGGCGCTGGGAATGCCGGTGGCGAACGTTTTTTGAACGCGAGAAAGGCTGCCGGTGTCACCGGATAGCTCTCGCCCCTCCCTGCCTACTGACAACGGCGGGAGAGGGAGTGGGCCATGGCGCCACTACAGCGGCGCGCGTCCTGTCGGGCGCGCAAAGGACGCTGTATCTTTCCTTGAATTACCGCATTGTGCTTGCCCAAAATCGATCCCGATTTTCGGGCCGATACACACAGCGCCGCGCGTCCTGTCGGGCGCGCAAAGGACGCTGTATCTCTTCGAATCTACGCATCATGCTTGCCGAAAATCGATCCCGATTTTCGGGCCGATGCGGCAATGCAACCCGCTTGTGGCCTTGGGCTGCAAACTTATATACGAGGGTGGGACCTCGGTTTCAGGATTTCATAAGTGCTGAAGAAGAACGATGTCGGGCCACAGGCCTATCGCGACGCCATGGCGCGTTTTGCCGGCGCTGTCCACATTCTCACCACGGACGGCGCCGCGGGCAGGCGCGGCGTGACCGTGATCGCGGCATGCTCGGTTTCCGACTCTCCGCCGACGATCCTGGCCTGCCTCAACCGTGAAAATCTCAACAATGATAGCTTTGTGGCGAATGGCCGCTTTGCTCTCAACACGTTGTCTGCCGAACAGGAACCGCTTGCGGTTGCCTTTTCCGGCCTGACAGGGCTTCCCACGGAAAAACGCTTCGCGCTTGGCCATTGGGAAAGCATCGAAACCGGCGCGCCGGCGCTCAAGGAAGCGATTGCCGTGTTCGATTGCGAACTGATCGACACCAAGGACCTGCACACGCATCGTGTGCTTTTTGGCAAGGTGACAGGGTTGCGCATCGGAGATAATTTGAGGCCGCTGCTCTATCATGATCGCGCCTATCACGTGCTGTGACGCACGCGGCCGATCCCTCCGGAGAAGACATGTCTGATCCGCGCCCCGTGCCGCAATCGATCGACGAGACGCTGGCATTGCTGACTGGCGCCGACTATGTGGCCGACCGCGCACTCGCGACCGTATTGTTCCTGAGCCTCAGAATGGGGCGGCCGCTCTTCCTGGAAGGAGAGGCGGGGGTAGGCAAGACGGAGATTGCGAAAGTGCTTGCCAAGGCGCTTGGGCGACGGCTGATCCGGCTCCAATGCTACGAGGGCCTGGATGTCTCCTCGGCGGTGTACGAGTGGAACTATGCGGCTCAAATGATCGAAATCCGCATGGAGGAAGCGGCCGGCAAGGTCGACCGCAAGGACATGGAGAAGAATGTCTTTTCGGAGAAATACCTGATCCGGCGGCCGGTACTCGACGCGCTCACGGGAAAGAAGGGCGCCGCCCCCGTGTTTCTGATCGACGAGCTCGACCGCACCGATGACGCGTTCGAGGCTTTTCTGCTCGAAATCCTGTCCGATTTTCAGGTGACGGTGCCCGAACTCGGCACGATCAAGGCGGAGGAGGCGCCAATCGTCGTCATCACAACCAACCGGACCCGTGAGATCCATGACGCTTTGAAGCGTCGCTGCCTTTATCACTGGGTCGACTATCCGGACGCCGAGCGCGAGCTGGAAATCGTTCGCCGTAAGGTGCCGGACGCCAATCAGCGCCTCTCCGCGGAGGTGGTGCGCTTTATCCAGAAGCTGCGCGAGATCGAACTCTTCAAGGTGCCCGGCGTGGCCGAAACGATCGACTGGGCGAGCGCGCTAACGGAGCTCGACAAAGTTGCGCTCGACCCGGAAACGGTTTCCGACACGATTGGAGTCCTCCTGAAATACCAGGACGACATTGCCCGGATCGAACGGGGCGAAGGCCGCCGCATTCTGAATGAAGTCAAGGCCGAGCTTTCGGCGGCGCAATAGGCGATCGCGATGGGAACATTGCGCTCGAACCAGGTCGTGGCCAATCCGGAAGGCAAGATCGCCGACAACATCGTCTATTTCGCCCGTACGCTCAGGAAGGCCGGCATGCGGGTCGGACCGGCCGCGGTAACAGACGCAATCCGTGCCGTGCTGGCGGCCGGGATCGGCAGCAGGGATGACTTCTACTGGACGCTGCACGCGGTCCTGGTGAGCCGGCATGAGGATCACTCGATCTTCGACGAGGCGTTCCGGCTGTTCTGGAAGTCGCGCGAGCTGATCGAAAAGATGCTTGCGATGTTTTCTCCGGTCGCTCCGGACAGCCGGGAAAAGGCGAGGCCTAGGACGGCAGAAAGCCGCGTCGCGCAAGCGATGTTCGAAGGTCATGAAAAGAACCGGACGTTGCAGCAGGCTCCGGAAATCGAGGTCGATGCGCGCTTCACCTTCTCCGGCAACGAGGTGCTGCGAAGCAAGGACTTTGCGCAGATGACCGCGGCCGAGATCGCCGACGCAATGCGGGCGATCGCGGACCTGCGGCTTCCTTTCGACCTCGTGCGCACGCGCCGTTTTCGCCCGAACCCGCACGGCCGCCGCGCCGACCCGCGCGCCATGATGCGCTCGGCGCTCAGAACCGGCGGAGAGCTGATACTGCCGAAATTCCGCTCGCCGCGCGAAATCGCTCCACCGGTCGTCGTGCTGGCCGATATTTCGGGCTCAATGAGCCAGTACACGCGTATCTTCATGCATTTCCTACATGCATTGACGGAAAAAAGGAGGCGCGTTCACACATTCGTTTTCGGCACCCGCCTCACCAATTTGACACGCCAATTGCGCAACCGCGATCCCGACGAGGCTTTGGCAAACTGCTCGACAACTGTGAAGGATTGGTCGGGCGGTACGCGGATCGGCGATACGCTCCACGAATTCAACCGGCTGTGGTCACGCCGGGTCCTTGGGCAAGGGGCCATCGTTCTTCTGATCACCGACGGTCTTGAGCGTGACGACATCGCTGGTCTGGGTGAGGAGATGGAGCGGCTGAAAAAGTCGTGCCGGCGCTTGATTTGGCTGAACCCGTTGCTGCGCTTCGACGGCTTCGAGGCTCGGGCGCGCGGGGTGAGGGCGATGCTGCCGCATGTCGACGAATTCAGGCCAGTTCACAATTTGAACGCGCTCAGCGACCTTTGTGCCGCGCTCGGAGCACAACGGACGCGCGAAACGGATCCGAGACTATGGCTGGGACTTGGCAACCGCCGCTCGGCGTAGCCATATTTCCGGGCAGGGAGATCTATGATGAACAGTCCAGGCAGCCTCGACGAAACCCGTGACCCGCTGATCATTGCCGAGAATTGGATGAAGGATGGGAGAACCGTCGCAATCGCCACCGTCGTGGAGACCTGGGGTTCCGCGCCGCGACCGGTAGGCAGCCATCTAGTGATCGACGCGGACGGCAACTTCCACGGTTCGGTGTCGGGCGGCTGCGTGGAGGGTGCGGTCGTTGCCGAGGCGGCGGACATCATCGACAGTGGAAAGCCGAAGATGCTGGAATTCGGCGTCGCGGACGAGACCGCATGGCGGGTCGGCCTATCCTGTGGCGGACGCATCAAGGTCTATGTCGAGCGTTTGGGTTGAATGGATGGACCCCTATAACCTAAAGAAACTCAATTCTGAGCGCCGTGCGCGGCGGGCGGCCATTCTTGTCACCGATCTTGCCGACGGACGCGACCGTGTCGTCGGCGAAGGCGATGCGATGGCCGGAGAGCTTGGAGAAACAATGCGGAAGGCGTTCCGGTCCGGCAGGTCCGGGTTGGTCGAGGTTGATGGCCGCGGTTTCTTCCTCAACGTGCATGTTCCGCAACCGCGGCTGCTCCTGATCGGCGCGGTCCATATCAGTCAGGCGTTGGCGCCGATGGCGAAGATCGCGGGCTACGACGTGGAAATCATCGACCCGCGCACAGCCTTCGCGACGTCTGACCGGTTTCCCGATGTCGTTCTTCATGCCGAGTGGCCGCAGGACGCGCTGAAGGCACGTCCACTGGACAGCTACACTGCGCTCGCTGCGGTGACACACGATCCGAAGATCGACGATTTTGCGCTGAAGGCCGCGCTTGATGTGGGCTGCTTCTATGTCGGCGCGCTGGGGAGCCGCAAAACCCATGCGAAGCGCGTCGAGCGGTTGCTGGCGCTCGGCGTTGCGGCTGAGGCCATCGCCCGCATCCAGGCGCCGATCGGCCTCGACATCGGTGCGTCCAGCCCCGCCGAAATCGCCGTTGCGGTGCTGGCTGAGCTGATCTCGGCGTTGCGATTGCGCGGGGCGCATCGCGAAATGACGGGCGAGGCCGCGTGAAATTCGGCCCAATACCGCTCGACAAGGCCGAGGGCGCCATCCTCGCGCACGCTGTGATAGCCGGCGACCGGCGTTTCAAGAAGGCGCAGATTTTGACGGCAGAAGACGTTGCCGTGTTGCAAAGCGCAGGAGTCGCCGAAGTTATCGCGGCGGTGCTCGATGGGGAAGACCTCCCGGAAGACGTTGCTGCAGAAACAATAGCCAGATGCATGATCAGCCGGCATGTTGAGGCAAAGCCAGCCGCCACAGGGCGGGTAAACCTTCACGCGGTGGCGGCCGGTGTCTTCAGAGTCGACAAAGCCCTCATCGACGCGATCAATGCCATCGATCCGGCAGTCACACTCGCTACTGTTGCGCAGCATGCGCCGGTGGAGAGGGGGCAAATGGTCGCCACGGTCAAGATCATCCCATTTGCCGTTCCGAAGGTTATGGTTGAAGCAGTTATGGCGCTCTGCGAGGGGCGTGAGGCGTTTGCCGTAAGCCCCTACCATCCGCTCAAGATCGGGCTCATTCAGAGCGTCCTGCCGGGCATCAAGAACGGCGTGCTCGACAAGACTGTCCGTATCACCGAGGAGCGGCTTCGACGGTCGGGCAGTCATATCATAGGCGAACGCAGGCCGCCGCATGAAGCCGGTGCGGTTGCGGAAGCGATCAAGTCGCTTGGCGAAGCATGCGACATGCTGGTGATCTTTGGCGCATCGGCAATGAGCGATCGCGAGGATGTCGTACCGGTGGCGATAGACAAGGCGGGCGGCACGGTCGTCAGAATCGGAATGCCGGTCGATCCCGGCAATCTGATCGTGGTCGGCCGCTACGGCGACAAACCGGTGCTCGGTGCGCCGGGCTGCGCGCGCAGCCCGAAGGAAAACGGGTTCGATTGGGTGCTCGATCGCATGATCGCCGGTATCGACGTGGCGGATGCCGATATCACCGGCATGGGCGTTGGCGGGTTGCTGATGGAAATTCCGACACGTCCGCAGCCGCGCGAGGTAACGCGGGTCCCTTCAAGGCCCCAGGTCTACGCGGTCGTCCTGGCCGCCGGCCAGTCGAGCCGGATGGGCGGCCCCAATAAGCTCCTGGCCCTGTTTGCTGGCGAGCCGTTGATCCGGCGCACGGTGTCTCGCGCGATTGGCAGCCTCGCCGGCGGGACTGTTGTTGTTGCAGGCCATCAGGCCGACCGCGTTCGCACGGCGCTGTTTGGCCTAAACGTCAAAATGATCGACAACCCTGACTACAAAAGCGGGCTTGCAAGCTCGCTCAAGACAGGGATCGCGGCGATTCCGGAAAACGCCGCCGGCGCGCTTGTCGTTCTCGGCGACATGCCGGACATTTCGTCTGACGATCTCAACCGGCTGATAAACGCGTTCACCGCCGCGGGAGGCAATTCGGTCGTGCGCGCGACCCACAATGGCAAACGCGGTAACCCGGTGTTGCTTCCGCGCTCGCTGTTCCAGGCTGTAGCAGCGCTTGAGGGAGATACTGGCGCAAGGCATCTGGTCGAATCGGAGGGGCTTGCAGTGATCGATGTCGAAATCGGTGCGGCGGCGAGTGTCGATGTCGACACGCCAGAGGCGCTGCGGACGGCTGGCGGCGTTCTGCAGGATTGACCGCGGTCGCTCGGTCCTGCCAAGGAAGGGCGTAGTTTTCCGCCCCAACCTCCGGAGACCACCAAGAAAATGGCGACAAAGCCGAGACGTGCGATTGTCGCGCCCTTCGCCGGTCTTTGGTTGCTTGCCGGGGCGACGGGCGCCTACGCTCTTACACTCGCCTCATACAAGGACCAACTGTTCTCTTATCCGGGTATCCTCGCGTCCAAGGACGCCGGGGCCTATCTCGTCGTTGACTACAATGAAGCGCGCGACATCAATAAGCGCGACGAGATCCCTGAACGCCGCGTCCAGTCCAAATATGTTTCGCTTGGCGTTCGCCGGAAGCAGCAAGATCTGGTGTTGCAGGCGCCAACCGGGAAGATCCGCCACTTCGCGGTGGGCGAAACCGAAGATGCGAAGCTTGTTGTAATTTACCTGCACGGGCAGGGAGGCAGCCGCAAGCAGGGCGTTGACGACTTCACGTTCGGCGGAAATTTCAACCGGATCAAAAACCTCGTCGCCGAAAGCGGCGGGCTTTACCTGTCTCCGGACTTTTCAGATTTTGGCGCGAAGGGCGCGGGCGAGGTGGAAGCGCTGATTTCGCATTATGCCGCAAAGTCGCCGGGCGCACCGGTTTTTGTCGCCTGTGGTTCGATGGGTGGCGCGCTCTGCTGGGAACTGGCCAAGGCCGACAAGGTCGCCGATCTCGCCGGGCTGCTGCTGCTCGGATCCCTTTGGGACGACAGTTTTCTCGACAGCGGGGCCTTCAAGCGGAAGGTGCCGGTTTTCCTTGGTCATGGCAGCCGCGATACGGTGTTCGATCCGGCCAAACAGGAGGCATTCTACCGTGCAATCCGCCAGAGATCGCCAAGCTATCCCGTGCGATTCGTGCGCTTCGAAACCGGCACGCACGGCACGCCAATCCGCATGACCGATTGGCGCGACGTGCTGAACTGGATGCTGTCGCTGAGAGCGTAGGCCGCTAGAGGTCAGGGCGCGGTATCGAAATCCAGCACTGTCTCGTGGCTGACTTTGCCATCGTAGGCCGCGTCGACCTCGTATTTGACGAGGGTGAAATCGCCGTCCCGAAAAATCCATCGGCCGATCGATGAAGCGTCGCCGATCCCGCGCCACTTGCTGCTGGAATCGATCGATTTCGTTTCGGCGGAGTACCCCGAGTTCAGGAGCTGGTGTGCTGCCGTGTAGCCGATGATGTTGATCGACTGGACTTTGCCTTCGAAATTGTCGTTTTCGTAGCGGATGTCGAGTTCCGGCGTTGCGAAATGAAGCTGGCGCAACTCGCCTATGTCGTCCGCCAGGTAATAGACTTCGATCGAATTGTAAGCGCCCCATCCGCACTGGAAGCGGAAAAGCCGCGCCTGACGCTCGGGATCGGTTTCAGCGTCCGCATGATGGCGGAAGGCTATGGTCTCGGCGGTGGGTTCGGCTGCGCCAGCCTCGGCGGTCGGTTCGAGCGTCTGGCAGATGCCGGAATAGTCCGCTGAAAAACGCTTCTTCACCGCCTCGATCTGGGCGTCCGTCTGGGTAGCGGGGCCGTCGCCGCAGGTTGCGGGAAGCACCTCAAGCAGCGCACCTTTTGCGGGTTCGAGCGCTCCATTTTCGAGGCGCAGCGGCGTGAAAATCGTGTCCTGGACCTGCGGATTGACAAGTCGCGCCGTATAGCAGCCGGCGAACACGCTTTCGCTGCCGTTCTTGGCGATCGCCCTGATAGCGGCGGGCACGGAGTAAAAGATGCTGCCCGTGGCGCCCTGCTTGGAGATTGCGCCAGTCTCGATCTCGACCCGCTCGGTTTCAGCATAACCGTCCGCAAAGGCCTGAAGGTCCCTGGCGGGTTTCTTGTCGCTGAAATAGTCCCAGGCGCGGGCATATTCGCGCCGATTGATTGCGTTGTAGAGAGAGCGGACGAGCTCGGCCGCATCCGAACGGTTATCGAGATAGGCCGGCGGCTGCTGTGCCAACGCCGAGCAGGTCGAGAAAGTGAGGAGCGAGACGGCAAGGCGAACAGTTTTCATCGCGAATCTCCATTCGGGCCGAGCTTACCATTGAATGGGCGACCTGACGGCGCTGCGACCAGGGTCGATCGCCTGAAACCAACTGGCAACTATTCAGTGCCGCGCCATTTCGCGGGCGATCCGCGGAAAGTCGGCCGGCTTGACGCCGATGTCAGAACGATCGGCGTTGGTTATTGCATTGAGCAAGGCTATTGCTGCCCGGTAGCGCGCGTTCTCGCGTGGGCGAGGGCGGACGAATAGTTCAGTAAAGAACCCCATATGCAGGCTCCTTGTTGGTCCTCCCACCTTTAAGGATAGAGTGATTCGGGAAATTGTGCACTGCAGCATTCACATGGCAGCTATGCGCCGCATATCTCCTGGCCTGCGATTTTCCCCAGGCTGGCAGGCCAGGTGCGCCCCCTGCGGCGGGAGCTTTCATGATCGGCTCGGGGTTCACTTTGCCGACAACCATTTAAGGACCAAAGTTTCCTCCCAATCGAGACTTGGGATAGGCTTGCGGAATGAACGACGCGCCCTTTCCATCTCTTCAGGAAGCCGGCCAGTAGACCAGCATTCGATCACTTTCGGATGGATGTAGCATTGCCTGCAGACAGTCCGCGTGTTGCCGAGCCTATGCGCGACCTGATCTATGATCTCGTTCATGGCGCGTTTGGTCTCACTTTTGGTCTCGGGCAGTGGCCGGGCTGCGAAAAGGACCGCCGCGCTGATCGTGCCGCCCCAGGTGCGAAAATGCTTGGACGAGAAATCAGCGCCAGTCGCCTCGCGAATATAGTCGTTGACGTCTTGTGACCGGATCGCCCGGCGCTCACCGCTTTCGACGATATATTGGAAAAGATGCTGGCCGGGCAGGTCCTGCGCACCGCGAACGACCTTGGCTATGCGGCGGTCGACGAGTTTTAGGCGCCATTCCTTGCCCGACTTGCCCTTGAACGCAAACCGCAACGTGGAGCCCGCAACTTCGACGTGTCTGTCGCGCAGCGTGGTAAGGCCGAAGCTTTTGTTGTCGCGGGCATAGGCCGCGTTGCCGACGCGGATCATCGTATTGTCGAGCAGCCACACGACGGAGGCGAGGACGCGCTCGCGAGGAAGGCCGCGCCGTCTCAGATCGGCATCGATCACGTTGCGAAGCCCCGGCAGCGCCTTCGGCAAATGCCGTGAGGCTCGAATACTTTACCTCATCGCGGCACGCTGACCAGCGCGGATGATAGCGGTATTGCTTGCGGCCGCGTTGGTCGCGGCCGGTAGCCTGGAGGTGACCGTCGGGCAAAGGGGAGATCCAGACATCGCTCCAGGCCGGCGGTATCGCAAGGCCGCGGATGCGGCACCAGGGTCTCGGCGTCCTTCAGTTTGTCACCCGTTGTGTCGACGTAAAAGAAGCCGGCGCCGGCCCGCTTTCGGCGGATACCAGGCCCGTCATCGCTCGTATGAATCAGGGACGCGCTCGCAGCGGATTTTTCCGGCGCGGGAAAAACTCTTTCGAGTGAGTTCGTTCCGGTGAGCACAGGCCGCTCCGACGATACGAGGACCTTGCTCAATGCCCGGAGCGGGACTTTGTTCCCCGAGCGGCAGTTGCAACAGTTTCCACCGGCGGCCGAAGTGGCCGCCGGAAAAGGCTCAAAATTATCTCACCCGTTACCCGAATATCGCGTCGCGCAGTCGCGTGAACAGGTTTGGCCGCCCACCGATTGCCGCACGAACGCGGCGTGCTGCTGTTCCGGCCCGCATCGTTGCCCCGAAATGGCAGTAGCAAACGATGTCATGCAGTTGCCAATCCGTCAGCTCGAAGAAACGTTTCGCTTCGCCATAGGTATCGTTTTCCAGTCCTTCGGCCCGGAACATGGCGTCGTCGAATGCTACGGTGATCGCCGAGCCGGCGCTGCGCATCGTGTAGCGCGTTCCCGAAGGCTGATATTCGGTACCTGCAAGCGTCCCGAGCTGGCGATCGGGTTCCTTCTCCAGCAGTTCCGCCCAGCGTTCTAGACGTTCGTTCCGCGTCATCACCGGGCGTAGTTGGTCGGGGTGAACCTCTGCAACGGTCTGCAGTTGCTCGAGGGTCTGATGCTTCATAGTCGCCTCCTATCAAAGGTGGCCCAACCCCTCTATGAATTTAGCGTGAAGGAAAACCGCGGCAAGCCTGCAGTTGCCGTTCCACGATGTTTTGATCGCCCTGAAATATTGGATTAGCGAACAGATGCAACGTCCGGACTTTCGGTTCGGATCGAAAGTCAGAAAATCGACGCGGACCGAGAGCGTTCTTCCCGACCTGTTCAGGGTTTGGAATCGCCGTTGTTTGTGGACCGGCCAGCAGCGTCTCCGTCGACAACGCCGAAATCTTGCGACCTGATTCCCTGCGCAGCAGCCAGAAACCCGTCGGCGGCAAGACCACGGCGAAGAAGCTCTCGTACCGCTGCGGCTCGGCTCGGCATGCGCCTTTCAAAGCGCCAGTTCTCCAATGCTAGCAGCTCATCTGCGCTCAGCATGATCTGCAATCGTTCCGGACGTTCAAGCTCGCTCATCTCACCACCTCTAAGTCGACAGAGACAACGAATGAGTAAGTGGCATGTTCCGCACACTCGACGCTAAATTAGTATATGACGATGAATATTTCAAGTGATGGGAAGGGAGAGAGTTATCAAGATACGGGATTGAGTGATTCTGCTAACTAGTTGAAAACACATATTTTTCTTGACTTCAGAAAAGATCGGCGCATGATCGGTTTACACAGGAATTGCGAGCGTAAGGGACGTCTGAATATCAGCGAGGCGTGCGATGCGAAGGATATTCTCCAGCGTTATGCGGGAAGATTTGACCAGGAGTTTTCACGAGGAACTGCAGAAAAACGGCATCATCAACATTCCGATTCTTGCAGAGGAGATCCGCAAGCGAAACGAAATCGAGAATGTCGCGCTCGAGGATATTTCCGAGTGGCTGATGTATTACGCCAAGGGCGCCAATGCGGCGATGGTGTTCGAAGACCCTATTGCCAAAGGATAGGAGATCGCTTCTTCCGTAGGTTTCATTCCCCGAGAGGCCGAGGCTCATTCCGATAGAGCTCGTGCCTACAGCGGAATGTTGTCGTGCTTCTTCCAAGGATTTTTCAAATCCTTGTTGCGCAGCATCCTGAGCGCTCGCGCCACGCGGCGGCGTGTGGAATGCGGCATGATCACCTCGTCGACATAGCCGCGCTCGGCGGCGGCGAAGGGTGACAAAAAGCGATCTTCATAGGTCTTGGTATGGGCGGCAATCTTTTCAGGATCGCCGATATCCTTGCGATAGATGATCTCGACGGCGCCTTTGGCGCCCATCACCGCGATCTGCGCCGTCGGCCACGCGTAATTTATGTCGCCACGAAGATGTTTCGACGCCATCACGTCATAGGCGCCGCCAAACGCCTTTCGTGTAATCACCGTGACCTTTGGGACGGTGGCTTCGGCGTAGGCGAAAAGCAGCTTGGCGCCGTGCTTGATCAACCCGCCATATTCCTGGGCGGTGCCAGGCAGAAAGCCCGGAACGTCGACGAATGTGACGATCGGGATGTTGAAACAGTCGCAGAAGCGGACGAACCGCGCCGCCTTGCGTGAGGCGTCGCTGTCGAGCACACCGGCCAACACCATCGGCTGATTGGCGACGAAGCCGACGGTGCGGCCTTCGACACGCCCGAAGCCGGTCACGATATTCCTTGCGAAGGACGCTTGAATTTCGAAGAAATCCGCCTTCGTCGATCGTCTTGAGGATTAATTCCTTGATGTCATAGGGCTTGTTGGCATTATCCGGGATCAACCGGTCGAGCGAGAGGTCGTGATCGTCGACGCTTTGGTAGCACTCGATCTCGGGAAGCTCGCCGGTGTTCGACTGCGGCAGAAGATCGACGAGACGGCGCATCTGCAAGCAGGGCCTCGACATCGTTGTCGTAGGCGCCGTCCGCAATTGAGGATTTCGTGGTGTGGACCGAGGCGCCGCCAAGCTGCTCGGCAGTCACGGTCTCGTTGGTGACGGTCTTCACGACATCCGGTCCGGTCACGAACATGTAGGACGTATCGCGCACCATGAAGATGAAATCGGTCATGGCGGGTGAATAGACGTCGCCGCCGGCGCAAGGGCCCCATGATGACCGAAATCTGCGGGATGACACCCGAGGCAAGCACGTTTCGCTGGAATATCTCGGCATAGCCGCCAAGGGCCGCGACGCCCTCCTGGATGCGGGCGCCCCCGGCATCGTAGAGACCAACGATCGGCGCGCGGTTGCGCAGCGCCATTTCCTGCACCTTCACCACCTTTTCGGCATGCGCCTCGGATAGCGAGCCGCCAAAGACGGTGAAGTCCTTGGCGAAAACGAAGACAGTACGGCCATTCACCGTGCCCCAGCCGGTGACCACGCCGTCCCCGGCCACCTTGGTTTTCTCCATGCCGAAATCGGTCGAGCGATGTTCGACAACATGTCGAATTCCTCGAACGAGCCTTCGTCGAGGAAAATCTCAATGCGCTCGCGGGCGGTGAGCTTGCCTTTGCGTGCTGGGCGTCGATACGTGCCTGGCCGCCGCCGGCGCGTGCTGTGGCGCGGCGGCGCTCGAGTTCTTTCAGCACTTCCTTCATGGCGATGTCCCCTCGCGAAAGGTCTTTCCCCGGCGGTGTTAGCACGCCCGCTCAGGCGCGCAAACACTGCAGGCACGGTCAGGAAACGCTCCGGTGTCTGCCCGAAAATTCGCCGAAACGGGCTGCAAATGGCGCTATTTCTACTTCAAGTGCGCACGTACGCTGCGCTCCGGTTTCTCAAAATCACCATTTTCGCCACGCCCCAGCGAATTCGTCAGCCACTCGGATAATCACCAACTGCCGGTGTTCGGCATCGAGGCCCAGGGCTCGGCCTTTTCCTTGGCCGGACCTTGCTGCAGGAGTTCGATGGAAATGCCGTCGGGCGATTTTATGAAGGCCATGTTGCCGTCTCGGGGCGGGCGGTTGATGGTGACGCCATGGTCCATCAGCCTCTGGCAGGTCGCGTAGATGTCGTCGACCTCATAGGCAAGGTGGCCGAAATTGCGCCCGCCCTTGTAGTCCTCCGGATCCCAGTTGTAGGTCAACTCGATCAAGGGAGCCTTTTCGGTCACACCCCTGTGCTCATCTTCCGGTGCTGCGAGAAATATCAGCGTGTAACGTCCGCCGGTATTCTCGAAACGGCGAACCTCCTTCAGCCCCAGCTTGTTGACATAGAAATCGAGCGACTGCTCGATATCGGCGATACGAACCATCGTGTGCAGGTAGCGCATCTTTCATTCCCTTTATCGTCGAAGGTAAGTGCAACATAGGGCGCTGTCGCGGCCCAGGGCAACCTGCGGGAGCTACGGACGGAGCGCGCAAGTTTACGGTAGTATTCGCGGACGTGTGTTGAAAAGTTCACTGTCCCCCTTGCACATCCCGGAACCCCGGGTGCTATTCTCAACCAGTAAGAATCAGTGAGCGTTTTCGAGGAAAGGGTGCGTTCGGATGGGGGACAAAGCCTCTTTCATGGGGCGCGACGTCGGGACGCGACGACGCTTTATCCCGGGACGAGGCTGGCGATCCGCCGGCCTGATCGAAATATCCGGCGCCATCAAATGGTTTGACGTTGCCAAGGGCTATGGCTTCGTCCTTCCGGACAGCGGTGGCATAGGAGACGTGCTCCTGCACGTGACATGCCTTCGCCGCGACGGTTTTCAGACCGCGCTTGAGGGTGCGCGCGTAGTTTGCCTTGTTAAACAAGGCGAACGCGGCATGCAGGCGTTCCGCGTCATCTCGATGGACAATTCGACGGCGGTGCATCCAGCGGAAATGCAGGAGCAGCGCACGCATTCGGCGGTGACACCAGAGAGCGGGCTCGAACGCGCGATTGTGAAGTGGTTTAATCGCACCAAGGGCTTTGGCTTCCTGACGCGGGGCGAGGGCACGGAAGATATCTTCGTGCATATGGAAACGCTGAGGCGCTATGGCGTGACCGAATTGAGGCCCGGCCAGGTCGTGCTGGTTCGCTTCGGCAGGGGCGACAAGGGCCTCATGGCGGCCGAGATTCACCCTGATTTGGGCACTTTGCCGGTATCTCACTAGCGAAGCCGGGGAATAGGGCTTTGCGTTCAATATCGCGCCAAGCTATTGAATCCGCCGCGTGGCTTGTCGGCCGCTGAGCCCACGGGGGAATGATGATACGACGGATTTGGCTGGGAGCAGGCTTGATCGCTGTCGCGATTGCGGCCGGTCTTGTCTATGCCAATCTGCCGAGCCCGATCCTTGCCGACACTGGCGCTATGGTGTTGCCGGCCGACCCGGCGCCTCTGGTCGCGGATACGAAAGCCGGAAAGCGCTCCTTCACCGTCGAGGTCGCCGATGACGCCAGCGAACGGGAACGCGGCCTGATGTTTCGCCAAAAGATGGATGACCGGCGCGGCATGCTGTTCGTGTTCCAGGCGACGCAGCCGGTGGGCTTCTGGATGAAGAACACGGTGCTGCCGCTCGATCTCGTCTTTGTCGGCCAGGATGGAATAGTGCGTGGGGTCGGACGCGGTGAACCGATGTCGGAGGCGATCATTGCGTCTCCAGAGCCGGTGCGCTTCGTGCTGGAGCTCAATGCCGGGGTTGCTGAAAAGGCAGGCATCGAAAGCGGCGTTCGCCTTCACCATCCTGCGATAGACAAGGTTAGCGGCACTCCGTAATTGTCTGACTAAAAAATTCGCCGGAGCGGGCTGCAAATGGTGGCGATTTTGCGCTTCCGGTGCGCACGTACCCGAATGTACGCTGCGCCTCGGTTCTCAAAATCACCATTCTCGCCACGCCCCAGCGAATTTCTAGTCAGACACAAAGAAACTGCCCGGCAGACTGAGTTGGCACAATGCAATATTTCGACCACGACGGTTTCAATTTTGCCTTTCTCGACAGGGGGGAGGGTGCTCCTGTCCTGCTGATCCATGGATTTGCGTCCACCCATTTCGTCAACTGGGTGTCGCCCGGCTGGGTCAAGACCCTCGCGGACGCCGGCTATCGAACCGTCGCGCTGGATAATCGTGGCCATGGGTTATCGTCGAAGAGCTACGATCCCGCCGACTACACGCCCCAGAAGATGGCCGGCGACGCGGCAGCGCTCCTCGATCACCTCGGCATCGAGCGCGCGCATGTGATGGGCTATTCCATGGGTGCCCGCATCACAGCATTTCTGGCGCTCAGGGAACCGGCGAAGGTCGCGACGGTCATTTTCGGCGGGCTGGGCGTCGGCATGGTGGAGGGCGTCGGTGAGTGGGATTCGATCGCGGAAGCGCTGCTGGCCGCGGATCCCGCCAAAACCACGCATCCGCGCGGCAAGACGTTTCGCGCCTTCGCAGACCAGACCAAGAGCGACCGCAAAGCTTTGGCGGCCTGCATCTCCACGTCGCGGGAGCTGCTGACCGAAGCCGATGTCGCGCGCATCACGCAGCCTGCGCTGATGGCCGTCGGAACAAGGGACGACATTGCAGCGGACCCGCAGGAACTGGCAGACCTGATGCCGAACGCCGAGGGCTTCTGGATCGAGGGCCGTGACCACATGCTTGCGGTCGGTGACAAGGCCTTCAAGCAGAAGGTGTTGGAATTCCTCAGGGAACACCCTCTTTAGAGCTTATCGGGATCGTTCGATCACCTCCGGCGGGGTTGCGGCCAAACCAGTGTCTCTACGGAACGTGTCTGCCCCGTCGGAAAATTTGCGTCAGACACAAAATAATATTTGGCAAAAGGTTGGAGGGCGATTTTGAGCGAACCGCACCGACGGAATTCACCGGCGCCGAGGGTAATCGGCTCACCGCCGACATTTTCGACGGGCGAGGCCATCCGGTGTTGTTCTTTCCATGGCGGTGGTCAGACCCGTCGCGCATGGGACGCAACAGCCAGGCGCGTCGCGGCGGCCGGCATGCGGGCGATCACGTGGACCAGCGCGGCCACGGCGAAAGCGATTGGGTGAAAAGTGGCAATTACACGTTCGTTGATTTCGCAAGCGATGTGGCTGCCGTGGTACAGCAGGCGGCGGACAGGTTCCACGCCGCGCCTTCGGTCGTCGGGGCCTCGCTCGGCGGGCTTTCGGCTCTCACCGCCGAGGTTCGGTTCGGGCCGTTGCTCGACTCGTTGGTGCTTGTCGACATAATCCCCCGCATGGATCCGGAGGGTGTGGCCAAGGTTCAGGGCTTCATGGGCGAGCGGATGGAGGAAGGGTTTGCGACCCTTGAGGAGGCGGCGGCCGCCATCGCCCGCTATCTTCCGAACCGGAAGCGCCCTACCTCACTCGACGGTCTGCGCAAGAACCTCCGGCTTTCGGAAGACGGCCGCTACCGCTGGCACTGGGACCCGGCCTTCATGACCAGCCCGCGCAACATTAATCTCAACGCGCGCGAATTGATGGAAGAACTAATCGCCGGCTTGCCTGGCCTTACTTTGCCGGTGCTGCTGGTGAGGGGCATGCAGTCTGAATTGGTGCACGAAGCCTATGCCAAGGAGTTCGTGCAGTTGACACCTTCGGCCAGCTATATCGACGTCGGTGGCGCCGGACATATGGTCGCCGGCGACAAGAACGACATTTTCTGCGGTGCAATCCTTGAATTCCTGACAGGCCAGAGAAGCGGCCTGAGGGTCAAACTCGACTATCGCCAAATTGGCGACCCCCCGCCGGATCGCTCCGGCGGGTGTTGCTGTTAGCCGCCTTTTCGGACCTACATGCCAAACTGCCGGTCGCGGTCCTGCCAAATTTCCAGAACCGCGAGCAGGGCGACGCACGCGCCAAGCACGATGTGCCAGCTGCGCAGCATGCCTCCGTAGTTCAGCGCGAAAGGCGCGACCATCACCCAGACCCCGCAGGCGAGTTCCAGGATCTCCTCCCAGCGGCGAAGGGAAAGCTGCTCCAGTGCGGCGAGCAACACGATCGCCGCGCCGACCAAAGCGGTGGCGGCAACGACCGCGGGCGCTAGAGCATTTTCGACGAACATCGGGGATATGAGGATCGCGGCGCCGAGGATCATCGACAAGATGTCCTCCCAGCGCCGGTGCGCCATCAGGCCCGACGGCATTTTCATGAGCGTTGCCATTGACGATAGTCTCCTCAGGCTACTTTTGAGCGTAGCTCAAACGCCCGTGAGGATGCGTGCGCTGTATCTGTCGAACTCCTCGACGGGGCGTTCGTACGCACTAAGGAATATTATCCCAAAAAAGCGCTGAAAAATCAATGATGTCGTTGTCGCATCCGTACTGCGCCCCGGCGGTCTATGCAAGACGAGCCAGGGACCTCGCCATATTCTCGCGGGCTTGCGCTTCGTAGCGCTGGCGGAAGAGCTCAGTGTGGAAGATATGCGGTCGGGACAGAAAGCCTTTCAGCACAGCCGCGCGGCCCGAGCGCCAAGCTTCGTCTTCAACCCAAACATACTCCTGCCTGACAGCCCTTTCGTAGGTGTCATATAGTTCGGGCGATGCGCCGAGGATCGACAAGTCCATGTCGAGGAAGAGGGCTGCATCGAAACGAGCTCCAGCGTCACCAAGATCCGGCGCCTGATGCGTCGCCGTGGCTTCAATCATCGTCTTGATACGCTCCATGCGCTTCAGATCGGCGCGGCCCGACAGCCGGCGGGCGAAGAGTTCCGCGCTTTTTGCTTCGTTGTCGCTCTTTCGGCTGTCATAGATGGCGTCGTGAAACCAGATCGCGGCCTCGACCGCCTCCGGATCGGCCAAGGCGCTTCGGTATTCTTCGGCGAGCGCCAGCAATGCCTCGATGTGAGCGAGCCCGTGATAGTGGCGGTCCGGAGCCGCATAGAGGGTGGTCAGCTCGGCCTTGATGTCTCCATCGACAAGCGCCATGCGAATTCCTCCTATCGCCCGCTGAAGCTAGGCTTGCGTCTTTCCGCGAAGGCTGCGCGCCCCTCGGCGTAGTCCGCGCTGTCGAACGTCGCGTTACCCAGCATCCGGGCGTTGGCGATGTCCGCCGGATCGCCGGTGAGTACCGCTCGAACCGCTGCCTTGGACGCGCGGTTCGACAGCGGAGCGTTTCCGGCGATTTGTTCGGCGAGTGCGGTGACGCGGGCTTCCAACATCCCGGGCGGCGCGATCTCCAGCAGGAAGCCTGCGGCGAGCGCCGCTTGAGCGTCGATCTGCGCCGCCGGAGAATGCAAGATATTTCGCCATTTGCGGACCTGCGGCAAGAACGATGTCGGCCATGGCGTCATGCGGATAGGCGAGGCCGAGTTTAGCTGCCGGCACGGAAAACAGGGCATCCGGCGTTGCGATACGCAGATCGCAAGCGGCGGCGAGTCCGAAGCCGCCACCGAAGCAAATGCCCCTGATTGCCGCAATGACTGGGATCGGCGCGTTCCGGAATGCAGCGAAGGCTGCAGAATTGGCCGCTTCGTAACGACGCGCGGTTGCAGCGTCGCGGCGAACGGTTTCGAACTCGGTGATATCGGCGCCGGCGGAGAAATCACTGCCCTCGCCTCGCAGAACGATCACGCGCGTTTCTGGATCGGCCCCCAGATTTTCCGCCATGGCTGCAAGTTCGAGCCACATCGCATAGGTGATCGCATTCTTGCGGCCGAGGCGGTTGATCGTGACCGTCGCGATGCCGTTGCGCCGCGACACCAGCAAAGGATTGTTTTCTTTACCGGCTTGCATTTCCATGAACCAAATCCATTTGAAGGCTACATAAAGAAAATTGAGTTCATTCCTGGCTTGTTGTGGCGTATGTATCGCGCCCAACAAGCTAGGCGGCAAGGCCAGGAGAAGACCATGAATTCCATAAGCGCGCCACGCGCCGGAAATCTTCAGCCAGTCGATCCGATCTGGAGCGCAGTGCGCACAGAGGCCGAAGAGGCTGTGGCTCGCGACCCGCTGCTGGCGGCATTTCTCTATGCGACCATCCTCAACCACGACAATCTGGAAGACGTGGTGATGCATCGGCTGGCCGAGCGGCTCGACCACCAAGACCTCGGCGCGGACCTCATCCGCCAGACCTTCGCGGCAATGCTACGTGACAATCCGGACTGGTCGGACACGGTGCGCGTCGATATCCAGGCCTACTACGACCGTGACCCTGCTTGCGACCGCTTCATGATGCCGGTGCTCTACTTCAAGGGGTTCCACGCGATCCAAACGCACCGGCTTGCGCACTGGCTATGGGCGCGCGGCCGCAGGGATTTTGCCCTTTATCTGCAGAGCCGGTCCTCATCGGTGTTCCAGACCGACATTCATCCGGCATCTCGAATGGGGAAGGGCGTGTTCATCGACCATGCTACGGGCCTCGTTGTGGGTGAGACCGCCGTCATCGAGGATGATGTCTCCATCCTCCACGGCGTGACACTCGGTGGTACCGGCAAGGCCGGAGGCGATCGTCATCCGAAGATCCGTTACGGCGTGCTCATTGGGGCCGGCGCGAAAATCCTCGGCAATATCGAAGTCGGCCATTGCTCCAAAATCGCGGCAGGCTCGGTGGTTTTGTCTCCGGTGCCGCACAACAAGACGGTCGCGGGCGTTCCGGCGCGCGTTGTCGGCGAGACCGGCTGCGATCAACCGTCGCGCCAGATGGATCAGTTTTTACCGTCGCAGGCGATGGATCACGTTGTCAGTTTCGATATCTGACGCAATCCCCACTAGAGCGGTTCCGATTCTGGTGGAATCGATTAACCGCCCTAACTCTTCATTCGCAACCCCGGATTATTAACCCCGGGCGGAGCGGGGGTCAGTAGCCCGAGGTGAAGCGCTTGCCCTGCGCTCGCTGGAGCGCGACGGGCTCGTTCGCCGCACCGTGCGCCCGAAGACGCTGCCGGAGGTGGAATACAGCCTGACCGAGTTTGGCCAGTCGATTGCCGTGCCGATCGGCGCGCTCGGCCTTTGGGCGTCGCAGAACCGAGACCAGCTCAGGCTGGCGCGATCGGTATTCGATGCGGAAAACGCATGATTGTTGACAAAAGCACAATGATCACCTATCCACCCGCCCAGCGCCGGGCCGAAAGGTCCGGTGTTGCACTTTGATGTGCTTAACGTGTCCCGTGGGTTTTTCCGCAAAGCGTGCGTGGAAGATCCTGTCAGGTCTCGAAAACGGAGGCCAGAGGAGGGCGCGTTTCCTTCACTCGGAACATGAGGTTCCGGGTGTATTTGTTTGAAAGGGAATGCGATGAGCAAGCGCGAATCCGCGAAATATAAAATTGACCGCCGTCTTGGCGAGAATATCTGGGGTCGCCCGAAGTCCCCGGTCAACCGCCGCGAATATGGCCCGGGCCAGCACGGCCAGCGCCGCAAGGGCAAGCTGTCGGATTTCGGCCTGCAGCTGCGCGCGAAGCAGAAGCTGAAGGGACACTATGGCGACGTATCCGAAAAGCAGTTCCGCAAGGTCTACGAAGAGGCAAACCGCCGCAAGGGCGACACTTCGGAGAACCTGATCGGCCTCCTGGAATCGCGCCTCGACGCGATCGTCTACCGCGCCAAGTTCGTGCCGACGATCTTCGCCGCGCGTCAGTTCGTCAACCACGGCCACGTCAATGTCAACGGCCGCCGCGTCAACATCGGCTCCTACCGCTGCAAGCCGGGCGACGTGATCGAAGTCCGCGAAAAGTCGAAGCAGCATGTGAGCGTGCTCGAATCGGTGCAGCTCGCCGAGCGCGATGTGCCGGACTACATCGAGGCCGACCATACAAAGATGACCGCCACATACGGCCGCGTTCCGGGTCTCTCCGACGTTCCGTTCGCTGTGCAGATGGAACCAAACCTGGTCGTCGAATTCTATTCGCGCTGATATCAGCGCCGACTTCATCACATCAGGCCGCCTCCGGGCGGCCTTTTCTTTGTCCGCGTCTCTTTAATCGATCGCGGCGTCTGCAAAGGACAGAACCCCTTCTATCTCCGCATCGGCTTCCGAAATTGATTCCGATTTTCGGGCCGATGCGCTAAGCCATAAGAATTGCATTGCCGGGCCCTAACCCATGAACATGCTGTCCGATCCGATCACTGATGTCAGCGAAGGCGGCTGCCATCCGCTATTTCTGGACGCGCCGTCTTCGGTCGAATTCAACAAGCTTCGCAAGCGCCTGCTGCGCTTGACGCGCCAGGCCATGGACGACTTTGCCATGATGAGGAGCGGGGAGCGGTGGCTCGTTGCCCTCTCCGGCGGCAAGGATTCTACGGGCTCCTCGCACTACTGCTCGATCTGAAATGGCGCGGCCTACTGCCGGTCGAGCTTCTGGCCTGCAACTTGGATCAGGGCCAACCAAACTTCCCAAAACATGTGTTGCCGGATTTTCTCAATCGGAATGGTATCGCACACCGGATTGAGTATCAGGACACCTATTCGGTCATCACCGACAAGATACCGGAGGGCAATACCTATTGCTCGCTCTGCTCACGTTTGAGGCGCGGGCATCTTTATCGGATTGCACGGGAGGAGGGCTGTTCCTCACTGGTGCTCGGCCACCACCGGGAAGACATCCTCGAGACGTTCTTCATGAACCTCTTCCATGGCGGCCGCCTTGCCGCAATGCCGCCAAAGCTTCTCAATGATGAGGGCGACGTCATGGTGCTGCGGCCGCTCAGCTATTGCGCCGAAGCTGACCTGGAGAAATTTGCCGACCATATGCGCTTTCCGATCATTCCATGCGACCTCTGCGGCAGCCAGGAGGGGCTACAGCGCAATGCGATGAAGGCGATGCTGGAGGATATCGAACGCCGCATGCCCGGCCGCAAGGAAACGATGATCCGCGCGCTGACCAACGTGCGGGCGTCCCATCTTCTCGACCGGGGTCTGTTCGACTTCGCCGGGCTGCACATGGCCACGTCGCGTGGCGAGGAGTCCTCTCAGACCTTTTGAGAGGCTTGCCCACTTCTCCGGATGGAGCAGAGGACCGATAGCGTCAGCGCGTCGGTTCGCTATACGCCTGGAAAAGTTTTCCACGCTCGGCGATCAACACGATGACAAGCCCGAGTGCTGACACCGTGCAGAACCCTGCGGCCAGTGGCGTGACCGTTCCGTCGAAGGCCTGGCCGATGGCCGCCCCGATGAGCGCGCCGCCAATCGTCTGGATGAAACCGATGACGGATGAGGCAGTGCCGGCGACGTGGCCGAGCGGCTCCATTGCAATCGAGTTGAAATTGGAGCCGATCCAGCCGAACTGGAGCATGGCCGCGGTAAAGAGCCCGACGAAAATGGGCAGCGGCACCGGGCCGAGCAGCGAAACGCCGAACATGATGCTGTTCACGATGAAAAATCCGATCAGAGCACCGTGGGAGAGACGCCGCATGCCGAACCGGCCTACCAATTGCGCGTTGACGAACGATGACACTGCCATCATCCCTGCCACGATCGCGAAGATGACGGGAAACCATACCCCAAGCCCATAAATTCCGACATAGACCTGTTGCGCCGAGTTGATGAATCCGAACAGCGCCCCGAATACGATCGTGGTGGCCAGCGTGTAGCAAAGCGACGTCCGGTTGGAGAGTACGATGCCCAAACCGCTCGCAATCGAACGGATGGTAAATGGCCGACGATAGTCCGGGTGGAGTGTCTCGGGCAGCCGCACGGCGGTCCAGATGGTAACGGCCAGCCCGATTCCAGCCATCAACACGAACACCATGTGCCATTCGGAAAACAGCATCACCAGCTGTCCAAGGTTGGGCGCGATGACGGGGGCGATCATGAAAACCATGAAGACCAGCGACATGATCTCCGCCATCGCGCGGCCGCCGAAGGTATCGCGTATGACAGACACGGCAATGACCCGCGTCGCGGCAGCACCTGCGCCTTGCACGAAACGGAGCGCGAGGAGAATGGCAAAGCTCGGCGCAAACACCGCGGCCAGCGCCGCAACGACATAGACAACGAGGCCAAACAGAAGAGGCGGGCGGCGGCCGAAACGATCGGAAACCGGTCCATAGACAAGTTGGGCAAGCCCGAATCCCAATAGGTAGGCGGAGATCACATACTGACGATGGTTTTCGTCCTCGACGCCAAGGCTGGCGCCGATTTCCTGCAAACCGGGAAGCATGATGTCGATCGCGAGCGCATTGAGCGCCATCAAGGCTGCTGCGAGCGCAATGAATTCCCAGCGTGGAAGCGTTAGAGGCGGCGTTTCCGCTGCCTTGGCAGGGGTCTTCTGGTCCATGGCCTGCTCGCTACTGCAAAAAAGAAAACGCGCCGGCGAACCGGCGCATCATTACCCAGACAGTTCCGGAAAGTTCCGGAGCTTATTGATTTTGTTCGCCTATCAGGCCGCGCCTTTGGCGGCCACGCCCTTTTCGCCGAGGAAGGACTGGAGCTCGCCGGCCTGGAACATTTCGCGGATAATGTCGCATCCGCCAACAAACTCGCCCTTCACATAGAGCTGCGGGATCGTCGGCCAGTTCGAATAGTCCTTGATGCCCTGGCGCAGCTCGTTGGAGGTGAGCACGTTCACGCCCTTATAGTCCACGCCGAGATAGTCGAGGATCTGCACGACCTGACCGGAGAACCCGCACTGCGGAAAACCGGGCGTACCTTTCATGAAGAGAACGACGTCCTGGCTCTTCACTTCGCTGTCGATGTAGTCGTTGATACCGCTCATTGGGGTCCTGTGCCTTATTCTGGCCGCTCAAAGCCGGCAATTCTTGAGCTAGTGCTAACACTCGTTGCTATATGGTTGCAACAGGCGCGCTTTTCCAAAGTGTCAACAACGGTTGATCAGTCCGGTGCGCTGGTCTGCAAGGCCAGGGCATGCAGCGTACCGCCCATATTGCCCTTCAGCGCGTCATAGACCATCTGGTGTTGCTGGACACGGCTCTTGCCGCGGAAGCTCTCGGCGACAACTTCGGCCGCGTAATGATCACCGTCGCCGGCAAGATCGCGTATCGTGACCTTTGCGTCCGGGATGCCTTCCTTGATCAATCGTTCGATTTCATGTGCATCCATGGCCATTGAGAAATACTCCGTCACGTTCCCATGAAGCGAGGGAACCAGGATTCGTGAGCGGCCCTCAATTCCGAAACAGCTATTGCACGCGCATTGCCCAGTTTCAATTCGCTGCCGCCGGTTGTGCCGATCCACGGAGCAAAACTGCCGGCTTCGGCGATGCGCGCCATGAAGCGGGTGAGGTCTTCAACTTCGGGAAATTCCTTGATCGTTACGACATAGCGGCCCTGGTCCTCACCGAAGAACTGAGGGATCGGGTCGCCACCTTCCAGTTGGTTGACAGTCGCGCCAATTCCGGAAGCCATGGCCATTTCCGCCAAAGCAACAGCTAGGCCGCCATCGGACACGTCGTGAACCGCAGTCGCGATGCCTTCGCCAATCAAGCCGCGAACGAAGTCGCCCACTCTTTTCTCGTGCGCCAAATCGACCGGCGGCGGCGTGCCATCCGTGCGGCCGTGCATGTCGCGCATGTAGATCGATTGGCCGAGATGCGTGCCCCACCAGTGCGGCGCACCAAACAAAAGAATGAGCTCGCCATGAGCGGCAAAGCCAATCCGCGCCATTTTGGACCAGTCGCGGATCAGACCGACGCCGCCGATTGTCGGCGTGGGCAATATGCCCTGGCCATTGGTTTCATTGTAGAGAGAGACATTGCCCGAGACTATCGGGAAGCCGAGCGCCCGGCAGGCGTCGCCGATGCCGGTGACTGCCTTGGCAAACTGGCCCATGATTTCCTGCCGTTCCGGATTGCCGAAGTTGAGGTTGTCGGTGGCGGCAAGCGGTTCCGCGCCGGTCGCGGTCAGGTTGCGCCAGCACTCGGCAACGGCCTGCTTGCCGCCCTCATAGGGGTCGGCCTCGCAGTAGCGTGGTGTGACGTCGGAGGAGAAGGCGAGGGCCTTGGCGGGGTGACCCTCAACACGCACGACGCCGGCGTCGCCGCCCGGTATTTGCAGCGAATTGCCCTGAATCAGCGTGTCGTACTGCTGCCATACCCAGCGGCGGCTGGAGAGGTCGGGGCCGCCGAGCATCTTAAGAAGAGCATCGGCGACATCCGCCTGCGGAACATCTGTTGCAGCAAGCGGCGCGGGTTTTGCCGGCTCGACCCAGGGCCGGTCATATTCCGGGGCCTTGTCGCCGAGATCCTTGATCGGAAGATTGGCGACTTCCTTGCCGAGATGGAGAATACGGAAGCGCAGATCGTCTGTGGTGCGGCCTACAATGGCGAAATCGAGCCCCCATTTGCGGAAGATCGCCTCGGCTTGCTCTTCCTTTTCCGGGCGCAGCACCATGAGCATTCGCTCCTGGCTTTCGGAGAGCATCATCTCATAGGCTGACATGCGCTCTTCACGGACGGGCACCTTGTCGAGATCGAGTTCGATGCCAAGGTCGCCCTTCGCTCCCATTTCGACGGCCGAGCAGGTGAGGCCGGCCGCACCCATATCCTGAATGGCGATGACGGCTCCCGAAGCCATCAGCTCGAGGCAGGCCTCGAGCAGGCATTTTTCGGTGAACGGGTCACCAACCTGGACTGTCGGGCGCTTTTCCTCGATCTTGTCGTCAAACTCGGCCGACGCCATGGTCGCGCCGCCTACGCCATCGCGGCCGGTTTTGGCGCCCAGATAGACGACGGGCAGGCCTACGCCCTCGGCCTTGGAGTAGAAAATCGCATCGGTCTTGGCGAGACCGGCGGCGAACGCATTGACCAGGCAGTTGCCGTTATAGCGCGCGTCGAAATTCACCTCGCCGCCAACAGTCGGCACGCCAAACGAATTGCCATAACCGCCGACGCCCGAGACGACGCCGGCGACAAGGTGCCGGGTCTTGGGATGATCCGGCGCGCCGAAGCGCAGCGCGTTCATGGCCGCGATCGGCCGCGCACCCATGGTGAAGACATCGCGCAGGATGCCTCCGACGCCGGTCGCAGCACCCTGATACGGTTCGATGTAGGAGGGATGGTTGTGGCTTTCCATCTTGAAGACGACGCAATCGCCATCGCCGATATCGACAACGCCGGCATTTTCGCCCGGCCCCTGGATTACCTGTGGTCCGGTCGTGGGTAGGGTCCGCAGCCACTTTTTCGAGGACTTATACGAGCAATGCTCGTTCCACATCGCCGAGAAGATGCCGAGTTCCGTGAATGTCGGCTCGCGGCCGATCAGATCGAGGATGCGCTGGTATTCGTCCGGCTTCAGACCGTGCGCAGCGACCAGTTCGTCGGTGATCTTCACATCGTCGGGGATTGTCATCGTTCAACTTCCCTTATCCGGGGCTCTCATGCGCGAAATTGCCTGATCCGCCAAGACTGCAAATCCGCGCAGAAAGAATAGTTCGTTGCCGAATGGCAGGCTCGCTATGGTGGAACTATCTCCGAAACCCGCCTTTCGCGCTTCCTTCGTCAGGCTGAGCCTCCACATGCGCTGTCCTCGGAGGCCCAGCGGGCAATGTCGGCGGAAATACGCGGACCGAGCGCTTCGCCCAGCAACGGTCCAAACGTTTCAACCTTGCGCGAGGCGCCTTCCGTCTGCACGACCAGCAGCGGTCTCGCTTCATAGTTCTTCGCAGGCACCAGAAGGAAGCGCGGCTGGCCGCTGAAGGAATTCAGCTCATTGGCCATCCGATAGGGCTTGAAGGCCGGGTCCTTGCTGGCGAACCAGCATTTGTGGGCCGCAATCGCAACATGCTCCATTGTCAACAGGGCCGCGCTCTTGCCAGAGTGTGGTGTCGTGTCTTGAGATCCGGACTGGCAGGCCGAAAGCGACACGATCACGGCTGCGACGAGCATCGCCCGGCGATAGTTGCGGCTCTCGTCAGAGGCGGGCCGTGTGTTAGCCATCATGAAGTGAGACCGCATAAATTTGGGAGAAACGTCAATGATCGGGATTTCCGGTCAAGCGGCGATACCCAGCGCGCTTTCGAAGAGCGCGCGGCCGTCTGTCCCGCCATGCGCCGGCTCAATCAGATTTTCCGGATGCGGCATCAGGCCGAGCACATTGCCGCGTTCATTGATGATCCCGGCAATGTCATTGACGGCGCCGTTCGGATTGGTGCCTACTGCATAACGGAATACGACCTGGCCATTGCCTTCGAGCCGTGCGAGCGTTTGTGAATCCGCGAAATAGTTGCCGTCATGATGGGCAACCGGAGAGCGGATGATCTGCCCCAGCGCATAATTGCGCGTGAAAGCTGTGTTGGCGTTCTCGACCCGGAGCTTCACTTCCCGGCAGACAAATTTCAGGTGGTCGTTTCGCATCAGGGCGCCCGGCAGCAGCCCTGCTTCGACGAGGATCTGGAAGCCGTTGCAGACGCCCATCACCTGAACGCCCGTGGCGGCCTTTTCGGCGATCGCCTTCATCACGGGCATACGCGCTGCAATCGCGCCACAGCGCAGATAGTCGCCGTAGGAAAAGCCGCCCGGAATAACGATGAGATCGACATCGGGAATTTCGGTGTCCGTCTGCCAGACGGTAACCGGCGGAGTGCCGGAAATCTTCGTGAGCGCCGCGATCATATCACGGTCGCGGTTGAGGCCGGGAAGGAGAACGACGGCTGATTTCATGTTCCGTGCAACCTCAGATCAGGGCGACGGTGTAATTCTCGATCACCGTGTTCGCCAGCAATTTGTCGCACATCGCTTTCAGATCAGCCTCGGCCTGGGCGCGGTCCGACGTAGCGAGCTCGACATCGAACACCTTGCCCTGGCGGACCTGACCGACGCCGCCAAATCCCAGGCTTTCGAGCGCGTGCCCGATCGCTTTGCCCTGGGGGTCGAGAACGCCGTTTTTCAGCGTGACTGTGACGCGAGCCTTGATCAAGCAAGCACCTCCTGTCGCAAGTATCAAGCATGATCCCGAAAAGTGCAGTGCGGCTTTCGGAAAGATCATGCGAAAATCAAAGGGTTAGAGCACGGTGACGACTCCAAAGGGATCATCGTGCTCTAGGGAATCAGTGCGGCCGGCCCTTGCCATTGTTCGAAACGAGCACAGGGCCGGATGGCCGCGGCGGCTCGTTTTCGTTCATGATGCCCAGCCGGCGCGCGACTTCCTGATATGCCTCCACAAGGCCGCCCATATCGCGACGGAATCGGTCCTTGTCCAGCTTGTCCTGCGTCGCGACATCCCAGAGGCGGCAGGAGTTAGGAGAAATTTCGTCTGCGACGACAATGCGCATCATGTCGCCTTCGTAGAGCCGGCCGCATTCAATCTTGAAGTCGACGAGTTGGATGCCGACGCCGAGGAAAAGCCCGGACAGGAAGTCGTTGACGCGGATGGCCAGCGCCATGACGTCATCGATCTCTTGTGGGCTCGCCCAGCCGAAAGCCGTAATATGTTCTTCCGAAACCATCGGATCGTCGAGCGCGTCCGCCTTGTAGTAGAACTCGATGATAGAGCGGGGCAGCACTGTGCCTTCCTCGATCCCAAGCCGCTTGGCGAGCGAGCCGGCCGCAATGTTGCGCACGACAACTTCGAGCGGGATGATCTCGACTTCCTTGATCAACTGCTCGCGCATGTTGAGCCTCCGGATGAAGTGAGTCGGGATGCCCATCCGGTTCAGATGCGTGAAGATGTGCTCGGAAATGCGGTTGTTGAGCACGCCCTTGCCGTCCACGATCTCGTGTTTCTTCTTGTTGAATGCCGTGGCGTCGTCCTTGAAAAACTGGATGAGCGTACCAGGCTCCGGACCTTCATAGAGGATCTTGGCCTTGCCTTCGTAAATTCGGCGGCGACGGTTCATAGATTGTTTTCTCTGGGTTCAAGGGCAAACGGCAAGCAACCGATCCCTTTTCTTGCGCGGCAGGGCAATGCGGACAGCGGTGGTTCTCACGCGCGGTCTCTACCGCAATCGCAACGATTGCTCAATCGGCAATTCTACCAATCAACCGGTTTCGGCCTGCACCAGATATTGACCGATCGCCGCCCTTTTGATTTGTGCAAAGAGAACCCATATTGACGCCGAAGAGTCGGCGGCCATCGGAGGATTGCCATGAGTACCCTGAAAGATCGCGAAGAAGGTTTTGAACGCAAATTCGCCTTCGATGAAGAACTCAAGTTCAAAGCGGTCGCGCGGCGCAACAGATTGCTTGGCCTTTGGGCCGCCGAAAAACTTGGTAAGTCCGGCGCGGATGCGGAAGCCTACGCGAAGGAAGTGGTCATATCCGATATCGAGGAAGCCGGCGATCATGACGTTTTCCGCAAGGTGCGGCAGGACTTTGACGCCGCTGGCGTCGACCAGTCGGACCACCAGATTCGCCGGACAATGGACGAACTTCTCGCTCAGGCGATCGAGCAGGTCAGGAACTCCTGATCGCTCTGGCATAATCGAAGCCTGCAAAACCGCCCGAACCCCGGGCGGTTTTTCTTTGCGGCGCAAGGACGCTTCTGTTTGAATGCCCGGACGTCAAAGTGGGGATGTCCATGTCGCTCGCCGCACGCCTTCGTTCTGGTGAAACGCTTTTTACCGCGTGGTCAGGCATTCCCGACGCGCTAACGGTCGAAATCGTCGCCAACCAGGGGTTCGATGCCGTCACGCTGGACATGCAGCATGGAGGCCATCACGAAAGCGGTGTGCTGCGCGGGATAGTGCCGTTACTCAACGCGAAGAAACACGCTGTGGTGCGTATTCCCGTCGGCCGATTCGACATGGCGAGCCGCGCGCTCGATTTCGGCGCGGAAGCGGTGATTGCGCCGATGGTCAATTCCGTCGAGGACGCACGCGGCTTTGCGGCGTCCATGAAGTATCCGCCGGTCGGGGAACGTTCGTGGGGCCCGACTTTCGCGCTGCCGCGCTCTGGACTGCAGGACCTCAACGCCTTTCTGCGCGAATCGAACGGTCGCACGCTGTCGTTTGCGATGATCGAGACGCGCGCAGCACTTGAGGCCTTGGACGGGATCCTCGACACAGCCGGGATCGACGGCGTTTTCCTCGGTCCCGCCGATTTTTCGATTGCATGGACTAATGGGGCAACGGTCAATGCCACCTTGGAAGACATGATGGAGACCGTTGCCGCCATCGCCGCGCGGGCGCGCCAGGCGGACAAACTGGCGGCAATCTTCGTTCCCGATCCTGCTTTGACCGGTCGGTTTGTATCGATGGGCTACCGGTTCCTCGCGATTGGAACCGACCAACGTTGCATCGCCATCGGGGCGGCGAGCTTGCTTCAAGCAGCCCGCGGTTCAATCGGGTAGCTGGGCCCTACTTCGGAAGCTAAGCGCGGCGTTCAGTTGGCGTTCAGTTTCAACGTCCTATAAGTTGCTGCAGAGAAACAGGACGTTTCTCCAGGCAACAGGAGCGGTGGAAGCACCGATATCGAAAATGAAGAAGGTCTGTGTCGCGATTGCCGCGTTTCTCGCCATGAGCGGGGCGGGGATGGCCGCGAGCGCCGTCAACAAGGATGCTGAGCCGCGCACGCTTATTGTGACCGAGGCCGGCAGCAAGACTGAACTCGCACTCGCTGCGGGCGAGACGGTGGAGTTCTGTTCGGCCGGCTGCTTCGTGACCATGCCCAACGGTGACCGCGAGGCGTTGACGGGCTCTGAGACAATCGAAATTTCCGGCGGCGTCGCCAAGATAAAGTAAGTCACCACTTACAAAAAGGCAAAGCCGGGCGACTTGCCCGGCTTTTTGCTGCGGCGGCCACTGATTTTTGTGAGCTGCTCGATGCCGCCGGAAGCTGGCGACGGCATCATCGATCAAGGCAAGGTCGCGAGCCGTTTTCGCAATGTCGCAAACAGGACGCGGGCCTGCTTGCCGCCCGGAATAATGTCCGCGAAGATTAGTGGACGCGAAGCGCAGGTCTTCCTGACGCCGTCATCGTTTTTCGGGGAGTTCCGACATGAAGAGCCAAGCGCGTGCGGTCGTTATCGGCGGCGGGGTGGTGGGCGTCTCGACGCTCTATCATTTGGCCAGGAAAGGATGGACTGACGCGGTCCTGATCGAACGCAAGGAACTGACTTCAGGTTCGACCTGGCATGCAGCCGGCCTGCTGCCGCTCTTCAACATGAGCTATTCAGTCGGACAGATCCACAAATATTCGGTCAGATTCTACCAGGAGCTGCAGAAGGAGACCGGCATGAATGTCGGTTTCACCAACTGCTCGAACATTCGCCTTGCGCGCACAAAGGATCGCTGGGACGAATTCATGTACTACGCAGGCATTGCCGAGACGCTCGACGTGCCGGTGAAGATACTGACTCCCGAGCAGGTCAAGGAAATATGGCCGCTCTGCGAAACCGACGGCATCCTCGGCGCCATCCAGCACCCGGACGACGGCTACATCCAGCCGGCCGACCTGACGCAGGCGCTCGCCAAGGGCGCGCGCGACCGTGGCGCCACCATTTACCGCAACACGACTGTCACTGCGATCGAGCAGACCTCAGACGGCAAGTGGCTGGTCAAAACCGACAAGGGCGACATCGTTGCCGACCACGTTGTGTCGTGTACCGGCAATTTTGCCCGCAAGACGGGCGCGATGGTTGGCCTGAACGTGCCGGTTATCCCCGTCGAGCATCAGTACATTGTCACTGAGCCGCACCCTGCGATTGTCGAGCGGAAGAAGCAGGGCCTGCCGGAAATGGGCGTGCTGCGCGAAAGCGATTCCTCCTGGTACATGCGCGAGGAAAACGGCGGCCTGCTGCTGGGTCCTTATGAGAAAGGCGCGCCGGTCTGCTACGTCGACGGTCCGTCGGACCAATCCGAATACGAGCTTTTCCAGGAAGATCTGGAGCGGTTGATGCCGCATATCGAGACAGCCATCGCGCGGGTCCCGGCCTTTGGCGAGGTCGGCATCAAGAAGGTCTACAATGGCGCCATCGCCTACACGCCTGACGGCTCGCCGATCATCGGCCCGGCGCCGGGCTTGAAAAACTTCTGGCTAAACGAGGGCCATTCCTTCGGCGTGACCGCGGCTGGCGGCGCCGGCTGGCAGATTGCCGAATGGATCGTGGACGGCGAGCCGACCATCGACATGATGGGCGTCGATCCCCGCCGCTTCGGTCCTTATGCCACCGAAGGCTACCTCAAGGAAAAGAACGAGGAGGCCTATGCGAACGTGTTCACCATGCACTACCCCGACGAGGAGCGCGCAGCCGCGAGGCCCCTGAAGACCACGCCTTGCTACAGCCGCATGAAGGATCTCGGCGCGGTGTTCGGCTCGGTCTACGGCTGGGAGCGGCCGAACTGGTTCGCGCCGAAGGGATACGAGGTGCCGACGTCACAGCTCGGCGTCGGTGTGGACGTCATCACCAACCACAACCATGCGCCTGCGCTTGAAGACGGGCGCATCGTCGAGAAATGGTCGTTCCGGCGCTCCAATTATTTCGAGCATGTCGGCAACGAGGTTCGGAACGTCACGAGCAATGTCGGGCTGCAGGACATGTCGGCCTTCGCCAAGGCGCGAGTGTTCGGCCCAGGTGCGCGCGCGTGGCTGGAATCGGTGCTGGCCAACCGCATCCCGAAGAAGCAGGGCCGCATCGCGCTCTGCCACCTGCTCACTAAGGAAGGCGGCGTCCGCTCCGAGTTCACCGTCTACGAGAGCAGCCCGGGACGCTTTTATCTGGTCTCGGCCGGCGCTTATGAAGCGCTTGACCACGACATGATGCGCAGGCTGCTGCCGAGGGATGGCAGTGTCACGTTCAACGCCATCACTCAGTCGCATGGCGTGCTGGTGCTGGCCGGGCCGAACAGCCGCAACGTGTTGCAAAAGCTCACCCGCACGCCTCTCGACAATGCAAGCTTTCCGTGGCTCTCCGGCAAGGAGATTTCCGTCGGAACGGCAACCGCCCATGCGCTTCGCGTCAACTTCGTTGGCGAGCTTGGCTGGGAGTTCCATCACCCGATCGAGCAGCAGAACTATATATTCGACTGGCTGATGGAAGCTGGCGCTGAGTTCGGGATCAAGCCGTTCGGCATCCGCGCGATGACCGCCATGGCGATCGAGAAGAGCTACCGGCTGATCCCACGCGAGCTTTCGATCGAATATTCGGCGTGGGAAAGTGGACTGGATCGCTTCGTTCATCCGAACAAAGGCGAGTTCATCGGTCGTGAAGCGCTGGTCCGGCTGCGCGAAAACGGTCCGAAATGGGCCTTTGCGACCATGGAGGTACATGGGGTCACTGATGCCGACGCGCGGGGCTCTGAGGCGATCTACAGGAACGGCAATCTGGTTGGCCGCGCCACCCATGGCGGCTTCGGCTTCCGCATCGGCAAATCGATCGCTCTCGCCATGGTCAGGCCGGAGCATGCGGCCGAAGGCACCGAGCTGGAGATCAAGATACTCGGCAAGCTCCATAAGGCGACCATTATTGGTGAAAGCCCATTCGATCCGGAAAACAACGCGTTGCGGGCGTAAACCCCGGATCGTCGGGCGCAGCTTCGCAAAAATGTGAAGGCACAGTCCCGGCGTTCCCGGGCCTGTCCCTTTTTCGCCGCCCCTTTTTCGCTTACCCTTTTGGCATGGCTTACCCGGTTTGCTCATGGCGGGGACTGCTGCGCTGTGCCGCCGTCGGGCTGCTCCCTCTCTTTGCGCCCTCAGCGGAGGCCGCCGAGCCGGTCGATATCGAACTCGTGCTCGCCGTCGATGTCTCGCTTTCCATGTCGCCGGACGAGTTAGAGATCCAACGCCGCGGTTATGCGGCAGCGCTGACGCATGAACGTGTTCTTCAAGCCATCGCCGAAGGCGCCCATGGGCGGATCGCGGTCACCTATTTCGAGTGGGCCGGCGTCACGTCGCATCATGTCATCGTCCCCTGGACGACGATCGCTTCCCCCGACGACGCCGAACGGGTTGCGCGGCAGCTTTCCGCCCAGCCGCCGAACAGTGCTCGGCGGACTTCAATCTCCAGCGCGCTGGAATTTGGCGCCGATCTCTTTGCCGAAAGCCAATTCCAGAGCTTGAAGAGAGTGATCGACATTTCCGGCGATGGGCCGAACAATCAGGGTCCGCCGGTCGATTTCATTCGTGACACCGTCGTCGCACAGGGCATCACGATCAACGGACTGCCCCTTATGACCAATGGCGGTCTGTCGAGCGCCTATGACGTGGATGATCTCGACAAATACTATACCGATTGCGTGATCGGTGGACCGGGCGCCTTCATGGTGCCGATGAACGACTGGTCGCAATTTCCCGAAGCGATCCGCCGAAAGCTTGTGCTCGAACTGGCTCGCCCATCATCGCCGCTGTGGGCGCTTGAGGAAGCAGTCAACCCGCCGATTATTAAGGCACGGGCCGCCGACCAGTCCTATGATTGCCTGATCGGCGAAAAGCTTTGGCAGGATCGGTCGTGGATGTGGGACAACCGCTAGTCCGGCGCACCGTCTTCGAGGGACATAGAGCGGCGGACTCGTCGATGGAACCGGCTCCAGCCGCTCTATCTCTTTGTTTTAGCATCGGATTTTCCCGAAACCGGTCCCACTTTCGGGTCCAATGCTCTAAGCAGCCAGAAGCTGCTTGCGGTCGACGCGCTCCTGCTGCGGCGAGCGCGCGTAAAGCTCACGGTAGCATTTGGAGAAGTGCGAGGCCGAGACAAAGCCGCAGGCCACAGCCACTTCGACCACCGGCATAGACGACTGGATCAACAGATGCCGGGCGCGGTCAAGCCGGATTTCCAGATAATAGCGGGCAGGGGACCGGCCCATTTCGGTGCGAAACAACCGCTCGATCTGCCGGCGTGACAAATCCACTTCATCCGCGATCTCTATAAGCGACAACGGTTCGGAAAGGTTGGCTTCCATCAGTTCGATAATGGTCAGCACCTTCGCGTTCTGAACGCCGAGCCTTGCCCTGAGCGGCAGGCGCTGGCGGTCCGTCGGGCTCCTTACCCGGTCGGTCAGGACCTGCTCGCAGACCCGATTGACAAGGTTCTCGTCGAAATCGTCGCCGATGAGCTTGAGCATCATGTCGAGTGCGGCGGTGCCACCTGCGCAGGTATAGATGTTCTGATCCACTTCGAAGAGATCGGCGAACACATTGGCCTTCGGGAAGGCCTCGGAAAAGCCCGGCAGATTTTCCCAATGGATCGCGCAGCGCTTGTTGGAAAGCAGCCCGGCCAAAGCGAGCACGTAAGCCCCGGTGCAGAGACCTCCGATAGCCACGCCGCGATTGTATTCCTCGCGAAGCCAGGCGAAGGCCGACTTGTTATGGTATGTCTCGACATTGATGCCGCTGCAGACGATGACCATGGACGGGCGCTCCTGCCCGGACATCTTCTTGCGTTCTTCCTCGAGGGACGTGTCCACCGCGCATTCGACGCCGTTGGACGCCTGTACGGGCTTTCCGTCGAGACTGGCGAGCCGCCATTTATAGGCTTCGTAGCCGAGCATCCTGTTTGCCAGACGCAGCGGATCCAACGCCGTCGCGAAAGCGACCATGGTAAAATCCGGAACGAGGAAGAAAACCAGCGATCGCTTGATCGGATGCCGGATGGCGTTCAAGGAAACCTCGCGTCGTTGCAATGTCGCTGACGGAATGTCGCTATCAGCAAACCGTCATCACAAAAAGGGGTTGGTTGTCAACGGATCACGTTTGTCGCTCATCATGTATTTGCGGCTTTTCTGATTTGTCTTATTACGACATCCGGATCGATCGCAGGACTGATGATACTCGGCCAAAACAAAACCGCCGTGGCGGCATCTGCCATCCACGGCGGCTAGGTTTCGGGCCGCCTTCTCGGTGGCCACCAGCGGGTATGGAAAACCGAGCGCGTCGAGATGCGCGCGGCGCCTGTCACGATGACGATGCGGCATAGCTGTGAGAAGTACGATCTCGACCTTATCTGCAAGGCCGGCGATCGCCGAAGCGGCGCGATCGGCGGCGGTTTGCCAGTCAGCCTGGACATCGAAGAATTCGCCGAGAAGCTCCATCACGCGTTCATTCGCAAGTGTTGTTCCGGTCTTCATCTCGACGACATTGCCGTGCAGGCGGAAGGAGGTGGTCTTGAGGTCGAGC
The DNA here is from genome assembly GCA_963735385.1 of uncultured Alphaproteobacteria bacterium. GTDB lineage: Bacteria > Pseudomonadota > Alphaproteobacteria > Rhizobiales > Rhizobiaceae > CAVTKY01. The sequence goes on along the minus strand of CAVTKY010000010.1, from coordinate 108,232 downwards.
CTTCTGGCGTTGAGAAAGCCGGTGAAGGGCCGCACGAACTCGAGCAACACCTCATCCACGCCGAGCACTAGAAGCGGCCGAGAATCGCGCGAAAGCTCGGCGATCTGGCGCGCTGTTTCCGGATCGTCGCTCACGACGCCACTGTTCTACTGGTTATGTCGACGTCTCGTAGCCGTCGTCACCTTGCGGCAGAGCGCGTTGCGCCTGGGCAACGGCGCCCGGAGAGACGCCCGACGCCTCGGCGAACTTAAGGAGCGTCGGCTCGTGGGCCAGAATGAACTGCAGCACGCCTGCAAGGAATCCGGGTTCGCCGGCTGCGCGACGGATCGACGATGCCTCGATGCCTGTGATCGCGAGGAAGCGCGGCAGCAATTCCACATCCGATGCAATAAACGTCAGCGCCCCTATAGCGACTGCTTCCGCGTCCTCGCGTCCCATGGCTTCATTTCTCATCGGCGGTTTTTCTGGCGAATGGCGTCAACCGGACCTGGACTATTACTCAGGCCGCCATGCGACAAGTCAAATGTCGCGCCGAACGAGGATATAGCCTACGAAATGCGGGACTCGATTTTCGTTTCGTCAATCATCTATCCTTATCGCTTATGGCGGGATTCGCGCTTTGGGGCCGGCGCGTATGGCGCTACCATTCAAGCGCCATACTGAGGCAGGACATTTCATGATGCCGAAGAAAGTTATGATCGTCGAAGACAATGAGCTCAATATGAAGCTCTTTCGCGACCTAATCGAAGCGAGCGGATACGAAACCGTAAGGACCCGGAGTGGGCTGGAGGCGCTAGATCTCGCGCGGACGCACCGCCCCGATCTTATTCTCATGGATATCCAGTTGCCGGAAGTGTCTGGCCTGGAGGTGACGAAATGGCTGAAGGAAGATGATGATCTTCACGTCATCCCCGTGATCGCGGTAACCGCCTTCGCCATGAAGGGTGACGAGGAGCGCATTCGGCAGGGCGGTTGCGAAGCCTACATTTCCAAGCCGATTTCCGTTTCCCGCTTCATTGAAACGATCAAATCGTACCTCGGCGACGCCTGATCGTACCGCTACGGTCGTCGCTGATCGTGGCGCGGCGTGTGGTCCGGGGACCGTCCCGCGGAAATTTACCGTAATCCAATGATTTGAGAGCACTAATTAAGTAACTGTTGATTTTCGAATATTCTTGCGCAAGTGTCACGGGGACGAATTGGGACAGGCGCGCATAGTGAACTTGGGCGCCCCTCTATCATACCCCATGATGCTCAGGTCCGCCGCATCTCCTGGGTCCGTGGGGTCGGCCGGCCGGCGCTGGCGCAAGTGGCCTCCTCGTACCGCTGCCAGAACCGACCGGCCCCCAAATTCCTTCTCACCAAGAGGATGAGAATTCCGCGCTACCGTTGTAAGGCGAAATCGGAATCGCTTTCAAAGCACGCCGCGCGGCGCTGAGGCGGACCGGCCCATATCAAAAACAAAACGCCGCCTCGAAAGGCGGCGTCTGAAATCCTCAATCGAAGCGGATCTTACTTGATCTTGGTTTCCTTGAACTCGACGTGCTTCTTGGCAACGGGGTCATACTTGCGGAATGAGAGCTTCTCTGTTTTCGTGCGGCTGTTCTTGCTGGTCACGTAGAAAAAGCCGGTGTCGGCAGTCGACAGAAGCTTGATCTTGATGTTTGCGGCTTTGGCCATTGTCTTCGTCCGTTATGTTCGCTGGATTTCGACCCGCTCGATCACGGGTTACGGCCCGGGCGCGGAAAACTTGGCGCGACACATAAAGATCGCGCGCGGAAAGTCAAGCCCGCGACCGCTCCGCTGCCATCCGGCGTATCACCAGCGCGAGATAGGCGACGAAGAAAAGCGCGAGCGCATACCCGAAGCCGGGCGGGCCGAAGAGGTCCATACCGAAGCCGATTGCCTGCGGTCCGAGCAGCATGCCGAAGCCATAGCAGAAAACGAAGGCGGCGTTGGCCGAGGCGAGCTCCCGGCCGGTCAATCGCGACCCAAGATGCGCAAGGCCGATCGTGTAGAGGCCCGCCACGACGCCGCCCCAGACGAACAGCATGGCGGCGGTCAGCGCCCAGTTGTCCGCCAGGAACGGCAGGGCGATCATGCCGAGCAGGCCTACGAAGGAACAGGCCGCCAGCAGCACCCTTCTGTCGCGGATTCTGTCGCTGATGATGCCGAGCGGGATTTGCAGAATGACATTGCCGAGACCGATCATGGTCAGGAGGAGGGCGGCGTCTGCCTCGCTGTAACCGATCCGGTTGCCGTAGACGGGAAAGAGCGCAAACCCTCCCGTCTCGACGGCGCCGAACACGAGAACGGCCGCGGTTGCCGTCGGCACCAACCAGATATAGCTCAGGAAACTGCTGGCCTCTCCCTCTTCCTCATGGATTGCCGGGCTCTCTTTCCAGGCAGCGAGCACCGGAAAGGCTGCCAAGATCACCAAAACGAAGGTAACGCCGAAGGGAAGAAACCCGGCGCTGCCCATCTGCGCGAAGAGCCACGGCCCGAAGGCGAAGCCGAGCGAGAGCACCGTCGCATAGATGCCGAGTACAAAGCCGCGCCTGTGCGGCGGGGCCGATGCGCTGATCCAGAACTCTGAAAGGATGAACAGAACGGTGAGCGCCGCATGGAGCACGACCCGCAGGGGAAACCACATCCAGAAAGAGGGCGCGAAATAGAAGCCGACAAAGGCCAGAGCGCCGCTAACGATCATCAGAAGCATCGTCCTGACCACACCCAGCCGCAATGCGAGCGGCGTCGCTAGTGGAGCTGCCGCGATCGAGGCGAGGCCAGCAACGGCGGTGTTCAGGCCGATCATGGAGGCGGAATGGCCGCGGTTCTCCAATATGACGCTGAGAAGCGGCACGCCGAGCCCTATGGCGATGCCGACCACACTGATCGAAGCAATAGCCGCCGCGATGGAAAGCCAGCGCATCTCATCCGGCGCAACGCCGTCGGGTGCAAGACTGCCGCTCATGGAATGCTCTTGGAGAAGGTCGCCCGAATCCGGAATCGGGCGACTTCTCCAAGCCTTTTCTTGCGCATCGGGGTCATCCGAAAACCGCTTCGCACTTTTCGGTCCAATGCTCTTAGAGAAGGTCGCGGACGAAACGGTTGCGGATCATTCGGTAGAATGGAACGTCTCCGCCAGGCCGCAGCAATGGGTCGCGCTCCAGCCGCTTTTCGAGTTCCTCGAGTACCGTCCTGGTAATTGCTGGTATGTCGGAATCCTTGGCCGTGCCGATCGGCAGCCAGATGAGTTCCTCAAGTTCGTTGGTCGGGCCGCCGGCTTCAAGCGCAACGGCGACACTGCTCCTCCATGTGGCGAGAAAGCGCGTGTCAAAGCGGCGCACGCGTCCTGGCGGCGTGATTGCCCGCGCAATGAAGCGCATTGATTCGAGCGACGGATGGACGCCGTGTTCGACAAAGCCCTGCCAATCGGCCTTTCCAGTCGAGAAGGGTTGTTTGCGGCCGATGAGCAGGCCGGCCTCCTCGTAGGTTTCTCGAACAGCCGACAAGGCAATGGCACGCGCCCGAGCCTGCGTCGCCCTGGCGCCGGTGATAGTCAGCTTGGCTTGTTCCTCGGGATGCAAATCCTCCACCACCGGTATCCGGCTGTCGGCCGGGTCGGTACGGCCGCCCGGAAACACGAACTTTCCGGGCATGAACGCATGTCTGGCGTGGCGGCGTCCCATGAGCACCTGAACATCGTCGCCACACCGGTCCAGCAGGATGAGGGTCGCGGCATCGCGCGGGCGCATAGGTTTGCCGCCACGCGCAAAATCCTTTGATTCCGCCGTGTCGACCTGCGCCTTCGTCATGCCCTCCACAACGGTCCTTCTCATGGGCGAGCCGAATGGAATGACATGGTAGCAACTCGGTTAAAGGTATTGTCGCACGTTCGGAAGAGCATGGCGTCCACTTCTGGGTTCGCCCTAGATTTCCGGATGCGCTTCGACGAGATCGGCTTCGCCGCCGAAACCATGCATGTAAAGCGCCCATTGCAGTCCGACGACGGCTCCCTTGATGGGGCGCAACAGCGCGAGCGCGGAGCCTACGGTGAGTGGCACCCAGATCGCGAGATGCTGCCAAGTGGACAGCGTGCTTGTCGCTTCCACACCCATGAACGCACCTACGACAATATGGCCGACGATCACCACGACCAGATAGGCTGGCAGATCATCGGCGCGATGGTGGTGCATTTCCGCTTCGCAGCATTCGCAGCGGTCGACAGTTTTCAGGAACGAGGCAAAGAGCCTGCCTTCGCCGCAATGCGGGCACCGGCCGCGCAGGCCGCGTGTCATAGCGCTCATCACCGGGCGCGCCTGTCGTCCGGATTGATGCTGCCCACCGAAAACCTGTTCTTCCATTATCGTCTCCTGCTGTGGGAACGCTGGCGCGGTTGCGACGCGCGAGCCCTTTGGCTTTTCGCTTTGTGAAATGACCGTTTGGATCCCGACAGGGGACGCGGATCGGTCAGCATTTCGAAACGCATGGCTCCGGCCATCGGTGCGACCTCGACGAGACGAACTTCGACGCGATCTGCAAGCCGATAGCCTTTGCCGGTACGTTCCCCGAAAAGTGCGCGGGCGGATTCGTCGTAGATATAGTAATCGCCATCCAAGGATGACACGGGTATGAAACCGTCCGCGCCGTATTGGGGCAACTGGACAAATAGTCCGGCTTTCGTGACCCCGGAAATGCGCGCATCGAATGTTTCGTCAACGCGTTCAGAGAGATAGGCGGCAATGAGCCTGTCCACGGTATCGCGTTCGGCCGCCATGGCGCGACGTTCGGACGCAGAGATCAGAGCGGAGATTTCCTCCAGCCGTTCCTCATCGTTTCGTGTCAGCCCGTCCGCGCCAAGACCCAGCGCCGAAATCAAGGCGCGATGCACGATCAGATCTGAATAACGCCGGATCGGCGAAGTGAAATGCGCATACCGGCGCAGGTTCAGGCCGAAATGACCGATATTGTCCGGCGAGTACTCTGCCTGGCTTTGCGAGCGGAGCACCACTTCATTGACCAGCGCTTCATGATCGCTGTCTTTCACGCGGAACAGGATTGCATTGAATTGACTCGGCCGCATTTGCGCACCGCGCGCCAGCGAAAGTCCCAGCGTGGCCAGAAATTCGCGCAGCGATTCCTGCTTGGCCAGCGAAGGGCCATCGTGGATGCGGTAAACCAGCTTCTGCCGCTTGGCTTCCAGGGTCTCCGCGGCCGCGACATTGGCCTGGATCATGAACTCCTCGATCAGCTTATGGGCGTCGAGACGCTCAGGCACGACCACCCGATCCACAGTCCCATCCTGCTTGAGAAGGATTTTGCGTTCCGGCAAGTCGAGTTCCAGCGGCTCGCGGGCATTGCGGCCGCGCTTCAGGACCTCGTAGGCGGCCCAAAGCGGCTTTAGCACATCGTCGAGGATTGGCGCGGTCGCCTCGTCCGGCCTGCCGTCGATCGCCGCCTGCGCCTGCGGATAGGCGAGCCGTGCGGCCGAACGCATCATGATGCGATGGAAGCTGTGGCGGATCATCCTTCCCTGGGCCGAAAATGTCATCCGCACGGCCAGCGCGGCGCGGTCGACATTCTCCTTCAACGAGCAAAGATCATTGGAAATGCGCTCCGGCAGCATCGGCACCACGCGATCCGGGAAGTAGACGGAGTTTCCTCGCTTCAGCGCTTCCCGGTCGAGCGCGGAGCCGGGCCGCACATAAGCGGCCACGTCGGCGATCGCGACGGTGACGATGCAGCCTCCGGGATTACCATCACCGGCGTCCGGTTCGGCGTGGACCGCGTCGTCATGATCCTTGGCATCGGCAGGATCGATGGTGATCAGGGGGAGGGACCGCCAGTCCTCGCGGCCGCCAAGGCTGGCTGGACTAGCCGCTTCGGCTTCCTCGATGACCTGGCGTGGAAATATGTGCGGGATTTCGTGGGCGTGGATGGCGATCATCGACACCGCCTTCTCGCTCGTCAGCGACCCCACCACCGACAACACCTTCGCCCGGGGAAGGCCATAGCGCCCTGCGCGCGACGCTTCCACTTCTACCAGGTCGCCGGCTTCGGCACCGTTGCGATGTTCTGGTTCGACAATGAGTTCCGGCTGACGGCGCTCAACTGGGTCGATCCGCAAAGTTCCGTCATGGGCCACGCGAAAGACGCCCAGCACAGCTTCCTTTCGCTTGTCGAAGATCTTCACAACCCGCGCCGTGTAGGCGGGCCCCGTCGGATCGTCGGTCGGGAACACTTTTGCCAGAACGCGGTCTCCAATGCCGGGAACCGGTCCTCGTGCCCCGCGTGAGACTTTCACGGCAACCAGCGGGTTTTGTTCGGTATCGTCGCCGGCGCGCTCAGTGGGGCGCGCCAACAACCCGCCGTCTGGATCGCGCGAGAAAATGTCCAGCACAACGACATGGGGCAGAGCGCCCGGCCGGATCAGTCGTTTGCGGCTCTTTTCGAGTAGCCCTTCGTCCTGGAGGTCCCGCAGAGTGTCCTTCAACCAGAGGCGGTCCTCGCCTTTGAGCGAAAATGCCCGTACGATGTCGCGTTTTCCGGAGCGGTCCGGATTTTCCGACACGAAGCGCAAAACGTCATCGCAAGTCGGTCTTTGGCCCTCAGGCAGTCCGGGGGCGAGGCGTGTATCGCCGGACCACTTGCCACCCTTGGGGTTTCGCCCGGAAATACGCCGTGCCAACGCGTCTAGCCTTTTTTCCTGCCTCGGAAAGGTTTCTTCCCGTTGCCGCCCTTCGCGGCCTTCTCGGCAACCAAAGTCAAAGCCTCAGGTAGTGTGACCGTCATGGGGTCCTTGCCCTTAGGCAGCGTTGCATTGACCTTGCCCCAGTTGATATATGGCCCGTAACGCCCGTCGCGCACCGTAACCGCGCCACCGCCATCCGGGTGCGCGCCAAGGTCCTTCAACGCAGCCGGAGCGCCCCCATTCCGTCCGCCTTTTGCTTTGGACTGCTTCTCCGCGATAACCGATACCGCGCGGTTGAGCCCGATGGAGAATACGTCCTCGACGCTTTCGAGATTGGCGTAGGTGCCGTCATGCAACACGAAAGGCCCGTAGCGGCCAATGCCGGCCGAGATCATCTTGCCAGTTTCGGGATGCGCACCGACATCGCGCGGCAGCGCCAGGAGCGCCAGCGCCTTCTCATGGTCCATGGCATCGACCGCCCAACCCTTGGGCAGGCTGGCGCGCTTGGCGTCCTTGCCGTCGCCGCGCTGAACGTAGGGTCCAAAGCGGCCGCTGCGCAGCGTGATCTCCTCGCCTGTGTATGGGTCCTTGCCCAACACTTTCGTTCCGTCTTCGGCGGCCGCCTCGTTGCCATTGATGGCGTCGGTGAGCTGACGGGTATAGCCGCATTCCGGATAGTTCGAGCAGCCGACAAAGGCGCCGTATTTTCCAAGCTTCAAGGATAGATTGCCTGCGCCGCATTTCGGACAGATACGTGGATTGGATCCATCTTCCCGAGGCGGGAACGCGAGCGGCGCGAGCTCATCGTTCAGAGCGTCGAGCACATCGGTGACGCGCAATTCCTTGATGTCGTTGACCGCGCCGGAAAAATCCTTCCAGAAGTCGCGCAGGACTTCTTTCCAGGAGAGCTTGCCGTCCGAAATCTCGTCGAGCTTTTCTTCCAGGGAGGCCGTGAAATCATACTCCACGTAGCGTTCGAAGAAGCTCTCCAGGAACGCCGACAGGAGCCGCCCCTTCGCTTGGGGAACCAGCTTGCGCTTGTCGATTGTTACATAATCGCGATCCTCAAGCGTCTTCAGGGTCGCGGTGTAGGTGGAAGGCCGGCCGATGCCTAGTTCTTCCATCTTCTTGATTAGGGTCGCTTCCGAATAGCGCGGCGGGGGCTCGGTTGTGTGCTGTGTCGCGTCGATCCGGTCCCGCGCAAGCTGTTCGCCCGCGCGAATTTCCGGAAGCCGCTTGTCCTCTTCGTCCTCGGAGTCCTCGTCCCTCTGGTCGGTGTATGCGGCAATGAAGCCGTCGAATCGAAGAACCGAACCGACCGCGCGTAGGGCGGCCGTGCGAGCGCCATTCACTGCCTCGATCTCGACCGTTGTCCGCTCGATTTCCGCCGGCTGCATCTGGCTTGCGATCGCGCGCTTCCAGATCATCTCGTAAAGCCGCGCCTGATCGGCATCGAGATATTTCCGCATCTCGGAGGGCTTGCGGGAGAAATCGGTCGGTCGGATCGCCTCGTGGGCTTCCTGCGCGTTCTTGGCCTTGGTCGAATAGTAGCGCGGCTTTTCCGGCAGGTATTTGTCGCCGAACTCGCGTACGATTGCGTCACGGGCGGCGGATATCGCCTCTGGCGCCATTTGCACGCCATCAGTACGCATATAGGTGATTAGACCAGCCGTCTCGCCGCCGATGTCGAAGCCTTCATAGAGACGCTGTGCCACCTGCATCGTGCGAACGGCCGAGAATCCCAACCGCGACGAAGCGGCCTGCTGCAGCGTCGATGTCGTGAAGGGCGGACCTGGATTGCGCTTCGTTGGCTTGGCTTCGACAGAAAGCGCCTTGAAGGCCGCACCATCAAGCATTGCCTTGATGTTCTCTGCTTGCGCTTGCGACGAAATGTCGAGCTTTTGCAGCTTCCTGCCTTCGAAGGCGGTCAGCCTTGCCTCAAATTTCTCTCTGCGCGGCGTATCGAGAATGGCCGCGATCTGCCAATAGTCCTGACGGATGAACCGTTCGATCTCGGCCTCACGGTCGCAGACGAGACGCAGCGCGACAGACTGCACGCGGCCTGCCGAGCGCGCGCCTGGCAGCTTGCGCCACAGCACAGGCGACAGTGTGAAGCCGACGAGGTAGTCGAGCGCGCGTCGTGCAAGATAGGCGTCGACCAGCGGGGCGTCGATGTCGCGAGGATTGGCCATCGCGTCGAGCACTGACTGCTTGGTGATCGCGTTGAAGACGACACGCCTGACGGGCTTGTCCTTCAGCGCGCGCTTTTGCCGTAGGACCTCCAGGACATGCCAGGAGATGGCTTCGCCTTCGCGATCCGGGTCGGTCGCGAGGATCAGTCCGTCTGCCTCTTTCACGGCTTTGGCGATGTCGGTAAGCCGTTTCGCCGAGGCGGCATCGACGGCCCAGGACATCGCGAAATCCTCCTCAGGTTTCACCGAACCGTCCTTTGCCGGAAGATCGCGGACGTGGCCGAAGGATGCCAGAACCTTGTAGTTCTTGCCGAGGTATTTGTTGATCGTTTTCGCTTTTGCCGGCGATTCGACGACGACGACGTCCATGATTGCTCGTTTTGTTATGACGCGCGAAGACAATTGTGCAGCGCGGCGACCTGAGAAGTTGCCTGTGACATGGCTGCGGTTTTGCCTCCGGTCAAGAGCGATAACCGGAAATGCATTTATTGCCACTTGCTGCAACCAGTAGGATAGGTAAAAATTCCTTGCAACTTATTGGCAAGTCGCTATAACGATTCTACTATAGATTGTTCGCGCCGCAACCGGCGCCAGGATGAAAAGTCAGGGACGTGCGGCTGTCACGCCGCCGGGCGACAGGAGTTTGCATGCGTTCAGATGGACGAAAGGCGGGCGCCGAAACGCTCGCTTATCTGCATCAGATGCTCGGGGAACTGCGCGCGATCGCGGAAGCTGAGCACTACGACATGCTCGCCTACCTCATCGAGATGGCGTACATTGAGGTCAACGACATCGTGCGTGGCAAGCGGCCTCTACGGCTCCATAACGAGCAGCGAGACAGCACCGCCGGCGTGCCGCTCAAGACGCCCGGCAAGGTCAAGTTCTAGAAGGATTATGAAGACCTGCGCCGGGTGAAGCCCGGTATGGCGGATGATCTCGTCGACGCCGACCGGCACGGGTCCCAGGGCCTCGACGACACGCGCGCGATCGTCGTCGCGCGGCGGCGGCGTTGCCGAAAAATCCGGCGGTTCTTCAAGTAAGACAGGCGGCGGGGGCGTCTGGCCGATCAGCGGCGCAATCTGCTCGATCACGTCCCGCGCCTCGGTCACCAGCATTGCACCGTCCTTGAGAAGGCCGTTGGCGCCGGCCGAACGCGGATCGAGCGGCGAACCGGGAACGGCAAAGACCAGCCGGCCCATTTCGCCAGCAAGCCGCGCGCTTATCAACGAGCCGGAACGCTTTGCCGCTTCGACAACGACAAGCCCGAGACAGAGACCGGCAACGATCCGGTTGCGGCGGGGAAAATCCTTGGCGCGCGGTTCCCACCCGAAAGGCATTTCGGAGATGACGGCGCCGCAGCCTGCGGCGATCTCATGGCAGAGATCGATGTTCTCCGGCGGATAGATATGGTCGAGCCCGCCGGCGAGCACCGCAATCGTGCCGCTGGCAAGTGCGCCCTGGTGCGCAGCCGTGTCGATGCCGCGAGCGAGGCCAGAAACCACAGAGTATCCATCGCGCCCGATGTCAGAGGCGAGCATACGCGCCATCTTGACGCCGGCCAGCGACGCGTTGCGTGCGCCGACGATGGCGACTGTCGGCAGTGCGAAGACCGGCTGCGGTTCCCCTGACGGCAACCAAGGGAGGCGGATTGTCCATGCGCCTCAGCATTGGCGGATAGTCGGCCTCGCCGATCGCGATAAAGCGCGCGCCGTTCTTTCGCGCCGTCTCCAGCTCTGCTTCCGCCTGCTGCACTGTCGGAATTCGGACCAGGCGGGTCGCACCACCCGAAAGCATCAGCTCGGGTAGCATCTCCAGCGCGATCTCCGCGGAACCGAAGCGGTTGATGAGATCGCGGAAGGTTGCGGGACCGACATTCTCCGTGCGAAATCAGCCTCAGCCAGCTGATCATCTGCCGGTCGGTGAGGCGCGGCGCGCTGGCGGACGGATCGTCCTTCATCCTTTTGAACCGATGCGTGGTTCTGTTCCGGCGAGCAGGCGCGAAATATTGGCGCGGTGCTTGACGATGGCGATAAGACTCATCAGGGCGAACACAATGGCGAAGTCCTGATAGCCCATGAGAAGAAGCGATAACGGGACGGCGACAGCTGCCGCAATCGCGGCAAGCGACGAATACCTCAGCAGCAAAGCGACAGTAAGCCAGACCGCGGCGAAAACCAGCGCTACCTTCCACATCAGGCCGGCAAGGACACCGAGATAGGTGGCCACGCCCTTGCCGCCCTTGAAATTGAGCCAGACCGGAAAGAGATGGCCGAGGAAGGCAAAGAAACCTGCGACGATGGCCAGATCCGGCCCGTAGCGCCCGGCAATCAGGACCGCCGCAGTTCCCTTCAGCGCGTCGAGCAAAAGAGTCAGCGCGGCGAGACCCTTGTTGCCCGTCCTCAGCACATTGGTCGCGCCGATATTTCCCGATCCGATCTTCCGCACGTCGCCGAGCCCTGCCGCGCGCGTAATCAATAGTCCGAACGGAACCGATCCGAGAAGATAGCCGAACAGCGCCGCCAAGGCATATTGCATCGTCGTTCCCAACCTAGCCCGAGAACACTGTGCGGCCTGCAACCATGGTTTGCAACACCCGGCCTTGCAGCCGCGCGCCCTCGAAGCACGTGTTCTTCGATCGTGAGCGAATGGCCGCCTCCTGCACGACCCAGGGCTCGTCGAGGTCGACCAGCACGAGATCCGCGGATGCACCGGGTCTGAGGGTTCCACCCGGCAGGCCGAAGAGCTTCGCCGGCGCCGTCGAAAGTGTTTCGATCAGGCGCAACAGCGGCAGTTCGCCGCTGTGATAAAGCCTCAGCGCAACGCAGAGCAGCGTTTCCAGCCCGATCGCTCCGGCCGCAGCATCGGCAAAGGGCAAACGCTTGGTATCTACGTCCTGGGGGTCATGCGACGATACAATGATGTCGATCGTTCCGTCTCTCAACGCCTCGATCATCGCCAGCCTGTCGTCCTCACTGCGCAGCGGTGGGGCTAGCCGGAAGAATGTCCGGTATTCGCCAACGTCGTTTTCGTTGAGGGACAGATTGTTGATGGAGACGCCGGCAGTGACATTGGCGCCGTCGGCCTTGGCGCGTGCGATCGCAGCAGCCGATATGGCGGTGGAAATCTTGGCAGCATGATAGGTGCCGCGCGTCAGCCGCGCCAGCATCAGGTCGCGTTCGAGCGGAATGGCTTCCGCTTCGCGCGGGATGCCCGGCAGGCCAAGCCAACTGGCATAGAGGCCTTCGTTCATGACGCCGGAGGAAGCAAGGTCGGCGTCCTGCGTCTCATGCGCGAGCACTGCATTGAAATCACGGGCGTAGGTCAGCGCCCTGCGCATGACCAGGGCATTGCCGATCGTATGACGGCCGTCGGTAAAGCCGACAGCGCCTGCTTCACGCAGCAGGCCGAACTCCGTCATCTCGCCGCCGGCGAGCTTCTTGGTAATCGCTGCAGCGGGAAAAACGTTGACCGTAGCGGTCTCGCGCGCTGTCCGCAGGATGAATTCAACCAGTGCGACGTCATCGATGACCGGATCGGTGTCGGGCATCATTACGATCGAGGTAACGCCTCCGGCTGCGGCCGCCAGGCTCGCCGACGCGATTGTTTCCCGGTGCTCCGCCCCAGGCTCGCCGACAAAAACGCGTCCATCGACGAGGCCGGGAATGATCACCTTGCCTGCGCAGTCGATGACCGCAGCGCCCTCGGGAGCGCCCTGATTGCGCGCGCTTGCTCCCGCCGCGGCAATCTTTCGTCCGTCGACGATGACGGTGCCCGCCTCATCGATGCCGCGTGACGGATCGACGACGCGCGCATTCTGGAAGACCGTGACAGTCATGCATGCCCACCCGGATTGCGGCGCGGGTCAAGGAGCGCCTCCATGACCGCCATGCGCACGGCGACTCCCATTTCGACCTGTTTCTGGATGACGCTCTGCGGCCCGTCGGCGATCTCTGACGCGATCTCAACCCCACGGTTCATTGGGCCAGGATGCATCACCAGCGCGTCGTCTTTGGCGGCCTTCAGCTTCTCCGCGTCAAGGCCGAAATAGCGGAAATACTCGCGCACCGATGGCACAAACGCGCCTGACATGCGCTCGCGCTGGAGACGCAGCATCATGACGACATCCGCCCCCTTCAGTCCTTCTTTCATGGTGGGTGCGACCTCCGCGCCCATTTGCGCAATTCCGGAGGGCAGCAGCGTCGAAGGTGCGACAACCCGCACTCGGGCGCCGAGAGCGTTGAGAAGCAGGATGTTCGAGCGTGCGACCCGCGAATGCAGGATGTCGCCGCAGATGGCCACGGTTAGGCGCGCAATATTGCCTTTGGCGCGCCGAATGGTGAGGGCGTCCAGCAGCGCCTGGGTAGGATGTTCGTGCGCGCCGTCTCCGGCATTGACGACAGAACAGCCGACCTTCTGCGCCAGCAGTGCCGCGGCGCCCGCCGATTGATGGCGGATGATCAAGATGTCGGGCCGCATTGCGTTGAGCGTCATGGCGGTGTCGATGAGTGTCTCGCCCTTGTTCACCGACGAACTCGCTACCGACATGTTCATCACGTCAGCGCCCAGCCTCTTTCCCGCGAGTTCGAAGGACGATTGCGTCCTGGTCGACGCCTCGTAGAAAAGGTTGATCTGCGTTCGTCCGCGCAGGGTAGCGGTCTTCTTGTCAGGCCGGCGTGAAATCGAGACAGCCGCATCGGCGCGATCAAGGAGAAGTTCGATGTCGGCTGGCGAAAGGTCCCGGATGCCGAGCAGGTGGCTGTGCGGGAAGGGTGGCAGGGACGAAGTGTCAATCATGTCAAGGCGCTGCTATAGGCTGGCTCATATGTCGCGGCAAGCCGTAGCAGGGGAAAGCCACAAATCTTTCGTCGCGTTTTCAAAGTGGGTTGCGCTATAAAGCCGCGCTGGCGTTCAGGAATCACATCCACCGCCTTCGGCAACAGAGACTAGGGACCCGGCTTGACGCACGACGTTACGAACCAACCGCCACTGCTGATCGGCACCAATGCCTGGCGCGGCGATCCACTACTGACCCAACTCGCCGAGAATTTCACCGAACCCGTCCGCAAGGAACTGGACACGCTCGGCCGATTCGTCATGAGCGCTGACGCGCAGGAACTTGCGCGCCTTGCAAACACTGAAACGCCTAAGCTCAAGACCCACGACCGGCAGGGCTACCGGATCGATCTAGTCGAATTACATCCCGCCTATCACGCGTTGATGCGCCGGTCGGTCGCAAACGGTCTGCATTCATCCGTCTGGGAAAATGGCGACGCTGAAGCTGGCCGCCGCCACCAGGTGCGTGCCGCTCGCTTCTACCTGACTGCGGAACTGGAGTGCGGTCACCTCTGCCCGATCACCATGACAAGCGCTTCGCTCGCAGCCCTTATGGCCAGCCCCAAGCTCTTTCGTGAATGGGCGCCGCGCGTCACGACCCGCAAATACGACCAGTCCCAGAAACCCCCAGTCGAGAAAACGGGGCTGACGCTCGGGATGGGGATGACGGAAAAGCAGGGCGGGACCGATGTGCGCGCCAATACCACCCGCGCCGAGCGGGCTGGAAACGGCTTTTATCGCCTCACCGGTCACAAATGGTTCATGTCGGCGCCGATGTCGGATGCCTTCCTTGTACTCGCCCAAGTGGACGAGGGGCTCTCCTGCTTTCTCGTGCCCCGCATCCTCGGCGACGGCACGCGCAACGGGTTCCGCTTTCAGCGGCTGAAGGAAAAGCTTGGCAACCGTTCCAACGCTTCGTCGGAAGTCGAATTCGTGAATGCGATCGGCGAGATGGTTGGCGAGCCGGGCGCTGGCGTGAAGACGATCATGGATATGGTCACTCTGACGCGGCTCGATTGCGCGTTGGCGTCATCGGCGATCATGCGTGCCGGCCTCGCGGAAGCGGTAAACCACGCGCGCCATCGCAAGGTCTTTGGCGCAGCGCTCATTGACCAGCCGCTGATGCAGCGTGTCCTGGCGGACATGTCGCTCGACGTCGCCGCCGCAACGGCCCTGTCATTTCGCCTTGCCCGTTCCTTCGACGAGGCCGCCGGCAATCGTAGCGATGCGGCCTTCGCGCGGGTGATGACCCCGGTTGTCAAATACTGGGTTTGCAAGATCGCCCCTCCGCTTCTGTACGAGGCCATGGAGTGCCTCGGCGGCAATGGCTATGTCGAAGAAGCGCCGCTTGCGCGTTACTATCGCGAGGCGCCGGTCAATGCGATCTGGGAAGGGTCGGGCAACGTGATGGCTCTCGACGTGCTGCGCGTGCTCGGCCGTGCGCCGGCTCTCTTCGACGAAGTGCTGGAAGGTATCGAGCAGGATCTCGGAGCGAGCGGGCACGGAACGATCGGAGTGCTGCGCGCAGCTTTGCAGGTGGCGTCGTCCGACGAGGGCTCCGCACGCATCCTTACGGAACAGTTGGCGCTGGCGGCAGCGGCTGCGGAACTACGCCGCCTGGGGGCGGGGCGGGTTGCCGATGCGTTCATCGAGACCCGGCTCGCCGGCTCGTGGCGCAGCACATACGGCATGCTTGACGCGCGTCATGACGCCCGCTTGATCGTCGATACGCTCTATCCTCCGGTAAGTTGAGCGACCACCGCCAGTACGGCTGGAATCGTGAGGAACGAGATCGCCGTCTGGAACGTGGTGATCGCTGCGTAGAGGTCGGCGTCGCCGCCGAGCTGGCGTGCCAAAAAATATCCGTTCATTGCGGTGGGGACAGCACCGCAGAGCGCCAGGTAACTCAACTGTTCGCCAGTCACGCCAAATGCGACTGCCGTCACGACCAAGAGTGCCGGGAAAACCACGAGCTTCAGGATTGTCGGCAACCATATTGCCACCTTCAGGTGCATCAGGTCGCCGATCTTCAGGCTGGCTCCGATGGCCACGAGGCCCATTCCCAAAGCGGCACGGCCTGCGAGATCAAGCGCTTCGTTGAGGGGTGGATAGAGTTCGAAAGGCATCCCGCGCATAACGATTGCTGCGAACATGGACAGGATGAGCGGGTTGGCCGCTATATTCCGGCCGATCCGCATCCAGTCCGCCGACCGGTCGGCAAAGCGCGTCACGACGAAGGTCGAAGCGATGTTGAGCGGGATGATGATGACCAGCATGACCAGCGCAACCACAGCCATGCCCGCCGGCTGATAAATCTTCTGTGCGACAGCCAGCGCAATAAAGCCGTTCCAGCGCACGGTCGTTTGGAATACCGAGGAGAACTCCCTCTCGGCAACCACGCCGGTCCGCGCAAGTAGCGGCCAGAGCGCGAAAGTGAGACTGCACATGATCACGACCGAGACGATCAACGCCATCATCATCGCGTTGAGCTGAAGGCCACTGAAATCCGCGTTCACGATCGTGACGAAGAGGAGGGTTGGGTAGAGGAACCAGTAACCGAGCTGGTCGAGACCGGACCAACCCGCCGGATCGATGAGCGGAAGCCGGCGGAGGAAATTGCCTGCCAGGATCAGGAGAAAGACCGGCAGGATGCTTTCGAAAATTGTTAGCATTCGATTTGGGCGGACTTGGATTGGATCGGACTTGGATAAAGCGGATAACGTCCTAGTCGCCAACTCCGCTCTAAGCTTTTGTTTTTTGACGCATGACCTTGCTCGAAAAGTCTGTCAACCGGTCCACGCGCACAGGCAAGAGCTGAACCATACGTCAGCGCGGGGAACGAGAGCGATCAATCGCCGAATATCCACATAAGGGCGCGAAATTAACCTTAACAAATGGTTTCATTTGCCGCCGCATTGGGGACGTCCCAATGTTATTCTCGGACAGGTCTTTCGTGCGGCAACTCATCATAGCCTCCAATATCCGGCTTGCTGGGTCCGCGCATCTGGCGGGCGTTCGCTATCATAGCCTGTCCTGTTGTTGGGAAGCCATTTCGGAGAGGGCGGATCATGCGCTACCTGATCGCATTGTGGGCAATCCCGCTGGCGCTCTTTTGGGGATGGTATTTCCTGTCGCTAAACGACATGAATTTCGGTTATCTCATGCTGAGCCGCCGGCTGCATGATTTCGTTTTCAAGCTTTATGGCGAGATGCTGGGTGTCGACCCGTCGACCATTCCTCCAATGGTCGCCAGAGCCTGCATTTTCGACACGTTCCTAGTCGCCGGCATCATCGCCTTCCGTCGGCGGAAGGCGATCGCGGCCTGGGCGCGTGTGAGCCGCTCGCGCTATTTTGGGGACGGCTCCGCACCCAGCCTATGAAGGCGGTCGAGCACGCCCTGCAGGATGAAGGACGCTGCGGCCGAGTCGATCCTCTTCTCCCGCTTCTTGCGCGACACGTCCATTTCCAGAAGCGCGCGCTCCGCCGCGACAGTCGACAGGCGCTCATCCCAGAAGATGAAGGGCAGGTCGCTCATTTTAGCCATGTTTCGAACGAAGGCACGGGAGGCCTGTGCGCGCGGACCTTCACTGCCGTCCATATTGAGGGGCAGCCCGATCGCCACGGCCGCGACGTCTTCGCGAGCCAGAAGGGTGAGCAGGGAAGCCGCGTCCTGCGAAAACTTCTTGCGGATGATCACGGGTCGCGGATGGGCAAAGGAAAAACTGCGATCAGACACCGCGACGCCGATCGTCTTTTCGCCGAGGTCGAGGCCGGCGAGACTCTTGCCCGGTGATAAGAAACCGGGCAGCTCCTGGATTGTGACGACGGCCAAATGCAGCGGCTTTCCTTTGACTTGAATGGCAGGCGTTCTATCCTCGTTCAAACGCAAAATCGAGGAGGCAGCCGCAATGAAACTCACCTGGTACGGGCACTCTGCTTTTCGTGTCGAGCTTGGCGGCGCCAGGATTTTGATCGACCCCTATCTCACGGAGAATCCTTCCTGGGGCAAGGACTGGGAGGGGCCTGCCGAAGGCATCACGCACGTGCTCCTCACTCACGGCCATGGCGATCATACCGGCGATGCGGTCGCGATCCTGCAGGAGACGAACGCCATGCTGGTCGCGAATTTCGAGGTTTGCATGTTTCTGGTCGGGAGGGGTGTCAGCCAGAACCGCGTCAACCCCGGCAATCATGGCGGAACGATCGATTGCGGGGGCTTCACGACCACCTTCGTCAATGCGCTGCATTCGTCGTCCTATCAGGGCGATGGCGGCTCCAACACCTATCTCGGAAATCCCGCGGGCTTGGTCCTGCATTGCCGGAACGAGAAAACGCTTTACCACATGGGCGATACCGACATTTTCTCCGATATGGCGCTGATCAATGAATTGCACGAGCCGAAGATCGGCATCGTCCCGATCGGCGACCGTTTCACCATGGGTGGCGCGGTGGCCGCGCTCGCGTGCCAGCGGTTCTTCAACTTTGAAACCGTGCTGCCTTGCCACTATGGGACTTTTGGGATGCTCGACCAAACTGCCGACAGGTTCGTTGCGGCAATGGAGGGATCGGGCGTCGAGGTGAAGGTTCCGCCAGTTGGCGGCAGTGTGACGCTATAAGCGGTCCCGAAAGGCCTTGGGACATAGCAGGCTTGCGCATCACGTGCAGAGGCCGAAGAGGCGACGTGATGAATGTTGCACTCGGTGCGCGGCGCCGGTATAGCGCGGTCTTCTCGTTCCGGAGCAATCCATGTCCGTCGATCTCGCCACCGTAAAGCGCGTTGCGCACCTTGCCCGCATTGCAGTAACGCCTGAGGACGCCGAGCGGATGACCGGTGAACTGAACGCCATTCTGGGGTTTGTCGAGCAGCTCAATGAAGTTGATGTCACTGGCGTTGAGCCTATGACGTCCGTCATCCCGATGGAAATGAAGAAGCGCGAGGACGTCGTCACCGACGGCAACAAGGCGGACGACATTGTCGCCAACGCCCCGGCAACACAAGAGAATTTCTTCCTTGTGCCGAAGGTTGTGGAATAGACAGTCATGGCAATCGCTATCGCCACGGAATCCCCTATCCAGGATGAAATCCGCGCACTGATCGCGGAACTGAACGCAGCCTTGCTGGATCTGACGCCGCCGGAATTCTGCTTCCACATGACAGCCGAACAGATGGCGGGACCGGAAACGACAGTATTCGTCGCTCGAGACGGGGGTGCCGCAGTGGCTTGCGGTGCGCTGCGTCGTCATGAAGGTGGCGTGGGTGAGGTCAAGCGCATGTATACACGGCCCTCGCATCGCGGGCTGAAGATAGGCCAGGAGATCGTGGAGCACATCGAAGCACTGGCACGCGACGAGGGGCTCAACCGGCTGGTTCTCGAGACAGGCGACCGCCATCCGGCCGCCTGGGCCGTCTATGAGCGTGCCGGTTTCACGCGTTGCGGGCCGGTGCTCGACTATCCCGACTCCCGGTGGTCGGTGTTTTACGAAAAGAATATTGCAGGCTGACCGAATGACCGATCTGACCAAACTGACGATCTCTGAAGCGCGCAAACAGCTCCGCGCCCGAGAGATTACGGCAGCAGAACTGACCGACGCCTACCTTGGCGCCATCGACAACGCCAACGGAACGCTGAACGCCTATGTTGCTGTGACGCACGACAAGGCACGTGCGATGGCAAAGGCATCTGACGAGAAGCTCGCCCATAACGCCGGCGGCGCATTGGAAGGCATCCCTCTCGGCATCAAGGATCTGTTCGGTACCGAGGGCGTGCACACCCAGGCCTGCAGTCATGTGCTTGACGGCTTCAAGCCGCGCTACGAATCGACCGTGACCGCCAATCTCTGGGCCGATGGCGCAGTGATGCTTGGCAAGCTCAACATGGACGAATTCGCCATGGGCTCGTCCAACGAAACGTCGTTTTATAGGCCGGTGGTAAATCCCTGGCGGCGCTCCCGCGTTTCGACCGTCGTCATGCCGACGACGCATATGGGCGAGGGCGGCTTCGTCTCCAGCGGCGGTGTCCGCACGGAACGTGTGCTTGACAATGCGCAGCTTGTGCCGGGCGGCTCGTCGGGCGGTTCGGCTGCTGCCGTCTCCGCATTCCTTTGCGCGGGCGCGACTGCAACGGACACCGGCGGCTCGATCCGCCAGCCTGCCGCTTTTACTGGCACGGTCGGCATCAAGCCAACCTACGGGCGCTGCTCGCGCTGGGGCATCGTGGCCTTTGCGTCTTCGCTCGATCAGGCCGGTCCGATCACGCGCGACCTTCGCGATGCGGCGATCATGCTGAAATCGATGGCTTCAGTCGACCCGAAGGACACGACATCGGTCGATCGTCCTGTCCCCGACTATGAAGCGGCGATCGGCCAGTCGGTTCGCGGCATGAAGGTCGGCATTCCGAAGGAATACCGCGTCGATGGCATGCCGGAAGAGATCGAAGCCCTCTGGCAAAAGGGCATTGCCTGGTTGAAGGACGCCGGCGCGGAGATCATCGATATTTCCCTGCCGCACACGAAATATGCCTTGCCAGCCTACTATATCGTCGCTCCGGCCGAGGCGTCGTCGAACCTCGCCCGCTATGACGGCGTGCGCTACGGACTGCGCGTACCCGGCAAAGACATCGTGGATATGTATGAGAAAACCCGCGCCGCAGGGTTCGGGCGCGAGGTCAAGCGCCGCATCATGATCGGCACCTACGTTCTCTCAGCCGGCTACTATGATGCCTATTATCTGCAGGCGCAGAAGGTGCGAACGCTGATCAATAGGGATTTCGAGAACGTCTTTAACGCCGGGATCGATACGATTTTGACGCCCGCGACCCCCTCGGCCGCGTTCGGCATTGCCGATGAGGACATGGCTTCCGATCCGGTGAAGATGTATCTGAACGATATCTTCACCGTAACGGTGAACATGGCCGGACTTCCGGGCATCGCAATTCCTGCCGGCCTCGATGAAAAGGGTCTTCCGCTCGGCCTTCAGCTTATCGGGCGTCCGTTCGATGAGGAGACCCTGTTCCGGACAGGCCATGTCATCGAGCAGGCCGCGGGTCGCTTCGAACCGGAGAAGTGGTGGTAGGCGAACCGCCGCGGTTCTGGAGGGCCGGATGTTCTTCTACCTTGCCAAGGCGTTCTGGTTTGTCGCGCAGCCGCTGAATTTTGCGATTTTCCTCACACTGGGAAGCGCCGTCGCCGCGTTTTTCGGCATGCGGCGCTTCGCGATTTCTGCTGCTACGGTTGCGTTCCTTGTCCTCGCGCTATCGACTTGGACTTCGCTCGGTGCGCTGCTGCTTGGTCCGCTAGAGGAGCGCTTTCAGCGGCCGTCGAGCCTGCCTGCGGAGATCGACGGAATCGTCGTCCTGGGCGGCGGGCTGGAAGGCTCAATCAACCTTGCGCGCGGCGGTTACGAAATGAACAGAGGCGGTGACCGTTTCGTCGAGGCCGCAATCCTCGCGCGTCGCTTTCCCTCTGCGCGCGTCCTCATCTCCGGCGGCACGGGCACGGTCTTTCTGAAGGGCGAAAGCGATGCCGACACGGCTCCGCGACTGCTGGCTGCTCTCAGTGTCGAGCCTGAAAGGCTGATTCTTGAAAACAAGTCGCGGAACACCGCGGAGAATGCGCAATTTGCGAAGGACATGGCGCAGCCGAAGCCGGGCGAGACGTGGCTGCTGGTGACTTCCGCCTACCATATGCCGCGTTCGATTGGCCTTTTTCGCAAAGTCGGCTTCCCGGTCGTGCCGTGGCCGACGGACTACCGAACGTCGGGCAGGGAGGGCATCGGCGCAGCAACGGACAACGAAATTGATTCGTTACACAATACGACAACCGCTATTCGAGAATGGGTCGGGCTTATAGCCTACTGGCTTTCCGGGCGTATCGATTCAGTGCTGCCGGGCCCAGCCTGAACGGGTCGTTCTACGAGCAAAGCTGCGCGCGCGGACGAGAAAAACTGCCGGCGAACGAGGACGCAAAGCAGGAGGACGGTCGTCAGCACAAACACGCCCGCATTCACGAACCAGCCGAGATAGCTGATCGAAAAGAAGATGCCTCGCAGGCCGGCGTTGAAGTGCTTTCCGGCAAGAATATTCATTTTTGCAGCGCGCAGGATAGCGACTTCCGTTTCTTCACTGTGCGTCGCCTCATCGCGCACCAGCGGCACTGCACCGACCAGAATGGAACAGTAGTTGAACAGCCGATAGGACCACCCAAACTTGAAGAATGAGTAGGCCAGCAGGACGACTAGCCCAAGTACTTTCGTCTCGAAGACGCCGCGTGCAGGCGAACCGACATAGGGCAGATCAGACAGGACTGAGAGCACCTGCTCGGTTGCGCCAAGCAGCGCGAAACAGCCGCCGATAGCAAAGATGGAGCTCGACGCGAAAAACGCTGTGCCTTGCTGAAGGCCGTTCATGATCCCGGTGTCGATCATGCGCAGTTCGCGCCGCGCCATTGTGCGCATCCAGGCTTCGCGCTGCGCGTTCATGGCCGTGGTCAGAGAAATCCGATTGAACAGGCGTCCATCTGCCGCCAGAGCAAAAAAGATCCAGACCGCGATATAGAAGGCCAGCGCCGCCAAGTCATTGTTAGAGAGCATCAGAGAATCGCGCATAGCAGTTTTTAACACAGGCAGCGGGCGATGATCTTCAGTCGAGCGTGATCGCAACGTTCGGCTGCTGATGCAGAGCCGGCCGATTTGTAGTCGGAGATACGGCTGCTATGGTCGCGGTCAGCATGGTAACTGCAGCAAGGCCACACGGAGAACGGACGATGCAGCGGTATGTGATTTTGGCGATCATGTTGACCCCAGTGGCGATCTCCGGTTGCCAGACCGTCTCTTCCACGCCACCGCCATGGCCCTGGAAACCCTGCAGCGCACGGCCATATGACGCAGGATTCTGCGAGCAGCCTACGAACTTCCTGCTTTGGGATTATATCGCTGGCGGAAAGCGACTGTAGCCGACTTTCATTTTTTGGCGACTCGCCCGTCGTATGTATGGCGCAAATCATGTTCACGGCGTTGCCTCAGGCCGATGCCGAAAACACGATTGCGAAGACATAAACCACAGTTTCACCACGGTTGGACTTGCGTCGCCATTCGGGCTGCGCTAACCGTCGCCGCGTTGCAGCAAACCGTCTCCGCGGGGCCAGACCAGCCAAACTGTCGCGGTTTCACATTCCGGTTCAATGCTATAGTTAAGGTGGCCTTGGACGCCAACGGAAAGTCGGACCATGAACGCACTTCTCAGTTCATATCTGCCCATCGTGATCTTTATCGGCGTCGCCCTTGCAGTCGGACTTGCGCTTGTCGTTGCGCCCTTCCTGATCGCCTACCGGAGCCCGGATCCGGAAAAGCTCTCCGCCTACGAGTGCGGCTTCAACGCCTTCGACGATGCCCGCATGAAGTTCGACATCCGCTACTACCTCGTGTCGATTCTTTTCATCATTTTTGATCTTGAGGTCGCATTCCTGTTTCCGTGGGCGGCATCGTTCAGCACCGTCGGCTGGCTTGGCTTCTGGTCGATGATGGTTTTTCTCGGTGTGCTGACCGTCGGTTTCATCTACGAATGGAAAAAGGGAGCGCTGGAATGGGATTGAACGATAATTCCACGACGCTCGTAGCCCCGAAGCCAAAGGGCATCATCGATCCGAATACGGGCAAGGTGATCGGCTCGGACGACGCGTTTTTCGGTGAGATCAACGATGTACTGGCCGACAAGGGTTTCATCGTCACGTCGTCGGAAGCCCTGATCACCTGGGCCCGCACCGGGTCGCTGATGTGGATGACGTTCGGTCTCGCCTGCTGTGCCGTCGAAATGATGCACATGTCCATGCCACGCTACGATGCCGAGCGCTTCGGCATTGCGCCGCGTGCTTCTCCGCGCCAGTCGGACGTGATGATCGTCGCCGGCACGCTCACTAACAAGATGGCGCCGGCCTTGCGCAAGGTCTACGACCAGATGCCCGAGCCGCGCTACGTGGTTTCGATGGGTTCCTGCGCCAATGGCGGCGGCTACTACCACTACTCCTATTCGGTCGTGCGCGGGTGTGACCGCGTCGTGCCGGTGGATATCTATGTACCCGGCTGTCCGCCAACGGCCGAAGCGCTTCTTTACGGCATCCTTCTCCTCCAGAAGAAGATCCGCCGTACCGGCACGATCGAGCGCTAAGGGCGGCAGACCGAGATGAGCGAAACCCTCAACACCCTTGCTGACCACGTTCGCGGTAAGCTCGACGGCCGGATCCGGGACGTGGTCATGGCTTATGGCGAGCTGACCATTGTCGTGGATGCGGACGATATCGTCAGCGTCATGACCTTTCTGCGCGACGATGCGCGGTGCCGGTTTATTTCGATCATCGATGTTGCAGGCGTCGACTACCCGGCGCGCGCGAAGCGCTTCGATGTCGTCTATCATCTGCTGTCGCCCCGCCAGAACCTGCGCATTCGTGTGAAGGTGATGACCGACGAGGATACGCCCGTTCCCTCGATCACCGGAGTGTTTCCAGGCGCGGACTGGTTCGAGCGCGAGGCGTATGACCTTTACGGCATACTGTTTTCGGGTCATCCGGATCTGCGGCGTCTTCTGACCGATTACGGCTTCGAAGGGCATCCGCTGCGCAAGGATTTTCCGCTCACCGGTTTCGTCGAGGTCCGCTACGACGACGAGGTCAAGCGGGTCGTCTACGAGCCTGTTGAACTGAAGCAGGAATTCAGGAATTTCGATTTCCTTTCGCCCTGGGAAGGCACGGACTACGTGCTGCCCGGCGATGAAAAGGCGAAGCAGTGAATGGTGAATGGTGAATGGTGAATGGACAAAAAGAGGACCAGATACGCGACTATCGCGATCTGATTGTCTGGAAAGAAGCGATGGAAATCGCCGAAATGGTCTATTTGCTCACTCGCGCCTTTCCGCGCGAGGAGATGTTTGGAATGACATCTCAAATGCGGCGCGCGGCGGCCGCTATTCCGGCGAACATGGCCGAAGGATTTGGTCGCGCTCAAAGAAAGCCGTTCATTCAGTTTTTGAGAATTGCCCAAGGTTCTCTCAAGGAACTGGAGACTCATACGATACTGTGCAGCAGGGTTGGGCTGCTTGTTCCGGAAAAGGCCGATATATTGATTTCCCATTGCGAAAGATTGGGCAGGCGGCTCGTAAGGTTTGTCCGGTCCCTGGATCGACCTACTGGCAGCCTTTGACTATTCACCATTCACCATTCACCATTCACCGTGTCGGAGGCAGATCGAATGGCTGAAACCTCCGTCCGCAACTTCAACATTAACTTCGGCCCGCAACACCCGGCCGCGCATGGCGTTTTGCGACTTGTACTCGAGCTCGACGGCGAGATCGTCGAGCGTGTCGATCCGCATATCGGCCTGCTGCATCGCGGCACCGAGAAACTGATCGAGGCAAAAACCTATCTTCAGGCCGTGCCCTATTTCGACCGGCTCGACTATGTCGCGCCGATGAACCAGGAGCACGCCTTCGCGCTTGCCATCGAACGCCTGCTCGGCATTGATGTGCCGAAGCGCGGTCAGTTGATCCGGGTGCTTTACTCAGAAATCGGGCGCATCCTGTCCCATCTCCTCAATGTCACGACCCAGGCGATGGATGTCGGCGCGCTCACGCCGCCGCTCTGGGGCTTCGAAGAGCGCGAAAAGCTGATGGTTTTCTACGAGCGGGCATCCGGCGCACGGATGCATTCCGCCTATTTTCGTCCCGGCGGTGTCCATCAGGATCTGCCGGAAAAGCTGGTCGAGGACATCGGCAAGTGGATCGATCCGTTCCTGAAAACCGTGCAGGATCTCGACGATCTTTTGACGCCGAACCGCATCTTCAAGCAGCGAAACGTCGATATCGGCGTCGTGTCGCTCGATGATGCCTGGTCGTGGGGTTTCTCGGGTGTGATGGTGCGCGGCTCTGGTGCCGCATGGGATCTCCGCAAGAGCCAGCCTTACGAGTGCTATCCGGAGATGGAATTCGACATTCCGATCGGCAAGAATGGCGATTGCTACGACCGTTACCTGATCCGCATGGAGGAAATGCGTCAGTCGGCTTCGATCATGCGGCAGTGCGTTGACCAGCTGCTCGGCAAGGAAAAGACCGGACCTGTCTCCAACCTCGATGGGAAAGTGGTGCCGCCGAACCGCGCGGCGATGAAGCGCTCGATGGAAGCGCTGATCCACCACTTCAAGCTTTACACCGAGGGCTACCGCGTTCCGGCTGGCGAGGTATATGCCGCTGTCGAGGCTCCCAAAGGCGAATTCGGCGTCTATCTGGTTTCCGACGGAACGAACAAGCCCTATCGCTGCAAGCTCCGTGCGCCCGGCTTTGCGCATTTGCAGGCGATGGATTTCCTCTGTCGTGGCCACATGCTGGCCGACATCTCAGCCGTTCTTGGCTCCATCGACATCGTTTTTGGTGAGGTCGACCGCTAAATGTCCGTCCGCCGTCTTGCAGAACCAGCAGTCCAGCCAGCCAGTTTCGCCTTCAACAGGGCGAACGCGGCGTCGGCAAAGCAGTGGATCAAGAAATACCCGAAGGGCCGCGAACAATCGGCGGTCATTCCGTTGCTTATGATCGCTCAGGAACAGGAAGGCTGGGTAACGAAGGCTGCGATCGAGCATGTCAGCGAAATGCTCGGCATGCCGCTCATTCGCGTGCTCGAAGTCGCCACGTTCTACACGCAGTTCCAACTCAAGCCAGTCGGCACGCGCGCTCACATCCAGGTCTGCGGAACGACGCCGTGCATGCTGCGCGGTTCTGAAGCGCTGATGGATGTTTGTCGCTCCAGGATCCATCATGACCAGTTCCACACCAATGCGTCCGGCACCCTGTCTTGGGAGGAGGTCGAGTGTCTTGGCGCTTGCGCGAACGCCCCGATGGTCATGGTTTTCAAGGATACCTATGAGGATTTGACGCCGGAACGGCTTGGCGAAATTATTGACGCCTTCGACAAAGGGAAGGGCGCTATGGTTCCGGCCGGACCGCAGAGCGGGCGCATCTATGCTGCTCCAGAATCGGGGCTCACGACACTGCAGGACGAAAAGGCGGTATTGAAGTCGACGCGCGACAAGGAGATCAAGGCTGCCGCCAGAATCGCCAAGGCAGCAGGCGGCATTGTGGCGACACCTGTTGCGCCATCGCAAGCTGCCAAGCCGAAGACCGATGCCATCGAAACAAGCCCGGCTGTCAAGTCGCCGTCCAAGGTAAAGGTCAGTCCGAGCGCTGAAATAGCGGCAAGCGTTAAGGCGCCTCGGCACTCAGCGGCAAATGCGAACAAAGCGTCGGAACATGTTGAAAAGGTTGCAAAACAGCGGAAGACGCCCCTGCGCAAGTCCGAGCCGGTCGCTGCTTTCAAGGCGCCGGAGATCCTGAAAGGGAAGTCCATTGGCGCAGCTGGAAGGAACCGGGCTGAAGCGCGGGAAAAGCCATCCTTGAGCGACCGCAACAGACCGGCGAGCATCGGCAAGCCGGCCGTGGTCGATGATTTGAAGCTCATTTCAGGTGTTGGTCCCAATATCGAAAACACGTTGCACGATCTCGGCATTTTCACCTTTGGGCAGGTCGCCGCGTGGAAGAAGCCCGAGCGTGAGTGGGTGGACGGGTATCTGGACTTTCATGGACGCATCGAACGCGAAGACTGGGTCAAGCAGGCGAAGGCTCTGGCCAAGGGCGGCGTTGCTGAATACATCCGCGTCTTCGGCAAGAAGCCGGTCTGAGAGGGCGCAAAATGCTGCAGGACAGTGACCGCATCTTCACCAACATCTACGGCCGCTTCGACCGCTCGTTGAAGGGGGCCATTGCGCGCGGCCACTGGGACGGAACGGCCGATATCATTGCCAAGGGCCACGACTGGATCATCAATGAGATGAAGGCATCCGGCCTCCGTGGCCGCGGCGGTGCCGGCTTCCCGACGGGCCTCAAATGGTCGTTCATGCCCAAGCAGAGCGATGGTCGGCCGTCCTATCTGGTGGTCAACGCGGACGAGTCCGAGCCGGGCACCTGCAAGGACCGTGAAATCCTGCGCCACGACCCGCATACGCTGGTTGAAGGCTGCCTGGTTGCCGGTTTCGCGATGGGCGCGCATGCCGCCTACATCTATGTGCGCGGCGAGTTCATCCGTGAACGCGAGGCTCTGCAGGTCGCAATCGATGAGGCGTACGACGCCAGGCTGATCGGGAAGAACAACAAGAACGGCTACGATTTCGAGATTTACGTCCATCACGGCGCCGGCGCCTATATCTGCGGTGAGGAAACGGCGCTGCTTGAAAGCCTCGAAGGCAAGAAGGGCCAGCCGCGCCTGAAGCCCCCGTTCCCGGCGAATGTTGGCCTCTACGGCTGCCCAACCACCGTCAACAACGTCGAATCGATCGCGGTTGCGCCGACGATCCTTCGCCGCGGCGCGGCCTGGTTCTCGTCATTTGGCCGACCGAACAACGTCGGCACGAAGCTCTTCTGCATTTCCGGGCATGTGAACAATCCGTGCACGGTAGAGGAGGCCATGTCGATTCCGTTCCGTGAGCTGATCGAGGAACATTGCGGCGGCATCCGGGGCGGCTGGGACAACCTTCTGGCGGTTATTCCCGGTGGCGCATCGGTACCGCTCGTGCCGGCGGAACAGATCATCGATGCGCCAATGGATTTCGACGGGCTGCGCGACCTGAAATCCGGCCTCGGCACGGCGGCGGTGATCGTCATGGACAAATCCACCGACGTCGTGAAGGCGATTGCGCGGCTGTCCTACTTCTACAAGCACGAGAGCTGCGGCCAGTGCACGCCATGCCGTGAGGGCACGGGCTGGATGTGGCGCGTCATGGAGCGGCTAATGCGCGGCGAAGCGCAGAAGCGCGAGATCGACATGCTGCTCGACGTCACTAAGCAGGTCGAAGGGCACACGATCTGCGCGCTGGGCGACGCGGCCGCGTGGCCGATCCAGGGCTTGATCCGGCATTTCCGCCCGGACATCGAGCGACGGATCGACGAGTTTACCCGCAATGCCCATCGCGCCGAGCCGGCGCTGGTGGCTGCGGAATAAAGTCGAAAGTGTGGGCGGAACGCCCGATGAGGAAACGGTAAGGGCAGGGCAGTCGAAAAGAACGACAAGGAGAACAGCCGATGTCGATATTTCCAGGATCCGACGAATTGTTGCCTGGCACGAAAGCACTGGAACAGATGAGCAAGGATTTCGCAGCGTTGATGCCGAAGGATTTCGCCGGCTCCGTCAATCTGATGGCGCATCCGGCGGCGGGCGTCGCCGCCTTTTCGGCGCTCGGGTTCGGCATGGCGAGCCATGCACTGGGCGTATGGGTAGGAACGGCTGCCGGCGCCGCGGAGGTTTCGCGGCGTTTATTCCTGCCGTTTCTGGATGAAGTGACGGCGGATGACTTCCGTGACAAACGGCGGACGCCAGCGAAGCGCGCACGTACTGCAACGGAGGCGCTGATCGCCGACGCGCGGGCTATTACAAGCGACGCTGCCGCTGCTCCGGCCAAATCGATTGACGTTTTGCCAGATAATGCTGGGTCGAGCGCCGCCATGGACGAAGCGCAACCGCGCGCTGAAGAAGTGTCTCCAGCCCGTCCGGTTGCCGCCCCGACCCCGGAGGTCGCTAAGGACGTTGCGCAAGATTCTCCTGCCGACGTTGTCCAAGTCTCTGTTGCTAAGGTCTTGAGTGGGGAGGTCAGCGCATCGGCTTCATCAGCCGATCCGATTGCAGCGGATTCAAAGGCGGATCTGATGCCGGAGGACTTCCGTCAGCCGAAGGCACTCGATAGGCCGGAAACGCCCGACGATCTGAAGTTGATCTCTGGCATAGGCCCGAAACTCGAAAAAGTGCTGAACGGCCTTGGCATCTGGACCTATGCACAAATTGCTGGCTGGAGCAGCGAAGAGACCGCGTGGGTGGACGATTACCTATCATTCAAGGGCCGGATCGGCCGCGACGGGTGGCTTGAACAGGCCTCCGGCTTGGCCAAAGGCGCGATGAAGCATTGAACTTGTTTCCCGGGCTGGCATCGGTCACCCCGGATGGAATTGCGGAGCATCCGCAGGGATTTGAGACGAAATGGCAAAGCTGAAGGTCGACGGACGCGAGATCGAAGTACCCGATCACTACACGCTTCTGCAGGCAGCGGAGGAGGCGGGTGCGGAAGTGCCGCGCTTCTGCTTCCATGAGCGCCTGTCGATCGCCGGCAATTGCCGCATGTGCCTTGTGGAAGTGAAGGGCGGGCCGCCGAAACCAGCAGCCTCCTGCGCCATGGGCGTGCGCGACCTGCGGCCGGGGCCTAACGGCGAAGCTCCGGAAATCTTCACCAACACGCCGATGGTGAAGAAGGCCCGCGAGGGCGTGATGGAGTTCCTGCTGATCAATCATCCGCTCGACTGCCCGATCTGCGACCAGGGTGGCGAATGCGATCTTCAGGATCAGGCGATGGCCTTCGGCGTCGACGCCTCGCGCTACCAGGAGAACAAGCGAGCGGTCGAGGACAAATATATCGGTCCGCTGGTGAAGACGATTATGAACCGCTGCATTCATTGCACGCGATGTGTCCGCTTCACGACGGAAGTGGCCGGCATTTCCGAGCTCGGCCTGATTGGCCGTGGGGAGGACGCTGAAATCACGACCTATCTCGAACAGGCGATGACGTCGGAACTGCAGGGCAATGTCATCGATCTTTGCCCGGTCGGCGCATTGACCTCGAAGCCGTTCGCGTTCCAGGCGCGGCCATGGGAGCTAACGAAAACCGAATCGATCGACGTGATGGATGCAGTCGGCTCTGCGATCCGCGTCGATTCGCGCGGCCGCGAGGTGATGCGCATTCTGCCGCGCGTCAATGAGGCGGTGAATGAGGAATGGATTTCCGACAAGACCCGGTTCATCTGGGATGGACTGCGCACACAGCGCCTCGACCGTCCTTACGTGCGGGCCGACCGCAAGCTCAAGGCTGCGACATGGCCGGAAGCGTTCGCGGCGATCAAGCGGGCGATTGGCGCGACGACGGCTGAAAAGGTAGGCGCGATTGCCGGCGACCTGGCTACCGTCGAGGAAATGTTTGCGCTGAAGCTGCTCATGCAATCGCTGGGTTCGCCGAATTTCGACTGCCGGCAGGATGGCGCCGCGCTTGATCCCGCACTTGGCCGCGCCAGCTACATCTTCAATCCGACGATAGAAGGCATCGAGCAGGCTGATGCCGTGCTGATCATCGGCGCCAATCCGCGATTCGAGGCGTCCGTGCTCAACGCGCGCATTCGCAAGCGCGGGCGCATGGGTAACTTGCCGGTTGGTGTTATCGGCGATGTCGGCGACCTCCGCTACGACTACGAACCGCTTGGCGCGGGTCCGGAAACGCTGAAAGAGCTGGCGGAAGGCGGCGGCAAGTTCTTCCCAGTACTAAAGAAGGCAAGTCGCCCCTTGATCATCGTCGGGCAGGGCGCGTTGGCGCGCGCGGATGGTAGGGCGGTGCTCGGCCTCGCGGCGAAGCTGGCCGGAGCTGTCGGAGCCGTAACACCCGAGTGGAACGGCTTTGCCGTGCTCCACAATGCGGCCGCCCGCGTCGGCGGCCTCGATCTTGGTTTTGTGCCGGGCAAGGGCGGCAAGGACGTTGCGGACATTCTCGGTTCGACGGATGTCCTCTTCTTGCTCGGGGCTGATGAGATCGACATGAAAAAAGCGCAAGGCGCTTTCGTGGTCTACATCGGGACGCATGGCGATGCCGGTGCGCACCGCGCCGATGTCATTCTGCCGGGCGCGGCGTATACCGAGAAGTCCGGCACGTACGTCAATACCGAGGGGCGGGTCCAGCAGACCAACCGGGCCGGCTTTGCCCCGGGCGATGCTCGCGAAGACTGGGCAATTTTGCGCGCGCTGTCCGATGTGCTCGGGCACCGTTTGCCTTTCGATTCGCTGCCTCAGTTGCGCGCGAAGCTATACGCCAACTATCCGCATTTCGCGGCGATCGACGAGATCGGGACAGCTGACGCCGGTTCAATCGCCGCAGCGGCCAAAATTGGCGGCCGACTCGGCAAGGCGGCGTTTGCCTCGCCAATCAAAGACTTCTATCTGACGAATCCGATCGCGCGGGCTTCGGCGGTCATGGCGGAATGCTCGTCCTTGGCGAAGGACGGCTTCAAACAGGCAGCCGAGTAGGACATATGGACAGCCTCTTTTCCTTCTATGTGCTGCCGGCACTGATCATCCTGTTGAAGTCGGTCGTCCTGATCGTCGTCCTGCTGATCTTCGTTGCCTACATTCTTTATGCCGACCGCAAGATCTGGGCAGCCGTGCAGCTTCGACGCGGGCCGAACGTCGTCGGTCCTTGGGGGCTTCTGCAGGCGTTTGCCGATCTTCTGAAGTTTGTCTTCAAGGAACCTGTGATCCCTTCCGGTGCGAACAAAGGCGTTTTCCTGTTGGCGCCGCTGGTCTCGG
This sequence comes from uncultured Alphaproteobacteria bacterium, assembly GCA_963735385.1. GTDB lineage: Bacteria > Pseudomonadota > Alphaproteobacteria > Rhizobiales > Rhizobiaceae > CAVTKY01. Next base: position 76,096 of record CAVTKY010000010.1, on the reverse strand, counting down.
CCGTGTTGGCGCTTTCTGCCTGGGCCGTGATTCCCGTCAGCGAAGGGTGGGCGGTTGCCAACATCAATGTCGGCATCCTCTATGTCTTCGCGATCTCCTCGCTGGAGGTCTACGGCGTGATCATGGGCGGCTGGGCGTCAAACTCCAAATATCCGTTCCTTGGTGCGCTGCGCTCCGCAGCGCAGATGGTGTCCTACGAAGTGTCCATCGGCTTCGTGATCATCACCGTGCTGCTCGCCGTCGGGTCGCTGAACCTCACCGACATCGTGATCTCCCAGAAGGACGGCATCGGAACTCGGCTTGGTCTGCCGAATTCGTTCCTCGATTGGCATTGGCTGGCGCTTTTCCCGATGTTCGTCATCTTCTTCATCTCGGCGCTGGCCGAGACGAATCGCCCGCCCTTCGATCTGGTCGAGGCGGAGTCGGAACTCGTCGCCGGCCACATGATCGAATATTCGTCGACGCCGTTCCTTCTCTTCTTCCTCGGCGAGTATGTCGCGATCGTCCTGATGTGCGCGCTGACCACCATCCTGTTCCTTGGTGGGTGGCTGCCGCCGTTCGATTTCGCCCCCTTCACGTGGGTTCCGGGGGTGATCTGGTTCGTGCTGAAGGTCTGCCTGGTGTTCTTCATGTTCGCCATGGTGAAGGCCTTCGTGCCGCGTTATCGGTACGACCAATTGATGCGGCTGGGCTGGAAGGTGTTTCTGCCTCTGTCGTTGGCGATGGTTGTCATAACCGCTGCCTTCCTCAAGTTCACGGGGATGGTGTGATGTCGGCGGGCTTGATTGGCGCTTTGGTGGGTTTGGTCGTGGCTGCGGCGGACTTCGCGCTGCTGCGCCTTCTCGCCTCGCGCGTCGATCTTCCCGAGACCAAACGCGTTCTCAACATCACCGGCCTCAGCCAGTTCGTACTGCTGCCCACTATTGGCTACTTCGTGGCCCCATCGTTTACGGGAGACTGAAAGTGTCCGCTCTCGCTCACGCCGCCAAGTCGCTCCTGCTGAAGGACTTCGTCGGCGCCTTCTTCCTCTCCATGCGGCAGTTTTTCGCGCCAAAGGCGACGTTGAACTATCCGCACGAGAAAGGCCCGCTCAGCCCGCGCTTTCGCGGCGAACATGCGCTGCGCCGCTATCCGAACGGCGAGGAACGCTGCATCGCGTGCAAGCTTTGCGAGGCGATCTGCCCGGCCCAGGCGATCACCATAGAGGCCGGCCCGCGCCGAAACGACGGTACGCGCCGCACGGTGCGCTACGACATAGACATGGTGAAATGCATCTACTGCGGCTTTTGCCAGGAAGCCTGTCCGGTGGACGCAATCGTCGAAGGACCCAATTTCGAATTCGCCACGGAGACGCGAGAGGAACTTTACTACGATAAGGAAAAGCTCCTTGCGAACGGGGACCGTTGGGAGCGCGAGATCGCGCGCAACATCGAATTGGACGCTCCCTATCGGTGAGGCTTTTGTGGGCATGGGTCCGGCACCTCGGCGCAGTACCAAAGCCGGGGGTCCGAACGGGATCCTGCTCGAATTCTAGAAGTGGACGAGCGCCGGGCGGTCGTCTAAGGAACACGCGGCTTGCTAACCGGAGGCGGACGCAGGCACCAGAGGGGCGGAGTGCTTCAGCACTCTTGTCAGGAAGATCGGGAATCCCATGCTGAGCGGACTAGAGGCGGCATTTTTCTACCTCTTTGCCTTCGTCTTGATGGGAGCGGCCTTTATGGTCATCTCCGCGCGCAATCCGGTGCATTCGGTGTCTATCTGATTCTGGCGTTCGTCAACGCCGCCGGGCTGTTCCTGCTGACGGGGGCCGAGTTCCTGGCGATGATCTGCTCGTCGTCTATGTCGGCGCCGTGGCGGTGCTGTTCCTGTTCGTGGTCATGATGCTTGACGTCGACTTCGCCGAAATGAAGAGCGGCGCACTGCAATTCGCCCCGATTGGAGCGCTGGTCGGCCTTATCCTTGCCGCGGAACTAATCGTTGTGCTCGGCGGCTACGCTTTCGCGCCTCGATTGGCCGGCGCAATTGCCCGGCCGACCCCGGATATCGCGACGCGCCACAATACAGCCGCGCTCGGCGACATCCTCTATACGGACTACATCTTCTTCTTCCAGCTCGCCGGCCTCGTGCTTCTGGTCGCCATGATCGGCGCAATCGTGCTGACGCTCCGTCACAAGGAAGGCGTCAAGCGTCAGAACATCTCGGCGCAGGTTGCTCGCACGCCGGCCACGGCGATCGAGGTGAAGAAAGTCGAGACGGGCAAGGGAATCTGACGATGGAAGTCGGCATCGCGCACTATCTCACCGTTTCGGCAGTTCTTTTCACGCTCGGCGTGTTTGGGATTTTTCTGAACCGCAAGAACGTCATCATTATCCTGATGTCGATCGAGCTGATCCTGCTCGCTGTCAACATCAATTTCGTCGCGTTCTCGGCCGCCTTGGGTGATCTCGTCGGCCAGGTCTTCGCGCTGTTCGTTCTCACCGTCGCAGCAGCCGAAGCGGCGATCGGACTTGCCATTCTCGTAGTCTTCTTCCGCAACCGCGGCTCGATCGCGGTCGAAGACGTAAACATGATGAAGGGCTGACGGGGTCAACATGTACCAAGCGATCGTCTTCCTTCCGCTTCTCGGTTTCCTGATCGCCGGACTGTTCGGCGGTTCGATCGGCGCCAAGGCATGCGAGTACATCACGTCGGGCTTCCTGGTTGTCTCGGCGGTGTTGTCGTGGATCGCCTTTTTCACCGTCGGATTCTCCGAGGTCGAGACGTTTACCGTGCCGGTGTTGCGCTTTATCCAGTCCGGATCGCTCGAAGCCGACTGGGCTCTGCGCATCGACACGTTAACGGTGGTCATGCTGGTGGTGGTCAACACCGTCTCTGCTTTGGTGCATATCTATTCGATCGGCTACATGCACCACGATCCCGACCGGCCGCGCTTCTTTGCCTATCTGTCGCTGTTCACCTTCGCCATGCTGATGTTGGTGACGTCGAGCAACCTCGTGCAGATGTTTTTCGGCTGGGAAGGCGTCGGCCTCGCTTCCTATTTGCTGATCGGCTTCTGGTACAAGAAACCTTCGGCCAATGCCGCTGCCATCAAGGCTTTCATCGTCAACCGCGTGGGTGACTTCGGTTTCGCGCTCGGTATCTTCGGCGTGTTCGTCCTGTTCGGCTCGGTCAATCTCGACACGATTTTCGCCAACGCGGAGTCATTTCTGCCGGCGGAAGGCGCTGCAGAACATGCGGAGGTCGTCCTTAACTTTCTTGGCTACGAGCTCGACAAGCACAGCGCGCTGACGGTGGTTTGCCTGCTCCTTTTCATGGGCGCTATGGGCAAGTCGGCGCAGGTGCCGCTTCACACATGGCTTCCCGACGCGATGGAAGGCCCGACGCCTGTCTCGGCGCTTATCCATGCGGCGACCATGGTTACCGCCGGCGTGTTCATGCTGGCGCGTTTGTCGCCACTTTTTGAACTGTCGCATACAGCGCTTGTTGTGGTGACCTTCATCGGCGCGTTTACCGCCTTCTTTGCGGCGACGGTCGGCCTGGTTCAGAATGACATCAAGCGAGTGATCGCCTACTCGACCTGCTCCCAGCTCGGCTACATGTTCGTCGCGCTCGGCCTCGGCTTCTACAGTGCGGCGATCTTCCACCTCTTCACGCATGCCTTCTTCAAGGCGCTGCTGTTCCTGGGATCGGGATCGGTGATCCATGCCGTTTCGGACGAGCAGGACATGCGCAACATGGGCGGTCTCAAGGGGCTTATCCCGTATACGTACTGGTTGATGATCATTGGCACGTTGGCGCTCACCGGCGTCGGCATTCCCGCGACGATCATCGGTACGGCCGGTTTCTTCTCCAAGGACGCGATCATCGAGTCGTCCTTCATGGCGCACAGCCCGATGGCCGGGTTCGCGTTTGTGCTGCTTACAATCGCGGCCTGCTTCACGAGCTTCTATTCGTGGCGGCTGATCTTCATGACTTTCCACGGCGAGCCGCGCGCCAGCCACGACGTCATGCACCACGTACACGAATCGCCGCCGGTGATGCTCGTGCCGTTGGTCATCCTCGCTGCCGGCTCCCTTTTTGCGGGCGTCCTCTTCCACGAGCAGTTCATCGGCGAGGCCTATGCGGAGTTCTGGCGGAATTCGCTGTTCACGCTGCCGGACAATCACATCCTGCATGACTTCCACGAAGCGCCCATGTGGGTAAAGCTCGCGCCGTTCGTCGCAATGCTGGCGGGCTTCTTCGTCGCCTATCAGTTCTACATCCGCTCACCCGAGACGCCGAGAAAGCTGGCGCAGGAACACCGCGGCCTGTACGCCTTCCTGCTCAACAAGTGGTACTTCGACGAGCTTTACGACTTCCTGTTCGTCAATCCAGCCAAACGGCTCGGATACTTTCTTTGGAAGAAAGGTGACGGCTGGCTGATCGACGGCTTCGGTCCGGACGGGGTGTCAGCCCGTGTCATCGATGTCACAAGAAGCGTCGTCCGGCTGCAAAGCGGCTATCTGTACCACTATGCCTTCGCAATGCTGATCGGGGTCGCAGCCCTCGTCACCTGGATGATGCTTGGGAGCTCCTTCTGATGACCGATTGGCCGATCCTTTCCACGGTCACGTTCCTTCCGCTAGTCGGTGTCTTCCTGATCCTCCTGATCCGGGATGACAGCGAGAGCGCGCGCCGCAACATCCGCTACATTGCATTGATGACGACGATCGTCACCTTCCTGATCTCGCTGCTGATCTGGGTGGGGTTCGACAGTGCCGATCCCGGATTCCAGATGGTCGAGAAGACCGGGTGGCTCGATAGCGGCATCTCCTACCATATGGGCGTCGACGGCATCTCGATGTTGTTCGTCATCCTGACGACCTTCCTGATGCCGCTTTGCATCCTGGCTAGCTGGGAGTTGGTCGAAAAACGCGTCAAGGAATACATGGTCTCGTTCCTGTTGCTTGAGACGCTGATGATTGGCGTCTTCTGCGCGCTCGACATCGTGCTTTTCTACGTCTTCTTCGAGGCCGGACTCATCCCCATGTTCATCATCATCGGGGTGTGGGGCGGCAAGCGGCGCGTCTATGCCAGCTTCAAGTTCTTCCTCTACACGCTGCTTGGCTCGGTGCTGATGCTGCTCGCCGTCATGGCGATGTTCTGGCAGGCCGGAACGACGGACATCCCGACGCTTCTGACGCATGCCTTCCCGGCCAACATGCAGACCTGGCTGTGGCTCGCTTTCTTTGCCTCCTTTGCCGTGAAGATGCCGATGTGGCCGGTTCACACATGGCTGCCCGACGCGCATGTGGAAGCGCCGACCGCCGGTTCTGTTATCCTGGCCGCGATCCTTCTGAAGATGGGCGGATACGGGTTCCTGCGCTTTTCACTGCCGATGTTCCCGTTGGCCTCCGCCGATTTCGCGCCATTGATCTTCGCGCTCTCGATCGTCGCGATCATCTACACGTCTCTCGTTGCATTGATGCAGGAGGACATGAAGAAATTGATCGCCTATTCGTCGGTGGCGCATATGGGCTACGTCACAATGGGCATCTTCGCGATGAACCAGGAAGGCGTTCAGGGCTCGATCTACCAGATGCTGTCGCACGGACTGGTCTCGGGCGCGCTGTTTCTTTGCGTGGGCGTGGTCTATGACCGCGTGCATACGCGCGAGATCGCTGCCTATGGCGGTCTGGTCAACAACATGCCGAAATACGCCACTGTCTTCATGATTTTCACGATGGCCAATGTGGGGCTTCCCGGCACCAGCGGCTTTATCGGCGAGTTCCTGACCCTGCTTGGCATATTCAAGGTCAATACCTGGGTGGCGCTGTTTGCCACCACCGGCGTGATCCTGTCGGCGGGCTATGCGCTGTGGCTTTACCGTAAGATCATCTTCGGCGCGCTGACCAAGGACAGCCTCAAGGGCCTGCTGGATCTTTCTCCCAGGGAGAAGGCGATCATCTATCCCCTGGCGGCGCTGGTCATCTTCTTCGGCGTCTATCCGGCGCCGGTGCTCGACGCGACTTCGGAGTCCGTAAAGGCACTCGTCAACAACGTTACCGTATCCCTCGGCGCGCAGGCCGCAGCGGCGAACTGACAGGGCGTAGCCATGGAACTTACCTCAAGTCTTTCACTGGCGACTCCGGAACTCATCATCGCCGTTGCTGCGATGGCGCTTCTTATGGTCGGCGTTTATGCGGGCGAGCGCGCCAATGCTGTCGTGAGCGGCGTGGCTGCCGCGACACTGATTGTAGCGGCAGGCTGGATTCTGCTCTACCCGGCCGATGGCATGGCGTTCGGGGGAGCGTTTGTCAGCGACCCGTTTTCGCGTTTCATGAAAGTGCTGGCCCTGATCGGCTCGGCGGTGACACTCGTGATGTCGCTCGGTTTTGCCAAGGCCGAGAAATTCGACAAGTTCGAGTTCCCAGTCCTTATCCTCCTGTCGACGCTCGGCATGATGGTGATGATCTCCGCCAATGACACGCTTGCGCTCTATCTGGGTCTCGAGCTTCAGTCGCTGGCGATCTACGTTCTCGCCGCGATCAATCGTGACAGTCTTCGCTCGACCGAGGCTGGGCTAAAATACTTCGTCCTCGGCGCACTCTCATCGGGCATGCTTCTCTACGGCATTTCGCTCGTCTACGGCTACACCGGCAACACCGGCTTTGACGCCATCGCGGCCGCGCTCACCGCCGCAGACCGGCAGCTCGGCCTCGTATTCGGTCTGGTCTTCGTGCTGGCAGGCCTCGCCTTCAAGATATCCGCAGTGCCGTTTCACATGTGGACGCCTGACGTTTATGAGGGCGCGCCGACTCCGGTGACCGCATTCCTGGCCGCAGCTCCCAAGATGGCCGCGATGGCGCTCACGGTGCGCGCGACGGTCGGCGCCTTTCAGCCGATTGCTGCCGACTGGCAACAGATCATCGTCTTCATCTCCATCGCCTCGATGGCTCTCGGTTCCTTTGCCGCTATAGGCCAGCAGAACATCAAGCGACTGATGGCCTATTCCTCGATCGGACACATGGGATTCGCGCTGGTTGGACTTGCGGCCAACAACGAGACTGGCGTGCGGGGCGTGGCGATCTACATGCTGATCTACCTGGTCATGACGCTCGGTACGTTTGCCTTCATCCTTGCCATGCGCCGGGATGGGAGGAATGTTGAACAGATCGATGACCTAGCAGGTCTCTCTGCGACGAACCCGATGATGGCCACGATCCTGACCATCCTGATGTTCTCGCTAGCGGGCATCCCGCCGCTCGCCGGCTTCTGGGCGAAGTGGTACGTGTTCCTGGCCGCCATCAACGCCAACCTCTATACGCTGGCGGTGATCGGCGTGCTCACATCGGTAGTGGGCGCCTACTACTATCTCCGCATCATCAAGCTCATGTGGTTCGATGAGCCTGCTGGAGCTTTCCAGCCAATGGCCACAGAGCTCCGGGTGGTGCTCGGCCTCTCCGGCGCTTTCGTCCTCTTTTATGTGCTGATCGGCGGACCGATCGGCACGATGGCGCAAGCTGCGGCCAAGACCTTCTTCTGACGCCGTCGTGGAGGCGCTTCCCATTCCCGGGCTGCCGGACCATCGCCGCATCGCGCTCGGAGATGTCGGCTCGACCAACAGTTTCGCCCTCGAATGCGCCAGGGCTGGCGATGCGGGAAATCTGTGGGTCACCGCGAAACGGCAGATTCAGGGAAGGGGCCGCCGTGGGCGGACCTGGATATCGGAGGAAGGCAACCTTTACGCCTCCTTTCTGGTGATCGATCCCGCGCCGAAATCGAAGATTGGCACCTTGCCCCTCGTTGCGGCGGTCTCCGTCTACAACACGATGAAGCCGATATTCGCCCGGACGCCTCAGGCGCTCGCGATCAAATGGCCGAACGACATCCTTGTCGACGGGCAGAAGATCAATGGAATTCTTCTCGAGAGCGAATTGCTGCCTGACGGACGAATGGCGATCGTCGTCGGCTGCGGCATCAATTGCTCGCACCATCCGGAAAGTCCGGATTATCCCGCGACTGACCTTGCAGCCTGTGGATTCGAAGTTGCGGCGGAGGATATCTTTCCTGTTTTAGCGAGCGAGATGGCCGCCGCTCTTGGCCGGTGGAATCGAGGGATGGGCTTCGCTCTCACCCGCGAGGAATGGCTGAGGGCCGCCAAGGGTGTCGGTGCGCCGGTTGTCGTCAACCTCCATGACGGGCAGTTGCGCGGCCTGTTTGAGGACATCGACTCGGATGGCCGTCTTTGCCTACTGACCGAAACGGGCGAACGACGGCGTATTTCAGCGGGCGATTTGTTTTTCTCCCACTAGGCGTGCGATCGGATGGCGGGAGAAGAGCGGTAGCTACAGAACGAATCCGGTTTTGCGTTCGTTCGCGCTCTGAACTATTGAAGCTGCGCATATTGCCGAAATGTCATTCTGACGGATCAAGGGCTAGCGGAGAAGGTGATGACTATGGACGACAGCCGCGAGCTTGTTTTCGTTCCGTTGGGCGGCGTTGGCGAAATCGGGATGAACTTCGCGCTTTACGGGTTCGGTCCCGCCTCGAAGCGGGAATGGATCATCGTTGACTGCGGAGTAAGCTTTCCCGGTCCGGAGATGCCCGGCGTCGAGCTTGTGATGCCTGATACCCGCTATATCGAAGAAGAGCTCGGCAATTTGAAGGGCATCGTGATCACCCACGCGCACGAGGACCATTACGGCGCGTTGGCGGATCTCTGGCCACGGCTCAAGGCGCAGTGCTGGATGACGCCATTCACAGCCGGACTTCTTGAGGCCAAAAAGCAGTCGGAGCCCGGTGTTCCGACGATCCCGGTGTCGATCTACCGCGCGGGCGAGAAGTTCACGGTCGGTCCGTTCGAAATCGAAGCAGTGGCGGTTAGCCACTCGATCCCGGAGCCCGTCTCCTTGGCAATCACAACGCCTGCTGGAACCGTCATCCATACCGGTGACTGGAAAATCGATCCCGCGCCGGAAATTGGCCCGATGACGGACGAGGCTCGCTTCCGTGCAATTGGCGACAGGGGAGTCCTGGCGCTGGTCTGTGATTCGACCAACGCAATGCGGGAAGGCGATTCGCCCTCTGAACAGGCGGTTGGAGAAGGCCTGGGTCAGGTGATCGAGGGCGCCAAGGGACGGGTGGCGGTCACGACGTTCTCTTCCAACGTTGGCCGCGTCAGGTCGATCATTGAAGCCGCGCGGGACACGGGCAGACAAGTGCTCGTTCTCGGCCGCTCACTGAAGCGGGTCATCAACGTCGCAACGGAGCTCGGGTATATGGAGGGCCTGCCGGAATTCGTGGCGGAAGAAGACTACAGCTTTATCCCGCGCGAGAATCTGGTGATCATCTGCACCGGCAGTCAGGGCGAGGCACGTGCAGCGCTTGCCAAGCTTGCCCGCGACGAAATGAAGACCGTCACCCTGGCCCCGGGCGATACGGTGGTTTTTTCCTCGCGCACCATCCCCGGCAATGAAAAGGCGATCCTCGAAATCAAGAACAAGCTCATCGATCAGGGCGTCAAGATTGTCGAGGACGGGGACGCGCTCGTTCACGTTTCCGGGCATCCGCGCCGCAATGAACTTCGCCGTATGTATGAATGGGTTCGGCCAAGGATCGGCGTTCCGGTGCATGGCGAGGCGGCACATCTGGTCGCGCAGGGATCGCTTATGGCGACGTCCGGCATTCCGGAAGTCGCCCAGGTACGCAACGGCGATATGTTGCGGCTTGCCCCTGGACCGGCTGAGATCATCGATCAGGTTCCGTTCGGGCGAATCTACAAGGACGGAAAGCTCGTCGGAACCGACGAAGCCATGGGTATTCGTGATCGTCGCAAGCTGTCCTTTGCGGGTCACGTGGCGGTGAATGTCGTTCTGGACGACAAGTACGAGCTTGCAGGCGATCCCGATCTGGTTGCGATTGGCGTGGCGGTTGTGGACGAGGCCGGCGAGGAGCTTGAGGATCTGATGCTCGATGCCGCGATCGGCGCCGTCAACAGCATTCCCCGGGCGCGCCGAAAGGACCTCGATCTTGTTTCGGAGGCCGTGCGCCGTGCGGTTCGCGGCGCGGCCAACGAAGCCTGGGGCAAGAAGCCCCTGGTGACGGTTTTCGTCACGCGCTGAACGGGAGAGCTAAATGCTCGGACGTCTCAATCATGTGGCTATCGCCGTGCCGGATATCGTTGCGGCCAGCGCGATCTACCGAGACCAGCTGGGAGCTCGTGTCACTGATCCTCAGGTCTTACCCGAACACGGGGTGACGGTCGTTTTCATCGAACTCGGCAACACCAAGATCGAACTGCTGGAACCTCTCGGTGAAGAGTCGCCCATCGCGGCATTCCTCGAAAGAATCCTGCGGGTGGCATGCACCACGTCTGCTACGAGGTCGAAGATATCATTGCGTCGCGGGACAGGCTGAAAGAAGCGGGCGCGCGCGTGCTGGGAGACGGAAATCCCAAGATCGGGGCGCATGGAAAGCCCGTGCTCTTCCTGCATCCGAAGGACTTCCTCGGAACGCTCGTGGAGCTCGAGCAGGTCTAGTGGAACGAATTTGACATTCGCATCCCGTTTGACATCACGCGTCCATTGCGAATGTCAAATTCAAAGTTCCACTAGAATCATATGTTTGCTAGCCGTCCTTTGATTCTAACATTCGCCTGAATGGCCTGTATCAATGGGATGCGAATGTTAGAATCGGACCACTAGCCGAGGCAACAATGTTGACGGCTTTTGGCGAGATCATGCGGCCAAGAGACCAGGGCGATGGGCTTTTCAACGAGAGCCGGTTACGTCCTGGGCAGCACGACAAACGGGAACAAGCTCATGAGTTGGGTGTCGATCGCCGCGATATTTTTCATTATCTGGTGGACGGTGCTGTTCGCTACGCTTCCGTTCGGGCTGAAGACGCAGGATGACGACGGTGAGGTGACATTGGGCACCCCATCCAGCGCCCCGCGAGGCCCGCACATCCTCAGAGCTATGCTCCGAACGACGGTGGTTGCGCTACTGATTTTCGCCGTGTTCTACCTTGTCACAAAGGTGCTCGGCTACAGCGTCGACGACATCCCGCGGATCGTCCCCGAGTTCGACTGAACGGGGCTTATGCGGCAAGCTCGGACCGAGCCCATAGACGCAGAAGGGGTGGAGCGACGGCGGCACCGGCGCGTGCGTCGACAGATGAAGAACTGGCCACAAACCTTTGATCCGGGAAAAAAAATGCAAGGCGCAAGGCCTTGCAGTTTAACGCGTCCGATCCGATTCCGGTGATCCGGCGGCTGCGCATTACCGCGCCAGGATCGCATCCTCCCAAGACTTTGACCGCGCAGGAGAGCAGATTTATTTCTGCTCTCTCGATTATCGGGGCACATTAGCCTAACGCAAAAGGGAATGTCACGAAGATTTTTGCTTAAAAATCGGCAATGATGTGCTGCAATGCACAATCGATCGGCACGCATTTGCCTGCGCATTAAGCCGCAGAGCATTGCCCGTGATCGGGTTTTCATTCCGCCTTGAAATGGCTATGAAGCGCTTGCATTCATGTCTGGACATGAGTCCGCCGATTCCGGCGGTTTTATCCCAATTTCGACGGAATTCCTTATGCGGCTTTCGCGTTATTTCCTGCCTATCCTGAAAGAAATCCGCGCGAGGCGGAGATCGTTTCGCATCGGCTGATGCTTCGCGCCGGGATGATCCGGCAGCAGGCTGCCGGAAGCTTTTCCTGGCTTCCCCTGGGCAAGCGCGTCCTCGACAAGGTGTGCCGAATCGTCCGCGAGGAGCAGGACCGGGCGGGCGCGCTCGAGATTCTGATGCCAACCATCCAGTCCGCCGATCTCTGGCGCGAAAGCGGCCGCTACGACGACTACGGCAAGGAGATGCTTCGTATCAAGGACCGGCACGAGCGGGACCTGTTGTTCGGGCCGACGAACGAAGAGATGGTGACGGAGATTTTCCGTTCCTATGTCCGATCGTACAAGGACTTGCCTCTCAACCTCTACCACATCCAATGGAAATTCCGCGACGAGGTGCGTCCCCGCTTTGGCGTCATGAGGAGCCGCGAGTTCCTGATGAAGGACGCTTACTCCTTCGACCTCGATTATCAGGGCGCGAGAGCCGCCTATAATCGGATGTTCGTGTCCTATCTGAGGACGTTTACCCGTATGGGACTGAAAGCCATTCCGATGCGCGCCGATACCGGCCCGATCGGCGGCGACCTGTCGCACGAATTCATCATCCTGGCCGATACGGGCGAGAGCCAGGTCTATTGCCATCGCGACTATCTCGATCTGCCGGTTCCGGGCGAGACGACGGACTTCGGCAACGACGCCGAAATCGCCGGCACGGTGAAGCAGTGGACGATGCCTTACGCAGCGACTGACGAGATGCACGACGAGGCTGCATGGGCCAAGGTCGCCGAAGGCGATCGCCTCGCGGCGCGCGGCATTGAGGTTGGCCACATCTTCCATTTCGGTGAGAAATATTCGAAGCCGATGGGCGCAAAGGTTACGGGTCCGGACGGCAAGGATCATTTCGTTTCGATGGGTTCTTATGGCATCGGCCCCACCCGGCTGATCGCCGCGATTATCGAGGCGTCGCATGACGAGAACGGCATCATCTGGCCGGAAAGCGTCGCGCCGTTCGATGTTGGCCTGATCAACATGAAGCCCGGCGATGCCGATTGCGACCACGTTGCGGACGAGTTGGCGGCTGCACTGTCGGCGAGCGGGCGCGAGGTCCTCTACGATGATACCGACCAGCGTCCTGGCGCCAAATTCGCGACCGCTGACCTGATCGGCCTCCCTTGGCAGGTGATCGTTGGTCCGCGCGGCGTCGCTGCCGGCGAAGTCGAGATCAAGAAGCGGAGCACCGGCGAACGCGAAACCATCGCCATCGGTGCTGTTCCGCAAAGGCTCGGCCTGGCACGATGAGCGCGGCAGCACAGGTCGCTCAGAGGGTGCGGGGCCGTTCTCCTATTTTGAGCGAATGGTCGCCTGGCGCTACTTGCGCTCCAAACGCAAGGAAACCGTGATCTCAGTCATCGCCTCGATTTCATTCGTTGGCATCATGCTGGGCGTCGCTACGTTGATCGTCGTGATGGCCGTCATGAACGGGTTCCGTGCGGAACTGCTGACGCGCATTCTTGGCATCAATGGCCATCTGATCGTACAGCCGGTCGATACCCCGCTGGATGATTACACCGATGTCGCGGCCAGGATCGCCGCAGTGTCGGGCGTCAAGCTCGCATTGCCGCTTGTCGAGGGCCAGATTTTCGCGACGGGCGAGGTCGGACCCGGCACAGGCGCGCTGGTCAAGGGCGTGCGGGGCGACGACCTCGGCAAGATGGAATTGGTGGCGAGCAACATCAGGCAAGGATCGATCGTCGGCTTCGACACCAGCGAAGGAGTGGCGATCGGTTCGCGGATGGCGGAGAATCTCGGACTGAGCCTCGGTGATCAGATCACGCTTTTTTCTCCGGATGGCGACGTCACGCCGCTGGGCACAACGCCCCGCGTCAAGGCCTACCCGGTCGTGGCAATCTTCGAAATTGGCATGTCGGAATATGACGCCTCGATCATCTTCATGCCGCTTTCTGAGGCGCAGCTCTACTTCAACATGGAAGGGCGCGTTCAGACGATTGAAATCTATGCACAAAACCCAGATGCAATCGACGCCTTGAAGGCGCCTGTGGAGGAAGCCGCGCAACGCCAGCTCTTTCTGACGGATTGGCGCCAGCGCAACCAGACCTTCTTTTCCGCCCTTCAGGTCGAACGCAACGTTATGTTCATGATCCTGACGCTGATCGTACTTGTGGCCGCGCTCAACATCATTTCAGGGCTGATCATGCTTGTGAAGGACAAGGGGCACGACATCGCGATCCTCCGCACCATGGGTGCGACCAGCGGCTCGGTCATGCGGATTTTCCTGATGACGGGAGCCGCCATAGGCGTCACGGGAACGATTGCGGGCGTCATCCTCGGCGTCGTGATCTGCCTGAACGTCGAATCGATTCGCCAGTTCTTTTCCTGGCTTTCGGGTACAACGATCTTCAATCCGGAACTCTATTTCCTTAGCCAGTTGCCGGCCAAGATGGACGTGCGCGAGACTGTCTCGGTGATCCTGATGGCCCTCGTCCTGTCTTTCCTCGCCACGCTGTTCCCAGCATGGCGCGCCGCACAGCTCGATCCGGTTGAAGCCTTGAGGTACGAGTGACCGTGAACGACGCCATTATCGAACTTAGAAGCGTCGAGCGGCACTACGTCCAGGGACCGCGCAAAATCACAATTCTGAACGGCGCTGATTTCGGGCTTCGCAAAGGCGAAATGGTCGCGCTCGTGGCGCCCTCAGGTGCGGGGAAGTCGACCCTTCTTCACACTGCCGGCCTTCTCGAAAGGCCGGATGCCGGAGATGTCGTTCTGAATGGCCGCGCCTGTGGACGGCTATCGGATGACGAGCGCACGGCGATCCGTCGCAACGACATCGGCTTCGTTTATCAGTTTCACCATCTGCTTCCCGAATTCTCAGCCCTCGAGAACATCATGATGCCGCAACTGGTGCGCGGCTTGGGCGTGTCCGAGGCGCAAGCCCGTGCTGCGCAGCTTCTCGACTACATGAAGATCGGGAAGCGCGCGCACCACCGCCCGTCGGAGCTTTCGGGAGGGGAGCAGCAGCGCGTTGCCATTGCGCGCGCAGTCGCCAATGCGCCGCTTGTCCTCCTGGCGGACGAACCGACGGGAAATCTCGATCCCACTACCGCTTCCTATGTCTTCGATGCACTGGAAGCGCTGGTGCGCCAGTCCGGCCTGGCGGCTCTGATCGCCACCCACAATCACGAACTTGCCGCACGGATGGACCGGCGCGTGACACTTGCCGACGGCAAAGTCGTCGCGCTGTAGCATCCGGTTGGATGGGAAGGCGGTTGGCCGGTACGCGCGGCCCAGCGGCAGGTCGGTTACAACGCTCGTAGAAACTCTAATAGATAGGCGGGGTTGTCAGGATGTTTGACCGCACCAGCGGTCCTTGCGTCTTTAGCTTCGCGTGCGCTGTAGCCGAATTCGGCGCGGAACGCGCGGCTGAATGTTGCCGAGTTGGTGAACCCGTACTCTTCCGCAATTGTCTGGATATGCCGCGTTTCGAGCGGGTCGGCAAACGCCGCATGACACGCCATCAGCCGCTGACGGCGGATGTATCGCGCCACGCCCCCGTAACGCTCGAACAAATTATAGAGCGTGCGGCGGGAGACCCCGACTGCGCGGCACATACGGTCGGGTGACAGCGAAGGTGATCGCAGATTGGCATCGACATATTGACGCGCGCGCTCAGACAGTGTCGCCGCAAGCGGCGGCGCCGCATCTGCGATGCGATCTTGTGAAGGCGCCATGCATGCCGAGATCATCGCGCGAGTAACACTGGAAATGCGAGGTATATCGGCCGCGCCCACAAACGCGAGCTGCCGATCAAGTGCCCGCAGGTAGTCGCAAAGAAGCAGGCCGAGAGGCGTGTCGAGAATGGTGTTGGCAACCCCGTCGAAGGCAGGCGCCAACTGCCAGAAGTGGTCACGCGGGACAAAGAGCACCGACGTCTCTGAGTCCGCTCTTGTTCCCTTGAAAGGTTGCGCGAGGGACCGAAATGCGAGTTTGCCAGGCGTGGCCCGGGTAATACGCTCGTCGCTTGCCACCTCCGCAATGCCGCTGCGCTGCAGCATGAAAAACCAGTGATCGGTTGGATCTTTTCTTATCAGGGCTCTCGTCCTCTGGAAGTGATGGCCGGGAACCTCATTCTGAACGAGAAGCAAACCGTCCAGCTTCCAGACAAGGCGTCTTGCAAGAAAGCCTTCCTGAGGATGTTTCGAAGGCATCAAGTCGAAGACGGTCTCGTCGCCCCGTGCCCAGGCGTCGAATTGTTGCGAAGGCGGCAAGTGGCTTGTGCCGTATTGAGCAGGAGTAATGCATGCACGAGCCTGGTAGCTGGCAGTCATGTCAAGCGGCAGCTGTGGATCAGCTGGCATCGCATTTCGTTCGATTGCAGTATCCACTTGTTGTATCTCCGCAGATCGATAGGACACCGGCGCGTACTAAACCCAGGCGACTAACCCGCCTAAGCGACTTGGCTGCAATTTCCGACTACCCAAAGTTGAATTGCAGCGACTTTTCAATTGTACTTTAGGTCGCAAGCGCAGGTTGTGGGTCGCGTGTGGACGGCGCTCAGCTGGCCTCGGGGGCGATGGCGACGCCGATCTCGGCAGCCTGAGCGTCGCCATCGCTTTTGTCGGATCCGATGAAGCCCGGGCGAACGTCCGGCAAATCCGCCTTGCTCGGACGGCATCGCCGGGAATGGCCACGTCCATGGCGGTGGGGGTTGAGTGCGAAGACCCCCTGTACTGATCTGTCGAGAAGCGTGGGACTGGTCGAGTATCGTTCGCGGCCGTCGACACAGCGCCCTGACGCCCCCGGAGCGATAGATGGGAGCCCGGGCCTCCCTTGCGACACTGCTTGTCTTTACGACGGCAGACTAACGCATGATCCCCGATCACACTTTCAACCACTGGGCGCTATTCGCACTCGGCCCAGGCCAGCGTCCCAGTCATCACAACTTGACTATTGAACAAAAATAGAACAAACAAGAAACACTAAGGGAACAGGAGGGAAATATGATCGATCTCATTCAGGATGTGGTGTCGATGGTTTGCATGGGCACTTTTCTCGTTTCCATGGCCCTCTGGATTGGTGCGCTGTAGGACGCGCCGGATCCCGAAGGTGGCCTAACGCCGGCTTCGCCTTTGGCTGGCTGGCGCTTGGCGGATCATCCGATCTTATCGAATCGGAACCTTCAAGCGATGGCTCGGTTGGAAACGATGTCTGTCTGGGTGCGCCCGAATATGTCCTCGAACGCCGCCTTAAGGGCGACATCCAGGTCGGCGAGCGTGACCGGCAGGCCGAGGTCTGCGAGGCTGGTGACGCCATGGTCGGGTACGCCGCAGGGGACAATGCCTCCAAAGTGGGCCAGCTCCGGCTCGACATTGATTGCAATGCCGTGAAAGCTAACCCAGCGGCGGAGCCGGATTCCGATGGCGGCGATCTTGTCCTCCGCCAGCGAGCCGTTGGCTTGGCGCGGGCGATCCGGCCGGACGACCCAGACGCCAACTCGATCTTCGCGCCGCTCTCCCTTCACGTTAAAGGTGGTAAGGGTGCGGATGATCCATTCTTCGAGGGCGGCGACGAAGGCACGCACATCTTCCCGCCGACGGCTAAGATCGAGCATGACATAGGCGACCCGTTGGCCGGGCCCATGGTATGTATATTCGCCGCCGCGCCCTGCCTTGAAAACGGGAAACCGGTCAGGATCAATGAGATCGGCCGGGTCGGCGCTTGTCCCTGCCGTGTAGAGTGGCGGGTGCTCGACGAGCCAGACCATTTCTGGCGCTGTTCCCTGGCGAATCGCAGCCGCGCGGGACTCCATCACAGCGAGCGCCAGCGGATAAGGGGTCAGACCTGGCTCAATGCGCCATTCGACGGCAGGCGAATCCGGCCCCGGCAGAAATGAGGTCGTGATCTGGCTGCGCTCTTTCATATCGTTTCCATTTTATCCACATATGGCGGGAGAGAACATGAACGTCCAGATTCAATCTGGTTACGTCTCCGGACTTTCCTGCCGCGAATCCAGCCGGAATTTATCGGCATCCCGCACTTGTTTCGCCGGATGCGATTTGCTACATGCCGCGGGCCGGTTCGAGCCGGTCCTTTCGTGACGTGCGGTCGTGGCGGAATTGGTAGACGCGCAGCGTTGAGGTCGCTGTGGGGCAACCCGTGGAAGTTCGAGTCTTCTCGACCGCACCATTCCGAACGTTTTTCTTCGTAAGCTATTGATTTTGATCATTCGGTGCCGAGGAAGGGGCCGCAGGGTCTGGAGGCCTTCCACCGCGTACGGCTCGAGGCCCTGCGTTTGGAACCTATGGCTTACGCTAGCACCGCAAGAGACTTGGAGGCTCTTTTCGGATGACGAGTAGCGGCCCCATCGCGCGACAATCGTCACGGTTTATGCGCGCGAAAGCTTGCGCGGGAACGCGCAAGAGCGCTGCTGAAGGCGGTTACAGCCCACCTCTCGATCGTGAGCTTGCGGTCAGCGTGAACAACCTTTCGGCAATAAGGGTTTTACCGGTGGGAGGGTTTCACTGAAACTGGCTGTATCCCCGGCGGCTTCGTTCATGAGGGCAAAGAGATCGACGAAATCTTGACGGCGCGACGCATCGCGGCTTGAAACTTCACCAGTGACCGTGTTGCCGAGTTCCAGCTTGGCCATCTGATGCGCGACGGACGCTTTGAAATTCCAGAAGCTCCCAACATCCATCCGATTTCGAATGCGACCCTCTAGGCATAGACAACACCGCCTTCGCTGTCCTTCGACAGCGATAAACTCGTTAGGCTCATACGCCCGCAAGCACGTGTTCGCCGGCCCTGGAAGTCTCACTTAACCGGGATCATCAGGTGGGCGTATGGCGTGTTGGCCCACATCACGTATGGCTGCGTCGTATCCGGCTTCGGGTCGGTTGGATAACCCGCCATCATGTCCATCGCATTGACGACCATGACGTGCGGCCCGGTCGATATCCAGTTGTTGTCGGGTTCCGGCTTTTGCGCATAAGGGTCGGTGTTGCTGCCGTCGCTTCCGCCGGAAAGCATATACATGAATCCCACCTTGCCCTTCGGCGGATCCTTCTTTTCAATCCAGGCCATCGCCCATTCCATCGCATTAGCGTCACCGCACATGGGATCAGGACCAGGCGAGGCGGGGTTGTCCGGCATGCACCAGAACCCGTTCTTCCCTTCACGCACGGTGCGCATACTGCCCTTCTCGTCCACGGCGTAAATTGCTGCCCCGCTTGCGACCGCTGCCGGGGCAGCGGATTCTGCACTCTTGATCATTGCGGCATCATCGGCGGTGCTAGCTGCCGGCACAAAAAACAGACCGCCTGCTGCCATCAGGGCAGCAGTCGTCAAAAGCCGTTTCATGGCGGTTCTCCCACAGAATGAATTGGAAATGTACATGATCGTCCGGTCCTGCGGCCTTGGCCGTTCTTCTCGCCGGGACGCGGATATTAGCAATGGCGCAAGTGACAAACAATCCCGGCGGCAGAGGGTTGCTGCGCCTTGGTCAGACCCGCACGTTGGGCAGGTCGATCATGCCGTATTTCATTTTGATTCCGGCGCGGCGCGCGATAGACGTGAAGCGAATTCGCCCGATACGTTCCACGGGAGGCGCCGTTGGAAGGCCACGAACATCAAGCGTCCGGCGCCGAGGCAGCCGAGGTCACGCGCACTGACATCTATGGCGAGGATGGGGCCATCCGGTCATCGTTCCTCGCGCATATCGGGGCCGCGATCGCGGACCGCGATACGCTCACCCTCAAGCACGACGTTTCAGGGCTTCACCAGTCGGAACTCGGCGATCTTCTCGAAGCGCTCCATCCCGAACAGCGCCGTGCGCTGGTCGAGCTTCTGGGGCTGGATTTCGACTTCTCCGCGCTCACCGAAGTCGACGAGGCGATCCGTCTCGATATTGTCGAGAACCTGCCGAACGACCAGATCGCCCAAGCCGTTCAGGAACTCGATTTCGGACGATGCAGTCTACATCCTCGAGGATCTGGACGAGAAGGACCAGGAGGAAATCCTCGCCCAACTGCCGTTCACCGAACGGATCAGGCTGAGGCGAGCGCTTGATTATCCGGAAGAAACCGCCGGCCGACGCATGCAGACGGAATTCGTCGCCGTGCCGCCGTTTTGGACGGTGGGCCAGACCATTGACTACATGCGCGAGGATCAGAACCTGCCCGACAGGTTCAGCCAGATATTCGTCATCGACCCGACCTTCAAGCTGCTCGGCGCTGTCGACCTCGATCAGATCCTGCGAACCAACCGCTCGGTCAAGATCGAAGAGATCATGCATGAGACCAGGCACGCCATTCCGGCCACGATGGACCAGGAGGAGGCGGCACGGGAATTCGAACAGTATGACCTGCTCTCCGCGGCCGTCGTCGACGAAAATGATCGCCTGGTCGGCGTCCTGACCATCGATGACGTCGTCGATGTCATACAGCAGGAGGCCGAGGAGGACTTGTTGCGCATGGGCGGCGTCGGCGATGAGGAACTGTCCGATACGGTGGCGGAAACGTCGCGATCGCGCGTGCCCTGGCTTCTGATCAACCTCGCAACAGCCTTTCTTTCCGCATCGGTCATCAGCCTGTTTGGCGCGACGATCGAGGAGATGGTGGCGCTGGCCGCCTTGATGCCGATCGTCGCCTCGCTTGGGGGCAATGCGGGCACCCAGACTATGACCGTGACGGTGCGCGCATTGGCCACGCGCGATCTTGATATCTACAATGCTGGCCGCGTCATCCGGCGAGAGGTGATGGTCGGGTTGCTCAACGGAGTCGTCATTGCCGCGATCCTCGGTCTGGTCGCTGGCGCGTGGTTTCAGAATACTGGACCTTGGGATGGTGATCGCGTCGGCGATGGTCATCAACATGCTGGCTGCTGCGCTGGCCGGCATCCTGATCCCGCTTCTTCTCCATCGATCCGGGGCCGATCCTGCCATTTCGTCTTCGATCTTCACAACCACGGTGACGGATGTAACCGGGTTCCTGGCCTTCCTTGGCCTCGCTTCGTGGTGGCTTCGCTTGGGCTGAAGGGCTCCGACGTTCGGACGCAATTGACTTTTACGTAAATGCCATGCGAAGCTTACTTAAGAATCGGCTGAAGCAAGGCGACCAATGCGGGAATATTATTCGATCACAGAGCTGACCCGCGAATTCGACATTTCGACGCGCACGCTCCGTTTCTATGAAGATGAAGGGTTGATCCAACCTGTCAGGCGTGGCCGCACACGCCTTTTCCGGCCGTCAGACCGCCATCTGGTTCGGCAGATCATGCGCGGAAAGCGGCTTGGCTTCTCGATCGCGGAAATCCGCGAAGTCATCCAGATGTACAAGTCTCCGCCAGGCGAGGTGGGCCAGCTCAAGCTGATGATCAAGCGAATCGAGGAGAAGCGCGAGGATTTGAGGCAGAAGCGGCGCGATCTCGAGGAAACCCTTTCCGAGCTCGACCAGGCGGAGGAAGCCTGCGTGGAAAGGCTCGTCGAGCTTGGCGTAAACACCTGACGGGTGTTACCGCGCTGCATGTCCGTTCGCATGCGCGAGCGACGCTGTAATCTCCAACATATCGGGGATATACGCAGCTCTTCCCGAGAATTGATTCCGGTTTTCGGGCCAATGCGGTAGCGCGAATTGACTTCCACTTACGTCAACAATGTCGCGTAAGCTGCTGTTTTAAAAAAGCCTGACCGCCGGTAAATCGAATGCAGGTCTTGGCTCGCGCATACGCGTCAGATCCAGCGCCGGACGCGCTTGGCATAGTCCCGGTATTTTTTGCCGAAACGCACCTCCAGATGCCGCTCCTCTTTCTCGATTGCCAGTTTCTGGGTGAGAAACGCCGCAATGATCGCCAGTGGAAAGAACCAGGTAACTTTCCCGATCAGTCCGAACCCGATCATGAGCATGGTATTGCCGAGATAGATCGGATTGCGGGTAAACGAAAACGCGCCAGTCGTTACAAGGTGCTCGGATCCATGGTGCGGCATTACCGTGGTTTTCGCCTGCCGTAGGGCGCGAATGGCCGATATGGCGATGGCCAGAGCGCCGAAGATCAGGAGCCAGCCGGCCGCAAAAAGGATGTCGGAGAGGGGCGGCCCGATGTAGGGGAGCGGGTTGACGATGTGGAGAACCACGCTTGCAATAATGGCAGCGAGGTAAATCAGCGGCGGCCATGGAATGCTATTTGGCCGCGCGTGAAAATCGTTCATTGCACGTCTTCTCCGAAGCTGCCCTCTGTCTGCGAGGTGCATGCCTCGGCCATGGCCTGCACCTGCTCGCGGACAGCCTCACTTTGCTCGCTGGCGAATACGCTGTCGAGCGCATTTTCACGCTCCAGCCGGTCCAGCATGCACGCGCAATAAGCGGCGCAAAACTCTTCGCTACGGGTTTCGGCGCAGGTCCTTTCGCAGGCATTTCGCAAACTGACGTGGGACGTTTCCACGGATGCGGGCGACACGAAGGCGAACAGCCACACCAAGCCGATCAGTACGGGCTGATGGATCAGATAGACGGCGAGGCTGTGCTGTCCAGCGAAGACAAGCGGCCGCGACCATTTCCCCAACGGGATATCCGCAAGCTGGTTAAGCAACCCTGTCCCCTGCGCGAACCTTGCCGCGGTCATCCCCGCCAAAACGGCGCCGAACCACGGGAAGAGCGGGACATAATCGTTCGACCGCGGATTGACGGTCGAAAGACCGACCCACCACCACGCAGGGTGATCGAAGAACGGCGAACGCAGGAAGGCCGGTGCGGCGACTACAGCGGCTGCAACGGCCAGTATCGCGACAGCCGGCACCCGAAGAAACAGCAACCCGAGCAGGCTTGCGAGCGCAATCTGGTGCAAGATGCCGAAGAAAATGAAGCCGCCCGGCACGGCGAGGTACGTAACGACGGAAATCGCGAGTGCCGCACCTGCCACCGTCGCAAATCGTCTCAGAAAGCTCGGCCAGCGAATGCCCTTGCGCATGGCCAAGAACCAGGCTCACCCCGACAAGAAACAGAAAGCTTGACGCGATGCAGCGCGCAAACAGCTTCCAGCCGCCCTGAGCGGTCATCCCTGGGTCGACGTAGCCGAAAAACTCCAGATCCCAGGTGAAATGATAGATCGCCATCGCCACCAGCGCGGCGCCGCGGGCAAGATCGATGCTTTGGATTCGGGGAGTGCGCTCGGACTGCATTGACGCCGGGTTGGATTGCATGCGTTGCTGTTGTTGCAGGGGTTTCAGCGGAAGCGCAAGCGACGTCAGGCGGGTAAGGGGCGGATTCGCTGGAAGAACTATCGTCTAAGCGGTGACCGACATGCAGAATATTGCAGCAAACGGCGCGAATATCCCTGTTCTCGGCCTTGGAACCTGGACATTGCACGGCGACCAATGCCGAAGTCTTGTCGAACATGCGCTGGCAGTAGGCTACCGGCATATCGACACAGCGCGCATGTATGACAACGAAGAAGCAGTGGGCGCGGGCATCCGGGCCTCTGCTGTCCCGCGTGGCGAGGTGTTTCTGACCACAAAAGTATGGTGGACCGATCTGGCTCCGGCGGATTTCGAACGCTCAGCCGAGGGAAGTCTGAGGCGGCTTGGCCTCGACTATGTCGATCTGCTGCTCATCCACTGGCCAAATCCCCGGATTCCGCTTGAACGGACGATCGGAGCGTTGAACCGGGTAAAGGAACGCGGCCTCACAAGGCATGTCGGCGTGGCGAACTTTCCGACCAGGCTGCTGCGCCAGGCCATTTCCTTGTCCGAAGCGCCGCTCGTTGCCAACCAGGTAGAGTATCATCCCTATCTCGATCAAACGAAGGTTCGTGCCGCCTGCCGTGCCGCCGGAATGGCCATGGTGGCGTATTGTCCGCTTTATCGCGGCCGGGGCATGCTCGAGGAAGATGCGATCAGAACCGCCGCTGCCCATCACGGCAAGTCGCCGGCTCAGATTGCGCTGCGATGGCATATCCAGCAGGAAGGGGTCGCTGCCATTCCCCGCACGAGCAAAAAGGAACGTCTGATGGAGAACGCGTCGATATTCGACTTCGCGCTCTCGGATACTGAAATGACGGCGATCCATGCGCTCAGCGCAGCGAACAGGCGCATCTGCGACTTCGATTTCTCACCGGCGGAAGTCTGGGACTAGTGGTCCGATTCTAACATTCGCATCTAGTGGAACTTTGAATTTGACATCCGCAATGGACGCGTGATGTCAAATGGGATGCGAATGTCAAATTCGTCCACTAGCTTGGTTGGGAACCGTGAGACTTTCGTCGTGGAAAAGCGCAAGTCCAGGCGGATAGCGGGAGTATTTACC
Organism: uncultured Alphaproteobacteria bacterium; assembly: GCA_963735385.1. Classification (GTDB taxonomy): domain Bacteria; phylum Pseudomonadota; class Alphaproteobacteria; order Rhizobiales; family Rhizobiaceae; genus CAVTKY01. The sequence continues at coordinate 52,177 of CAVTKY010000010.1, read as the reverse complement.
TTAGGTCAACAGCGCGAGAAAATGTTAGCGTTTGATTAATCACGTGGGGGGAGATTCGAACGTCAGGGAGGAAACCTTGGAGAACAGGATATGTTCTGCGCAGGAAAAATCCCTCTTGGCCGCTCAGCGACCTTTGCCTCCTTCCTGTTGACTTCGCTAGGCGCCATTCCCGCCGGTGCACATGACGCGCCGAAAGGGTGGTCATATCCCTTTGCCTGCTGTTCCGGCTATGATTGCAGGGAAGTAACCTCGAAGGCGATCAGCGAGCGGCCCGAAGGCTATGTCATCCAGGGCACCGGTGAAATTGTCACCTACAATGACAAGCGGATCCGCAATTCGCCCGACGGTGAGTTTCACTGGTGTTCCGTGGCAGGCGCCAATGACGGGCGGACCATCTGCCTGTTCGTGCCGCCGCGCTCCTACTGAGCGCCTGCGACCCTCTTGCGGCTGACATCGTGTCGCCGGCGGGCTATTGGTGAGTTGCGGGCGGCTGCTCGATGAGGAGAGGGAACTTCATGGCAATCAAAGGAAGTTGCCACTGCAAAGCAACGGCGTTCGAGGTGAGTGCTGCGCCCGAGAATGTCACCCAGTGCACTTGCTCGTTCTGTTCGAAGCGTGGAGCGCTTTGGGCCTATTACACGCCGGACCAATTCACGCTCGCAACCCCGATGAAGAATGTCGCGACCTATCAATGGGGGTCAAAGACGATCAAGCACCATTTCTGCCCGGTTTGCGGCTGTGGCACCTTCACCGAAACCCCGGACTGGTCGACTGGAGAGCCCAATTTCGATAACCCAAAGGTCAGCGTGAACGCCCGCCTCTTCGATGATTTCAATCTCGACGAGGTGGAGGTCGTGGTGATCGATGGAAGGAATCTGTGGTAGCAGGCTGAGAGGCCGATAGTCTGCCAACTGTGTGTTCCGCGCAACGCTCGCCGCGATTGTGTCCGACCTGAGCCCTTGCGCCGCCGCCAGAAAATTGACACCGGCAACAAAGCCCTTTCTAGTCGCGGAGCTGACGGGTTCCGTATCGCGCCATGGCGGAGGCACGTTCGGCGCAGCCGGGGGGCGGCACCGCCGCAAGAAGGAAGACATGGAAGACAATTACGAGAAATACGCAGTCGCGGTGATTATCGTCTTCGGCGCGCTGCTCATCGGCGGGCTGATGGCGGCGGGCCTTTCAATGGGCGATCGTCCGGCCTTTTTATGGTCTCTGGGTTCGGCTGCTTTGGCCTGGGTCTCCGGGCATGCCGTTTTGTTTGACCGCCCTCGGATCTACGGCGGCCTGATCTTCGCAGCATCTGTATTTGCTATCGCCTCGATCGTGGCGCTGCTCACCTGAGAGCCGTGACACATTATCCCAAGGCCACCAGGCTTTGGATAAGGTCACGCGGCAGGCAACAGATAGGGGCAATTGACAGCCCCGTGAATGCCACTGCCCCATCGCCCACGTTGAGGCAGCCAGGATCAACCCCGTTTGGAGATCATCGCCTATGCAGCAGCGCCGACTTGGCCGCAGCGACCTTGTTGTTTCGTCAATTTGCCTCGGTACGATGACTTGGGGTCAGCAGAATACCGAGGAACAGGCGCACGCCCAACTCGACCGCGCCCTCGATCGGGGCGTCAACTTTCTTGACACTGCCGAACTTTATCCAATCCCGCCGAGGCCCGAGACGCAGGGCCGCACCGAGCTGTACATCGGTAACTGGATGAGAGCGCGGAAAAACCGCGATCGGGTTATTGTCGCGTCGAAAGTGGTGGGGCGCACAGCCAACGACTGGTTCCGTGGCGGGCGGCCTTCCAAGCTGGTGCGCGCCGATATCTTCGATGGGATCGAAAAGTCGCTGGCAAAATTGCAGACGGACTATATCGACCTCTACCAAATCCATTTCCCCGATCGGCTGGTTCCGTGGGGTTCGAACCCGAACTCGTGTCGGACGCTGGCCGGCCCCGCACGCCGCCGACGAGACGCCCATTGCCGAGACGCTCGCCGTATTCGACGAACTGGTGAAGGCGGGAAAGATCCGTCACTTGGGCCTCTCGAACGAGAGCTCGTGGGGCGTCATGCGCTTTGTCTTCGAGAGCGAAAAGGGCATTGGCCCCCGCGTGGCTTCGGTGCAGAACGCATACAATCTGGTGAACCGTACTTTCGAGGTGAACCTCGCCGAGGTTTGCGATCGCGAGGACATCGGACTGCTTGCCTATTCGCCGCTGGCCCAGGGATATCTCACCGGAAAATATGACCACGGCGCGCGGCCGGAAGGTGCGCGCTCAACACTCTTCAATCGCGGGCAGCGCTATGAGACGCCGAACGCGGCCGAGGTTCAACTCGAATATAATGAGCTGGCTCGCAGCTTCGGCATGGAACCGGCGCTTTTTGCCAATGCCTATGTCGTAAACCGCCCGTTCGTGGCGTCAAGCATCATAGGCGCCACGAGCCTTTGGCAGCTCGATATGGCGCTTTCCTCGGTGGACGTCGTGTGGACGGCGGAGATGCAGGCGGCGGTCGACGCAGTGCATCAAAGGGTGGGGAACCCTTGCCCTTGAGGTCACCACTCCTGACAAAGTGGTGTCAGGAGTGGTGTGCTAATCTCCGGCTGCTAAAAGCTGGGAGGAGAGAAACCATGGCCATCAGGGGAAGCTGTCATTGCAAGGCAACACAGTTCGAAGTGGCCTTCGCACCAGAGACCGTGACCGCCTGCACCTGTTCGATTTGCTCCAAGCGCGGCGGGCTCTGGGCCTATTATTCGCCGGGCGACGTTACAATCCTTTCCGATTCCGGAAGGGCGACCTATCGCTGGGGCTCCAAGATCGGCAAGCATAATTTCTGCCAGGTCTGCGGCTGCACGACCTACTGCGAGTCCCCCGATTTCTCCACGGGTGAGCCCGACTACGACAACCCGAAGCTCTCGATCAACGCACGGCTGTTCGACGATTTCGATCTGGATTCAGTGCCCGTAAAGGTGATCGACGGCAAGAACCTGTGGTGACCGGATCGCAGCTTCCAAATTTACCGCGGCACCAGGCGTTACATGCCATGCCGGTAAATGTTCCAGAGGCGATGCTGGGCCGATTTGGGCGAAACCCTCGCATTCGGTCAGCGGTTTACGACCTCGCTATCCTCCATCACGATGCGAATGCCGTCGCGGAAATCAAGAACATAAGTAAAATTAGAGGTTCCGATCGCTTCCTTGCCGCGTTCCGGGCTGGAAACATGATAATCGAAAATGCCGGCCACTGCACAAACGCTATCGTCACATTTGGCGTGCAGGGAACTTTCGTCGACGGTAAACCGGCGTACAGGCCAACGACTAAAGTAATTTCTCTTATCTTCCAGTATTTCGTCCTTTGATCTATTCTTCTTGAAGTAAGTAACTCTGTCCGCGTAAAATTCATGCGTGAATTTCATGGCGTCTTCATTGCTGGCGCTTCCTGCCTGAATCATAAGCGCGGCCGCATTGACCGCTTTTTGTTCGTCGGACATGACAGGAGCGGGTGTGGCGGGTTCACTGGATGCATACGGATTAGCGATCTCGCCTTGGCCGCTCTCCGCTGAACCAGAGTTGCCGCGTGCTGGATCCACACGCGCAACCGCGACGCCGCCCTCGCGGTTGATGCCGTATTTTGCAACTTCGTGCGGTGTGAAAAAGTGCATGTCCTGCGAAGGGGTGCTGAACATGATTCCGAGTACCTCCGCCGACACGCCATACTTGGGCAGGGTCGCGACAATGTCGGAAACTCCGAACTGGGCTTGCTCACCGCTAAGTTCCGGGGCGGATATCTGATGTACGCCGAGTTTTCCGTTGGCGATGCGGTTTTTGCCGGCGAAAAACACGAAAGAACAGGCGGACGCGCAATAGCTGTCTGCCGGGATATAGGTGCTCAAGTCGCGCTCGTAGACCTCTTGGGCCACGACCAAGCCGATATGCACGAGGCCTCCGGGATTGTCTTTCAGAACAAGGACATTGACCGTCGGATGCTCTCGCAGCGCTTTTTTAAGGTTGAGTGCGTCGTTTGCGCCAAACTCGCCGCTGTAGATCAGCAGGTTAGGCTGTGATGGCAGAAAGTAGAACGGGCCGTACTGCTCTACATTCTCTTGTTGCTCTTGTGCATGAACAAAATTTGATCCTGTCCATAGCGATACAAAGAAAAAGCCAGCGGCCGTCAATACCTTCTTAAACACGTAACCCTCGTGACAATACAAATACGTTCTCAACTATCTTTTATCGAAAGGTTTTCCCAAATTCGGCGGGAATATTCATCTGCGATTCGAGAGAGCCGGATTTCAGTATGTGTGGCTTCAAGGTTAGCTTCCTTGGGGCACCGCCGCAATAGGCTGCGCCTCTGCCCAGCCTCTGCCCAACTACTGCCGCCGTTATCGCGATGGCGGCGGCGTTGGTAACCATTGCCTTCCGCTGCAACGGTTGTAATCATGAGCGAGGTGGTGCGCAGGCGTCACGGAAATAGCTTTGAAAGGCACCAATGCTTCTTTCCCGGAAAATCAAGGTCGATGACATCTATGTGCCGGCTGCGCGGCGGAAGGCATTGAATGCCGAGACAGTCCGGATACTTGCCGAAGACATCCTGGAGAATGGCTTGAAGATGCCGATCCAGGTTCGCCACGACGGCAAGCGCCACGTTCTGGTAGAGGGCGCGCACCGGCTGGAGGCGGCGAAGTCCCTCGGCGAGACGGCCATCGACGCCTACCTGGTGCACGCTCGTCGGCACTAAACCCCGCCGGCCTTGGCACGAACGCAGCCATGACGACTGGAATCTGCCACAGCGGGGTCTTACTTTCCGTCGGCCAATGAAAGCCTTCCGATGTCGGTTCGGAAAAAACAATTGGAGGTGATGTCGAATCAATCCCTCTCCGTTCGTTCTTGGTTCGAAAATCGCCAAAGCAAGGAGAAATCGCGATGAACGTCACTGTCGCCCCGACTTCGGACGCTGCCATGAAACCCTCGAAGAGCGGGCATGTCGAGGCCAACGGCGTCAACTACTACTACGAGATCCGCGGCGAGGGCGAGCCGCTGCTCCTGCTCCATGGCGGACTGGGCTCGATCGACATGTTCGGTCCGGTGCTGCCGATGTTCTCCGAGGGCCAACAGGTGATCGCCGTCGATCTTCACGGCCACGGCCGCACGGTGCTGGGCGATCGCGCGATCAGCCTTGGCGATATGGGTGACGACATGGCCGTGATCCTCAAGGAACTCGGCTACGACAAGGTCGACGTACTTGGCTATTCGCTGGGCGGCGGCGTGGCGTTCCGCCTTGCGGCGCAGCACCCGGAAAGCGTGCGCCGGCTGGTGATCGTCTCAGCCGGTTACGCGCCGAGACGGCTTCTATCCCGAAATACTCGACGCCCAGACGCAGGTCAACGCCGGCATGGCCGACATGATGAAGGAGACGCCGATGTACAAGACCTACATGGCGCTCGCGCCCCGGTCGGAGGATTTTCCAAAGCTTCTCGATCGCATGGGGGAATTGATGCAGCAGTCGTATGACTGGTCTGCGACGTGACCAGGCTGACGATGCCGGTGATGCTCATCTATGGCGACAGCGACATGTACCGCCCCGAGCACATCGTGAAATTCTACCAACTCCTTGGCGGTGGACTGAAGGATGCCGGCTGGATGCGCGAGAACATGTCACAGAACCGCTTGGCGATCATCCCGAACCGGACGCACTACGACATGTTCTTTGCGCCCGAACTGGCGACGACCGTTCTGCCTTTCCTCAATGACGAGACTAACGTGAAGAGCTGGGACGACCTGGTGAAGGGGAAATAGACTTGCTGCCGGGTAGGGCGACCTTTCAGCGTGTCGCTGCCGCATTGTCCCGAAAATTCCGATGCGGCAGGATGAGGTAAGATAGCGACCAGGGAGCGGCTAACTGAGCGCCTTTGCGATCCGCGCCGCGAGGCGCGCATTGTTTTCGACCAGCGCGATGTTGGTTTTCAGGCTGGCACCGCCGGTAAGTTCGAGGATGCGGGCCAGAAGAAAGGGCGTCACCGCCTTTCCCGCGATGCCGTTTTCGACTGCGGCCTGCTGGGCGGCGGCAATGTGGCCGGCCATCGTCTCTGCCGGTATTTCATCCTCCGCAGGGACGGGATTGGCGATCAGCATGCCGCCGCCAAGGCCGAGCGCGGCGCGCGCCTGAAAGAAGCCGGCGATCCTTTCCGGCTCGTCCAGCCGGAGCGGGGCAGGGTATGGCGAAGTGCACGACCAGAAGGCTGGCATGACGTCAGACCTGTAGGCGATGACAGGAACGCCTCGAAGTCTCCAGCACCTCTAGCGTTTTCTCGATGTCGAGGATGGCCTTGGCGCCGGCGGAAACCACGATCATAGCCGTTCGTGCCAACTCGTCCAGGTCGGCCGAGATGTCGAAGCTTCGTTCGGCGCCGATATGCACGCCTCCGATGCCGCCCGTGGCGAACACCATGATGCCGGCCATGTGCGCCGCGATCATCGTTGCGGCCACCGTCGTTCCGCCGGTGCGGCCCTCGGCAACGGCATAGGCCAAATCGGCACGGGAAAGTTTCATAGCGCCTGGAGTTTTCGCGAGCGCTTCGCGCTCCTCATCCGACAGGCCGATCTTCAGCCGGCCATCCACAACGGCGATTGTCGCGGGCGCCGCTCCTTCCTCGCGGATGATCTTTTCGACGTTCAGCGCCATCATTGCGTTGTCGGGATAAGGCATGCCGTGGGTGATGATTGTACTCTCAAGCGCTACCACCGGCTTTCCAGCCGCGAGCGCCTCCGCCACGGGCGCGTGGATATCGATGTAAGGACGGGCGGTTTCGGGCGTCATCTTGATCTCCACTGCGCGTCGACGCTCATGTCATTTCTTCCGCAGGCGGGACAAGCGCAAGTGCGGCGGCAAATTCCTCATCAGAATAATCCGGCACGGCACCCCTGCTTTCGACGGTAAGCATGGCGGCCGCCAGACCTGCCCGCAACGATTCCCGCAGGGGCAGCCCCTTCATTATCATGGCCGCGATCGTCGCTCCCGCCAGCGCATCTCCGGCCCCGGTCACGTCTGCGACCGTTCGCGGTGGAGGCGGGGAGATCGAGAACATGCCGTTGCGATCGAAGCCGATCACGGGCTGCCGCCCGGCGGTAATCACCCCGCCCGCCAACCCCATCTCCATCAGCCTGGCGGCGATTTCGCCGGCGCCCGCTCCCGGCAGGGCCGACAAGGCGACTGCCTCCCGCGCGTTCATGAACAGGCAGGAAATACCATTCAGTGTACCGGCCAGCCGGGTCACCTTAGCCGGCGATATGGCGATCCCAAAGACGGGCTTGCCCGCGGCCAATTCGACAACCCGGCGAAGCGCGGCTTCCGGAAGGTTGGCGTCGCAAAGCACCGCGCTGGCGTTGGCGATTGCCGCGACGGTCTTTGAGCGGCCGATCTGCTTGGCAAAGGCGAACTCGTAGAGGTCCATATCCGCCAGCCCCGCGATTAGTTCGCCCGAGCTATCGAGCAACGCCGTATAGCTCGGCGTCGAGCGATCGAGAAAGACCGCCGACAGGTCATCGATGCTGGCCTCGGCTATCGTCCGTTCGACATTCGCCCCTGCGGCGTCGCCCCCGCGAACCGATAGCAGGGATGCTGAAACGCCATGCCGGACTGCGTTGCGAAGGGCGTTGAACACCCCGCCGCCGACGTCTTCGCTCATCACGCCTGGATTGGACGCCCCAGGCACGTAAGGCCCGGAGATCCGGCCACGCCGGTCAATATGCGCGCCGCCTATGGCCAGCAGCTGATTGGAAATCATGAAGCAGTGTTTTCCGGTCGATTTTCCGGTGCGGACAATAGGCGGCTCCCGCCGCGCCGGCAATCAATTGCAAATCGACGCGATCATTGCGCCATGACCGGAAGAGGCGGCGTCAAACCAGGCAAGGCGATTGCATACGCCCACTCATTTGGTACAGAAACGGAACAAACTAACATTACTGAAGAAAAACAATGATTTGACGCCTCTTGCCAAATCGGAACAAAACAGGTACATAATGACGAAAGCACCGGACTGACCGGCCTTATTGACGACCACGGGGTGATGTATCATGGCTCAGAATTCATTGCGGCTTGTAGAGGACAATACTGTGGATAAATCAAAGGCGCTGGATGCCGCGCTTTCGCAAATCGAGCGTGCGTTTGGCAAGGGCTCGATCATGCGGCTTGGCCAGAACGAGCAGGTCGTGGAGATCGCTACAGTGTCCACCGGCTCGCTTGGCCTCGATATCGCGCTGGGCGTTGGCGGGTTGCCAAGGGGCCGCATCATCGAAATCTATGGGCCGGAAAGCTCGGGCAAAACGACATTGGCGCTGCATACGGTGGCCGAAGCCCAGAAGAAGGGCGGCATCTGCGCTTTTGTCGATGCCGAACATGCGCTCGATCCGGTCTATGCGCGCAAGCTGGGGGTCGATCTCGAAAACCTCCTGATCTCGCAGCCCGACACCGGCGAGCAGGCGCTGGAGATTTGCGATACGCTGGTGCGCTCCGGGGCCATCGATGTCCTGGTCATCGACTCGGTTGCAGCTCTCACGCCGCGCGCCGAAATCGAAGGCGAAATGGGCAATTCGTTGCCTGGCCTGCAAGCGCGCCTGATGAGCCAGGCGCTCCGCAAGCTCACTGCGTCCATTTCGCGCTCCAACACCATGGTCATCTTCATCAATCAGATCCGCATGAAGATCGGAGTGATGTTTGGCTCCCCGGAGACGACCACTGGTGGCAATGCGCTGAAATTCTATGCGTCGGTGCGGCTCGACATCCGCCGCATCGGCTCGGTCAAGGACCGCGACGAGGTCGTCGGCAACCAGACACGGGTCAAGGTCGTCAAGAACAAGCTCGCGCCGCCCTTCAAAGTTGTCGAATTCGACATCATGTATGGCGAGGGCGTTTCCAAGACCGGCGAACTTGTGGATCTCGGGGTCAAGGCCGGCGTCGTGGAGAAGTCGGGCGCTTGGTTTTCGTACAATTCGCAGCGGCTCGGCCAAGGCCGTGAGAACGCGAAGCTGTTCCTGCGTGACAATCCGGAACTGGCGCGCGAGATTGAAACTGCGCTTAGGCAGAATGCCGGGCTGATTGCCGAGAAGTTTCTGGAAAACGGATCGGGCGATGGCTTTGAGGACGGCGCGGCGGAAATGTAAGCGCTGCACTTCCGTCGATTTGAGAGACCGCCGGCCAAACGTCCGGCGGTTTTCTTTGGTGATGTGATTTGAAGGCTCCGATACGGCGGTCCCGTTACGGGCAGTCGCCGTTTCTGGACAGGGCTGAAACCGGACGATAAAAGGCCATGTCATTTTCCGCCTGATTTCAGCGGCGGAGCTTTCACAAGGGCTGTCGCATGAGTGGCGTAAACGAAATCCGGTCGTCGTTCCTGGACTATTTCAAGAGAAACGGCCACGAGATCGTCGCATCGAGCCCGCTCGTGCCGCGCAACGACCCGACGCTCATGTTCGTCAATGCCGGCATGGTGCAATTCAAGAACGTCTTCACTGGGCTGGAGCAGCGTTCTTATTCGCGTGCGGCAACCTCGCAGAAATGTGTCCGCGCCGGCGGCAAGCACAACGATCTCGACAATGTCGGCTACACGGCTCGACATCATACCTTCTTCGAGATGCTCGGTAATTTCTCCTTCGGCGACTACTTCAAGGAGCGTGCGATCGAGCTTGCCTGGAACCTGATCACCAAGGAATTCGGCCTGTCTCCCGATCGCCTTCTGGTTACAGTCTATCACACCGACGACGAGGCTGCCGGCCATTGGAGGAAGATTGCTGGCCTTCCCGAAGGAAGGATCATCCGCATTCCGACGAGCGATAATTTCTGGGCAATGGGCGATACCGGCCCCTGCGGCCCCTGCTCCGAAATATTTTATGACCATGGCGAAGGCATTCCCGGTGGGCCGCCCGGAAGCGCGGAGGAAGATGGCGACCGCTTCATCGAAATCTGGAACCTGGTCTTCATGCAGTTCGAGCAGGTTTCGAAGGAGGAGCGTATCCCGCTGCCGCGCCCGTCAATCGATACGGGCATGGGTCTCGAGCGCATCGCGGCAGTGCTGCAGGGCGTGCATGATAACTACGACATCGACCTCTTCCGTACGCTGATCCATGCCTCGGAGGAGGCCACTGGCGTCAAGGCGGAAGGGAAGAACCGCGCCAGCCATCGTGTTATTGCCGATCACCTTCGCGCCTCAAGCTTCCTCATCGCTGATGGCGTGCTGCCGTCGAATGAGGGGCGGGGCTACGTGCTTCGCCGCATCATGCGCCGCGCCATGCGGCATGCGCAGCTGCTCGGCGCGCGCGACCCGTTGATGTGGCGCCTGGTCCCCGCGCTGGTGCGCGAGATGGGCCAAGCCTATCCGGAGCTGGTCCGGGGCGAGGCGCTGATCACCGAGACGCTGAAGCTGGAGGAAACCCGCTTCCGCAAGACGCTTGCGCGTGGCCTTGGCCTGTTGTCGGATGCGACCGAGCGCCTCGGCGCCGGGGACCGGCTCGACGGCGAGACGGCGTTCAGGCTTTACGATACGTTCGGCTTTCCGCTCGATCTCACGCAGGACGCGTTGCGCCAGCGCGGAATTTCCGTCGATCTCGACGGGTTCAATGCCGCCATGGAGCGCCAGAAGGCCGAGGCGCGGGCGAATTGGGCAGGCTCGGGCGAGGCTGCAACGGAAACTATCTGGTTTGCCGTGAAGGACCAGACCGGCGCGACCGAGTTTCTCGGGTATGACACAGAAAGTGCTGAAGGCATCATCGCGGCGCTGGTCAAGGATGGCGCTGTGGTGACTGCAGCTGGCGAAGGCGAGACGGTTTCCGTCGTGGTCAACCAGACCCCTTTCTACGGTGAGTTGGGCGGACAGGTCGGCGATACCGGCTTCATGTCCGGCGAGGGCTTCACGATCGAGATCACCGATACGCAGAAGAAGGGCGACGGCCTTTTCGTCCATTCTGGACGGGTCGTGAAGGGCACGGCAAAGGCGGGCGCTGCGGTCGAGATGAAGGTCGATCACGAGCGCCGGACCCGGATTCGCTCGAACCATTCCGCAACGCATCTTGTCCACGAAGCGCTGCGCGAGGTGCTGGGCACGCATGTTTCACAAAAGGGATCGCTGGTGGCGCCTGAACGGCTGCGCTTTGATTTCTCGCACCCGAAACCGATTTCCATCGAGGAGCTCGAACGGGTCGAGACGATCGCCAACGAAATCGTTGTCCAGAACAAACCTGTCTCCACGCGGCTGATGGTGGTGGACGATGCAATCGCCGAAGGCGCGATGGCCCTCTTCGGCGAAAAATACGGCGACGAGGTTCGGGTCGTTTCGATGGGAACCGCGCTCCACGGTGACAAGTCCGGCAGACCATATTCGGTCGAACTTTGCGGCGGCACGCATGTTGCCGCGACCGGCGATATCGGCATTGTTCGCCTGGTTTCGGAAGGTGCTGTCGCGGCGGGCGTGCGCCGCATCGAAGCACTGACCGGCGAGGCCGCCCGTCGCCACCTCGATGGACAGGAGAGACGGTTGAAGGCCGTTGCGGCCGCCCTCAAGGTGTCACCGGTGGATGCCGTCGCCCGCGTCGAAGCGCTCGTCGAGGAGCGGCGCAGGCTTGAGCGGGATTTGTCGGATGCACGCAAGAAGCTCGCGCTTGGGGGCGGCTCCTCCAGCGCGGCAAATGGCGGCGAAAGCGAAACCGTCGCGGGTGTGGGCTTCCTCGGCAGGGCCGTGACGGAAGTCTCGCCGAAGGATCTCAAGCCGCTTGCGGACGAGGGCGAAAAGTCGCTCGGCTCCGGCGTTGTTATCTTCGTCGGCGCTTCGGATGACGGCAAGGCGAGCGTTGTGGTTGCGGTCACGGACGATCTAACGAGCCGGTTCAGCGCTGTCGATCTGGTCCGCGTCGCCTCAGCTGCGCTCGGCGGGCAGGGCGGTGGCGGCCGGCCGGATATGGCCCAGGCCGGTGGCCCGGACGCTGGCAAGGCCGACGCCGCAATCGCGGCCGTAAAGACGGCGATGGCAGCGGCTTAGTCAGTACCTACCCACTGACGCGCTCCATGAAAGCGCGTCAGCGTAGCAAGAAGCTGCTTACGCTATTCAGCCAGCCATCGCCTTCTGAAGGTTCTCGTCGATCTTGTCGAGGAAGCCGGTGGTGGAGAGCCAGGGCTGGTCGGCGCCGATGAGCAGCGCCAGGTCCTTGGTCATGTATCCGTTCTCGACGGTCGCAACGCAGACCTTCTCCAGCGTGTCGGCAAACTTCTTCAATTCGACATTGCCATCGAGCTTGGCGCGGTGGGCCAGGCCACGGGTCCAGGCAAAGATCGACGCGATAGAATTGGTCGAGGTTTCCTCGCCCTTCTGATGCTGCCGGTAGTGACGGGTCACCGTGCCGTGCGCGGCCTCGGCCTCGACAGTTTTCCCGTCCGGTGTCATCAGAACGGACGTCATCAAGCCAAGCGAGCCAAATCCCTGCGCGACGGTGTCGGACTGAACGTCGCCGTCATAATTCTTGCACGCCCACACATAACCGCCCGACCATTTCAGGCTGGAGGCGACCATGTCGTCGATCAAGCGATGCTCGTACCAGATCTTCTTTTCCTTGAATTCCGTTTCGAACTCGGCCTCATAGACCTCTTGGAAGATATCCTTGAAGCGGCCATCATAGGCTTTGAGGATCGTGTTTTTGGTCGACAGATAAACCGGATATCCACGCAGCAGACCGTAGTTCAACGAGGCGCGCGCAAATTCGCGGATCGATTCGTCGACATTGTACATGGCCATGGCGACGCCCGACGAGGGCGCATCGAAGACTTCGTGCTCGATAACCTGACCGTCGTCGCCGACGAACTTGATTGTCAGCTTGCCTTTGCCAGGAAACTTGAAGTCGGTCGCGCGGTATTGGTCGCCGAAAGCGTGGCGGCCGACGATGATCGGCTTTGTCCAGCCGGGCACAAGGCGCGGCACGTTCTTGCAGATGATCGGCTCGCGAAAAATCACCCCGCCCAGGATGTTGCGGATCGTACCGTTGGGTGACTTCCACATCTTCTTCAGCGAGAACTCTTCGACCCGCTGCTCATCCGGAGTGATCGTCGCGCATTTGACTCCGACACCGTGTTTCTTGATTGCGTTGGCCGCATCGACCGTCACCTGATCGTTGGTTTGGTCGCGGTGTTCGATGCCGAGGTCGAAATATTGGAGATCGATGTCGAGATAAGGATGGATCAGCTTGTCCTTGATGAACTGCCAGATAATCCGGGTCATCTCGTCGCCGTCGAGTTCGACGACCGGGTTTGCCACCTTGATCTTCGCCATGAAAATTGCCTCGTAAATCGTGCGGGAAACTGCGCCGGAAGCGGCGCTTTGTTCGGCTATAGCAAAGCGGTCCGGGCCGCGCAAACGCCAGCGGGCTGGCTTACGAGGAAAAAGCGTAGCTTCGTGTCGCATCAGGAACGACAACTCGAGGATCAACATGCGCCGAGCAAGATGGCGCACACCGTAAATATGGGCGAAGCTATTTCTTCGCTGCCTTTGCTGCCTTGGCCTTCTTGACCTTGGGCGGCATAGGCCCGACCTCAGCGGTGGCAAGCGCGATCCAGTTGCGCAAGCTGGTGTCGTCCAACTCGTTTTCGGTAACGACGATGTAACCCTTCATTTCGCGCTCGGTAAATGTCATGCGCGAGGCGCCTGGCTTTGCCAGCGCTTCTTTCTCGCGGCTTTCGCCGACACGGGCCAGCAGGGTTCCGTCCTTCATCGTGCCGACCAGCATATTGCCGTTAAGCGTGAAGCAGATGCCGCCGAACATGCGGATTTCAGCGATATTGGGATCGTCCGAAAGAACGGCCCGAATGCGGTCCGCGAGTTCACTTGTCATTGCCTGTCCTCCCGGCTCTTCTCATTGACGTGCAACTATGGCAGGGACGCGCTGGAGCAGCAAAGCTAACCTTCATGTCCGAACCCGAACCGACGAAATCTCCCGGCCGATCCGCGCCCGTCATCATCCTTGTCGCGCCGCAGATGGGCGAGAACATCGGCATGGTGGCGCGCGCCATGGCCAATTTCGGGTTGGGCGAGCTGAGGCTCGTTGCGCCACGCGACGGCTGGCCGAATGAGAAAGCGACGGCGGCCGCCAGCCGAGCCACGCATGTGGTCGAGGCCGCTGCCATGTTTGATGACCTGCGCTCGGCGATCGCGGACCTCTCCTTTGTCTTCGCGACGACCGCGCGCGAGCGCGACGGCTTCAAGCCGGTGCGAGGTCCCGTCGAGGCAGCGCGCATGTTGCGCATGCGAAGCGATGGTGGCGTCCGCACTGGCATTCTGTTTGGCCGCGAAAAGTTCGGCTTGGACAATGAAGAGATCAGTCTTGCCGACGAGATCGTAACCTTCCCGGTCGATCCCGACTACGCTTCGCTCAACATTGCGCAGGCGGTGCTTCTGATGGCCTATGAGTGGCGCAAGTTAGGCATGGAGCGGGAGACCGATACGCCATTCTCCGGCCCGGAAATGATTGCGGCGCCGAAAGAGGAATTGCATGGGCTGTTCGCGCATCTTGAGGCCGCGCTGGAAGCCCGCGGCTATTTTCGTCCGCCATCAAAAAAGCCGAAGATGGCTGACAAGCTGCGCGCCGTCCTGACAAGACCGGGATTCAGCCCCGGCGAGATTAAGGTGTTGCGGGGCGTGTTGGCATCGCTGGATTACTTTTCGCCCAAACAGCCTCGCGGTTCGGGCTATCCGAAACGCAAGGAGAAGGCCGATCGCGCGGCCAGGACGGCAACCCGGAAGACCGCAGACCAGCGGGGCGACGATGATGTCTGAGCGGCCGATCCTCATGTTCAATTCCGGCATCGGCGGATTGACCGTTCTGCGCGAGGCGCGGGTGTTGATGCCCGACCGGCGCTTTGTCTATGTGGCTGACGATGCCGCCTTTCCCTATGGAGCATGGGAAGAGGTCGCGCTGCGCGTCCATATCCTCGAGCTTTTCGGCGTATTGCTGCATCGCTTTGACCCGGAAATCTCGGTCATCGCCTGCAATACGGCCTCGACACTGGTCATCGATGCACTGCGGGAGGCGTTTCCGGGGCATCCCTTTGTCGGCACGGTTCCTGCCATCAAGCCCGCGGCGGAGCGTACACGGTCGGGTCTGGTTTCAGTGCTGGCCACTCCGGGCACGGTCAAGCGCCAATATACGCGCGACCTGATCACGCAATGGGCGCAGAAGTGCCATGTCCGCCTTGTGGGCTCCACGCGGCTTGCCAGTCTTGCCGAAACCTATATGCGCGATGGCTTTGTGGACGAGGAGGCTGTCCGCGCCGAGATCGCTCCCTGTTTCCTGGAGCATGACGAGAAACATACCGACATCGTGGTTCTCGCCTGTACGCATTATCCATTTCTGGTCAACCGCATGCGCAAAACGGCCCCGTGGCCAGTTGATTGGCTGGATCCAGCCGAAGCGATCGCGCGGCGGGCGCTGTCCCTTATCGCACCGCAGACCGCTGGTGCTTTCCGATCGCGCCCAGCCGATATGCACGATCTGGCGGTATTCACGTCCGGGAAGGCCAGTTTTGCCGCGCGCCGTCTGATGCAAGGGTTTGGCCTCACGGTTTCTTGAGAACGTACACGCCGTGCCGGAACCCTGTTGCGACGGATGCGTTTGGCTCCAGTTTGACAAAAGGAGCCAAGCTATGCCCGCGACATCCAAGGCCCAGCAAAAAGCAGCCGGGGCAGCCCTCTCGGCCAAACGCGGCGAAACCAAGAAAAGCGAACTCAAGGGCGCATCGAGGGAAATGTATGAGTTCGATGAGCGAAAAGCAGCTGGAGGAGTTTGCCGAGACTAAGCGCAAGGGCCTGCCGGAGAAAAAGTCCTAGAGCGCGATGATTTCAACGGGGTCGTCACTGCACTCTATTTCTTTGATTTCGCATGGTCTTTTCCGAAAACCGCTGCGCACTTTTCGGAATCATGCTCTGGAGTGGTTCAGTGATTGGCCGAATTCGGAGCGTTTCCCATTCGGTCAATCTATGATTCAGGAGGTTGGCTGGAGGTGGAAGCCCGCAGCTTCGTCGCAACCATCCAACCCGGCGAATGCAACAAAACGACTTCGCCAGCCGGCTACGCTTAATACAAAAGGGATCTTTAGATTACCCCCGCTGCCTTCGCCCGTTCGAGCAGGCGTTCAGCGCGGCGCAAATGTGGGCGGTCGTACATTTGCCCGTCAATGCCGACCACCCCCGGATCGCCAGCGGTCCGAAAAGCTTCCATCACGGCCTGAGAACGGGCGACAGCGTCGGGCGATGGCGTGAAGGCTTCATTGATGACCGGAACCTGCGCAGGATGGATGGCCATCTTACCCGTAAAGCCGTCCCGCTCGGCTTCGATGCACTCCGCACGCAGACCGTCCATGTCCCGAAAATTCACAAACACGGTGTCGATGGCCGCGACTTCGGACGACGAGGCCGCAAGGATGGTCATAGCGCGGGCGAGGCGGAAAACGTCGGTGTAACGGCCGCGCTCGTCTCGTGTCGCGCGTGCGCCAACTGCCGCCGACAAATCCTCCGCGCCCCAGGTCAGCGCCGCCAGGCGCGGGTTCACATCCCGCCAGGTCGGAGCGGCCAGCAGCCCGGCCGCTGTTTCGGTTATGATGGCGATCATGCGGGTGCTGCCGTCTGCCAGACCATGTTCGGCTTCATGCACACGGAGCTTGGCGGAAAGATGCGTCGCATCGGCACTGCCATTGGCTTTCGGCAGCATGATGCCGTCCGGCGCCACGGCAACCAGGGTAGCGAGGTCGTCGTCGATGAGCCCCGATGCCAGATCGTTGACGCGGATATAGATGCTTGCGGCGAAATCATTGCGTCTTTCTCGGATAAACGCCGCGGCGAGAGTTCGTGCGGCGGCCTTGTTCGGACCCGCCACCGAATCTTCGAGATCGACGATGACTACGTCCGCGCCAGACTGAAAGCCTTTCTCGAGCTTGCGTTCGGAGTCGCCGGGCACAACAGAAGTGAGCGCATGCTCAGGCTTCCTTTTTGCGGATCATGGCTTGACGCCTGCAGCGCGCGACCAAAGCGCCGTTCTGATTGTAGGCGCGGTGCTCGAACTCGACGATGCCGCGATCAGGCCGCGACTTCGACTCCCGGACCGACATGACTTCGGTTTCGACCCTGATGGTGTCGCCGTGAAACATCGGATGCGGAAACACCGTTTCGCTCATGCCCAGATTGGCGATGGTGGTTCCCAGAGTGGTGTCATGTACTGAAATGCCGATCATCAAGCCGAGCGTGAACAGCGAGTTGACGAGCGGTTTGCCCCACTCGCTCTTGGCAGCAAAATCGAAGTCGATATGAAGAGGCTGCGGGTTGAGCGTCATCACCGAAAAGAACATGTTGTCGCTCTCGGTGACTGTTTTTCGGAGCTCGTGACTGATCACGCGGCCGATTTCGAATTCTTCGAGGAACAATCCAGCCATCGCGCTTTCTCCCGTCTCCTTCGGTTTGATAGGCGCTGGGCAACCGTCGGGCAAGCCGGTTAACAGACATGGTGAACGGTTCGTAAACCAATTCGCCCTTAGGTTCCGATCGGGGTAAGACGCATGGGGGTGCGCTATGGTGGTCGGGTATTTTCTGAAATGGCTGCGGACGGCTCGTGTTTGCGAGAGGGCAGCCGCGGCCGGCGCGTTGGCGCGTGCCTATGTCGGCTCGGAAATTTCATTTGAAGATCGTTGTGCCGCCGAGGGGGCCTTGACGCTTTTGCTGGACGATCCTTCGCCGAAGGTGCGGCTGGCGCTTGCCGACGCGCTGTCGATGAGCCGCCGAGCGCCGGTTCAGATCGTCAAGGCGCTCGCCGCCGATCAGCCGGAAATCGCCGCGCTGATCCTGGCTCGGTCGCCCGTGCTGTCCGACGCCGACCTGATCGATCGCGTCGCGTCCGGTGATCGGTTCGCCCAATGCGTGATCGCGAGACGGCCCGGCCTCTCCATGTCGTTGTCGGCGGCGATTACCGAGGTCGGCGCGGCGGAGGCGTGTCTTGTTCTTCTCGACAATCCGTCGGCGGGGATTGCAGCACTCAGCTTCCGCCGCATGGCCGAACGTCATGGTGATTTCGCGCCGTTGCGCCACGCCTTGCTCGCGGAGCGGCGATTGCCGCCGGACTGCCGGCATCTGCTGCTTGTAAAGCTCGGCGATGCATTGAAGGCTTCGCCGCTGGTGCTTGCCCTGATGGGCCCATCCCGCGCCGAGCGTGTCACCAAAGATGCCTGCGTGAAGGCGTCGCTGACGCTGATAGACGCCACCAGCGATGACGAATATCCAGCCCTTATCGAGCACCTTCGGATCCGGGGCGATTTGACGGCGGGCTTTCTCGTCAGAGCTGTCGCCTGCGGAAAGATCGACTTTTTTGGCGCGGCGCTGGTCGCGCTTACCGCGCAGGCTGAGGCGCGGGTGAGGGCGCTCCTTGCTGGCGGGCAGGACGTTGCGCTTTCGGCTCTTTTTCGAAAAGCAGGGCTCTCGGGCGCCATCCATGCCGTGATCCTGCGCGCGCTGATCATTTGGCGCGAGGTCGCGAACGGCCGGCGCATGACCGGCACGCAAGAGGTTACTTGGCTGATGCTCCAGGAACTCGGCGACGAGCATCAATGCAGCGGCCTTGCAAATCTGCTCAGGTCGATCCATCTGGACGCACTCCGGGAAAATGCCCGCGGCCATGCGCTCGCCATCGCGGCAGCGTAACAACGCTTGCCGTTGCCAACGTCGGCAGACGATGCATTATTCGGCCGCCTCGGACCTCGCCTTGCCATAGGAAACGGCAAGGTCGCGGCCAGCATGAAGGAGAACAGTTCCAAGTACGATCGATCCGCCGAGGATGCTGGCGCCCGGCGGCAATTCGGCCAGGATCAGCCAGGCGAAAAAGACCGCAAAGGGAACCTCCGCTGTCCCAAGCAGGCCAGCTTCAGCGGCCGGTAGCAGCTTTGTGCCTTCGGTCCACAGGATCACAGCCGCTGCAAAGGAGATCCCGAACCCAGAGATCACAAGCAGGTCGCGTGCCGACACTGCGAGTGGATCCGCAACGAACCAACTCGCACCGAAGAGTAAGAGGGCGGCAATCGCCCCGGCCCACACTACTGGCGTGCCGCGGAATGCGCGGATCATCACCATATAGAGCGCGCAGCCGGCCGCCATCAGCACGGCAAGGGCATCGCCAACCAGGTGACCGGAGCCCACGCCGCCACCGACGATGACGGCTACCCCGGCAAGGGATACGGCGGCTGCAGTCATCGTCCTGACCTGCACTTTTTCCCCCAGCGCCAGCCATTCCAATACAGCTGCCATGAATGGCACCGTAGCGTAGATCATCGCGACATTGGCGACATAGGTAAACTTGAATGATGCAATGAATAGCAGGCTGGTCAGGCTTCCAACGACGGCCAGCGACCAGCCACGCCATCCCAGACGGAGAGGAACGTCTTCCAACTCCGACCTCCGGCGCCAAAGCACGTAGGCGGCAATCAGGATCGATCCGACCAGGCCGCGCCATCCAGCAATCGTCCAGGCATCCTGCGCCGTGGCCTTGGTGAAGACGCCGGCAAGCCCAAAGAAAGCTGTCGAAGCAACAATCAGCCCCATTCCCAATACGCGACTGCGACCATTTTCCATGGAACAATCATGCGCCAGGCATGGCTCGCAGTCGACGGTAGCTCTGGCGTATTTCTAATTGCGTTACATCAGGATCGGCACGAACCGCTTTCTGACGCTTCAGATATCCAGCTCTTCCGTTTCCGCGAATTCCGCCCGCTCCTGAATGAAGCGGAAGCGGGCCTCCGGCTTCGTCCCCATCAGCGCATCGACGGAAGCCTTCGTCGCCGCCGCATCGTCGAGAACCTCGATGCGCAGCAGTGTGCGCTTCTTCGGGTCCATCGTGGTTTCCTTGAGCTGGGAAGCCATCATCTCGCCGAGGCCCTTGAAGCGGCCGATTTCGACCTTGCCGCGCCCGGTGAATTCCGATTTTAGCAGTTCGTCCTTGTGCACGTCGTCGCGGGCATAGGCGACGTTACCGCCTTGCCGGATGCTGTAGAGCGGCGGCACCGCCATATAGAGGTGCCCACCGCGTATCAGATCGGGCATCTCCTGATAGAAGAACGTAATCAGGAGCGAGGCGATGTGGGCGCCGTCGACATCGGCGTCGGTCATGATGATCACGCGGTCATAGCGCAAATCCTCGTCGCGGTACTTCGTGCGGGTGCCGCAGCCCAGCGCCTGGATCAGGTCCGCGATCTGCTGGTTGGCCGTCAGCTTGTCAGCGCCGGCGCTGGCGACGTTGAGGATCTTGCCGCGCAGCGGCAGCACAGCCTGGATGGCGCGGTCGCGCGCCTGTTTGGCCGAGCCGCCGGCGGAATCACCCTCCACGATAAAGATTTCCGCGCCCGCTGCCGCGTTCTGCGTACAGTCGGCCAGCTTGCCGGGAAGGCGAAGCTTGCGCACGGCGGACTTGCGGCTGACTTCCTTTTCCTGGCGACGCCGGACGCGTTCATCGGCGCGGGCGATCACCCAATCGAGCAATTTGGATGCTTCCTGCGGATTGTCGGCCAGCCAATGGTCGAAAGGATCGCGGATTGCGCTCTCGACGATGCGGATGGCCTCGACGGTCGCCAGCTTGTCCTTGGTCTGGCCGACGAATTCCGGCTCGCGAATGAATACCGACATCATGCCAGCCGCCGAGATCATCACGTCTTCGCTGGTCACGATCGCGGCCCGCTTGTTGCCGATCAGGTCGGCATAGGACCTGAGGCCACGCGTCAGCACGTTGCGGAAGCCCATCTCATGGGTGCCACCCTCATGGGTCGGGATCGTATTGCAGTAGGAGTTCAGAAAGCCGTCACCGCCATACCAGGTGACCGCCCATTCGACCGAGCCGTGGCCACCCTGCTTTTCGCTTTTGCCCGAGAATACCTCACGCGTGACCTGGAATTCGTCGCCGAGGGAAGCGGCGAGATAGTCCTTCAGACCGCCGGGGAAGTGAAACGTCGCCTTGGCAGGGGTCGTGTCCTTTTCCTTGATCAGCAGCGGATCGCAGGACCAGCGGATTTCCACGCCGCCGAAAAGATAGGCCTTCGAGCGCGCCATCCGATAGAGACGCGCCGGTTCGAAATGCGCATTCTTGCCGAAAATCTCCGGGTCAGGATGGAACCGCACCTTCGTTCCGCGGCGGTTCTGCACGTCGCCCAGTTTCTCCAGTCCGCCCTGCGGAACGCCGCGCGAAAACCGCTGGCGGTATAGCTGGCGGCCGCGCGCCACCTCGACCTCAAGCGTGTCGGAGAGTGCATTGACCACCGAGACGCCGACACCATGCAGGCCGCCCGACGTTTCGTAGACCTTGGAGTTGAACTTGCCGCCGGCATGCAGCGTCGTCATGATGACTTCGAGGGCAGACTTCTTTGGAAACTTGGGATGCGGATCGACCGGAATGCCGCGCCCATTGTCGGTAACCGTCAGGAAGCCGTCGGCATTGAGTTCAACCTCGATGAAGGTGGCATGGCCGGCCACCGCCTCGTCCATCGAGTTGTCGATGACCTCGGCGAACAAATGGTGCAACGCCTTCTCGTCGGTGCCGCCGATATACATGCCCGGCCGCCGGCGTACCGGTTCCAGCCCTTCGAGTACCTCGATATCGGCTGCACTATAGCCCTCGCTGCCGTCCTTGGGCGGCACGGCTCGCTTGGCTGCGGCCTGCACGAGAGGATCGGCTGGGCGCACAGCAGCGCGGGCCGCCGGTTCGGGATGCTTGCCGAGAGTGGAGAAAAGATCGTTGCCGTCGTCCATGATGCCGCCAGTCGTATCGAATCGCGGCTGATAATGCCACGGTTTGACGGCGAAGGGACAGAGGTTCTCGTTCCGTTCAGGCGCCGAAAGGTTCAGATAGGCGCTTTTCCTAAAGGCTTCGATAACCACGCCGGCGGATTAAGGCAATTCGAGGAAGGCGGCGGGCGAGGGGACGCAAGTCCAGGCGATCCGGCACCGCGCGGCGGCGGGACCGCCGCCGGAGCCGAATGCGCTGGCTTTCGCTAACGGCTCACCACAAGCGCCCAATAGCGGCGGGGACCGTTGCCTTCGCGCACATAGGCAAGCCCGAATTTGGTGTAGCGCGGATCAAGAATGTTCTTGCGATGGCCCGGCGAGCTCATCCAGGTGGCGAAAAGCATGCCCAAGTCCAGGTCGCCGCGGGCGACATTTTCGGCGGCCGGCCAAGCGATGCCATTTTGCCTCATGCGCGAATGAAAATCCCTGCCATAGCCTGTGTTGTGCGCCATGCGCCTGCTGCGTGCCATATAGTTGGCCTGCTGACGTGCCGCGCTCTCCAAAACGGGATCTCGGGTGAGCGGGGGGAGGCCATATGTGGCTCGGATTCTGGCAAGATAGGCAGTGCCTGATGCCGACACTCCAGTGCCTTCACCAGGTTGGTAGGTTGTACCGGGTTGGTAGGCCGTATTGCATCCGGCAACCGCCAGGCAGGCGGCGAAGCCGGCCGCGTAGAAGAATGTATCGGAGAAACGTGGTTTGACGTGCATGAATCCCCATCTGCGCCTGCGGGCCAGTCTTTGGTTAAGCAGCAGCCAAGCCGCTGACAAACCAAAAAATGTTGCGGCACACCGAGGCGGTTGAACTCAGCAGCGGGATTGTGGGTTATGAATTGGCCGAAAATCGGAGTGTCGATCTTGCACCGAGCTCATGCTGAGGCACGAAAGACTGGCTGAGGAGGTTCGCCGCATGCGCCTCCAAGGCTGGGAAGGCTGTCTCAGGGGGCTGCTGGAACTATTCGAGGGCTAACGCCGCACTTGTCTGTTGCCAGTGGGTCGGCGCGAATGCCTCCACGTTCCGAGGCGACTGCGCTTGGTTTTTAGACTGCTCCCGGTTCCCTTTACAGGTGTATTGTTGACGTGCCAGAAGCGCGTTCCAAATCGAACCCTAGTGGAACGAATTTGACATTCGCATCCCATTTGACATCGCGCGTCCATTGCGAATGTCAAATTCAAAGTTCCACTAGAATCATATGTTTGCTAGTGGTCCTTATGATTCTAACATTCGCCTGAATGGCCCGTATCAATGGGATGCGAATGTTAGAATTGGACCACTAGCGTGAGCGGAGAGAACCGGTGAAGCCCGAAGAGATCAGAAAACTCGACGCCTTTTTCAAACGTACGTTCCAGAACCCAAATCTGCAAGTGAAGGCCCGGCCGCGCAAGGACGACTCGGCGGAAGTCTATATTGGCGATGAATTTCTGGGGATTGTTTTCAAGGATGAGGACGACGGCGACTACAACTTCTCAATGGCTATCCTCGACATCGACCTGTAAAGTGCGATCGGGCCGTTGGTAAGCAGTCGCGTCCCACCATTTCATCAGCCCTGCGCCCGATGAATACCGGCAGCTTCCACGTCTACGTTCTAGCTGGAGTGGCGAACAGGCCCAGCCGTTTTCAGGTAACGATTGGCGGTCGCCAATATCGCCGCATCAAGCGCGCGCCAGCCGGGTAGCAGTTCTCTTGGGAATTGATAGGACAGGCTGAGATTGTTGCCGATAAGGATGTCGCGCTCGCAAGGGGCAAGCGATTCCTCCGCGCTTTCGCCACTCAGGCAGCGGGCGACGAAAGGGGCCTGGCCAGAACGCTCAGCGACCGCAAGAACCTCGTTCATGTAGCCCGATTTCTCGCTGAACCCATAAAGCGTTGTACCACCTTGCCCGGGAACGCCCGGCTCGACGATCAGAGAGCGGTATATCGGGTCGAAGCGGCCACTCATGTCGCGCGACATCATCTGCTCGGCGAAGGTTACGAACAGTATCTTCCTCTCGCCTCTGGCATGGTTGAAATAGTCGCGGGCGTCCGCCGAGTAGCCGCCCATGTCCGGCCAGCGGAGATAAAGATCGAGACGCTCGGCAGCGCCGTCGTGACGCGCGCGCTCGAAGCGAATGGCATTAGCCGGAACCGCTAAAACATTGTTTCCAACAAGGATTTCGTGGATCGTTGTATCCTCGGTATGGCCTGCCAGCGCAATCGTGCGGCCAAGCCACTTGCCGGCAAGGCTTATTCCGAAGGACATGACGGTAAGCACTGCAAAGGCGTAGAAAGCTCGCCTCATGAAGGCCGGACCGACTGCTTTAACCCTTAGCTGGTTCTGCGAGGCCCGCTGCCCCATAGATTACCCCCCGACCGCATGCGCTTCAGTCGCTTCCGACACTCAAGCCGTGCACCACCCAAGGGTAACTGTGCGGTTCGCATGGTAAACAGACGGTAAAGCCGGCACGGGATAGACACTGGAGGTTTTGCGAGTTGCCGGTGGGCATTTCGGACTACGGGCAAGGCCTCCAAGAACAGAGTTCGCCCTAAACCGTTTCAATGCTTTTCAAGTCCGCCAAATCATGCGTTAGGCTGGAGGCAAGCGATCGTGCCAGTCTCAGGAGCAGAAATGCCGATTTATGCACTCGAAGGGATCAGTCCGGAGTTTGAAGACCAGGCAAGCACCTGGATAGCGCCTGACGCATCATTGATCGGTCGCGTGCGGCTCGACCGTAATGTCGGCATCTGGTTTGGCGTCGTCATTCGCGGTGACAACGAGGCGATTACGATCGGGGCAGACGCGAATGTGCAGGAGCACGTCATGATGCACACCGATGCCGGCTTTCCGCTGACGGTAGGCCGAGGCTGCACGATCGGCCATCGGGCGATACTTCATGGCTGCACGATCGGCGACAACAGTTTGATCGGAATGGGAGCGATTGTCCTGAACGGCGCGAAAATCGGGGAGAACTCGCTTGTCGGCGCTGGCGCGCTGGTGACAGAGGGCAAGGAGTTTCCAGCAGGATCCTTGATTGTCGGTGCGCCGGCCAAGGCGGTACGGTCGCTGGATGGGGCAGCCATCGCCATGTTGCGACGCTCGGCCGCGCACTATGTGGCCAACGCGAAGCGTTTCGCGAAAGGCCTCGAATCAGTTTGACCGATGAAGAGCTGGCGCCGGACGGGGACTGACCTGCGCCTAAACCCAATCGTTGGGAACAGAGAAGATTGGACTGGACCCCGCGCCGCCTCGTCACTGTTTCAACGAACCGAACCCACCGCAACGGCGCGACCATCGCTGATCGACACCCAAGCGCCGGAGTTCTTTTCCGACTGACGCTTCAAGTAGGTGTACTCCGTATCCTGCCAGGCCAGCACGCGGGGCTCCAGATTGTCGAGGATGTAATCGCCATTGCTGGTCCGCACGGTCAGCACGGCATGGCCATCGCCATTCTGCTGGCGAACGACGGTGATCAGCAGGCTGCTGGCCGGTACGCCGGCGGCCATCAGCTCACGACGCTTTTCCAGAACATAGTCTTCGCAGTCGCCGAGGCCCTCGGGAAACGACCACACCTCTTCCTGTCCCCACGTTTCCATGTCTGTGCGCGGCATAACCGCGGCGTTGATGGCGTTGTTGATGTCAATCATCTCCGCCCAGAGCGCGCGTGTGAGTTCCACCGGACGCGAATTCGATGTCCTTTGCTGGCATTCCTCCGGTACGCGTTGGCAGAATTGATAGTGGCCGATCGGCTGGGTTGTGCGACCCCCCGTCACCATGGAGTCGGAACCCGCCGCGGCAGCCTGCGCCCAGAGCATGAACAGAACGGCCAAGCCTGAAAGTCGCTGCCTTCCTGCTGCCATCGTCATCGTAACGTCTCCCTGTTTGACGTCACAATGGCAGAGGCGGATTTATTTGAAGCAAAACCCCGAAGTAGATATTGAATAGATATAAAATAGAAATAGAATAAAACCTAAATCAATTAAGTATAAAATCTTAAATGACGACGCAATGCTTTATTAACTAAATCGAGCGCTGCGTGACTTGCAGAGCGGGTGAAGTGCCGCCAAGTTTTGATGAAGCAGTGGAGCGTCGGTAAATTCGATCGAGGCGCTTCGCGAGAAGGGAAGTCGAAGCCTCTGGAAGGCCGCAGCGCATTCGCACGGCACGATGTTTGCGTGTTCGACTTTACCTGATCACGCGATCATAGGGGTGCGACGGTTCAGAGGCGCCTGGCGCTGTTGAATTCCGCGTCAAGCATCTCGGGCCTTTGGATGACCGCGAATTCGACGGCGATGCCATCCTCGAAATGCCGCACGACCTGCCCGCGCATGGTGCCGAGAGTAACTTGCACACCGAGGGCCGGCTTGACCTCGATCTCGATCGCTGCACCCGACAACGACAGATCGATGATGCGGCAGGGATACTGACGCCCGTCCATCAATTGCAGCATGCTCGCCGGGTCGCGCGACGCAATGCGCTCGTGGCGGCGGCCTTCCGGCAGGTCAAGCTCGTGTTTATTGGCCAGCCAGGTCAGCTGCGCGGCAAGTTTGTCCTTCTTTCGGTCGGATGCGATGACCGTCATCGCGAAGCCGTCAGGCATCCTTCTTGTGACGACGCCTTCGACGCGACCAATATGGTCTATGTAGGCGATTACCTTTTCGCCGGGTTCACCGGCGCGATCAGCACGCAGCGCGACATTGCCTGGCGACATATCGATGACCAGGCAGGTATATTCGGAGCGGTCCTCCAGCATATAGCGGCCAAAAATCCGTACGCGAACGCGCTGAAAATTGCGCCGCTCCACTCTCGACGACGCCCGCGACCGCAGCAGACTGCATCAACGCCGTTACCCCCGCTATCCTTCGCCGTAGGCGAGAACCCATCCGAAAAGTACGGTTATTCTGGTTAACGAGCGGCTAAGCGGACAGGATTGGGCTACAATAATGAGCGCACCCTATTGACGTCGCCCGCCTTCGAGAACAACGAGATGGCGGATGCGGCGGCCCGAGAAGGGAGCCGGTTCGCTATCGGTGTAGAAGGTTGCATTCGGCGTGAGCGTTGGAGCCCCGACCTCCATGCGATCTATCGGGGACTTCGGGTCACTTTCGGGATCGACTATGCGAACCGCTTCCACTCTGGTCTCAATGATTGGGTCCGCGCCAAGCCAGAAGGGCTTCCTGCACGCCGAAACGGCGCCGAGGCAGCGCGGGGTGGTCCGCTGGCCGCCTTCAAGCGGCAGCAGCAGAAACTCGAAGTTGTTTTCACGGCCGCTGCGGGTGAGGCTGGTGACGGACAGGACTGCACCGGATTTCAAGGCGAACACATCACCGCTCAGTCCGGCAATAAGGGTCTGGTCTTCCTTGCTCCAGAGCGAGCGGAATGAAGAACCCTTGAGTTCGCGTCCGTAGACAGCGCAGAGCCGGGTGCCGGCGAGGCGAAACACGGCTCCTCGGCGAATATCCCTCTCAAGAATGAATAGATCTGCCAGCAGCGATCGAATGTCAGCTGGCACGATCTCGCTCCGCATGGGGGCTTTGCGGCCGTTCCGCAACCTGTTCCAATATTGGAACAACGCGATCGATCCGTTCTGTTTCATGCTTCTGCGCTCCACACGATCCGCCATCCCGTCCGGGTACGGAAGGGGATGACGCTCTCATCTAGATGCACTTCGAAGCAGGATGCGTGCCAGCGTCGTTGTGTGTTGTTCACGGATCGGATTTGTTAAGGTTAACGGATGGTTTACGTTGCGCCGCGCACGCGCCCATGGCACTGATTATTCTCTCCATGAAAGCGCCGTTTCTGACCGGCGGCAGCACTTCAGTCAAAGATTTCAGGGGGACAGGGCTCGGCGGGCCGTTCAGGGGAAACCCTGGACGGCCTTTCTTTTCTGGCTGATTTACGATCCGGGTGATATGCGCGAAGCTCCCGGAGTTTCGATCCATGACCGAACCAGCAAGCGAACAAACAGATCATCCCGCGGTTCGCGCTGCTACAGCCTCAAGGGAACCTGTTTTCAATCTCCCGACAGTCGTGGTGGCGTTGATCGCTATTTGCTCGCTGGTTCACATCGTTCGGCTCTATGCGCTGAGTGCGGCGCAGGACTTTCAGCTGATCGTGCGGGCCGCCTTCATTCCGATCCGCTACTCCGGTGGGTTTGAACTCGATATTTATGCTTTCACCAGCCCTGTTACTTACAGCCTTTTGCATGGGTCGTTCATGCATCTCGTCATCAACATGGTCTGGATGGCCGCCTTTGGCTCGCCGCTTGCCCATCGACTGGGCCCGTCGCGCTTTCTGGTTTTTTGGGTATTCACGGCGGCTGCGGCGGCTCTGCTGCACTACCTGCTGCACACGATGGATCCTACTCCGCTCGTCGGGGCCTCCGGTGCAATATCGGGCATGATGGGCGCGGCCGCGCGTTTCGGCTTCCGTGTCGACCGGCATTCGGGCAAGCCGGCCTTCGTTGGCGAGCTGATGCCGGTGACGGCGGTGTTCAGATCGCGGGCGGTGGTGGCGTTCCTGATAGTTTGGATGGTCGTCAATTTGGTGACCGGGTTGGTCGGCTTCGCGCCAGGCGAAGTAAATGCAATCGCCTGGGAGGCGCATGTCGGCGGCTTCTTCGCCGGGTTTCTTTGCATTGGCTGGTTCGACAAGGGCTCCATCTCTGATGTGGCTGACGGGCCGCGTTCTCAGGCTTGAAAACCACCGCGCCTAGGGGCACGATACGCTGGTCGCGAGGAACATTGGCCAACGGCGTAAGCGCCGGGCAGCAGAAAAAGGAGGCCGCCATGACGGTAAAGGCGATTCTGGAACTCAAGGGCCACGATGTGGTCACGCTCGGACCGAACGAACAGCTGTCCGATGCGATCCGGATCCTTACCGAACGGCGTATCGGCGCCCTGGTGATCACGAATGGCGACAGCAAGATCGTGGGCATTCTCTCCGAACGCGATATCGTCCGCGCGCTGGCAAAGGCGGGAGCCGCCGCGCTCGACCATCCTGTCCGAGAGGCGATGACGGCCAAGGTCAAGATTTGCAACGAACATCACACCGTGAACGAGGTGATGGAAATCATGACGGTCGGCCGCTTCCGCCATCTGCCGGTTGAGAAGAACGGCATGCTCGACGGCATCATATCGATAGGCGACGTGGTCAAACGGCGGATCGAGGATGTCGAACGGGAGGCGGAGGAAATCCGGGCGTACATCGCAACCGCCTGAGAGATCGTATCCAAGTCCCGGAAATCCGGCAGCGCGTGCTGGCCTTGGCCCGAGGCGGACTTTCATCGAGGCGTCCGCCGTTCACGCGTTGCCTGCAGCCTTGCCACGGGCGGTCGTTTGAACTAGCGAACTGTCGAACGAACAACGCGACACGACCGACAGCTCCCGGACCGCCATGACCATCATCGATACCCGCACCCCTGATCCAAAACGCCTCATCCCCGGAGCAGCCGGCGATTGGGAGGTGATTATCGGCCTGGAAGTGCATGCGCAGGTGACTTCGGAAGCCAAACTGTTCTCCGGAGCCTCCACGTCCTTCGGCGCGGCGCCAAACGCCAATGTCAGCCTTGTGGACGCTGCGATGCCAGGCATGCTTCCGGTCATCAACGAGGAATGCGTGCGCCAGGCGATCCGGACTGGCCTCGGACTGAAGGCCGTGATCAACTACAAGTCCGTCTTCGACCGGAAGAATTACTTCTATCCGGACCTGCCCCAGGGCTACCAGATCTCCCAGTATAAGCAGCCGATCGTCGGCGAGGGGATTGTGACGGTTTCAGTCGGACCTGACAGCAAGGGCGAGTTCGAAGACATCGAAGTAGGGATCGAGCGGCTGCATCTCGAGCAGGATGCAGGCAAGTCGATGCACGATCAGCATCCCACGATGTCCTTCGTCGACCTCAACCGTTCCGGCGTGGCGCTGATGGAGATAGTCTCCAAGCCCGACATGCGCTCGTCCGACGAGGCGAAGGCGTACCTCACCAAGCTGCGCACGATCGTGCGCTACCTTGGGACCTGCGACGGCAATATGGACGAGGGCTCGATGCGCGCCGACGTCAACGTGTCCGTTCGCCGGCCCGGCGGGGCTTTCGGCACACGCTGCGAGATTAAGAACGTCAATTCGATCCGCTTCGTCGGCCAGGCGATCGAGTATGAGGCGCGTCGCCAGATCGCAATTCTGGAGGATGGCGGGAAGATCGCCCAGGAAACGCGGCTTTTCGATCCCAACAAAGGCGAGACACGTTCGATGCGCTCGAAGGAAGAGGCGCATGACTACCGCTATTTCCCCGATCCGGACCTGTTGCCGCTCGAATTCGATCAAGCCTATGTGGACGACCTTGCGCGTGATTTGCCCGAACTGCCTGACGACAAGAAGGAACGGCTGATCAGGACACTTGGCCTGTCGGCCTACGACGCCTCGATTCTGGTTTCGGAGAAGTCCATTGCCGACTATTTCGAGAAGGTGACGGAAGGCCGCGATGGCAAGGCCGCTGCGAATTGGGTGATCAACGATCTTCTGGGCGCGTTGAACAAAGCGGGCAAAAGCATTGAAGATGCTCCTGTTTCGCCGGATCAGCTCGGCGCGGTCATCGATCTCATCCGTGAAGGAATGATTTCCGGGAAGATCGCGAAGGATTTGTTCGACCTCGTTTGGAACGAAGGCGGCGATCCGCGCGAATTGGTCGAAAGCCGCGGCATGAAGCAGGTTACCGACACTGGCGCAATCGAGAAGGCGGTCGATGACGTGATCGCCACCAATCCCGACAAGGCGGAGCAGGCCCGGGCCAAGCCGACCTTGGCCGGCTGGTTCGTTGGCCAGGTCATGAAGGCGACGGGCGGCAAGGCCAATCCTCAGGCAGTCAATGCACTGGTGAAGGCAAAGCTGGGGATCGAGGAATAGTCCCGTGTTTGTCAGGACGGCCAGCGAGCGGGACCTTCCGGCGATCCGGGCGCTGCTCATTGAAACTTGGCACGCGACATATGATCAAATCTATGGCGCGGAGAGGGTGACCGCGATCACCGACGATTGGCACTCGATCCTTTCGCTGAAAGCGCGGCTCACCGGACCGAATTCCGAGTTTCTCGTGGCGGACGACGGGAAGACGATCGGCGGCATGGCTTTTGCCACCGCCGTCGACGACGGCAAAACCGTCATGCTGCACCAACTCTATGTGGCCCCCGCCCGTCAGGGCGCTGGACTTGGCGTCGCGCTGCTACGGGAGATTGAGGAGTCGTTTCCAGACGCCCATTTGATCCGCCTTGAAGTCGAGGAAGCGAATGCCGGTGCTGTAGGTTTCTATCGCGCCCACGGCTTTGCCGAGGCGGGCCGAACGGCGAATTGTGGCGGCGGTCAGTCAGGCATTCCAGCCCTGATCTATGAAAAGCCGCTGATCTGAGGCCGGTGATGAATGATATCGCTGCGAAGCTGACGATACGCACCGCGCGACGCGACGATATTCCGGCGCTGGTTGCGCTTTTCGCCGCCGACAGCGTCGGAGGTCATGGCGACACGACGGATCCGGCGCTGCTGCCGTCTTACGAGGCAGCGTTTGACCGAATCGCCGCGAATCCCCGCGATAGCCTATATGTCGCCGAGCTCTCCGGTGAAGTGGTCGGGACGTTCCAGACAACTTTGATGACATCTCTTACCGGACGCGGCTCCTCGCATCTCACGATCGAGGCGGTGCAGACGCGTGCTGACATGCGCGGCAAGGGAATCGGGGCGGAGATGATCCGCTGTGCCATCGAACAGGGCAGGGCGGAAGGCGTGAGATTGGTGCAGTTGATGTCCAACAATGACCGGGTGGATTCGCATCGCTTCTATAGCCGGTTGGGTTTCCGACAGTCGCATGCCGGATTCAAAATGAAGCTGGGGGACTGACAGCGCCTTCGAGTGTGTGGGCCCTTGCCATGCTTCGCTGCGGACGCCATAAGGCGGAAAGCCCGAAACCCGCCGTCCGAGGAACGCAACGATGACATTCCTGAAACAGTTCTTCACCTGGTGGAATGGGCAGACGCTTGGAACGCGGTTTCACACGTGGAGACATGGCACGGAAGTCGGCCAGGACGAGTTCGGCAACGTGTACTACGAGGGCGGCAACGATTCGGAAGGGCGCACGCGCCGTTGGGTAGTCTACGCCGGTTACTCGGAAGCCTCGATGATTCCTCCAGGCTGGCATGGTTGGATGCATCATCGCGTCGATACGCCACCTGTGAAAGAGAACTACAAGCCGCGCGAGTGGCAAAGGCCGCATCAACCCAATCTTACCGGCTCAAGCGCGGCCTACCGGCCGAAAGGTTCGGTGCTGACAAACGAACATCGGCCACGCGTGACCGGCGACTATGATGCCTGGACGCCAGGCAGCTGATCCCGGTCTTTTGTTGCCACAATTCGCGGCTAACCGATCTCGATTACTATGCGGGACAAGCTCCGAGCCGCATGAGCCAGACTCGGGCGAAATTTTCGGTATCGTTCATGGCATTTGATTGGCGTCCTTCGTTGAGCCGGCCCGTTCGGGCAGTTCTTGTGGTTCTCCCGGCGTTACTATTCCTCGGCATTCCAGCGCACGCCGATAGGATCAAGAATCCGATCGCCGAGTTCGCCGGCATAGACAAGATCACCGGACGCATCACCGCGTTTGACGTCTATATCGATGAAACTGTGCAGTTTGGCGCGCTGCAGGTGACACCTCGCGTCTGCTATTCCCGGCCGAAAGAGGAAGAGCCGAAGACGGATTCTTTCGTCGAGGTCGATGAGATCACCCTCGACCGCAAGATACAGCGCATCTTTACGGGCTGGATGTTTGCGGAAAGCCCCGGACTGAACGCTGTCGAGCATGCGGTTTATGACGTCTGGCTGAAAGGCTGCAAGCAGAAGTCGGACGTGCCGCCTCCGGAAAAGCCTAAGACGAACTGACCGAGTGGGAACCTCTCCGACCTACCGTACGTTCGCTCCTGTCCCATCAAGGGAAGGGGAGCGTTGCTATGTCCATCAAGCGAGAAGAATTGCTTGCGTTGGAGAAGGAACCTCTGGACCGGCGATTCAGCATTCTTTCGAAAGAACGCCGACGAGAACTGCCTATCGGAACGAATTTGACATTCGCATCCCATTTGACATCACGCGTCCATTGCGAATCTCAAATTCAAAGTTCCACTAGAATCATATGTTTGCTCGTGGTCCTTATGATTCTAACATTCGCCTGAATGGCCCGTATCAATGGGATGCGAATGTTAGAACCGGACCACTAGGGTCAGGACCCATAAGCTGAACGAAAAACTCGGATGACGACATCGAGCCCAGGACGAACCTCGATCAGCCGGTCGATGGCTTGCCGGAGTTGACCGCCAATTGAGCGTGGAAGGCACGCTTGTAGGCGGGCCGCGCTTCGCCGCGGGCCACATAGGCGGAAAGGTTCGGATAACCGTCCAGCATACCCGACGCTTTCAACCTGAGCAGCACCGACACCATCATCAGGTCGCCCGCGCTGAACGCGCCATCGAGCCAGTAGGCATCGCCAAGGCGACGGGAAAGTTGGCCCAGCCGGTTACAGACGCGATCCTCGACGAGAGGCATGCGTTGCGCGGACCAGGACTTGTCGCCCTCAAGCAGACTGGCGGTTCCGAGTTCAAGGATCGGCGGCTCCACCGTGTTGAGCGCGGCGAACATCCATGTGATCGCGCGCGCCCGGGCATTCGCATCGTCTGGCAACAGGCCCGCATGGCGCTCCGCGATATGGAACACGATCGCCCCCGTCTCGAACAAGCCGAGATCGCGCTCGTCGTAGGTCGGAATCTGCTCGAAAGGATGAAGCGCTACGATGTGCGGGTTCCTTCATCGCCCTGAATGAAACAAGACGAACCTCGTAAGGTTGGCCCACTTCTTCCAGCGCCCAGCGAACGCGCGTATCACGCGCCAGTCCCTTGCCGCCATCGGGTGACCGTTCAAAGGCGGTAATCGTGATGGTCATCGTGAGACTCCTCCTTGGTCAGCAGTGGATACGCAAAGCGCAATGACGGATGGAAAATGATGTTCCACGCGCAAACGCCTCTGAATGCCGGCGTAAGAAGTTAGGGCAAGAAAGCCGCTTCGCCCCGCAGCGCGTTTTCGAGGAGCTTCTCGTAGCTCCGTCTCGGCACGTCCACAGCGCCGAACCGCTTGAGATGATCTGTCGTGAACTGCGTGTCGAGCAGCACGAAACCGCGAATGTTAAGATGCTCAACGAGTTTCACCAAGCAGACCTTGGACGCATCCTGCTCGCGTGAGAACATGCTTTCGCCGAAGAACGCACGGCCGAGTGTGACGCCGTAGAGCCCGCCAACCAGGTACCCATCGCGCCAAGCCTCAACGGAGTGGCAGTGGCCGCGCTGGTGAAGCCCGACATAGGCCTCGCGTATGGGAGCGTTGATCCAGGTGCTTTTGCGCTCCTCGCGCGCCTCGGCGCAGCCGTCTATGACGGCTTCGAAGTCGTAGTCCAGCCGGATATCGAAGCGTTGATGCCGGATCGTCTTTCTCAGGCTCCTCGGCACATGGAGCCCATCAAGTGGAATGATGCCGCGCGTTTCGGGCCTTACCCAGAAAACTTCCGGATCGCTCGCGCTTTCGGCCATCGGAAACACGCCGGAAGCGTAAGCTTTCAAAAGCAGATCAGGCGGAATGCGGTAGCCTGGTGCGTACGGGCGGGTCATGCGCCTAAAATATGCTCTTACGCGGTCTCCGCCAGATGCTTTTCAAGCCAATGAATGTCGTAGTCGCCGTTTGCGATGTCGGGATTGCCGACGAGTTCGCGGAACAGGGGCAATGTCGTCTTGATGCCGTCGACGACGAACTCGTCAAGGGCGCGGCGCAAACGCATCATGGCTTCGATGCGATTGCGTCCATGAACGATCAGCTTGCCAATCAGGCTGTCGTAATAGGGTGGGATGCGATAGCCGGAATAAACGCCAGAATCGACGCGGATTCCAAGTCCTCCCGGCGTGTGGAAATGTGTGATTGTGCCCGGCGAGGGCACAAAGGTGCGAGGATCCTCGGCATTGATGCGGCATTCGATGGCATGGCCATGGAAGCGGATGTCCTCTTGGTGCACCGACAGCCCGCCGCCTGAGGCGACGCGGATCTGCTCATGGACAAGGTCGATGCCGGTTATCGCCTCGGTAACCGGATGCTCGACCTGAAGGCGCGTGTTCATCTCAATGAAATAGAACTCGCCGTTCTCGTAGAGGAATTCGATCGTGCCGGCGCCGGAATAACCGAGATCGGCGATGGCCCTCGAGCAAAT
Organism: uncultured Alphaproteobacteria bacterium; assembly: GCA_963735385.1. Lineage (GTDB taxonomy): Bacteria > Pseudomonadota > Alphaproteobacteria > Rhizobiales > Rhizobiaceae > CAVTKY01. Next base: position 17,102 of record CAVTKY010000010.1, on the reverse strand, counting down.
CTCGCCTATGCGGGAGCGTTCCTCGGTGTTCAGCGCGGGCGAATTGGCCTCTTCCCAGACCTTCTGGTGCCGCCGTTGCAGTGAACAATCACGTTCGCCCAGGTGAATGGCGTTGTGGGCGCCGTCGCCGACGATTTGCACCTCGATATGACGCGGCTTCTCAAGATACTTTTCGATGTAGACGGCGTCGTCGCCGAAAGCAGCGCCTGCTTCGGAGCGTGCGGTCGCAAGCGCGACTTCGAGGTCGTCTTCGCTGCGCGCAACCTTCATGCCGCGACCGCCACCGCCGGCCGAGGCCTTGATAATCACCGGGTACCCGATCTCGGCTGCGATCCGCTTCGCCTCTTTCTCATCAGAGACCGCGCCGTCCGAGCCGGGGACGACAGGAATGCCGAGACGCTTGGCGGTGCGCTTGGCTTCGATCTTGTCTCCCATGATGCGAATATGATCGCCGGACGGACCGATGAACGTAATGTGATGGGCAGCCAGTATGTCAGCGAATTTTGCGTTTTCCGACAAGAAGCCATAGCCCGGATGAACGGCGTCGGCGCCGGTGATCTCGCAAGCGGCAACGATCTGGTGAATGTTGAGATAGGATTCGCGCGACGGCGGCGGACCGATGCAGACACTCTCGTCGGCAAGCCGCACATGCATGGCGTCAGCGTCAGCGGTCGAGTGTACCACGACTGTCTGGATGCCGAGTTCCTTGGCCGCGCGCAGCACCCTCAGGGCGATTTCGCCGCGATTGGCGATCAGGATTTTCTGGAACATGCCTGGTGTCCTATTCGATGACGACCAGCGGCTCGCCATACTCGACGGGCTGCCCATCCTCGAAAAGGATTGCCGTGATTGTTCCAGCGCGCGGCGACGGGATCTGGTTCATCGTCTTCATGGCTTCGATGATGAGAAGCGTCTGGCCCTCTCGCACCTGTTGGCCTACCTCGATGAACGGCTTTGCGTCAGGTGAAGCCGCCGCATAGGCCGTGCCCACCATCGGCGAGGGGACTGCATTCTTCGAAACGTCGACAGGAGCGGCAGGGGACGATGGAGCCGGTTGCGAGGGCACTTGGGCGTGGGCGGGCTGGAGAACAGGGGCGGCAACCGTGTGCACAGCCGCTGACTGGCGCGAGACGCGGACGCGAAGGTCGCCCTGCTCGACCTCAATCTCGGTCAGGTTGGTCTCGTTCAGGATGCCTGCCAGTTCGCGGATAAGCTGCTGGTCAACACCGTTCTTCTTTATCGACATTCGAGACGTGTCCCCTGTGTTCGTGATCCGGTCAAAGCCGGGCGGCGAGTGCCCTGAGCGCCAGCGTGTATCCAAGCGGACCGAAGCCGCAAATCATCCCGACTGCGACCGGAGCGATCATGGAAACGTGACGAAAAGATTCGCGCGCATGAATATTAGAAAGGTGCACCTCGGCCACCGGCAGAGGTGATACCGAGCGCAGTGCGTCATGGATGGCAATGGACGTGTGGGTATAGGCCCCGGCGTTGATGACAATGCCGTGCGCTTTGTCTCCCGCCTCCTGGATCCAGTCGACCAGATCGCCTTCATGGTTGGACTGGCGGAAATCGATGGCAAGCCCGAGCTCGGATCCGGTGGCCCGGCAGTCCTCTTCGATTGCCGCGAGCGTCTTGCCGCCATAGATGCCCGGCTCGCGCTTGCCAAGCGCGTTGAGGTTAGGACCGTTAAGGACGAAGACCGTTTTCAATATGCCGACCTCTCGACGCCGGGACCTCCCGGCGCGACGGAACCTCTATAGTCGGCATAGTCCGCCTCGGAAAGAGCGCAAGAGTGTTCTTTTGCTGTCCACAAGCCGGTGATTTAGTCCGCATAGTGCGATCAGCAGGTGGCGTCCTGAACGCAGGCTCGGGCCGTCTCTATCTTTTCGGCGAGCACTTCCTGTCCAAGAGCGCCGAACACGACCTCGTTGCCGACGACGTAGGAGGGCGTTCCCGTGATGGATAGCCGGTTGGCAAGCTCGAAGGTCTTGTCAAAGGCCGCGGGGATACCGGGGTCCTTCATCGCTTCGCGAAGCTGTGCTTCATCAGCGCCAAGCGATACAGCCACCTTGATTGCGCTGGCTTCGCTGGCGCGACCGGGGCCACCCAGGAGCTGGTTGTGAAACTCGCCGAACTTTTCCGGCATAAGTTTGTGGAACGCCATCGATACCATATGGGCCTTTTGTAAGTCCGGGCCGAGGATAGGGAATTCCTTGAGGACGAAACGCAAGTCCGGATTCGCTTTGGTGAGGACGCGCATATCCTCGATGGCCCGTTTGCAAAAACCGCAGTTGTAATCGTAGAACTCCACGATCGTAACCGCACCGTCTTGATTTCCGACCACCCCATCGAATGACGAATTGAAGATTTCTTCCTTCGCGCCCTTGATCACACCGAGGTTCGCGAGGCGCTGCTCTTCCTTCTGTTTGGCCTCCAGCGCGACCTGGACCTCCATCATTATTTCCGGATTGTCGAGCAGATAGTCCCGGACGATCAATTCTACGCCTTTTTTATCGAGCGCGGTATCAGCGGTGGACACGGTGGCTTGCGGTTGTTGCGCAGCGGACGTCTGACGGCCAGCGAGAAAGCCCGAAGTGAGCGCGCCGAGGCCGATAGCGACGGCGGTGGTGCCCAACAAAATTGCCTTAGTCATTGTTTCGATCCTTTGGCCCTGCGGTCAGTCGCGCTCTAACGCCTGCAGGCTCATTTCTTCTTTTTGCCCTTGCCGGGCTGCCGATAGTTGATGATGTCCTGCGCACGAACCCAGCCCGGCGCGCCGCGCTTCATCTTCTGCTGAGCACGCATAGCGAATATCTTCGCGTCTTTGTAGTTGCCGCTATAGTAATGGCCTTCCGCGATGGCCAGTTCGGCCTCAGCCACCTCGCCAAGTTGGCCGTAGGCCTGCGCAAGGTACTGGTACCCCACCGTATTTTCGCGATCGCGATCAAGCCCCTTCTGCAACTCGCCGACCGCCTTGCGCACAAGGTCCGGTTTCCCGGTCGCGAGAAGCGCCTGACCGTAGCCTACCTGCAGGATACCCGATCGTGCAGGATCGAGCCGGACGGCTTTGGCATATGCCTCGGCCGCCTCCGCGGGGCGGTTTGCCTTCATCAGGGAGTCGGCGCGCAGCTCATAAAAGTAAGGGTTCTTGGGCTGCGCCTTGATCAGGGCGTCGGCTTTCGTAATCGCAACACGTGGGTTGCCGTGCAGATAGGCAGACATGGCTTCCGAGTAAGTCGTGGCTAACCCTCCAGGCTGGCTGCGGAACATCCGGGCTGAAGTGCCCTGGCCTTGCGTGAAGACGGCGATCTTCGCCCGCATCATGTCGTGTCGCTGCTGCAGCGTCGGGGAGTCCTTGTTTTCGAAATACGGACTGGCCTCTGCCAGGGTCTGGAGATTCTGAATGCGCTCGCGCGGCATTGGATGGCTGGCCTGGTACGGGTCGATACGCGCTCCGGAGAGGGACAGCGAATTCTGGAAGCGCTGGAACGTCGTCAGCATGCCCTTTGCCGACTGACCGGTTGCATTGAGATAGGTTATGGCCGAGCGATCCGCCGTGATTTCCTCGGTTCGCTGGTAACCGAGCAATCCGCGACGCGCCAGTTCTCCACCACCAGCCGCGATGCCGGCGCCGGCTTGCGCCAGTTCACCGGCGCCGGTGGCCGCTCCAGCGGCGACGGCGCCGACACCGAGCAGGCTCGCCACCACGGCGATAGTCTGCGCGCGCTCCAGTTGCTGGCGCAGCCGCTCTTGGTGCCCACCTGCGATATGGCCGGCTTCATGCGCCAGGACGCCGATGATTTCGTTCGGCGTCTCGGCCAACATCAGAGCGCCAGTGTTGATGAAGATGCGGCGACCTGCGACAAAGGCGTTGAACCTGCGGTCATTGACCAGAACGATCTCGACGTTGGACCGTTCGAGTCCGGCCGCCTTCAAGATCGGCCGCGCATAATCGCGCACAAGTGCTTCAATCTCAGCGTCACGCACAATCGGCACGCGGCCTTGCTGTGCGGCGGCAATGGTCGGGACGGACATCGTCGCCGGCAGCGCAAGCGTTATAGCGGCTGCCGATCGGAGCGCGGCAGCGAAAATGGCGGAAAGCTTTGATCTGATCTGCATCGTGAAAATCACTCGTAGACGAGCATGGCAACCATGAAAAGTCGGCATGCGAGGGATCATCAACTTGTGAAGCCCATATCATTCGGGCATTTGTGCGGCGTGGGTATCGCAGGCGATTGGGCCAGTCCAGGCCAGATCGTAACGGAGAAGGTCAGCATGGTTGTTTCGCTATCCCGCCGCAGCGCGGTCGAACCGTTTCATGCGATGGATGTGCTGGCTGAGGCCAACCGCTTGAAAAGCCGTGGGCATCCGGTGATTTCGATGGCGGTCGGTCAGCCTTCCGACCCAGCGCCGAGTAGCGTCCGGGAAGCTGCCAGCCGGGCCCTTCGTGACGGTCGAATCGGTTACACCGATGCGCTTGGGATTGCTGCATTGCGTGAGGCAATCGCCGCGCATTATCGTGATCATTATGGCGTCGAAGTCTCCCCGCAACGAATCGCTGTCACGACCGGGTCATCCGCCGCGTTCAACCTGGCGTTTCTCGTGATGTTCGACGTTGGCGACCGTGTCGCGATTGCCGCGCCCGGCTATCCTGCATATCGCAACATCATGGCCGCCCTGGGCCTTGAAGTCGTGGAAATCGAAATCGAAGGCGCCGGGCACATCACGGCTGCTCACGTTGCGGAGGCGCATAGCCGCAGGCCGTTGAAAGGTGTTTTGTTCGCGAGTCCTGCCAATCCGACCGGCGCTGTCATTGCTGCCGACGAGCTGCGCCGACTGGTCGAAGTATGCGCTGGGCTCGGCATTTCAGTCATTTCAGACGAGATCTACCACCGCCTTTGCTACACAGCCCCCGACACGACCGCGCTTTCGTTTGGAACCGATATAGCTGTCATCAACTCCTTCTCCAAATATTACTGCATGACCGGCTGGAGAATTGGCTGGATGGTGCTGCCCGAAGCGCTGGTCCGGCCAGTAGAGAGGGTCCAGCAGAGCCTGTACATCTCAGCGCCCGAACTCTCGCAGATTGCCGCGATCGAGGCCTTTAACGGAACAGACGAACTGGAGGCGGTGAAGCGGCGCTACGCGCGAAACCGCGAACTGCTCATGCGCAGGTTGCCGGAACTGGGATTGGCTATCGCCGCGCCGATGGACGGCGCCTTCTATGCATATTGCGATGTCTCACGGCTGACCAACGACAGTATGGAGTTCGCAAAGCGCATGCTTCAGGAGGCACATGTCGCGGCTACACCGGGTCTCGATTTTGATCCGCTCGCCGGACACCGCTACATGCGGTTTTCTTATGCAGGCAGCCCGGAGGACATGATTACGTCAACCGAACGCATCGAACACTGGTTGCGGTAGCGGCTCCGATTCTGATGGAATCGGTGGATCGCTTTAAACTTCTTGTTTTACCCAGTTCTGGACGGGAAGTTCCGTGGCGAAATAAGAAACCGGAGTAAAACCCCGGTTTCTTTGATCTTCCCACTTCGCAAGGATGGTCAGAAAAAACTCTTGCGCTGCCACCAACCCGCTTTCTTGGGCTTGGCATCCTCTTCGGGTGCTTCGTCATTTGCGGCGGCCGACGAGACAACCGGCTGCGGAGCCGGTTGTGCCTTACGGCGAGTAGCGCGCACCCGAATAGGCTTTTCCTCGGCCGCCGGCTCGAGCGCCTCCTGAGATGCTGCTGGCATCGGCTCAGGCGCGTCCGTTCCGTTAGCAACCGCTTCACCTGGGGTCACTTCGGCCGCGATCTTTTTCGACCTCGCAGTGCGGCGGGGTTTCTTCGGTTTTTCGGCTGGCGCTTCCTCGGCAGTTGGCTCCGGGCGAACTTCGTCGGCTATCGCTTCGACCGGCTCCGCCAGCACAGGCTCCGCAACTTCGCCGGTAGCCCCCGAATCGGCTTCGTCCTCCTTGCGGTTGCGCTTACCGCCACGCTTGCCGCGGCGCCGCTTTTTTTGCTCGCCGGAAGCTTCATCGGCGACTGCAGGCTCGGCGATCTCGCTTTCCACAATCGGCGCCGCCTCCCTTTCGCTTGTATCATCCGTGCCATCGGAGCCCGTCGAGACCGTGACTTGGCCAACATCGCCCGGTGCGCGGTCGCGGTCGCGCCCGCCGCGGCGACGCCGGCGCCGTTTACGCTTGCGGTCGTGCTGTCGTTCACCGTCTTCTCCATGTTCAGCTCGGATCGGACGTTCGCTCGCTGCCACCGACTCCGCCTGCTCGACGACGTCGATGTCGATCTCTTCCGGCTCTTCGGGTTCGACATAGGCGATTGCTGAGGCCGGAGCAGCCTCCGACCAGCCGGCGGGCTTCTCTGCCAGGGCTCCACGAGAAATCGCGTAATGCTGGGCGCCTACGGTTTCGTCGGTTTCCAAAGCAATGGTCACCGCGAAACGGTTCTCCAGTTCCACCAACTTGGCGCGTTTGTGGTTTAGGACATAGAGCGCCGTCGCTGCCGGGGTCCGCACGGCGATGTGGCTGCGGGAATCCTTGAGCAAGAATTCCTCGATCGCCCGCACGACAAGCAGAGCGACCGACGAGTCCGACCGCACGTGGCCGGTGCCGCCGCAATGGGGACATGGTTTCATCGTCGATTCGAGAACGCTTGCGCGAATGCGCTGGCGCGACATTTCAAGCAAGCCAAAATGCGAAATACGGCCGACCTGGATACGGGCGCGGTCGTTCTTCAGGCAGTCCTTGATCTTTTTCTCGACCGCGCGGTTGTTGCGGTTCTCCTCCATGTCGATGAAGTCGATGACGATCAGACCGGCAAGGTCGCGCAGGCGCAGCTGTCGGGCGACTTCCTCGGCAGCCTCCAAATTGGTCTGGAGCGCTGTGTCCTCGATCGAATGCTCTTTCGTCGAGCGGCCGGAGTTGACGTCGATCGAAACCAACGCCTCGGTCTGGTTGATGATGATGTAGCCGCCGGATTTCAGCGTCACCTGCGGCTGCAGCATTCGATCGAGTTGCACCTCGATGCCGCTGCGCGCAAAAATCGGCACGCTGTCCCGATATGGTTGAACCACTTTGGCGTGGCTGGGCATCAGCATCCGCATGAAGTCCTTGGCCTCGCGATAGCCCTCCTCGCCGGCGACGACGATCTCGTCGATGTCCTTGTTGTAGAGATCACGGACGGACCGCTTGATAAGGCTTCCTTCCTCGTAAACGAGGGCAGGGGCCGTGGACTGCAGCGTCAGGTTTCGAACATTCTCCCAAAGCCGCATGAGATATTCGTAGTCGCGCTTGATTTCGGCCTTGGTTCGGCTTTCGCCTGCTGTTCGCAGGATAACGCCCATGCCTTCCGGCACACCGAGGTCCTGAACCACTTCCTTCAGGCGCTTGCGGTCCTGGACATTGGTGATCTTGCGGGAAATGCCACCGCCACGCGCGGTGTTTGGCATCAATACGGAATAGCGGCCTGCCAGGGAAAGATAGGTTGTCAGGGCTGCGCCCTTATTGCCACGTTCTTCCTTGACGACCTGAACAAGCAAAATCTGACGCCGCTTGATGACTTCCTGGATCTTATAGTTGCGTCGGATCGGCTTGCGGCGGTTGCGCACTTCCTCAAGCGCATCCTCGGCGCCGACCAACTCGACTTCGTTCTCGTCACTGTTCCCATTGGAAACTTCCTCGATAACGCCGCGCGCGTCGCTTACCTCGGTTTCCGCCGCGATATCCGGTAGGGGCTCCGAGATGACGTCGGCATCGATCGCAGCCGCAATTACGGTTGTCTCGCCACCCCCATTTTCGTCATGGTCGCCATCGCCGGATTCGGGCAAGTTAGAAAGCGTGTTCTCCTCGAGGGCCTGTTCTTCAGCTTCTTCAGCTGTCGCGTCGGGGTCCAGGCCAGCTTCACCGCTGTCGTTCCCGTCTGCTGTTTCGCTGGCACGACGTTCATCGCTGCGGCCGCAACTCTTGCCTCCGCGGCGGCGCCGTCGATTGCCGCGGCCGCGATCCTGCTGCTCGTCGCCGGCCTCTTTGTCGTCATCGTCCTCGGCCTGCCGCGCCTCTTCGGCCTCGGCACGCAACAGCGCCTGCCGATCCGCTACCGGGATCTGATAGTAGTCGGGATGGATTTCACTAAAGGCAAGGAAGCCGTGCCGGTTCCCGCCATACTCGACGAAGGCAGCCTGGAGGGAAGGTTCTACTCGCGTTACACGGGCGAGGTAGATATTTCCCTTGAGTTGCTTCTTGTCCTGCGATTCAAAATCAAATTCTTCGATGCGGTTACCGCGAACGACGACAACCCGTGTCTCCTCCGGGTGGGAGGAATCTATGAGCATTTTGTTGGGCATTATTTCTTATCTCCCCGGCCGCCGCCAACAAAGACAACCGGGCGAACAAGCCCTGCGTTGCATCTGTCGAAATCCGCGTGCCGGACAATTGATGGTTCGCAGTTCGCTGCCGCAGCGCGATCGACAGACCGCCCGCCGCCGGGATGGCGCGGGAGTATCCGGTCTTGTTCATGATCGCGCTGGTAGCCATCGCGTGCCTTGCGGAACCGTTACAACCAAGGCCCGGATCATCCGGACCAGCTATTTTGCTCTGTCGAGCCGGCGCGGGAGTGCTGTCCCGGCCGTCTTTCCTCACGTTAAGGGTTTCCGCCTCATGGGAAACGCCTTGAAGAAATCCTTCGGAAACACCCGTGCCGATCGCGAACTGCGATTGGAACCGTGTTTCGTCGCCAGACAAGGAAGATACGGGCGGTGCGGACCGGTTCCGAGCATTGCGGTGATCCAACGTCGCTTTTAAGATTTGCCGGCGTCAATGGCAACCCTATTTCAATCTCGGCAAAAAAAGCCTTCCGTGGCGTTACGGGGTGACGAAAGGCTTGGTTAACCATAAGAGGCTACGACTTGTTAATCGCCGTTGTGCCCGGTTTGGCATAGACTTCGATGAGTCGGGCCGAGCGAAGGTTGAAGTGTGCGGGAAAGCGTAATGAACAGTGCCGATTTGACTGAGGGCGCCAATCTTCGCGGCAGTGTTGGGCGCTTCCTTGCCGCTTGTACCCTTTCCCTTGCGCTCCTGTGCATGCTGGCGCTGTCCGTTGCTTCCTCCAGCGCGGCTCCGTTGGAAGCCAAAGCGTTCAAAATGGCCGGTGACGCCACGCGTGTGCGCGTCGTCATGCAATTCAACCGCGAACCCGAGCCTAAATGGTTTCTCTTGCGCGGACCGCACCGGCTGGTCGTCGACCTGCCGGAGACCAATTTTTCGGTAGACTCGAGGGAATTGAAGGCGCGGGGACTGATAACCAACGTGCGCTTCGGAAATATAGCGGAGGGGCGGTCACGGCTTATTTTGGCGGCCCGCGGTCCCTTCGCTGTTGAGCGGATCGACATTCTGGAGAACGAGGGATCGAAGGGCTATCGGCTGGTGGCTGATATCGCTGCCTCGTCCGACAAGGCATTCGATCAGGCGCTTGCGGACCAAAGCCAGACCACCGGATCGACCGAGGCCACAAAGAAGGAGGACAGGATCGGCCTTTCCCTCCCGCGCGGCGACGATAAAAGGTTCACGATCGTGATCGACCCTGGGCACGGCGGCATCGACGGCGGCGCCGAAGGCGCCAAAGGCACGGTGGAAAAGTCGATCACCATGGCCTTTGCGCTCGAGCTGAAGGAAAAGCTCGCCAAGAACGGCTCGTACGATGTTTTCCTGACCCGCGAGAAGGACGAGTTTCTGCGGCTGGACGAGCGTGTCCGCATCGCGCGTCAACATGAAGCCGACCTGTTCGTTTCGATCCATGCCGACACAATCCGGCTGAAGGACATCAGGGGGGCGACGGTATATACCGTGTCGGACAAGGCGTCTGACGCGGAAGCGGCAGCGCTTGCAGTTCGCGAAAACCTCTCCGACCAACTCGCAGGGATCGAGATCGAGGAGGAGAACCACGAGGTCGCCGATATCCTGGTCGATCTGATCCGCCGCGAAACCCATTCATTTTCGGTCCGATTTGCGCGGTCTCTCGTCGGTGAACTGTCGACCGCGGTCGAACTGATCAACAATCCGCACAGGTCAGCCGGCTTCAAGGTGCTGAGGGCCCCGGACGTGCCTTCGGTGCTGGTGGAACTCGGCTATCTGTCGAATCCCAAGGACGAGGCCCAACTCTGCGATCCGGTCTGGCGGAGCAAGGCAGCCGAGCGTATATCGGCGGCTATCGAACTCTTTGCAGGCGAAAGGACAGCCGCCGGCGGGTGACCAAGCCAGGTACGGCGGCACAAACGTTGCGCAACGATCACAGTTCGTGATTTATAAAGGTTCAATGGACGGGCTTCTCGGCGCTGCCGCATTTTGCCCACAACGGCACGACAAGAGATGTACCTGACAGATCGACATGGTTCCGGCGGCGCTTAGCTGCGGTCGCATTGTGACGGGAATCGCGATCTCTGCACTGGAGCGGGCATGATACGGCTAATCGGCTATTTCTTCGGCATCGGCATCATGCTGGGGTTGCTTGTCGCGGCAGCGGCGGGCATCTACCTCAGCGGTCTCACCAAGGACCTGCCGGATTACGAAGTGCTGGCCAAATATGAGCCGCCGGTGACGACGCGCGTGCATGCCTCGGACGGCGCCCTAATGGGTGAGTTTGCGCGCGAGCGGCGCCTCTATCTGCCGGTCCAGGCCGTTCCGGACCGCGTGAAGGCGGCGTTTCTATCCGCCGAGGACAAAAATTTCTATAATCATCCTGGCATCGATATCACCGGCCTCTTCAGGGCGGTTGTCACGAATTTCCAGAACATGGGATCCGGACGGCGTCCAGTCGGCGCCTCGACCATTACGCAGCAGGTCGCCAAGAACTTCCTGTTGAGTTCCAGCCAGACCTATGACCGCAAAATTCGTGAAATGATCCTGGCCTTCCGAATCGAGCAGGCCTATTCGAAGGATCGTATTCTTGAACTTTATATGAACGAGATTTTCTTCGGTCTCGGCGCCTATGGCATCGCTGGCGCAGCGCTTACCTACTACGACAAATCGGTCAACGAGTTGACGATCGCCGAGGCGGCTTATCTTGCGGCGCTGCCGAAGGGGCCTTCCAACTACCATCCTTTCAAATACACGGATCGCGCCATCGAACGCCGTAACTGGGTGATCGATCAGATGGTGATCAACGGCTATGCGACGCGAGAAGAGGGCGAGAAGGCGAAGGCCGAGCCGCTCGGGGTCTCGCCACGCCGCAACGGCACCTACTTGTTTGCGGGCGAGTATTTCACCGAAGAGGTGCGGCGCGAGATCATTTCCCGGTACGGCGAAAATGCGCTCTATGAGGGCGGTCTGTCCGTGCGGACCACGCTCGACCCGAAGCTGCAGTTGATCGCCCGCAAGTCCCTGCAGAACGGCCTTTTGAAGTTCGACCGGCTTCGCGGCTATCGCGGCCCCAAGGAAAGTATCGACATTTCCGGCGACTGGGGCGAGGCCCTTGGCAAGGTGGAAGCATTGAGCGACGTGCCAGAATGGCAGCTCGCCGTTGTGCTCGATAGTTCGGACGCAGGCCTGTCAATCGGACTTCATCCGGGATTCGAAGTGTCTGGCGCGCTGAAGGCTGACCGCGGTACCGGATCCGTATCGCTCGAGGATATGAGCTGGGCCATGCGTTATGTCGTCAAGGGCGAGCGGGTGAAGGCGAAGTCACCTGCCGATGTACTCAAGCCGGGCGATGTCATCTATGTCGAAAAGAAACAGGGCAACGAGTACATGCTGCGGCAGCCGCCCGAGGTTTCCGGCGGGCTTGTGGCCATGGACCCCCATACCGGGCGCGTGCTCGCGATGGTCGGTGGTTTTTCCTATTCAGAATCCGAGTTCAACCGTGCCACGCAGGCCTATCGGCAGCCTGGTTCCTCCTTCAAACCGTTCGTCTACGCGGCGGCGCTCGACAATGCCTACACTCCTGCGTCGGTGGTGATGGATGGTCCGATCACCATCAAGGTCGGCAACGAAGTCTGGAGTCCGAAGAACTACGACGGCAAGCCGGGTGGACCCTCAACACTTCGGACTGGCATCGAGCGCTCGCGCAATCTGATGACGGTCCGACTTGCCAATGACATGGGAATGCCGTTGGTGGCCGAATATGCCGAACGTTTCGGTCTTTACGACAAACTGCAGCCATACCTGCCGATGGCGCTCGGCTCGGGCGAAACCACCGTCATGAGGATGGTCTCAGCCTATTCGGTGATGGCCAATGGCGGAAAGCAGATCAAGCCGTCCCTTATCGACCGTATCCAGGACCGCTATGGCAAGACCGTGTTCAAGCATGATGAGCGTAACTGCCAAGGCTGCAACGCAGAGAGCTGGAGCGATCAGCAGGAACCTGAGCTCGTCGACAATTCCGAGCAGGTTCTCGATCCGATGACTGCCTATCAGATCACCTCGATGATGGAAGGCGTCGTGACGCGCGGGACGGCAGTAACGGTCTCCGAACTTGGCCGCCCGATCGCCGGTAAAACCGGCACGACCAATGATGAGAAGGACGCGTGGTTCATCGGCTTTACCCCGAACCTCGTCGTCGGGCTCTATATGGGCTACGACAAGCCGCAGACGCTGGGCAAGGGCTCCACCGGCGGTGGCCTGGCCGCTCCAATCTTCAAGGAGCTCATGGGCCAGGCCTTGAAGGACACGCCGGTCGTCGATTTTCAGGTTCCGGAAGGCATGTTGCTGATCCCCATCAACCGCAAGACGGGCATGCGGGCCAATGAAGGCCAGCCTAACGTCATCATCGAGGCATTCAAGCCGGGCACAGGGCCGGCCGACAGCTATTGGGTCATTGGTGGCGAGATGGCGAGCGAATCCCGGGAGGCCATCTCGCCGCAAGCGAACAAGGCGTTGCAGTCTGGCGGCGGCGGACTGTACTGATCAAAACGTCACCGCCCGGCCGGTTCCGGGCGGTGACGCGGGTTCGCTGACTTTACATATCGACATGCGATCCCTATGTTCCGCGCCAATTCGGAACCCAGCCCCTCAATTTCAGGAAGAAAAGCCTGCAATGCGTGCAGAAACGGAAAATTTGGTCAGCCAGATCAAGCAGGCGATAAACCTGCTGAGGAGGCATCTTTGACTGGGATCAAGCCGTAAAACGACTTGAATACCTCGATATGCGCGCCGAGGACCCCACGCTCTGGAATGACCCTCAGGAGGCGCAAAAACTGATGCGCGAACGGCAGACCCTCGATGAAGGCATCAGGGCCATCAAGGGCTTGTCGCAGGCCCTGGATGACAATATCGGTCTGATTGAACTCGGCGAAGAGGAGGGCGACGAAGGCGTCGTCGCAGAAGCCGAGGCTGCAATACGGGCGCTGTCGGGTGAGATCAAGGCGCGCCAGATCGAGACGATGCTCTCGGGCGAGGCCGACGCCAACGACGCTTATCTTGAAGTTCACGCCGGCGCTGGCGGCACCGAGAGCCAGGACTGGGCATCGATGCTGCTGCGCATGTATACGCGGTGGGCCGAACGCCGCCGTTTCAAGGTCGAGGTGCTCGAGATCCATGACGGTGAAGAGGCGGGCATCAAGTCGGCCACTCTTCTTATCAAAGGGCACAACGCCTATGGCTGGCTGAAGACGGAATCGGGCGTTCATCGGCTCGTGCGCATTTCGCCTTACGACAGCAATGCGCGCCGCCATACCTCCTTTGCTTCCGTCTGGGTCTATCCAGTGATCGACGATACGATCGAGATCGACGTCAATGAATCAGACGTGCGCATTGACACGTACCGCTCATCTGGGGCGGGCGGGCAGCACGTCAACACGACCGATTCCGCTGTCCGGATCACGCACATTCCAACAGGCATCGCGGTGGCGTGCCAGGCCGAACGATCCCAGCACAAGAACCGGGCCAAAGCCTGGGAGATGCTGCGATCACGCCTTTACGAGGAAGAGCTCAAAAAGCGCGAGGCCGCTGCAAATGCAACGGAGGCCACCAAGACCGACATCGGCTGGGGACACCAGATCCGTTCCTACGTGCTTCAGCCATATCAGCTGGTGAAGGACCTGCGCACAGGGGTCGAAAGCACCAGCCCGTCCGATGTGCTGGACGGTGATCTGGACGAATTCATGGAGGCGTCGTTGTCGCACCGGATCGACGGTGGGGCAGGGCAGGCTGCCACGGACCTGGATTAAGGTTATTTCGTTCCTCGTTGAAACAATTGTTCTCTACCAGCGCTATGTTGCTAGCAGCGTAATTCCAGTTTGCTGAATGCCAGTTCGATAATGTAGATTGAATTGGCATTCTAGTAACTTTGGGGGCTGAGATGAGGCGTCGGGCGATCCTGGCAATCGACGGCGGAGGTGTTAGAGGGATAGTTCCGGCGATAATATTAACAGAATTAGTGAAACGATTGCGTGCTGTCGGAAAAGAGGAGTATTTGCATAGATACTTTGATTTGATTGTCGGAACGTCTGCCGGAGGCATTGTTGCCTCATCGCTTTGTACTCCTAAGCCTGGAGATCCAAATGCGTCTATTTTTACACCGGATGAGATTGTAAGATTTTTTCACAATGAATCAAAAAAGATATTCCCCCAGTCATTTGCACAAAGAATAAAGAACACACTTGTTCTTATAGACGAAAAATATGACGCTCAACCTCTTGAGCTCATATTGGATGAATTTCTAAAAGACGCAAAGCTTTCTGAATCTCTGACAAACATTGTTCTAACGGCATACGATTTGGAAAAAAGACTTCCAGTTTTTATGACAAATATAATCGATAAATCTGGCATATTTAGAGATTTTTTGGTTAAAGATGCAGTAAGAGCCACAACCGCAGCTCCAACTTTCTTCGAGCCTGCCAGAATACGATGCGCAAGCGATGGAGCGTATTTTAGCTTAGTCGATGGTGGCGTATTCATGAATGATCCGGCAGTAGCCGCCATATATCACGCCAATTTACTGGGTTACGACCTCAAGAATGCTTTAATAGTTTCTTTGGGTACCGGCACCGAAACTCGCCCATATATGTACCATGACGTCAAAAGCTGGGGTGTTCTTAGATGGGTTTCGCCAAGCCGAGGGATTCCTCTCCTTTCAATCATAATGTCTGGCCAAGCGACTGCTTCGCAGACAATGCTCGAAAAGGCTCTTAATCAAGGCAATCGGAAAAAGCGTTACATCAAGATTGACGCGCCGTTGCACCCGGGCAACGACGATCTTGATGACTCGAGTGAAGAAAATTTGCGGGAGTTGGAGGTTTTCGCCGAGGGCCTGAAAGACAAGTTCACTGCAGACTTGGACTATATTGTTTCACAATTGGTGCCGAGGGGCGAACTTGGAACCCGGAGGAATATCGACTGAGACTAGCGGCATTCGCCAGGGTGGGCGCTTTGGGAACCCACTACACGATGACCGGGATGACGGTTAGGGCTTCCGCCTGATCCTGGCGGGTGGCGACGGCTACAAAATCCTAGTGGTCCGATTCTAACATTCGCATCCCATTGATACAGGCCATCCAGGCGAATGTTAGAATCAAAGGACCACTATCAAACATATGACACTCTAGTGGAACTTTGAATTTGACAATCGCAATGGACGCGTGATGTCAAATGGGATGCGAATGTCAAATTCGTTCCACTAGTCCATCACGTCGAATGTGATGATCGAAACCTCTCCTTCCAGCGCACCTTGGTAGGCCGATAAATGCGGTTCGTCGTCCGGTTCGCCTTCCATTTCGCCGATCTGGTCAAGTTCAGTTTCCGCGTATCCTTCCTTGGAGAGCGAATCGAGCGTTGCTCGAACAGCCGAATCCTCGTCCGGTGCTACGAGAATCACGTGCACGCCGAGCGGTTTGCCGCCCTTCCGCTTCCAGACACGGCCCACGATGATGGTTACCGGGGGCAGTTCGTTGTCGTTCATCCGCTTTAGTCCTTCAGGGTTGGTGCGAGCGCTGATGCGCCAGCCCTCCGTCTCAAGCTTTTGCCATGGTCGGAACCGAGCGCACAGGTGAAAATGGGTCACATTCTGTTTTGATGCCCGGAGGATCGCGCAATAAAATTACGCCCAAGGGCAGCCATGCGCGGCACGCCGTGGATTTGTTGACTTTGTTGCCCATGCAGGGTTGACGGTTTTCGGTGTTCCGAGTATTACCCGCCTCGTCTGAGCCGATGTGAGTCAGTGCTTTCCGGAACGTCCCGTTCTGGAGTTTGCCTCAAACAGGGTTCGTTTTACGAGCGAAAGAACATTTCCGGCATGCACGAAGCGCTTGGCGCTTCCTCTGCTTTTGTTCGGGCAGACCGCGAAGCGCGGTTCCTGGCCCGAATTTGTGCATGGAAATAAGCCCGAGACGGCCCCGAAAAGGGCTTGAGACACGAGATTGAGAGACAAGAGGAAGGTTTAATGCCTACCGTAAACCAGCTGATCCGCAAGCCGCGCGTAGCGCCGGTGAAGCGCAACAAGGTTCCGGCCATGCAGGCCAACCCGCAGAAGCGGGGCGTTTGCACACGCGTCTATACGACGACGCCGAAGAAGCCGAACTCCGCGCTCCGCAAGGTCGCGAAAATTCGCCTGACCAATGGCTTCGAAGTGATCGGCTACATCCCGGGTGAAGGTCATAACCTTCAGGAGCACTCGGTTGTGATGATCCGCGGCGGCCGCGTGAAGGACCTTCCGGGTGTCCGCTACCATATTATCCGTGGCGTGCTCGACACGCAGGGTGTGAAAAACCGCAAGCAGCGCCGTTCGAAGTACGGCGCCAAGCGTCCGAAGTAAGGGTTTCCGGCTTCGGCGCTTTTTTGTTCTGCGCCGGGCCTCGAAGTTGAGAGACGAGAACCATGTCCCGACGTCACAGTGCAGAAAAGCGCGAAATCAACCCGGATCCGAAGTTCGGCGATCTGGTGGTCACCAAGTTCATGAATGCCGTCATGTATGACGGCAAGAAGTCGATCGCCGAAACGATCGTCTACGGCGCGCTTGACCAGGTGCAGGCCAAGACCAAGCAGGAGCCGGTAGCGGTCTTCCATCAGGCGCTCGACAATGTCGCGCCGCATGTGGAAGTGCGTTCACGTCGCGTCGGTGGCGCCACCTATCAGGTTCCGGTCGATGTGCGTCCCGAGCG
>CAVTKY010000009.1:0-153954 GCA_963735385.1 uncultured Alphaproteobacteria bacterium | reverse complement strand
CTATCTGAAGCTGTCACTGGTCACTTGTCCGGTGGCGATGACCCCTGCCACCTCCGAAAATGAAAAGGTCCGCTTTCACACCCTCAACCGAAAGAGCGGCAATCGTGTCGTCAGCCAGTATGTCGATGCCGTGAGCGGCAAGCCGGTGGAAGATGACGAGGTCAAGGGCTATCAACGCGGCGAGGATGAATACGTCCTGCTCGAAGATGATGAGCTTGAAGCCGTCGGACTTGAGAGCACGCGCACGATCGACATTCGGTAATGTTCGCCAAGGCCGACAGTGTCGGCTGGATCTGGTACGATAGGCCACACTATCTCACCCCCGACGATCCGGTTGGCGAAGAAGCCTTCTGTGTCATTCGCGACGCGATGGGATCGACCGGCCGGTCGGCATCTCTCGGCTTGTCATGTACCGCCGCGAGCGGGCTGTGATGCTTGAAGCCAAAGGCAAGGGGATCGTTTTGTGGACCCTGCGTTACGGCGACGAGGTGCGTGATCCGGACGACTATTTCGCCGAGATCGGCGAGAGCAAGATCGATCCCAAGCTGATGAACCTGGTGACCACGTTGATCGATGAGCGCACCAAGGCGTGGGATCCGGCAATGGTCCGCGATCCGGTGCAGGCGCGGCTTCTCGACATCATCGCCTCGAAGAAGAAGGGCAAGCGGCCGGCTAAATCCCGGGCGGAGACTCTGAAGCTCCTCCGAGCAATGTCATCAACATCATGGACGCTCTGCGCAGGAGCATCGGCGCGGAAGGCAAAAAACGAAAATAGCCAGACGACCAGCGGCTCGCCTTATCGTTGTCCGTCGCGCCGCTTGATGCGTCGATACGGAAAGCGATCGACCGCCATATGGCGAGTGATCACGCGCTCCTGTCGGAAACGGCGCTCAAACTCGGCCCGTCGTGCTTTCCAGTTCGCAGCCGCCAAGGCCTTGACCATCTGCATGTGTCGCCGAACCACCCAACGCTCACGAGCTCAGGCAGCCTGCTTTCGCCGCGACTTCGACTCCGAAAGGGGTGCAGCAGAGGCACGGAAATCCTCCCAGGGATCGGCGCGCAACGCTGCAAGCCGCGTTGGTGTGTTGGCCACCGTAAAATACGCCGGCCCGATGCCGGGGCTCAGTTCATCCCAGTCGAGCGGCATCGAAACGGCGGCCCCTGGTCGTGCCCGGGTCGAGTAGGCCGCCACCGCAGTCGCACCGCGCTGATTGCGCAGATAGTCGACCAAAATCTTGCAGCGCCGCTTGGACTTGGTGATCGTGGAAACGAAACGGTCCGGGCTGTCGGACGCCATCGCATCGGCAATCGCCTTCGTGAATGCCTTCACCGCCGGCCATTGCGCCCCGGGCTTTAGCGGCGCCACGACGTGCAGACCCTTCCCACCGGAGGTTTTGACGAACGGCATCAGGCCGGCATCCTTCAAACGGTCGCGGGTTTCTTCTGCTGCCGCGATGATCGCTTCCCAGGAGACGTCATCGCCGGGATCGAGATCCATAATGATCAGATCCGGCCGCTCCCAGTCGGCGACGGTTGATCCCCACGGATGGAGTTCGAGAACAGCCGACTGCACCAGCCCCATCAGCCCGTCGAGATCATGGATGCTGATCAGCTGTTCGTCCGGCGGCTCCTTGGGGTCGTTCACCAGCACGATGTTGGGGTTCCGGCCCTTCCAGGCGTGCTTCTGGCAGACTTTCTCCCCTGTAACCCCAGTTGGGCATCTCGACGAGCGCCAGCGGCCGGCCGACGATATGGGGCGCAGCAAACCGCCAGACTTCCGCGTAATAGTCGGCAAGACCCTCCTTGGTCACGCCAGCGTCGGGCCAGTACAGCCGATCCGGGTGGGTGAGTTTCACCGTCCGCCGCTGGGGTTTTGCCGACGGCGTCTTGGGAGACGTCTCGCGCACAATTTCGCGTGCGGGCTTGTCTTCGCGCAATCCGCGGAAAGAAGCGTGGCGCAGAATGCCGCCCGCAGTCCAGGCACGGAACTCAACCTCGGCAACCAGGTCGGGTCGGACGTAACGCACCTGCCGCGCCTCCTCGGCGCTCAGACGTTTGTCGAAAGGGCTCGACGAGATTCTTATCCGCTCCAGCCTCTTGAAAAGAACCGCAGCCGTGGCTGCCGTAAATCCGGTGCCGACGCGGCCGACATAATGAAGCTTGTCGCCCTCGTAGACACCGAGCACCAGCGAGCCGATCGCCTTTGACGAGGTGGTCGAGGGCACGTAACCGGCGATGACGAATTCCTGCCGTGCCGAGCATCTGGACTTCACCCAGCTCTTGCCGCGCCCGGAGCGGTAGGGGGCGTCGCGGAGCTTCGAGACCACGCCCTCGAGGCTGAGCCGGCAGGCATGCCGCAGCACAAGGTCCCCGTTCTCGTCGAAATGGCTGCTGTAGCGAATGGGGTCGGCCTGACCACTGACGAGCTGTTCGAGCAATTCCTTGCGCCTGATCAGCGGCACGGCACGAAGATCGTAGCCGTCGAGATTAAGAAGATCGAAGACATAGAAGACAAAGCGGTCACCGCGGCCTTCGCTCAGGTCCGCCTGCAGTGCGGAAAAATCCGAAGCGCCGAAACTCGTCTCGACCACAAGCTCGCCATCGATCAGCGCCTTGTCTGCGGGCAAGTCCTCTAGTGCGGTCACCACGCGCTTGCCGAACTTCCTGGTCCAGTCGAGGCCGCTGCGCGTCAGCAGCTTGACACGGCCGGCTTCGATGCGTGCCTGCAGGCGGTAGCCGTCGAATTTGATCTCATGAAGCCAGCGCTGGCCGGCCGGAGCCGATGCCACGAGTGTCGCCAGCGTCGGCTCGATGAAATCCGGCAGGGTAGCCTTTTTGGCTCCCTTGATCTTTGACGGCTCGGGAACAACAGGGTCGGAGTTTTTGCCTGCGCGCGGGGGATGTTTTGGGCGGGTTCCGCCTTTCCTTCTGATCCTGCCGGTTTTCGACGACCAGCCCGGCTCCTCGCCGGCGACATCCTTGATCTCGCGGCCGGTCGCCACCGACTCCGGGAGCTCGTCCAGAATGTCGACATCGTCTTCCGATCGCGCAGCCTGGTCGTCGCCCTTGATCAGCAGCCAGTTTTCCCGCTTTTCTCTCGGCTTGCTGGCCATGCGCACGAGATGCCAGCGCCCGCCTAGCTTTTCGCCCTGGAGTTCAAAGTCGAGGTGACCCTTGCGGTAGCCGCGATGCGGATCGCCGATCGGTGACCAGGTACCCTGGTCCCAGAGTATTACGGTGCCACCGCCATACTCGCCTTTCGGGATGGTGCCTTCGAAGCCGCCATACTCAAGCGGATGGAGCTTCGACATGGACGGCAAGACGCTTTTCGCCGGGGACCAGGCTCGGCCCTTTCGTCACCGCCCAGCTTTTCAGAACCCCATCCATCTCCAGCCGGAAATCATAGTGCAGGCGTCGTGCATCGTGCTTCTGAACGACGAAGCTGTTGCCGGATTTGCGGCCCTTCCGTCCCTTTGGCTCTGGCGTTGCGGTGAAATTGCGCTTCTTGCGATAGGTTTCGAGCGCCATTGCCTCAGCTCGCTTTTCGCCGGGGCGCGGCTTCCTTGGCCTTTCCGGCGCGGCGCGGCGGCTTGCGCTTTTCGGGCTTCGCAGATGCCTTCTTTCCGTCGAGTCGGCGCTTTGCCGCAATGCCTCCATCAGATCGACAACCTTCTCGCGCTTCGGCTCCTTGGGCATCTCGATCTTCTTGCCCTCGAGCTTGGCCTTCACCAGCTCGGCCAGCGCTGCCTCGTAGCGGTCATCGAATTGGTGGGATCGAACGTGCCGCGTTTCGTCTTGATGATATGCTCGGCGAGTTCCAACATCTCGCCCTTGATCGTCATCTCCGGAATGTCATCAAACGCCTCTTTCGCCGACCGGACCTCATAGTCGAAGTTAAGCGTCGTGGCGATGAAGCCCTCATCATAGGCGCGGATCAAAAGGGTGCGCACGCGCCTGAAGAGCACCGTATGCGCGATCGCTGCGACCTTCTTCTTCCGCATGCCTTCCCGGATCAAGGCAAAAGCTTCTTCGGCGTGTCGGTCCGAAGGCGTCAAATAGTAAGGCTGGTCGAAATAGACATCATCAATATCCGAACAGCCGATGAAGGCAGAAACAGAAAGGGTCTTGTCGCTGTCGGGAACGGCGTCCGCGACATCGTCCGGCTCGAGCACGACATAGTTGCCGGTTCCGAGTTCATAGCCCTTAACCTGATCGTCCCTGTCGACCGTCTTGCCTGTTTCACTGTCGACAAACTGGCGATGGACGCGATGGCCGCTGGCGCGGTTGATAGTGTGAAAGGCTATGCGGTATGTCGATGCCGCGGTATAGATCGCCACCGAGCAAGTGACATCGCCGACTTTCAAAAACCCCTTCCAGTTTGCTCTCGGAGCCAATGGACCAAACTCACCCTTTTTCTAACGAGACAATCGCGGCAAACTTCCGAAGCAATCGCAACGTCTTTGCAAGCAGGTTTGTTCCGTTTGACCGACTTGCGCTGCTGCTCCTCGGCCCGGTCGATGGGAACTGATGCTGGTCG
Source organism: uncultured Alphaproteobacteria bacterium (assembly GCA_963735385.1). GTDB lineage: Bacteria > Pseudomonadota > Alphaproteobacteria > Rhizobiales > Rhizobiaceae > CAVTKY01. The sequence continues at coordinate 149,417 of CAVTKY010000009.1, read as the reverse complement.
CTGCCGTTGTCATCCCATTGCAGGGAGTGTTGTGATGCCCGCAACCGAATATCCTGGAGGAGCAGCTTTTGGAAGGTCTCGAAGAATTGTTTCCGGCCAGCGATCCGATATCGGTTGTTTCGACCGCCATTCCGGGTGGGCCCAAACCCAAGCTGGTCGGACGGACGAGGTGTTGCGGCGCCGTCGCGAGGCATCGCTTGCCGGCCCAGCCAGGGATAGTGGAGGCCGAAATTGAAAATGCCCGGCACAAATCCGAAGCCGCAAACCGGGTCGGGTGGAGAGCAGCAACCGAGCAAGCCCAACGAGCCGGCCTCGGCTCTGTGCCATACGCCGGTCCGCCGCCGATTCGCGCTCGACGGCATTGGTTCCTCCTTGGATGACGACGAAGATGCATCGCGGTCGAAGGGCCACAACGGAGAGCGGCCAGAAAATCCACGGTTCGGGTTTTCGCGCTATCACAAATCGCCGGTAAGTCTTTGAAAAGGTTGGGGGGCACAGGATCGAACTGTGGACCCATCACTGCCGCGCAAAGGCGGGGCGGACTTCTTCCACGTCAACGTCGGCCCGTAACAAGGTCAGCTCTGCGCACAATGAGCGGACATTCACGCCTGATCCGACAGCGGACGTCCGTTGCAGTTCCAACGATCAGGCATCGACTGGTCCGGTGGAGAGGTAGGTCCGGCTTGCAGGCTAGAACCTGTGCGAATACCATAGCCTCTCTTTGGGGCGGGACATGACCATTAACCTAGTGACCAACTCGGGCGCCTCCGACCCGAATGATTACTCATTCCTCAACGAAGCTGTCCGGGTTCGTGACGAGCAGCTGCGCCTTGCCGAAGCAGCCGGCATCGGCGTGTGGGATATCGACATCGCGAGCGACGCCGTTCGGGGCAACGCGCAGTATTTTCGGATCTTGGGACTGGAGCCGACCGACGAGCCGTTTCCTATGTCTCTTGTAAGAGCTCTTCGTCTGTCAGGCGACAACGAGGAAGTCGTCGCCGGATTTGCAGAAGCCATTCAGAGTGGGGCCGACTCCTACGAGAACGAGTTCAGGATTTTGCGCAAGGACGGCGCAGTCAGATGGGTCTTTGGGCGCGGAAAAGTTGTGCGTAATTCCCAAGGTGAGCCTGTCCGCTTTAGCGGCGTGGACATTGATATCACCGAGCAGAAGCGGACGGCAGAAGCAGAGCGACGGTTGGCCACCATCGTCGAGTTCTCGCAAGATGCCATCGCAAGTACGGGCTTGGACCGTACGGTCACCTCCTGGAACCCAGCAGCGGAACGCTTGTTTGGCTATTCGGCGGAGGAGATGATCGGCCGTCCGATCATGACCATCATTCCGGAGAGCCACCGGCACGAAGAGGATATGATCCTCGCACGGATTCGTCTTGGTGAGCGCGTCGAGCCGTTCGACACCGTACGGAGGCACAAGTCAGGCAGGCTGGTGCAGATATCCCTCACGGTGTCTCCTCTGCTCTCTACGAACGGCACCATCATCGGGGCGTCCAAGATTTCGCGCGACATCACGGACAGGAAGGAGGCAGAGCAACGCATCAACACCTTGATGAAAGAACTCAGCCATCGTGTGAAGAACCAATATGCTGTCATATTGTCGATGCTGCGGGAGACAGGCCGGCATGTTGGCAGCTTGCAAGAATTCGAACGTCTTATCAGAGAACGCGTCGTCGCCCTGTCGCGCTCCCACGATCTTCTCGTCACTGGCAACTGGCTTGGCGCGACCTTGCACGATCTTGTTTTTGCCCAGTTGGAGGCGTTTTCCTCCAAAGATGTGCTGGTTGTCGACGGCCCGCCGATACTGCTCTCACCCACCGCAGTTCAGTATCTGGGCATGGCGTTTCACGAGCTTGCGACCAATGCCGTAAAGTATGGTGCCCTGAGCAAAAGCGACGGCCGGATTGAGGTCAAATGGCAGACAAGCGAAGCGCGTCTGCAACTCCAATGGAAAGAGCTGAACTGTTGCAACGAGGGCGTGCGAACATCGTCTGGTTTTGGTTCCACTGTACTGAAGCGCATAGCTCCCGAGGCGGTGAGCGGAATCGGGCGAATTGGTTTTGAGGAAGGCGGCCTGACCTGGACACTCGACGCTCCAATGGAAGCAGTCGAAGCCCCGCCCGTCGTCGCCCTATGAATGAACCTGTTCTTCTCGACCGCACGGACAGCCCAATTCCTGACATTTTGCGTTGACGCAGGGAAAGTCGCAACGGTGCGGTTGGCTTGACCTTACGCTGGGTTGTGGATGGCGGCCTGGCGGTAGCTTGCGGCATTGCGCGAGCAATGCCATCGCCGCCGAAGGCCGTAAACGGATAGCGATCAGGATTGTTAGAAAAAACGTTAGAAAATTCGCTTTCGGGCGTTTCGCTGTGGTCACAAAGTGTCAGTAAGTCTTTGATTTGTTGGTGGGTGTGCCCGGGATCGAACCGAGGACCCGCTGATTAAGAGTAGTCGGTCAAGGCAGCCGGCTTTGAGCCGCCAAAAGCGTCGCCCGCACAATCCGGATCGTTCCGTGGCCTTTCGGCTACATCGAGGCCGCCCTCAACGAGATATTCGCCGCCGCCAGTTACGCGCAGCCAGCCCCCTGAGCATCAGAAGCGCCTCTGCGCCCGCAAGCGCTGTTCCTCTTACAGAGCCGTCGCCGGAACGAACGGCCCCGGAAGGCGCAGCGACGCGATTACGCTCGCTGGCATAGATAATCATCACAGGCATCTCTCCCGCCTCGAAGTGCGCAGCGACTGACCCGATGGTATCCATGAGCCTTAAGCAATGCTGATGCGGCGCGTGATCTGACCGTTGCTTTCCCAGTAGGTATGTTTCTTGGCGATAAAGGGATCGTCCATGGCGGGTTGGACATTCCCCGCTGTGTCAATCGCCCGCGACGTGACGCTGTGCTCGCCAGGTGCTGGGTTTTGCCAGTCTAGATACCAGATCATCCAGGCGAATTCGGCTTCTTCACCATGGTCGATGGCGGCTTCGAGCCACGGCCCATCGTCAATCTTCACTTCAACCTTGGCGATGGGGGCTCCCCATGCGGCGCCGGTAATGCGGTAACCGGAGTCATTGCGAGTGACCCTCGCGGGCGCCGACTTCAACCGCGTGCGGCCAACGGAAGTCTCAGTCCAGACTGTCTCGCCATTGTGTTCCTCCTCGCGGATTGTCACATAGTCTCGCCCCATGAACTTGCCCATGAAGCGCCGGTCGCGCACTTCGATGCGCTTCAGCCATTTGGCGTTGGCGATACCATACCAGCCGGGTGCGATCAGCCGCAGCGGGAACCCGTTCTTGGCCGGCAAGGCTGTACCATTCATTTCGTAGCATAGGATATTGTGGGGACTCATCGCATCGGCGAGCGACATGCTGCGGGCGAAGTTCTGGTGCATCTTGACATCGCGGATATCGTCTTTCAGGGCGACGTCACCGGCATCGGTGCCCCAAAACACCACTTCGATGCCGGAGTCCGATGACGCCCGCCTCTTCAAGGATGCCGGCAAGCGGTGTGCCAGCCCAGCGCGCATTGCCGATGCCACCTACGAAAAAGGGGAAGCCGTGATTGCCTGAGCATTCGAGAGTGAAAATGACTTCCTGACGTGGCTTGGCCTTGATATCGGCGAGCGTCAGGGTCATCGGTTTTTTGACCAGTCCATCGATCTCGAGTTTCCAAGTGCTGGCGTCAATGACTGGCCACTCGAAATGAATAACGCCGAAGAACTTGTCATTCGGAGTTATCCAGGAATCCAGATCGTCCCAGGCAAGTAGATCCTTGAGGGCTTCGGGAGCGGCATTGGGCGGCGGCTGATCAAGCCACGGGATCACGGTCTCACCCGCCCGGTTTGGAAAGGCCTGGGCAAACCGCGAATGGAAAACCGCCAGGGTGGCGAGGGCCGCGCTGCCTTGAACGATGAATTCGCGGCGTGGAAGATTATGCATGATGATTTCTCCTCCAGCTATCAGACAGTCCCCCGATGAACTGGTATCGAACGTCAATTTTGAACTTCATCGGCTTTATTGGCAAGGTTGGATCCCCGACGCCATGCGAAAGGGCGCGATAGGCTGGCAACCGCAGTTCCGCCACTCCGAAGCCGACGTACGGCTGAATTGGAGTTTCTGACCCGTGGTGGACGTAGTCTTGCCGCGCAAGGGGTCGATAACACTGTATGACCCCGACTGAAACCGCTGCGCTCCACATACTCGTGTTAATCGCGCACGAGCCTAATCGAAGGGAGAGACGCCATGCCGAAGATCAAGGCCAACAACATCACCATCAACTATGAGCAGCAGGGCACCGGCGAGCCGCTGCTGCTGATCCCCTACCTTGCTGCCGACAATGCCTGCTATGCCTTTCAGGTCGAGGACTATGCCAAGCAGTTCACCTGTATCTCGCTCGACCCGCGCGGCGCTGGCGAAAGCGACAAGCCTGCGGGGGCCTATTCGACCGAGCTCTTTGCAGACGACGTTGCTGCCTTCATCGCCGCCATCGGGTTGGACCGCGTCCACGTCGCCGGGCTATCGTTGGGGGCGGCTACCGGCATGTGGCTCGCCGCCAAACATCCTGCGCGGGTGAAATCGTTGTCGCTCCACAGCACGTGGGCAAAATCCGATGCCTACCTCAAGGTTGTAGTCCAAGGCTGGCAGTCAATGGCCAAGGGCCTTGGTAGCGTAACCGAGATGATCATCCAAGGTATCTTGCCCTGGTGCTTGACCCCCGAACTCTACGTCGCAAAGCCCGACCATATCGAGGCAATCGAGTCATTCGTGCGCAGCCGACCGACCCAGCCGGTTGCCGCCTTCCTGCAACAATCGGAGGCGGTCATCGCCCACGATGCCACGGCTCAGCTCGCCAAGATCAAGGCGCCGACCCTGATCACCTTCGGCCGGTACGATGTCGTCACCGGAGCCCGCTTTGCGGATGTGATGCAAGGCGGCATCGACAAGAGCGAACTGATCGTGTTCGAAGACTGCTCGCATGCCCCGATCTACGAAAACGTCGCTGAGTTTAACGCGAAGACGCTGGCCTTCCTCAGCCAACAGGCGGGGTGATGCCCGACCCTGGAGGAATAAAGGAGGTAATATTTCCAGTGGCAAATAGGTTTTTCCCCGATAGGCGCCACTCGGCTATGGACCCCCGGGGTTGTAAGCTTCGGCTATCCCCCGTCCCCCACTGGTACCGGCTTTCGAGAGGCCGCTCATAAGTGCAGTTGGAAAAGCTTGACCCGAGATCAAGCTTTTACGCCAGCAGAGGCTCCAAATCGCCAGGTGCGCAGCGCCTCCCCGAAAATGGGCACGATCGTCGACGGGTCCTGATAGGTACCGCCGTCAACGAGGCTGGCAAGAATTGCATCGGCATCGCGATCGATCCACGCTTTGAAATAGCGCCGTACACTTGCGATGTTGTCCATCTGCCGTCCACTTTAGTTACCGACGCTTGGAGAATTTCAGTATGCGCGTGGCCATGCATGCTGACAACCTGCAACTCCAAATCGCATGCCGGCGCGGCTGGTCGGATTCGACCTTTTGACCGATGGCAGCGCCAGGCTGACCGGACACCGAATATCGGCAAGCCTTGCCGACGTCGCCGGTCGGATAAGCGTGCCTGAGAACCCGCAGCTTGTGGTCTGTGTCCCGCGCCTGAACTTATCGATCGCAACCATCCTTCCTGCCCATTGTGCAAGAAGGATGTCTTGCAAGTCCGTGCATTCCTCCAGACAACCGAGGCGGCGATCCTTGATCACTAGCCATGACCGTCCACAGTCTGTTTACAAAAGAAGGAGCCTCACCATGAAGACGACGAGGGCAGCGCCGCCGAGCTGCGAGGACTTGTGCTGGACATCCTCGCCGGGCGCTACGCGGCGGATCCTGGCAATTTATCTGTAGAGACGCTTCCACTCGGCGCAGCGCTGCACTAAGCGGCAGCGGCGGGGGGCTTGGGGTAACGGAGAGATCCGCCGCTGCCAGTCGCCGGCAGATGGAGGTTGTCGACTATTCTCCGCCAGCGGCAAGAGTATCCTTGCGCCGCCGGGACCGGTGATCAAGCGCCGGATGCGTCCTGGCCGATCAATTCCGGAGTCATGGATACATGACCGACCGGCCGCGTCCAACGCTTCCTTTTATGGATCTGCTTCCGCACCGGAACCGGCTTCGGCACGTCTACCGTCCTGGCGAAGTCCAGCAGCCGCTCGCTCTCGTCCTCGCCGAGCGGCGAGGCGAACTCCATCAACCGCCGCAATTCGACAATCGAGATGCCGGCCGATTCGGCGACGCTGAAGATGGTGACGCGCCGGTCGGCCAGCGTGCGCAGGATGGCGCGGCACAAAACGACACGCATCGTCTTGATGGGCATGGCGGGCAAAATGCCACGACGCGACGGCTTCGGCAATTTGGCTAAAATACGGCTTAATCTAGTTCTTGGGTCGCTGGCGGAGGAGGAGGGATTCGAACCCCCGGTGGACTCTCGCCCACGACGGTTTTCAAGACCGCTGCATTAAACCGCTCTGCCACTCCTCCGTCTGTTTTGCACCCGAAAACCACGCTGGCGCAAAAGTGGCGCAAAAATCAAGCTGCGCCGAAAGCCTTTCCTTTTCATCTCAAGCGGTTAGTTCGAACCGCATTCTAAATTTCAAGACTGCTGCCTTAAACCACTCGGCCACTCTTCCAAGGACTCATGACAATTGCGCGCTTCTACAGCCCGCTTGATCGCCTCGTCAACGACGTTCGATAGCTTCGCCGAATCTATCGCTGTACGCAGACCTGTCCGCATTCGGGTCTGCCGCTGCTGCATCGGTCCGAAAAATCGGATGCGTCGTTTCAGGGATATACAGCGAAAGGACGCGCGGCGCCGGAGACCAACCTCTTCCTGCCCACTCAACAATTTCCGCCACATTCTTGCCGGGTTACAGACATAATCGATTAATAGGCTCGTAAACAATTCCTGCGCACAAAGGTGGTTGGGGTTTGGTGCAGGAAGGCGCGCTTTCGTTTTTGTGTGCGTGCGACGTAGCAGTGCCTGAGTGCGACGTTCCGGGGACAATTTAAGAATGATACTTTCGGGGCACCGGCGTGTTTACCGCGCGACAAATGTGTTCGTCCTAGCTGTTTCGGCTGCTTTCCTTGCCGCCTGCACGTCCTCTCAGCCTCAGGTAACGGCCAGCAGGAAACAGTCCAAGGAATACTTTTCCGAAGCCGCCTATGGCGTGAAAGCAAGCCCGAGGGTGTCCAACAAGCGCTCGCGCCTGCCGCGCGGTGGCGGGCGTGATCAGCTCGGCAAGCCTTATAAGGTGGGAGGCAAGTGGTACCATCCCAAGGAGGACCCGAACTACAAGAGGGTTGGGGCCGCATCCTGGTATGGCGACGCCTTTCACGGCCGGCTGACGGCCAACGGTGAAATCTACGACATGACGCATCTCACAGCGGCGCACCCAACGATGCCGCTGCCCAGCTATGCGCGCGTCACGAACACCAAGAACGGCAGTTCCATCATTGTGCGCGTGAACGATCGTGGCCCCTACGCGAATGGCCGCATCATCGACCTTTCCAAACGCGCAGCGGAATTGCTGGATTATACACACAGCGGTACTGCGAAGGTTCAGGTGGAATATGTCGGACGCGCGCCGCTGGATGGCCGCGACGAGCAATATCTCATGGCCTCGTATCGCCCTGGAAACAGCGCGCCGGATCCGTCGGACGGGCTTCCGACAGGCGTGATGATCGCCATGAACGGCTCCACGCCGAGTGCGCCCGCTGCGGTAGCGTTCCCCGGCACACTTTCCGACGCGCCCCCCGCGACGGCCGCTATCGAAACAATCGCGGGCGGCGCCGATTTCCAGCTGCCGGCATTCGGGCCGATCGCGCCGGAACGGCCGTCGAAGGCAAATGGCGATCCTGGAACCCAGGTCGCGCTCGCAACCATGTCTTATGCGGACGACCGCGAACCGCACGCCACGCAGGCCTTCGCAGCATTCGATGGGCATATGACGGCGACGGACGTCGTCGCGTCGTGGAAACGGCAGAGACCATCTGACGCAAACGGGGAATTGAACGGCGCGTATGTCGCTGCTGGCTCCTTTACGTCTCAACGGGAGGCGGATGCACTCGTTCGTACGCTTTCGACCCAGGGACATACAGTTTTGGAGAAGTCTGAAGCCGACGGTGCAGTTTGGTATTCGGTGAGCGTCTATCCGGATGGAAGACGCGATTTGGACGGATTGCTGGAGATGGCCTGGGCGAATGGCGGTCCCGACGCAATGACGATCCGAGAGTAATCCGGAGAGGTTCCGGCGGTTGGCGTCCGCGGCAGTCTGGCTCCGGTAAACCGGTTGCCGGGCCGTAATCCTGCGCTCGCTCAATGCACCGTTGATCCTACGGCTTCTATCCTGTTAGCCTGTTCCCCACTCTGGGTAGCATGGCGGGCAGGGTAGTGCTTTTCATCCGTTTGTTCCATAGATTGTCACATCCGCTTATCGTTGCAGTGCTGATGGGCCTGGCGCTGATGCCTGCGCAGGCGCAACTCTTCGAAACAAAGGCCAAGCAAGCCTTCATGATCGATGCCGAACTCCGGCACCATCCTTTTTTCCAAAGACGCCGACAAACCCATACCGCCAGCCTCGCTCGCCAAGCTGATGACGATGGAGACCGTATTCCACGCAATCAAAGCCGGGCGCCTGTCCGTTGGAAGACACGTTCCAGGTCAGCGAAAACGCCTGGAGAACGGGTGGCGCCGCATCCGGCGGTTCGACCATGTTCGCGGCACTGAAATCCACGATCCGGCTCGAGGACCTCATCCAGGGCGTTGTGATCCAGTCGGCCAATGACGGCTGCATCATCATTGCCGAAGGTATGGCCGGTTCAGAGGAAAACTTCGCTCAACTCATGACGGAGCGCGCACGCGAGATCGGGCTTACGCAATCGGTGTTCAAGAATTCCACCGGACTGCCAGCCGAAGGACAGGTGGTGACTGTGCGCGAGCTCGTGCAACTCGGCCTGCATATCTGGCGGGAATATCCGGAGTTCTACAAATACTATTCGCAGCCCGATTTCACTTGGAACAAGATCACCCAAAGGAACCGCAACCCGCTGCTTTCGATGGATATCGGCGCGGACGGCATGAAGACCGGTTTCACGGAAGAGTCCGGGTATGCGATCGTTGGCTCTGTCAATCGCGACGGTAAGCGGCTCTTCGTTGCGATGAGCGGCATGACCAGCGAACGCGAACGCGCTGAGGAGGCGCGAAAGTTGCTCGATTGGGGCATGCGCGCCTTCCGCAAGTCGGAGCTTTTTGCTGAAAACGAGGTCGTGGGCGAGGCGCAGGTTTACGGCGGCGCCAAAGCAGGTGTCGCGTTGAAAGCCGAGGGTCCCGTCGCGATCTTTGTTCCCATCACAAACAAGGACAGGCTCATCGCACGGATCGTCTACGAAGGCCCGGTGGTTGCCCCGGTTGAGGAGGGGGCCAAGGTCGGAACGCTGCGTGTATGGATTGGCGATACGCTCAGCCAGGAAAAGCCGCTCTTCGCCGCAGAAAATGTCGAGCTCGGATCCCTTCACCAGCGCGCGTGGGACGCAGTCGGCGAGCTTTTGGTCGGCTGGTTGCGATAGAGCCGACACGAGGCTCCGTGCCATTCACGTTGTCGCCATGGACCTTTCCTGCTTCACGACATAAGACGTTCCTGCATCTTCGTTACTGAAGCGGAGCTGCGGAAAACCGACAGGAACCCGGATTGACGCGCGGATACTTCATCACATTCGAAGGCGGCGAGGGCGCCGGCAAATCGACCCAGATCACACGGCTGGCCTACAGGCTGCGCAGCAGCCACTATGATGTCGTGGTGACGCGCGAGCCTGGTGGTTCCCCAGGCGCGGAAGCCGTTCGTCATGTGCTGCTCTCGGGTGCTGCGGAGCCTTTCGGACCGAAGATGGAGGCGTTTTTGTTTGCGGCTGCGCGATCCGACCATGTCGAACAGGTCATCCGTCCCGCGGTTGAACGAGGCGCAGTTGTGCTTTGTGACCGGTTCCTGGATTCATCACGCGTCTATCAGGGTGTCACCGGTGGACTCGCCCCGGCCTTTATGAATGCCCTCGAACGCGTCGCCATCAACGGCATGATGCCTGATCTAACTCTGATTCTTGACCTCGATCCGGTGGAGGGCTTGCAACGCGCCTCCGCCCGGAGAGGGATGGAGACCGCCGATCGCTTCGAAAAGGAGACACTGGCAATCCATCAGCGCCGCCGAGAGGCTTTCCTGGCGATCGCAAAAAGCGAGCCGGAACGCTGTGTGGTGATCGATGCGGCGGCAAGGCCGAAAGATTTGGAACGCGCCATCACGACGGTGGTACTTGCGGCTCTGGAAAGGGCCGGAGTTCGCCCAAAAGTCACGGCGTGACCGATGATCTTTGAACGCCTTGCGCCCGAACAATACGACACGATCGAGGGTATCCCGGAACCGGCGGAAAACGCCCGGCTGATCGGCCATAAGGAGGCGTCGAACATGTTGGCCGCGGCCTATCGGTCTGGCAAGCTGTCGCATGCGCTGCTGCTGGCCGGCCCTCAAGGCATCGGGAAGGCAACCCTGGCTTTCCACTTGGCCCGCCACCTGCTCAGGCATCCGTCACCGGAGACAGCGCCGGACGAACTTGAAGGGCCGGACACAGCCTCATCGCTCTTCCGGCAGATTGCTACGGGTGCACATCCGTCGGTGCTGCACCTCACCCGGCCGATGAACGAAAAGACCAAGTCTTTCAAGACTGTGGTGACGGTAGATGAAGTCCGAAGGATTAACCGCTTCCTTTCGCTGACCTCTCACGACGGAAGTTACAGGGTCGTGATCGTGGATCCTGCCGACGACATGAACACCAATGCTGCCAATGCGTTGCTTAAGAATTCTTGAAGAGCCACCTTCACGCACCTTATTCATCCTGATCACACATTCCATTGGTCGCCTGTTGCCAACCATCCGGTCGCGCTGCCAGACGATCCTGCTTCAACCGCTGAATGCCGAGGAACTCCTTTCGGTTCTTGCAGGTTTCGATTCCGGCCTTCCGGACGAACAGACGGCGAAGACGACTGTTGTCGAGCGCGCTGTTGGCAGCCCGCGCGACGCCATTCTGCTCACCCAGTATGGCGGCCTTGAGATTTCCGAGACCATTGATCGGCTGGTTGGCGGTCAAACAATTGATGTCGCCCAAGCGCACCGGCTTGCCGATGCGGTTGCTGCCCGCGACCAAACGGTTCAGTTAGGCATTTTCAACCGGCACGTCATCGATGTCCTGACCGATGCTGCGAGCCAGGCGGCCCGGGCAGGGGATTTATTCAAGGCAAACCGATTGTCGGAATCCTGCGAGCGTATGCTCAAAACGATAGAAGAAGCCGAGACGTACAATCTCGACAAGAAGCAGCATGTCATCGGCGTGCTACACGCTCTACACGCGGCAATGCGCAGCTAGGGCCTGAGATCGCCCTTCCGGGATGGCAATCGCACGCTTGATGCGCTATCTGACCGCAATCTCCGCACCAATTGGCCCATCTATGTCCCGCGAAAAATTCTATATCACGACGGCGATTTCGTATCCGAACGGCAAACCGCATATCGGTCATGCCTATGAGCTCATTGCAACGGACGCCCTTGCGCGCTTCCAGCGTCATGACGGCAAGGATGTCTTCTTTCTGACCGGAACGGACGAGCACGGGATCAAGATGCTCCAGACGGCCAAGAGGGAAGGGGTGAGCCCAAGGGAACTAGCCGAGCGCAACGCGGCCGAATTCCGCACCATGGCTACGGCCCTCAACGCCTCCAACGACGATTTTATCCGCACGACGGAAGAACGGCACTACGAGGCATCGCAAGCGATCTGGAAGGCGATGGCTGCGAATGGCGACATCTACAAGGGCGGCTACGCCGGTTGGTACTCGGTGCGCGACGAAGCCTACTATGGCGAGGAGGAAACGGAGGTTCGCGCGGACGGCATCCGTTACGGTCCGCAGGGGACGCCGGTCGACTGGGTGGAAGAAGAGAGTTACTTCTTTCAGCTCTCGGCCTATCAGGATCGCCTGCTCGATCTTTACGAGAACCAGCCGAATTTCATTGGACCGGCCGAGCGGCGCAATGAAATCGTCAGCTTCGTCAAGTCGGGTCTGAAGGATCTCTCAATTTCGCGAACGACATTCGACTGGGGCGTGCCCGTTCCTGGCGACGAAAAGCATGTGATGTATGTCTGGGTCGATGCGCTGACCAACTACATCACCGGCGTCGGCTATCCGGATTTGCACGACACGCGTTGGCGCTACTGGCCGGCCGACCTCCATGTCATCGGAAAGGATATTACGCGCTTCCATTCGGTCTACTGGCCGGCCTTCCTGATGTCGGCCGGTATCGATTTGCCGAAGCGTGTGTTTGGTCATGGCTTCGTGTTCAACCGCGGCGAGAAAATGTCAAAGTCGGTCGGCAATGTGATCGATCCGTTCGCTCTGGTATCGCATTACGGTCTCGACCAAGTGCGCTATTTTCTTCTTCGCGAAGTGCCTTTCGGTCAGGATGGAAACTACAGCCACGAGGCGATTGTAAACCGGACCAATGCCGACCTTGCGAACGATCTCGGCAATCTGGCGCAGCGCTCGCTGTCGATGATCGCGAAGAATTGCGGGGGTGTTGTCCCTTCGCGCGGCACGCTTTCGCAGGCCGAGCAGGCAATCCTGGATCAAGCCACAGCGGCTCTCGCAACCGCGCGGAAGGCGATGTCGGAACAGGCGATTCATCTGGCGCTTGCCGCGATTTTCGGCGTCGTCGCCGAAGCCAACCGCTATTTCGCCGCACAAGAGCCGTGGGCGCTGAAAAGGACCGATCCCGAGCGTATGGCTACCGTGCTCCATACCACCGCCGAGACGGTTCGACGGATCGCGATCTTATGCCAGCCTTACATCCCAGGTTCGGCGGCCAAACTGCTCGACCTGCTTGCGGTGCCGCAGGATCAGCGCGACTTCGAGCATCTCGGCGACGGTCACGCCTTAGTCGCGGGAACTCTTTTGCCGGCGCCAGAAGGCGTGTTCCCGCGCTATGTCGAACAGGCGGAGCCCGCCTAGATCGCCATGCTTGTCGACAGCCATTGCCATCTGGACTTCCCCGATTTCGCCGACGAGCGCGGCCAGGTGATTGCGCGCGCCTTGGCTGCAGGGGTCGATTACATGGTGACGATTTCTACGCGCGTGAAACGGTTTCCGGCCATCCTCGACATCGCGGAGGCTCATGCTGCTGTCTATTGCTCTGTCGGCACGCATCCCCATAACGCCGCCGAAGAACTCGACGTAACGAGCGACGAGTTAGTCCGGCTTTCGATGCACCCGAAAGTGGTGGCGATCGGCGAAGCGGGTCTCGACTATTTCTATGACCGGTCGCCGCGCGAAGCACAGGCAGAGAGCTTTCGCAGGCATATTGCTGCTGCACGCGAGACGGGCCTGCCATTGGTCATTCATTCGCGCGACGCCGACGAAGATATGGCGGCTATCCTTGAAGAGGAGACAGGGAAGGGGACGTTTCCGTTCATCCTCCATTGTTTCTCCTCCGGGCCTAGGCTTGCGGAAACGGGCGTCGCTCTGGGTGGCTACGTGTCGTTCTCGGGAATATTGACCTTCAAGAAATCTGACGACCTGCGCGAGATTGCGAAAAACGTGCCGCGCGATCGTTTGCTGGTCGAAACCGATGCGCCGTACCTTGCTCCCCAGCCGTTCCGAGGCAAGCGCAATGAGCCGGCCTACGTCGCGCATACGGCTTCGGTTCTTGGGGAGACAATCGGTGTCGACGCGAGCGAGATCGCGGCGATCACCACGAACAATTTCTTCCGCTTGTTCGCCAAGATGCCGCGTCCTGCTGGCCGGGATGCCTAGCGGTGGCCGACAGGCTGCGCTTCACTCTACTAGGTTGCGGCTCGTCGCCAGGCACGCCGCGAATAACCGGTGACTGGGGCAATTGCGATCCCACCAATCCCAAAAACCGCCGCACACGGGCGGCAGCACTCGTGGAACGCATCACGGACGCCGGAGCTGCGACACGCGTCGTCATCGACACCGGGCCCGATTTCCGGGAACAAATGCTCATGGCGGGCGCTGAGCGCCTCGACGCGGCTGTCTACACGCATCCGCATGCCGACCATATTCACGGCATCGACGATCTGCGAGGCTATGTACACGAGCAACGGCGGTTGATGGATATTTTTGCGGACAAACTCACTCTGGAGCGGCTGCGAGAGGCTTTTGGCTACTGCTTCGAAACGCCGCCCGGCAGTTCATACCCACCGATCTTGCGCGCGAATGTTATCGAGCACAGCACGCCAGTCGTGATTGAAGGCGAGGGGAGTTCCCTCACCTTCGAGCCCTTGCCACAGATTCACGGCGATATCATTTCGTTGGGTTTTCGTATCGGCGGACTGGCCTATTGCCCGGATATTAGCGATTTCCCGACGGCTACCGTCGATAGGCTTGGCGATCTGGACGTGTTGATCATCGATGCGCTCCAGTACCGACCACATCCCACTCATTTGTCACTATCAGAAGCTCTGGACTGGATCGCGCGGCTCAAGCCGAAGAGAGCCATTCTGACACATATGCATGTGCCGCTGGACTACGATGTCGTGCTGAGGGAAACCCCAGAACATGTCGAACCGGGATACGACGGCATGACGATCGAGATTCCTTTGGACGGGCTCGAAATCCGAAGTGCGACCCGGTGATCGAAGAGCCAATTCAAAGCAAACGTGACAATACTCGTCACCGCCTTTTCCATTACACTTGGCGCCTATGGTACGCGCGTATCGTCCAGAGCGCCCACCATGTATTGCACAAGCTCCTGAGAATGCGTCTCCGCCGTCCGCTTCTCCGTGACGCTACGACCCCTGCGCATCACCATAAGGCGATCCGAGACCGCGAACACGTCGGGGAGAGTGTGGGTGATGAGGATGACGGGGACCCCTTGGTCCCGCAAAGTCCTGATGAGCTCAAGAACCTTTTGCTGCTCCGGAACGCCAAGATTGTTGGTCGGTTCGTCCATGATCATCAACCGGGCGTCCCAGTAGACGGCGCGTGCGATGGCGACGGCCTGACGCTGCCCGCCGGACAGGCTCTCGATCGGCTGTGTGAGGTTCGGAAATTGGATCGCCAGCGCCGCCAATGCCGCTCTGGACTCCCGGAGCATCATCTGCTCGTCGAGAGTCTTGATAAGGCCGGCGAGGTAGCGCTTCTTCACCTCGCGCCCTAGAAAGATATTGGCGCTGACATCAAGATTGTTGGCGAGCGCCAGGTCCTGGTAGATCGTCTCGATGCCCTGGCGGCGCGCGTCCATCGGGCGGGCAAAATGGCTGAGCCGGCCCTCGAAGAATATCTGGCCTTCGTCCGGCTGATAGACACCCGAAACGCATTTGATCAGGGTCGACTTGCCAGCGCCGTTGTCGCCCAGGAGAGCAACGACCTCGCCAGGGTAGACATCCCAGCTTATGTCGTTGACGGCCACAAGGCCGCCGAAGCGTTTCGTCAGGTTTCTGATCGAAAGGACCGGTTTCGTCACGTGGGCGGCCCTCCCGTCGCTCGGCCGATAATCAGATCTCGCGACTGGTCGATCAGAACCGCAACGATCACCACCACGCCGACAACGATAAATTGCCAGAACGCCTCGACGTTCAGCATGACGAGACCGGTCGTCAGAACGGCAATGATCAAAGCGCCGATGACGGTGCCCATCACGCTCCCCGCGCCGCCGAACAGGCTGACACCGCCGATGATGACGGCGGCGATCGAGGAGAGAAGCAACGCGTCGCCTATCACTGCCGATCCGGCAGTGAAGCGGAGTGTCGAAAGGAAACCGGCAATACCGGCCGTGGCGGAGGAGAGGATGTAAAGTAAAATAATGTGACGGTCGACCGGGATACCAGTTCGGATCGCTGCTTCGATATTGCCGCCGATGGCATAGGTGTGCCGGCCGAACTGGGTCTTTCGCAAAACGAAGACCGCTATCGCGACGACGATGGCCGTGACGACAACGGGGTAGGGCAAGATGCGGTCCATCCGGCGGAGCAGCTCGCCGCTCACCTCCGGCGCAGCGAGGAAATAGAGACCACCGCCGTCGCCGCGGATGAAATAGACGAGCGCGTCATTGCCATAGGCGCGAATGCCCGGAGGCAGGCCGATCACCGTCGTGTTCTCCGACATCAGCAACGCCACGCCGCGCACGATAAACGAGCTGCCTAGTGTGACGATAAAGGCCGGCACCTTCAGCTTGGCGATGATCACACCATTGATGAAGCCGACGACACCAGCGCCGGCAACCGCGGCGAGGAATCCAACAACGACGGAGGGAAAAAGCGGCAGCCCGGCATTGTATGCTGCCCGGATCGCCAGCGCCGACAGCACCGAAGCCAGGCTCATGACCCAGCCGACCGAGAGGTCGATGCCGGCGGCGATGATGACGAAGGTCTGCCCGAGCCCGAGCAAAAGTATTGGTGTGATGGCGACGAGAATGTTCTGCGAATTGCGGATCGTGAGAAAATTGACGGCGCCGTTGCTGACGATCGGTACAGCGATGACGAAGAATACGACCATCAGGGCGAGGAATGCCCATGCCCAGAACCGGCTCAGCGCCAGGACGAATCGCTTCGGCGGCGTAAGGGCCTGCGCCGTCGCACCCGTCTCTGCGACCGCCTTCATTTCAGCGCGGACCACAAATCGTCCTCATGCACCGGAGCTAAAGGAGGAAGCGCCGCGATGAGCGCTTCCGATCAGCAAAATCGACAATTGACGCTACTTGGGCGGAACCTGGTAGATGAAGCGGGCAATCGCCGGGTCTTTAACGTTGTCCTTGTCGATGATGGCGAACCCGGTCTCCACACGACGCGGCAGGCTGGTTACGCCGGCAGCGTCGGCCGCGGCAAACTGCACAGCCAAATAGCCCATGTCGAACGGTTTCTGCGCCAGCACCAGTGAGACGACGCCGTTGTTCATGAGCTCGATTGCCAATTGGGTCGCGTCATAGGCCACGACTTGAACATGGCCGCCAAGTCCGGCATTGACGACGGCTGTTCCGGCGCCCTGGGCGCTGAACACGTTGGTGCCGAACACCCCGGCAAGGTCCGCTTCGCGTTCGAGAACGGCCGCGGTCTGTTGCGTCGCCTTGTTCTGGTCATCGAGATTGTAGTCAGGCCCAAGAACCTTGATGTCCGGAAATTCCTTTTCCATTACTTCCTTGAAACCCTGCTCGCGGCCCTCGACCGAGCTGACATTGGGATTCGTGGAGTTGACGTAGACGATGCCTTTCCCGCCGATTGCCTTGGCCAGGCCTCGGGCTGAAATGCGTCCGCCTTCGACATTGTCAGAGCCGATATAGCTGATGGGGAAAGTCACCGGGCCGTTCACATAGTCGCCGTCGCCGAGGAACGTGTCTACGGTAATGACCTTGATGCCGGCATCGACCGCTGCCTTGAGCGGACCGATCATCTGATCCTTGTCGGTCGGCGCGGTCACGATGTAGTCCAAGTCACCGCGCGCCACCATCGCGTCCAGAATTGGCGTCTGGGCTTCCACACCCCACGTCTGCGGAATTTGGGTAACGACCTCGATGCCCAGCTCCTTCGACGCGGCCTCAACGCCAACCTGCATCACCTGATAGAAAGGATCGACAACGCCAGGCAGAAAGCCGATCTTGATTTTGTCCTGGGCGGTGGCAACCTGCGGAGCTGCCGCGAGGACCAGCGCTGTGATCATCGCAAGGCAAAGCTGTCTCTTGGACATATTTCACCTCCTTAGACGAATTGACGCTCAGCCGACGTTCCAGTCCGTCGCTGGCGCTTCGGCGATGTTAACCAACTGTTGAATTGCTTGCAAACGACGAACGTCTGTTGGCAACGTGGCGGTGACGATCTCTGCGCAGGACCTCGTCCACACCCTGCGCCTCGGGCGTCGAGCGTGTCTGCTTCTGCTCGGTCGGCAGGTCCGCAACCAGGGCTCCCCTTCCTCCACTTGGCAAAGTCTTCTGGTTAATCCCGTAACGCCTGGCGAGCGTCCTCAAGCTCTCATTACTTATGTTGTATCGCTCGACGGATCGCCTTGTCGTCGTGGCGCTCCGATAAAGAACTTGGCCAATAGGGGCTCCTTTTATTTCGAAGATAAGGTGCCTCAGCAAAACGTGGGATCAAACAGCCGGGATTCACCGCGCCGAATGAACTCCGATACCATCTTTATCATAAAATTCTTCTATTCATATTATTATATATTATTATTCTTGAATATCATGTATTTTTGCACATTATGTCAGTTTTCTTGCCTAATCCAAACTTGCAGAATTTACGGTTCTCACCTATCATCCCTTTTTTTAGTAGGAATAACCGCGTCTTTTAGTAGAAATAGCCGTTTTAGGCGAATTGATTACTGAAAAGCAGCCTACAAAGTTGATGAATAAAGCAGTCGATGAATAGCAACAGCAGAATTATCGACGCTGCCCAAGGAACGCCTAGAAACGTTGTCCATACCTCTTCTCGGGCTTGGGACGGCATCAAGTTAGTAAGTGTGGTTGAAGACGTGACCCGTGTCACAAGGGTACGCTTCAAGCGCGACTACGATTCTATAGCGGTCTATTTGGGAGGCCGGCTGAAAGCATTCAACATTAATGTTGATAACGGACCTAAACTGATCAAGCCGCCAGTCGAGGGTGACATCTTTATATTTCCGGCGGATGCAGAGGTCGAGGTTTCAGTTTGGGGTGGCCACATTGAATACGCGGAAATTCGAATACTTCCAGACTCGTCTCTAGGCCGTCTCCATGCCTCAGAGCAGTTCAAACTTGAACATTATCTAGGTATTCGTGATGAATTTATCTATCGCTCCGTTCGGAAATTAATACAGCTTCGATCTGACGGTGTAGAGAATAAGTTTGGATCCAGTCTTGCTTCTACGCTAAGTTACTATTTTCAAATGAATTATTCTAACTTGAGCACTGACGCTGGCGAGGTAGAAAGTTCGCAACTCACACCTGTGATAAAACAGAAGCTCGAGAGATACCTGCAAGCCAATTTGGGAAACCGGATCACTTTACGAACTATGTCGGACGTTGCCATGATACCTCCGCGGCGGTTTCTGCCGGCATTTCGCGAAGTATTTGGCGTTACACCGATTCAGCATCTGATCCGCCTCCGGATCACTAGAGCGTCGGAGTTGCTTGCCTCAAACTCGGTCGACATCACAGAAGTGGCTCTTTTGACAGGGTTTTCGAACCACGCGCACTTGACGCGAACCTTCCGAGCACATGTTGGGGTAAGTCCTAGTGAATACCGCAAACGGCTCAAAGCGTAATCGCTATCGTACTGCGCTGACTGTCCGCTTTGCTGCTCATAGATATTCTCACGAATCCTACTGACGGCTGATCAACAGCGAAATGCCCCGGCAGACACCGATGCACGAGTGGCGACCGCGCATCCGGCACCCTCAAGATCGAGTTCCGAGCGCCGCGGTCAATGCCAGGCGGTGCCGGACATGCCAGGCGGATGGCCGAGCGCCATGGCGCCACCATTTCGGTCGGCGCGTTTCTTTGAGACCCGGCAAGAATTTGCCGGGCCGAGGCATCAAGCAGTAGTGTGATGTCAGGAGTTCAGGATGCCGCCATTGATGTCGTAGCACGCGCCCGTGATGAAGGCGGCGTCATCGGAAGCCAGGAAGGTGACCAGATGACCGACATCCTCCGATTTGCCTTGCCGCTTGAGCGGCGTGGCGCCGGCGACGCGCTCGCGCACTTCCGGCTTGGTGAAGGTATCGTGGAAGGTCGTGGCGATCATGCCTGGGCAAACCGCGTTGACCCGGATGCGCGGGCCGAGTTCCTTCGCCAGTCCGCGGGTGAACGTCATCACCGCGCCCTTGGCTGTGGCGTAGGCCAGTGCGCCTGGTCCGCCCCCGTCACGCCCGGCCTGCGAGGCGAAAGTCACAATAGCGCCGTTGTCGCGAATGTGCGGTACGGCGGCCTGAGCAGTATGGAACAGCGAAGTCAGGTTGACGTCCATGACCTGTTGCCAATGATCAGCATCCATTTCCGCCAGCGTCTTACGGGCAATGAGACCGCCGGCCACATGGACAAGAATATCCAGCGCGCCGAATTCCCTTACGGTCTGCTCGACCGCCCGCTTCGCATCAGCCTCTTTCGTCAGGTCGGCTTTGACAGCGATCGCCCGCCCGCCGATGGCCTTGATCTCGTCAACGATCCGGTCAGCGCCTTCTTTGGAGCCGAAATAGGTGATCGCGACATTGGCTCCTTCGCGGGCGAGTTGAAGCGCACATGCCTTGCCGATATCGCGCCCACCGCCGGCAACCAGCGCTGTCTTGTTTTCCAGTCTTTGCATGGCGAATTCCTTTTTCTGCTGGATAAAGCCAGGCTCTTATCGACACTTGTGCCTCGCGCAGATGCACCACGCGAAGAGCGTCGACATCCAGCCTCGGTGTCGGTCAATTTTCCTAGATCTTATGCTAGAAGTTCTTCGGGATGACTATACGCAGGCGGTTGTCATCGGCATCGGTGAAATAGAGGTCGGCGCTAAAACCCTGGTCGTCGGTGAAGTGGAAGATGCGGCGCGGTTCCTTCAGCGAATAGGGAACGAGCAGCGTTACGAGCGTGTGCCGCTTGGCAGCCGGCAGGTCGGCTCGCACATGGTACTGCGGCGGGAGGCCGGCGGTTTCCGCGGGATCGACGCCGGGAAAACCTTCGATCATCTGCATTGATGGCAGGCCCGAGGCTGAAAAGACGAACTGGCCATAGAGGCCCGCCCGCTCGCCGGTAAACCGGAAGGTATTGGTGCCGGTCTCAAGCGGCTTTGTTGCATGGAACAGCCACTGCATCGGCAAGGGCTGCGCGGTTTCCACGCGGTCGACCAGCACGACGTAATCACATTTGGAGAAATAGACATCCCGTTCCGCGCGGATGACAGCTGAATTGGCCTCCCGATAGGCAGCCGTCGCGTCGCCTTTGATGAAGAAGATGGTCCTCTTCCTCGCGCGCCTCCAGAATATGGCCGCAAGCCTTCTTGGCGAGCGCCTTGTCCCGGCCTGCATACTGGCCTTCGTCATCGATCAGGATGGCGTTCTTGGAAACGGTTTGACGGCGCCAGTTGCGGTGCATCTGTGAATTGAACGCCACATAGTAGCCACCCTGGACCGCGAGATCCTCACCGAAGGCGCGGAGCAGGAAAGCGTTCTGATCGCCATGACTGTGGCTCAACGAGCCAAATTGGCTGCTCTTGAACACAAATTGAATGTGGCGCTCCGGATCATCCATATATTTCTGGATGGCCACGCAGCCCACATCCCTGAACCATTTGAAAGGCGGGAGGCTCGCAGGCGTCTCCGATTGCACCGCCGGATAATCGTGGGCGTAGAGGAGATCGTCGAAGGCAAGGTCCCACCAGCCGTAATTGTAGAACTCCATTTCCGTGCCAGCGGCGCCAGCCTTTATCTGCTCGAAGTACCACTGGTAGTGGGGGTTGCCCGTCACGCCTGCAAATTGTCGGACATTGTAGCCGACCTTGAGGCTCGGCAGATCGCCCATGGTCGAGTCGTCGCCGAAGCAGACGCGCTTGGTTCCCGGCGCTTTGGTGTAGAGCGGAAAGTCGCCGGTCTTCTGGAAGAACGGCCGCGCATAGAGGTCGACGTTCAGGAATTTCCGGATGAGGTTGGCGGCCTCCGTCAGATAGGCCATGCCGGTCATCCAGTAATGCGGTCCTTCGGCCCAGCCGCCGTCGACGGAACCCCAGGGCGAGTAGAGCGTGAAAAGATACTCGACGGTGTAGTCGAGCCAGTCTTGCGCTTCGTCGCAGTCTCCCGCAAGCGCAATGCAAGCTGCCGTCAGCGCGGCAGAAAGCGCGCGCACAGCGTGGCTGTCGTATGGGAAGATATGGATGCGGGCGTTGATCGATGACATGGTCGGCCACTTCGCGCGTCCGCGTCAGCAGCGCCGTCCCGACTTCCTCGCGTTCCGCTGGTCGAAAGATGGTCGTGCAGCCAGTCATAGCCCCAGGCAAGCGCGGTGACGACGCGGAAAGCCGCCTCGTCATTGTAGGCGCGCGCGGTCGAACCGTCGCAGTCCCATTTCGCAACCGACAGAAGCCAGGCCTTGGCGCGATCGAGGAGCGCATCGTCCTTCAGGATACTTCCGGCGATGGCGAGGTGCCTGATTGCGTAGATCACCTCCTGGCAGTCGATGTACATCTGACGCCACAAAGCGGCGGTTCGCTGATTGTTAGGATAGCGCTTCGGCTCCGGCATTATGTCGCGGGTGAGCCAGGGCTCGACCGACGAGCCTCATGAACGTCGGTCCAGCCGCAATGATCGGCATCCTGCTTCAGCTTCGCATGGAAAGCATCGACTTCATCGTTGTTCGAGCCACAGGCGCGGATGTCGTATGTCGGCCGCCGCGTAGCGGGCCTCGGATCCGGGCAGGGGTGTGTTCGGCGAATCGGCGGTGATTTCGAAGGCGCGCGTCGTGCTCCATTCCGACACAATCGACTTCGTGGCCTTGTCCCAAAGCGCGTAAGACCAAAAGTAGCCCCCCGGGTTCGAATGTCCTGTCAGGGGTAAAGAAGTTCCAGACAACGTTCTCGAAACTCACCGTAGCCTTGGCGGGAAAGCCAGCATCGGGCGAAACTCTCAGAATATAGCGGGCTGCGTCGTCCAAGGCGGGCAGCCATGAGAAACGCGGCGGATTCTCCGCGGTGGCCCCACCATCCGGCGCGTAGGCGACCATCAATGCGCCCGCACGCGGCTCATCCAGATACTGGCGGCGCGATACCGCCGCATTTTTCATCGGCATAACAAACCCTGTCCATGTCGCTTGCGATCGGGAGATGGGGCGGCGCCCCACCTCCCATGGCATGTCGTTACTTGGCTGCGTACTGGCGGTCGTATGCTGTCTGCATGACCGTCATGACTTCCTCGAAACCAAGCTGCTTGAGACGTGCCTGGTAGTCGGCCCAGTCAGCATTAATATCCTTGGCGCCAAGAACCCAGGTCTGCTGCATCTCGGTCATATAGGTGAAGAGGCTCGACCAATACTTATCAAAGATCGCCCGTTCCTCGGGGTTCATCGAGACGCCGGTAAATTCAGGCTGTAGGAGGTTTGCCTCCTTGTACATGGCGATGCCGTCGAGCGCGATCTTGTTGGTCCATGGAATCTCGTAGTCATAGGACTGCCAGTATCCACGTGGAATTTGCGCGCCATAGTCATAGAGCTGTGCATTGACCGGCTTGGGTTTCTTGAGCACGCTTTCCTTGTAGACCGGCTTGCCGTCGACCATGTCGTAAGTTTCGCCCTCGATGCCCCAGTTCGACAAAAGACGGCCCTTTTCCGTGAACCAGAAGTCGAAGTACTTGATGGTCTCGACCGGATGCTTGTTCGTATGCGAGATAGCCCATCCGGAAGGCTGGACCGTCGCACGGCGATTGTCTTCAAAACGCTGGCCCGAAACAGTCTTCGGCGGTAGCATTGGCTTGAAGTTGATGCCCGCAACCTTGTCCTTCACAGTTTCGTTGTAGCCCGCCGTACTGGCGAACCAGTCGTGGGTCATGCCGCCGAGATTGTTGCCGAGCATATACTCGCGTACGCGCGCGCCTCGGGTGAAGACTTCCTTATCAATCAGCCCTTCCTTGAACCACTGGGCAAGGTGACCCATGGCGGTTTTGTATGCCTCGGTGGTCCAGGGGTGTAGGACCTTCTTGTCCTCAACCATGAAGTCGCCATAGCGGTCCGACCCTGTCACGCGAGCGTCCCACATATTGATCAGACGCACGGCCTCGGCCGGCTCGCGCCCGAAATAGGGAACCTCGTCCTTCTGGCCGTTGCCATTCGGATCCTTGTCGCGGAACGCCACAAGCACATCGTGCAGCTCATCGACCGTCTCCGGCGTCTTGAGCCCAAGCTTGTCCAGCCAATCCTGGCGGATGAACCAGCCGCGGGCGAAATCGCCTTCAGGCACATAGGGGATGAAATAGATGTGCCCATCCGCGGCAGTAATCGCCTGGCGCACGGCCGGATGCTCGTCGAAGAACTTCTTCAGATGCGGCGCGTGCTCCGCGATCAAATCGTCGAGCGGGACGAAAGCGCCTTCCATGCCGTAGCGGATGAAGTCGTCCTTCAAGCCACCGGTCGCGTCGCCGCCGATAATATCCGGCAGATCACCGGAAGCCATGAGCAGATTGAAGGCGTCACGGCTGCTCTTTATCGCCAGCGAAGCGACGTTCTTAACATGAATGCCGGTCAGCTCGGCCACCTGCTTTTCGACAGGCCAGTCTTCTGAATAGACGTACTTGTCGCGGAAATGAAAATGAATCGTCAGCTCCAGCGGATCATTGACGATCTTGAGATTGTCGTCCGCCGCATAAGACGGCGGCATGTACATTGTTGAGCATAATAATGCTGCAGACAAAGCCAAGCGTCGAAACTTCATTGAATACCTCCTCATTGCACTACTCCTTCACGCCACCAAGCATGACGCCTTTGTTGAAGTACTTCTGAATCTTTGGGTAAATAATCAGAACCGGTATGATCGATACGACCATGATCGCGGCGGTCACGGTTTCGAACGAATATTTTTCGGTAAGCAGTCTGGTTGCGAATTCTTCATTGGCGACCAGATCGACGATGACCCGTTTCAGATAGACCTGAAGCGGTAGCTTCTCTTCCCCGCGCAACAGCACCATCGACCAGAAATAGCCGTTCCAGCGCGCCACGATGCAGAACAAAGCGACCGTCATGATGGCCGGCTTGGACAGGGGGATGAACACTTTCCAGAGCAACTGGAACTCGCTCGCGCCGTCCATCTTGGCCGCCTCCTCGAAGGACTTCGGCACGCTCTCGAAGAAGTTGCGGAGCAGGATGACATTGAAGGCGCTGCAGGCGAAACCGATGATGATGCCGAAACGGGAATCGAGCAGGCCGAGGTCGCGCATATTCAGGAAGAACGGGATCATGCCCGCGTGGAACCAGAGCGTGAACGCGATGAGCAGGTTCAGCGTGCGGCGTCCGCGCAGGCGCTGGCGTGACAGGGCGTAAGCGCCGGAGATCATGATGACCAAGCTGACCGCCGTACCGCCAAAGGTGTAGAAAAACGTGTTGGCGTAGGCGATCCAGAACATCTTGTCCGACAAGACGTATCCATATGCCGCCAGCGTCAGATCTTTTGGAAAGAGAACTACCTGGCCCGATGTGACGGCCGTGCCCGAGGAGATGGAAACGGCCAGAATATAGATGAACGGATACAGCGTCGACAGAACGAACAGGCCAAGCAATATGGCGTTCGCATAGCCGAAGAGCCGGTCGCCGCGCGAATAGAGGTTGAAGCCAGCCATCACTAATCACCACAACGACGTCGACGAGACTTTCCGGCTAATCCGGTTGGCCATGAAAACGAGAGCGAACGCTATGACGGCATTGAAGAGGCCGGCTGCGGTCGCCACGTCATACTGGGTGCCCTGGACGCCGGCTCGATAGATGTAGGTCGAAACCACATCAGCCGTTTCGAAGGTCGCGGGCTGGTAAAGCAGAATGATGTATTCGAAGCCGACCTCGACCAGATTGCCGACGCGGATGATCAGCATGATAATGATCGTTGGCAGCATGCAGGGCAGAGTGACCCGCCACATCATCTGCAAGCGCGATGCGCCGTCGACGCGCGCGGATTCGTAGAGCGTCGGACTGATCCCGGCGATCGCGGCAAGGTAGACGATCGATTCGAACCCGGCTTCCTTCCAAATATTCGAGCCGATGAAGACACTGCGGAACCACTCCGGCTTCGTCAAAAAGTAAATCTTGTCGAAGCCAAGCCAATCCAGGACGAGATTGACCACGCCCGTCGATGGCGACAAAAGGTTGACGACAATGCCGGCGACGATCACCACCGAAATGAAGTGCGGGAGGTAGACGATGGTCTGGGCGAAGCGTTTGCGGGCGGCGCCTTGCACCTCGTTGAACATCAGCGCCAGCAGGATCGGGACGGGAAAGGCGAAGATCAGACCGAGGAAACTGATCGTGATCGTGTTGAAAAAGGCGCGGATGAAGAGCGGATCGCTTAACAGCGTCTCGAAGTTTTCGAAACCGACCCAGGGGCTGGCCGCGATACCGCGAAACATGCTGAAGTCTTTGAAGGCGATCTGCAGCCCGATCATCGGTCTGTAGGCGAAGACAGCGAACCAGATGAGCATCGGCAGGAGAAGCAGATACAGCTGCCAGTCCTGCTTGATGTCTGCGGTTAGGTCCGCCAGATAGCGCTTGATACGAGCCATGGCCGAACCTCAGGCAGCGAAGTTGACGGCACGGCCGGTTTCGCCGTCGAAAACGTGCAGCCGTTCGGTTTCGACGTGGAGCTTTTCCACTGTCCCGAAATCGGGAAGCTCTTGCGACGTCGCGATCTTGGCCACCAGCGGCTGACCATGGATGCGCCCATGCAGCAGCGCCTCCGAGCCGAGAGGCTCCACAAGCTCGACCTGGCAAGGCAGCGTTTGGGAGCGTTTGCTCCCCGTCGAGTCAAGGCGGATATCTTCAGGGCGAATGCCGAGCGTGATGGGCTGGCCATCGACAATCTTCCGGCCAGCGGCTTCCGGCAGGTTGATCGCCGTCTGCTTTCCGTTTCCATCCTTTATGACGGCGGACAGGGTGCCGGAAACACTTTCGACGGTTGCCTTCAAAAGGCTCATGGGAGGCGAACCCATGAACGCGGCGACAAAGGTGTTGGCCGGCTTCAGGAACACTTCCATTGGTGTTCCCACTTGTTCGATCTGGCCACCATTCATCACCACGATGCGATCGGCCAGCGTCATCGCCTCGACCTGATCGTGCGTCACGTACATGCTGGTGGCGTTCAGCCGCTTGTGAAGGCGCTTGATTTCCGCCCGCATTTGGGTGCGGAGTTTGGCGTCGAGGTTCGACAGCGGCTCATCAAACAGGAAAACCTTGGGGTTGCGAACGATGGCGCGCCCCATGGCGACACGCTGGCGCTGGCCGCCGGAAAGATCCGCGGGCTTCCGCTTCAGGTATTCCGTAAGGCCGAGAATTGAGGCCGCTTCTTGAACCGCCTTCTGCACCGCATCTTTCTTCGCGCGGCGCACGCGAAGGCCAAAAGCTATGTTTTCAGCGACATCGAGATGCGGATAGAGGGCATAGTTCTGGAAGACCATGGCCACGTCGCGGTCTTTCGGCGCCACCTTGTTGACGATCCGGCCGCCAATGGAGACGGTTCCGTCCGAAATTTCCTCTAGTCCGGCAACCATCCTGAGAGTGGTCGACTTGCCGCAGCCGGACGGCCCGACAAGAACCACGAATTCGTGCGGCTCGACCCTCAGATTGATCGAGCGCACCACCTCCAGCGCGCCGTACCTCTTGACGACGTTGCTCAATTCGACAGCCGACAATTTCTTTCCTCCCCGCGGCCGCTAATTTTTCAATAGCGACCTGTTTTTTTGTGTCCGCGTGCGTTGCGGCATTGCGTTGATACGCTCGATGTAGTTCCAGAGCTTCGGATTCTGGGACAGTTCACTGAGCTTTGCTTCGAGCGAACCGATATGCCGTGTCATCGCCGCGACTGCGTCGTCTGCATTGCTGCTGCGGATAGCGGCAAGAATGGCCTTGTGCTCCTGGATCACCTGCTCCGTCTTGCGCACGGCGAAGATGCGTTTGAGGTGGCGCATGCGATCCACTTCGCCCTTCGCCATGTTGACGAACGACCACACGCCGGGCAGCCGCGCGGCGGCGAATATGGATTTGTGAAACTCTTCGTCGAGCAGGAAGAACTCGTTGAACTGTTCGTTGCGCGCGGCCTCGATCTGCTCGCCGACGCAAGCTTCGAGCCGGCCGACATCCTCGAAACTATGCCGCCGCGCGGCCTCTGCTGCAGCGCCACTCTCCAGCCTGAAGCGGATAAAGCAGGCTTCCATGTAGCGCTGCACGTCGAGCGAGGCGACGAATGTCCCGCCTTGCGGTACGACTGCCAGCAAGCCTTCTTCCTGCAGCCGGATAATGGCCTCCCGCACAGGCGTTTTGCTGACATTGAGAATGGCGGCAATTTCCTTCTCGGAAAGTGCCCGACCCGGCAGCAGCCTGACCTCGATGATCAGCCGCCGCAACAGCGAGTAGACCCTGTTCGTCACATTGCCGACGTCGCCGAGTTCCGAGGCCCTGATCAGGTCCTCCAGCGGCAACACGGGAAATTCGACGAGCTCTGACATATCAATTTTGTTACTGATATCTTAGTTTCGTCAGTGATATGTCACCTTTGAGGGAAGATCAATCCCGCCTCGCTAAAAACTTCGCTCCAAGGTTGAGCCGCGGCGATATTGCTGTCGGTCGCGATGAGGGAGCCTCGACGACCCCGGTGTTCAGTCAAGCGGCGCATGGCCAACGGTCGCGACACAGTTTTGTTTCGTGAACGTGGACGAAGTTCCGATCAGAGGCGTTCGGATTGGGTAAGCGGGAGCAACTGAAGCGGTGCATGCGCCGTTGGTCTGGACACACTCGCCTGTCGGAAACGTTTGATGGTGGACGGTAAGCGTCCCCGAGTTTGTCGTCGCGCGACGGCTGCTGTCGGCGGTGACGGCTGCCCCTTAAGGAATGACCGCCACCGCCGCCGGTCGGCAAGAAACATGAGTTTCCTGCTGACCGAGCTGAAGGGCGGCAGCCCCCCAGTTACCCGCTGCCGCCCATGGTCAAATCAGGGGTTTTTGCCCGCCCGTCTGACCGAACCGATCGTGATTGATTGATGCTGTCGCTAGCCAGCGACCAATGAAGTCCATCCTACCGGGATCGTTGCGCGTTTCCTCTATAGGAGACCACCTTCGTGATCTTGCTCCACGCTGCCAAAATTTTGTCTTTTGCTGACATCCAGGGCGACTGCGATGGATAGGAGGGGCCAAGATTGCGCCTGAATATCTAACGCCGGTATGGACGTGAAGGAGCCCGGGAAGCCGAATTGCCGCTCTCTGGCGATCAGCCTTGGCGTGTCAACGCATTGAGCGCAGTCTTCAATGCTGTCTTGACCGCTTGACGGCGGATGTAGCCACGGCCCTCGTTTTCGAAGACGTGCCGTTCGGCAATGACAGGCTGGCCGGTCCGGGCCAACCCAAACCAGACGAGGCCCACCGGCTTTTCCTCGGAGCCGCCATCGGGACCGGCTATGCCCGTCACAGCAATGGCGATGCCGGCATGTGATCGCGCCAATGCGCCGGCGGCCATTTCCATCGCTGTTTCGCGGGACACGGCCCCATGGGAGTCCAGCGTTACCGGCGACACACCAAGCATTTCGATCTTGGCATCGTTGGAATAGGTGACGAAACCTCGATCAACCATCGAGGAGGAACCGGGAATATCGGTCAGGGCGGATATGATCATCCCACCGGTACAGGATTCTGCCGTCGCCACCAGTATCTGCCGGCTGGCGCATGCTTTCAGAAAATTGTCCGCCAGTTCTGCAATCTCATTCATGCGGGAACTTCTCCGGGATAGATGACGCTCGCCGTCGCAATGGCCGCTATGCCTTCCTCCCGCCCGATAAAACCCAGCTTCTCGTTTGTCGTCGCTTTGATCGAGATACGTTCCGGGGCAATTCCGAGCATATCTGACAATTCCTGAGTCATCGCGTTACGGTAGGGGCCAATCCGGGGCGCTTCGCAGATGAGGGTGATGTCGGCATTGGCAATCCGCCCGCCCTTCGAACGCACGATCGACGCTGCGTGTTCCACAAAAATGCGGGAAGATGCGCCCTTCCATTTGGGATCCAAAGGCGGGAAATGGGTGCCAATATCCCCGGCTCCGCAGGTCGCGAGCAAAGCGTCGGTCAGAGCATGTAAGCCGACATCGGCATCCGAATGGCCGGCGAGCTTCTTCCCGTGAGGAATCGGGATCCCGCAGAGCATAACGAAGTCACCGGGTTCGAAGGAATGAACATCGTAGCCATTGCCGGTCCGAACGTCCGGGAATCCCGCTGATCCGGAAAGACGCTCGTGCGCCATTGCTATATCCTTTGCCCAAGTGATTTTGAGATTGTCCGGCGAACCCGGTACAATTCTTACCGGAAGACCGGTCCATTCCGCGATCGCCGCGTCATCGGTGAAGTCGGACCTGCCAGCTGCAGAAGCCTTTTGATGTGCGGCGAGAATGGCGGCGAAGGGAAAGCCTTGCGGTGTCTGTGCCGTATGCAGACCGGCGCGCGAAACCGTTTCCAGGATTGTGCCATCAGCTGCTTCGCGCTTCAGCGTGTCCGAGACCGGCAGCGCGGGGAGGGCTCCGTGATCAACGTCGGTAGCCGCAATCACCCTGTCGATCAGTGAGGCATCGACGAACGGGCGTACGCCGTCGTGGATCAATACGACGGCCGGGCCGTCGCTCTTGAGCGCCTCCAGGGCCAACCGGGTCAATTCCTGCCGTGTAACGCCGCCATTTACACAGAGTACTATGTCGGCAAATTTGCCTGCCGAATCTCGGAACAGCGTCTCATCATCTGGGTGGATCGATACGCATATTCTGCCGATTGCAGGATGATTGGCGAAAGCTTTGATCGTCCGGTAGAGCACAGCCCGTCCGCCGATCTCGTGATATTGCTTGGGGCCCTTGTCGGACTTTCCGGCACGTTCACCGCGTCCTGCCGCCACGATCACAGCGGCGACCGTTTCGGTCGCTTTAGATTGGGTTTTGGAGGTCTTCTTGTCCATGTCGAGACGCATAGTCGCGCGCGGCTTCCAAAACCAGCGCAAAGCGGAAATTCCCCCCGGTCGCACCTCTTCGCGGTTGCACAAAAAGGCAAAACTGGCTAGGCATTGAGCATTCCTAAGAAATGCTCGGTTTTTGTGCATGATATCATTGTCTCAACTCGGCAAACCGCTGCAGATCGGCAAGGTGGAAATCCGCAGCCGCGTTTTCCTTGCACCAATGTCGGGCGTCACCGACGAACCGTTCCGTTCGCGCGCCTATGCTCATGGGGCAGGGCTCGTCGTATCCGAGATGGTGGCCAGCGGCGAGCTTGCCAAAGGCCGGTTTGAGTCCGAACGCCGAATACGGCGGTCAAATATTCCCGTGCACATGGTTCAGCTAGCAGGGCGGGAGGCGCACCACATGGCCGAGGCTGCCCGCATCGCGGCGGGCGAGGGCGCCGATATTATCGATATTAACATGGGTTGCCCGGCCAAAAAGGTTACCGGGGGCTATGCCGGGTCTGCGCTGATGCGCGAGCCTGACCACGCGCTGTCTTTGATCGAGGCGGTGGTCGGCGCCGTCGATCTTCCGGTGACAGTCAAGATGCGGTTGGGTTGGGATGAAACCGCTCTGAATGCACCGCTGCTCGCCCGGCGCGCTGAGCAGGCGGGGGTCAAGATGGTGACGGTGCATGGCCGCACCCGCTGTCAGTTTTATCAGGGCAAGGCAGACTGGCGGGCGATAGCCAGGGTTAAGGAGGCTGTATCCATCCCGGTTGTCGCCAACGGTGACGTGGCGAGCTTGACCTGTGCCGCGAAGGTTCTGGAGCAATCAGGAGCCGATGCCGTGATGGTCGGGCGCGCGAGCTATGGCGCGCCGTGGGCGGCGGCTGAAATCGCCCAACAGGCGATCGGAGGGTTTGCGCACGAAGTTCCCGGCACTCCGGGCGAGATCGCCGAATATGTCGTTGCTCACTATGAAATCCATGCTGTCGCTGTACGGTATCGAGAGCGGTCTGCGCCAAGCCCGCAAGCATCTCGGCTGGTATCTCGACCGCCATGCCGTTGGTCTGCCGCCGGATCAGCGCGCTGCAATCATGACGGGGTGCGATCCGGCGACTGTCATCGGCATAACGCGGGAGGCGTTCGCGGCGACAGAAAATCGAGCCGTTGCGAGAGAGGCTGCATGAATCTGACGCCCACTCAGATCCCAAGGCCCGCCGATGCAGCGCAGATCGTGCTCAATACGATCCGTCACCCGGTCATCATGCTCGGGGCAGACGGCACGATCACGTTCGCCAACGCGGATGCGGAAGATTTTTTCCGCGCAAGCGCTGCAATGCTGGGCCGTAGCACACTCGCCAAATTCGTGCCCTTCGGCAGCCCGCTTCTTACCCTTGTGGATCAGGTGCGGGAACGCCGCGCACCGGTGAACGAATACCGGGTCGACATCTCGTCACCTCGGCTCGGTGTCGAGAAGCTCGTCGATATTTATGTCGCCCCAGTGCCGGAACTGCCGGGCTCGGTGGTCGTGATGCTCCAGGAGCGCTCCATGGCGGATAAGATCGATCGCCAGATAACTCATCGCGGTGCAGCACGTTCGGTCACGGGATTGGCCGCCATGCTGGCGCACGAGATCGAGAATCCTCTTTCCGGGATTCGCGGCGCAGCGCAGCTGCTGGAGACGGCTGTTCCGGACGAGGATCGCGCCTTGACGCGGCTAATCACTGACGAAACCGACCGGATAGTATCGCTTGTCGACCGGATGGAGGTGTTTTCCGACGAACGGCCGATCGACCGCTATCCCGTCAACATCCATGTGGTGCTCGATCATGTCAAGGCGATTGCAAAAAACGGTTTTGCCGAACGAATCAAAATCATAGAGGACTATGATCCATCATTACCTCCGGTATTTGCCAATCGTGACCAGCTGATCCAGGTGTTCCTAAATCTGGTCAAGAACGCTGCGGAGGCGATCGGGAGCGACCCTCTTGGCGAGATCACGCTGTCGACGGCTTTTCGACCCGGCATCCGCGTCTCGGTTCCGGGAACGGCAGATCGCGTCTCGCTGCCGCTGGAATTCTGCGTCCGCGATAATGGTCCCGGAGTTCCAGAGGATATCGTGCCGATCCTTTTTGACCCGTTCATCACGACCAAGCCCAACGGCTCCGGATTGGGGCTTGCGTTGGTGGCAAAGATCGTCGGCGAGCATGGAGGCGTGATCGAATGTGACACCGCGCCGCGCGGTGCTTCGTTCAGAATTCTTCTGCCGGCATGGAAGGAAGCGCCTCACGCCGACAGGGACCTCGTCCGATGAGCGTTCGGGGCAACATCCTTGTCGCCGACGACGATGCGGCGATCCGTACCGTGCTTAATCAGGCGCTGTCGCGCTCCGGGCATGACGTCAGGGTAACCTCCAACGCTGCCACACTCTGGCGATGGGTCGCTGCGGGCGAAGGTGACCTGGTGATCACCGACGTAGTTATGCCTGACGAAAACGCGTTCGACATGCTGCCCCGTATCAAAAAGGCGCGGCCGGAACTGCCGGTCATCGTGATGAGCGCGCAGAACACGTTCATGACCGCGATTCGCGCTTCAGAAACAGGGGCTTACGAATATTTGCCGAAGCCATTTGATCTCACCGAACTTCTCAACATCGTCAACCGGGCGCTTGCGGAGCCCAAGCGCCCGGCTGCTGAACCGCGCAGCGACGAACAGCCTGAAGTCCATGCCGTTGGTCGGACGGTCGGGCGCCATGCAGGATATCTATCGAATGCTTGCCCGGATGATGCAGACCGACCTCACGGTCATGATCTCCGGCGAGTCCGGCACCGGAAAGGAACTGGTTGCCCGCGCGCTGCACGAATATGGCCGCCGCCGCCACGGACCCTTCGTAGCGATCAACATGGCGGCGATTCCTCGTGACCTTATCGAATCGGAGCTCTTTGGACACGAGAAGGGCGCGTTTACGGGCGCGCAGAACCGTTCGACGGGCCGCTTCGAACAAGCTGAGGGCGGAACGCTTTTCCTAGACGAGATTGGCGATATGCCAATGGAGGCGCAGACCCGGCTGCTTCGCGTCCTGCAACAGGGAGAGTACACGACAGTTGGCGGACGCACGCCGATCAAGACAGACGTCCGTATCGTCGCCGCAACCAACAAGGATCTCCGGACACTGATCAACCAGGGTCTCTTCCGGGAAGACCTATTCTATCGTCTGAACGTTGTGCCCCTGCGCCTGCCGCCCTTGCGGGAGCGATCGGAAGATATTCCAGACCTTATTCGCCATTTCTTTAAGCAGGGGGCGGATGAGGGGCTTCAGATCAAACGGATTTCCAACGGCGGCATCGAACTGATGAAGCGTTACGCCTGGCCGGGCAACGTGCGCGAGCTGGAAAATCTGATTCGCCGGCTTGCTGCGCTCTATCCCCAGGACGAGATATCCGCGGAAATTATCGGCGCGGAATTGCATGCGGGCAAATCGTTGCCGCAATCCGATGGCGCTGTCTTGCCGGAAGGCCTCTCCATTAGTCAGGCGGTCGAGCACTGCTTGCAACGCTATTTCGCTTTGTTCAAAGGGGATCTGCCGCCGCCCGGCCTCTATCAACGCGTCCTTGCCGAGGTTGAGTATCCGTTGATACTGGCCTCCATGACCGCAACCCGAGGCAATCAGATCAAGGCGGCCGACCTGCTCGGCGTCAACCGGAATACGCTGCGCAAGAAAATCCGTGATCTTGGGGTCAATTTCTATCGCGGCGCCAAGCCGTCCTAGGTATCTTTTTTAGCTGCCTCCGCTTTTGTTGCATAATCGCCACAATGCGTTGCATACATGCAACGCATCCAGTGGTTTTAAATTGCAATGACAACCCAGATTCAAGCAGCGGCGCGACCGTTGTTTCCGAAATCCAATCCGCTTGAGGGACGCCGGCTCCTGGCTCTCCCGGGTGTAATCGCAATCGTCGCAGCGATGCTGACGGCGGCGGTTTCGTTTGTCATTTTGCTGGGTGGCGCCGAGCCATACATATCCCCTGACAACGACACGACGCTGGCGGTGATCGCTATCAACGCGGTCTTCGTCCTCGTGCTCCTCGCGCTGATCGGGCGCGAGGTGCACCGGACCTATACCGGGTGGCGCCGCGGCAAGGCGGCGTCGCGCCTGCACGTCCGGATTGTCGCGATGTTTTCGCTGGTGGCGGCAATCCCCGCAATTCTCGTGGCGGTCGTAGCGTCGATCACCCTCGACATTGGTTTGGATCGCTGGTTCGAGATCAGGACCAAGACGATCATCAACTCATCGCTGTCGATCGCCGAAGCCTATGTCCGGGAAAACGGACGAAATCTTCAGGGCACCACGCTCTCCATGGCCTACACGCTTGATCAGGCCCGCTCGCTTTACAATCTCGACCGGACCGGCTTTCGCGAACTCATGACGCAACAGGCTCAGGGACGTGCGTTGGCTCATGCCGCTTTGGTCAGGAGCGACGGCTCGCTGATCGTTGCCGCAGCCACCAATGCGGATTTCGACTTGCCGGAAATTCCGGACGAATGGATTCAGTCGGCCACGGAAGGCGAACCGGTGCTGATCGAGCCGCGGCGCCGCAATATTGTGGGGGCGATCGTCAAGCTGCGTGAAATCCCCGAGGCGTATCTCTACACCATCCGGCTTGTTGACCCGGAAGTCATCAAGGCTCGCCAGATCGTCCGCGCGAACGCCGACGAATATCGCGGCCTGGAGGCGACCCGGCCGACAACGCAGATCGCTTTTGCGTTGCTCTACCTCGGACTGACATTGATCGTCGTACTTGCAGCGATCTGGACCGGGATCGCCGTGGCTGATCGTCTGGTTCGGCCAATTCGCCAGCTGATCGGCGCCGCCGATGAGGTTTCGACCGGCAATCTCGAAGTATCCGTGCCGGTTAGGTCGTCTGACGGCGATGTCGGATCGCTCGCCGATACGTTCAACAAAATGATCCTGCAGCTGAAATCCCAGCGCAACGAACTTCTTCATGCGAAAGACGTCATCGATGATCGCCGCCGCTTCTCGGAAGCGGTTCTGGCGGGCGTCACGGCCGGTGTCATCGGCGTCAACTCCGAGGGGATCATCTCGATTGTCAACCGTTCGGCCGAGACGATGCTGGCCATTTCGGCAAAGGCCGCGGTGGGCCGCGAGCTTTCAATCATCCTCCCGCATGTCGGCCGTGTGCTCGAGATCGGGCGCAAGTCGGGCCGCCCCGTTCACCGCGAGCAGGTGACATTTTATCGGGGAGGGACCGAGCGAACGTTCAATGTCCAGATGACGGTCGAGGAGGAGACCGAGACGGACGACAAGTCCTATGTGGTCACGGTTGACGATATCACGGACCTCGTCCAGGCGCAGCGCTCCTCCGCTTGGGCGGATGTTGCGCGCCGTATCGCTCACGAGATCAAGAACCCGCTGACGCCGATCCAACTTTCCGCCGAGCGCATTCGCAGGCGCTTTGGGAAGGTGATAACGGAAGACCGCGAGGTCTTTGACCAATGCACGGATACGATCATTCGCCAGGTCGAGGATATCGGGCGCATGGTCGATGAATTCTCCGCCTTTGCACGAATGCCGAAACCCGACATGCAGACCCTCGATCTGCGCGATCCCTTGCGCGAAGCTTCCTTCCTGGTCGAGGTCACCCGCTCCGACATCGCTTTCGAGCGCGACTTCGGCCACGAACCCCTGATGGGCACGTTCGACAGCCGTCTGATGGCGCAGGCGTTCGGCAATGTCGTGAAGAATGCGGCCGAAGCGATCGAGGCCATGGATCGCGACGACCGCCGCCCGGGCATCGTCCGCATTCGCGCCGGACGTCAAGGCGACACAATTCGCGTCGATGTCATTGACAACGGCAAAGGCCTGCCGCGCGAGAACAGGCAGCGCCTTCTCGAGCCATACATGACGACACGCGAAAAGGGCACGGGGCTTGGACTGGCGATCGTCAAGAAGATCGTGGAGGACCATGGCGGCACCCTGGAACTTCATGATGCCCCGCCGGACTTTCACAAAGGGCGCGGCGCAATGATCACAATCGTCCTCCCGGCGGCTACTGCACCGGAACGTGCCGGAGCACAGCCATCAAGCGAACAAGAAACTGAAAAGGTCGGCAATGGCTTCTGACATCCTTATCGTCGACGACGAAGAAGACATCCGGGAACTTGTCGCGGGCATCCTGAGCGATGAGGGCCATGAGACACGTACGGCGCATGACAGCGACAGTGCGCTTGCGGCAATCGCGGATCGAGTGCCGCGGCTCGTTTTCCTCGACATTTGGCTCCAAGGGTCGCGGCTTGATGGGCTGGCGCTTCTTGACCGGATCAAGGTTATCCATCCCGATCTTCCAATCGTGATGATCTCCGGCCATGGCACCATTGAGACTGCCGTGTCGGCAATCCGCCGCGGGGCTTACGACTTCATCGAAAAGCCGTTTAAAGCGGACCGTTTGATCCTCATTGCCGAACGCGCGCTTGAAACGTCAAAGCTGAAGCGCGAGGTGTCTGACCTCAAGCTCCGCAGCAGCGACAGTTTCGATCTGATCGGCATGTCGGCGGCGATGACGCACTTGCGTCAGACGATCGAGCGCGTGGCGCCGACAAACAGCCGCGTCATGATCGTCGGGCCATCAGGGTCGGGCAAGGAACTTGTCGCTCGCGCCATTCACGCGCATTCGGCGCGCAACTCGGGGCCCTTTGTATCTTTGAATGCAGCTACAATCACTCCCGAGCGCATGGAGATTGAACTGTTCGGCACAAGAGTCCAACGGTGGCGAGCGTAAGGTCGGCGCGTTGGAGGAGGCCCATCGCGGCATTCTCTATCTGGATGAAGTCGGCGATATGCCGCGGGAGACACAGAGCAAAATCCTGCGAGTCCTCGTTGACCAACAGTTCGAGCGGGTAGGAGGCACCAAACGCGTCAAGGTTGATGTGCGAATCATTTCCTCGACAGCTCAAAACCTCGAGGCGATGATCGCGGAAGGGCGCTTCCGTGAAGACCTCTTTCACAGGCTCGCAGTTGTTCCGGTTATGGTCCCGGGGCTGGCCGAACGCCGCGAGGACATTCCTTTCCTGGTCGATCATTTCATGCATCAGGTTGCGCGTCAGGCCGGCATAAAACCCCGCCGGATCGGCGATGATGCGCTCGCCGTGCTGCAAGCGCACAACTGGCCGGGCAATGTGCGCCAGCTTCGCAACAATATCGAGCGCCTGATGATCCTGGTGCGCGGCGAGGACGTCGAGGCGCCGATCAGCGCCGACCTTCTGCCCGCTGAAATCGGGGACGTGATGCCACGGACACCCAACCAGTCGGACCAGCACATCATGGCGCTACCGTTGCGCGAGGCGCGGGAGATGTTCGAAAAGGAATATCTCCTGGCGCAGATCAACCGCTTCGGCGGCAACATCTCGCGGACGGCGGAATTCATCGGCATGGAGCGGTCAGCACTTCACAGGAAACTGAAGTCGCTCGGTGTTTAGCGGCTGCCCGCTCGCGTGGGGACGCAGGACAACTTGTATTTACGTGTCGATCCCGGAAATGTCTGGGATTGACCGAATCAACTCGCATTGAGGGAAAAATGCCGCGCATTGCCTATGTAAATGGCCGCTACGTCGCCCATCGGGAAGCGTCGGTGCACATCGAGGATCGGGGCTACCAGTTTGCCGACGGCGTCTATGAGGTCTGCGAGGTCGCCCGCGGCTATATCGTCGACATGACGCGCCATCTTGATCGACTGAACCGCTCCCTCACGGAACTTGGGATGGCCTGGCCGATTGCACGCAAAGCGCTCGAGATGATCCTGCGTGAGGTCGTCCGGCGCAACCGTGTGACCAACGGTCTTGTCTATCTTCAGGTGACGCGCGGCGTCGCTCCCCGCGATCACGTATTTCCGGCAGCCGAAACCAGTCCTGCCCTTGTCGTAACGGCCAAACGTACCGATCCTGTCGCGGCGACAAAAAAAGCCGAAGCGGGCCTCAGGGTCATCACCGTTCCCGAGAACCGATGGGACAGGGTTGACATCAAGACGATCGGCCTGCTGCCCAACGTGCTGGCGCGCCAGAAGGCCAAGGAGGCCGGCGCTCAGGAAGCGTGGTTCGTGGACGCCGACGGGACAGTGAAAGAAGGGGCAGCAACGAACGCCTGGATCGTGACTAAGGACGGCAAACTGGTGACGCGCCCCGCAGAAACGGGGATCCTTCGCGGCATTACGCGCACGACACTTTTCGAGGTCGCCAAACGTCTCGGCCTTCAGATCGAGGAGCGGGGCTTCTCCGTGGACGAAGCAAAGGCAGCCCGCGAGGCTTTCATTACAGCAGCCACCACCGTGGTCATGCCGATTGTGGCGATCGACGGTCAACCGATCGCAAATGGCTATCCGGGATCCATTGCGCTTTCCCTCCGTCAGGAATTTTTTGACGTTGCGGAAAAAACGCAAGCCTGATAACGGCTTGGCGAGAATAAACATGGGTTAGCGGTTGCTCGCCGGTCGTTTCAGGACGACCGGTGGGTGGTTTGTGCGCTTGACATCGACCTGATATTTTGGCGCACTGGCCGCATTAGGGGATCGGCGAAAGAAAACAAAAATGGCGGAACGATCGCAAAATCTTCAGGACCTCTTCCTTAATTCGGTTCGTAAGAGCAAGAACCCACTCACCATTTTTCTCATCAACGGCGTAAAACTGACCGGGGTGGTGACCTCGTTCGACAATTTCTGCGTACTGTTGCGCCGCGACGGTCATTCGCAGCTCGTTTACAAACACGCCATTTCCACCATCATGCCGAGTCAACCGGTTCAGATGTTTGATGGCGAGGAAAACAGCCGGGAAACCTGATTGGCCAAGCAGGAAAGCGCCGACCGCCGGCAGCGCGACTCTGCCGGACATGCCGCCGGCAATCGCGCGATGGGTGACACGGGCCGAGCGGTTATCATTGTCCCCATCCTTGTCCATCAGCGCCAGGAAGGCGATGGATTGTCGTCGGCAAGGCCGAGGCTCTCGCGGTCGCCGCAAGCGCGCCATGACGAGGCGGTGGGCCTGGCCCGCGCCATCGACCTCAAGCCGGTTCACACCGCGGTTGTCACCCTGTCTGACCCGCGACCGGCTACATTGATCGGATCCGGCAAGGTCGACGAGTTCGCCAGGATCGTCAAGGAGGAAAGGGCGGAGTTGGTCATCGTCGACCATCCCCTGACTCCCGTGCAACAGCGCAATCTGGAGAAGGCGCTGGATGCGAAAGTGCTCGATCGTACCGGCCTTATTCTTGAGATTTTCGGCGAACGCGCGCGGACCAAGGAAGGTACGTTGCAGGTCGACCTAGCGCACCTCAACTATCAAAAGGGACGCCTGGTCCGAAGCTGGACCCACCTCGAACGGCAGCGCGGCGGCGCAGGATTCTTGGGAGGCCCGGGTGAAACCCAAATCGAAGCCGACCGGCGGAACCTGCAGGAAAAGATAATCAAGCTGAAGCGAGAGCTTGAGACCGTGCGCCGCACGCGTGACCTGCATCGCGCCAAGCGCAAGAAAGTGCCCTTTCCAGTCGTTGCGATTGTCGGCTACACGAATGCCGGCAAGTCGACTTTGTTCAATCGGCTGACGGGAGCAAGGGTCCTTGCGGAGGACATGCTGTTTGCGACGCTTGACCCTACCTTGCGTCGCGTGCGGTTGCCGCACGGCTCCTCCATCATCTTGTCCGATACCGTGGGCTTCATCTCCGACCTTCCAACACACCTCGTCGCTGCCTTTCGCGCGACGCTCGAAGAGGTTGTTGAAGCCGACTTGATCATTCACCTGCGCGACATTTCGGACCCTGATACGGCCGCTCAAGCCGAGGACGTGGAGCGCATTCTGATCGACCTCGGTGTCGACGGGTCCGACTCCGACCGCGTAATAGAGGTCTGGAACAAAATCGACCAACTGGACGGCGCCAATCGTGAGAGGCTGCTCGGTGACGCTGCCGATCACCGGAAAGGACCGCCGGTCGCCATTTCCGCGGTGACAGGCGAGGGGATTGACGTACTGGCCGCACTCATCGAACACTGGGTCTCCGGTGAACTGAAGATGGTGAGTGTCACATTGACGCCCCAACAACTGAGCGAGATGGACTGGCTCTATCGCAATGGAGACGTTGTCAAACGGAAGGACAATGAGGACGGTGGAGTGACTGTCACTCTTAGAGCTACAGCAGCCGCGCGCGCGACAATTGAGAGCAAATTACATTTAAAACGCAACGGGTAAGGGTTCTTACTTCGTGCGTTTTGCGCGCTGCCAAAGCTCTTCCATCTCGTCAAGCGTCGCTTCATCCAGGCTTCGTCCCGAGGCGACCAGGTCACGCTCGACCTGGTTGAGGCGGCTTCGAAATTTCTCGTTCGTACCGCGCAAAGCCGTCTCGGCGTCGATCCTCAGGTGCCGGCCGAAATTCACCAGCGCAAACAGCGTGTCGCCAAACTCATCAAGAATGGCAGCGGAATCGTTGTTTTCCATCGCTTCGCGTAGTTCGCCAATCTCTTCCTCGATCTTGTCGAGAATCGGTTTGGCGTTCTTCCAGTCAAAGCCGATATCAGCCGCCTTTTCCTGTAGCTTGAGCGCACGCGTCAGCGCGGGGAGGGCAACTGGAACGCTGTCCAGATAGCCTTCGCCATGGTCTTCCGTATCTGCGCCACGAGCCAGCAGCAACCGCCGCTTCTCGGCTTTTTCAGCCGTCTTGATGCTTTTCCACATGCCTTTGGCCATGCCGGCGTTGCGGGCATCCTTGTCGCCGAAGACGTGCGGGTGCCGCCGGATCATCTTTGTCGTTACGGCTTCAACGACGTCGCCAAAGGCAAATTCGCCTTGCTCTTCAGCCATCCGCGCGTGATAGACGACCTGGAGCAAGAGGTCGCCCAACTCGTCGCGTAGATCCTGCAGGTCGCGGCGCGCAATCGCGTCTGCCACCTCGTAGGCTTCTTCGATCGTATAAGGCGCGATTGTCTCGAACGTCTGTTCGGTATCCCAAGGACAACCGGTGACCGGAGTCCGCAGTGCTGCCATGATTTCGATGAGGCGTGAAATGTCTTTGGACGGTTGCATGGCCGGATGCTATCGCGCCCGGATCACTACGGGTACCAGCACATTGAGGGGAGCGGCATTTTGTCCACAGCTGGAAGGATCGAGGTTGCGCAGCCCGGTTCAAATCAATCAGCAAAGAACCTATACCCGACCCCACGTTCTGTACGAATTATGTT
The DNA here is from genome assembly GCA_963735385.1 of uncultured Alphaproteobacteria bacterium. Taxonomy (GTDB): domain Bacteria; phylum Pseudomonadota; class Alphaproteobacteria; order Rhizobiales; family Rhizobiaceae; genus CAVTKY01. The sequence continues at coordinate 107,498 of CAVTKY010000009.1, read as the reverse complement.
CGGATCGGCCGCGTTGCGTTCAATCTTGCCGCGCAGTTGGCCGATAAAGACGCGAAGATAATGCATATCCTCCGCATGTGCAGGACCCCACACTGAGGTCAGCAACGTCTTGTGGGTGACGACGCGACCCGCATGACGGGCCAACTGCACCAGCAAATCATCCTTCGGTGTAAGCTTCAGTGGGGTACCATCGCGCTCGACGATGCGCAGGACGGTGTCGATCGTCAGTCCGTCTACGCTGATGTGCGTCACTCCGCCCTCTGCCTTGTCCCTATGGCCCAACGCAGTGCGCATGCGCGCGGCGGCCAGACAAACTCTTCGCAAAGTCGACGCTTCGCACCGCTTCGCACGACAAGGTGCTGCGTGCGGAATTCTTTACGGCATATGGTGCCGTTCAGATTCTCATGATCGGCGAGGGAAACGGGCATTGAAGTCAGCTGCGAACTCCGCCGCATAGGCATTCGCTGCCTCGATCGTGCTGATGGTAAGTGCCTCGATCAGACCCGCCGTCTCTCCGCCATCAGAAACACCGCCAGTACACAGCACAGCAGGCCAAGGGACGATGGCAGCCCCTGATGTCCGATCAGTTGCATCGCCAGTCCTGTCGCGGGCGAGCCCACGATGCCGCCGATGCCCCATACGAACGCGAAGGCCGCGTTGCCGGCGATCAAGGCTTGACCGGTGAAACGCTCGCCGAGTTGGATCAGCGACATGGTGTAGATCCCGAACGAGACCCCGCCCCAGACGAAAACGAGCGGCCAGATGAGCCACGAGTTGAAGATCGACGGCAGCAGCAGGCAGCCGGCCAGCGAAGCCAGGGCACAGAACAACATGGTCCGCGTCGAGCCAAACTGTTCGGCCACGCGCCCGAGCAAAATCTGCAGCACGGCATTGCCTGCGATGAAACAGGTGATGAGCGAAGCGATGCGCTCCTCGGCGCTGCCGAGCGCGGCGCCATAGACCGCGAACAAGGAAAGCAGGATCTGCTCGAAGGCGGCTGCGGCGAAAACCGCGAACAACAGGAGCGGCGCCAGTGCGAAGAAGCCGCCGACCGATGTTGCCTCGCCTTCATGCGGCATCTTCGGCAGGCGCGGCACGACCGCAAGCACGATCAGGCCGCAGAGAAGGAAGGCCACGATGCCGATCATGAAGGGCGGCCAACCCTGCGTGCCGACCAGGCCGAGCGACAGCGGGCCGATGGCGAAGCCACCCGAAACGATCGATGAATAGAGGCCCATGATGCGGCCCCGGCGTGGCGCGGGCGTGATCGAGATCAGCCAGGTTTCGCTGATCACGTAAAGCGGATTGGCGAAGAAGCCGAGCAGGAAGCGCAGCGGCATCCAGGCCCAGACGTCCTGCGTCCAGGCAATCGCGATCAGGGTGAGCGCGGCCAGGATCGAACACAGGATCGCAAGCCGCGCCCCGCCCACGCGCCGCGCCAGCGCCGGAATGAAGGGCGCGGATACAATGAAACCCAGCGGCGTCATCGCCGCCGACAAGCCGATCAGGCCGGGCGTCGTCCCCTGCCGCTCCAGGATGAAGCTGAGCAGCGGATAGGTCAGCCCCTGTGCCACGGCGAACACCGTGACGGTCGCGATGATGCCCGCCATCGCGGCCCATGGGATCCGATCCTCTCGCGGTGATGTCGTGCTTTCGGCAGTCATGCAGACTTCGAAGCAGGACCGGCAAATTCCGGCAAGTGCAAGTGCCGGCGAACCACTGCGGCACGCGGAAACTGGCGATCCGGTGTCATTGCAGCATTCGCCTTATGCTTGCCAGAAGGGCTTGGCGATCTCTGCCTCGACCTGCCGTCTCGTCAGACCGATATCGTCGATCAAATGGGGATTGGCCTTCGACATTTGCTCAAGTTCCCAGCGAAAGCGTTTCCGCTCGTCCCAGGTCGCGATAATGCTTCGCAGGGTCGCCAGGCTGTAGTGCCGACGCGACACTTCCGCCGGCCCACGGGCGTTCCCGGCCGCGCTGCCTGATGCGGGGCCGACGCAAGGGTATCGTTCATGGCAACCTCCATATGGTTTGAGGGTCCGGGGCCCTCGACCTGAAAGAGGATGAATTCTGCAGGATACGAACAGCGTCGTAATTAAGCTCTCCCAAATAGTTCCAAAAACTTCCAAATCAAAACTTCCAAACGGGCTATAGATGCGCCGCATGCAGGGATCGCGCTTTGCCTTTGGTCCGTTCGTGCTTGATCCGGGTGCGGGAACGCTCCTTCGGAACGATGTCCCCGTTGCCGTTGGCTACCGCGGGCTGAAGCTGCTTGCGGCGCTCGTCGGACGGCCCGGCGAAATCCTGGGCAAGGCCGAGTTGATGGACGCGGCGTGGCCGGGCACGGCCGTCGAGGAAGGCAACCTCACCGTCCAGATCGCGCAGCTCCGGAAGCTGCTTGGTCCGGCCGCCGACGGCGGTGAATGGATCGCCACGGTTCCGCGCGTCGGCTACCGCTTCACGGGGGCCATCGAACAGCTCGGTGGCGCGAAGCGAAAACCTTTGCCGCTGCCCGGCAAACCATCGATAGCCGTGCTGCCCTTCGTCAATGTCAGCAACGATCCCGAGCAGGAATCCTTCGCGGATGGGTTGACCGAAGACCTGATCACCGACCTGTCCAGGATCTCCGGCCTGTTCGTCATCGCGCGCAACTCGGCCTTTGCCTACAAGGGAAAGGCGATGGACGTGCGCGGGATCGCTGAGGACCTTGGCGTGCGCTACCTGCTGGAGGGCAGCGCAAGACGCGCCGCGGGGCGCGTGCGCATCAACGCCCAGCTGGTCGACGCGGTGAGTGGCGATCATCTGTGGGCGGAACGCTTCGATCGCAGCCTGGAAGATATCTTTGCCGTTCAGGACGAGGTCACCGGCAAGATCGTGGAGGCGCTGCTCGGCCGGCTGCGCGCACCGCCGCCGCGCAATCGGCCCAAAAATCTCGAGGCCTACGATCTCTGCGTGCGGGCGCGCAAGCTGATGGATGATTCGCCGCAGACGGCGCGGGAAGCGCATCTGATGCTCACGCGCGCGGTTTCGCTCGATCCGGGATACGCCGAGGCCTATCGCTGGCTTGCCATGAACCACTGGATGGGATGGGTGCATTCCGGCGGACCAACGGAACCTACCCGTAGCGTTGCTTTGGAACTGGCGCGCAAGGCCGTGGCGATCGATCCCAACGATGCCGGCTGCCGCTGGGTCCTGGCTTACCTGCTTGCCTATGAGCGCAGCTTCGCCGAGGCGGATGCGGAATTCGCCAAGGCGATCGAGCTCGACCCGAACGAGGCCGACACCTGGGCGGCATTGTCCGACATCGCGGTCCTGGCCGGGCGGGTCGAGGAGGGCCTCGAGCACATTCGCAAGGCGTTCCGGCTGAACCCGTTTCCGGCAAGTTGGTACTATCTGACGCTCGGCCAGGCGCAATATGCGGCCGGCGAATACGAAGCCGCTGTCGAGACACTGCGCAGGGACGAGACGTATCGCACAAGCTCACGCCGTTTCCTGGCGGCAAGCCTTGCCCAACTCGGCCGGCTCGACGAGGCGCGCGCAGAGGTCGAACTGTTCCTCGTCGGCAACCCGCATTTCACGACCCGCCACTGGGCCGCGACGGAGCCATTCCGCGACGCTGCGACGCTTGAGCATTTCGTCGATGGCTACCGCAAGGCCGGTCTTCCGGAGTGACGCGCCGATGCAGTTCTTTTTGCGAAGGTGACGAAATAAGGCATGATTGGTTGTCAAACCCGATTTACACACGCGACACCCAGCAAGTTAGAAATGCGACAGTGACCCCGGCAGGGACTTCATCCCTTCAAACCAGAAATGTCGCATCAGGCCGTGACACCCTTCTTTAGCGCAGACGGAAGCGCCCGATCGGGCCTAGCTGGTCGGGGTTGCGCCGCCCGATCGGGCGCGTTCCAGTCAGCTCCCAAGGCTTTAGCTTTGAGAGTCCGATGAGCACGTGCACCTGTCGTCGATTGACGCGGTGCCGCAAATGACAGCTTCTGACTCCCAGAGCTGACTTGCGCTCGTCGCAACGTGGAAGGCAGCTTTGCGCCGCATCTCGGTCGTCAAAGCTGCGTTCGCCGATCTCCAAGAGCGGACAGTGCCTATGACATGTCCGAGTGCCAGCAGATTATTTCGGCGTATGCGTTAAATCCCGCCGATCCACCATCAAGTTGCAGCGTAGTATGGCGTGCCGAAGGTGGCCATGCTGGGCTTCGAGCTCGCGGATCAGAGCCTCGGTCTTGTCGTCGAGAACGACGACGACCTCGTCGGGGTTCTCTTCCGCGTAGTAAAGAGCCAGGCGGCCGACCGCGAGATCGACGACTTCATGATCGTCCCACGCTCGCGCCCAGCGTGACGAGAAGCTCGTCCAGCTGCTCGAACTGCTCGGGCATCCCACCCTCCATCCCGGCGATGGCGTCGTCGAGAGCTTCCTTCGAGGGATAGAGTTCGTGGAAGATCAGCAGCGTCTTGCCACCTTTTTCCTCGAAGGTCACCGTGGTCACGGCACCGTCATCACTTTCATCATTGGTCCAGACGAGGCGCGAGTGCGGTGTCACTTCGATGTACTTGCCGAAGAATGCCATGGAGTTTGAGGCATCCTGTCCGAACTCGAGACGGTATTTGCCTCCGGCACGAACATCCATCTCGCAGGAAAGCAGGGGCACGCCCATCGACTTCGGTGCCCACCACCGCATGAACAGCTCGGGCTTGGTCCAGGCCTCGAACACGATGCGCGCCGGCGCGTTGAAGGTTCGCGTAACGACCAGCTCACGCTCGGACTTCCGTTCCACCGTCGTGCGGTTCTGCATGGGGGTGGGCTCACTAGCTCTTGTTTCGTCCATCGACTTTCTCCTTCCGTTTCAATTCCTCGACAACCTTGTCCAACTCGTCGAAGCGTGCGTCCCAGAGCTGGCGGTACCTCTCGATCCATGCCGCCTCTTCCTCCAGTCGCGCGTAGGCCGAGCTTGCAGGTCCGCACGCGCCCGACCTTCTCCGTGGTGACGAGCCCCGCCTGCTCCAAGACGCCGACGTGCTTCTTCATGCCCGTGAGGGTCATGTGGAACTTCTCGGCAAGCTCCGTGATCGAAGCGTCTGCACGTCCGAGCTGCTCCAGAACGCCGCGTCGGGTGGCGTCCGAGAGCGCGGCGAACGAGGCATCTAAGCGGGTCCGGGTATACTGAACCATGTGGTTCAGTATGTAACAGACGGATTGGCGGCATGCGACGCGCGTCTGCATGCCCGTGGGTCATGTCCGAACTTCTCTGCAAGCTCCGCGATCGCAGCGCCAGACCGCCAGCGCTCCAGCGCCCTCCGGTCGCGAGAGGTGCGGTTCACGAGTGATCCGCGCATGCGATAAGACGTTGATATCGCTGCAAAGTCGCACTTCAAGTAGACCGCACCCTGCAATATTGGTTAGTCGCATAAGATAGATTATGGAACCGGCCGGACACCGTGATCTCATGGTGACGGTACGTGCTTAAACCTTCAGGATTGACTTTCCCGCGTACCGCGCCTGCTTGCCCAGTTCCTCCTCTATGCGGATCAGCTGGTTGTACTTGGCCAGCCTGTCGGAGCGTGCAAGCGAGCCAGTCTTGATCTGCCCGCAATTCGTCGCGACGGCGAGATCGGCGATCGTGGAGTCTTCCGTTTCACCCGAGCGGTGCGACATGACAGCAGTGTAGCTCGCCTTATGCGCGGTCTCCACGGCGTCGAGCGTCTCGGACAGCGAGCCTATCTGATTGACCTTGACGAGGATCGAATTGGCGACGCCCATGCGGATGCCGTCGCGCAGCCGGGCGGAGTTGGTGACGAAAAGATCATCGCCAACCAGTTGCACCTTGTCGCCGATCAGGTCGGTCAGCACCTTCCAGCCTTCCCAATCGTCCTCGGCCATGCCGTCCTCGATCGAGATAATCGGGTAGTCGGCGGCGAGCTTGGCGAGATACTTGGCTTGCGACTTGGGATCGCGGGTTTTCTTCTCGCCCTCATAGACGTAATTGCCGTCCTTGAAGAATTCGGTGGCGGCGCAATCGAGCGCGATCGCTACTTCCTCACCCGGCCTGTAACCGGCCTTCTCAATTGACTCCATGATGAAGTCGAGTGCTGCCTGCGCGCTCTTCAGGTTCGGCGCAAAGCCGCCTTCATCGCCGACATTGGTGTTGTGGCCGGCGTCCTTCAGGCCCTTCTTCAGCGTGTGGAAAATCTCCGATCCCCAGCGCACAGCGTTGCGCAGTGTCGGCGCGCCGACTGGCATGACCATGAACTCCTGGAAATCGATCGGATTGTCGGCATGGACGCCGCCATTGATGATGTTCATCATCGGCACTGGCAACAGGCGGGCGTTCGGTCCGCCGACATAACGGTAAAGCGGCAGATTGGAAGCTTCGGACGCGGCTTTGGCGACAGCGAGCGACACGCCCAGTATGGCATTTGCGCCGAGACGGCTTTTGTTGGGCGTCCCGTCGAGCTCGATCATCGCCTGGTCGATATGAAGCTGGTTTTCGGCTTCCATGCCGCCGATCGCCTCAAAAATCTCGCCGTTGACGGCGTCGACCGCCTGAGTAACGCCCTTTCCGAGATAGCGGGGGCCTCCGTCGCGCAGTTCGACCGCCTCATGCGCGCCGGTCGAGGCTCCCGAAGGAACTGCGGCTCGGCCCATCGAGCCATCGTCAAGGACAACGTCGACTTCCACTGTCGGATTGCCACGGCTATCCAGAATTTCGCGTCCGACGATGTCGATGATTGCAGTCATGATGGCTTTCCCTGGGCAAGAGGCGTGGCGTGGGTCGCAACCAAATACCGGAGATGACGAAAAACGCAACGGAGGAACTTCGCCGTCAAATTTCCTGCACACGAGCCGCTCTCGCACCCACTGCCTTTTTCACAGCAGGATTCACGGACCGAGATACGGCGACATCATTTGTCATCGGCCTAAGTGCCGACGAAAATATCGTTTTAGGGTATATGATTCGCTTTGCGCGGGGCGAAACATGAGGGAGTTTCGCTTGTCTCAACTGAGCGGAATCGTCAGTCTGTTTTTTATTGCAGCGGCGTTCCTGACATCATGCAACCAATCCCAGCCCACCCAGGGATCGAGCGTGGTGTCGGTGCTCGATGTTGCCGAATAACTGGTTCCAAGTATCAAAAAAACGGCCCCTGCCCGGGGCCGTTTTCATTTCAGCAAACGTCCCGTTCACCAATACGGATCGACATTGTAATAGGCAAAGGAGGCGTCACGGGCGCGCTGCCCGTCGTTCCCCGTGAGTTCATCGATGGAATAGGCCGGAGCCGCCCTTAGCTGTTCCTTCGTAAAGGGCACCACATAGCCACCCCGGTCCTTTTCGTAGTCGAGTACCGACCACGGAACCGCGTGGTACTTCTCGCCGATGCCCAGAAATCCGCCAAAGCCGATGACGGCGAACATGATTCCGTTCGAGGTTTTCTCGAGCATCACGTCCTCGATTGTGCCGATATGCTCGCCGGCCGTGTTATAGACTTCGGTGCCGATCACGCGCGAAGCAGCGATGGCGTCGGTATGTCCGGAAAGGGTTGGCATGTCATGCTCCTCGATCTCAGTTTCGATGAAGGGAGAATGAGATCCAAACCAGATTGTTCCGTCGAACCGCCTTGCCTCATGACGGCCGGCGCTCACGCGCAGATCAATCCGCGAGGATGAACGTCACCTTCATGTTGACGCGGTAGCCGGCGATCTTGCCTTTCTCAACCACGACCTTCTGGTCCTGGATCCAGGCGCCTTCCACATTCTTCAACGTCTGTGTGGCGCGTTCGATTCCCTTCTCGATCGCGTCCTGGAAGCTTTTCGTGGATGACGATGTAATTTCGGTAACACGAGCGACCGACATGGCATTCTCCTTGGTCAGTACGGTTTAAAACACGTCTAAGTAGAACCCTCGCCAGCGATTCTCAAGGGCGTATGGATTCCTCGGGTTACCCCTTGGCCACCCGGTCGAAAGCCATCAGCTTCCCAAGCAGGGCTGGCATGTCCTTGAGGGGCACCATATTGGGTCCATCGGATGGTGCGTTGTCGGGATCTTCGTGCGTTTCGATGAAGACGCCCGCCACGCCAACAGCAACCGCGGCGCGGGCGAGCGTCTCGACGAACCGCCGGTCACCGCCGGTAGAACCGCCCTGCCCGCCCGGTTGCTGCACCGAATGGGTGGCATCGAAGATCACCGGCGCGCCGATCTCGGCCATGATCGGCAGCGAACGCATATCGGAGACCAGCGTATTGTAACCAAAGGAAGCGCCTCGTTCGGTGACCAGAACGTTGGCATTGCCAGAATCGGTCACCTTGGCGACGACATTCCTCATGTCCCAGGGTGCGAGGAACTGCCCCTTCTTGACGTTGACCACCTTACCCGTGCGTGCGGCGGCGATAAGCAGATCGGTCTGCCGTGACAGGAAGGCCGGAATCTGCAGGATGTCGACCACTTCTCCAACGATGCTGCACTGTTCCTCGGTGTGGACATCGGTCAGCACAGGCAAGCCGAATTCCCTGCGCAGGTCTGCAAATACCGGCAACGCGGCGTCGAGACCCGCGCCACGCTTTCCGCCGAGCGAGGTTCGGTTCGCCTTGTCATAGCTTGTTTTGTAGACAAGGCCGATGCCTAGTTTCGACGTGATTTCCTTAAGCGCGCCCGCCATATCGAAGGCGTGCTGGCGCGATTCCAATTGGCATGGACCGGCAATCAGCGAGAGCGGCGCATCGTTGGCAAAGGCGACATTTCCTGCCGTGACCGTGTGATTTGGCTTGGTCATTTCGCGTCCTCGAAAACAAAGGTTGCGCCCTGGCCGGGCGCCGCTGGCACAATAATGCGGCGGTCGCGCCTCTCGTAGGCGATGGCGTCGCTTTTGAGAAGCCTTTCGATCGCAGTCAGGTCGGAAACCGCGAAGACCGCAGCGCACGCTCGAAGGTCGGTGCCAACGTCTACTATGCCATAGCGTGCTTGCAATTCCGACGGATCGAGCACCGAAATCGTGCCGTTCTCAACGGCCATCTTGAGCTCGGAGCCGCGTGCGGCGACAGTGTCCACACTGGCAACACGTTCAAGTAAAGTTTTGAATTGACGTGGAGTTCCCGCTCCGAGCACCATGTTCTTCAGACCCACGACTCCATTCGGGTGGCGTTCAAGAGCGCTGCGATCGACGTAGGGCGTATTTACACGCTGGCACGTGAAGAAAAAGATATCCTCTTGCTGCGATCGGCTGCAAACGCCAGCCTGAAACCGGCGACGTCCGAATTCCGGCAAGCATCGATAAATGGCCGCGAAAATTCCAGCATGTCGCCGGCGGAAATTCCTGAGCTGCTGAAAACGCCGATGATCAGCGGCGGCATCAGCGGTCCCGAAGACGAGCGCTGAAAACCCCTCCTCCCCATGAAGCATTCGGTAGGTCGCATCGCGTGATACGAACACATTGCCCTGCCCGATGGCCGTTTCGGCGGCCGCTTTGTCGCCGATGGCAAGAAGTTCGAGGAAGGCTCCGCTCGCAAGATAGACGCAGCAATTGATGGTGCCGAAAGGGTGTACGCCGACAGGCGCGACTGTGAACCCCAGCGCAGTGAGCCTTGCGCGCGCTACATCGAGATCGGCGGTCGGCAGGACAAGATGATCGATGGGATAGCCGGTCATCTTGCGCATGTGCCCCAAAGCGCAAGGCTGTTCAAGCACAGTAATGCCGCAACATGAGGTCCAGGCCCTTCGCTTGTGCCCGCAGCGCGAGCCACCCGGCTCCCGCTTACTCCGCGGCGGTGCGCTCCTCGGCGATGTCGTCCGGCCGGTTGGGATCGCCCGACGCGGTTTCACAGCCGAGATCGGGGAAGGACACGATGCGGCCGCCGCGGAAATCCGTGGTTACGGTCAGCAGTCCCTGCTCCTCGAAATAGGTCAGCAGCCGCCGTGCGCGGCTTGGCGAATGGCTGCCATAGGCGCGCGCCAACGTTGCATCCGAAGGGCATGGCCTGCCTGTAACGGCAGCTTGCGCCACGATCAGGAAAACGCCCTGGATGTCGTCGGTTAGGCCTTCCGACAGGGCGAGCGCCCGCTGCCAGGCGTCGCCCGCTGCCGTCTGTTGGTCCACGCAGGCACGCGCAACGGCGAGCCTGCGGCGGAACACTGGGAGCGCCAGAGGCTCGCCGGGTACCCGGCTGATACGGCAACGCACGAGGAAATCCTGGTAAAGCACTGCAACGGAACGGAAACCGGCATCCGGATCGTCGAGAATGCCACGCATCACGACGTCGATAAGCGTCTCGCGTTCCGCCTCGTCGACGGCAGGCAGCAACGTCTGGACTCCCATCTCCGGCTGGCGTTTCGGGCTGGAAAGCCGTGCGAGAAGGTCGGCTGTCGGCGCTGGCGGCGGCGTAGGACGCCGGGCTATCGGGCGCGCCTCGTTCGCTGCAGGCTTCAGAATCAAGTCGCGAGCGTCTTCCGGAGTATTAGGTAGCGGTGTCAGCTTGGGGCTGGTCGAGCGAGGCGAAGTTTCGACCGCCCCGATGACGATCGGCAATGGCCGGCGGGAAACGGCAGGACCAAGCGCCACGAAATGGCCGCGGCCGAGATCGCGAAACATCTCTGCCTGGCGGCGATCCATGCCCAGCAGATCGGCCGCCCGCGCCATGTCGATGTCGAGGAAAGTGCGGCCCATCAGGAAGTTCGACGCTTCAGCCGCCACGTTCTTGGCGAGTTTTGCAAGGCGTTGCGTGGCGATGACGCCGGCCAGGCCGCGTTTGCGGCCACGGCACATCAGATTGGTCATCGCGCCGAGGGACACCTTGCGCGCGTCTTCCGCAACGTCACCCGCGACAGAGGGGGCGAAAAGCTGCGCCTCGTCCACGACGACCAGGACGGGGTACCAGTGATCACGGTCCGCATCGAACATGCCGCCAAGGAAGGCCGCCGCGGCGCGCATCTGCTGCTCGACATCCAGTCCCTCCAGATTGAGCACAGCGGAGACCCTGTGCTGACGAATGCGCCCGGCAATGCGCGTGAGTTCAGCTTCGGTGCGCGCCGCATCCACAACCACATGGCCGAATTTGTCGGCAAGCGTCACGAAGTCACCTTCCGGATCGATGACGCATTGCTGCACCCATGGCGCGCTTTGCTCGAGCAGACGGCGCAGAAGATGCGACTTACCGGATCCGGAATTGCCCTGCACGAGCAACCGGGTCGCCAGCAATTCCTCGAGATCGAGCAGTGCAGACGCTCCTGCAGTCGTCGCTCCCATGTCGACGCCGACTTTCATTGCCTCTCCTCGATCAATGCTGATTCGGTGGGTAGCCCGATGGGCACCCTGCCCTAGCATCTGGCGGCAAAAGACGCGCCACTATCGTGCAGAAACCCACAAGCTTGGCTGCGCCGGTGTCGAAATCGTAAGCCACGCATCGTGGCTTCCACTCCTGAACCGGTCGGCGCGGCAAAGAGTATTGCTAGACTAGCCGCGACTGCTCCACCGCGGCACCGATGAAGCTTGCAAAGAGCGGGTGCGGCTCGAAGGGTCGCGACTTGAGTTCGGGGTGATACTGCACGCCGATGAACCACGGGTGATCGGGGTATTCGACCGTCTCCGGCAATACGCCGTCGGGCGACATTCCGGCAAAGACCAGCCCGCACTCTTCGAGCCGTTCCTTGTAGTCGATATTTACTTCGTAGCGGTGACGGTGGCGTTCCGAAATCTGTGTGTCGCCGTAGATTTCCGCGATCTTGGAGGCTGGAGACAAGCAAGCTTCATAAGCCCCGAGCCGCATCGTACCGCCTAGGTCGCCCACCGCCTGCCGCTTCTCCAGCATGTTGCCCTTGAGCCATTCCGTCATCAGGCCGACCACGGGTTCCGGCGTCGGCCCAAATTCCGTGGAGGACGCACCAAACACTCCGGCCAGGGACCGCGCAGCTTCGATGCAGGCCATCTGCATACCGAAACAGATGCCGAAGTATGGCACCTTGCGCTCTCGCGCGAATTTCGCCGCCAGAATCTTGCCCTCGGACCCCCGCTCCCCGAACCCGCCGGGGACAAGGATGCCATGTACCTTTTCGAGGAACGGCGCGGGATCCTCCTTCTCGAAAATCTCCAATTCGATCCAGTCAAGCTTCACCTTGACCTTGTTCGCCATGCCGCCATGAGACAGCGCCTCGATCAGAGACTTGTACGCATCCTTGAGGCCGGTATATTTGCCGACCACGGCGATCGTCACCTCGCCCTCGGGGTTGTGGATACGATTGGAGATTTCCTGCCAGCGTTCCATGCGTGGCTTCGGCGCGGGATCGATGCCAAAGGCGGCCAGGACTTCCGAATCCAGACCCTCTTTGTGATAGGCCATCGGCACATCGTAGATGTGTGCCACATCCAGAGCCTGGATAACGGCGGATTCCCGCACATTACAAAACAGCGAGAGCTTTCGGCGCTCTTCCTTGGGAATGGCTCGGTCAGCGCGCACGAGCAGAACGTCGGGCGCGATACCGATGGAGCGCAATTCCTTTACCGAATGCTGCGTCGGCTTGGTCTTCAATTCGCCGGCGGCCGGTATGTAAGGCATCAATGTGAGATGGACATAGACCGCCTGCCCGCGCGGCAGGTCGTTGCCAAGTTGGCGGATGGCTTCGAGAAACGGCATCGCCTCGATATCGCCAACCGTGCCGCCGATTTCGCAAAGCACGAAATCGAAGTCGTCATTGCCTCCAAGTACGAAGTTCTTGATCTCGTCGGTGACGTGTGGAATGACCTGAACTGTCGCGCCCAGATAATCGCCGCGGCGCTCCTTCTCGATGATGTTCTTGTAGATGCGGCCGGTGGTGATGTTGTCGTTCTGGTTCGCGGAGCGCCCGGTGAACCGCTCGTAATGACCCAGGTCGAGATCGGTCTCGGCTCCGTCGTCCGTCACAAAGACCTCGCCGTGCTGATAAGGCGACATCGTGCCGGGATCGACGTTGAGATAGGGATCGAGCTTACGGATGCGGACACGATAGCCGCGTGCCTGCAGGAGAGCACCAAGTGCTGCTGCAGCAATGCCTTTTCCAAGGGAGGAAACCACGCCGCCAGTGATGAATACAAATCGCGCCATGGGAGTCAGGGCTTAGCGTGGCTGAAGTGATTCCGCCAGAGAAAAATTGCTGCGTGCATGACTTTCAAAATCGGTCTCCCGCTGGCGTGCACAACAAAAAGGGCCGGCAATGCCGGCCCTAGCGCATCGGCCCGAAAATCGGGATCGATTTTCGGCAAGCACGATACGTACAATTCAACAACTTAGAGCGTCCTTTGCGCGTCCGAAAGGACGCGCGGCGCTCTAGAATGCCGCCCTATCAGCGATTTACATAACGATGACTTCGGTCCCGACCCTCACGCGGCCGTAGAGGTCCTTGACATGCTCGTTGACCATGCGGAAGCAGCCATTGGACGAATTGGTGCCGATCGTCTGCGGCTGGTTCGTGCCGTGGATGCGCACATGCGTATCCTTCTTGCCCTGGTACAGATATATGGCGCGGGCGCCGAGCGGGTTTTCCGGACCGCCAGGCATGCCGTCCTTATACTGGCCGTACTTCTTCGGCTCGCGCTCCTGCATTTCCTTTGTCGGGATCCAGCGCGGCCATTCCTGCTTGTCGCCAATCTTCGCACTGCCCTTGAATTCGAGCCCTTCCCTGCCGACAGCGATCGCATAGCGGCGCGCGGTGGACGAGGACTCAACGAGATAGAGATAGCGCGCTCGGGTATCGATGACGATCGTACCCCTATTATAGCCGGAGAATGCGACCGACTGCGGCTCGAAGTCCGACCTCACCCTGAACGGCTTTTGCGCGTCCTTCTGGGCAAGCGCCGCGTCAAGAGCACGGGTCTGCGGAAGCATGACCTGTTCATCACCGAACAGCGCCCCGAAGAAACCCGACCGCGGCATAGACCGCTCGCTGCGCAGTTCGCCTTCGTTTCCGCGAGCGGTAAGCTGGGGCGCCGGCGGGATGATTTCCTTCCGCGCCCTGGGCAGCGCTGCGACCGCAGCAACCCGCGTCGTCGGCTTGACCCTCACAACCGGCTTTGCCTCCGCAGAGGACCGGAACAGCCCAGCCAACAGGCCACGAGGCTTCGTTTGAACTTGCGCCATGTCCTTCGCAGCCGGCTTCTTCGTCTTGGCCCCGGCAGTCGTCTTGGTGGTCTTTTTTGTAGCGGTCGCCGCAGGTTTTCTAACCTTTGGCTTAACTTGCTGCGTCTTAGCGGAGGTAGCCGGCGTCGCGGCTGTCTGCGCGGTCGCAATAGAAGGAGCGCTCAAGCCAATCGCTGCGGCGAGGCCAAGGAGAACGAGGCTGCGAAAGATCATTATGTAACCCGAAAGTATGTTTGACGGCAGACGCTCCGCGCACGCACGCGAAAACCGCGTGCCGCCGCCCGGGTCTTTATAAGCGATCAAACGAGACTGCCTCAAGCGCGGCCGCGCCGCCAAGTGGCCAAACCGGGCAACAAGTATCGCATTCGCGGCGAGTGTGTCGAAATAACAACAGATTAGATTGAAGACAGTGAGCTCGCAAGAGTTTGCCTGGCTTTGCATTTGGCCACGCCCGCCCGCCCAGGCAGACGCACGTTGGAGCGTCGCCACACCGAATCAGGCTTCGCTGAGCGATATGCGGAGATTTTCCAGCGCGGCGCCCGCTGCGAGCTCAAATGAGCGCGCTAACGGTCTAGTGGAACGAATTTGACATTCGCATCCAATTGACATCACGCGTCCATTGCGAATGTCAAATTCAAAGTTCCGCTAAAATCATATGTTTGCTAGTGGTCCTTTGATTCTAACATTCGCCTGAATGGCCTGTATCAATGGGATGCGAATGTTAGAATCGGACCACTAGGCCGCCTACTGAGCGCTCGGAACTTGCGGCTGGGCTGGCGCTGCAGGTTGCGCAGGAACAGCGATATTGTTTGAGCTCGGCGCGGCCGGCTCAGTCGAGCTCGGCGGCGCTGGCTGATTTGAACCGCCAAGCTGGTCGAGCACACCCTTGCCGCCGTTTGTGCCGGGCTGCTGTTCACCGATTGCTGCCGGCGCGGGCGCGCGGTCGAGGATATCGGTCGGCCGCTCGCCGTAGCGGGCCAGAATCGACAGCCCCAGCGAGGTGGCGAAAAAAGCGATCGCGAGAATGCCCGTGGTACGCGTCAAGGCATTGGCCGCGCCTCGCGCAGTCATGAAGCCAGACCCGCCGCCGATACCGAGGCCGCCGCCTTCCGAGCGCTGCAGCAGAACGACGCCGACCAGCGCAAGCACGACCATTAGGTGAATGACAATAAGAACGGTTTCCATCAAGCAATCCGGCAGATTTTCAGGGTAGTCCGAGGCCGCGCCTCAGCGTTGAAGAGCGGTCAGATACACGCCTTTCATGGCATTTCCAAGCCCGCCCGGCGGAATATGGGCTTCGGAGACCGAAATACAACCTCGCTTCGGCTTGACCCCGCCGCCGAAGTGCGCAGGCGGTTCGGTGCAGCGAGACGACTTTCGTTGAACCGCTGCCTTGGTCCACTACCTGTTCCTGCGACGCCCGTCCGAAAAGTTTGCCGCGCTTGGAATGATGCTATGTGCTGGCTCTGGCTATTGCGTCTTTCGAGGGTCGTCCGCCGGATTGATATATTTTAGGCCCCACGGGCCGTTGGTGGTGATCTGGACGACCGTTTCGTCATCGACGAAGACGAAATGCGCCGTGCCGGGCGGTAGCGCGAAGAAACTGCCGGCGGGCAGCGCCATCGTTGCGCTCTTGTCGGCTTTCTCTCCCCATGCCGAGGTTGCCCGTCCCTGATATGACGGTAACCACCTCATCTACTGGATGCGTGTGCGGAGGGATCGAATAGCCGGCTGGGAATTTCAGCCGAAGGGCAAACAATCCTTCCTTTGTCGGATCGCCGAACAGGACTGCCGCCTGGGCTCCGGCAGGGAGCACGTTTGGGGCCGGACCCCACTTGATGTCATTTGGAACGACCATCGTGTGAGCATCCTCAGCCAACGCGACGGATGCGATGCCGCAGAATCCGATCCAACTGATTGCGAATAGCGATATGATTTTCATGGGTAAACCTCCCCGTGTAGCCGGGCTACCACCCCGGCTGCGTGCCGGGGCAGGCTCGCTACGGCAAGAATAGGTCCGCGAACCCCATCCACGCAAGCGCCTGCGATCCTGGTGGTTAGAGATTTCCCGCAGATCCCCGGCTGATGGGATGCTTCACAGCCGAGTCAGAAGGGATACCTCATGGGCGGACGTCGATCAGGTGCGACCGTGTACGTGGGTGCCCTCACAGCCGCGTCTAGCCGATCCCTTGATAGGCTTCCGCGATGCCAAGAAAATCGGCCACCTTGAGACTGGCGCCGCCGACAAGCGCACCGTCAACATTCGTAATGGAGAGCAGCTCCCGTGCATTCGAAGGCTTCACCGAACCGCCATAGAGGATCCGCATCGTATCGGCTTCTCCGCCAAGACGTTCACGCAGTCGCATCCGGATATGCGCGTGGGCGTCCGCGACGTCCTCTACCGTCGGCGTCAGCCCCGTCCCGATTGCCCAGACCGGCTCATAGGCAATCAACGTGTTCCTTGCTGTCGCCTTGACCGGGACGGAACCCGTTATCTGGCGCGACAGCACGTCGAGCGTCTCGCCCCTCTCCCGCTCGTCGCGAGTTTCGCCGATACAAATTATAGCAACAAGACCCGCGCGCCATGCCGCCTCCGCCTTGGCGTGAACCGTCGCGTCGTCCTCGCTGTGGTCCGTGCGGCGCTCGGAATGACCCACAATAACGTGGCTGGCGCCGGCGTCCTTGAGCATTTCCGCCGAGACATCCCCCGTGTGTGCGCCACTTTCCTTGGGGTGGCAGTCTTGCGCGCCTGCCTTTACAGGCATCTGGCGCAGGATCTCGGCCGCGCGGTGGAGTAGTGTCGCGGGAACACAGATCAGTGCTTCGGTCTGCGCATCCAGGCCTTGCATAAAGCCGTGGCCGATGGCGTCAAGCTCCGGGAGCGAGGCGCTGGCGCCGTTCATCTTCCAGTTTCCGGCGACGAGTGGGCGAATTCCCGGCGTCATGCGTGTGCTCCTTGTATCCCTTGGCTTGCCCGCCTTCCCTACCAAAAACCCGCCACAAAGCAATCGACACTGACTGCGAAGGGCGCTATTGCCCTAGGCCGTGGAACTCATAAATATGATCGAAATGGCGCCTGAAACGGCAAAGAGATGCCAGGAGAAGCGTGAAGGGCGGGGTGAACCCCGTCCGAGCGGTTCGACCCCGCAGCTCGCGGCCGTTTCGGCGTCCTTCGGAAGTGGACCATCTGCCCGGCTACTGCGTCACGAAGGCTTGAAAATGTTAACATTTCCTGGCCTCACACCATTTCGACCAAATTTATGAGTTCACGGCCTAGTTCAACAGCGGCACGATTGCCTTGCCAAACCGGAATGGACGATGCTTGACGTATTGAGAAAAGCGGCCGGAACCTGGGTCGCCAAGGGCCTTCTCCTGCTCCTCGTTGTGAGTTTCGCAATCTGGGGGATTGCGGGCCAGCTAGCCGGCGGAATCGCGGGCAACAGCGTCGTGACCGTGGGCGGCACCAGTGTGGCCCCCAACGAGTACAGGCTTGCCTACGACCGCCAAATCGCAATGTTGTCACAACAAGTCGGACAGAGGGTCACGCGCGAACAGGCAACGGCGTTCGGGATCGATCAGCAAGTGCTGTCACAGATGGTGGGAGGCGCAATTCTGGACGAGCAGGCGCGGAAGATGGGCCTTGGCGTTTCGAAAGACCGGCTGGCGGAGCTCACCCGCGAGGACCCGGCGTTCCGCGGCGTGGACGGCAAGTTCAATCGGGAACAATTCGAATATGTCCTGCAGCAAAGCGGCATGCGTCCCGAGGCCTATCTGAAAAACCGCGGCCAAGCGGCGACACGCGAACAGCTCATCAAGGCGCTGTCGGACGGGCTAACGGTACCCGAGGCGTTTTTGCGAGCGGTCGCGCTTTACCAGGGCGAAGATCGGACGGTGGACTACATCGCCCTTCCGAAAGCGCTCGTCGAGCCGGTCGAAGAGCCGACCGCCGACGTGCTCGGCAAATGGTTCGAGGAAAACAAGAAGACTTACGCCGCGCCGGAATATCGCAAGCTCGCCTATGTGAAGCTGACGCCCGAGGACATTGCTGATCCCTCGGCGATTACCGAAGAGCAGGTAAGGGCCGACTACGAAACCAACAAGTCGAAATTCACAACGCCCGAAACCCGCTCGGTCGAGCAGATCGCGTTCAAGGATGTTGCGTCTGCAAAGGCCGCCCGCGACAAGATCCGCAACGGTTCGACGTTCGAGGACATCGTGAAGGCGGAAGGCAAGACCCTGGCGGATGTTCAACTGGGCACCCTCACCAAAGACAAAATCGCTGACAGCACGATCGCCGATGCCGCGTTCGCAGTTAAAGCGAACGAGGTGAGTGAAGTGATCGAAGGCGCGTTCGGTCCGGTTCTGATCCGCGTCACGGACATCAAGCCGGAGGTCGTTCGGCCGCTCGACGAGGTGAAGGAAGAAATCCGCAAGGCTCTTGCCTTGCTCGAAGCTGACCAGGTGCTTCTCGACCTTCACGACAAATACGAAGATGCCCGGGCCGGTGGCTCGACATTGCATGAAGCAGCCTCCAAGTTGCGCCTATCGGTGGCCACCATCGATGCAATCGACCGCGCCGCGCTGAGACCGGACGGTTCCGTGGTCGACGACCTTCCGCAGTCGCAGGAATTGTTGCGTGCCGCCTTTGAAACGGAAGTGAACGTCGAGAACCCTGCCCTCAACATCGGCTCCAACGGGTTCCTGTTCTACGAGGTCGAAGGCATCACACCGGCACGCGACCGCACGCTCGAAGAAGTGCGAGACCGGCTCGTTGCGGATTGGAAGGCTGCCGAGACCCAGTCGCGCCTGTTGAAAAAGGCCGGCGAATTGGAAAAACGGCTTAAGGACGGCACTCCTCTCGAAACGATCGCTACCGAAATCAAGATCGAGAAGCAAACCAAACGCGGCCTGAGGCGGGGAACAGACGACGCGGATTTTGGCAAACCCGGGCTCGCCGCGATTTTTGCCGTGCAGGAGGGTGGAACCGGAGTGGTTGCTTCCCCGGCTGGCGATGCTCAGCTGCTGTTCAAGGTGATCGAAGTGTTCGAACCGGCGGGCGCGGGGCCGGACTTTGTGCCGAATGAGGCGAAGACCGCCTTTGCGTCGGGTCTTTCCGATGACCTCCTCGACCAGTTGGTGGCCCGCCTGCAGACAGACTACGAGGTTACCGTGGATCGCGCGGCGATCGACCGCGCCTTGGCTTTCTGATGACGGCATGAGCGAACTCAAATCCCATATCGCCAAGGTTGCTTCCGGGGAGACACTGTCCTTCGAGGAGGCGCGCGCCGCCTTTGACATCATCATGTCGGGCGAAGCGACGCCGAGCCAGATCGGCGCCTTCCTGATGGCCCTGCGTGTACGCGGGGAAACGATCGATGAGATCTCGGGCGCAGTGGCCACAATGCGGGAAAAGATGCTAAAGGTCGAAGCCCCCGCCGGCGCGATTGACATTGTCGGCACCGGCGGAGACGGCTCTCATTCTTTCAACATATCCACGGGCTCCGCTTTCGTTATCGCCGGTTGCGGCGTGCCCGTGGCCAAACACGGCAATCGCAACTTGTCCTCCCGGTCGGGCGCGGCGGACGTCCTCGCAGCGCTCGGCGTCAAGATCGACCTGCCGCCCGAGGCGATCAGCCATTGCATCGGCAAGGCGGGAGTCGGTTTCATGTTTGCTCCGTCGCATCATCCCGCGATGAAGTATGTTGGGCCGACCAGGGTCGAACTCGGCACCCGCACGATCTTCAATCTGCTCGGGCCGCTCTCCAATCCGGCCGGCGTGAAACGCCAGATGGTCGGTGTCTTTTCGCCCGAATGGGTCGAGCCCTTGGCGCGCACTCTGCAGACCCTCGGCGCCGAGAGCGCCTGGGTCGTGCACGGAGACGGTTTCGACGAGATAACGACGACCGGCGAAACACACGTCAGCGAACTCGCCGGCGGTACGATCAGGTCGTTCACGCTGGAGCCTGAATCGATCGGCCTGCCGCGCCATTCACGGGAATCGCTCAAAGGCGGAGATGCCGCCTATAACGCGCAAGCCCTGCGCGAAATGTTGTCCGGCACGCCGGGCGCTTACCGTGACACCGTACTGATGAATGCCGGCGCCGCGCTGGTTGTTGCGGGTAAGGTTGAAACGCTGAAGGAAGGTGCGGCGGCAGCGGCGAATGCGATCGACAGCGGCCGCGCGAGGGACGCGCTGGAGACGCTGATTACCGTTTCCAACGGATGAAATGATGCCTGACATCCTGCGCAAGATCGAGGCCTATAAACGCGAGGAGATCGCGGCCGCAAAGAGCCGGCTGCCGCTGCGCGAAGTGATGGCCCGGCTTGGCGACGTCGAAAAACCACGGGGATTCCTGGCCGCGTTGCAGGCGAAACGCGCGGCGGGCCGTTTCGCGCTCATTGCGGAGATCAAAAAAGCAAGCCCATCGAAAGGCTTGATCCGCGACGACTTCCATCCGCCGTCGCTCGCGCAGGCCTATGCCGAAGGCGGGGCCGCATGTCTTTCCGTGCTGACCGACACACCGTCCTTCCAAGGTGCTCCGGAATTCCTCAGCGAAGCGCGGGCCGCTGTTTCGCTTCCGGCCTTGCGCAAGGATTTCATGTTCGAGCCGTATCAGGTCCACGAAGCCCGATTGTGGGGGGCGGACGCCATTCTCTTGATCATGGCGAGCCTCAGCGACGCTGATGCCCAGCGGCTCGAGGAGACCGCATTCGAGCTTGGCATGGACGTCCTGATCGAGGTGCATGACGAAGCCGAAATGGAACGCGGGCTGAAGCTCGCTTCGCGGCTTGTCGGCATCAACAACCGTGATCTCAGAACCTTCGAGGTCAGCCTCGACACGTCGAAACGGCTGGCCGCGATGGTCCCCCGCGACAGGCTTCTGGTCAGCGAAAGCGGCATCTTCACCCAGGACGATTGCCGCCGCCTGGCGCGTTACGGCATCGAGACATTTCTCGTCGGCGAAAGCCTGATGCGGCAGGCGGATGTGGCTGCCGCAACGCGAGCGCTGCTGAATGGCGGGGGCGCGTCGCAAACGGCCACGGCGCGCTGACGGCCATGACAAGGCAGGCAGGCCTTACGCATCTCGGCGCCCAGGGCGAAGCCCATATGGTCGACGTCGGAGCAAAAGTGGCGACGGAGCGCACAGCGATCGCGGAAGGCGTGGTGATCATGCAGGCCGCAACGCTCCGCATGATCCTCGAGGGTAACGCCAGGAAAGGCGACGTGTTGGGAACAGCACGGATTGCCGGAATCATGGCGGCAAAAAAGACTCATGAGTTGATCCCTCTCTGCCATCCGCTGCTGCTGACCAAGGTGACCGTCGACATCGAGCCTGACGAAGGCCTGTCCGGACTGAAAGTGACCGCATTCGCGCGCGTCACCGGCAAGACAGGCGTCGAGATGGAAGCGCTCACCGCCGCTTCAGTTGCATGCCTGACGATCTACGACATGGCAAAGGCGGTGGACCGCGGCATGACCATCACCGGCGTGCGCCTCGTCGAAAAGACAGGCGGCAAGTCCGGCGACTACCGGGCTCCGGGAAGCTAGGGCATGGCGCTGCTTCCTGTTTCCGAAGCGCTCGAAAGACTGCTCGCCAGTGCCCGCCCAGGTGCGGCTGAAAGTGTGCCGCTGTCCGAGGCTGCGGGACGCGTTCTTGCCGAGCCGGTCAACGCGCTTCGAACCCAGCCACCCTTCGCCGCATCGGCCATGGACGGCTACGCGGTGCTTGCGGCGGACGTGGCGCATGTGCCCGCCCGGCTGAATGTCATCGGCCAGGCCCCAGCAGGAAAGCGCTTCGCCGGGAGCGTCGGACCGAAGCAGGCGGTGCGCATCTTCACCGGCGCGCCGGTACCATCGGGAGCCGATACGATCCTCATCCAGGAAAACGCTCGCGTTTCGGGCAATGGCATTATCGAAGCAATAGAGACGGTGGCCGTCGGGCGTCATATCCGCACAATGGGGCTCGACTTCAAGGAAGGGGACACGCTGCTGGAAAAAGGCCGCGTGCTCGATGCTGCTGCACTTTCGCTCGCCGCTTCCGGCAACCACCCTCGCCTCCCTTGCTTGAAAACTCCGCTCGTCACGATCATCGCCACCGGCGACGAGTTGCTGCCGCCGGGGAACGAGCCCGGTTCGGACCAGATTATCGCATCGAACGCTTATGGCGTCGCGGCGATTGCTCAGTTTGCTGGCGCGCGGGTGTTCGACCTCGGCATCGTGCCCGACAAGCGCGATGCGATCGCGGCGGCCGTCAGACAAGCCCATGAAGCGGGCGCCGATGTCATCGTCACGCTAGGCGGGGCGTCTGTCGGTGATCACGACCTGATCCACGATGTGCTGACTGGCGAAGGCGTGGAGCTCGACTTCTGGAAAATCGCCATGCGCCCCGGCAAGCCGCTGATGTCCGGGCGGCTCGGCAGGACGCGCATTATTGGCCTGCCTGGCAATCCGGTCGCCAGCCTGGTGTGTTCGCATTTGTTCCTGAAGCCGCTTTTGATGGCTCTCGGCGGACGCCAGTACAAGCCGGACTTTCGCGACGCGGTTCTCGGCGTCGATATGGCTGCCAACGATCTGCGCGAAGACTATATGCGCGCCATAGTGACGGAAAAGGACGGCGCGGTTGTCGCGACGCCCTTTGCTGTGCAGGATTCATCCATGCTGAAGACTTTGGCCGACGCGAACGCGCTGCTGATCCGCAGGCCCTTCGCGCCGGCGGCACGTTCCGGCGATCCCTGCCGGGTCCTCATGCTGCGATGAGCCCTTGAGGACGTTTCTTCGACGTTATATTTTTCGTTGAACCATCAGCTCTAATGTTTTGTTTTTACAACCAAACTTATATTCATACCCTGGCTTCACGGATGGCGCTTTCGAGGATGTCGAGCGCCTCGGTCACGACATTGTCCTGGACCGTGATGGGCGACAGGAACCGGATGACATTGCCGTAGACACCGCAGGTGAGGAGGATCAGGCCCTTCTCCAGTGCCTTCAGCCTGACCGCATTGGCGAATTCGGCCGATGGCGCGCCTTTCCTGATGTCGTTGAACTCCACCGCGTTCATGAAGCCGGGGCCGCGGATGTCGACGATCTCGGGCACATCGTCGCGCAACGAGTGAAGGCGCTGCTTCAGCCGTGCGCCGAGCGCGTTAGCGCGGTCGCAGAGCCCCTCCTCCTCGATCACGTCGAGCACGGCGTGGGCCGCCGCAATGCCGACTGGATTACCGCCATAGGTGCCGCCAAGTCCGCCCGGGCCGGGCGCATCCATCAATTCGGCGCGGCCGGTGACTGCGGCAAGCGGGAAGCCGCCGGCGAGGCTCTTGGCCATGGTGGTGATGTCCGGCGCGACATCGTGATGCTCCATGGCGAACATCTTGCCGGTGCGCGCAAAGCCGGTCTGAACCTCGTCCGCAATGAGCAGGATGCCATGCTGGTCGCAGATTTTGCGCAGCGCCGTCATGAAATCGCGCGGCGCTTCGTAGAAACCGCCCTCGCCCTGCACCGGCTCCAGAATGATGGCCGCAACGCGGGCCGGATCGACATCGGCCTTGAACAGGCGGTCGAGCGCGGCGAGCGAATTGGCCACGGACACGCCGTGCAGCGCCACCGGAAACGGCGCGTGGAAAACATCGCCCGGCATTGCGCCGAAGCCGACCTTGTAGGGCACGACCTTGCCGGTCAGCGCCATGCCCATGAAGGTGCGCCCATGGAAGCCGCCGGCAAAGGCGATGACGGCGGGCCGGCCGGAGGCATAGCGGGCGATCTTGACCGCATTCTCCACCGCCTCCGCGCCAGTAGTGACGAAGATGGTCTTCTTTTCTCCGCTTGCGGGAACGACGGTGTTCAGCCGCTCGGCCAATCGCACATAGTTCTCGTAGGGAACAACCTGATGGCAAGTATGGGTGAAGCGATCGAGCTGCGCCTTGACCGCCTCTATGACCTTGGGATGCCGATGGCCCGTGTTGACGACGGCAATGCCTGACGCGAAGTCGATATAACGCCGGCCTTCCACGTCCCAGATCTCGGCGTTCTCGGCACGTGCCGCATAGATCTGCGTTGTCATGCCGACCCCGCGAGAGATCGCGCGGCTCTTGCGTTCGGAAATGGCAGCGTTGCTCATAGTCAGTCCCTCGATGCAAAACGGCGCGTATGATCCGGAAAAGCTTGCCCCAACACAAGTGCCAGCTTCTGACGTCGAATATTCTTACTCCGACATAGGCACCGAAATACAGTCCGGAAGGGGTACAGCGAGGGACTCGGTGGTCCCTCTATGCCCATCGTGTCTCAAAAGCGACCTGAGCAATGGCTCCAGCAACACTTTTCAGGCCGTTGTCAGCGCGCCTTTATCGCGGCCGAGCGAACCGCATGATAAGCTTTTGCTTATTTGTTCATAAGTAGTGTATGTGTTCAAATAAGTACAAATGAGGACGTATTGCCGTGGATGAACTGTCGGCCGATTTCGGCAAGGAAACCAATTACACCGTTCCACCAGTCACAAGGGCCCTCGCTCTACTGCGTCATGTGGCGGCGGGCAACCGCTGTCGCAACACGAGTCGTACAGCAAAGGCGCTGAACATCAATCGGACCACACTCATTCGTCTTTTGGCCACGCTGGAAACCGAGGGCATGATCGAGAATATCCCTGACGAAGGCGGCTATCAGCTCGGTACCGGACTTATCGCGCTCGCCGCCCAGGCTCTCAACGAGAGAGGCATTCTCCAGGTGGCCCGGCCTTTCCTAAAGCAGCTCGTTCAGGAGCTCAATCTTTCGGCCCATTTGGGCGTGCTGGAGGGCCGGGAGATCGTCTATCTCGCCCGTGAAACGCCCAATTCGCACCTGGCCAGCACCGTCAGGGAAGGAACCCGCCTTCCGGCGCATGCCACAACGATCGGGCGCATTCTCCTGGCCGAACTTCCGCCTGTCATGCTTCGCGAACTCTATCGTGGCCACAAGATGGAATCGTTCACGGCGAAAACACGTACGACGCTTGCCGATCTCGAGGCTCAGCTGCGGGCGGACCGGGCCAGAGGCATCGCATGGAGCGTGGCCAATTTCGAGGCAGAAATCGGCTCAGGCGCAGTCGCGGTCTATGATCACCAAGGCAAGGCCGTGGGCGCCATCAACGTAACTGGCCATGCCAGCATCTTTGCCGACGGCGGCCCCCAAGTGGAACGGATCGAACTGCAGTTGAAGGCCACTGCGCGCGCCATGTCCGAGGCGCTTGGCTATCGCGGCTGGTCGTCTGATCAGATGTAGGTGTAGCCGAAGGACATTCCGAACGCGTCCGGCGATAGGGGCGCGTTCCCCTTTCGCGCGCGTTTTATCCACAAGCGGCCATGAACCTGCGTGCCGGCAAAATCCGCCGTATCCGGCAGCCGCGCGGCATCGCACCAAAAGCCGCCGAGCCACTCCGCGCCATGGAAGGACGCGGCACCTGCCATCGTCACATTGTGCAGGGAGAAATTGCCGTAGCAAACCGAGTCATCGAAACGCGCCGGCCCTTTGAAAGAGGCGCCGTCAAAACGGCCTATGCCGCGAAACTCGGATCGTTCGAAATTCGCTTCGTCCTCGAAAACTACTTTTTCGAACCGCGAATTGTTGAAGAATGTTGCGCCCGTAAATTTCGCAGGCCCGCCAAAGCGAACGCCGCGGAACCAGGCGAGCCCGGAAAAAAGGGCTCCCGACGCGTCGAGGCCCTCGGGAAACACGGCGTCGCTAAAGTCGACCCCAGTCAATTCGAGCCCGGAAAGGTCCAGCAGACCTTCGCAGGTGATCCCGGACAAATCCACGCGGGCGCCGTGTTCCCAGCGAATCGAAAGCCTTGCCCGGATCTCGGCGGCTTTCATGCTGCCTCCGCGCTCAGTTTCTCTGCGGCCAGCGTAACGACGGATTTTGCCCACGGAAACGCCAGATCTTCGGCCATATCGCTACCTGACGCGTCATGGATGAGCCGCTCTCCGATCTGCACCGCCCCATGCGAGGTAAGGAGATCGGCCAGACGTTTGCTGCCGAAATTGAAGGTTTCATCGTATTCGCTGTCGCCCAGGCCGAAAATCGCAAAATGAACTCCGGTCAGGTCTGGCGTCGCGGACGCTAGTGCCTTTGCGAAAGGCTGCGCGGACGCGGGCAGGTCGCCATCGCCATAAGTCGAGCAGACAATCAGGTAGACGCGTTCCGGGTCGAAATCGCCAAGTTCGAAGTCCGACAGATTCTTGCAATCGACCTCATGCTCGTCCTCGAGCTCCGACACAATATCCTCGGCCAGCATCTCGGCATTGCCGGTTTCGGTACCGTAAAGAAGTGTAATGTTCATTCACCAGGCTCCTCATTCTGATGAGCGACCGCTAGAATAGCGGAACGGGTTGCAAGTTTTACGCGGCAGCGGTTTTCCGGTAGCGCGTTAGTTTCGGCGCGGTCGATCCGCTTCCATCCCTCATAGCCGACGATCCTTTGCCGTTCTGCCAGAGCGTTGCGCGCAGCCGCGGGCACAAAAGCGTCCTTTCCGGCAAGGTCTGCGACGATACGGCTGGCCAGCACCTGGGCGTCGGCCCGATTCTCCGGGATAGTCCCGCGCGGACCGCGCCGGAACCAGCCCGTCGCGTAGAGTCCGGCGGCAATCACACCGGCTTCGTGATCATGAGCTTCATCGATGAGAAGGTCGCGCGGCAGGTATCCTGCTGCCTCGAAGCCGACGGCCGTCAGGAAGGCGTCGCACGGCAACGTCACCGTTTCACCGGTCGCTGTGCGGAACGTCGCTTCCTTCACGCGCCCACCCTCGCCCATCAGCGCGACAGGCGTCATGCCGAACCGGAAGGTCATGCGCCGCGGACCGGTTCCATGTCCGTTCACCGCATCGAGGGCGGCAATCTTCTTTGCTCCGTCGTCGTCATCGCCATTCCCGGCGTCCAGGACGCGAATGGCCACGCCGGAGAGCTTGGTCAGTTCCTTGACCATGACGGGATCGAACTTCGCCTTGGCCGCGGACGAACGGCCGACAATGTCGATGTCGGTAATGCCGGTCTGCTCCAGCCACCGAGATGGGGCTTCGCCGAGGTCGGAGCCGTGCAGCTCATCCGATGTCTTGGCAAGGAGTCTCAACAGATCGATGGCGACATTGCCGTTGCCCATGATGATGACGCGGGGGCCGAGTTCCGGGAGCGCTTCGGCGTCCGGATGCTCGTAGAGCGCACGCGTCAGCGCACCGGCGCCGACAACGCCTTCCAACTTCTCGCCCGGTATGCCGAGCCGTCGATCGCCCGCAAGCCCAGACGCCAGCACCACCGCATCATAGGCCTCGCGGAGTTCCACCAGCGAGACATCCTTGCCGACCGTCAAATTGCCGAGAAAGCGTGCTCCCAGCCGTTCAAAGAGCCGCTCGAACTGGCGCGTGATGGTCTTGGTGTCGGCCGCAACGCCGTACCGCACCAGCCCATAGGGGACCGGCAGCGTGTCGATGATGTCGACCGCAAGCTCGGGCGACGCTTTCAGAAGAGCCTGTGCCAGAAAGCATCCGGAGGGGCCGGATCCGACGATTGCAACCGAGCCCGTCATGCCGCAACGCTCCCAAAAGCCCAAGGCAGCGGCCTGCCTGAAATGTCGGTGTAGATCGACTTCTGCGCCATATAGGCGCGGATGCCCTGACGGCCCTTTTCACGTCCCATGCCGCTTTCCTTGTCGCCGCCAAACGGTGTCGAAATAGAAAACTGCTTGTAGGTGTTGACCCAGACGGTGCCTGCCCTGATCGCGCGGCCGACCCGCCAGCTTTTGGGGAAATCGCGGGTCCAGATTCCGCATGCAAGGCCATAGTCGTTGTCGTTGGACATCGCGACCACGTCCGCCTCGTCATCAAAGGGCAGGACAACCAGAACCGGTCCGAAGACTTCCTCGCGGCAGATGCGCGCCGTGTTGGACACACGCGACAGGATCGTGGGCAGATAGTAAGCCCCCGCATCGAACTCGGCCCCCCGAAGGCGCATCGCCGCCACAGAGCAGGTTTGCGCCCTCCCCGATGGCCAGTCTCACGTGCTTGTCAACGCTTTCGCGATGATCGAAATGCACGAGCGGCGCCACCTGGGTATGGGGATCGAAAGGATGGCCGACCTTGAGACGCCGGGTCGCCGCGACAAGCCGCTCGACAAATTCGGCGTAAATGGGCCGCTCGACGAAGAGTCGCGCGCCGGCGATGCAGCTTTGGCCAGTCGACGAGAAGATGCCGTACAGCACCCCGGCGATGGCCTGCTCGATATCGGCATCGGCAAAGACAATCGTCGGCGATTTGCCGCCGAGTTCCAGCGACACCGGCATCAGCTTCTGCGCGGCCCTCAATGCGAGAGCCCTGCCGGTAACTGTGCCACCGGTGAAGCTGATCTTGGCGATGTCCGGATGTTCGACCAGCAGATTGCCGATCTCGCGACCCGAACCCGGCAGGACGGAGAACAGACCTTTCGGCAATCCTGTCTCTTCGACGATGCGCGCGAGTTCGAGCGACACCAAAGGCGACCAGGAAGCTGGTTTCAGAAGCACCGCGTTGCCGGCTGCCAGCGCAGGTGCAACCTTTTGCGCATCGGACGCGATCGGCGAGTTCCACGGCGTGATCGCACCGATCAGGCCGAGCGGCTCGTGGACGGACATCGTGAGCGCATCTCCGCGCTGTGCCGTCAGCGTATCGTCGTCTGTTTCAAGGACTGCCGCGAAATAGCGGAAGGTCGCGGCGGCGGAAGCCGCCAAGGCCCGGGTTTCCCGCAGGGTTTTGCCCGTGTCGCGGGTTTGTATGTAGGAAATACGCTCGACACTGGCTTCGATGCCGGCGGCGATAGCGTAGAGAAACCTGGCGCGCTCGTGCGGCCTCAGATTGCGCCAGGCCGGATCGGATTGCGCCTTCTTCGCGCGCTCGATCGCGCGAAGACCATCGGCCTCGGACGCACCGCGTAGAACCCGGTTCACGGTACCGTCGGCCGGGAAAGTCGACACGATCTCGGCACCGGATCCTTCTTCCCATTCTCCTCCGACGAAGAGAGCGCCTTTCGGCATTTCAATCATGGATGCCCCCATCTCAAATTGCCACCGGACCGATGCGGTTGCGGATTTCCCTGAGCACGCTGTAGATCGTGGAAACCGATGTCTTCACATTGCCAGCGGACGGCAGGTTCTCGATTCGCATCGAGTAATTGGCCAGGGGCGACGTCACGGAATATTCGTGCACATTGCCAGGCGCAGCAGGGTCGGCGACGAGCTCGACCCTTGTCGCTTCGAAACCCGCACCGGAGAGCGCCAGCGTGGCGGCGACATTCGCGTTCTTCGGGAACGCAGTCGCGGCCTCCCGCGCAGTGCCGGTGAAGAAGACCTTTGCTTCCGTGACGGCTTTCAGGTCGAGCGACGCTTCGGCCGGAGTGCCGAGCCAGGCCATCGGTGGCTTGGTGCCGCGATAGGTAACCTGCAGACCACCGGCCGCCCTCAGCGCCGACAACAGATCAATCCCGCCAACCGCCCCTGCGGGCAGCACGAGCCTGGCTTTGCCGGCAGCGGCGGCCGCGCGCAACGCGGCCTCAAGCTGAGCGTCCGCCAAAGCGCCGATCGAAACAACGATTACGTCGACACCGGCACGCAGCGCGGGCAGCACATGGGCCTGCACTGCGCCATGTCCCGCGCATTCGACCACCAGATCGGGTTTGGCGGCAAGCAGCGCTTTGGCGTCGGACACGGCCTCTACCGAGTCGGCCAGGCCGAAAAAGTCCCGGGCCAGCGAGGCCCTGGTATCTTCCATCATCTCCGGCAGGCAAAGCACGCAGAGATGTTCCAGCGGTTCCTCCAGATTGGAAGGAATCTGCTGAAGCAAGGTCGTGGCAATATTGCCAAATCCGATCAGGCCGAGACGCATGGCCAGCTACTCCGCGTTGCCGGCCGCACCCGCCGGCGGGCCGGAGAAGGCCTCGGCAAACGGGCCAATGGCGCACATATCCACTTCAATGACCTGCGGACCGTCACTAGCCAGCGCCTCGTCGAATACTGTCGCGAAATCCCCAAGGTCGCCGATGAGACGATGCGGCATGCCGATCGATTTGCAGAACTCGGCAAAGTTCGGAACCGCAATCGCCGAGTAATAACGCCGGCTGCCATACTGAGCATCCTGGATGTTCTGGATGACACCATAGGCCTTGTCGTTCATCAGGAGATAGACAAGGGGCGCTTTTTCATCGACCGCGGTGATCATCTCAGCAAGACCAAGCATCGCGCCGCCATCGCCGAGGAGCGTCACGACCTTGGCGTTCCTTGAACCGAGCGCTGCGCCCACGCCCATGGCAATCCCCTGTCCGATGCCTCCGCCAAGCGCGTGAACGCCGTGGCGCGGATCGCTTATGCGAACATAGCGATTGCCGAAGGTAGAGTTGGAGATCGTGACGTCCCGCACCCAAGGATGGCCGCCTGCTGAAATCCGCTCAGCGAGCGTATCGGCCACCACGCGGTAAGGACCCAACACATCGCGCATGCGCCCTTCCGCCTGGGCACGGACGCGCGCGATGTCAAACGGAAGGTTCGGATCGGTTGCGAGCTTCTTCGGCAACCGTTCGAGCAGACGCGACAAGGTGTCGGCGGCATCGCCATGGGCGAAGACCTCGACAGGATAGTTGCGTCCGCCTTGCGCCGCATCGGCGTCGATCTGGACCAGCGGACGAGGTAACGGCATCTTGTTGTTGCGGGTTTCGTTGCCGCGCAAGCGGGAGCCGACAACAATCATCAGGTCGCACTTGTTGTACAGTTCGACCGCCTCAGGCGTCATGTTGAACGCACCGAGTGTGGCGGTCTCTTCCTCCGATACCACCGCACGGCCATTGGTCGAGGAGACGACACCA
This sequence comes from uncultured Alphaproteobacteria bacterium, assembly GCA_963735385.1. Lineage (GTDB taxonomy): Bacteria > Pseudomonadota > Alphaproteobacteria > Rhizobiales > Rhizobiaceae > CAVTKY01. Next base: position 76,546 of record CAVTKY010000009.1, on the reverse strand, counting down.
AATCCCCGGCGCAGCAGTTCGGTCGCTTCCTTACCGGCCCCACGAGCGCCACCGCCAAGCCAAAGCAGGGGCCGCTTTGCCGCCTTCACCAGTTCGGCGATCTCATCGACGACCGTATCCGGAGCCGTTGGGCGGGCAGCATGCGGAGCGTGGACGCGCGCATTGGCATAGGCGGGACCGCGCTGGACATCTACCGGAATCTCGAGACTGACCGGACCGGTTGGAGCCGAAAGCGCGGCTGACACGGCAGCGGTGAGGATCCCGAAAGCATTGTTGGCGTCCCACATGCGATAGACCGCCTTGGAGACGCCCCGCAGCATTTCGGGTTGGCGCGGTACATCGTGGATCGCTGCCCGGTCGCGATCGGCAAATTCAAGATCGACCTGGGTGGTAATGTGAAGCACCGGAGACCCAGCGGTCAGCGCTTCGGCCTGTGCGCCCGCCGCATTGCCACCGCGCGGCCAAAGGCTGCAGGCACGGGTCCCGCACGGGCACTGGAAAACGCTGACCCTGATCGCCGCGCTGCGCTGCGACCGCATCGATGCGCCGTGCGTGTTCGACGGCCCCATCAATGGGCGAAGCTTCACTGCTTATGTCGAACAGGTTCTCGTTCCGACGCTCGTGCCCGGCGACATCGTCATCCTGGACAATCTCGGCTCCCACAAAGGACAGCCGGTGCGAGAAGCGATCCGGAGGGCCGGAGCCAAGCTCTTCTTCCTACCGCCCTACAGCCCCGATCTCAATCCGATCGAACAGGTCTTTGCCAAGCTCAAGCAACTCATGCGTGCCGCCGCCGCACGAACCATCGAGGCAACATGGAAAGCCGCAGGAAACCTGCTCAAACGCTTCCAACCAGACGAACGCAGAAACTACTTCGTCAATGCAGGATACGCTTCAACGTAAGATCATCGGACTCTAGACCTTGACGTGCCCGTATCGGCCGTCACGAACGCCACCAGTCTCTGTGAGGCAGCTTTTCGATCCCGCTTGCATCGAGCGTCGTGAGGCGGTCTGCAATAGACACGCCGCTGAGCTTCAAATCCGGCGCGATTTCAGCCAGCGGCACCAGCACGAAGGCGCGTTCCAGCATCCGTGGATGCGGCAGAACGAGGCCAGCCTCGTCCACCGCCCGATCGCCGAACGTCAGAATGTCCATGTCGATCAGGCGCGGTCCCCAGCGTTCCCCGCGCACACGCTTCAATTTGTGCTCGGCATCGAGGCAGAGATCGAGGAGCCCGCGGGGTGACAGCCTCGTTCGAATTTCGGCGGCAGCGTTCAGGAAGTGCGGCTGATCGGTTTTGCCCCAAGGCGGCGTTCGATAGAGCGAGGAAACCGCGACCACATCGGTATCCAGGTCCGCGTCGATGATCTGCAGTGCGGCCGCCATCGACTTGGCGGGCTCGCCAAGATTACCCCCGAGGCTGAGAAAAGCGGTTTCGAGGCGATTAGGCACCGAAACTCGCCTTCGCTCTCGCTGTGCAACAGCTAGGAAAACCTTTTTGTTCAGTCGGTTCAGCAAGTTTCTTCCTCAAGATTTTCTGCTGCTTTGCCGTTCGAGCATAGCATCGGCAAAAACCAGCGCATCCACGTTCATCGCAACATTGTGGACCCGAAACAAATCAGCTCCCTTCACGCGAAGGATGACGCTGGTTGCCGCCGTGCCCGGATCGCGGGTGTCGGGATCGCGCCCGGTTATGTGCCCGACCATGCGCTTGCGCGAGGTTCCGACAAGCCAGGGATGGCCGAGCGCATGCAGCTCCTCGAACCGAGCCATGAGCTGAAGGTTTTCCTCGGGATCCTTGGCAAAGCCGAAACCCGGGTCAAGCACGATCTGGTTATCGCCCACGCCAGCATCGCGCGCAATCTCCAGCGATTTTTCGAGGAAGAGAAACTGGTCGGCGATGACGTCAGGAAGCTTCTCGCGATCGCGGCCGGTGTGCATGATGACCAGGCCCGCACCGGTTTCCGCCGCAAGTCTCGCAATTCCCGGCTCGCGCTGGAGTCCATGCACGTCGTTGACGATATGTGCACCGGCGGCAACCGCGAGGCGCGCTGTTTCCTCGCGATACGTATCGACCGAAATCAAGGCCCTTCCTGTCGTCGACAAGGTTTCGATGACCGGGAGGATCCGGCGTTGTTCTTCCCTCGCCGACACCGCTGTCGCGCCCGGCCGTGTCGATTTACCGCCGACATCGACGATGACCGCGCCCTGCTCCACCATGAGAGCAGCCTGATCGAGCGCCCGCTCCGCAGTATCGAACCGGCCGCCGTCGGAAAAGCTATCCGGCGTGACGTTGAGAATCCCCATCACCAGCGCTTTCGGGCCGAGATCGAGGTGGCGTCCATGCGCCAGTTGCCATCGTCTGATTCTCATCGCCGTCCGCATGTTCGAGGCTCTGCGCGGTTTGTGCTGCGCCCTAGCCCGAAAAGCAATGTCTTTTGTGGCCTTCGGTAATCATCGCCGCTCAAGGATAGGAAGCGATGTTTTCCGTTGCGTGTCTCTCCACGCTAGAGCAAGCTGCGGGTGAGGCCATGCAATGAAGAAAATCATCTTGAGTGTTCTCGCTGTCGCCGGCCTGTCTTTCCCCGCCGGCGCCGCGAGCGTGAGCAAGACCTACAGTTACTTTTCGATCGGCGGCAGGACGCTGGAGGAAATCGAGAAGGAACTGATCCGGCGCGGCCCGCAACTCAGGAACACGGGAAAGCGCCATCCAGGCGCGACGCAAATGGAATTTACCACGCGCATCGCCTATGCCGACGGCAGTGGCGGCTGCACGATCGTCAAAGTTTCCGTAAATGTTCAGGCCAAAATGATCCTGCCCCGCTGGCGTCAGCGAGCAAAAGCGGACGGCGATACGAAACTCATCTGGGACACGCTTTCCGCTGACATAAAACGGCACGAAGAAAGCCATGTCGTGATCGCCAAGAATCATGCCCGCGATATGGAAGTCGCGCTGAGAGGCATAGGACGGCAGCGGAACTGCAAGGTCGCCGCCGCCAAAGCGAAAGCCGTGTCCGAAAGGATACTGGCACTGCACGATCGCGCTCAGGACGAATTCGACCGGATTGAAGGCATCAATTTCGAAAGCCGTATCATCCGGCTGCTGCGATATCGGTTGGAGCGGATAGAAAACGGCCAAGCGCCGCCAGGCTAGCCCATCGCTGTATCCACGCCGATGGAGGGAAGTATATCCCGCACCATCCGTTAGCGCAAGTGATAGTTTACGGTACTCATGTAACATACTGTAATAATTGCCAAATCGTCAAATTACGTCACACCCAGCTTCTTCTGCAGGCTGGTCGATGACGTCGTATATTGAAAGACGATGCGCTCGCCCGGACTGACGATGCGCTTGGCGGCCTGCGCCATTAGAGCGGCCTCATGAAAGCCGGAGAGGATCAGCTTCAGCTTGCCGGGATACCAGTTAATATCGCCGATCGCGAATATGCCTGGCACCGATGTCTCGAATTTCTCGGTGTCGACCGGGATCACATTCTCATGGAGGTTCAGCCCCCAGTCGGCGACCGGACCGAGCTTCATGGTCAGTCCAAAGAAGGGCAGCATGCGGGTGCAGGCGACTTCTATGTCACCGTCCGGCCCTTTAATGACGGCGGACTTGAGTTGGCCGCCCTCGCCTTTCAAGCCGATAACCTGCCCGATCTGGAACTCGAGTTGCTTTTTTTCCTGCATCGCAAACATCTTGTTCACGCTGTCCGGCGCGGCCCGAAACTCGGCGCGGCGATGGACCAGAGTAACGCTCTTGGCCACCGGCTGAAGATTGATTGTCCAGTCGAGCGCGGAATCGCCGCCGCCAACGATCAGCAGGTCGTGCCCGCGGAAATCGTCCATGCGACGGACCGAGTATGAGACGCTGGTGCCTTCATAGGCCTCGATACCCGGTATTGGGGGGCGCTTGGGCTGGAACGAACCGCCGCCCGCGGCGATGACGACAACCTTCGCCTCGATCACCTCGTTTTCGTCCGTCGTCACACGGAAGCTGCCATCGTCAAGCCTTTCAAGGCCGAAGACCATGCGGTTATAGGTAAACTTCGGATGGAACGGGGCGATTTGCTCCATCAGTTGGTCGACAAGGCCCTGCGCGGAGATCTTTGGCCACGCCGGAATGTCGTAGATCGGTTTCTCCGGATAGAGTTCCGCGCATTGCCCGCCCGGTCGGTCGAGAATGTCGATCAGATGGCATTTCATGTCGAACAGACCGAGTTCGAATACCGCGAACAGGCCCACCGGACCCGCTCCGATAATAACGACGTCAGTCTTGCTGGCAGTCATGTTCATAACGTCCATCCACAAGCGGCACACGCCAGTCTTTCAGAATAGGCCTTGGATTTCCAGAACCTGCCGTGGACTGCCGGCGGAAAGGACGATGACTAGTGTCGGATTTAACATTCGCATCCCATTGATACAGGCCATCCAGGCGAATGTTAAATCAAAGGACCGCTAGCAAACATATGATTTTAGCGGAACTTTGAATTTGACATTCGCAATAAACGCGTGATGTCAAATGGGACGCGAATGTCAAATTCGTTCCACACCGTTTCGCGGAATTGGTGATCCGCTCTACGTATTTTCTTTCCGCAATTCCGGACGGAAAACCGGTTCCCACTTTTCCTGTAATTGCTAGCCTTGGCGCTCCGGAACCGTAACGACCAGGCCGTCGAGTTCATCGCGCACCTTGATCTGACATGAAAGCCGCGAATTCGGCCGCACGTCGAAAGCGAAGTCCAGCATGTCCTCTTCCATCGGCTCCGGTTCACCGACGACCTCGGTCCATTCCTCATCGACATAAACGTGGCATGTTGCGCATGCGCATGCGCCGCCGCATTCGGCTTCGATGCCGGGCACGGCATTGCGGATGGCGTTTTCCATCACCGTCGAGCCATTTTCGGCATCGATGTCGAAACGCGTGCCGTCAAAGGTGATGTAGGAAAGCTTGGTCATGCGGGGCCTCAAAAGCACCTGTCCGGGAAAGTCCTCGCCGAGATAATCGCTCCGGCGCGCAAGTCAACTGCGGCTGAAAAGCGCCGCCCGATGGCGATTTGTTGGGAATGGAGTTGAAGGCGCCCTCAGCGGCTTATCGTGGCTATGAAGTCGCTCACTTGGTCGATCGCGTCAGCGATGCGCTGGAAGGCGTTCCGGTCATCCGGATGATCCTCGATATCGCTTGCGCAGTCGGCGAGCGCAAATGCTCCGATGCTGCGGGCCGAACCCTTCAGATTATGCACGAGATGGAGGCGTTCGCCTGTATCGGCATCGAAAATTCTGTCACGAACAAGCATCGCCTGGTGAGCGAATGTCGCAAGCACTTCCTCTTCGACCGCGCGGTCGCCAAGCGTCTGGCAGGCGAGATGGCCGAGGTCGATCGGACGTCGTTGCGATGCTTGGGACGCTTCACCTCCCGGCCGATCGAATACCGCTGGCGCCGGATTTTGCATCGAACCACACTCCTTGCATAGGTGGTGTCAGATGCCGATGCTCCGACAATGGTGTGGATAACGGGTTAACGCGCGCCGCAGGAGAAAACCGGCGGAAAGCGCGGAAAAAGCAACGGAAGGCGGGAGGCGTTAACCTTATGTTTAAACTTTTACGCATGCGCGCCAAGGCGGGTTCCCTTTACCGAGGCGTCCCACTACGATACGTCAGACCTAGTAGGCCACGCGCGCGGTCAACGAGGAACCAGTAGTCTGGTTTGGCCGCGCTTTTATGTACAGGGTAACGGCGGCATGGCTCGGAATACAACGACGACACAGGCTCTCGACAGCGACGTTGCTAAGGAGCTTGAAAAGGCGCTCGACATCGATCTGACGGACGACCTGGTAGTTAATCTCGACAATGTGGCCTCGATGGAAGACCTCGAAGCGCAGATTTCGCAGGCCGCGGATGAGCTCGCCCGCGAAAGCCGCAATGGCAATGGCAATGGCGAGGCGACCGAGAAGGCCGAGCCGGCGAAAATCGAGGCGATGCCCCAGCCCAAGTTTGCTCCAGCGGATCCCGATCTGGAGCCGAAGCACATGCCCATGGGCCTGCGGCCGGCCGACGATCCCATAGGCCAGCCGCAGACAACGTTCTCTCCGGCTAACGACGACCGGCAACGCGACTTCCGTGCCGCGCTGAGCGGTCTCAACCGCCGTTCGTCCAGAGGTATCTACTGGACGGCGGCGCTGCTTTCGGTCGCGTGGATCGCGGGCGGTCTGCTGCTTACCCACCTGTTGTTTGGACCTGGTATTTGGCAGTTGCGCACCGGGCAGGAGTTGGCTGCCCGGCCTTATCTCATTCTGGTGGCCCTTGGCATCGTGGTTCCCGTCATCATGTTCTGGGCTTTCGCCGCAATGATGCGCCGTGCCCAGGAAATGCGGCTGGCCGCGCAATCGATGGCGGAACTCGCCTTCCGGTTAGCCGAACCGGAAAGCATGGCCCAAGACCGCGTGATGATGGTCGGTCAGGCGGTGCGCCGCGAGGTCGCGGCGATGGGCGAAGGCATAGAACGCACGCTCGCGCGCGCCGTCGAGCTCGAAACGCTCGTTCATACGGAAGTCAACGAACTGGAGCGCGCCTATTCCCAAAATGAAATGCGCATCCGGACACTGGTGGACGGTCTGGGCAGCGAGCGCGACGCGCTGATCAGTCACGCCGAGCGTGTCCGCTCCTCGATCTCCGGCGCGCACGAGACGCTGCGTGAGGAACTTGGTTCGGCAAGCGATATGATCCGCGACAGTATTTCCGCGGCGTCCACGAACCTTTCGATGACGATCACCGGGTCGGGCGACACTCTGATCGACCGCATCATTCATAGCGGCGCATCGATCAATGACTCGATCGATCAGCGGCTCGACGCAATCTCAAACCGTATCACGACTTCCGGCGAAGCCTTCGCGAGCCTCCTCGACACGCGGATCGCGTCCCTCACCCAAAGCACCGACGACGTCACGCGTTCGCTTTCGCAGATGCTCGACGAGCGGACGACGGGTATGGTTTCGCTCCTCGGCAACACCACCCAGAACCTCAACTCGGAATTGGAAACGCGGCTGAAGAGCATCGAGCAGACGCTCGCGGTGCGCGGCCAGACATTGATCGGCGAGTTCCAGACACGCGCCGAAGCGCTCGATACTGGCACGCAGCGGCTCAATGCCGCGCTCGAGGCACGCGCACGCCAGATCAACGAAACACTGGTCGAGCGCGCGAGAGAGATCGCGACGAGCTTTACGGACGGAAAGCAGAACCTCTCGGTCATGATCGACGAGGGTAAGGCGAAGATCGGCGCGGAGATGGCCGAGATCGTGATGTCCACGTCGACTATGCTGGAGGCGCGCGCCTCCGAATTCGCCGACCGGCTGGAAGCCAGCCGCTACCAGATAGCCCACGCCTTCGACGCAGACATCGCAAAGCTTGCCGATGCCCGCGCCGGTGTGGACGCTGCTGTGGAAAACCATTCCCGCCGCCTCGCCGAAAGCCGGGATCATATGGTGATTGCGCTTCAGGACGACCTTCAGAAATTCGCCGATAGCCGTGCCGAGATCGACCTGGCCGTTAGTTCGCACATCGAAAAGCTCGCCGACGGCCGCAATCTTCTTTCCCGGGCGATGGAGGACGACCTCCGCAAGGTCACCGAGCATCGCGCGACCATCGACGCAGAACTAGGCGAGCAACTGGAACGGCTGGATGCCGGCCGCAGCGCCCTTGCACGAGCCCTCAGCGACGATCTGCAAAAGTTGGGGCAGACCCGTGGCGCCATTGACGAGACGATTACAGCGCACGTCGCCAAACTCGCGGACGGCCGCGACATCCTGAGCCGCGCGCTCGAAGCCGACCTCAAGAAGGTCGATGAGAGCCGTGCCGGGATCGAGAACATTGTCGCGGGACAGGTCGAGAAGCTGGCCGAGGGCCGCAACATTCTTTCTCGCGCGCTTGAGGAAGACCTCAACAAACTCAACGAAAGCCGGGCAGGCATCGACAATATCGTCGCTGGCCAGGTCGAGAAACTTGCCCAAGGCCGCAACATCCTCACGCGCGCTCTGGAAGAGGACCTGCAAAAGCTGGCCGACACCCGGACGACAATCGACGAGACGGTCGCCGGCCATGTCGGCAAGCTTGCCGAAGGCCGCACCATGCTCACACAGGCGCTCGCAGACGATATGCGCCGGCTGGGAGAGACGCGGGCCGACATTGAAAATGTGGTCACCGCGCACATCCAGACCCTTGCTGACCGCCGGGCCGATATATCCGAGGCGTTGTCTGCCGATGTCGAGAAGATCGAAGAAGCATTCCGTCGCCAGACCGGAGTCATCGAGGAACGAACCGGCACAATGGAACGCGCTCTTGCGACTGGTATCGACAATGTGCGCGGTGTGCTTGAAAAAAGCGCAACCACGGTTGCGGGAGCATTGCGCGACAAGGTGCTGGCCATCACATCGGCGCTCAGCGAAGAGGCTGGCAAGGCGTTCACCGACGCCGACGAACGGATCGCGAAGCGGGCTGAACAGGCGGCCGAGGCCCTGTCAGGGCGCGCCGCGGAAATCGCCCGCACGTTCGACGAGGCGGATGCTCGCCTTTCCGCTCGCGCACTGGAATCGACAGGTTCGTTGATCAACCGTGTGGCTGACGTTACGCGGACCTTCGAGGAAGCCGACCGCCGCCTCGTGGCTCGTGTGGACGAAACCGCCGAGGCGATCGCCGCGCGCGCCGATACTGTTGTCCGGGCTTTCGACACGGCCGACGAACGGCTCTCAGCACGGGCCGAGGATACGGCCGGGATACTGGTCGCACGTGCGGAAGAGACCGCGAACATCCTTTCCACTCGCGCGGACGATATAGCGCGCACCTTTGACGATGCCGAACGCCGCCTCGCCGAGCGCTCGGAAGAGACCGCCTCTCTTATCTCTGCCCGCGCATCCGAAGCGGCAGATTCGATCGTCACTCGGGCCTCCGAAATCACGCGCTCGTTCAACGACGTCGACAAGCTGCTTGGCGCACGCGTCGAACAAACCACAGAAGCTCTGCAGGCGCGCGCTCAGGACATCGCGCGTGTCTTCGAGGATGCCGACCGCCATCTGGCGAGCCGCGCCGAGGAAACCGCCGGCTTCATCGCCACAAGAGCTACGGATGCAACAGATTCGATCGTCGCTCGGGCGTCCGAAATCGCGCGCTCGTTCAACGACGTCGACAAGCTGCTTGGCGCACGCGTCGAACAAACCACAGAAGCTCTGCAGGCGCGCGCTCAGGACATCGCGCGTGTCTTCGAGGATGCCGACCGCCATCTGGCGAGCCGCGCCGAGGAAACCGCCGGCTTCATCGCCACAAGAGCTACGGAAGCGGCGGCATCGATCGTGTCCAAGGCTGCAGAGATCGTGCATTCCTTCAATGATGCCGATCAACGCCTTTCCGCACGTGCAGGAGAAACAGCCGACGCGTTGCAGGCGCGCGCCGCCGAAATCGCCCGGTCGTTCGACGACGCCGACATGCGCCTTGCTGCGCGCGTCAACGAAACCGCCGACACTCTGCAAGCTCGCGCGGCGGAACTCGCCCGCGCATTCGAGGTCGCGGACCAGCAGCTTGCCGCCCGGGTCGGTGACACCGCTTCCGCCATCACGGCGCGCGCTGCGGGCATCGCGAACGTATTCGATGAGACCGAGCAGCGCATAATCGCGAGGACGCACCAGACGTCCGCCGAACTCGATGCTCGTGCGCGGGTCATTGCCGAAACGCTCGCCTCGCTCGACGACAGGCTTGCGGCCAGTGCGGACTCGGTCGCCGCCCGCGTGGCAGGCCATGCGACGGAGGTCGAGAACCGTCTCTCCGCCAGCGCGCACGGCATCGGCCAGAAGCTCAACGAGCAGGTTACGGAAAGCGAAACACGGCTGATGCAGCGCGCCAACGTCATCGCGGACACTTTCGCCGCAGTTGGCCAGCACATCAGCCAGCGGACCAACGAAGCCGCGAAATCGATCGGCGAAAATACGCGCGAACTGAACGCCATGCTGGCCAGCCGCTCTGCCGAGATTTCGAAAATCCTCGACGAAACGGCCAAGCCATTGGTGGATCGTTTCGCGGAAAGCGGGGGCGAGCTCCAGAAAAGCCTCGAAGACGCGACGCAGCGCGCAACGGAACGCCTGCGCGCGGAAAATGCCGCGCTGGTCAACGCGCTGGCCAGCCGCACCGCCGAAACGCTCACTGTCGTCGAGGGCGCAAAATCGAGCCTGACGGAAGGTGTCAACGATCTGATCGACCGCCTGTCGGCTTCCAACACGAAGCTGAGCGAACTGATCGAGAAAACGTCGGAGAACCTCAGCGGCGTCGACGAGCGGCTCGCTTCCACGACACAGAGCTTCGCCGTGACGACGGAAAAGGCTGCTCAAACCTTCGCCAGCTCGGCTCGTCTGATCGACGCCAATGCTGGCCGGCTGACCGACCTGTCGTCCTCCACCTTGAAGGATATCGCTGCCATCGCCAGCCGCTTCGACGACCACAGCAAGCTTTTGTCCAGCGCGTCCGACCTGCTCGGTTCTGCTCAGACAAACCTTGCGTCGACACTCGACGAACGCCAGGGAGCGCTTGAGGAACTGGCCGTCGGATTGGTTAAGAAGTCCGAGGACATCGAGCGCATGATGAAGTCTTTCGAGAACATTATCGGCCGCGCGCTTGAAGGCGCTGAAGGGCGTGCCCGCCATTCGACCGACCAGATCCGCACCGCGATTTCGGAAGTCGTCGAAACGGCCACAGAGCGCTTCGCCAACGCGACGGGAGAGATGCGGCGCACGGCGGGCGAAATTCGCCAGGAACTGGAGCAGACCAGAGCCGAGCTCAAGAAAGGCGTTCTCGAGATGCCGGTCGAGGCAAAGGAATCGACCACCGCCATCCGTCATGCCGTCACCGAGCAGATCAACGCGTTGAAGGAACTATCTGAAATCATTACACGTTCTGGCCGAACGGTAGACGTCTCCGAAAGACCGAACGCGCGGACGCCTGCGCCGCAAGTCCGGCCAAGCGAGCCGGCGCGCCGCCCGGAGCTTCGCGACACGGTAGAGCCTGAACGTCCGCAACAGAGCAGCGGGCAGCGTCCCGGCGGCTGGATGAGCGATCTGCTCACCAATGCATCGCGGGACGAACACAAGACGAAGCCGGCCGAGGCTCCGCGGCCAGCTTCCAACCAACGCTCACCGCTGCATGTGGTCGAGTCGCTGAATTCGCTCTCGGTCGACATCGCCCGCGCCATCGACCATGAAGCGTCGGTCGAATTGTGGGATCGCTACCGCCGTGGCGAGCGCGACGTGTTTACGCGCCGTCTCTACACGCTCAAGGGTCAGCAAACCTTCGACGAGATTCGCCGCAAATATCAGACCGACGCCGAGTTCAAGGCCGCGGTCGACCGCTACTGCGACGATTTCGAGAAGCTTCTGAAGGATGTCGCACGCAACGACCACGATAACGTCATGGCGCAGACCTATCTCACGTCAGACACCGGCAAAGTCTACACGATGCTGGCTCACGCGAGCGGCAGATTGAAGTAGCGCGCGCCTGGGCAATTCCAAGAATAAGTGGGAGCCGGTTGTCCATTAGAGCGTTTCACAGATTGATTGAATCGAAGGGGATTCCGGTCTGGCGGGATTTGTGATTCAAGATGCTGGCTGGAGTGGAGGCCAGCATCTGATGACCCGACCTCTTTCCAACGACCTTCGTGAGCGTGTTGTGGCGGCAGTTGTGGCTGGCGAGAGCTGCCGGTCGGTGGCGGCTCGTTTCGGCATTGCCGTCTCGTCGGCGGTGAAGTGGTCTCAGCGCTACCGTGCGAGCGGGTCTGTCGCGCCGGGCAAGATGGGCGGGCATCGCAAGCGTGTGCTTGAGCCGCATCGGGCGTTCATCGTGGAGCGGATCAATCAGACCCCGCACCTGTCGCTTCATCGTCTGAAGGACGAACTGGCGGGTCGCGGGGTGAAGGTCTCGCACAATGCGGTATGGCTGTTTCTGCGGCGCGAGGGACTGCGGTTCAAAAAAAACGCTGTTCGCCCTTGAGCAGGCCCGCGCCGACATTGCCCGCAGACGGCAGCGTTGGCGATCCTGGCAAGCCGGCCTCGATCCGCGGCGACTGGTCTTCATCGACGAGACCTGGATCAAGACCAACATGGCTCCGCTGCGCGGCTGGGGAGCGAAAGGCAAGCGCCTACGCGGCCTTGCCCCGCACGGCCGCTGGCGCACGCTGACCTTCCTCGGCGCGCTGCGCTGCGACCGGCTTGCCGCTCCGTGTGTCTTCGACGGCCCGATCAACGGTGAATGCTTTCGTGCCTATGTCGAGCAGCAGCTCGTGCCCGTGCTCGAGCCCGGCGACATCATCGTGATGGACAATCTCGGCTCGCACAAGTCGGCCGCCATCCGGAAGATGATCCGCGCCGCCGGTGCGAGGCTCTGGTACCTGCCGCCCTACTCGCCCGACCTCAACCCGATCGAGCAGGCCTTCGCCAAGATCAAGCATTGGATGCGAGACGCGCAGAAGCGCACCGTCGAGGAAACCTGGCGCCACATCGGTCACCTGGTCGCAACAATCGAGCCCCGCGAACGCGACAGCTACTTCGCAAACGCAGGGTATGCTTCCGTCAAAACGTGAAACGCTCTAGGAGAATCGGTTTTCCTTTCAGAATTTCGTAAAAAACAAAGAGTTAGGGCGGTTCCGATTCCGTCGAAATCAGAACCGCCTTTAAGCGGTGGGTGGTCGCGAGATCACCAAAAGGCACGGGGAAGCCGCCCGGATTATTTCGCCAGTGCCGGGCCTCGCTCTGAATGAGGGACGGTCTCTTTGCCGTTCCTACATCACGGACGCCGACCAGCGAACAATTTCATTCGCGACTTCGCCGAAGGCAACGTCGAGCGCCCTGATATAAGCGTCATTGCCGCTGCCGCCGCCGACCGGCACGCTGGCCTCGAAGGTGCGAGAGGCACGGACGACGCCATTACGGTCGTTCAGAACTTTCACGAATATCTCGACGTCAGCGCGGTCGCCCTGCCCCAGGCGCACACCGAAGGTGCGGATTTCAGCGATCACCTGATAGTCGATGGCGAGGCCCTCGCCCGGCTTGCCGACGCCACCGAAATTACCGGACTGCTGGAACGTTTCAGCGAGGCGCGCCTGTACGACCTTCGGCAGGCGGTCGGCCCATTGCGCGCCCTTGAGGAACTGTATGACGCCTGGAGACGGTTCGATGACGACGCTCTCGCCGTCTAGAATCTTCAAAGCGGACGGTTCGGCAATCAGTATCTGTGTGCCCCGCCGGCTGCGTCCTCGGTCAGGCGAAGGCGCTGACAATTCATAAGTGTCAAGCGGCGCGGGCCCGCCGCCGGGCAGCGCAGCGCAGCCCGCGAGGATGAGGGTCAGCAATGCTGTCCCACCGGAAAACCCACCAAATCTCACGTGCTGATCCCCGGAGACACTGGACGCAATATTCCACCCTTGTCAGAGCGCAGCCATCCCCTCAGACGCGCCAAGGCCGCTCCAGAACCTCGATTATGCGCAAATTTCGAAGAGCAAATCGACTCGTCCGCATCACGCGATGGAATGGTCTTGGAGCCCGCCGCCACCAATGTCAACGCCTGGCCCGGCCGTCATACTGGCGAACTTCCCCTGCTCCACCGCTTATTATCCGTTGCGGATTGCGTTCAAAATCGCTGATCGCTTCCTCGATGCGGCCTATCGAGCGGCGGCCGTCTCGCGCCAATGCTTCGACCTCGCGAAGACCCTGAGTGGAGAAGCGGGCAAAGCCGTCGGTGATCGTGCCGAGCCGCGAATTGAGGGTATCCGCGACCTGACGGAAGGCCTTCAGGGTGCTCGTGGCCTCGGTCATGACGCCCTGCGCCTCGCCTGAGCCAAGCAAGCCGTCGACTTTTGCCAGAACGCCATCGATTCTGACCGACGCCTGGTTGAGCCTTTGGGCGAGTTGCTTGGCGTCCACAATGATCTGGTCGATATCCTCGGCGCGATCGCCGACCTTTTCGGTCACCTTAGCCACGTCGGCGGCGGCGCGATTGGCCGTCTGGCTCGCCTCCTTGATATTGTCGAGAGCGGTGCGAACAGTCGATGGATCGACCGCCTCCACGACACGGTCCACCTTGCCCAGCGTGTCGCTCGCTTTTTCGGAGAAGTTATTCACAGATTTGACGGTCGTCTCCACGCTGGCGATGATCCTTTCCAGATCATCGCTGCTTTCGCCAAGCCTCTTGGTGAAGGTCTCGATATTGCTGACGATGGACGCGACCTTGTCGCGGTCGACCGAGTTCAGCAGCTTTTCCGCGGCATCCAGCGTGCCATCCAGCTTGCCCGAAACCCCCGCCAATTCATCTGCGAGGGAGCTGACGCTTGCCAGGAATTTCTCGATGCCGTCGGCATTCCGAGCCAGACCGTCGGAAAATTTCTGGGCGTTCGTCACCGTCTGCGTCAAAGGTCCGCGCACTTCGGCAACGAATCCTTCCACCTGCGAAAGCACAGTATCGGCGCGCTTGAAGATGTTCTGCGCTGTCTGCAGCAGGTTGGTCACCGCAGACGGATTGGCGGTGATTTCGGCAACCGTTCCGCTCTCCTCGGCCTCATCCAGAAGGCTGGGCTCCTTTATGTCCGAACCCTTCAGTTCGATATTCGCAGTACCCGTTAGACCGGCAATGCCGATATCCGCCTGGGTCGCGCGGGTGATCGGCGTATGACGGTCGACCAGTGTTTCGGCGATTGCCACGGCGGGATTGTCGATGTCGATAAAAACGCGCCGCACATCGCCGACCTTGACGCCATTGAACAGCACAGCGCTGCCGCGGCTCAGTCCGGAAGCCGATCCCGGAATACGGATGCGCAGCTCGATCGTCTCACCCCGGTCGCCGATCGCGGCCGTCCAGTAAACGAACCCGAAAGCGGCAAGAATCGCGGCCAGCGTGAAGATGCCGACAATGACGTAGTTGGCTTTGGTTTCCATGCTTTAGTTCCTTGACGCGAGATCGAGCTGCCGTGCCCGCTTGCCGCGGAAGTAGGATTTCACCCAAGGTTCCTCGCTCGCCAACATGTCTTCGACCGTGCCCGCGACGAGAACCTTTTTGTTTCCGAGCACGGCTATGCGGTCGCAAACCGAGAACAGGCTGTCCAGATCGTGCGTCACCATATAGACCGTGAGCCCCATCGTATCCCGCAGTTTAGCCACCAGTTCATCGAACTCCGCAGCGCCAATCGGATCCAGGCCTGAGGTCGGCTCATCGAGAAAGACGATGTCCGGATCGAGCGCGAGAGCCCGCGCCAGAGCCGCCCGCTTGATCATGCCGCCCGAAAGTTGCGACGGAAATTTGACTGCCGCATCGCGGGGCAGTCCGACGAGCTCGATCTTGAGCAGCGCAAGTTCGTCCATCAGTTTCTTGGGCATGTCCAGGTACTCGCGCATCGGCACCTGGACATTCTCCTTGACCGTAAGGGCCGAAAATAGCGCACCATGCTGAAAGAGCACGCCGAGGCGCATGTCGAGCCGCATCCGGTCGAGTTCGCCCGCCTTGTCGACATCGATGCCGAATAACTCAATCGTGCCGGAACTTTTGCGATTGAGCCCGAGGATCGTGCGCAAAAGCACCGATTTGCCCGCGCCCGAAGCGCCAACGAAGCCCAAAATCTCGCCGCGGTAGATGTCGAGGGAAAGCTTGTCCAGCACGACATTGTTACCGAACGCGACCGTCACGTCACGCACCGAGAGCACAACTTCTTTGTCCGCGCTCAGCGACGGCGCATTTCTGGTCGTCACCTGCTCAAGTTTGGTCATGGAGCAGCCTAAAAATCGATCGCGGCGTAGAACATAGCGAACATGCCGTCCACGATGATTACGACGAAAATCGCCTTCACCACTGAGGATGTAACGTGACGACCAAGCAATTCTGCGCTTCCTCCGACCTTCATCCCCTCGACAGACGCGATGATGCCGATGATCATCGCCATGAACGGCGCCTTGATCATTCCGGCCAAGATTGTTGAAAGGTCGATACTCGCGCGCAGGCGGTCGATGAATGCTTCGGGCGGAATCCCTGAATACGCCCAAGCGGCGAGGATAGCCCCGCCGAGAGCGGCGAAGTTTGCCGCGATCGTCAGGCACGGAAGCGCGATCACCAATGCCACAAGGCGTGGAAACACCAGGACGCCGACGGGGTTGAGGCCGATAACGGTCAGCGCGTCGACCTCCTCTCGCATTTTCATTGAGCCGATCTCGGCCGTGATGGCGCTGCCTGAACGTCCGGCGATCATGATGGCGGTCAGCAAGACTCCGAGTTCGCGCAGCACGAGAATGCCGACAAGATCGACGACAAAAATCTCCGCACCGAAATAGCGGAGCTGATACGCGCCCTGCTGCGCGACAATTGCGCCAACAATCGCGGCCATCAGCACAACCACGGGAATGGCGCCAACGCCCATCCGGTCGATCTGATGCACGATCGCGGCCGGGTTGACAGCGTGGCCGCGGCCGAGCTTCATCTGGGCGCCGCGGATCGTCGAACCCAGTATGTACATGCTCGCAATGAAGTCGTCCGCCGCCGCGTACATCGTTCGTCCGATCGATTCCAGGACGCGGTAGAGCAGGTTGCGCTTCTTCGGCGGGGCCGGTATTTCCTTGTTGCGCGTCGCCTCAGCGACCGCTTGGAGAAGGGTCGCGGTGGCTTCGCTCTCCCCGGACACCGTAGTTTCGATGCCACGCGCCTTGTTCGCCGTAATCAGGCGCTCGATCACCCATGCGCCGGCGGTATCGATTCGCTGGATATCCGAGACGTCCAGCACCACGGAACGGATGTTTTCGCGCGTTTCCAGTGCACGTACGGCACTGTCAACGAGGTGCATGCGGCGCGTCGTCCAATTGCCGGAGAAGGCGCAAATCAGCACGCCACCCTCTTCCCGGGCTTCGACTGCCGGTTGGTTCTGCGCGTCCGGCGTGCGGCTTGCTTCCAGCGGAGCATCGGTCAACATGGCGTGGAGTTCTACCCCGTCGTCCCGGGTCTGTCACTTTGAAGCGACCTACCCTGCTGATTCCAAGGAAGAAAAAATATGCCGCGTGACATTTCCGTCGAGTCCGAACGCTTTCCGATCGCCGGACGCTTTACGATTTCGCGCGGCTCGAAAACGGAAGCCGAGGTCCTCACCTGCATAATAAGCGACGGCAAATACGCCGGGCGCGGCGAATGTGTGCCCTACCGACGCTATGGCGAAACTCTGCAAAGCGTACGCGAAGCGATCGAGGCCGTGCGAACGGAGATTGCCAACGGCGCAACCCACGAGGCGCTGATAGACCTGATGCAGCCTGGCGCCGCCCGCAATGCCGTCGACTGCGCATTGTGGGATCTGGAGGCCAAGGCTGCCGGCCGGCGGGTTCACGAAATCATGGACCTGCGCCCGCCGAAGCGGCTCGAAACCGCGTTCACCCTCTCGCTCGGCGAAGCGGAAGCAATGGCGGCCGAGGCGTGCTCCAATGCTGCCCGGCCGTTGCTCAAGGTAAAGGTCGGTGGCGACGGCGACATCGCCCGCATCCGGGCGGTCGTCAAAGCCGCGCCCGAGAGCCGGGTCATCCTGGATGCCAATGAAGGATGGAACGAGCAAAACATTCGCGAAAACCTCGCTGCCGCAGCCGAGCTTGGGGTTGCCCTGATCGAGCAGCCGCTGCCGGCGGGCAATGACGCGATTTTGCGCGGTATCCCGCATCCGGTGCCGATCTGCGCCGACGAGAGCGTTCATACCGCCTCCGATCTCGCCGGTCTCGTCGGTCTCTACGAAGCCGTCAACATCAAGCTCGACAAGGCCGGCGGACTGACCGCGGCAATCGCGCTCAGGGATCGGGCGCGAGGGCTCGGTTTCAGTGTCATGGTTGGTTGCATGGTGGGAACGTCGCTGGCGATGGCGCCGGCGGTTCTGCTGGCGCAGGATGCCGACTTCGTCGATCTTGATGGGCCGCTTCTGCTCGCCCGCGACCGCTCGCCGGGCTTGCTCTACGAAGGCTCGCTGGTGTCAGCGCCTGAAGCGGCGCTCTGGGGCTGATCGCCATGCCAGTCCGGCAAGGCCGAGGCCTAGAAGCGCGACCAACGCCATTGCGTAAAATCCATTCTCGCCCATGGACTCATAGAGCGGGCCGGAAAGCAGCGTTATCACCGCCAGGCCGAAGCCGCTGGCAAAATAGGCGACGCCCTGAGCAGCTCCGGTCCGTTCCTCGGAGACCGTTTCCGCGATCATCTTCTGCAGGCTGAGCAGGATCAGCCCGGTCGAAAGAGCATGCAACGCCTGCACGGCGAAGAATCCAGCAGTGCCAAGGCCACTCACCCAGATCAACGGAAAGGCGACCCAGCGGATGATTGCCGAAACGGCAGCTATCGCGAGCGTCGCGGTGGCGGAAACACGGCCAAAGAGCCGTGTAAACACCATGAAGACACCCACTTCGGCGACCACCGCGAAGGCCCAGAGGATTCCCACAAGGGACTCCGAAAGACCCAGGGATTTCCAATAGATGGAAACGAACGCGTAGAGAAAGGCGTGGCTGGCGACAGTAACGCCTGCGCTTGCAACGAAAAACAGGAAATGGGGGCGCATCAGCGACGGCGCGGCTTCCGGAAGTTCGGCCGTTGACAAGGGCGACGCACGGCGTGGCTGCCCCAGCCGGGGCGCCAGAAACGATGCCGCGAGTGCTCCGGCAAGTCCGACAGCGATCAGAACCGGAATAATGTCCTCGGTCGTATAGACAAGGATAGCGCCGCCCGCGAAATTGGCCAGAAAGAAGGAGATCGATCCCCAGATGCGCATATGGGAATAGTCCGAGCCAAAGCGGCGGACCCCGGAGAGCGCAAGCGAATCGGCGAGCGGTGAATGCGGCGTCCAGACAATCGCTAGCAGCAGCGATACGCCAAGCACGATGCCGTAGGTTGGCGGCAGGAAATACCCTGTCGAGAACGCTAGAGCGGTAGCGCATAAACCAATGAAGACGTCGGCGCGATCATCCGCCCTGTCGGCCAGCGTCGAGATGATCGGCGTCGTGACAACCCGCAGGAACATCGGCGCGGACAGGATGACGGCTATCTGTTCAGCGTCGAAGCCGCTCGCTTCCAGCCACAGCGGGAAGTAAGGCAAGTGCACACCCATCGGCACGAAAATGGCCGCGAAAATAACGGAAAGGCGCAGCTCGAAATGGCGCGGCTTGACAAGCTGTTCGGGCGTAAGCGGCGGAAGTGACATTGATGGTCCGGAGGAATCAGGCGGAGAAAAACGGAAGCGCCATGCGCGCCGGCCCTTATCATGGTCGCACGTTGTGCGAAACCTTCTGGTCCAACGGTTTGGTTTTCTTACCGGAAACTCGCGGAAAGCCAGCTGAACAACCCGGCTCTCGGTTGTTGCCCGCCCGACGGCGAAACCGCAGCCTGGCTGGAGCGCGACCGTGTGAGCGCACCAGCGTAGCAGAAAGGATGCCCATTCGAATGGCGTGTCGCGAGGAAGCGGCAAGCCTCGGCAGGCTGGGCGGCTCTCTTCTGCCTGACCGCGCCTCCGGGCAATCGGCGCGCCCGGCGCAATTTCGGTGTTTGACATCCACTTCAGGCTGCTTCCGCAGCCTCGTTGTCAATGACGACTGGGATGAAACGCCCTTCCACCGCCGGCTCGGCCAATATGTGCGCCCAATGAATGATCTCCATCGAGCCGTCGAAATGTTCCGCGACAGCCGTGCAGCTTTCGACCCAGTCGCCAGTATTGATGTAGTCGACGCCGCCGATCGCTTCGATCGCCGCATGGTGGATATGGCCGCAAATAACACCGTCCACATTGGAACGGCGCGCCTCCTCGACGACGATCTGCTGGAAGTGGCTGATGAAGCTAACGGCCTTCTTGACTTTGACTTTGGCCCAGGACGAAAACGACCAGTACGGCATACCGAAAATACGCCGGAAGCGCGCAACCACGCGGTTGACGACGATGGCAAGGTCATAGGCCTTGTCGCCGAGATAGGCCAGCCATCGCACATTGTGGACGATGGCATCGAACTGATCGCCGTGGATAACCAGGAACTTGCGGCCATCGGCACCCTCGTGAACCGCCCGGTCCGCAACGACGATGCCTCCGAAGTGCCTGCCCTGGAACATGCGCAGGAACTCGTCGTGATTTCCGGCGATGTAGGTAATGCGCGTGCCCTTGCGCGCCTTGCGCAGCAGCTTTTGCACGACATCATTGTGAGACTGTGGCCAGTGCCAGGCACGACGCAACCGCCAGCCATCAATGATGTCCCCCACCAGGTAGATCATCTCGGCTTCGTGATGGCGCAGGAAATCGATCAGGAACTCCGCCTTGGCCGGTTTGGAACCAAGATGGATATCGGAAATGAACAGCGTGCGGAAATTGCGAGTTACTTCGCCGGACATCGAGCTTTTCCAATCGGTTGCGGCGCGATTGCTATGCTCCGATTCATGCAACAGCCGTATGACGGTTGCCGTTTGTGGATCGCGCGGGATAGGTTGGTCCCGGCGCTCAACGGAGAAGCATCATGGATCTCGGCATCAAGGGACGGAAAGCGATCGTTTGCGCGTCGAGCCGCGGTCTGGGGCGCGGCTGCGCCATGGCGCTGGCGGAGGCAGGATGCGACCTCGTCCTCAACGGGCGCGACGAAAAGCAGCTCGCCGTCACGGCCGCGGAAATCCGCGACAGGTTCGGCGTGATCGTGACGGAAGTCGCGGGAGACGTGTCGAGGCCTGAGATCCAGAGGGCGTTATTCAACGCCTGCCCTGAACCGGACATTCTGGTGAACAACAATGGCGGCCCGCCTTGCCGCGAATTTTCAGAGCTCACCCGCGCTCAAATCCTCGAAGGCGTGACCAACAACATGGTGACGCCACTGGAACTTATCCAGGCGGTGATCGGCGGCATGGCGGATCGTAGCTTTGGCCGTATCATCAACATCACCTCGCTTTCGGTGTATGTGCCGATCCCTGGGCTGGACGTTTCGTCGGGCGCTCGTGCCGGGCTGACCGCATTTCTGGCAGGAGTTGCCCGCACGGTCGCTGACCGCAACGTCACGATCAACAATCTGCTTCCGGGTAAGCTCGATACCGACAGACTGCGCGGCGCCTCGCGTGGCGGCAAGCCCCTTTCGGATGAGGAAAGGCGGTCGTCGCTGATTGCCGATATTCCAGCAAAGCGGCTCGGCACACTCGAGGAGTTCGGCCAGATCTGCGCGTTCTTCTGTTCGGTCCATGCCGGTTATCTGACCGGGCAGAATATTCCCGTGGACGGCGGCAGTTATATCAGCGCGTTCTAATTATCGATCAAAACGTGAAAAAAGGGACGCAACCAGTTGATCTTACAGACAATTGCTTGCGTGACCCTGCGCCAGGTTTTTTGCGCTATGGCATCTCGCGAATCCGTTTCCGCATGCTAAAACCGGTCGATTATAAGAATCCCAGGGAGCCGAAATGAACGTCGAAACGAAGAAGGCCGAGCCCTCCGATCTCGATGAAGCCGCCTTGTACTTCCACAAGCATCCGACTCCCGGCAAACTGGAGATCCAGGCAACAAAACCCCTCGGCAACCAACGTGATCTGGCGCTCGCCTATTCCCCTGGCGTTGCCGCGCCCTGCCTTGCGATCAAGGATGACCCGGCGCTAGCCGCAGACTATACGGCGCGCGCCAACCTGGTTGGGGTGATTTCCAACGGTTCGGCTGTGCTTGGCCTCGGCAATATCGGCCCTCTGGCGTCCAAGCCGGTGATGGAAGGCAAAGCTGTACTTTTCAAGAAGTTCGCCGGCATCGATGTGTTCGACATCGAAATCGACGCGCCAGAGATCGACCGCATGGTCCAGACGGTAGCGGCGTTGGAACCGACATTCGGCGGCATTAACCTCGAGGACATCAAGGCGCCGGAATGCTTCGAGGTCGAGGAGCAGCTGAAGGCAAGGATGGGCATCCCGGTCTTTCACGACGACCAGCACGGTACCGCGATCATCGTCGCAGCTGCCGTTTTGAACGGGCTCGAATTTGCGGGAAAAACAATCGAGAACATCAAGATCGTCACGTCTGGCGCAGGTGCCGCCGCTCTTGCCTGCCTCAACCTTCTGGTGTCGCTTGGCGCCAAGCACGAGAACATCTGGGTGACCGACCGCCACGGCGTTGCCTACAAGGGCCGCCTCGACGAGATGGACCGGTGGAAAGACCCTTACGTCAAGGACACAGAAGCGCGAACGCTGGCCGACGTGATCGGCGGGGCGGATGTCTTCCTCGGCCTGTCGGCAGCCGGGGTACTGAAACCGGAGCTGCTGCAGTATATGGCAGAAAAACCTCTGATTCTGGCGCTCGCCAACCCGACCCCCGAAATCATGCCAGAGGCCGCGCGCGCCGCGCGGCCGGATGCGATGATATGCACCGGTCGATCGGATTTTCCCAATCAGGTCAATAACGTACTTTGCTTTCCTTACATTTTCCGCGGCGCGCTGGATTGCGGCGCGACCGCGATCAACGAAGCGATGAAGATGGCAGCGGTACGGGCAATCGCAGCCCTGGCGCGCGAGGAGCCGTCCGACGTCGCCGCGCGTGCCTATTCGGGCGAAACGCCCACATTCGGGCCTGATTTCCTTATCCCCTCGCCATTCGACCCCCGGCTCATCCTGCGCATTGCCCCTGCGGTCGCCAAGGCCGCCTGTGACAGCGGCGTCGCCACGCGCCCGATCGAGGACATGCCGGCCTATCTCGATCGGCTGAGCCGCTTCGTCTTCCGCTCCGGCCTTGTCATGAAGCCCGTGTTCTCGGCTGCGAAGAACGCTGCGTCCAAGCGGGTGATCTATGCCGATGGCGAGGACGAACGGGTCCTGCGCGCGGCCCAAGTGGTCCTAGAGGAAGGCACCGCGCAGCCCATTCTGATCGGGCGCCCGCATGTCGTTGATGTAAGGCTTCGCCGCTACGGACTGAAGATCCGGCCCGGCGTCGATTTCGAACTCGTCAATCCCGAGGAGGATCCGCGCTATCGTGACTATGTCGACCTGCTGATCGAACTGACCGGCCGCCGCGGGGTCACGCCGGAAGCGGCCCGCACCATGGTTCGGACGAACGCGACGGTGATTGCCGCGCTTGCGCTGAAACGCGGCGATGCCGACGCCATGATCTGCGGGCTGGAGGGCCGGTTCGAGCGGCATTTGCGAAACGTACAGCTCATCATCGGGCCGCGTGAAGGCGTCCGGGACCGGGACTTGTCGACGCTGTCGATGCTGATCACGCAGCGTGGCATAGTGTTCTTTACCGACACCTACGTCTCTGTGGACCCGACCGCCGAAGAAATCGCCGAAATGACGGTACTCGCGGCCGAGGAGATCAGCCGTTTCGGCATCGAACCCAAGGCTGCGCTCCTTTCGCATTCCAATTTCGGCTCGCGCGATTCCGCGAGCGCCCTCAAGATGCGGGAGGCTGCGAAAATCCTCCAGCGGATTGCGCCCGAGCTACAGGCTGACGGCGAGATGCACGGCGACTCGGCCCTTTCCGAACAACTGCGCCAGCGCGTCTATCCGCATTCGACCCTCAAGGGCGAAGCCAACCTGCTGGTTTTCCCGAACCTGGATTCCGCGAATATCGCGCTGACCACCGTCAAACAGATGATGGACGCTTTGCACGTCGGGCCGATCCTGCTTGGCGCGGCCAAGCCGGCGCACATATTGACGCCATCGGTCACGTCGCGCGGCGTCGTCAACATGACGGCGCTCGCAGTCGTCGAAGCCGCGCAACTGGCGCAGGAGGCCGTCAAGTCCGTGTAACGCTGCACCGGGCGCAAGCCTAGCAATTCCAGGAAAGGTGGATCGGAACCGCTCTTGCTCCGCCTGGCGAGCGAAAAAGTCAGGGGCGTCGTGCCAATGCCCTTTCCCGACCCAGAAGGGGCAATAGGTCTGCGAGCTCCGGGCCCGACGGAAGGCCGGTAAGGGCAAGCCTCAGCGGCATGAACAACGCCCTGCCCTTGCGATCCGTTTTCTCCTTGACCCGATCGGTCCAGGTCTTCCAGGTCGCTCGATCCCAAGGCTCCTCGGGCAGCAGATCGAATGCCTGCCGCACGAAATCACGATCGTCCGTCGGAAGCGCTTCAGTCTTTTCCGGGGCTTCGTTGATGATCCGCCACCAGAGTGCGGCATCGGCCAGCGTGTCGAGATTGCCGCGCACGGCGAGCCAGAATGCCTCCGCCCGGTCGCCGTCGATCCCCAGGGTCCGCAAGCGGGGTCGCGCGTCTTCAAAAGGCATAGAGTGCAGAAGAGCGCGATTGAGGACAAGAAGTTCAGCCGGATCGAATTTGGAAGCCGATTTCGACGTCGCCGCAGGCTCGAATTTCTCCGCAAGCTCGGACATGGTCCGAACAGCCGTCACATCGACGGATGTGCCGATCAGTACTGCCAGCGAAGCGACGGCCATTGGCTCGATACCGGCTTCACGCAGGCCAGAAATCGACAAAGCCCCCGTTCGCTTCGAAAGGCCCTCGCCCGATGTTGTGGTCAGCAAATTGTGGTGCCCGAAAGCAGGCGGCTCGGCGCCTAGCGCGCGAAACAACGCGATCTGCACGCCGGTGTTGGTGACATGGTCGTCGCCGCGAATGACGTGGCTGATACCCATCTCGATGTCGTCGACGACCGACGGAAGCGTGTAGAGATACGTCCCATCCGCTCTCACGAGAACCGGATCGGAGAGCGATGCCAGGTCGACGGTCTCGTCGCCGCGCACAATATCGGTCCAGTGAACCTCCGTGCGCTCCGGCTCGAACGGATCCGACTTGAAGTTCGGCAGCAGGAAGCGCCAATGCGGCGCGCGGCCTTCCGCGACGAGCCTTGTTTTTTCGGAGTCCGTCAGCCTCAACGCCTCTCTGCCATACACCGGCGGCAAGCGTCGCGTGAGCCGGATCTTGCGCTTCAGGTCAAGCTCTTCGGCTGTCTCGTAGCACGGATAGAGCAGGCCCGACGTCTTCAGCCGTTCGACCGCCGCGTCGTATCGGTCAAAGCGCCTGGACTGGTACTCTATTGCAGCCGGCTCAATGCCGAGCCAGTGCAGGTCGCGAAGAATGGCGTCGGCATACTCGTGTTTGGAACGGGCAATGTCTGTATCGTCAAAGCGCTGGATCAGGCGGCCCTCGTTCTTCAGGGCGAACAGCCAGTTGAACAGCGCCGTGCGCGCATTGCCGATATGGATGTGGCCCGTAGGCGAAGGGGCGAAACGGACAGTGACAGACATGACGGCGGCGTAGCGGATGATCCGATGCTTGGCAAGGCAATGGACGACGCTGGCGCTATATCCCGCGCTGAAGCTTCAGCCAGACCAGAAGGGCTTTTTTCACAGTTGCGCAGGTCTTTGTGTGATCCAGATCACAGAACACGTGCGCTTCCTGCGCCATTGTGCCCCAAGGCCGAAAAAGAATCGCCGTGGGCCATCACGACGGCTACGGTGGATATGGCGTGCACGAAGGCGGGCCATCGGGGACCGGGGCGCTGCGCTCTGCCCTGATGGAAAATACGTGACACTTTCATATTCCCGGCATTCTCTCCGCGGCGGGGCAGAGTGCAAGCTCGCGGTTTTTTTTGAGGGTGAACCAGGATCACGCTAAAAATCGCACGATCCAGAACGGAGCAAAAAAATGCGCAGGTATCTCGCGCTAGCAGCGCTTTGCCTGGCTGCGACTCCCATCCACGCCGGGGAGCTTGTTGCCATGAAAGCCGAAAGCATCGAACTCGGCGGCTTCCGCGGCATCGTCTATTATACGGACGAGCATGACGGCTACAGGGTGGTCGCAACCATCGCAGAAGGTGAAGCCGGCCTGCCGGTCCGTTTCGTGGCGACGCTGGCAGAAAGCCAAGGGGTCACCATTTCGGTACCAGGCGATCTCGGAACATTGGGCCGGGAACTGAAAATATCTCGTGCTGGCGGAAAGCTCATGCTTAGCTCAAGGGTACCGGCGGGCGAGCTGATGAGTGCCGGACCACAAGCACTCGGCGAATGACACGGAAGGACAGCGGTGCAGCATAGCGCTTTTAGAGTCGAGCGGCATGCGATGCGCTCGCCGCGTCCACTGTTCTTGTGGGTGCTCATCATCGGCAACGCCACGACCTGTTTTTGCGCGACGGCGCAAGATGGCGCCGCTGACGGGAAGTTCTATCGCGTGGTCGACGGCAAGGTCGATACGCGGACGTACAACGGCTTTCGTCGCTACCATGGCAGTTGCAATCACTGTCATGGCCCCGACGGCGTGGGCTCGACAATCGCTTCTTCCCTTGTCGATCAGCTGCCTGCTTTCGAGAGATTTCAGTCCGTCGTCCGCAACGGGTTGAACGAGGGCGGGTCAGTCATGAAAGGCTTCGGCGGCGACGCCAATATCGATCCCTATATTCAAGACATCTACGCCTATCTCCAGGCGCGCGCGGACGGGGCTCTCGGTCGCGGACGACCCGGACGGCTGGAACCCTGACAACGTCGGCGGCGAACACGGATTCCCCAATTGATCGCCTGCTCCCCCGCCCTATCTTTCCCTTGTGCAAAGTGGGATGATGAGAATTGGGGACGAGGGGCTTAAGGCCCGAAGCAAACCTTGTTTTCTGGCCCTTCACCGGACACGGAGGAGGTAGACAATGCCGTTGGAAAGCACAGTCTGGCAGCCCGACCCGAGTTTCTACCCATCGCCACGGATGGCGATGAAATCACCGCCTGAAACGATTGCCTATGTCGCCGCGTTCGATCCCGAGAGGAAAGTTCCGGACGCGATCGCCGTGGTCGATGTCGATCCCAGCTCACGAACCTATTCGAGCATCCTGAGCCAGGTGGATATGCCGAATACGGGTGACGAACTCCACCATTTCGGCTGGAACGCCTGCTCGTCCTGCCTGTGCCCCAACGCGCCGCATCCGCACATGGAGCGCCGCTATCTGGTGGTTCCGGGTCTGAGATCCTCGCGCATCCACATCATCGACACCAAACCCGACCCTAGAAACCCCCAGATTGTGAAGGTGGTCGAGCCAGAAGAGGTCGCCGAGCGCGCGGGCTACAGCAGGCCGCATACCGTGCATTGCGGCCCGGAAGGCATTTATGTGGCCGCCCTGGGAAACGCCGAAGGCAAGGCGCCCGGCGGCATATTTCTCATGGATGCCGAAAACTTCAGCGTCCGCGGGCGCTGGGAGGTGGACCGCGGCCCGCAGCAGCTTGCTTATGATGCATGGTGGCATCTCGGCCACGATACGCTCGTCACCAGCGAATGGGGCACTCCGGACACCTTCGAAAACGGTCTCGTGCCTGAAATCCTCCTCGGCGCGAAATACGGGCGCCGGCTGCATTTCTGGGACCTGCATAAACGCAAACATCTGCAGACCATCGATTTCGGCGACAAGTATCAGTTGGTGTTCGAGCTGAGGCCGGCTCACGATCCTACAAAGGCCTATGGTTTCGTGAATTGCGTCCTCAGTCTGGAAGATTTGTCATCGTCGATCTGGGTCTGGCACCGCGACGGAGACAAGTGGGCGGTCACAAAGGTGATCGACATTCCGGCGGAGGCGGCCGATCCCGACCAGCTTCCCGACATGCTGAAAGGGTTTAAGGCGGTGCCGCCGCTGGTGACGGACATTGACCTGTCGATGGATGACCGCTTCCTTTATGTGTCCTGCTGGGGAACGGGCGACATGATCCAGTATGACGTCAGCGATCCGCTAAAGCCAAAGGAAACCGGCCGGCTGCGCATCGGAGGCATCGTTTCCCGAGCGAGCCATCCGGGTGCCAAGAACGGAGCACTGAACGGCGGCCCTCAAATGGTCGAGATCAGCCGGGATGGCAGGCGCGTCTATTTCACCAACTCGCTCTACGGCGCAATCGACGAGCAGTTCTATCCCGACGGGATGAACGGCTGGATGGTGAAAATGGACGCCGGTCCCGACGGTGGCATAAAATTTGACGAAAAGTTCTTCGTCGAATGGCCCAAGTCACACCGGCCACATCAGGTGAGGCTCGAAGGCGGCGACTGTTCGTCGGACTCTTATTGCTATCCGTGACGTGCGCGGCCTTGAACCTGACAGTACGGTCCGACCGGGCCGCACAAGATGAGCGATGAGGTTTGGCCCTGGGTGGTTCTGGCCGGGCTCGGGGCCTATCACGGCCTGAACCCGGCAATGGGTTGGCTGTTTGCGGTCGCGCTCGGGCTCCATCGCCGAAGTACGGCGGCGGTGGCGCTGGCATTGCCGCCGATCGCGTTCGGCCATCTGCTTTCCATAGCCATCGTCGCAGCAGCGGTGGTGGCGACCGGTGCGATCACCGACGAGCGTCTCGTCCGATGGGCCGCGGGTCTCTTGCTCATCGGCTGGGCAATTTATCATCATGTCAACGGGCATCGCCACAGAGTGCGCGTCGGCATGACGGCGGGATCGGCCGGTCTCGTTCTCTGGTCATTCTTGATGGCGACCAGCCACGGCGCCGGCCTGATGCTTGTGCCAGCCATGGTTCCGCTGTGTCTGTCCGGTTCGCCTGCTCAGGATATTTCGATGCAGGGGTCGTTGCCCATGGCGCTCGCGGCAGTGGGAGTCCATTCCGGTGTCATGCTGGCTGTCACCGCAGCTATCGCGTTCTCCGTCTACCGGTGGATCGGCCTTTCGATACTCCGAACGGCATGGATCAACACCGATCTTCTTTGGACAGGCGCGCTCGCGATAACCGGCCTTTTTCTGCTGCTGCGCTGAGCGAGTCGAGGCTCTCAAGAGCGGTTCGGCCTTTTCCTCTAAACCAGCTCCACTTCGACCACACCAGGCAACGCGCGGATGGCGGAAGCGACTTGCGGAGAGATGCGGCAGCGGTTCGGCAATTCGATTTCGACCTCGCCTTCGCCACCCTCCTTAATCACGACCAGGCTCACCTGCCCTTCGCCCTTTACGTTAAGCTGAGGCATCAGCGCGCTGAGGGGGGCGTCGTTGCGCACATAGATGCGCAGCGCCTTCTGCACCTGGCTCGCCATATCGTCCAGCAACTGGACGGTCTGGATGCGCAGGTTGATGCCCTCCGGGCGGTCTTCCGCAGAGACGGTTATGACGACAGATCTGCCGGGCTCCAGCATGTCACGGAATTGAGCCAGTCCCTCGGAGAAAAGCACGGCCTCGTACTGGCCCGTCGTATCCGAGAACTGGACCACCCCCATCTTGTTGCCCGTGCGCGTCTTACGCTCCTGCTTTGTTGTCACGGTGCCTGCAAGACGGCCGGCGGAAGCGCCACGCTTGACCGCTGCAGAGAATTCCGCCCAATTCTGAACTCGCATCTTCTTCAACGCAGCCTTGTATTCGTCGAGTGGATGCGCGGAAAGATAGAAGCCGACCGCCAGAAATTCGCGATGCAGTTTCTCCGCCGGCAGCCAAGGCTCGGCAGCAGGCAGATGCAGGACCGGGGCCTGACCCGTCGCCGCCATGCCGAAAATGTCGGCTTGGCCCGAAAGCGCGTTCTCTTGCGCGCGTTGGGCCATGCCCATCATACGCTCAACGCCGGCCATCATGGCAGCGCGGTCATGCCCGAAGCAATCAAGCGCGCCGGCAGAGATCAGGCTTTCAAGCACGCGCTTGCCGACGACCTTCGGGTCGATCCGCTCGCAGAAATCGGCGAGACCGGCGAACGGTCCCTGAGCGCGCTTTTCGACAATATGCTCGACCGCCGCCTCGCCCACTCCCTTGATGGCTGCCAGCGAATAGAAGATGCGGTTTTCGCCCACTTCGAAGTCGCGGAAGCTCGTCATAACCGAAGGCGACACGACTTCGATGCCGAGACGCATGGCGTCCTGGCGGAAATCGGCAAGCTTGTCGGTGTTCGACATGTCGAGCGTCATCGACGCCGCGAGGAACTCGACCGGGTAATGCGCTTTCAGATAGGCAGTTTGATAGGAGACGATGGCGTAGGCCGCCGCGTGGCTCTTATTGAAGCCGTAGTCGGCGAATTTGGCCAGAAGATCAAAGATGAAATTGGCCTGCGGCTTACCGACACCGCGCTCGACAGCGCCTGAAACAAAGCGCTCGCGCTGCTGATCCATCTCTGCACGGATCTTCTTTCCCATCGCCCGGCGCAACAGGTCGGCTTCGCCGAGCGAATAGCCGGAAAGCTCCTGCGCGATCTGCATGACCTGTTCCTGGTAGACGATGACGCCCTGCGTCTCCTTCACCAGATGATCGATCTTGGGATGGATCGACGCCATCTCTTCTTCGCCATGCTTGCGGGCGTTATAGGTGGGGATGTTCTCCATCGGACCAGGACGGTAAAGCGCCACCAGCGCAATAATATCCTCGATGCGGTCCGGCCGCATGCCGATCAGGGCTTTGCGCATGCCGGCGCTTTCCACCTGGAACACACCGACGACTTCGCCGCGGGACAGCATCGCGTAGGTGTCGGGATCGTCCAGCGGAATCTTCGCCGGATCGATTTCTATTCCCCGCCTGCGGATCAGCTTCACCGCCGTCTCGATTACAGTCAGCGTCTTCAGACCGAGGAAGTCGAACTTCACAAGGCCGGCCTGTTCGACATACTTCATGTTGAACTGCGTTACCGGCATGTCCGAGCGCGGATCGCGATACATCGGAACAAGCTGCGACAGGGGCCGGTCGCCGATGACGATGCCGGCCGCGTGCGTCGAGGCATGGCGGTAGAGGCCTTCCAGCTTCTGCGCGATGTCGAGCAGTGTCTGGACTATCGGCTCCTTCTCCGCCTCCTCGGCAAAGCGAGGCTCACCCTCGATGGCCTTGGCCAATGATACCGGATTGGCCGGGTTCTGCGGCACCATCTTGCAGAGACGGTCCACCTGGCCGTACGGCATCTGTAACACGCGGCCCACATCGCGCAGCACGGCGCGCGCCTGCAGCGTTCCGAAGGTGATGATCTGACCGACCTGATCGCGGCCATATTTCTGCTGGACGTAGCGGATCACCTCCTCGCGGCGGTCCTGGCAGAAGTCGATGTCGAAGTCGGGCATCGACACACGGTCGGGATTGAGAAAGCGCTCGAAGAGAAGCGAAAAGCGCAGCGGGTCCACATCGGTGATAGTGAGCGCATAAGCGACCAAAGAGCCGGCGCCCGATCCGCGGCCTGGGCCGACCGGGATGCCATGGGCCTTCGCCCATTTGATGAAGTCCGAAACGATCAGGAAATAGCCCGGATATTTCATCCGCGCGATGATGCCGAGTTCGTATTCCAGACGTTCCTGGTACTGATCGAGCGAATAGCCTTCCGTCGTACCGCGAGTCTCGAGCCGCATCGCCAAGCCTTCGCGAGCCTGTCGGGCGAGTTCCTCGGCTTCCGCCCTGACTGCGGCATCGGCATCGGCATCACGGGCGGCGAAGCGCGGCAAGATCGGGTTGCGGGTCTTCGGGTAATAGGAGCAACGTCGCGCAATCTCGACGGTGTTGTCCAAGGCTTCCGGAATATCCGCGAACAAGGCAGCCATTTCCGCATGGTTCTTCAGATAGTTGTCTGGCGAGAGCCGGCGGCGGTCGTCGGCGGCGATCACCGCGCCCTCGGCGATGGCGACCAGAGCGTCGTGCGCTTCATAATCGTCGCGCGCCGGGAAGAACGCCTCGTTGGTGGCGACCAGAGGCAGATCCAGCCGGTAGGCCAGATCGATCAAGCCCGCTTCAACGCCACGGTCGTACCCAGACGTCCGCGAGAGTTCAATGTAGAGCCTGTCGCCGAACAACGCTCTCAGCGTGCTCAGCCGCAACTCAGCCAGCGCGGGATGATCGGTCTTCAAGGCTGCCCCGATCGGACCTCTTTCACCGCCGGTAAGACAGATGATGCCTTCGGAGCGGCCATCCAGGGCAGAAACCGGCAGATGAACGTGCTCGCCGGGAGGCGTTTCAAGATACAGATGGCTTACCAGCGCCACGAGGTTGGCGTAGCCGGCTTCATTGGCTGCGATCAGAACGGTGGGGAAGAAATCGGGACCCCTGCGGTGGTGATGACGCTGCCCCTCGCTCTCCTCGCCGCCGAACGCCAGATCGACCTGACAGCCGATGATTGGTTGAACGCCGTCCTTGACGGCCTTCTGGGCAAATTCCAATGCGCCGAACAGGTTGTTGGTGTCAGTGACGGCGATCGCCGGCGCGGAGTCGCTCACTGCATGCCCGACGACCTTGCCGAGCGGCAGCGCACCTTCCAGAAGCGAATACGCCGAGTGGACACGAAGATGGATGAAAGGGCGGGACGCGACGGCACCCGTGGGGACAGTATGTTCCAGTGGCGCCAGTTTGTTCACGATTCTTATGCCTCAGCTTTTTTGGCGCGCGACGATCGTCGATCGCCGCAGGTGTTTCACCGTTTGACTTTGCCGGTCTTCACTTACCCCAGCTCGGCGCAATGCGAAGTGCCACGGCAGCTTCGCCATTCATATGGCTTTTGTCACCGCCTATCGTCAGGAAACGAATCCGGCACTCCGAGTATTGTCTCAAACCCAGGAACGCGGTCCACCCTCAGGCGAAGAAATCACAGATTTCTGGCGCAGGAGTCTATCAGACGCCGCTCCAGCGATTTACTGGCAAAAGTGGCGTCAATCACAGCCATCAATTCGCTCGGTGTTTCGACAATGCTCGTGGGGCCGGCATTCCCAAGCTCGTCGCGGTCGCCATAGCCCCACAGCACACCGATTGCAGGCAAGCCGTTCTTGGACGCTCCGACAATATCGTAAAGCCGATCGCCGATCATGACCGTTTGGTCGGCGCGCAATCCCTCCTCGGAAAGGATATGGCGGATGAGATCCCCCTTGTCCGTGTTCGAGCCGTCGAGTCGCGAGCCGTGAACAGCATCGAAATAGCGCATCAGACCAAAGTGCTCGACGATATCGCGTGCGTAACTCTCCAGCTTTGAGGTAGCGACAAAGAGGGAATACCCGGCCTCCGACAGGTACTCTAAAACTTCGACAACGCCGGGAATAAGTTCGTTTTCGAACTTGCCGACGGTTTGATAACGCTCGCGGTAAAGCCGCATGCATTCGGCCGCTTCCTCAGCATCGTCGTTCGCAAGCAGCTTTGGGACGGTGACCTGGAACGGCGGCCCGATGTAGGCGCGAAGATCGTCGGCTTGGGGCATCGGCCTTCCTAGCCTTTCCAGCGCATATTGTATCGACCGTGTGAAGCCGAGGAATGGATCTGTGAGCGTGCCGTCAAGATCGAAAAGAACGGCAAATTGCTTTCTCAGAACAGTCACGTCAAATGAACTCCATGATGACCGCATCGACCGCAAGGCTGTCGCCCGGCCTTGCGTTGATCTTCGCGATCGTAAGATCGCGCTCGGCGCGCAGCACGTTTTCCATCTTCATCGCCTCGACCACGGCCAGGGTTTCGCCGGCCTTGACTTCCTGTCCGTCCGTTACCGCGATCGAGACAACGAGCCCCGGCATTGGGCAAAGAAGCATTCTTGACGTGTCCGGCGGCGGCTTGACCGGCATCAGGCGATCAAGCTCAGCCGTGCGCGGCAGCATGGCGCGCGCGGTGACCGCCATTCCCTTCCATGCAATGCGAATACCGTTTGGAACGCAACGTATCTGCACGGAAACCCGCCGACTGCCGATCATGCCATGCCAGACTATCTCGCCCGGGTGCCATTCCGAGACGATTGTGATCGGCGGAGTGCCGGCGACCGAGAGATCGGCTTCGAGTGGTACCGAAATCATGCCATCGATGACCGAAACCGGGATGTATTCGTCGCCGAGCTTGACTTCCCAATTCCGCTTCAGCGCTCCCGAATGAGGCGCAAGTCGGCCTGATAGTCGATCGAGGCGGTCGCGGCGCACCAGTTCGATCGTTGTCGCGATCGCAGCCATCACGGCTTTGTCAGACGGACTCGGCGCAATCGGCGCAAAGCCAGCCGGATATTCTTCGGCAATGAAGCCCGTCGACAACCGCCCTTCCCGCCAGCGCGGATGCTGCATCAAGGCAGCCAGAAACGGTATGTTATGCTCGATGCCATCGACCACGAATGTATCAAGCGCGTCCGACATTGCGTCGATGGCTTCGGGGCGCGTCGGCGCCCACGTACAGAGCTTGGCGATCATGGGGTCGTAGTACATCGAGATTTCCGAGCCTTCCGATACGCCGGTGTCGTTGCGGATCAGGGCATCGCCAGAGCGGCCCTCCTCCGGCGGACGATACTTGGTCAGCCGACCGATCGACGGGAGGAAATTGCGATACGGATCCTCGGCATAGAGCCGGCTTTCCACCGCCCAGCCGTTGAGTTTCACGTCGCTTTGCTTGATCGCCAGCTTCTCGCCGGCAGCAATACGGATCATCTGCTCGACAAGATCGACCCCCGTGACGAGTTCTGTCACGGGATGCTCGACCTGCAAACGTGTATTCATTTCAAGGAAATAGAAGTTCTTGTTTTTGTCGACAATGAACTCGACAGTGCCGGCGCTTTGGTAGTCCACCGCCCTCGACAGCGCGACTGCCTGTTCGCCCATGGCCTTGCGGGTCTTTGCGTCCAGGAATGGTGACGGGGCCTCCTCGACGACCTTCTGGTTACGGCGCTGGATCGAGCATTCGCGCTCGCCGAGATAGATTGCAGAGCCGTGCGCGTCAGCCAACACCTGGATCTCAATGTGACGCGGCTCGACGATGTACTTCTCGATGAAGACGCGATCATCGCCAAACGAGCTCTTTGCCTCGGAGCGCGCGCGATCGAAGCCGTCGCGCACCTCCGCCTTGCTCCAGGCAACGCGCATCCCCTTGCCGCCGCCGCCGGCGGAAGCCTTGATCATGACCGGATAGCCGATTTCGCCTGCGATCTTTTCTGCGTGAATGGCATCCTCGATGACGCCCAGGAAGCCGGGAACCGTGTTGACCTTCGCGGCGTTTGCGAACTTCTTCAATTCGATCTTGTCGCCCATGGCGTTGATCGCCTTGGGCTTCGGGCCGATGAAGGTGATGCCCTGGCCTTCGAGCGCTTCGCAGAAGGCCGCGCGCTCGGAAAGGAAGCCGTAGCCGGGATGGACCGCTTCGGTGCCTGTCTGCTTGCAGGCGTCGATAATCTTCTCGGAAACCAGGTAGCTTGCCGCTGCCGGAGGCGGTCCGATATGCACCGCCTCATCGGCCATCTCGACATGCATGGCGTCGCGGTCGGCATCCGAATAGACCGCGACCGTCGAAATCCCCATCCGCCTCGCGGTCTTGATGACACGGCAGGCTATCTCGCCGCGATTGGCGATGAGGATTTTCTTGAACATGTGGGCGTTTCCCTCGGATCTTTTCCTTTTCTTATGGGGTTCAGCGTCACGGCTCAAGCCGTGGGTGGGCAGGGCCTTTCAGACCTTCCCTATGTGGACCCACCGCGGTGCCTTGCAGGCTTGTACGAGCTTCGGAACTCTGAAACTCTCCGCTTCGAAATTGAAAGCGAAGCAAAATTTGAGACCCAGCCTTGACCGCACCTGTCATCTTTATCGACGCCGACGCTTGCCCGACTAAGGCAGAGGTGGTGAAGGTCGCGGAGCGGCACGGGCTTGTCGTGACTTTCGTCTCGAACGGTGGATTGAGACCGTCGCGCGACCCGATGATCCGAAATGTCGTCGTGTCGAAAGGCGCGGATGCGGCGGATGACTGGATCGCCGGGAATGCGCAGCCGAACGACATCATTGTCACCGCCGACATTCCGCTGGCCGCCAGAGGCGTGGCGCTCGGCGCGCATGTGCTTGGCCCGACAGGCCGGCCGTTCACGCCCGAAACGATCGGCATGGCAGTGGCCATGCGCGACCTGAAGCAGCATCTGCGCGAAACGGGCGAGAGCAAAGGGTACAATGCCGCGTTCGGGCCCGCCGACCGTTCGCGTTTTCTGGGCGAGCTGGACCAAGTCGTCAGGAGAGCGCTGAGAATGGTCCAATGAAGACACCGCTTCATCGCCACAAGGCGTTCTATATCGCGGCATCGGCCGGGGTCGCCAGCTGGCTCATCGGACTTTGGCTCGTCCCTGAACTTGCCATCGTCGTCGGCGCCGACATTTTCTTCCTGCTCTACCTCGTGCTGGCGCTCATCGGGCTTCCGAAACTCACGCCGGACTATCTCAGACAGAACGCCGACAGCGCGGACGAACCGGTATGGATTATCTTTCTCGTCACGTTCGCGACTGTGATGGTCGCGTTGGGCTCCCTTTTCATACTGATCAACCGGCAGAAGGCGCCGGATTTGCCGGCGCTTGTCCTGACGCTGGCCTCTGTACCGCTCGGCTGGTTCACGATCCACACTATGACGGCGCTGCATTACGCGCATCTCTACTGGCAGCCTGAGACCACGGACGAAGGACCGGGCGATCGCCGGCAAAGCCGGCGCGAGGGTCTGGATTTCCCAGGCAAAGGAGAGCCGAGCGGCCCTGACTTCCTCTATTTCTCCTACGTCGTCGGCATGACGGCGCAGACTTCGGATGTCGGCATTACCAACACAGCCATGCGGACCGTGTGTACGATCCACGCGGTTGTTTCCTTCTTCTTCAATACGGTTCTGGTGGCGGCGGCAGTGAATATCGCGGTGTCACTTGGAAAGTGACCGGTCGACCCATCATTTTTCCGAATGCCAGGCATCAGGCCCATTCTCGAATGGCTCCGATCCAGTCCGGTAACTTCGACCTCAAGCAAATGTCACCGGTATCCCGAAACCCTGGCGGCGATCACACCGTAGTTTGATTTCAGTTGATCAGGGGTACCGCCTAAGGCTGATACGGGCGCGAGGCAGAACATGAGCAAACCGTCGAACCAAGGGGACCTTGTCTATCGCCAATCCGGCTGGACGCGGCTGACGCACTGGATCTGGGCGATCTCACTCTTCTTCCTGCTGCTGACCGGGCTGCAGATCTTCAATGCGCATCCCACGCTCTACATCGGCGACCAGTCGGGCTTTCAGTTCGACAACCAGGTACTTGCGATCGGAGCGCTGGACACAGCCTCGGGTCCGCAAGGCGTCACGGAGATATTTGGAACGCGCTTCGATACGACGGGCGTTCTCGGCCTTTCGGAAATCGGCGGCCAGCTGCGCGGGCGCGCATTTCCTGCCTGGGCGACGATCCCGTCGAACCAGGATCTTGCCACGGGCCGCATCGTCCACTTCTTCTTCGCCTGGATCCTGGTGGCTACGCTGCTCGCCTGGCTGGTTGCCAGTGCAATCAACGGACATCTGAAACGCGATCTCGCACCACGCATCGAAGACCTGCGACGGCTGCCGGGCGATATCGCCACCCATGCGAGGCTGCGTTTCCACCACACCCGGGACTATAACACGCTGCAAAAGCTCGCTTATGGCGCTGTGCTGTTCATCCTGCTGCCGCTGATGATCCTGACAGGACTGGCCATGTCGCCAGGCATGAACGCTTCCCTGCCCTTCATTCCCGAACTTTTCGGCGGCCGGCAGACTGCGCGGACGGTTCATTTCGCCGTCATGCTGCTGCTGGCCGCGTTTTTTTTCGTTCACATGCTGATGATCCTCGCCGCTGGTCCCTTCAACGAACTTCGTTCGATCGTCACCGGCTGGTACCGGACCGACCCCTCGCCGCGAGACGAAGCGGAAAGGAGCGAGTGAGATGGCCCGATTCCAACTCAACCGCCGCAAGTTCCTGACGTCTGTCGCCGCGGGCGCGTCAGGGCTCGCGCTCTCGGGATGTGACGTCTTCGATCAACTGAGCGAGTTCGACAATGCCGTTCGCGATGTCATGGAACGCGCCAACAGACTGACTTACAGGGTCCAGCGTCTGCTTGCGGGCCGTGACGCGCTTGCGCAGGAATTTTCCGAAGGCGATATCCGCCAGCCGCAGCGGCCGAACGGCGTAACCGCGCCGGACGATGGCATCTACAAGAGCCTGCTCAGCAACGATTTCCGGGACTACCGACTCAAGGTCGGCGGGCTCGTGGAGAAGCCGCTGGCTCTTTCCCGCGGGGCGCTGCAGGCGATGCCTTCCCGCACCCAGATCACGCGACATGACTGCGTCGAAGGCTGGAGTTGCATCGCGAAATGGACAGGCGTGCCGCTTGCTTTGATTCTGGATGAAGCAAAGGTGAAGCCTGAAGCGCGGTTTGCGGTGTTCCATTGTCTCGATTCGATCGAGAGAGGGCTTTCGGGCGATATCAAATATTACGAATCGATCGACCTGATCGATGCCCGGCATCCCCAGACGATCCTCGCCTATGGGCTGAACGGAAAACCGCTGCCGGTCGAAAACGGCGCGCCGTTGAGGCTCCGCGTCGAACGGCAGCTCGGCTACAAAATGGCGAAATACGTGCATTCGATTGAACTGGCGGACGATTTTTCGTCACTTGGTCACGGCAAGGGCGGCTATTGGGAAGATCGTGGCTACGACTGGTATGCCGGTATCTGACGGGGCCGCTCGCAATAGCTTTTCCACACGCCGGTTATTCCGGTGTCGCGGGCGGGTGACAATCCGGCGGGTATAGGCTATTCACGAGTTGTCATGGGCTTCGGCCCACCGGTCTTGCGGGAGAGAGTTGCGCTTTGCGGCCGCCGAAGGGGAAATCGCCCGAAATCTCTCAGGCAAAAGAACCGTAGACCGGAGACACTCTGGAAAGTCGGGAGGAATCCCGCGCCGAAGGTGTAAGCGTTGCCGACAGGGTTCCGGTTGCGCGAGTCTCTCAGGCTTCCGACAGAGGGGCACGGACTGACCGCAGCCGCGGTCGATTGCGTGCGAATCTGGAGGAGCTATGACCGGCGAAAATCTTACTCATCTCCCTCTTGAGGACTTGCATTCTGCTGCCGGTGCGCGCTTCGGCGCCTTTGCCGGTTGGCAAATGCCGCTAACCTATCCGGCCGGCGTCATGAGGGAGCATGTCCACACCCGCGAACATGCGGGCCTGTTCGACATTTCCCACATGAAGTTGATCGAAGTGCGCAGCACAGAAGCCGCGCCGCTCTTGTCCCGCGCCTGCCCCATCGATGCCGAAGCGCTGGAGCTTTCGCAGTCCAAATACACATTCTTCCTCGACGAGGCGGCCGGCATCCTCGATGATCTGATCATCACACGGCTCGCCCCAACGCGTTTCATGGTCGTGGCCAATGCCGGTAACGCGCAAGCAGACGTGGCGCATTTCCAGGCGTTGGCAGGGGATTTCGACTGCGAAATCGAGCCGCTCGACCGCGTTTTCCTCGCAATCCAGGGACCGGAAGCGGCGTCAGTATTGGCGGACGCCGGCATCGCCAATGACGCCCTCACCTTCATGCACGGTATCGAGCCGCGGCCCGGCTGGTTCATGAGCCGTTCCGGATACACCGGCGAAGATGGCTTCGAGATCGGCCTGCCCGCCGGCGAAGCGCACGAACTCGCCCAACGGCTCCTTGCAGACAGCCGGTTGATGTGGATCGGGCTTGCTGCACGCGACAGTCTGCGGCTCGAAGCCGGGCTGTGCCTGCATGGCAATGACATCACGCCTGAGACCGATCCAGCCAGTGCGGGCCTGATGTGGGCCATCCCCAAGGATCTTCGCGCATCAGGCAGTTTCGTCGGAGCAGAGGCCTTGCGGAAAATCATGGCCCGCGGCCCGGCCAACAGGCGCGTGGGCCTCAGGGCGGAAGGCCGCCTGCCGGTGCGCGGCGACACGGTTGTGCTTGATGAGGCGGGCAATCCGGCAGGACGCGTTACCTCGGGCGGCTTCGGGCCGTCAGCCGGCCATCCTATTGCCATGGGTTATGTGGCCGCTCCGCTCGCCGCCGTTGGAACAAAACTTTTCGCTGACGTTCGTGGCACGCGCGTTCCGCTCGAGGTCCACGCCCTCCCCTTCACCCCGCATCGCTACCGCAAAGGATAGTTCATCATGGCAACGACCTATTTCACCGAAGACCACGAATGGCTCCGCGTCGAAAACGGCGTCGCCACGGTGGGCATCACCAACTATGCCCAGGAGCAGCTGGGCGATCTCGTTTTCGTCGAACTGCCGGAGGCCGGCCGCAAGGTGGCCAAGGGCGACACTGCGGTGGTGGTCGAATCGGTCAAGGCGGCGTCCGATGTCTATGCGCCTGCGGATGGAGAGATCATCGAGGCCAATACCGCGCTGTCATCCGACCCGGCGCTCGTTAACTCCGCGCCGACGGGCGATGGCTGGCTCTGGAAAATGAAGCTCGCGGACGAGAGCCAGCTTTCCGGCCTGATGGACGAAGCCGGCTACACGGCGATGATCGGCTAAAGGACAAGGATCATGAGCGACAATCCACCCACCTTCGCCGGGCGCCATATCGGTCCCGGTCCAAGTGACGTCCGCGCAATGCTGACGACGCTCGGCGTTCCCTCCGTCGAAACACTGATCGCCCAGGCGGTGCCGAAATCGATTCGGCTTGACCGCTCGCTGAATTTGCCGGCGCCCGCAAATGAAGCCGACGCGTTGGCCGAGCTTGCCGCGAAGATGCGCGAGAACAACGCACTGAAGAGTTTCATCGGCGCCGGCTACCACGCCACGCACGTGCCGCCGGTCATTCAGCGGAATCTCTTCGAAAACCCAGCCTGGTACACGGCCTATACCCCGTATCAGTCCGAGATAAGCCAAGGGAGGCTGGAGCTTCTGTTCCACTTCCAGACCCTCGTGACCGAACTCACGGGCCTGCCGGTGGCGTCGGCCTCCCTGCTCGACGAGGCGACGGCTGTCGCCGAGGCGGTCGGCATCGCCTACCGCCATCAGCGGGAAAAGCGTACCAAGATCGCTTTTGCCGGCGCATTGCATCCTCAAATCCTCGACGTGGCGCGCACCCGCGCCGAACCGCTCGGCATCGAGATCGACGGCGAGGAAATCGACGACAATACGGCTGCCCTTATTGTCTCCTGGCCGGACACGTTCGGCGTCTATGGCAATCACGCCGCAGCCATCGCGAAGGCCAAGGCGACCGGCGCTCTTGTTATTTTCGTTGCCGACCCGCTGGCGCTGACACTGATGGACAC
The DNA here is from genome assembly GCA_963735385.1 of uncultured Alphaproteobacteria bacterium. Classification (GTDB taxonomy): domain Bacteria; phylum Pseudomonadota; class Alphaproteobacteria; order Rhizobiales; family Rhizobiaceae; genus CAVTKY01. The sequence goes on along the minus strand of CAVTKY010000009.1, from coordinate 35,663 downwards.
GCCCGCCTCGCTAGGCGCCGACATCGCAGTGGGTTCGATGCAGCGCTTCGGCGTGCCGATGGGCTTTGGCGGTCCCCACGCAGCCTATTGCGCAGTATCCGACAAGCTTACCCGCTTGATGCCGGGACGGCTGGTTGGTCAGTCGGTCGACAGCATGGGCCGCCCCGGATACCGCCTGGCGCTGCAGACGCGCGAACAGCACATCCGCCGCGACAAGGCGACATCCAATATCTGCACGGCGCAGGCACTGCTGGCCAACATGGCCACTGCCTACGCCATCTGGCACGGCCCGCAGGGGCTGCAGGCAATTGCCGACCATGCGCACGGCCTGGCTGCCCGTCTTGCGTCCTCGTTGGAGGCGGCGGGCGTAAATACCGCCGGCGAAAAACTCTTTGACACGATAACGGCAATCGTCCCCGGCCGGGCAAAGGAACTGGCCAAGGCGGCGGAAAAATCAGGCCGCATGATCCGTTTCATCGATGCCGACCGTGTTGGAATCACCTTCGACGAGACCTCGACGGATGGCGATCTCGAGGCGCTTGCCGCCCTGTTTGGAGCCAGGGTCGCGACTTCGAGGGGACGGCGATTGCCCGGCAAGCCGCGTGGGAAAAATTTCCTCACTCAAGCGGTTTTCCACGAAGCGCGGTCGGAAACCGAGATGATGCGCTTCCTGCGCCGGCTGGCCGACAAGGACCTGGCGCTCGACCGCGCCATGATACCGCTAGGGTCCTGCACGATGAAGCTCAATGCCGCGGCGGAAATGATGCCGGTGAGCTGGCCGAGCGTGGCCAACTTGCACCCGTTCGCGCCAAAGGCGCACACGGCCGGGTACCGAGCGATGGCCGCCGACCTGGAAAAATGGCTTGCAGAAATCACTGGCTTCGACGCCGTTTCGCTGCAGCCCAACGCCGGCAGCCAAGGCGAATATGCGGGATTGCTCGCCATCCGCCGCTATCACCAGTCACGCGGCGAGGCGCATCGCAATGTTTGCCTGATACCCTCGTCAGCGCACGGCACCAATCCGGCAAGCGCGAGCATGGCCGGGATGCGGGTCGTCGTGGTGGCGTGCGAGGACGCTGGGGACATCGATCTCGACGATCTTAGAGCCAAGGTGACCGAGCATTCGGCCAATCTTGCCGCGCTGATGTTCACCTATCCGTCCACACACGGCGTCTTCGAAGAAGGCGCGCGCGACATCTGTACCCTTGTCCATGAACATGGCGGGCAGGTCTATTTCGACGGAGCCAATCTCAACGCGCTGGTCGGGTTGGCGCGGCCAGGCGACATCGGCGCCGATGTCTGCCACATGAACCTGCACAAGACGTTCTGCATTCCGCATGGCGGCGGAGGCCCTGGCGTCGGGCCGATCGGCGTGAAGTCGCATCTGGAGCCGTTCCTTCCGGGCCATGTGGCCTTGGCAACGGAGCATGCGGTTGCCGCCGCTCCATTGGGAAGCGCGTCCATCCTCCCGATCACTTGGATGTACATCCGCATGATGGGCGCGGCGGGGCTCAAGCAGGCGACGGAGACGGCTATCCTTAGCGCCAACTATGTCGCGGCACGGCTCGCTCCGCATTTCCCAGTGCTGTTCACCGGGCGCAACGGACGCGTGGCGCATGAGTGCATTCTCGACACACGCATCCTCAAGGAAAGCGCAGGCGTTACTGTAGAAGACGTCGCCAAGCGCTTGATCGATTATGGTTTTCATGCACCGACTATGTCATGGCCGGTGGCCGGGACACTGATGGTGGAGCCGACGGAATCCGAACCAAAGGAAGAGGTCGACCGCTTTTGCGACGCGATGATTGCCATCGCCAAGGAGGCGGAACGAGTAGCAAGCGGCAAGTGGCCGAAAGAAGACAATCCTCTCGTCAATGCGCCGCACACCGCGACCGAGGCCCTGGGGGACATCTGGAACCATCCCTATTCTCGGATGGAAGCCGCCTATCCGGCTGGCAACTCGGACAATAGCGCGAAGTACTGGCCACCCGTCTCGCGCATCGACAATGTCGGCGGCGACCGCAACCTAGTCTGTTCCTGCCCGCCGATCGAAGCCTTGGCGAGCTGAAGCAAGGAGCATCGGACCCGAAAGTGGTTTCCGCTTTTGGGTCCATGCTCAAACGAACGATACGCGCCATGCGGCCAACGAGCCTTGCCGCTGAAAGGCCACCCTAGTCCGATCCCCAGCTGGGCCGCCGCATGGCGAAGGTCTCGTCAACTGTGGAATAATCCATATATCCGAGCCGCGCGACGTTGCCCGCCTTGACCGTATCGAACAACCCATCGGTGAGATAGGCTTCGTCAATATGCACGCCGACCACCTCGCCGATGACCACATAAACGCCGGCATGTTCTCCGCTCAGCCCCCGCGGCTCGAATATCTGGGTCACCTTGCATTCGAGCGCTGCTGGCGCCTCGGCGACGCGGGGCGGCTTGACCAGCGTTGAGGGAGCCGGTGTTAGCCCGGCGTAGCCAAATTCGCTAACGCCGCGCGGGGCGTTCACGCCGCTCCTGTTCATCTTCACAGCAAGGTCGCGCCCGACCAGATTGGCAACGAATTCATGGGTTTCCCGTGCGAAGCTCGCACTGTCCTTTTCCCCTTCGGAGGAGAACCAGACCAAATGGGGATGAGTGGAGAAGGCGTTGAAGAATGAATAAGGCGCTAGATTGAGCGCGCCGTCGCGCCCCACCGTCGAAATCCAGCCAATCGGACGCGGCGCGACGATCGCTTTGAACGGGTCATGTGGCAGCCCATGGCCTTTGGCAGGTTCATAGAACATTTCGTTAGCCCTCCCAAGGCCCGGAATAGTCCGAATAAAGCGTCGACACGTCCGGCCGCGGCCGCTCCGGCGGCGCTCCGGAATAAGAGCCGATATGGATGAATCCGATTACGCGCTCATTCGGCGCAAGGCCAAGGATACGGCGGCCCTCTTCCACGTCCGAGTACCAGTTCGTGATCCAGTTTGTGGCGTAGCCCATGGCGTTTGCGGCAATGACAAGGTTCATCGCCGCAGCTCCGCCGGAAAGGAACATCTCCCATTGCGGAATTTTCGGGTTCTCCCTCGGCTTCGATATGACGCCGATCACCAAGGGTGCCCGCGAAAAGCGTGTCCTCTCCTGCTGGCGGCGGCCTTCCGGCAGTGGTCCCTCGCGTTTCTCGGCCAGTTCCATCAGCAGTTCGCCAATCCGCGCGCGCGCCTCGCCGCGATAGACGATGAAGCGCCAGGGCTCCAGCCGTCCATGATCGGGCACGCGCGATGCGACCCTTATCATCGTCTCGATTTCGCTGTCCGCCGGCGCTGGTTCGCGCAATTCCGGGATTGGAGCGGAATTCCTGGTCAGCATGAAGTCGATAATCGGCGATGTCATGAAAGGCTCTCCTGGCTGTCGGCTGAAGCGCACCCAGGAATCGTGGTAGGGCTGCTCGGGCTGCGGCGTTCACACGCCGTTGGACAAGCCTTGAAATTGCCACTGCCTTGAGCTTCAACGCAAGATATGTTCACCGCTTCTTCTCGACTGCTGGCAAGGTTTTTCCTGAGTGCGGCGCTCGTCGCGTCGGCTCTACCGGCGGGCGCCCAGGACGGTCTTAAGGCGGTCGACGGTCTGAAGCTGCCGGGGATCACAAACTACGCGCCGGCCAGGCCGGATAAGCCGTTGGCGCAGGGTGGCGAAGGCCACGTAACTCTATCCGCACGATTGACGGACGAATCGCCGGAACTTACCCGTGGCCTGGTTTGGCGTATCTTCAAGCCCGAGGCGGGCGAAGATGGCAAACTGCCGCTTGTCGCCTCCGCACAGGGGGGAACCAGTGTCTTCACGCTTGAGCCGGGCAGCTATCTCGTCCATGCATCGTTCGGCCGCGCCGGTGCGACGAAGCGCATCACCGTCGGCCGCGAGGCAAAGACAGACGATCTGGTGCTGGATGCCGGCGGGCTGAAGCTCGACGCGGTGTTGGCGGGTGGCGGACGTATCCCGCCGGAAAAATTACGCTTTTCGATCTACGAAGCACAAACAGATGCCAATGGCGATCGCGCTCTGATCGTCCCGGACGTCAAGCCGCGTGCGGTCGTGCGGCTCAACTCCGGCACCTACCACGTCGTTTCCACCTATGGCTCCGTCAACGCCATCATCCGCTCCGATATCCGTGTCGAAGCGGGGAAGATGACCGAGGCGACTGTCGAACACCATGCAGCCGAACTCACCATCAAGCTGGTGCGCGATCATGGCGGCGAGGCGATTGCCGATACGTCCTGGTCGATTCTCACCAACTCAGGCGATCCGATCCGCGAGACTGTCGGCGCATTTGCCTCCATGGTACTCGCCGAAGGCGAGTACACGATTGTGGCAAAGAACCGCGACCGCATCTACCAGCGGGACTTCACCGTGGAAGGCGGTCACAATCAGGAAGTCGAAGTGCTTGCCAACGAATCGACCGGCACGAAAGTTGCCGAGGAACCGGATTAGCGGCTACCCTTCCGGGGGTCGGCAGTTAACGTCCTGACGACCCGAAGCACGAACCTCCGAGATCGACGCCCGATCAGCAGCGATGCGCGGGGTTACGCTTGCTGCTCCGCGTGATCCTGAGACAGCGCTCTTCCCATAACCCGGCGGCGGACGGGCTGCCCTGGTTCTAGAGAAAATACCCGGTGGTGGAGGAAGCGGATCAGGTCCTTGCGATCCCGCAGATGCTCCATGTCCTGCCAATGGACGGGTGCGCCTATGCGCACGCTGATCGCTTTGCCTGAGAGCCGCGCAAACTCCCGGATCAGGAGCGATGTACGCAAGGTCAGCGATATGTTGCCGATCATCCGGGCGAGCCGGTTGTCTTGTTCGGCTCTATTCATCTGAGTGCTGACCAGATTAAACAGCCGGCCGTTCTGCCCTGAAAAATAGAGCGGAATAACCGACGCCTTTGCTTCCTGCACCAACTTGGCCGGAAACATTTTCCACGGCAGATCCAACGCCTTGCCGAACCCTTTCGGAGCGGTCGCGACCCCACCCGCCGGGAAGACGACGATGACAGTGCCTTCCTTCAGCAATCTCAGCGCTTCGTGGCGGGTCGCCATGTTGTTCTTCAACGCTTCCCTGGTCTCGCTAAAGTCGATCGGTAGCGAATAGGGTTCCATTTCCCTGACCTTGAGCAGATCCTTGTGGATCATGACCCGGAAGGGACGACCGAGGCGTTCGGCCAGCGACAGGACGGCAATACCGTCGCCGATGCCAAACGGATGGTTGGCTACAAGGACGAGCGGGCTGTCCGGCAGTTTCTGCGGCGGCCATTGGTCCTCGCACCGGATCGACACGTCGATAAGATCGAGCATCCGGCCGAAGATCTTCTCGCCGGTCGGCACAATCTCCCGCCTCCAAATGTCATAGAGACGCGCATAGCGATCACGACCGGAAAGGCCTTCCACTGACCGGATGAACCACCGTTTCAACCACGGATGGTTCACATTCGCGTAGGAGAGTTCGGGAAACGCGACGTCCCGTCGAATGTTGTTCAGCATGCGCGCGTGATAGGCTGCGTCTGTGACACTAATATTAAAGGGCGGGAAAACATCCCGCCCTTTCGTGCCGAGCATCAGGCTGCGGCCTTTGCAGCCTGCTTGCGCCGAAGATCAGGCGGCAGCGCCTCTTCAGTCAGAAGCGCCATGGCTGCGTCGAGCGACAGCGATTCCTGATCGCGCGATCCGAGCCGGCGGATGTTTACCGTACCCTCCTCGGCCTCCCGTTTTCCGCAAACGAGGATGACCGGAACCTTGGCCAGCGAATGTTCGCGGACCTTGTAGTTGATCTTCTCGTTGCGCAGGTCGATCCCGGTGGACAGGCCCGCCTGCTTCAATTTCTCCGCGACGGATTGCGCGTAGCTGTCCGCCTCCGAGGTGATGGTCGCAACAACAACCTGAACCGGCGCGAACCAGAGCGGGAAATGGCCCGAATAGTTCTCGATGAGAATGCCGAGAAAGCGCTCCATCGATCCGCAAATTGCGCGATGCACCATGACCGGCTGCTTCTTTTCCGAATCGCCGCCGATATAGAAGGCGCCAAACCGTTCCGGAAGATTGAAGTCGACCTGAGTCGTGCCGCATTGCCATTCGCGGCCGATCGCGTCGCGGAGCACGTATTCGAACTTCGGGCCGTAGAAGGTGCCCTCGCCTGGATTGACGCCTGTCTTGATGCGCCCGCCTGACGCGGCCGCAATCTGCTCAAGGATTCGCGATAGCACGTCTTCTGCGTGATCCCACATCGCATCGGTGCCAACGCGCTTGTCCGGGCGCGTGGCGAGCTTCACCGTGATCTCGTCGAACCCGAAATCAGAATAGGTCGTCAGGATCAGGTCGTTGATCTTGAGGCATTCCGAGGCAAGCTGCTCCTCGGTGCAGAAGATATGCGCATCATCCTGCGTGAAGCCGCGCACGCGCATCAGCCCGTGCAGCGCGCCGGAAGGCTCGTAACGGTGCACAGCGCCGAATTCCGCAAGCTTTATCGGTAGATCGCGGTAAGACTTCAGGCCATGCTTGAAGATTTGCACATGGCCAGGGCAGTTCATCGGCTTCAGCGCGAAGACACGATCATCCTCGCTGTCATCGCCCGCGACCTGCACCTTGAACATGTTTTCCTTGTACCAGCCCCAATGGCCGGACGTCTCCCAGAGCGACTTGTCGAGGACTTGCGGCGCGTTGACCTCCTGGTAGCCCTGCTCATCGAGCCGGCGGCGCATGTAGCTGACCAGATTCTGGAACATCTTCCAGCCTTTGGCATGCCAGAAGACAACGCCTGGCCCCTCTTCCTGAAAATGGAACAGATCCATTTCACGGCCGAGACGGCGATGGTCGCGCTTTTCCGCCTCCTCCAGCATGTGCAGATAGTTGTCGAGCTGCGCCTGATCGGCCCAGGCGGTACCGTAGATGCGGGTCAGCATGGCGTTGTTGCTGTCCCCGCGCCAATAGGCGCCGGCAACCTTCATGAGCTTGAATGCGCTGCCGATCTGGCCCGTCGAAGCCATATGGGGACCGCGACAGAGATCGAACCAATCTCCCTGAAAATAGATCTTGAGGTCCTGATCTTCCGGGATCGCGTCGATCAGTTCGACCTTGTAGGCCTCGCCCTTGTCCCGGAAAACCTTCTTTGCCTTGTCGCGCGACCAGACCTCTTTCGTGAAAGGCCTGCTGCGGGCGATGATTTCCCGCATCTTTTTCTCGATGACCGGGAAGTCTTCCGGCGTGAAAGGCTCGTTGCGGGCAAAGTCGTAGTAGAAGCCGTTCTCGATGACAGGGCCGATGGTCACCTGCGTTCCCGGCCACAATTCCTGAACCGCTTCGGCAAGCACGTGAGCGCAATCATGCCGGATGAGCTCAAGGGCACGAGGGTCCTCGCGCGTTACGATTTCCACTTGGCCGGACCGTCCCAGCGGATCGGAAAGATCGCGCACGACGCCGTCAACGATGTAGGCGACCGCCTTCTTCGCAAGCGATTTGGAGATCGACTCGGCAAGCCCGGCTCCAGTCATCGCCGCGTCATAGGTACGGACGGAACCATCGGGAAATGTCAGGGAAACCTCAGGCATTCTCTTCTCCTATCCAGTCCCGCAAACGAGCGCGGGTGGTGATTGCCGGGATATTGCACCCGGAGCGAGCGGTCTTTTAGGGTGAGATTGCCGGTCCGTAAAGATTCTGGCGCGAAGAAAAGCTAGCGATCAGCTTTCTTGCCGATCCGCCAGTACCGCCACGGCGCATACCAAACATAGGGTGCGGAAAGAGTTCGACGGCACATTGTCGATGCCATGCGTGCCGCCAGGTCCGCAGCGCATTACCCGAAAAAGGCCCATCCAGCCGCCAGCCCAGAGTCCGTGGCGGGCGATCGCCTCGTAGGCGTATTCCGAGCAGGTTGGCAGGTGACGGCAGGAATTGCCGACGAAGCCTGAAAGCGTCAGTTGGTAGAGTCGGACAAACGCAGTGCCAAAGACCCGGCCGGGCGTCTTGCGCCATGGGCCAGGCCAGTTGCGGCTTCGCGCCGGGCGCCGCTCAGGTTGCGTTTCGGGGTGGTGATGGCTCACCGAAAAGTCCGCTTCGCGCAAGTCATGGGATGGAAATGCCGTTCCGATTTCGCAACTTGGACCGACCAGCGGACAGTGAGCGATCCCCGTGTCGGGAATCGTGCCCTACGCAGCCGCTTCAGCACGTTTCCGCTCGATCTGGCCGATAGCGTCGACCACAGCGTCAAAGGTCAGCATGGTCGAAGGGTGGCGAGCCTTGTAGTCGCGGACCGGTTCCAGATATTTCAGGTCGCTGAAGCGGCCCTCGGGCGGTGCACCATTTTCCTTCAGCATGCGGCGCATGGCTTCGCGGACTTCGCGCAGTTCATCCGCGGTCGCGCCAACGACATTAGCGGCCATGATCGATGATGACGCCTGGCCCAACGCGCACGCCTTCACGTCATGGGCGAACTCGGTGACGACGCCGTTCTTCATCTTTAGATCAACGACGACGGTCGAGCCGCACAGTTTCGAATGAGCCATGGCGGTGGCGTCTGGGTTCTCCAGCCGGCCTATCCGCGCGATATTCCCGGCAAAACCAAGAATTTTCGCATTGTAGACATCATCGATCATGTTTTTCCATTTCACCGCCGTTTCGCGAACGGCGCATGCCACGGCCGCATCTTTCATTCCGGCGATGAGCACATATATAATGCGGACGATCCGGCAACGGCAAGGCAAGCGAAATGCCCGCCGGCCGCCGGGTCGAGACTCGCCGCTTTCGGGACGAGAACCGGAAATATTCTTCCGCACCCCGTAAAAGGCAGTGGTCCGTTTAACTCGTCCCTCCGTCGAGGGGGACTACGGGAGACGCCTTTCATGGACGCTATTATTAAAAACTTTCCGCGTGTGGACGAAACGAAGCCGTCCGACATCAAGCGCCCGACGCAGGCGGAGGCGGAGGCAGCCGTTCGCACATTGCTGCTATGGACCGGTGACGATCCCGACCGCGAGGGATTGAAGGATACGCCGCGCCGTGTCGCCAAGGCCTATCGCGAACTGTTCAGCGGCTATGCACAGGATCCGGCGGAAGAACTTGGCCGTACCTTCGAAGAGGTGGCCGGCTATGACGATCTCGTTCTGGTCAAGGACATTTCCTTTCATTCCCATTGTGAGCACCACATGGTGCCCATCATCGGCAGGGCGCATGTGGGCTACCGCCCGGACGGACGCGTGCTGGGCCTGTCTAAGATCGCTCGAGTGGTCGACATATTCGCGCACCGCTTGCAGACCCAGGAGGCCATGACGGCTCAGATTGCCGGCGTCATTCAGGACGTGCTAAACCCGCGCGGCGTTGCCGTGATGATTGAAGCCGAGCACATGTGCATGGCCATGCGCGGCATTCGCAAGCAGGGGTCAACCACCCTCACCTCAACCTTTACCGGCGTTTTCCGGGATAGCCCCGAAGAACAGGTCCGGTTCGTAACCATGGTGCGGGACGGCAATCGTGGCTGAACGCCTTTGCCGGCTCGTGTGAAAGGCCGGCAATGCCCAAAATTGAAATCCCAGAACCGCCAGAAGACAAGAAAACGCTTGAGGAAGGCGGCATCCTCGCCCCTCGCTTCGATGCGAATGGCTTGATCACCGTCGTCGTTACTGACGCGCGCGATGGCGTGGTTCTGATGGTCGCTCATATGAACGCGGAGGCGCTGGCGCTCACGATTGAGACCGGGATCGCGCATTATTGGTCGCGGTCTCGGGGCAAAATCTGGAAGAAGGGCGAAACGTCTGGAAATGTGCAATCTGTTACAGAGATGCGTGTTGATTGCGATCAGGATGCAGTCTGGCTCAGCGTAAATGTCGCAGGACATCACGCAACTTGTCACACCGGAAGGCGTTCTTGTTTTTACCGAATGGTGGAAGTCAAGCAGGGTATCGCAACACTATACGATGATGGAGGTAAACCATTGTTCGATCCGTCAAAGGTTTATTGATCATACAAACGAACCAATTGGGACTTCAAAGACACACAAATTCACCGTTTTGATACGGCTAGGCTGTATGAGTATCCGAGGTAAGGGAGTAGGTGATGCTCGAATGGGCGTCCATCCGTAACAGGCCAGATGTGAGAGAGATGAACGATTTCTCTTCGAATGGCGCGCCCGAACTGAAGCCCCAAAAGACGTGCGGGATTTCGCTCGCTCTTGGTGGCGGCGCGGCGCGCGGCTGGGCGCATATCGGCGTTCTTCGTGCGCTTGACGAGGCCGGCATCGAAATCAGCATGATCGCGGGAACGTCAATCGGCGCGCTGGTCGGCGGCTGCTATCTTGCCGGGAAACTTGACCAGCTCGAGGAATTTGCCCGCAGCCTCACCCGGCGCCGGCTTTTTGGCTTGCTTGATATCCACCTCGGCGGAAGTGGCCTGTTCGGCGGCATGAAGCTGACCGCGCGCATGCAGGAGCATTTGAACGGCACCAAATTCGAAGACCTGCCGAAGCCTTTCGTCTGCGTCGCCTCCGAAATCCGAACCGGCCACGAGATCTGGCTGTCAAGCGGTTCCCTCATTACGGCCATGCGCGCTTCCTATGCGCTTCCCGGCGTTTTCGAGCCGGTACCGTGCAACGGTCGTGTTCTGGTCGACGGCGCGCTGGTCAACCCGGTTCCGGTCTCTGTCTGCCGCGCATATGAACAGCCGCTTGTCGTCGCTGTGAACCTCCACTACGACCTTTTCGGTCGTGCCGCGGTCATCAAGCATAGTGCGGGCGAACTTCTCATCGAGAAGGATGCCATGCCGGGCGGCAAGCACGACGGTACTGCCCGAGAGACGCGCCTTGGGATCACAGGCGTGATGGTCGAGGCCTTCAACATCATCCAGGATCGGATTTCACGCGCTCGTCTGGCGGGCGACCCGCCGGATTTGTCCATACAGCCGAAGCTCGGCCATGTCGGCCTGTCGGAATTTCATCGCGCTGACGAAGCCATCCGGCTCGGCTACGAGGCAACGAAAGCCCAGGTCAGCGAGCTGGTGCGTCTGCAGACGGTTCTCGCCTGACGCCGCGTACTGTTCCGTTTCCGGTTGCGCTTTCCGAGTGGCTATGCGGCCACCGCGGCATCCACGATACGGAATTGGACGCTGCGCGCGCCATTCCAGTAGTTTCCCGAGAGGGTGCCGGCCACGTGCACGTTGGCGCCTCTCATCTTGAAAAGAAAATCGCCAAGGGGAGCCTCCGCGGCCCGAAAGGCAATTGCCTGAACGCGCCCGCCCGCATCGCTGCGAAGATCGACCCGCACGTGACTGACTCCAACCGGACGTGCGTCAAGGAGGCGATGGCGGGGCAGAACGAGAATGGGCGGCGGGTGACCTTGACCGTACGGCCCTGCCCTTTCAAGCGCGTCGAGCATATCCAGCGTGGCGCCTTCAGCCGCGAGTGCAGCATCGATCTTCAGGCTTTCCTCGTTCCGCAACCGGAACACGTCGGCAGCAGCACTTTCTTCGAAGAAAGCGCGTAGCGCACCGAGATTTTCACGTGCGACGGTGATGCCGGCAGCCATCGCGTGTCCACCGCCCTTCACGATCAAACCCTTTTCGGCCGCTTCGCGAACAAGTCGCCCGAGGTCGAAACCGGAGACGGAACGCCCCGACCCGGTTCCGGTCCCGTTTGCGTTGAAAGCTACGGCGAATGCCGGCCGTCGCGCGTGGTCCTTCAGCCGCGACGCTAGCAATCCGACGATACCGGGATGCCAGGTCTCACTGGCGGTCACGACTATGGCAGGCCCCACGCCGCCGACCATCTCGGCATCCGCTTCGGCCCGCGCTTCCGCGAGCATTTCCTGTTCCATCACCTGACGTTCCTGGTTCAGGCGGTTAAGCGTTTCGGCAATCTGATCAACTTCTACCGAGTCATCGGTGGCCAATAGCCTACTGCCCAGCGCCGCATCGCCGATACGGCCACCGGCATTGATACGCGGGCCGATCAGGAAGGCGAGATGGAAGGTGTTGACCGGCTCTCCAATGCGCGACGCTCGCGCGAGCGCGCTCAGTCCCGGATTCTGCTGCTGCCGCACGACTTGCAGGCCCTTGACCACGAAGGCCCGGTTGATGCCGGTCAACGGGACCACGTCGCAAACCGTGGCCAGCGCCACAAGGTCGAGAAAGGACAAAAGAATTCGGAGCCGCGCCGAAATTCCGTTCGCGCAGCACCTTGGCGACTTGCACCAGGGTCAGAAAAACCACGCCCGCGGCGCAGAGATGACCCTGCCCGGAGAGGTCGTCGTCGCGGTTCGGATTGACGACCGGAACGCCCGTCGGAAGCGGTCCTCCGACCTGATGGTGATCAAGAACAATCACGTCGGCGCCGGCGGCGTGGGCCGCCTCGATTGACGGAGCGCTGTTCGTTCCGCAGTCGACTGTCACGATCAGCCGCGCCCCTCGCGAGACGAGTTCACGCATGGCTTCAGGATTTGGCCCATAACCTTCAAAAATACGGTCCGGAATGTAAATCTCGGAGACGAGGTCAAAATGTGTGAGAAACCGTTTCAAAAGTGCCGAGGACGCGGCGCCGTCGACGTCGTAGTCGCCGAATATCGCCACCTTCTCGCGTCGCATGACCGCATCGGCCAGTCGTTCGGCCGCCGCCTCCATGTCGGTGAGCGTCGCGGGATTGGGCAGGAGGTCGCGGATCGTCGGGTCAAGGAAGCGCTCCGTCTCCTCGGACACGATGCCGCGTCCGGCAAGGACGCGGGCAACCAGGTCTGAGACACCGTGTCCCTGGGCTATGGCCAAGGCGGCAACTTCCTGCCGCTCATTCAGCCGGTGCTCCCAGCAAAGCCCGGTTGCCGATTGCCTCACACCAAGAAAATAGCGCTTGTCCGCGCTCATCAGCGTATCTGCCCCTGCAAATCTGCCGCCATCGGGCAACATTAGCGTAGCGCAAACCGCTCGGTCAGAATTTTTCGAGATCCTGATGACGTGCCTTGATCTCACGAATCGTTTTCGATGAAGAGCGCATGACGATGGTGTCGGTCTGGACGAAGTCGCGGTTGAACTTGACCCCGGCAAGCAGATTGCCGTCGGTGACGCCGGTGGCGGCGAATAGGACGTCACCCTTCGCCATTTCCTCGATCCGGTAGATCTTGTTCGGGTCGGAAATACCCATCTTTCCCGCGCGCGCTATCTTTTCATTCGTGTTGAGCTGCAGACGGCCCTGCATCTGGCCGCCGATGCAGCGAAGAGCCGCGGCCGCCAAGACGCCTTCAGGCGCTCCGCCGATACCGAAATAAATGTCGATACCGGTCTCATCCGGATCGGTGGTGTGGATCACGCCGGCAACGTCGCCATCTCCGATCAGCCGGATCGCCGCGCCTGTGCCGCGCACTTCTTCTATCAGGCGGGCATGGCGAGGCCGGTCTAGGATGCAGGCTGTGATCCCCGAAACCGGCACATCCTTGGCCTTGGCCAGGTTACCGATGTTTTCCACCGCAGGCGCATCAATATCTACGATGCCACTCGGATAGCCGGGTCCGACGGCGATCTTTTCCATGTAGACATCGGGTGCGTAGAGCAGACTGCCCTTCTCGGCGATCGCGATCACGGCAAGCGAATTGGGCAGGTTCTTGGCGCAAATCGTGGTGCCTTCAAGAGGATCGAGCGCGATGTCGACTTCGGGGCCGTCTCCCGTGCCGACTTTCTCGCCGATATAGAGCATCGGCGCCTCGTCGCGCTCTCCCTCGCCGATGACCACGGTTCCCCTGATCGGCAACCGGTTCAATTCCGTGCGCATGGCGTCGACCGCAACCTGATCCGCAGCCTTCTCATCGCCCTGGCCGCGCAACCTTGCCGCAGCCACTGCCGCACGTTCCGTGACGCGCACGAGTTCGAGCGTAAGAATGCGGTCGAGGCCGCCTGTCGCGTTTTTCGCCATTGTCGCTTCCTTCAGAGATATGTTCGGAGCCGAGGACCGGCGCCGGCGCGCTTCTTTTGTCAAAGCGCCCCGGTCGCGGCAAGACCTGATGACGCCTTTCGGCGGACAAGGGAAAATATCAATCGATTGAAGCGCTTCCGCTTCGTTATTCAGCCCGTTCGATGCGGATGACCTGGGCCTTGTCCGTCAGGTGGCCATCCTTCGTGATACCCTCCACGGCCTTGCGGACAGCCGCTTCCGTGGTTTCGTGCGTGACCAGGATCACCGTCTTTTGCGCTTCGGCTTCCGGTCCAGCCGAATGCTGTACGATCGATTCCAGGGAAATCTCGTTGTCGGCCATGCGCTTGGCGATGGCCGCGAAGACGCCGATCCTGTCATACACGGTAAGGCGGATAAAATATCCACCGGCATGCGACCGCATCTGTGCACGCTTATAGGGCCGCAACTCCCTTGCGGGGCGGCCGAACACAGGCCCGTGCTGGAAGCCCGGGCGGCTTTTGGCGATGTCGGCGATGTCGCCGACGACGGCCGAGGCGGTCGCGTTGCCGCCCGCTCCCGGGCCGGAAAGCAGAAGCTCGCCCAAAATGTCGGTCTCAATTGCCACCGCGTTGGTGACGCCATGAACCTGGGCGATCACCGAGGCCGTCGGCACCATGGTCGGATGCACGCGCTGCTCGATGCCGCTGTCGGTGCGCTGGGCGACACCGAGCAGCTTGATGCGATAACCCAGTTCACCTGCAGCGCGGATATCGGCCTGCGAGATGTTCGAAATGCCTTCGAGATAGATATCGTCCGCGGCGATCTTGGTGCCGAAGGCGAGACTGGTGAGGATCGACAGCTTGTGCGCCGTATCGTTGCCCTCGATGTCGAATGTCGGATCGGCCTCGGCATAGCCAAGTCGTTGTGCATCCTTCAGGCAGGCGTCGAAGGAGAGTCCCTCCGCTTCCATCCGGGTTAGAATGTAGTTGCACGTTCCGTTCAGGATGCCGAAGACGCGAGATACGGTGTTGCCGGCAAGCGCCTCGCGCATCGTCTTGATCACCGGAATACCGCCCGCGACCGCTGCCTCATAGTTGAGCAGAACACCCTTTGCCTCAGCAATCTCGGCCAAGGCGACGCCATGCCTGGCAAGCAGCGCCTTGTTGGCGGTCACAACGTGCCGCCCGGATTCCAGCGCGGCTTTCACGCAAGCGAGTGCTGCGCCATCAGACCCGCCGATCAACTCGACAAAAACGTCGATATTGTTTGAACTGGCAAGGTCGACCGGATTGTCGAGCCAGAGCACATTGCCAAGATCGACGCCGCGATCCTTGTTGCGGTCGCGCGCCGAAACCGCCGACACAACAACATCGCGGCCGCATTGCCGCGTCAGTTCGGCAGCCTTCTCGGTGAGCACGCGCGCCACCGAAGCGCCAACCGTGCCAAGACCAGCAATTCCAACGCGCAATGCTTCAGCCATGTCCGGCAAGCCTTTCGATTCGACCAGTTTGGATTAGACCATCGGACCCGAAAGTGGGAACCGGTTTCGGGAAAAATCCAATGCTCAAACAAAGAGATAGAGCGGCACAACCGATCCCATCAGATTCCATCGGTGCATCCGCCGCTCTAAGGGCGCTGCGCTTACCGGTGTGCCGCAAGCGGCACAACATTGTTGGGCTGCTTGGACGCAGTGCTCAGGAAGCGCTTGATGTTGCGGGCCGCCTGCCGGATGCGATGCTCGTTTTCGACGAGCGCGAGGCGGACGTAGTCGTCGCCATGCTCGCCGAAGCCGACACCCGGCGCGACCGCCACATCCGCATGCTCGATCAGCAGCTTGGAAAATTCCAGCGAGCCGAGGTGGCGGAACGGCTCAGGGATCGGTGCCCAGGCGAACATCGAGGCGGGCGGAGCTGGGACGTTCCAGCCGGCACGCGCGAAAGTATCGACCATCACGTCGCGGCGCTTGTGGTAAACCTCGCGCACTTCGGCGATATCCGAACCATCACCGTTGAGCGCCGCCGTTGCAGCCACCTGAATCGGCGTGAAAGCGCCGTAGTCCAGGTAGGATTTGACGCGTGTGAGCGCCGCGATGAGCCGCTCGTTGCCGACGGCAAAACCCATGCGCCAGCCTGGCATCGAAAAGGTCTTCGACATCGAGGTGAACTCGACGGTGATGTCGATGGCGCCTGGCACCTGCAACACCGAAGGCGGCGGATTGCCGTCGAAATAGATCTCCGAATAGGCCAGATCGGAGAGGATGATGATGTCGTTCTTCTTGGCGAAGGCGACGACGTCCTTGTAGAAATCAAGGCTCGCCACCAGCGCGGTCGGGTTCGACGGATAGTTGAGGATCAGCGCCAGCGGCTTGGGGATTGAATGGCGTATGCCGCGTTCGACCGCGGGGATAAAGCCATCATCCGGCTCGACCTGCAGCGAGCGGATAACACCGCCAGACATGATGAAGCCGAATGCGTGGATCGGGTAGGTCGGGTTCGGGCAAAGCACAACATCACCCGGCGCGGTGATTGCCTGCGCCATGTTTGCGAAGCCTTCCTTCGAACCGAGTGTAGCCACGACCTGCGTGTCGGGATTGAGCTTCACGCCAAACCGGCGGGCATAGTAATTCGCCTGGGCGCGGCGCAGGCCGGGAATGCCGCGCGAGGACGAATAGCGGTGGGTGCGTGGGTCGCGTACCACCTCACACAGCTTGTCGACGATCGCTTTCGGGGTCGGCAGGTCGGGATTGCCCATGCCAAGGTCGACAATATCCGCGCCCTTCGAACGGGCGCTGGCCTTCAGCCGGTTTACCTGCTCGAAGACATAGGGCGGAAGCCTGCGGATCTTGTGAAATTCTTCCATTACCGTTCCAGACAGCGATAGGGATAATCGGTGGCGGGATATACACTCAATTGGGGTTTCGGTCGATAGCGCCAGACTTTAGCCGAACGCCCTGTCAGGCCGCCCGCCTACTGTTCGATCTGCTTCAGTGCGTCTGCGGCATGCGTCTCGGCCAGCTTCTTCAGTTGCGCCGGATCCGTCTGGCCGGAGGGGTTGGCCGCACTGGCTGCATGCTGCTGTTGCGCGGATTGAAGCGCAGCCACTTCCGCCTGTGTTTGTGCCGGTGTCAGTTGCTCGGCGGCCTGGCTCGGTGGAACGTTCAGATTTGGGAACGTTCCCGTGTTGGACGGTCGGCGCGCCCCGGCCGGCACTGGGTCGTTGACGGTCGAAGATGCGCAACCGGACAAGAGAACCGCCGCCGTCCCGAGGACCATCAGCCAGGCTCCTGCCCGGGAACCAAAAAAAACATGTCCGCCAATGCGATATATCATATTGTTTCCCCGGCGGACGCACTAGTGGTCCGGTTCTAACATTCGCATCCCATTGATACGGGCCATTCAGGCGAATGTTAAAATCATAAGGACCACTAGCAAACATATGATTCTAGTGGAACTTTGAATTTGACATTCGCAATGGACGCGTGATGTCAAATGGGATGCGAATGTCAAATTCGTTCCACTAGTGTGGCGAATCCGAAATTCGTATTACCTTGGAGCGAGGCTAAGATCAAATTTCGGATTCAAAGCCACACTATCAACTTATTGAATCTAGTGTGGTTTACGGATTTGAAGTTCCTGAACGCGGATGCCATGGAAATGACAGGAACTTCAAATCCACCACACTAAGTTCGCTGATGGACCCCAATGGACGTCCCGCTATAATATGTCAACAAAACGCCGTTTGGGAGGCGATCGGACCATGGTAAAGGCATCCGGCACAAACAAGAAAGACGCGGCTCCCAACCCTGCGTCTGAAGGCGATTCGCCCTCGTCGGTCGAACAATATCTGGTTAAGGATCCCGAGCAGTTCGCGCTTAACCTCGCCCGTATGGTGGAAGAAGCCGGCAAAGCCGCTTCCGCATGGGTTACGCCGCGCGAGAAAGGCGAATTGCGCGACAGCGTCGCCGAACCGATGACTGACATGGTCAAGACGTTCTCAAAGCTTTCCGAATACTGGCTTTCCGACCCCAAACGCGCACTGGAGGCGCAAACACGGTTGTTTTCCGGTTATATGGACGTGTGGGCGAATGCGATCCGCCGTGTTGGCGGCGAAGAAGACGTTCAGGAGGCGGTCAAGCCGGAGCGCGGGGACAAGCGTTTCCAGGATCCCGAATGGGGAAAGAATGCGTTTTTCGATTTTCTGAAACAGACCTATCTCGTCACGTCGCGCTGGGCCGGCGATCTGGTTGAACATGCGGAGGGCCTGGACGAGCGTACGCGCCACAAGGCCGGCTTCTACGTGAAGCAGATCACCAACGCGATATCGCCTTCAAACTTCATTCTGACCAATCCCGAGCTCTTTCGTGAGACTGTCGCCTCCAGCGGCGAAAATCTGGTGCGCGGCATGCGTATGCTTGCCGAGGACATCGCTGCCGGAAAGGGTGACCTGAAGCTTCGCCAGGCTGACTATTCGCGATTCGAGGTGGGCAAAAATATTGCGGTGACGCCGGGAAAGGTAGTCGGACGCAGCGACTTGGCCGAGATCATTCAGTTCGAACCGTCGACCGAGACTGTTCTCAAGCGGCCGCTGCTCATCTGCCCGCCATGGATCAACAAGTACTATATTCTCGATCTCAACCCGGAAAAATCCTTCATCAGATGGGCGGTATCGCAGGGCCACACGGTTTTCGTGATCTCCTGGGTCAATCCCGACGAACGGCACGGCACGAAGGGCTGGGAAGCCTACATTCGTGAAGGGTTGCAGTTTGGGCTCGACACGGTTCAGGGCGCGACCGGCGAGAAGGAAGTCAACGCGATCGGCTATTGCGTGGGCGGGACGCTGCTGGCGGCAGCGCTTGCCTTGCTGGCGCAGGAAGGCGATGACCGCGTGCGCTCCGTGACCTTCTTCACGACGCAGGTTGACTTCACCTATGCCGGCGATCTGAAGGTATTCGTCGACGAGGACCAGATCGCAGCGGTTGAACGCGCTATGAACGAGAAGGGCTTTCTCGAAGGGACGAAAATGGCCACCGCGTTCAACATGCTGAGATCCGGCGATCTCATCTGGCCTTATGTGGTCAACAACTACATGCGCGGAAAGGACCCCATGCCTTTCGACCTGCTTTACTGGAACGCCGATTCAACCCGCATGGCCGCAGCCAACCACTCCTTCTACCTGCGCAACTGCTACCTTGAGAATAACCTGTCCCAGGGGCACATGATGCTCGCCGGACGGACCGTTTCGCTCTCTGACATAACGATTCCCGTTTACAACCTTGCTTCGCGGGAAGATCACATCGCTCCAGCGAAATCAGTTTTCCTGGGGTGCAAATATTTTGGCGGTGAGGTCGATTATGTGATGGCCGGTTCGGGTCACATAGCGGGCGTCGTCAATCCTCCGTCGCTCAACAAGTATCAATACTGGACTGGCCAAAAGCCGGTCGGCGATTTCGAGCAATGGGTTGAAAACGCAAAGGAAAATCCGGGTTCCTGGTGGCCGCACTGGCATGCCTGGATCAGATCCAAAGACGATCGCGAGGTTTCGGCCAGGAAGCCGGGCGAGAAAACGAAAGCTCTCGAGGATGCCCCAGGCAGCTATGTGAGAGTCCGTGTGTAACAGACTGCAATCTGCGGTGAATTGACGGCTTGTTCAAAAATAGGCGAAATGCGCCGCTAAAGTGTAGCCGCATGTGTTCCTACAGCGATAATTGCGGGAGGGTGCAGTTTCGCTGGCATTTTCGAGTACTTAGTCCTTTCATAGTCCATTCAGAACTGTCGTATCTAAGCGCAGCGATTCGGAAATTTGAGAAGGGGGACAGGTTTGAAAGCAGAGCGACCGCGACGAGCGAGCGGGAAAGGCTGTGCCGTTTTGGCCGTGCTTTTTGCTGCTTTGCTGGCGTCCTGCACGACATCCGACCCTGCAATGCAATTGGCCTCAGCCGATCACAGCATGACCGGAGCCGATTCCGATTCAACATCTGAAGGTGCCGCAAACGGCGGGATCACTATGTCGGACCAAGGCGACACCGCCCTGCCCGGCCAGGTCGCTTATCTCCCGTACGCAAAGCCGGGAGCCGAACTCGCTGCGGTTGCGTCTACGGCCCAGGTTGGCACAGCCACGCAATCGCCGCGGCAACAACTCACGGCGAACCAGCCGAGCGCGACGCAAGCGCCGGAAACTGCCAAAACGGATCAGTCCGATACGGCGAAGGTGGATGAAAATGTGTCTGCCGCGACCCAGACGGTCAATTCGGAAGGCAAGGACGCCGCGCCGGCTGTTGCGGACAAGAACCATATCATCATGACCGCAACCGATCTGGCCGCGCCTGCCGAACCCAAGAAGCGCGGCTTCCTCGCTGCTTTCTTCAGCGCATCGCCCGCTGGAGCCGCGCCGGCCAAAGGCGAAAGATCTTCGCCACAGGTGCAACTCGCTTCAGCTGCCCCGGCCAAGGTAGAGAAGCCTCAACCAGTGGTGCAACTGCCCGCCTCCGACGAAGCAGATAAACCCCTCGCCGTTCGGGCGTCGGTCGCTGGCAGCGATCTCAATCCGTTGCCGGGCGTCCGTCAGTCGGCGCTGTTTGAGATCAAGCGGAAATCCGGTTTGGACGACGACAGCGACGTCGATCTTCATGAAGACGAGATGGATGGGTCGATCCAGCTTGCATCCGCAGCCGGGCTTGCCCGCCTTGCCCCGAATGGTCTGCTGAAACAGACCGAGAGTGTCGATGTCGCATGCTTGAAGCCCTCCCTCGTCCGTGTTTTGAAGATGGTCGAGCGCCACTATGGCCGTAAGATCATGGTGACCTCTGGCTACCGCAGTCCCGACCATAACCGTCGGGTCCGCGGTGCCAAGAATTCGTTCCATATGTATTGCGCCGCCGCCGACGTTCAGGTTCAGGGTATTAGCAAATGGGAGCTGGCGAGTTTCGTTCGCAACATGCCCGGACGTGGTGGCGTAGGTACTTACTGCCACACAGAATCGGTGCATATCGACGTCGGTCCGGAGCGCGACTGGAACTGGCGCTGCCGTCGCGGGAGATAACCGCTTCCCTTGGGTAATAGCCATGACACTTGGGCGCAACCTTAAGGATTGCCGACCGATTTCTCCTTTAAAACAATGGTTTCGACGTAAAGGCTAAGAACTCCATACTGCCAGTCTTTGCTTGAAAAAAGTTGATTGAACAGTCGCCGGGTGGGTTGCTCGCGGCACGCAACCTGACTATAACCCGCCTCGTTGCGCGCCCATCGTCTAGCGGTCTAGGACGCCGCCCTTTCACGGCGGAAACACGGGTTCGAGTCCCGTTGGGCGTGCCAATCTTTTCAATGAGTTAGTATAAGATTCTGGTGCTCGGTGTCCAACGAATGTCCAATAAACGGGCGTGCACGAGAGTGGACACCACCGGACGATCGTCTGACCTGCACTGCGACTGAGTTGGTCAGTCCAACTTCGTTCGATCATCGATCGCAGACACGATGGCATTCGGCCGACTTGGCCCTCGCCTTTCGATCGAGTGTCCGCGCGCTGGCAATGAGCGAGAGCCATGTGCGTAGGTGATCGAACTCCGCGGTGTCCTGTGGTCCATCAGACTACGAATCTGGGGGCCGGGAGTTCGAATCTCTCCGGGCGCGCCCGACCTCCGCGTAAGCAAGGCCACCGTCGTTATTGCAACGCCATCCATTCCTTAGTGCGGAGACCAGGAGCAGGATGAGATCCCTTCACACACCTTGACACGGCTTGACCGACTTCGTTCCAACACGAACGTTCCTAGGCCGCCTCGTCTTGGACCTAAGTCTCTGGCGGATCGAATCCAGCTCAACTGCGGGGCTGGTGCGACCCGACGGGCCAGGAGATTCTCCCGGTCTCGTCATGGTTCTGCACGGATGCACCCAGACGGCAGCGCGTGGTCGCTTCTTGCGGAATACAGTTTCGCTGTGCTATTTCCGGAACAAGTCCGATCCAACAATGTCAATCTGTGTTTTTACTTTTCAACCGCGTCGACGTCAGCCGGGGCACCGAGGGAACCCTCATTGGGTGCTGCCGATCCTACTGAGCCTTTCCCTGGTTGCAACCGGCTGCGCAACCCGGGCGAAGAACCTACTCCAACCTCCCGTAGTCGCCGCGAGCGACGCGACCCAGGTCGACATGCTGGTCGCAACGACGCGCAAACCGTCGGACGATCCCGGACAGCTTTATTCAGGAGAGCGCGGAACGGCGATCTCATTGAACAGCGTCACCGTCTCCATACCTCCGGATCGAAACCGAAAGATCGGCGAGGTCCAGTGGCCTTCACGCGTTCCCCCCAATCCCGAGAGAGAGTTCGCTGTGCTCGACGTCGGCAAAGTCGCATCGAAAAGGCAGGCTTTCGACTGGTTTCGTAAGAACCGAAACGCCAAGCGTCAGGTGCTCATCTTTGTGCACGGTTACAACAACACATATGCGGGTGCTGTCTTTCGTTTTGCCCAGATCGTCCACGACGCGGGAACCGACGCGGCGCCTATTCTCTTCGCCTGGCCATCACGGGCCAGGGTCTTCGACTACCTCTATGACAAGGAGAGCGCCAACTATTCGCGCCGGGCTCTGGAGGACCTGATCCTCGAGGCGGCCAGGAGTCCCGACGTCGACGACGTCACTATTCTCTCTCATTCGATGGGGACCTGGCTTGCGACCGAGGCGTTGCGCGGCGTCGCGATGCGCGAAAAGTCGATCCCGGTCAAGGTCAGGAATGTTGTCCTGGCGTCCCCGGATATCGACATCGACGTGTTTCGCCGTCAGTTGTTCGAGATGGGCCCAAAGCGTCCGCATTTTACCATCCTAACATCGACGCGGGACAAGGCCTTGGAGGTCTCAAGCTGGCTCTCGGGCGGGGTCAAGCGCGTCGGAGGATCCGATCCTAGGCCCTACGCGTCTCTTCTCGACCAACTCGACATTTCGGTCATCGATACGAGTTCCATCGCGTCGAAAGATCCGATCGGCCACAATGCCTTTGCCGACAGCCCTGAGATCATCCGTCTCGCTGGGGCGGCGTCTGGCCGGGCAATCGCTCGCGGGAGGCCAGACGACATTCGCGGATCGTGTGAAGGTGGCGGCAGCCAAATTCGCCGGGTCGGCAGCGCGCGTGGCCGTTGCGGCTCCGGTCTCATACGGTCTGATCTCGTACTAAGTTAAGGACTGCTGTGCCAGACAGTCTCAGCCCAGAAGGCGGTGATTGACGATAGGCCTCGCCTTCGCGAACGTCTCCTCCTTCTTCGAAGCAAAGATCGTGTTCGCAAGAAGTTTGGTCCGGCAGCGTGTAGATCGTTCCGCGAGGAACGCCGGAACCGTGAGCCAGTTCAGTGAATGTTGATGCTGGTCACGGCCTGATCTGCGAAAGTCGCATAGCCGCTCGCGGATGCGCAACTGCAAGTCAGGCGCAATCAGAGCTGGACGTTCTGGTCAATATGACCTAATGTGCAATGAGACTCTTGAGATCTGACCCAGCCATGGCAAATATCAATCCGATTCGTCGAGCCGAAATCGGGCGCGAAAAGCGCGCGCGAACCCGGGCACAGCTCGTTGCCGCGGCCAACGCGCTGTTCGCCAATCAGGCGCCCGAATCCGTCACGATCGACGATGTGGTAAGGAAGGCCGGCGTTGCAAAGGGAACGTTCTACGTTCATTTCGATGGGCTCGAGGCACTTACTGCGGCGGTCGCGGACGAGCTCGTCCAGACCTTCGACGAACTGCTGCAGCCGAGCCGGCTCTCCATCAACGATCCGGTTCTTCGTATTGCGTTCGGATGCAGCTCCTTCATCAACAAAGCCCTGAGCGATCCTAGATGGGCGGCTTTGGTTTCAAGGATGGCGGCGGCAGCCCCCAAGGGTGGTGAGCTCGCCCGCCGCCGGCTGTTCGAAGACCTGCAACAGTTCACGAAGGGATTGCCGGGCGACGGCGGATCCCCGGAGCTGAGCCTGGAGATCGTCGTTGGGATCATGCTCCAGCTCATGCGCGCGCTCGGCGAGGGTCGGCTGTCATCGCTCGATCGTGACGCCGCTCTCGGCGCCATCCTGCGTGCGATCGGGCTCAGTGCTCGGCAGGCGAAATCGGTGGTTGCACGCTTGTCAGTACCTGCCGATGGCGCGATCCCCGATGGGCCACCGCCAGCGAAGTCTCAGCGCCGCGCAGGTACGGCGAGCAGCGCGGCCTGACCTTGCGCCGCCGCCTCTCAGGCGACGATTTCAGGTTATCTGTTCGCCGAGATCGAATGCTTTGTCGCGACTCCAGATCCACCCGGTCGCCAGGTTTGAGGTAGTGTGGTTGGCTGCGATTTGAGAAAGAGGTTTTTGGCGCACCTCGCGCCAGTCTGCTTTGCCCCTTTGATCAAGGCTGAGGTGGTCGGATAGTCATCCCAGCGGGGTATTGTGTGTCCCTGTACCATACCCCTTGGGACCCAATCCTGGTCCTCAAAGCGCATAAGATTGGTCGTCATTCCGCTCCTCCAACAATTGCCTTCCGAAACGTCCCGCGAGGGGAATCGCCCATTGTGCCTGCGAGGCAAGGTCAAGCGCGCTACGTCCGCAACGCAAATTCATATTGACTATCTCGTCGATATGACCATAATGTGCAACATACGTTGGCCAATGCGCTTGGCTGAAAGACAGCGGGTCCAGTCCGGGCCGGAAACGCGGCGCTGAACGTCGCGCTGTCGCTGCCTCATCCGAATTTCCGTTCCATTGTCGAGTAGGAGAACCGTCCCATGCCGATTCGAACCGTCGCTGATGTCGAAGCCTTCGAGGCGCAGCCTCTCGTCGAACGTGCTCTGCCCCGGTCGACCTATGAGGCACTCGCCGCAACCGCCAGCCGTACAACGTCCGGCACTGCAGCTGTGTGCCTCGGGCCCGACAGCGCAGGCGGGTTCATGGTTCGGCAATTCACCAGACGAAGGCCGGCGGGAGACGAAATCGAGGTCGCGGTGGCCGCAGCATCGGTCAACCCGATTGATGTGCGCCGCGCCGAAGGCTATGGGCGGAGGCTGATGTCGCTGCTCGGCGCAGGCAAGTTCCCGCTGGTGCTCGGCAACGACCTTGCGGGCACCATTACGGCCGTGGGCTCCAGGGTGTCGACTTTCAAGGTAGGCGACCTAGTTTACGGAGTGAAGCCCGCCTCCGCAGAGGGCACCCACGCCAACCATGTCCTTCTCAAGGCTGCCCATGTCGTGGCCGCACCGCAAGGCCGGGCCCTCCCCGCGCTCGCTGCAATTCCCTACAGCTTCGTCACGATGTGGCTCGCGGTGCGCGGAGCAGGGCTCACCCGAGAAAACGCGGCCGGAAAGAAAGTGCTGGTCCACGGCGCCGCTGGCGGGCTGGGCACACTGGCGCTGCAGATGCTTTCGACATGGGGGGCAAGGGTTACGGCGATCGCCCGGCCGGCGGCGTTCGACGCCTGCAGGGAGGCCGGTGCCGCCGAAGTTGTCGACGGCACAGACAAGCCGTTTGCTTCACTCGACTGTTCTTTCGATGCGACCCTCAACTTCGCCACTTGGGACGACGACCTCGCGTTAGTCGCCCGCTTGCGCGACGGAGCACTCGGTCACGCGACGACAGTACATCCGATGCTGGGAAACCTCGACCGGCTTGGCTGGCTGCGCGGTGCGCTGAGGACGATCTCGCAAAAGAGGCGTCACCGGCGTGCGTTGCCGAAGGGCGCCACCAACTACACATGGGTCCTCTTCAGGCCGGAAAAAGCAGCATTGGCCGATTTGAGCCAGTTCGTCGAACAGAACCGTGTCAGCCTCCCAATCGGGCTGCGTAAGCCGCTCGCCGAAGCGGCCGAAGCCTTCGACCACGTCAGGAACGGGCGGCCCGGACGCGCACTTTTATTGCCCTGATGCCGCGCGGTCGAACGGCCGGCATTGGGTACGGCCGACGGGCGCGCTGGAGTCAGGTTCGCTGAGGTCCTCAAGCCAACCTTGCATCCGGCCAAAAAGCGGCGGCCGCGCCAGATCTGGTGGCGTGGCAGAACAGTCGACGGGGGCGGGTACTCGACGAGGTCTATGACAAGGAAGGCGCCCACCTACTCAAGCGGACATTTGCAACCGCAATTCAATTATCATTTCTTCCAAGCGTTCTGCTGCTTCGACTGCGACACGCCAAGGGCACGAAGCACCGCCTCAACGGCCTGGCGTGTCAATTCGGGTCGGGCGCCTCGCGCGAGAATGCCCCGCGCCACCTGTAGCCATATGCCCATTACGATGTCGGCTGCCAGCTCCACGTCCCGCATGCTCACGCGGCCCTCGACGATCGCCTCCGCTACGTCTGCCTTGAGGTTCGCGCGGACCCCCTGCCCGGGCTCGGCGGGGGATTGAAAGCTCTGAACCACGAGGCGCGCCCAATCGGCGTCAGTACTTGCTCTTTCCAGGAATTTCGTGAATGCGAACGACAGTCGTTCAATTGGGTCCCGAAGTTCGAGCCTGACAAGCGTCAGCAGCTCGTCAAAGCTCTCACCGAGCTTGGCGCCCACCGCGGCGGCCAACTCATCGATACTCTGGAAATGGTAGTAGAACGTGCCCTTCGCGACGCCTGCTGCCTCGACGATGGCATCCACCGTGAGCGCCTCGGGCGGGCGCTCCGCAAGGAGCGTCGCTCCGGCTTCGACGATCTGCGCTCGCGTCCTCGCCCGCTTCTCACGCCCGATCTCCGCTCTGCGCGCCAAATCAATTCTTGCCATTTGCTATGCCCTTTTTGCATTGCACCACTATCAAATTTTCATATTGACTCTATAGTCGTTTTGACCTATTTGTGCAACCTGAAAATTGAGCTGATCCACCCGGCTCTGCTTCATTGAACAACAGCAACCTCGATCGATTGCGGAGGCGCTCATGCGCCTGCCATTAGGTCTGTCCCTCGTGCTCAGAAGGAAAGCATCCGATGAACGTTCAGTCCCAAAAGGATTTCCGAACAGCGGAGCGGCGTCTGCCGTTCGAATGTATTGCCCTGGTGTTGCAGGGTGGTGGTGCGCTCGGTGCCTACCAGGCCGGCGTCTACGAGGCGCTTGCGGAGGCTGGCATCCATCCGGACTGGGTTGCCGGGGTTTCCATCGGCGCCATCAACTCGGCGATCATCGCCGGAAACGAACCGGCCGAACGGGTTGCGAAGCTGCGGGCCTTCTGGCGGGAGATTACTGCCAACCCGCTGCTCGACTGGGCGTCCCCTACATACGCAGCCGCACCAAAAGGCGACCTGCCTCGCGCGCTCTTCAACCAGTTCAGTGCGGCCTGCGCGCTCGTCACGGGTGCACCGGGCTTTTTCAGCCTGCGGCAGCCCGCTCCCTGGCTGCACCCGGACGGCTCCCTTGAAGGCACGAGTTTCTACGACACCAACCATCTGAGGAGCACTCTGGAGCGGCTTGTCGACTTCGACCGGATCAACGCTGGCGGGATGCGCTTCAGTGTCGGCGCCGTGAACGTTCGCACCGGCAATCTCGTCTACTTCGACAATGACAGTCATACGATCCGGCCCGAGCACGTGATGGCCAGCGGATCGCTTCCGCCCGGCTTTCCTGCGGTCGAGATCGAGGGTGAATTCTACTGGGACGGCGGGCTCGTCTCGAACACGCCGCTGCAATGGGTGGTCGAGCATGGGCCACGGCAGGACACGCTTGCCTTCCAGGTCGACCTCTGGAGCGCGCGCGGTGAACTTCCGCGCAATCTGGCCGACGTCGCGTCGCGGCAGAAGGAAATCCAGTATTCGAGCCGGACGCGCGCCCATACTGACCAGTTCAAGCAATACCAGCGCGCCCGATACACGCTCGCGAGCCTTCTCTCAAAGTTGCCTGCCGACCTGCTCGACAGCGAGGAGGCGAGCCATGCTGAGCTCGATCGCCGACCACAAGGTCTACCAGCTCGTGCATCTGACCTACCGCCCCAGGGATCATGAGGGCCATTCGAAAGACTATGAGTTTTCGCGGCTGTCCATGGAGGAGCATTGGCGGGCCGGTTACTTCGATGCCCTGCGCACGTTGCGCCATCCCGAGGCACTGAAACGGCCCGACAATCTGGACGGAGTGGGCACGTACGATTTTGCGGTGGATGGGCGGGAATAGTGTCCGGCGCGCAAGAAGATACGCGCCGACCCTGCCCAAATTCAAGCGCCTCGCGGCTCCTCCCCGAACCCAATCGACCCGCTCGATCAACCCAAAGGAATTCGGCCATGCAGCAAAATACCATCCGGGCAACGGCCTTCGCCATGCCGCTGACCAGTCCGGCCTATCCAGTCGGCCCCTATCGCTTCCGAAACCGCGAATATCTGATCATCACCTATCGGACCGATCCGCAGAAGCTGCGCGACCTGGTGCCGGAACCGCTCCAGGTGCACGAACCCCTCGTGAAATTCGAGTTCATTCGCATGCCCGAACTCGACGGGCTTCGGCAACTACACGGAAAGCGGTCAGGTCATCCCGGTCTCGTTCCGCGGCCGCAAGGGCAGCTACACCCATTGCATGTTTCTCGACGACCACCCGCCGATTGCCGGCGGACGCGAATTGTGGGGGTTTCCCAAGAAGCTCGCGAGCCCCACTCTGCGCACGGAGACAGACACCCTGGTGGGCACGCTCGACTACGGCCCGGTCCGGGTTGCGACCGCCACCATGGGCTATAAGCACGGAGGGGCCGACCTCTCAGCAGTGAAGAGTTCCCTCGCGGAGCCGAACTTCCTGCTCAAGATCATCCCGCATGTCGACGGCACGCCGCGCATCTGCGAACTCGTGGAATATCACCTCGAGGACATCGAGCTGAGGGGTGCCTGGACCGGTCCGGCAGCCCTGAACCTCTGGTCGCATGCGCTGGCCCCGGTCGCGGAGCTGCCGGTGCTCGAAGTGGTTTCGGCGATCCACATCGTCGCCGACCTCACGCTCGCGCTCGGCAAGGTCGTCCATGACTACCTCGCAGTATCCGAGCCTCGCTATCAGAAAGGAAGAACCCATGCATTCGCAGAATGATTCCCTATCGAACAGGCTGGCCGGGAACGCCGGCGGCCGGCTTCTGGACAAGGTCGCGGTGATCACCGGAGCGGCGAGCGGCATCGGCAAGGAGATTGCACTCGCCTTCGCCCGCGAGGGAGCAAAGGTCGTGATCGCGGACCTCGATCAGAACGCCGCCCAACAAGACGGCTTCCGAGATCGATCCAATGGGTAAACGCGCGCTCGGGGTTGGCGATGGATGTCAGCAACGAGGAGCAGGTGGAGGCCGGGATGGCACGGGCGGTCGAAGCCTTCGGGCGGCTCGACATCCTGGTGAGCAATGCCGGCGTCCAGACAGTCGCTCCGCTGGTCGAGTTCGAATTCGCGAAATGGCGGAAGCTGCTTTCCATCCACCTCGACGGAGCCTTCCTGACGACCCGTGCCGCCTTGCGGCAGATGTACAGTCAGAAGAGTGGCAGCATCATCTACATGGGGTCCGTGCATTCCAAGGAGGCGTCGCCGCTCAAGGCCCCTTACGTCACCGCCAAGCACGGCCTGATCGGCCTGGCAAAGGTCGTGGCCAAGGAGGGTGCAGCGCACGGCGTCCGCGCCAACGTGATCTGCCCCGGCTTCGTCCGCACGCCGCTGGTCGAAAAGCAGATCCCGGAGCAGGCGCGCGAGCTCGGAATCTCGGAGGCCGACGTGGTCAAGACGGTGATGCTGAAGGAGACCGTCGATGGCGAGTTCACGACGGTGCAGGACGTGGCGGAGACTGCGCTGTTCCTGGCTGCCTTCCCATCGAACGCGCTGACCGGCCAGTCGGTCGTGGTCAGCCATGGATGGTTTATGCAGTAGCGGCTTCAGAGAGGTGGGTCCCCTCGCCCGCCTCTCACGTTCGATCTCCGCCGCTTATCAGATCGATCGATCTTCGCCATTTCAGTCATGCGTTTTTGCATTGCAGAATTACGCATTTTTCATATTGACTCTATGGTCGATTTGACGTTATAGTCCAGATCGAAATTGAGCCGGGTCAATTCGCCCGGACTCCTCTCCCGGGTAACCCCGATTGCTTTCCAGCGGAGGTCTTTCATGCGCCTGCCATCAAGTCTGTTCCTTTCTGCCTGTGTCGCCTGCCTTTGTCTTGCCGGCTGTTCCGAAGAAGAGACTGCTCGCCCACAGCACCGCGGCTGGCGCGGGTCGCCGTCGTGACACCTCACAAGCTCGCTCTGGTTGCACAGGGCGCCGGCCGCATCCAGTCGCGCTACGTGAGCCAGGTTGGCTTCGAGGTCGGCGGCCGGCTCATCTCGCGCGATGTGGACGTGGGCGCCATCGTGAAGAAAGGCCAGAAGCTCGCCAGGCTCAGCGCTGTCGATTACCAAAACAAGGTGACCGCCGCCGAGGCCGACCTCGCTGCAGCCAAGGCAGCGCTTACCCAGGCCACCGCACAGGAAGACCGCTTCCGCATCCTGCTCGCCAAGGGCTTCGCGACGCATTCCGTCTACGATGACGCGCTGAAGTCGCTGCAGAGCGCTCAAGCGGCGGTCCAGGCGACCGAAGCCAATCTCCGCATTGCGCAGAATCAGCTGAGCTACACGCAGCTTCTGGCGCCCGACGACGGCGTTGTTACATCGACAGGCGCCGATCCCGGTCAGGTCGTCACCGCGGGCCAGATGGTCCTCGAAATCTCCCGCAATGACGCGCCCGAGGCAGTCTTCGCCGTCGCCAGCGAGCATGTCGCCCATGCGAAGCTCGGCATGGCCGTCAACGTATCGCTCCAGGGTCAGCCCACGATCGCGGTCACCGGCTCCATCCGTGAGATCTCGCCCGAGGCCGACAGCACGACAGGCACCTATCAGGTCAAGGTGGCGCTGCCCTCGCCGCCGGCAGAGATGCGTCTCGGGGCGGTCGTCGTTGGGCGCGTCGAAAGCGAAGGCCAGGAGGTCACGACCCTACCTCCGAGCGCGCTGCTGCAGTCCGGAGACCAACCACAGGTCTGGGTGATTGGCAATGACGGCAAGGTGCAGCGCCGCAAGGTCGAGCTTCTCGAATTCGATACGGATTCGGTCGTCGTGAGCCGCGGACTGTCTGCGGGGGAAAAGGTCGTGACCGCCGGCGTCAATTCGCTGGCCGACGGTCAGTTGGTGAAAGCCGAGACGGAGGTCGAGTGATGACACGCTTCAATCTTTCGGAATGGGCCGTCAACAACCGGGCCATCGTCGTCTTCCTCATGCTCGTCTGCGTCGTCGGCGGGATCAGCGCCTACCAGCGGCCTCGGCCGCCAGGAAGACCCCGATTTCTCCGTGCAGACCATGGTGGTCCAGGCCTCCTGGCCGGGAGCCACCGCAGCCGACACTCTCAAGCAGGTGACCGACCGGCTCGAGAAGAAGCTC
Organism: uncultured Alphaproteobacteria bacterium; assembly: GCA_963735385.1. Taxonomy (GTDB): domain Bacteria; phylum Pseudomonadota; class Alphaproteobacteria; order Rhizobiales; family Rhizobiaceae; genus CAVTKY01. The sequence continues at coordinate 4,470 of CAVTKY010000009.1, read as the reverse complement.
GAGGAAACTCCCAAGCTCGATTACATCAAGAGCTACACCAAACCCGGCCAGGCGACCATTTTCGTCTACCTCAAGGAGTCGACGCCCAAGCGCGAACTCAACGACATCTGGTACCAGGTCCGCAAGAAGGTGAGCGATGTCCAGGCGACCCTCCCGCCCGGCGTGATCGGACCCTTCTTCAATGACGAGTTCGGCGACGTCTTCGGCACCATCTACGGCATCACCTACGACGGCTTCACGCCCCGCGAGGCACGCGACTTTGCCGAGACCGCGCGGGCGGAGTTCCTGCGCTCGCCAGATGTCGGCAAAGTCGATATTTTCGGCGACCAGGACGAGAAGGACTATCTCAGCTTTTCCCCTCAGAGGCTCGCCAATCTGAAGCTCAGCCTCGACGAGGTGCTAACGGCGATCGCACGGCAAAACGCGGTCGTGCCCTCCGGCGTCATCAACACACCGAACGAGAACATGCTCGTCGAGGTCACCGGCTCGCTGCTGAAGCCCGAGAGCATCGCCGATCTCAACCTGTGGATCGATGGTCGCTTCTATAAGCTTACGGACATCGCCGAGATCGAGCGCGGCTATAGTGACCCGCCCACCAAGATGTTCCGCGTCAACGGAAAGCCTGCCATCGGCATCGGCGTCAACATGCGCGACGGTGGCAACAATCTCACCTTCGGCAAGGGCCTGCACGAGGCGATGGAACGTCTGACAGAGCAGTTCCCGGTCGGCATCGAGCTCAACCTGGTGTCGGACCAGCCCGAGGTCGTGCGCGAAGCTATCGGCGAGTTTACCAAGGCCCTCTTCGAGGCGATCGCCATCGTGCTCGTGGTCAGCTTTCTCAGCCTCGGCTTCAGGGCCGGGCTCGTGGTCGCGCTGTCGATTCCGCTTGTGCTCGCAATTGTCTTCATGGCCATGGAGGCGATGAACATCAGCCTGCAGCGCATCTCGCTCGGGGCACTCATCATCGCGCTCGGCCTTTTGGTCGACGATGCGATGATCACCATCGAGATGATGATCTCGAAGATCGAGGAAGGCATGGAAAAAATTAAGGCGGCAACCTTCGCCTATACCTCCACCGCCTTCCCCATGCTGACGGGAACGCTGATCACGATCTTCGGCTTCCTGCCGATCGGCTTTGCCAAGAACAATACCGGGCAATACACCTTCTCGTTGTTTGCAGTGATCGCGGTGGCGCTCGTTGCGTCATGGTTCGTGGCCGTGATCTTCGCGCCGGTGATCGGGCTTTCCCTGCTGCCCTCCCGGATGAAGGCGCACAGCGCTCATGGGCCTGGCCGCTTCATGCGCGCTTTCATTGGCTTGCTCAGCCTCAGCATGCGGCACCGCTGGCTCACCATCGCCGCTTCGCTTGCCGCCTTCGGTGCCTCCCTCTATGGCATGGGTTTCGTGCAGCAGCAGTTCTTCCCGGCCTCAAACCGACCAGAGCTTGTTGTCACGATGACGCTGCCAAAGAATGCCTCGATCGCGGCGACCGAGACGCAGACGAAGCGGCTGGAAGAGACGCTCGCGAGCGACCCCGACATCGCCCGCTTCTCCTCCTACGTGGGCGGCGGCGCCATCCGCTTCTACCTGCCGCTCGACGTCCAGCTCGACAACGACTTCATGGCGGAGACCGTGGTCGTCGCGAAGGACCTCGAGGCGCGAGACCGCGTTCACGCGAGGCTCGAGACGCTATTTGCGGACAGCTTCCCGGACGTGAGGGCCCGCATCTCACGCCTGGAGCTCGGGCCGCCCGTCGGCTGGCCGGTGCAATACCGGGTGAGCGCGCCGACGACCGACGAGGCAAGGGACCACGCGGAGGAGCTCGCAAAGATCCTGCGGTCATCCGGCCTCGTGCGCAACGTCAACTACGATTGGGCCGAGAAGAGCAAGGAACTGCGCATCGTCGTCGACCAGGATCGGGTGCGACAGGCCGGCCTGAGCTCCGAACAGCTCGCCCAGGCACTCAACCGCGTGATCAGCGGCTCGCCGGTCACCCAGCTTCGTGACTCGATCTATCTGGTCGACGTCGTGGCGCGGGCCGAAAGTAGCGAGCGCTCCAGCGTCGAGGCCTTGCGCAATCTTCAGATCCCCACCCCGACGGGCGCCTCGGTCCCCCTGCGCGAGCTTGCCGAGTTCCAGTATGATCTCGACGAGGGCTATGTCTGGCGCCGCGGCCGCCTGCCCACCATCACCGTCCAGGCGGAGCCGCTGCCGGGGCTGCAGCCGGCCTCCGTTCACCAGCAGATCGCGGGTGCGATCGAGGCGCTGCGCACGTCGATGCCGGCGGGCACCCTGATCGAGACCGGCGGCACGGTCGAGAAGAGCGCGCAGAGCAACGCCGCTCTGCTGGCCCAGTTTCCTCTCATGATCACCCTGATGCTTACCGTGCTCATCGTGCAGCTCGGCAGCTTCCGCCGGATGGCCATGGTGATCAGCGTGGCACCGCTCGGCCTCATCGGGGTCGCGATCGCGCTGCTGACCACGAGCACGCCGATGGGCTTCATCGCCATCCTCGGGATCATCGCACTTGCAGGCATGATCATCCGCAACTCCGTGATCCTCGTCGACCAGATCGAGCATGAGCGGGCGCGCGGAATCGATCCCTGGACAGCCGTGATCGACGCGACCACCCACAGGTTCCGGCCGATCATGCTGACCGCGGCTGCGGCGATCCTTGGCATGATCCCGATCATGCACGACGTGTTCTGGGGCCCGATGGCCTACGCCATTGTCGGCGGGCTCGCCGTCGCGACCGTGCTGACGCTGGTCTTCCTTCCGGCTCTTTATGTCGCAGTGAACCGTATTCAGGAGAAGGGCGAGCCGAAGGCAGCGCCCCAGCCGGACGTGACTGCGACGCCCATACTGGCCCCACAGCACTGAAAGAGAGACAGCCATGCCCGAGACATCGTTTCTCCTTGAGCGCTTTCTTCCATCGGATACGACCATGTACGCCGGACCAGGTGAGAGCACGCGCGAGTATGTCGACAAGATGTTGCTCGCCGCACTGCAGGAGGCTCAGACCGTGGGACGCGCGTACGACAACAAGGCCCAGATCGTTGGCGTCGGCTATATCCTGGCCCTCAACCTGGTGCTGCACTTCGGCGATCTCTTGCCGACGCATGCGCCGATCGGGCCGCTGTTCTATGCGGTCGTCTGGGGGATCGTCATCATGCCGATCCTTCAGTTCGGCCAGGTGCTCTATCCGAGCCGGTCGCGCGCGGAGAAGGAATTCACCGGCAAAACCTCCGGTGGTTCCAACCTCCCGCACATCTACTACGTCGATCCAAACTCCTTCGCGGATGTACGTGACCTGGTCCACCAGGCCCTGAAGTCAGATTGGACCTCGGTGCTCGCCGCCGAATTGCTGAAGACCTCTCGCGTCAGGACCATCAAGCAAGCGCGCTTCCGGCGCGGTCTGATGATGACCGTCGTGTCCTTCATCGTTCTGGGAGGCGAGCAGCTTTTCCGCAGCCTCGCCCTAGCCTGATGCGAACGCTGAGCGGGACGGGGACTGAGACTCGGATGGATCGACCCCTATTTTCGACCGGAGTTTCGGCGAACGGAGCAGGCGGCAAGCCGGCATCGTTGCGAACGCGATCGAGGTTTGCGCGGTCAGCCCGCCTCTTTTCGGGCCGCACGTCGTCAGAATTTCCGGCTCGACGGAGGTCAATTGCCTGACGAAGCCAGCGACCGGGAGGACGTTTCACCATGAGTACTCTCGACCCAGCGACCATATCGGCGCTATCGGCGCTGGCCGGTTCCGCAATCGGTGCTCTGGCATCCGTCACGACGACCTGGCTTACGCAGCACCAGCAGGATAAAACGCAGCGGCGAAACCAGGAAGCTTCGCGACGCGAGCACCTATTCGGCGAGTTCATCGACCAGGCATCAAAAACCTATGCCGACGGCATGATCCAGGAACGACTGGATGACCCCGTCAAGCTGGTTCCGATGTATGCTACCATCAATAAGCTTCGCCTCTTTGCGAGGCCAGCCACGATCCGTGCTGCCGAGGCAGTGCTGGACGGCATCGTCGAGACATACGAAGCGCCTCCGTCTGCTCTGAAGCCGCACAATTCGACAGGCGCCGCCCGTGACATCCTGCGTGCGTTTGCGGAGGCCTGCCGGGCGGAGTTGACGGATCTGCGGTAACGTCCAGGAAAGCTTTTACGCCTGGGAAATTCATCGCCAAGGCTGCCGCCAGACCTTTCACTCTTTCTTGGCAGAGTAGTGTGTCGCAGGTTCTTCAAATTCGCTCTTATGTCCGCTGTGTCAACTTCGAGGCGTGCGTGTTCGATCCGCTTGCGCGGCGGTGCAGATGATCAATGCCCAAGGCTAGCGTCAGGGCGAAGGAACGACGGTTGATCTGGCTCTTATCCGCGGGTTGATACCGCATGACCAGGGATCGTTGCGGGGCTGCCTCTGTCTAACGATCGATCGTGGGCTGTCGTGTTGGCGTTGCGTGCCAGG
>CAVTKY010000008.1:0-209175 GCA_963735385.1 uncultured Alphaproteobacteria bacterium | reverse complement strand
GGTGGCATCGGCGGCTTCGGTGACGGCGGTAGCGGCGGCGACGGTGACTGGTGACGAGACGGCGGCAACGGCGGTTCTGGTGGCGCCGGTGGTGCTGGTGGTGGCGGCGGTTTCGGTGGCGAAGGTAGTGGTGGCACCGGCGGCGGTGGCGGCGACGGTGGTGCCGGCGGTGCCTTCGGTGCCGGCGGTGCTGGTGGCGCGGGCGGTGCTGGTGGCGCAGGCGGTGCTGGTGGCAGAGGCGATGCTGGTGGCGCAGGCGCTGTGGCGGTGCTGGTGCGCGGCGGTGACGGTCCTGGCGGCGCCGGCGGTGCTGGTGGCACCGGCGGTGCTGGCGGGCTCTGGCACCGGTGGCGCTGGCGGCGCAGGCGGCGAAAGCGACGCGGACGGTGGCGTCGGCGTTGGCCTCGGTGGCCTGGGCTTGGCCTTCGGCGACGTGGATGCCTGACAGGCACCGGCGGCGCCGGCGGGAGCCGGTGGCTGCTGGCACAGTCGGTGCAACGACCGGCGGCGCGACCACTGGCGGCGCAAGCACCGGTGGTGCCGCGACCAGTGCGGCTCTTGGCGGTGTCGGCGAAGGCGGCGACGGCTTTGGCGGCGCGGCCACTGGCGGTGATGGCGGCGCCGGCGGTACATGGCGGCAGTGCGACCACCGGTGACGGCGGCGACTGGCGGCGACGGCGGCTCCTGGGGTTCGAATATTGGTGATGACAGCTTCATCAACGGCATTTCGGAAGCCAGCGCCGACGCTGTGATTGACATAACCGCATTCAACCAGAGCATCGTCATGGGTGCGAACCTGATGGAACCACGTGATCGACATGACCGTCGTCGGTGGCGATCTCACCAACACGATCTCGGGAGACGACTCTCTAAACGGTCGTGAACCCGCATCCGGGTTACATAAAACATCGGCTGCGCGGGGCGACCCGCGCAGCGTTCCCACGGAGAAAAAATGCGCTGATTGGTCTTGGGGCGAGACTGATCCAAGAGGAAAGCCACTTCCGTGCTGATGGACAGGTTTACCGAGGCAATCGCCCATTTCATCGGACTTTTTCAAACTTCGACGGACCACCTGCGTCTCCGCAAGGACTACGCGGAGTTCGAAGCCGCGCGCGCCGCGGCAGCCGGCCAGCCCGAGATACCTGTCGTACCGGTCAACCTGAAGGCACCCCATGAATTCGCCGGCATGGATCCGGACCTGAACTACCAGCCGGTTCCTCCGGATGTGGAGTGGCTGGCGCCGTGGTCTTTTGTAAACTTCAAGCCGCCATCCATCCCGGGATCGCCAGGGCCCTTCAACGACATCCCAGGAGGCTTGCGCGAAGGTTCAGGTTTTGATCATCCGCAGTTCGATCTGCATCGTCTGCACGACTGAAGACTACCTGAAGACTATGTCAGGCGAGCGAATTCAGCTCGATGCTCGATCCGCCACATCAGGTTTCTTCGCTCACCCAGCAGATAAACCTAATGTCGGACAACGATTACGTCAGCGTGGGAGACCACGGTCTCAAAATTCAGTTCGGTCGTTGATTTCGATGCAAGGTTGAATGAACTGCTCGATGCGGCCGACAAACTGTCGCCGCTCAAAGACATCGTGGCCCCGGGGTCTGCGCGGAAATCGGCGATTTCATCAGCCAGGCGCCTGCTGCGCTGAGAGCCTTTGCGGCGGAGCACGCAAACGACGAGAACGTATCGATCGTCGATCAACCGGTCATCGAAGGCATCTACGTCAACGGACAGCTCACGGCTGAAATGCCGAAGCTCGAGGACCATCGTCCCGCAAGCGACGACCCGCAGGCCAACGAGCCCGAGCCGGTCCATTATGTGCCGGGGCAAGGAGCGATCGAACTCGAGGCGTCTGTAAAGGTCGAAGCCGGCGGCAATTCGCTCTCGAACATAGCAATGCTCAACAGCCACTGGCTCTCCGGTCTCGTCACGGCAGTGCTCGGCGACTATGTCGAAGTCAACGCAATCACGCAGTTGAACGTCTGGAGCGACTGCGACAGCATCGGTTCAAGCCTCAACGGCTGGACGCTCGACGCGGACGATGTGACCGAGGCATTCAACGTAGCTTCGTTCAAGCGTCTGGACCCATCCGAAGGAGCGCAGGGTACCGCAGGTGACGCCGGAATTTTCCCGAAGGTTGGGCCGTGACCGAGATCAAGGGAGACATGATCTTCCTGAACTGGGTCGAGCAGCTCAACTTCATGACCGACAACGACATTCACATACTGTCTTCGACCGGCGTGAAAACGATCGTGACGACTGGCGAGAATACAGCCTTCAATGACATGTCGTTCACCGAACTCGGCTACCACTTCGATCTGATCATCGTCGGCGGGAGCATCTACGACGGGAATTTCATCCAGCAGATGAACATTCTTCTCGACGACGATCTGGTCGGCGCGGTCAGCGGTTTCTCGACCACCGGCGCAACCTTGATGAGCACAGGTGGAAACCTGCTCTGGAACCAGGCCGAAATCATCAATATCGGCGCCGCGGATCGCTTCGAAACGATGCCGAGCCACTATATTGAGGCCGCTGGCAACTTCAAGAACGGCAAATGGCAACTGTCGGATGACGTGCTGAAGGACAACACGTTTGCCGGGATCGAAGGGCTTCGTGTCCTCTATGTCGGCGGCAGCATCCTCGACCTGCAGTACGTCAAGCAGACCAACATCCTCGGCGATTCCGACCAGGTCGCATTGGCCATGGATGCGGTCGGCAGCGAGCACCCCGAGGCCGACTGGCAGGTCGAAAGCGGATCCAACGTTCTGGTCAACGTCGCCGTGATCGTCGACGTGGACTCCACTGGAACAACATATGTCGGCGGTGAGCATTATTCGGACGAGATACTCATTCAGGCGGAACTGATTTCGCCGAACGACAGTCTCGGCGGTCAGGATCCGGACGTGCTGGTGAACGAGGCCGTCGCCTTCCTCGGGGACGATCTTGCTGGTCCCGATGGCGGCGAGGCCACCGATCTCGGCGCACCTCACCATCAGATCGATGCACCGCAAGCCGATGTCATGCAGACCATGCTTGGCTGATCGGGATAACCAGGGGGCGGCATGACGGACGACCGAAACGAGTCATGGCAACGGGGCTCGGACGGCTCTCGACGGGGAGCGGCAGAGCGCGAGGCCAGTCCGCCGGACCGGCATGATGCGTCTCCCCAATATTCACGCAGGCTCAACTTGCAGGACAGGATGGTCGATCGTTCGCTGGCTGAACTCGACAACGTCATCGCCGAACTCAATCAGGCAACGTCGCACTGGGCTCGTGACGCCGGTACTCCATCCAGGAAGCCGCCGGTGCCCGAAGGTCCGTCGGTTGTCGATGCGGAGCCGGCGCCGGTCCCTATCCTGACCGTTGCCGAGGCTCCTCAACCGCGGAAGGTGCCGGAACCGGAGAAAGCGCCGGAGCCGAAGAAGGCAGCGGAACCGGAACCCCTCGCAGCAGAGGCGCCACAACCGGCGCAGCCGACATCGGAAATGAAGGCCGGTCCTGCGCCAAAAGGCACGGTGACCGTCATTGAAGGAGACACCGGTCCGCTCAAAGCGCAGCCACCCGTGCCCAGCCCGGGCGGTCCCGATAACGGAAACAATGGCGGCGGCGGCGATGGCCGCAGAGGGCGCGGAGAGCCGGGCAGCGGCGGCCGCTTTCACAAACGGCTCGGACCGGTAAACTTCGCAGAAAATCTCGCGGCGGCCCGTCGTGCGGTCCGCGGCCAATCTTTCCGTGGTGATGTTCTTTACGGTCGCCACCAACGTTCTGGTTCTGGCGATCCCGGTCTATCTCTTCCAGATTTCGGATCGCGTGCTCACCAGCAGGTCGCTGGACACGCTCGTCATGCTGACCGCCGTCATCGTCGGTGCAGTGCTCCTGCAGTCGCTTCTCGACGCGATCCGCCGGTTCATCCTCATGCGGACGGCGGTCGAGGTGGCCGTTCAACTCGGCGCGCCGATCCTGAGCGCGGCGGCGCGGGCTTCGCTGAACAGTTCCGGACGCGAATACCAGACATTGGGCGACCTCCAGCAGCTTCGCTCGTTCCTTGTCTCCGGCACGCTCCTGTCCTTCCTGGATGCGCCCGTGGCGCCGCTGTTCATTGTCGCGGTGTTTTTGGTCCATCCGCATCTTGGTTTCATCGTCGTGACATCCGCGATGATCCTGCTCGTCATCGCGGTGATCAACCAGCGGGCGACCGCCGCACGCTTTGGTGAGGCCAATCTCGCATCAGAGCAAGGCGAACATGCATCTGGACTTCGATGTCCCGCAATTCGCAGATCATCAACGCGCTGGCGATGATCCCCGAAGCGGTGAAGATCTGGGGTCGCGACACGGCCGGTTCGCTGACCGCCCAGGTGCTGGCGCAGGACCGCAACGTCGCCTTCGCCAGCCTTTCGAAGGCAGCGCGCCTCCTGACCCAGGTCGCGATGCTCGGCTGGGGCGCGTTTCTTGCCATCGAAGGCCATCTGACGGGCGGCATGGTGATTGCCGCATCCATCATCGCGGGTCGCGCTTTGGCGCCGGTCGAAGGCGCGATCGAAGGGTGGAACCAGGTCGTGCAGTCCAGGGCGGCCTATGGGCGCATCGTGGCACTGCTCCAGTCCTCGCCGCTCAATTTCGAGCGGCTGAACCTGCCCCGTCCGGAGGGGCGGCTTGATGTGGAACGGCTTCTCTTTGTGCCGCAAGGCACGAAACGGGTCGTGCTCAACGGGATCACATTCGCGCTTTCCCCCGGCGATTCACTGGCGATCATCGGCAATTCGGGCGCCGGCAAGACGACGCTCGGCAAGATGCTGGTCGGCTCCATCCTGCCGACGTCGGGAAGCGTCCGTCTCGATCTGATGGATCTCAGGAACTGGGACCAGCGGCAGTTCGGTGAGAATATTGGCTATCTGCCCCAGGACGTTCAGCTCTTCCCAGGCTCGATCAAGGCGAATATCGCACGCATGCGGGAGGACGCGACCGACGCCGACATCTATCAGGCGGCCATGCTCGCAGACGTTCACGAAATGATTGCGACGCTGCCGCAGGGCTACGAAACATACGTGGCTGCCGACGGCGCTCCATTGTCTGGCGGACAGAAACAACGCATCGCGCTTGCTCGCGCCTTCTTTGGCAATCCGCGGATGGTCGTGCTCGACGAGCCCAATTCCAATCTGGACAGTGCCGGCGATGCGGCGCTGGCGCGTGCGCTCGCTCACGCCAAACAGCACCGCATCACGGTGATCACGATCACGCAACGGCCGTCCTTGCTGCGCAGCGTCGACAAGATCCTGCTGCTCACCAACGGGACCGTGTCGATGTTCGGCGCTCGCCAGGAAGTGATGCAAGCACTTGCCGCGCGAGGAATTATGCCCGGCGAGGCATTGCCGCGCGGCAGGACGGGAGCAGCATGACCAAACGTCAGAAACTCGTCGATCACGAATGGTATTCCGGCGTGCCGCGCTCGATAAGCAAGCATACGGTTGCCGGCCTCATTCTGATCGCTGTATCCTTCGGCGGGTTCGGAACCTGGGCCATGACGGCGCCGCTGGCGGCGGCCGTCATTGCGCAAGGCAGTTTCGTGGCAACGGGCCAGAACAAGATCGTGCAGCATCTCGAGGGCGGCATCATCAAAGAACTGCTCGTCGATGAAGGCGATCATGTGCAAGTCAACCAGCCCTTGGTGCTTCTCGACGAGACGGCTGCTCAAGCCAATGAGCGACAGCTGTTTCTACGTCAGGCGCGCCTGGAAGCCATAACGGCCCGCCTGGTTGCGGAAGCGGAGAACAAGAGCAAGATCGATTATCCGGAAGTCTTGGCGAAAAGCCTCGACGATCCCGACGTCGGGGCGATCATCGACAGTCAGGAGCAGCATTTCCGCGGTTCGAAAAGCCGCCTGGACAGTGAGATCGCTCTGCTGAACCAGAACATCGAAGCACTGAAATATCGAGCCGAAGGATATGTACAGCAACTGGACTCCATGAACCGGCAGCACGGGTTGCTCGAAGAGGAATACGAGGGAAAGAAGGTCCTGCTTGCGCAGGGACTGATCCGAAAGACTGAAGTGGGCGCAATCCGGCGCGCCATTGCGGATGCGGAGGGCCAGAGCGGCCGGCTATCGGCTGAGATTTCGGAAACGACATGCGCAGATCAAGAAGCTGGAACAGCAGATCGTGCAGACGATCAATACTTTCAGCCAGGCGTCGCTCGACGAGTTGCAGAAAATCGAAGCCGAGCTTGACAAAGTCCGCGAGGAAGCGCGTGCGGCCGAGAATGTACTGCTAAGGGCCAGCATTAACGCGCCCGTCTCCGGCACCGTGGTTCGGATGTATTACCACACCCCCGGCGGCGTCGTCGAAAGCGGCAAGAGCATCCTCGAAATACTGCCTGCGGATGTGCCGCTGATCATCGAGGCGCAAATACCCCGCACAGAGATCGACAACGTCAAGCAAGGGCAAAATGCGACCGTGCGGTTGACCGCACTGAACCAGCGCAGAACGCCGGTGTTGAGCGGCAAAGTTTACTACGTATCCGCCAACTCTCTTGCGGTCGCAGGCACCGGGGACACAAAGAAGGAAGTCTATCTCGCACGCATCAACCTGCCGAGCAGCGAACTGGCGCGGGTGCCGGGTTTCTCGCCCACTCCGGGGATGCCGGCCGAAATCCTGATCCAGACGGCCGAAAGGACGTTCTTCAACTATCTTACGAAGCCGATCGCCGACAGCATGTCGAAGGCCTTCATGGAGCCGTGAAAAGTCTTTGCTGGAAGCCGTTCAATCCGTGTACCCAATGTGGCTCGGCGCAACGTCGGCATTAAGCCCGTTGAAGCCAGTTCCTGCCCCGACAGCCTATCCCGGAAATAATGGTGGGCCATAGGTTATGCCGTAATTGGGCCGCGAACAGTATCCGCTCTCGGGCGCTCCAACCGATATACAATGCGGTGAATAGTTGGACGCGACCGTCCCGGTTCCTTCGGTGCCGGTCTGGCAGCCAGAAGTGGCTGCCGCGGCCACAAATATGGTCAGTGCCAGAAATCGCTGCATCGAACGCTCTCCTTGACCTGATGGAACCAGTAGAGCAGGAAGGCGGCGAAGCGGCAACGTTTCAGGGATTAATTTAAGAGATGCTTAATTGCTGCTGTTCGGTTTCTGAATCAAGTTCGCGTGGTGGCGCCGACGGTTGATTTTTCAGCGCGCCGGATATCTCTTTAAATCTACGCATCGTGCTTTCCGAAAATCAATTCCGATTTTCGGGCCGATGCGGTAGCTTTCCAAACGCGCCGGAACTCTACGAGTGTACGGGAAATGCACGCGGCCTGCGGGGTCGGCTGGTCCCTCCGGGCCCGCGGCGCGGCGGAGCAGGCGGGTCGCCAAGCCTCTCATACCGGACGCCAGGGAACAGAATGATCGTCGCGAGTTCGGTCGGTTTGCGCGGCTCACGCGGGGTTGCTGCTTGCCTCGGCACGAAGTACAGGATCTTGCCCATGGTAGCCTCACCGCGCAGGAAGGTTGTCGGGCCCGATCGATCCGATCGCAGGATGATCAGTCAGCGTCGCGACGGGTCTCTCAATCGCGTGCGGGCCGTTCGTCTGGGCGCGGTCTCGCGACAGGCCGTAGAGCAGGCATTGCTGCAGAAGTTTGGTTTCCTTTAGGGAGACTGCGCTTCGACGGGCCTGGGAACGAACCGCTTCGGGCGTCCTCCGCAGCATGACGGCGATGGTCTTCACGCGCAGTTCGCCTGCAGCCATCCGCCTCAATTCCTCGATCTCCTCGTCAGTCCAGTCCTTGCCTCGCTTCGTCCTCATGGTCGTGACCCCACTTTGAACCCCGGGCGATCCCCGAGGTTTGATTTCAAGGCGAGTTTGCTCCGGGATTTGCATGGACGTCTGTGATTTAAATCACGGTGGCGGCGGGATGTGCGTGTGCGGCGAAGGACAAAAGACACTCTTCCAGTCGCCGGTGCCCAATGAACTCATGCAAAAAATGATCGCGGAGTTCGAAAAAATTAAAGCGGGCTACTGAGAAATCTGCCAACAGGTATCCGAGCTCGTCGATCGCGGTCGACGAGAACAGGTAGCCGGCGCTAGCGTCGGCCAGCTACAATTTTGCGGCATCAATTCGGGAGAGACAGCGTGAACAATCATCTGCGTTTTTATATCGACGGTGAGTGGGTTGCCCCCGCCGTCCCAGCGAAGCTGGACGTGATCGATCCCTCGACCGAGGAAGCCTACACGGCGATCTCCGCTGGATCGACAGCGGATGTCGACCGAGCGGTCGCGGCGGCCAAGGCCGCATTTCCGGCCTTTTCGCAGACGACCAAGGCCGAGCGGCTGGCGCTGCTGCGCAGGATTTTGAAGGTTTACAACGAGCGATACGAGGATATCGCGCAAGCCGTTTCGCAGGAGATGGGCGCTCCCATCACGTTGGCGCGCGATGGCCAGGCCTTGGCCGGACAGGTTCATCTGGAAGCGACGATCGCTGCGTTGGAGGGCTACGAGTTCAGTCATCGCCGGGGCGCTACGATGGTGGTCAAGGAGCCGATCGGCGTATGCGCGCTCATCACGCCGTGGAATTGGCCGCTCAACCAGATCGTCTGCAAGGTCGCGCCTGCTCTCGCCGCCGGTTGCACGGTCGTGCTGAAGCCAAGCGAGATCGCACCGATCAGCGGGATCATCTTTGCAGAAGTGATGCATGCCGCGGGAACGCCGAAGGGCGTGTTCAACCTGGTCAACGGGACCGGGCCGGAGGTCGGTCAGGTGCTGGCCGGACATCCGGACGTCGACATGGTTTCCTTCACAGGCTCAACGCGGGCCGGCATCATTGTCGCCAAGACCGCTGCGGAGACGGTCAAGCGCGTCGCGCAAGAGCTCGGCGGCAAATCGCCGAATATCATCCTGCCTGACGCTGATCTTGCGGCCGCCGTTCGCAAGGGCGTTGAAGGCTGCTTCGGCAATAGCGGCCAGTCCTGCAACGCGCCGACACGCATGCTTGTGCCGGCAGCGCGGCATGACGAAGCGCTGTCGATCGCCAAGGATACCGCGGAAGGCCTCATAGTCGGCGACCCCCGTGTGGAGGAAACCCAACTTGGCCCGGTGGTCAGCCAGACCCAATACGACAAGATCCAAGGGTTGATCGAGACAGGTATCGCCGAAGGCGCCACCGTCGTTGCCGGTGGAACCGGCAGACCGAAGGGTCTCAACCGCGGATATTACGTTCGCCCGACCGTCTTCGGCCATGTCACGCCCGATATGACGATCGCGCGAGAGGAGATCTTCGGGCCGGTGCTTTCCATCCTCTCTTACGCAGACGAGGAGGATGCGATCCGTATCGCCAACGACACGGTCTATGGCCTCGCGGCCTATGTCCAGTCCAAGGATATCGGCCGCGCGCGGCGGGTTGCTTCGAAGTTGCGTGCAGGCCAGATCGATCTCAACTATCCCGACTGGGACACGTTTGCGCCCTTCGGCGGCTACAAACAGTCGGGCAACGGCCGCGAATATGCCGATTGGGGCATCCACGATTTCCTGGAAATCAAGGGCATCGTTGGCTACGGGGAATAGTCTGAGGCCGACATCAGTCCGCGCCGAGCCGCAGGTCGACGGTTTGGTCGCGGTTCTGCGCTCGGGTATTTGCCGGGGACGACGGACGACTTGAGGAAAGAAGGCGGGCAGGGCTGAAGTCCGGCCATGCCTCTCCACTCAACGATCTCTCAGGAAACCTTCAGCGGCCGCGGAAATCAAACGCGACCACGTCAGCGCATGGTCTTTTCCGTGACCAGCAAGCCGCTTTCCTCCGCGGCGCGAACGAAGGCGGCGCGCGCCGTCTCGGCGGTACCATCCGCTGAAACGGCGGCATTGCAGGCGTCGACAGCGTCGCGATAGGCGGACCCTCGCTTGGCTTGAGGCCAGTCGATGAGACACTCGCAAGCGCCTTTGGCCGACTTCACCTCACGCATTGTGCTTTGCGGTCCGATCCGGATACAAACCGGACTGTCGAACGGCTTCCGGTCCATGATAAGTCTCCTGCTGCGAGCGCCTACCAACGCTGTGGAGCCATGCGAGGTTCCAGAGCCCAAGCCGCGCGCCACGTCATGCTGATGCGAGTAGCCGGTCGTTCAGCTCGCGCATGTCCCTCTCGTACCGCGCTCAAGCACGGTAACAGCCGACGCAAACGGTCGTGATATGTCCGCATACCATGGCCATTTGCCAGTTCATTCGGGGTGAGGGCAGGCGTTTCTAAGCGAGCAGGTTCCTGTTTCGATCACCGCGCTTTGCGCGCGGCTAGCTCCTCGGAGAAACGCTTTGCGCGCAGCGACGCTGACGCCGCCCTCCTCATTCTGTATTACTTGTTAAATTCATAATATAAGATAATTATGGAAGTCTGATCGTCACGAAAGGAGGTCGCATCTCAGAGCTTTGCCGCCAGAAGCGGTACGGCGCGCGGCCCCGGGTGGGAGCAGGCCTGCTCGAAGTCGCTCAGTATAAAAAATGCAACTGCAATGGGAGGAAGTCGATGATCAAGTCACTGATCGGCGGCGTCGTCGCCGCCGCTGCACTGGTACTGCTCAGTTCAACCGCGATCGCCGAACCGGAAATCGTCAGCGGCCCGGCCGCAGAGCCGGAATGCTTCGTGCCATGGACCGCGGAAACCAAATTCTTCAAGTTCCCGAAGAAAGAGGGCCCCTACCGCGTCGCGCTGGCCAATGGCTACATCGCCAACACATGGCGCATCCAGATGATCCAGACGGCGAAAGCTTATGCGGCGCAGCCTGAAGTCGCCGCCAAGCTCAAGGAGTTCAAGGTCGTTTCCACAGGCGAGGACGTGCCAGCGCAAATCTCGGCGATCAACAACTTCATTGATTCCGGCTATGACGCGATCGTCGTCAACGCCCAGAACCCGACCGCTTTTGCACCGGTCATCAAGCGCGCCAAGGAGGCGGGCGTCGTCCTCGTGGCCTTCGACAACATTCTCGATACTGAAGACGCCATCAACGTCAATGTCGACCAGAAGGGCCTCGGGATCCTATGGGCGGATTGGCTGGTCAAGCATATCCCGGAAGGCGGAAAAGTGCTCGAGGTGCGCGGTGTGGCAGGTACGTCGGTCGACACCGATCGCCATAACGGCATCCATGAGACCTTTGCTGCCTCAGGCAAGAAGTGGGACGTGGTCGAGGTGCTTGGAAAGTGGGATGACCCGACCGCGCAGAAAGCAACAGCGGATGCTATTGCCGTGCATAAGAAATTCGACGGCATAACGGCGCAGGGCGGCGACACGGGCGTGGTTCAGGCCATGATCGACGCCAAGCATCCTTTCGTCCCCTTCGGCGGAGAAACGGAGAACGGCTTCCGCAAATTCTGCTCGAAGTTTGCCGGCGACGGTTTGAAGTGCTCTTCGGCGGGCACAGGCCCGGCACAAGTGGCTGTTGCGATCAAGACCGCGATCGCTGCGCTCGAAGGACAGGTTGTGCCGCAGTCGGTAAAGCTTCCGCTCGCGATCGTCGAAGATCCGAACTTCAAGGAAGGCGAGGATTTCTATCCTGACCAGTCGGACAATTTCTTCGTCGGTAACTCCTTCCCGACCTGCGGGATAAATTTCTCCGCGCAGGAAATCATGGGCCAGTCCAAGGAAAACCAATAGTCTGACGCGAACGGCCGGATGCCGCGGGATTTTCCCGCGGCGCCTGACACGGTGCGGCGGGAGGGCCGATGGAGGAGTCCGCAGTTCCGCTCTTTCGCATGGAAGGCGTGTCCAAGCGCTATGGCGGCGTGCGGGCGCTGGAGAATGCGGAACTCACGGTTTATCCTGGACGCATCCATGCAATTCTCGGTGAAAACGGCGCAGGCAAGTCGACGCTGATCAAGATCATGGCCGGTGTCGTCGCGCCCGACGAAGGGCGCATGACAATGCAGGGCGAAGCGCTCTCCTTCGCATCGCCTGCCGCCGCCAACCAGGCCGGCATCGCCTGCATTTTCCAGGAGCTCTCGCTGATCCCCGAGCTCAGTGTGGCGGACAACATCGTCATCTCCGACCCGCCGAAGCGCTTCGGCATGATCGACCGTAAGGCGCAGCGGCGCATCGCCGAGGCCGCGCTGGCGCGGGCCGGCGCGGAAGACATCCATCCTTCAGCCCTCGTCAAGGACTTGCCTCTCTCGCGCCGGCAAATGGTGGAGATCGCCAAGGCGCTTGCGAGAAAGCCCCGCATTCTCATCCTCGACGAGGCGACTTCGGCGCTGACCGCCGCCGACGTGTCGAAGGTGTTCGCGGTGCTGAAGCGGTTGCGCTCGGAAGGTCTGGCGCTTCTCTATATCTCGCACCGGATGCACGAGATCGCCCAGCTTGCCGACGAATGCACGGTATTTCGCAACGGCCGCAACGTTGCGACCTACAAGGCCGGCAGCAAGACGGACGCTGAAGTTGTCGGCCTGATGATCGGCCGCGAATACCATCACGTCTTTCCGCCGAGGCGAGAGAAGTCCCCGGATGCCCGCCCGCCAGTGATCGAATGCCGCAACCTCGGCTGGACAAACCGTCTCCGCGATATTTCCTTTGGCGTGAAGGCCGGCGAGGTGGTGGGTTTGGGAGGTCTCGACGGGCAGGGTCAGCGCGAGCTTCTGCTGGCATTCTTCGGTGTGTTGCGCGGTCTTGCCGGCCAGGTGTTCGTCGACGGGAAGCCTGTTACGGTCGGCAGTCCTGCAGATGCGCGTTCGAAGCGGATCGGCATGGCGCTGATTCCCGAGGACCGCAAGACGGAGGGGCTGATGCTTCCGATGACGGTGCGGGCCAATCTATCTTTCGCTTCTCTCGACCGTCTGGGCCGAATTATGGGTGTGATCGATCGTACCGAAGAGCAACGCCTGATCGACGAGATGGTGCAGCTTCTTGGGATCAAGACCGCCGGGCTCGATATTCCCGTCGGTTCCCTGTCGGGCGGCAACCAGCAGAAGGTGGTGATCGCAAAATGGTTGATGCGCAAGCCCCGCATCGTCCTGCTCAACGATCCGACACGCGGCATCGACGTCGGCACCAAGCAGGAAATGTACCAGCTGCTGCGCCGTCTTGCGGATTCCGGGGCGGCAATCCTGTTCTATTCCACCGACTATGACGAACTGATAGGCTGCTGCGACCGTGTGCTGGTGCTCTACGACGGAGCCATCAGGCGGGAACTGATCGGCACGGAGATCACGGAACGCGCCTTGGTCGCCAGCGCGCTCAATGTGCAGGAGACGGACAGAGCACGGGAGGCAACGGCGTGAAGGATTGGCGCTACTGGCTCGCAGAGCAGCGCGGCGCGCTGCTGGCCGTCGGCATCTTCATCGTCATGTTCGTCATTTATGTTTCCAATCATCAAGCGGGCTTCAGCGCGAACGTCGTCCAGACGTCCGCCAACAAAGGCGTGCTGCTCGCCCTCGTGGCGATGGCGCAGACGCTGGTTGTCATCACCGCCGGCATTGACCTTTCGGCGGGCATGATCTTCGTCCTGACCAACTGCCTTGCCTCCTGGCTGGTGGTCGGCACGGCTGCGGAAACCGCTTTTGGCGTCGCCGTGGTGCTCGGATCGGGCCTTCTGTGCGGCGCCATCAACGGCGCAATCGTCATCTTCGGACGAATGCAGCCGATTGTGGCCACCATTGCGACCGGAGCAATCTACTTTGGCCTGGCCCTGCTTTTGCGACCTTTCCCCGGCGGATCGGTCAATGAGGACCTTGCCGATGCGTTGACGGGAAGGCTGTTCGGCGTGGTGCCCACCAGCCTTGTCGCGCTGGTCGCCGTGGTGCTGGTCATATGGGTGCCGTTCAGCCGTTCGGTCTCGGGGCGGGCGGCCTATGCCGCAGGCTCGTCGGAGGTCGCCGCCTATATGTCCGGCATGCCGATCAAGCGGGGGAAGTTCGTCGCCTACACACTCTCCGGCCTGCTTGCGTCGATCGGCGGGCTTTTCCTGACCTTCTTTACCTATACGGGTGAGGCAGCCTATGCCAGTGGGAACGCCTATACGCTGTTTTCCATTGCGGCGGTCGTGCTCGGCGGCGTGTCGCTGTTCGGCGGCCGAGGCAGCGCAATCGGTGCGATTTTCGGCGCATTCGCGTTTCGGA
The DNA here is from genome assembly GCA_963735385.1 of uncultured Alphaproteobacteria bacterium. Taxonomy (GTDB): domain Bacteria; phylum Pseudomonadota; class Alphaproteobacteria; order Rhizobiales; family Rhizobiaceae; genus CAVTKY01. Next base: position 195,095 of record CAVTKY010000008.1, on the reverse strand, counting down.
CGATCGGCGACCTGCTGTTTGTTTTCGATTTCGATCCGCTCTGGCAGCCGCTGTTCCAGGGCGTGGTGCTGCTGTTAGCCGTCAGTCTCGGCGCCTTTGGCCTGTTTCGGGTCCGCAACCGGCTGGAGTGGTTCGGATGAGCGACATGACGACCGAGCGCCCGGTCAGCCGCCTGCCAAAATTCATTCAGCGGGCAGATCCGGCGGTCGCCACCGCCTTCGGCTGCATCGTTCTGCTTCTGATCGTCGGCAGCATCTATTCGCCGAGCTTCCTTTCGCCGGAATACCTGCTGCAGCAATTGAAGGTGGCGTCGTTCCTTGGCGTCATTGCGACCGGCATGATGCTGGTCATCCTGCTCGGCCAGATCGACCTGTCCGTGCCGTGGGCAGTGGCGACCGGAGCAATGATGGCCTGCGCGGCTGCGGCCTATGGTCCGTTCGGTGCCGCCTTCGCCATCCCCTTCGGTGTAGCATGCGGCGTGGCCATCGGCCTGGTCAACGGGGTAGGCGTTGCCTATCTGCGCATTCCTTCGATGATCATTACGCTTGCCACCAATGCCGTCGCCCAAGGGTTGATGGTGGTCTACACAGGCGGCTTTTCCCCGCAGGATTCCGCTTCGGAGGCGATGCGCTATCTTGCCACCGGCTTCCTGTTACCGGGCCTACCGAATGCCGTGATTGCCTGGGCGGTGATTGGTGGGGCCACGGTCTTCGCCTTGACGCGGACGGCCTTCGGACGCGCCGTCTACGCAATCGGCAACCAGGAGCGGGCGGCCTATCTTTCCGGGGTCAACACGCGGCGTGTCGTCATGATCGCCTTTGCCGTCTCGGGAGGGCTGAGCGCTTTCGGCGGCGTGCTTCTCGCCGGCTACGCTTCCAAGGCTGCCCAGTCCATGGGCGATGCCTATCTTTTGCCCTCTATCGCTGCCGTCGTGCTTGGGGGCACATCGATCCTTGGCGGCCGCGGCTCTTATCTCGGCACGGTTGCGGGCGCTATCCTGATCACGCTGCTTCAGTCCATTCTGTCGGTGATGCAGATGCCCGAAGCGGGCCGCCAGATCACCTACGGCATCGTGATCGTCGCCATGCTCTTGCTCTACGGCCGCGCCCCGGCAGACCGGTGATTTCGCTCGGTGCAGGAAACGCTTTGGATCTTGCCTGGCTTGAGCGTTTGCTCACGCCGGATAGCAGCCACGCTCAATTGCGAGCCGACGCACCAGCGCCAGCACCAAATCGATCGTCGGAGTCGGTTGGCCGGTGAGGCGCCCTAGCTCCTGAACAGCCGTCACCAGCGCGTCAATTTCCATTGGCCGCCCCCGCTCGAGATCTTGAAGCATCGAGGTCTTGTGCGCCCCAACGGCTCCGGCGCCCTTGATGCGACGGTCGACATCGATCGGAAAGCGGACGCCCAATTTCTCCGCGATTGCTTGCGCCTCCAACATCATTGTGCGGGCGACTGCCCGCGTGCCTTCGTCCGCCACTATGTCGGCAAGCGTGCTGCCGGTGAGCGCCGAGATCGGATTGAAGGAAAGGTTGCCCCACAGCTTGATCCACATCTCGCTGCGAATGTCATCGCGAACCGGCGCTTGCAGACCGGCGGCGATCAACTCTTCGGAGAGACGGGCAACACGGTCGCTTTTTTCACCAGACGGCTCGCCGAGGGAAAACCGTTTGCCCTCGATATGGCGAACCCGGCCCGGCGCGTCCACCTCAGCCGCAGTATAGACCACCGCGCCGATCACCCTGTCGGGACCGAGCCTGTCCCATATCGCACCGTCAGGGTCGACGGATGCAATGCGGGTGCCGTCGAGCGGCCCGCCGGCTCTGTGGAAATACCACCACGGCACGCCGTTCTGCATGGTCACAACGGCGGTTTTGTCGCCAAGCAGGGGCCCGATCTGATCGAGGGCGCCGCGCAGGGAATGCGCCTTCAGCGCCAGCACGACATAGTCCTGAATGCCGAGATCCCGCGTATTTGCCGACGCCGTGACCGGATAGACTGCTTCCCTACCATCTTCGATCAGGCGAAGCCCGTCCCTCTGGACAGCTTCCAGGTGCGCGCCGCGCGCGACGATCGAGAGCTCGACCCTGCCGGCGGCGGCCAATTTCGCAGCCAGATACCCGCCGATCGCACCGGCGCCAACAATCGATATGCGCATCATCCAAGGCCCAGTTTGGCGGCAAGACCAATGCGTTGCAGCTTCCCTGTCGCGCCCTTCGGAATTTCGTCCAGGATGACGATATGCCGGGGCACCTTGAAGTCCGCCAGCCGTCCGGAAGCAAAAGTGCGAATGTCGCTCTCGCTGGCGGCAATGCCCTCGCGAAGAACGATCGCCGCCGCAACCTCTTCGCCGAGCTTGTCGTGCGGCATCGCGAACGTCACGACCTGAGCGACAGCCGGATGATCCATAAGCACTTCATCAACCTCCAGCGGCGAAATCTTCTCACCACCGCGATTGATGATCTCCTTCAGCCGCCCGGTGACCCGCAGATAAAGATCGTCGTCGAGCACGCCCTGATCGCCTGTGTGGAACCAACCATGCGCGAAGGCAGAGGCATTGGCCTCGGGGTTCTTCTCATAGCCCCCGGTCACGTTCGGGCCACGAATGACGATCTCGCCGACCTGCCCTGGTTTCAGTATTTCCCCATCCGGGGCCATCACCGCCACTTCCGGCCCGGCGGCAGCACCGACGCTTCCGGGCTTGCGCATGCCCGGCGGCAGCCTGTTCGACGCCATCTGGTGAGCGGCCTCGGTCATGCCATAGGATTCGATCACCGGGCAGCCAAAGCTCGATTCCAGCTCCGCCATGACCTGGGCGGGAAGCGACGCCGAGGACGAACGGATGAAGCGCAGCGTTGCCGCCTGCAGTGCTTCGGGATTGCGCGCCGCCCGCGCCAGGATCGCCTGATGCATGGTCGGGACCGCCGTGTACCAGGTCGGCCTTGCTTCAGTCAGCCACTGGAAAAAGCGCAGTGCGTTAAAGCCTGGCGTGCAATAGACACTGCCGCCCGCTGCAATTGACGATATCACCGCAGCGACCAGACCATGGATATGGAACAGCGGCATGATGTTGAGGCAGCGGTCCTTTGCCGTCAGCTCGAGCGTTGCGCCGATATGGGACGCCGACGCCGCGAGATTCAAGTGCCGGAGCGGCACCAATTTCGGCCGCGATGTGGTGCCTGACGTATGGAGCAGCAGCGCTATATCGTCAGCTTCGGCCAGACCGGATGCTGTTTCCTGGCCGATTGCGCCGCCTTCGATCCTGAAACTTCCGGCCGCGGCTTCCTTTAGCGCGCGCAGCCTCAGCACACTGATGCCGAGGTCGCTCTGCGACGGCCACAGCGGGACCGGACTTCGTCCTCGCTAACGAGGATCGCCTTTGCGCCGATATCGGTGAGGTAGAATTCGAACTCGTCGGCGCGGTAGCCCGGATTGAGGGGCGCCGTCGTTGCAGCGCAAGCGACCGAGACGAATGCGGTCGCCATTTCCGGCCCGTTGGGCAGCACAATGGCGACCCGGTCGCCACGGCCGATACCGCGAGCATTCAACTGGGCGGCCGCTTCGGCGATCTGACGGCGAAGGGCGCCATGGGTAAGTGTTTCCCGTTCAGGCGCTGAGATCGCCGGCGCGTGGTCCGCGCCGGCGACAAGCCGTTCAACGATCGATGCTGCCTCAGACAACACGGACCTCGATGTCGCCCACTCCTTCGATGTGGCCACGGAGGACATCGCCGCGGTCGACGGCGCCGACGCCCGCCGGCGTTCCGGAGAGGATGATGTCGCCTGGCTTAAGCGTGAAAAGGCCCGACAGGTAGCTGATCATCTCCGGGACTTTCCAGATCATCTGGTTGAGGTCGCCAGTCTGCTTCCGCTCTCCGTTCACGTCCAGCCAAATCGCGCCTTTGGTGGGATGGCCGATCGAACTTGCCGGTATAAGCGGCGTACATGGCGCCGATGCTTCGAATGCCTTGCCGACCTCCCAGGGGCGGCCCATGTCCTTTGCTTTCCCCTGCAGGTCGCGCCGTGTCATGTCGAGCCCGACGCCGTAGCCGAACACACAGGCAAGCGCTTCCTCGACCGGAATGTCGGTGCCGCCGCTTTTCAAGGCCACGACCATCTCGATCTCGTGATGGACATCGTTCGAGGCAGGCGGGTAGGGAAATGCACCGCTCGTGTCGAGGTTGTCGGGGTTTTTCTGGAAGAAGAACGGGGGCTCCTTGTTGGGGTCGTGCCCCATCTCGACTGCATGTGCGGCATAGTTCCGACCAACGCAATAGACCCGGTGCACCGGAAACAATTTGTCGGTTCCCGCCACCGGAAGGGCCGGAATGATGGTCGGTTCGATCGCGTAGTTCGAGGCGGTACCGTGCATGTTCACTGTCTTGCTCCTGCGTAATATTCGACTTTGGCTTCGGCTCTTTCGATCAATTCGGCGATCACCAGGGCGAAGGCAAAAAGGATGATGGTGAGGGCCCAGAATTCGGCCATGCGGAAATTTCGCGAGAAGGTCTCGAACAGCGCGCCGTATCCGACGATGGCGACGAGCAACTGGCCGATGACGACGCCCTTGACGCCGCGGATGAGGCCAAGGCGGATGCCGGCGAGGATTTCAGGCAGCGCCGCCCACAGGATGATCTTGGCATAGAGCGCGGGGCGAGACGCGCCGTAGGATCGTGCCATTTCGACCAGCGACGGTGAGATGTGGCGGACCCCGGCGCGGGTATCGAGAACGATGATCCAGATCGCAAACAGGAACACAGCCGCAACGATCGTCTTCTCGCCGAAGCCGAACAGGATCATCAGCACCGGAACGATCGCCGAGAGCGGTGCGCTTGAAAAGATGTTGACCCACATGCCGAGCAGGTCGTCGGCGATCTTGACGCGTCCCATCAGGATGCCCAGCGGCACGCCGATCACGATTGACAGGGCCATGCCGATTGCAAAGGCGCGAAGGGTCGTGACCGTCGCCGCTCTGCCAGGACGGCGTCTGCACGAGATGGACCGCTGCGGCCAGCACGTCGCTGAAAGGCGGAAGCAGGAAGACAAGGTCCAGTCGGCCGATGATTTCCCAGACGACACACCAGACCAGCAGAGACGCCATCATCGGCACACGGTAGCCAAACAGGGTCATCGCAGATCACTCCACATACTGCTTCAGCCCTTGCCAGATCTCTTCGACCGTATCGAGATACTGCTTGTCCCGATGAATGCGCTCCGGATCGCCGGAGCGGTCGATGTCCGGCTCGATGATCTGCGAAACCCTGCCGGGTCGCGGCGACAGCAACACGATGCGGTCGGAGATGTAGACGGCCTCCTCGATCGAGTGGGTCACGAAGATGAAGGTCTTGTTCTGGTTTGTGCGCAGCCGGATCAGGTCCTCCTGGAACTTCCGCCGGTTCTGCTCGTCGACCGCTGAGAACGGTTCATCGAGAAGCAGACACGTCGGCATCCACCGACAAGCGCCCGTGCAAGGCCGACACGCTGGCGCATGCCGCCGGACAGTTCGTGGGGATATTTGTCCTCGAACCCTGCGAGACCCACCTCGGCGATGTAGCGGCGAGCGATCTCCTCACGTTCGATTTTGTTCGTGCCGCGCAATTCGAGGCCGAAGGCCACATTGCGTGTCACGGTCGCCCAAGGCATCAGCGCAAAGTCCTGGAACACGAAAGCGCGTTCAGGGCCCGGTGCGCTGACGCGTTTTCCATTGATCTGCGACCGTTCCAGCATCGGCCTCGTATCAGGCCCGCTATGATCTTCAACAGCGTCGTCTTTCCGCAACCGCTGGGTCCGAGAAGGCTGGTCAGCTTGCCGCGTGGGAAAGTCAAGGTCGATGCCGCGCAGCGCCTCGACATTGCCGTAGGTCTTGGAAAGTCCCCTCACTTCCACGATGGAATCGATCGGATCGAGCACCGGTGACGATCCCTTTCGCAGTGCGGTGCACCCATGTCAGGCTCCTCTCTTCTCGGGCCTGAAAACAGCGACTTCCACCCACTGCAGAAAGACGAGCGTCAGGGTCGAAAGTCGCGATGATCGAGGCAATCGTTGCATACATCTCGGCGTAGTCGGCGCGAGAGCGGTGAAACGTGATGAGGTCGCCGATACCGGTCGGGGTGATCAGCAATTCGGCGAGCACCACGCCGACGAACCCGGCGGAGACGCCGAGGCGCAAACCGGCGAAGATGACCGGGCTGGCGTCTGGAAGGATGATCTTCGTCGACCGTCTGCCAACGCGTCCCCAGGAATGATCGGCACATGACGAGCAGCGACTGGTTGACGTTGCGAACCGCCTTGTATGTGTTGAGCACGATGACCGGCAGCGCCAGGATCATGACGGCGAGCGTCTTGGCGGTCATTCCTATCCCGTAGACGAACGTGACCATCGGGATGAATGCGGCGACGGGTGCTGCCTGAAGCACGATGAAGACGGGGATCGCCAGCCATTCGCTGGTGCGCCACAGGCCGCAGATCGTGCCCAACCCGACACCCAGAAACGCCGAGAAGATGACGCCGAGCACCAGAGGCTGCAGCGTCGAAAGGTAGGCGCTCGCAAGGCTTCCGTCGGCGACCAGACCGGCAAACGCGACGATCGTGTCGGAAAAGGTCGGAAAGGCGAAACTGACGGGAATGCGCCCGGCGACCTCCCAAATTCCGGCGAAGAGGGCGATCGAGACCAGCCGAAGTATGACCGGCCGGTCCCACCAAGCGCCCGCTGCGCTATGACCGGAAAGGGGAGCGACGCCGGCGGCCTCGCTCTCGGTCCTGATGCTTGTGGCCATCCGGTATGCCGCCTATTTCTTGCCGAGCTTGGCGAGTACGCGGTCTATCGCGGTGACGTCCCAGAAATCCTCGACCTTGAGACTTGCGGGGTCGCCTTCGACTTGGCCGGCAAGGCTGAAGAATGCAAAGTCGTCGGCGGCTGCATCAGCTCCGCCACCATTCAGCGCAAGGCTGCCGGCTTCCGCGGTTTCCTTGTAGTATTCGGTGATCTCGGCGTCCGCTTCCGCACCGAGATCCGGCAACAGTTTGTACTTGTTGCGGAATTCGACCGCTACGGCCGGGTTCTCGGTAATTTCACGCGCGGTCTTCAGCAATTCCTCGACGAGGATGTCGACATCGGCGGCATTGTTCTTCAGATAATCAGCCGTTGCGAAACAATGCCTCGTCCGACGCGCCGAGATCTTCGACCGGCAGGACGATGAACTTGCCGGGGGCTTCGGCTTCAAGCGCGCGCCTGTTGGCGGCATCGACGATCGATGCCTTCAGCGTTCCCTGGATCAGCGCATTGCGGCGAACCTCCGAACCCGGGACATAGCTGATCTTGCCAAGTTTGATGCCGTGGTTTTTCGCCATCAGCATCATCACCGCCTCGGTCCCGGAGCCGCGCGCCTGAACGGCGACTTCCTGGCCGTCCAGATCCTTCCATTCCTTGTAGAATTCGCTGTTGACGACTGGAAAGAAGCGCAGCGTCGAGATCTGCGCAGAAGATACGGATCGGAACACCCGCTTTCTGGATCAGGGTGTAGGGCGCGCCGATGCCGACATCGGCCTGGCCGCCGACAATCGCCTGGGCAGCCAGATCTTCGTCATTGAGAACAATGAGTTCGACGTTCACACCCCGCTCCTTGGCGCGCTCTATCGCGGCGAGCGTCTGGATGGATTCGATTCCGGGAAGGTCGCCGAATGCGATGCGCATGTCACCGGCGCTTGCTGCCGACAGCGGCGCCGCACAGGCCAGAGCCATGGCAAAAGCGGTTGCAAGCATGGTACGTCTGGACAGGCTGGCCATTGGTATTCCTCCCATTTTTTGTAACCAATTGTCTAATTGGTTAAGCCGTCAAAGCAGATTGGTCAAGGCGAAACTGCTCAAGTTCCGGTGTTCACCGTACCGAAACTCGGTAGTTGACGGTTTTCGCTAATCGTTTTAACACCATCATGGAAAATCAATACGCGAATTGGTTAAATTGATGGACGATACCGGTAATGGTGGCCATGCCGCCTTGGTGCAGCTCCAGGCCTACCTTGCCCAGATGGATCATTCCGGCGAAACCCGGCTGCCCGCCGAGCGGGAACTATGCGAGAGCCTCGGCGTATCGCGCGGCGACCTGCGAAAGGCGCTGGCTCTGCTCGAGAAAGACGGTCGCATCTGGCGCCACGTTGGCAAGGGCACCTTCGTTGGCAGTGGACCGATCGAGGAGACGATCGGAATTTCCGAGATCGCCGGCCGGACTAATCCTGCAGACGTGATGCGGGCGCGCCTCATCATCGAGCCTGAGATCGCGCGCGAGGCGGCGTTGCACGCCACGCTTTCCGATATCGCCGCGATGCGGCAATCGCTGGTGCAGACGCGCGAAGCCGCCACATGGCGGCAGTACGAGAATGTCGACAATCTGCTCCACCGGCAAATTGCGCAGGCGAGCCGCAACAATGTGCTGCTCGGCCTGTTCGATGTCCTGAACGCCGTGCGCCGCACCGTCGTATGGGGACGTCTTCGTTCAGAAGGCGCCCGTCCTCCGGCAGACCATCACAGCTTCGCCGACCACGAACGGATCGTGGAAGCGATTGCCGAGCGGGATCTCGGCGGCGCCGCCGCGGCTATGCGCCTGCATCTGCAGCAGGTCGAGCGGCGCTTGATACCTGTGCGTGAAGCTGCGGAGTAACCCGACCGCGACGAATGTCCGCTAAGGGCCGCCGTTCCTCCGATCGGTCAGCTTCGACATGTAACGCCTGGTGAGTGAACGACGGCCGGTGTTGCGGGAACAACCCCGCCGTCCCCCGTCGAAGTCACCGAAGGCATTGTCGGACCGATAATATGGCTTCGGTTTCCACGTAACTGTCCCCTGACCACATTTTGGCGAGTTTCCATAAGCGGAGAAATCGCAAACCGCGTGGCGCCGAGCGCGCATTTTGTCGCTGGCATAACAGCGAACCCATCGATCGTGATTTGTGCTATATTTGCAAGCTCAGGGCGTGCGGGCGTATGGCGTTGAGAAGTCTTGGCCATGGCGAACATTACCGGCACGAATGCGAGTGAAATCCTGCCTCCCGGAACCGACGCTCTCGACACAATCCAAGGGTTAGGCGGCAGCGATCAAATTAACGGGCTCGGCGGCTATGGCTTCACCTCTCTAGTGGTCCGATTCTAACATTCGCATCCCATTGATACAGGCCATTCAGGCGAATGTTAGGATCAAAGGCCCACCAGCAAACATATGATTCTAGTGGAACTTTGAACTTGACATTCGCAATGGACGCGTGATGTCAAACGGGATGCGAATGTCAAATTCGTTCCACTAGAGCCACCATCGCCCGCGTTTCGCGGATGCCCAGTTAGGCGCCTCTCTCTACTGCTACCGCACAACGATAACGTCGTAGCCGCTGCTCACAATGGCAGCTCCTTGCCAGCTTGCTCCGCCACCATGTAGGCGGCGTACCAGTCCGGCCAGTTCTCATCACGCTGGCCGCCCGTTCGCGCCTCGTGCTCTCCGTGGGCCACCGACGCGCGTCGGAGCGCGGTCGCGAGCTCAGTCGGCGACGTGAATGTCGTGTCGTCGGTGTCCATGCGTCCGGGCAATCGCACGGTGACCTCCTGCAACAGCCATTCGTTGCCGTCCGGATCGCTGAACGTCGCGTGCGAGGCGTAGCTGCGCCGCTCCGGATCCCGACCGCTAACCGGCGGCTTTCCAGGACCCGCACGGTGAAACACTTCGCCCACCTTGACGCCGCGACCGACGAGCTCGGCATGCGCCGCCTCGATGTCGGACACAACCAGATACAGTCCGCGTGCCGAGCCCGGCGCGGCCGACGTGATTCCCGTACCGAAGTGGATCGAGCACGACGAGCCCGGAGGTGTGAACTGCACGCCCCGAAACGCGTCACCGACGACGAAGTCGGCGTCGAGCCTCCAACCCAAGCCGCCATAAAAGCGCTTGGCGCGATCGACGTCCGAAACGGGAATGACGACAACCTCGAGCTTCATGTCGACCGTCGCTGCGGAGGCTGCGACATCTCGTTCGATCCCAGTGTTGAGTTGGCTCATGACAGTCTCCTTTGTGTCCTCTTGGTGTTTATGCCGTCGCCGCCGGTTACCTCACCGCGGCGGTCTCTGACCCAGCACGACGAGCGGCTGCCCTTCTTCGACGCTATACGTGGCGAGTTCCGCCGCGTTGACGCTGGACATCCGTGCGCGTGTCTCCCGGCTGCTGCGACTGCGCCTCGCGCACCGCCAAACTGCTTTCGGCGATCAGCTCCGCTACCGCCATGATATGAGCTGTTTTCATCTGGACCTCCTTAGGTCCTCCAAATGGAAGCTTGATCGCTCAGCGTGCGGGCCGAAGTGATCTGAAGGCGGCTCGGAGTTCGGCAGAGAAGAGCTCAGGTTCCTCCCACGCGGCGAAGTGGCCGCCCTTATCGACCTCGTGGAAGTAGATCAGGTTGCGATAGGCCCGCCGGGCCCATGTCTCCGGGGCTCGATACACCTCCTCCGGAAAGACCGTGATGGCCACCGGAAGTGATATCTCGGCGGTCTTCTGCGCGGCCGCGAGAAGAACGCTTTGGCCTCTGGTCTCCCAATACAGCCGCGCTGACGAGGTCGCGCTGTTCGTGAGCCAGTAAAGCGTAATGTCGTCCAGCATCTCGTCTTTGGTGAGCAAGCGCGCGGGCTCGCCGTTATTGTAGTCATACATCCAGGCCGCAAGACCCGCTGGAGAATCGGTCAAGGCGTAGCCGATCGTCTGCGGCCGCGTGCCCATCATCGCGGCGTAGGCCCGGTACTTTTTGTAGAACGTATCGAGCGAGTTGAACGCCGCACGTTCCTTCCCGGAGAGTCCCGCCGGCGCAGGCCCGCCGCTGGCGAGCACCGCGGCCACGTCGGGGGGTACCGTCGCCGGCAAGTTGATGTGGATGCCGAGCAATCCCGCCCGCTCCTGGCGCGCCATCGCGCTGGAGACAGGGGCGCCCCAATCGCCGCCCTGGGCGACGTAGCGGGCGTGGCCGAGGCGCTTCATCAACTCCGCCCAGGCGCGCGCGATGCGGTCGGGACCCCATCCCGTGTCCGTCGGCTTGGCCGAGAAACCATAGCCCGGCATTGATGGCAGAACGAGATGGAAAGCGTCCTCTGTGCGTCCGCCATACGCTGTCGGTTCAGTGAGCGGACCGATGGTTTTCAGCAATTCGAAGACCGAGCCCGGCCAGCCATGGGTCATGATCAGCGGCAAGGCGTTCGCGTGAGGCGAGCGGACGTGGATGAAGTGGATGTCGAGCCCGTCGATCTCGGTCACGAACTGCGGGTAGGCGTTCAGCTTTGCCTCACCCTTCCGCCAGTCGTAGCTGGTTCCCCAGTAGCGGACGAGGTCCTGGAGTTTCGTGAGCTGCACACCTTGAGAGCCGTCCGGGACCGTCTCTCGGTCGGGCCACCGCGTCATCGCGATGCGGCGACGAAGCTCGGTAATGTCCTCCTGCGGGATGTCGGCGGTGAAGGGGCGGATCGAATCGCCTCCGGTCCCGGCGCGCAGTGATCCGGGAAGCATGCTGATGGCTGCGGCAGCAGCCGTCGCGGCAAGCAGTTCGCGCCTTTTGGGCGATAGCGATATTGCTGACATCTTCATTCTCCCGGGTTGGGAGCGCCGTCTGCTGTTCCAGTCTGCGATGATCGGGCTACCCGCGACGATCGGGTGGTGACCGCAACCACTCTAGCAGACCTCGGGGAAAAATCGCCCGTTATCCTCCGAGCCACGTCTAGGCAAGCGGGTGCTGTACTCCTGCCCTCCCCTGTCGATCGATGACGAGAGGCAAGCGACGTTCGGCGGTGACGGCGCTCCCAGTCCCGCTTCCGACTAAACTCATTCCTTCGACGCCGAACGTGAACAGCGGCGGCGTACGATGGGGGGAGAACCGTCGCGCCGCCGCTTGAACTGCGTGATCCCGGTTGATCAGGCAACGCTTAAGGTAGCTTCCCTTCCCGGCAACATGTCGCGTGGAAGGGCCGAGGGTCGCACAAAACCCTTGGAAATCAATGGTAGCCATTTGCAATACGGCGCAACGTGAAATCGGAAAACTTACTGCCTCCGATTGTTTCTAATATGTTGATTTCGCTGGGAAATTTTGTGGTAGCGGAGGAGGGATTCGAACCCCCGACACAAGGATTATGATTCCTCTGCTCTAACCTACTGAGCTACTCCGCCACACTGGCGCGCCGGGCGTGACACTCTGCATAAAATACAGGTTCGGCCGGCGGCAAAGCCGCGCGGATATAAGGTTGCCATGCCAAAGCTGTCAAGCGCGACAGGCGCTGGCCCGGCAAGATTCCGGTGGTCGCGCGGGAATGCAGACCGGGACGGGGTTGAGTTCCAATCAGCCCGCCGCTATGTCTCCGCCACACTTTCTTGGTCAACGGGACGAATGAAACCGCGCATCGCAGTCCTTGGTTGCGGATATTGGGGCAGCAACCACATCCGCACGCTCAAATCGCTTGGCGCGCTCTATGCGGTTTCGGACGCCAACCTCGCCCGTGCCGAGGGCTTCGCCAGCGAGCACGACTGTCTGGCGATCAATCCTGACGGGATTGTCGCGCATCCTGATGTCGACGCAATCGTCATGGCGCTGCCGCCGCAATTCCATGCCGAATATTCCATCAAGGCTGTCGAGGCCGGCAAGGACGTGCTCGTCGAAAAGCCGATCGCGCTCACGGTCGCGGATGCCGAACGCTCGGTGGCGGCGGCCGAGGCCACTGGGCGGATATTCATGGTTGGCCACGTGTTGCGCTTCCATCCAGCCTTCGAGAAACTCAAAGAGCTCATCGACAACGATGAACTGGGCACGATCCGATACATCCATTCGCACCGTTTGGGCCTGGGCAAGTTCCATACGGAGAATGACGCGCTCTGGGACCTCGCGCCCCACGACCTGTCGATGATCCTGGCGATCACCGGCACGGAGCCGGTGGAAATCCGGGGAGAGGGCGCTGCCCTTCTCGACCACCTCAGCGACTTCGCCCATCTGCACATGCGCTTTCCCAATGGGCTTAGGAGCCATCTCTTTGCCTCGCGGCTCAATCCCTATCGGGAAAGGCGGCTCACGGTCGTGGGAACGAAGGCGATGGCGGTGTTCGACGACGTCGAGCCGTGGGAGCGCAAGCTCGCCGTCTATCGTCACGCCGTCTGGCAGGACAGCGGGCAGTGGGCCTTCACCCAGAACGAACCCTCCTACGTTCCGGTCGAGGAGGGCATGCCGCTCACCCGGGAACTTCAGCATTTTCTGTCATGCATCGAAACGCGCGAGAACCCGAGAACGGGCGGGGAAGAGGCGATCCGCGTGCTGCGCGTCCTGACGGCCGGCACTATCACGCATGACTGATAGCCTTCGGGATCGAACGCGTGGGATCGCGTGAGTCGACCTGATTTCTCCTTCCGCATCAACAGCTGACTGCAAAGGCGTATAGTGGATCGGGAGTGCTCTCAGGCGTGCGCGGGAAGGGCTGCCAGCCGGCTCAGCATGGCTTCGGCTTCCGCGCCGCGCTCGGAGCGTTCGATGAAGCCGCCGCCGAAGACGCGGGCCTCGTTGCCGTCGTCGCTATAAAGCACGCAAGCCTGCCCGGGCGCGATGCCGGATTCGCCATCGCCGAGTTCCACCCAAACGGCGCCCGTGCGCTGATGAAGGACGGCGGGGCGGGGCGGTCGGGTCGAACGCACCTTGGCGAAGAGTTCCAATCCCTCGGGCGGAATGTCCGAGAGCGGAACGTCGCCCAGCCAGTTGATCGAGCGCAGGTAGATCTTGTGGGTCTCCAGCGCTTCGCGCGGGCCGACGATCACCCTTGCGCGCTCCGCGTCGAGATGCACCACATAAAGCGGTTCGCCCGACGCGACGCCGATGCCCCGGCGCTGGCCGATCGTGTAGCGCAATATGCCGTCATGGCGGCCGAGCACGCGGCCGTCGATATGGACGATATTGCCGGGCGAGGCTGCCTCGGGCTTCAGCTTCGCAACGATGTCTGAATACTTGCCCTGCGGTACGAAGCAGATGTCCTGGCTGTCCGCCTTGGCGGCGACCGTCAAACCCATCTCCTCGGCGACGGCGCGCACGGCCAGCTTCGACATACCGCCAAGCGGGAAGCGCAGATAATCGACCTGGTCCTGCGTCGTCGCGAACAGAAAATAGCTCTGGTCCCGGTCGGCATCGACGGGCCGGTAGAGCGCGCGATGGAGGCCCTTGGCGCGGCTGCGAACATAGTGGCCGGTCGCCAGCGCATCGGCGCCAAGTTCCTGCGCGGTCGCAAGCAGATCGGCGAACTTGACGGTCTGATTGCAGGAGACGCAAGGAATCGGCGTTTCGCCCGACACATAGCTTTCGGCGAACGGATCGATCACCGCCTTGCGGAAACGCTCCTCGTAGTCGAGCACATAGTGGGGGATGCCGAGCGTTTCGGCCACGCGCTGGGCGTCGGCAATATCCTGGCCCGCACAGCACGAGCCGGTGCGATGGACGGCTGCGCCGTGATCGTAGAGCTGCAGCGTCACACCAACGACGTCATAGTTCTCACGCTTCAGAAGGCCGGCCACGACAGAGGAATCGACGCCGCCGGACATGGCGACAACGACGCGTGTGTCTTCAGGGCGTCCCGGAAGGTCCAGGCTGTTCATCGTTTTTAATTTCTGCTGCTCGAATTTCGGGGTTTCATGCCAATGCCCGGAATATAGGTCAACCCTGCCGGAAGCGCCACCTCGGCGCGAAAATCACCGGACTCGGGGCCTTTGGCGCCAAGCCAAAGGGCGGGTCAATGGCGGCGCGCGCCCTTAACCATTGTTACGTTTCGCTTACCGAGCGTTTAGGCAATTTTTAAAGCTGTGACGTTATGGTGGCCCGGATTGGGTCTTTTTGAGTGTTGTGTAGAGAGTAGAATGACCGATCTAATAAGGCCGCGTGTCAAATACGTTATTGGGCCAGACGGCAGCCCGCTTACGATTGCCGATTTGCCGCCCACCAATACGCGGCGCTGGGTCATCCGCCGCAAGGCGGAAGTTGTCGCCGCCGTTCGTGGCGGTCTGCTCAGCCTTGACGAAGCCTGCCAACGCTACAAACTGACCGTCGAGGAGTTCCTCTCGTGGCAGGCCTCTATCGACGAGTATGGACTTGCCGGCCTGCGCACCACCCGGATCCAGCAGTACAGGCACTGATCGACGATCAGGGCACACGGCCGGCCCGCAAGGAGCCGGCATTTTTTGTTGGTATTTTTCGGACGGGCGACGGCCCCGCCATGAGGACGAGCGGGTCGGGTATCCTCACGCTTCGCTCGCGAAATCTGAATCTGCTCATTCAGGTCCGGATTCGCGTTTCCGTGGCGCCACCAGATCGTTATATTTAGGTACGTTTCGACCGTTCGTCGCAAGGCCTGCGCCGTCCGTAACGCGTCAGTGTATTGACCCGCCGGAAAGCCAGAAGCGCCCAACGTGATGTTGGGATATACTCGGCGCATGCCAACCCTTCCCTTACTCTCCAGCCTGAGAAATTATCGGACCGAATGGCTCCGATACGACATCACGTCGGGACTCGCCATTGCCGCGGTCGGCTTGCCGAGCGCAATCGCGTATCCGGCGCTGGCAGGTCTGCCGCCTGAAGTTGGCCTGTATTCGAGCATCATGGCAGTCCTTGGCTATGCCTTGCTCGGTTCGTCCCGGCAACTCATCGTAGGACCGGACGCGGGCACGGTCACCGTGCTGGCTGCGGTGCTCCTGTCCTTCGGCGTGCAATCGACCGACGACCGCATCGTCGTATCGGCAGCAATCGCCGTTGTCGCCGGGGTGCTGTACTTCCTCGCAAGCTTTCTGCGGCTCGGCTTCATCGCCAACTTCCTGTCCCGGCCGATATTGACCGGGTTCATGACCGGCATTTCGCTGTCGATCCTTGTCGGCCAGATCGGGCGCTTCACCGGGGTCAAGATCGAGAGCGACGGCCTCTTCAGACCTCTTTTCGAGATTGTGGCGAAAGCCAGCCTGATCCACTGGCCATCGCTGGCATTGGGCGTCGGAGCTGTTCGCGTTGCTCCGCGTTTTGGGGGCATGGCTCCCTGCCATACCCGGGCCCCTGGTCGCTGTGGGGCTGGCCATTGCGTTGTCGGCAGCCTTTGATTTCCCGGGATTGGGAATTCGCGTTGTGGGTGAGATACCGTCCCACTTGCCGTCTCCGATGTTGCCCATCCCGCAAGGCATAGCGCTCAGCGACCTCATCCTTGGAGCCTCTGCCGTGCTTATTGTCAGCTTCGGGGCAGGAATAGTGACCGCGCGCAGCTTCGGCGCCAAGAACAAGTATCCAGTCGACGCCAATCGCGAACTTTTGGGTTTTGGGGCGGCCAACGTCACTTCCGGCCTGTTCGGCGGTTTCGCTGTGACCGCATCGGATTCCCGTACAGCCATCAACGATTTGATGGGCGGCAAGACGCAACTGGCCGGCATCGTTTCGGCGATCGCCCTGGCGTTTGCGGTTCTATTCCTGTCCGACGCGTTATCTCTCCTGCCTACGCCAGCGCTCGGCGCCGTCCTTGCTTCTGCGGCCGTCAGCCTCATCGATTTCCAGACCCTGCGCGAATTGTGGCGGATCAGCCGGATCGAGTTCGCCTTTGCCGTGATCAGCATCGCGGGCGTGCTTGGCGCTCGGTGTTCTGAGTGGAGTCATCGTCGCCGTGGGCGCTACTTTGCTCTATCTCGTCATGAAAGGCATGAAGCCCCGCGATGCCCTGCTCGGCCGCATCCCCGGGCGCGAGGGCTTCTACAAGCTTCACCGCTATCCGGCAGCACAACCGATTCCCGGACTTGCCGTCTACCTCCTGCAAGGCAGTCTGCTTTTTTTCAATGCGGACTACGTCAAGGGCCGGATCGAGGACATCGTCTCGAAACTGCCACCGGGCACCGAGTGGTTCATCTTCGATGCGAGCGCGACCGCGCAGATCGACAGCACAGCTGCAGCCATGCTCGACGACGTGCGCGCGATGGTCGAGGAGCGAGGTCTGAAATTCGGGGTTGTCGAACTGCACAGCGAGCCGCTCGACACGCTGGTGCGTTCCGGCGTACTGGCCAAGCTCGGACATGGCATGATCTTCGATGATCTTGAGGATGCTGTCGCTGCCTTCTCCGCAAGCCACGATAGACCCGCGGCTTGAGCGAATCCGATCCAGTGGCCGTCGGCCCTTCGTCTCAATAGGCGCGGGTTTCGCCCCATGCCAGAAAGAGGCCGACATCCCCAGGCATGCCGTGCGGCCATTCGACGATCATCGCGCTGAGCCGATATCCGGCCGGCTTCAAACGGTCCCGCCACACTTCATAGGCTTGTCGCGGAACGCCTGTCAGCGTCTCAGGCCAGTCAGGCTCATTGTTGTTGATTGCCCGGCCGCTGTCGGTGCAAAGTTCGACAGGAAATTGAAGAACCTTCAGTTCGGTCTTACCCTCGGCGGCTGCGCGTTTTACCCGGTATACGAGGTTGGCTCTCATCGCATCGGTAACCGGTATCGGCTTTGACAGCCTCTCCATCAATTCCTGCCGAGCGGTCTCCGCTTTCGTCACGCCTTCATACGCCTTCGACGTGCGCGCCATCTCGATTTTGTCGGCGTACTCACGCAATTCCTCGGCGGACATGAACAAGCCGCCCGCCTCACCGGGATCATCCTGCTTGCTCTGTTTGGTCATGACGTCCTCCTGATCCTTCCAGTCACAGTCGGTTTGCTCTGGTCGTTGCCGTTCGTTTCCCGTCATTGCTTGCGGTCACGGACTTGAGCGACCGCGTTGGATCATATGACATTTCGCTAATGCAATGGTAGCATTGCTGCAGTTGAAATGGCCATCAACAACGAGAAAAACGACCAGTTTTGTCCAGCCAAGAACACAACGATTGTGCGAGTACCAAATGAAGCTCGATGTGGACTTTGACAAGAAACGCGAGATCGACGTTGGAGACAGTGGCCGGGTACGCTTCCAATTCCGGGACATTGCCGTGGAGCCCGGCAAGAAGGTGTCGCTGAAGAAGGATTTCGACCCTGATTTTACCGGGGGCTATGACGACAAGGAAGGCGCCCTGGAGCAAGTGTCAGAGAATGTGGAACAGCTGTCGGCAATGCAGGAAATCCTTTATGCGCAGGACACCTACGCACTGCTGATCGTCTTCCAGGCCATGGATGCGGCTGGCAAGGATGGTGCGATACGGCACGTCATGTCGGGGGTGAATCCCCAAGGCTGCCAAGTCACCAGCTTCAAAGCGCCGTCCGCAGAAGATCTCGACCAAGGCTACCTTTGGCGGGCATCGAAGGCGCTGCCGGCTCGCGGCATGATCGGCATCTTCAATCGATCCTACTATGAGGAAGTCCTGGTTGTAAGGGTTCACCCGGAACTGCTCGACAAGCAAAAGCTACCGCCCAGCGCTCGCGAAGGGAACATCTGGCAGCGCCGGTTCAAGGAAATCAATAACTTCGAAAAGTATCTTCGGCAGAACGGCACGATCATCGTGAAATTCTTTCTGAATGTCTCCAAGGAGGAGCAGAAGCGTCGCTTCCTTGCGCGGATCGAAGAGCCGGAAAAAAACTGGAAGTTCTCGATGGCGGATTATGCGGAACGAAACTTCTGGGACGACTACCAAAAGGCGTTCGAGGATATGCTGGAAAATACCAGCACGGAATGGGCTCCGTGGTTCGTCATTCCGGCGGACAACAAATGGTTTGCCCGGCTGGCCATCTCGGAAGTGGTATCGGGGATTTTCGAAAGACTCGATCTGCAAATTCCCAAGGTCAGCGAGAGCCGAAGGAAAGAGCTGATGGAGACGCGTGGCCTGCTCCTTGCGGAAAAGGACTGATTGAGCATGATCCCGAACCGAAGATCAGCGAAGCAAAAAGTGCGTAGCGGTTCTCGGAAAAGATCATGCGAAATCAAAAAATTAGAGCGCGGCGACAACTCCAATCGAAATCATCGCGCTCTATTGGACAGGCCAGATCGGCTGCGTCGAGCAGTTTTTCAGCATCCTATCAATGTGCGACTTGGAAAGCTGCCGACATCAATTCTTCGGGATTCGGTCCACGGCACACATTTTGACCTCCCTCGTCAGCTTCCGTGAAGCTCCAGCGCACAACTCCTTCTCGATCGAGCAGGAATTCGCCGATAAGCGGCATGTGACCGGCGATCATAACCTGCTGGTCGGCCTCCGTAATTTCGTACCCATCCTTTTTGTCGAGAAAGTCGCCCGCCGCAGGCGGGTTCATCGGTTCAGGCAGGTCGCCCGGCAGATCGATACGCATGGTCATGACCACGTCCATTCCGACCCTGTGCGGCCATTCGGTTTCATTCTCGGTGAACTCGAGGATGGGCAAACCGAAGGCGCGGTGCGAAGCCCCCTCCGGGTCGGACGCCGCGAGAAGATCGGGTAGCGGATGGTAGCGGAAATAGAGCCGCGCCCGTTCGACCGGCGTCTTCACCACGGCGAGACATTCGATGCCTTTCTTCTTCAGGGCCGGGTTGAGGTGCGCCATCGCCGCGACATGACGCCGGCAGAACGGACAGTGCAGGCCTCGAAACAGGCCGACCAATAACGGGCTACGGCCGCGAAAATCATCGAGGGCAATCTTGCCTTCGCGTGAGATCGCATCGAGCACAATATTCGGCGCCCGGTCGCCCGGCCGTAGCGGGTGGTCGACAATAGTGGTGGACATGGACAACCTCCTCGCCCCGGATCAGTCGAGAAAAGGCAGCACGGCAAGCGCTTGGGGATCGAGCCCGTGGGCGCAAACTTCTGCGCCAGGTGTTGCAAGCCCATCATAGCACGGAAAAAGCGTCTGCGGTTCGCGCGTTTCGCGAGTCGTCACGAGCGCCTCGCTATGGCGCGTCTCGGATCTCGCTCGCCGCTGGCCGGCACGGACTCCCGCTTTGGGTGGATGTCTTCCGTTTGCGCCGTCCGTTGGAATAGCATGGTCGCGCCATCTACAGGCACTCGCCGAGGACTACGGCAAGTCCGAAATCCAAGCTTAAGCCGCCCTTGCGACAACGCTGAGGTCTGCTAGCGCTGTGGTTTTTGCAGAGCCTAGGCAACCAAATGGCGCGTCGCCGGAGAGGACAACCAGAGAGACCTAGCCGCTATTATAGAAATATGGTTCTCTCAAGGGCCAAAGGGGTGGGCAAAAATGCTGTTTGAGCGAGAGCGTCCGCTCGAAGCTCTGCTGTCCTCAGAACGGAGGGCTGCTGCCGGTCACGGTATCACCGTTCTGCTCGAAGGCGAGGCCGGCATCGGCAAAACCTGTCTGTTACAGGAATTCGCGGGACGTGCTGGCAAAGACTGCCGGATCTTATGGGGGTGGTGCGAGGCACTCTTCACACCCCGTCCGCTCGGACCGTTGCAGGACATCGCACAATCACTCGACCCCGGCGTGGCAGCCCTGCTCGATCAGGCGGCGGGCCCCGAACGGCTTTTTCCTGCGCTTTTGAGTGCGCTTCAGCATGCGGAACGCACGACCGTGCTCCTCTTCGAGGATGTGCACTGGGCCGACAACGCGACGCTCGATCTTGTAAAGTACCTTGGTCGCCGGATCTCCCTGCTTCGCACGATGCTGGTGCTTAGCGCGCGAAGCGATGAACTGAGTGCCGAGCATCCTCTGTCGTATGTGCTCGGCGATCTGCCATCACCATCGGTGACCCGCATCACGCTGGAGCCGCTTTCGCCTGGAGCAGTTACAGTTTGGGCCGAGCGCTCAGGGCGCGCTGCTGCCGACCTCTATCGCATTACGGAGGGCAACCCCTTTTTCATCTCCGAGCTTCTGGCGAGCAGCGAGACGGAGCCGGGGGAAATTCCTGATTCTATACGCGACGCGGTATGGGCACGGCTTTCGCGTCTGGCTGCCGGCGAGCGCGAGGTGCTGGAGATGATGAGCATCGTGCCGGGGAGTGTCGAACCGTGGCTGATCCGAGCCCTCGTCGGAGTCGAGGCCGACGCCCTTGTGGACCAGTGCGTGGCCCGAGGATTGCTTCGGCGAGACGCTCAGGGAGCCTTGACCTTCCGCCATGAACTGGCCAGGCAGGCGACACTTGACCGGCTTTCACCAAGCCTTCAGCGTTCATTTCATGCGAAGGTCGAGGCTGCGATATCGCAGCTTCCCGCAGCGCAGACAACTGCCACGCTTTCACGCCGCGTTCACCACGCCGCCGGAGCCGATGACGGCATACGCGTTCTTGAACTCGCGCCGCAAGCTGCCGCACAAGCCGCACGTCTGGGCGCGCATCTGGAAGCCGCCTCATATCTAGCAACCGCGCTCAAATATGTTGCGCAGACCACACTTCCCATTGCAGCCCAACTTTACGAGGACTGGGCATACGAGGCCGGATTGGCGCTGCTCGTCTATGACACGATCATCGAGGCCCGGCACCGCGCGATCGCGATCTGGCGAGAACTTGGACGCATCGACAAAGTCGCCCACAATTTGCGCTGGCTTTCGCGCCTGCACTGGCGCCGCGGCGAGGGCGAGCAAGCGGAGCATTTCGCCAACGAGGCGGTGCGCGAAGTAGAAAACCTGCCGCCCGGGCCGGAACTAGCGATGGCCTACAGCACGCGTTCCCAGCTGCATATGCTGCACTATCGCTTCGATGATGCGATCGACTGGGGCTTGCGCGCAATCTCGCTGGCCGACCAGTTGGGCGAGGTCGAAACGCGCATCCATGCCCTGAACAATGTCGGCACTGCGCTTCTCTTCACCGATCGCCCGGGCGGTCGCGAGCGGATGGAGGAGAGCTTGAGGCTTGCGCTCGATCACGGATTTCATGACCACGCCTCGCGAGCTTACACGAACTTTGCTGAATACGCGGTGGTGTTCAAGGATTTTGCCCTGGCCGAACGACTGCTTGCCGAAGGCATTGCGTTCTGCACAAGGCACGATCTCAATTCGGCGGCTCAATATCTGCTTGGCCGGCAAGCGGAGTTACGCATGGAGCAGGGCCGTTTTCGCGAGGCATCGACTATCAGTCGAGGCGTTATGAGCTTGGAACGGTTACCGGTAGTCATGCACCTGCCGGCCCTGACGGTACTGGGCAGAGTCCTCGTGCGATTGGGCGATCCTGACGGTTCGGCACTCCTGCAGCAGGCACTTCAGGAGGGATTGCCGACCGGGGAACCTCAGCGGATCGTACCGGTCCGCCTGGCGCTGACGGAGGCTGCCTGGCTTACAGATGATATCTGCGCGAAGTCATGAGCAACTGACAGCGCTTGCCGCGATGGATCTCGACAACTTCCGGCCTTGGGACATCGGTGAACTGGCGGTCTGGTGGAAGCGATGCGGGATGTCGGTGCAGCTGCCCCCCTCGAAACCGCGAATCCCTCAGCCGCGATCTGCCGAGCTCCGCGGCGATCCGTTAACCGCTGCGATGGAATGGACACGCTTGGATCTTCCGTATGAGGCAGCGCTCTCTTTGACGCAGGTACGCGGAGCCGATGCTGGGACAGCGTTGGCTCGCGCCGTGACGATGTTTGAGGCAATCGAAGCCCGTCCCGCCGCGGTGCTGGCCCGAAAGCTGGCACGGCAACTGGATGTCGCGGAGCAGTTGCCGAAAATGCGCCGGGGGCCGTATGCGGCCTCCCGCCATCACCCGCTTGGTTTGACACAGCACGAACAACAGGTGCTCGTCTTGATCGCCGAGGGAAAAAGCAACAAGGAAGTCGCGCGCAGCTTGTCACGCTCGCCGCGCACAATCGAGCACCAGGTCTCCGCCGTGCTCAGTAAATTCAATGCCGCCAATCGTATGGAAGTCCTGCTGCGCCTGCGTGGCGAACCGTGGCTCTTGTCGACCGCCAATGCGCTCCAAGCCCACGAAAATTAGGGGCTGGCCGCCAAAATATGGGTATGCGTACCGATGTGGGTGGATAGCGCCGCGCGTACGCTGGACAAGCTGTATGAATCGAACTCGCTGATCCAAATGGGGTTAGCTCCGAAGGAGGACTGGCGATGGCCAGACGTTTTGCCTCATTCGCGACGGCCTTGCTCTCCGCAACGGCTGTCACTGCGGCGTCGGAGGTGTCTCCTGGAAACGGATACAGCATTCAACTAGGTAGCTTTGATGGTGGTGTCTATTACACCGTCGAGCCAGACGGCTACCGGGTCGTTGCGACCCTGGCTTCCGGGGCTGATGCGCAGCCGATCCGCTTCGCCTCCACGCTCCAGCCGGGGCAGCGCATAGTGATCTCTGTGCCTCAAGCCGTCGGCCAGCCGTCAATCGATCTCGAGATCGTGCGGGACGGCGATGCGGTCTTCGTGAGCGACCTTCTGCCCGTAGTCCGATCTCGTTAACGAAGTATCGGTTTTGGAACCACTCACTCCATAAGGGGGTTCATAGGATTTGGCGAAGTGTGACAAAGCTCATATCGACTGTCGGCGTACGGCAATATCCTACGGAGCAGTTCTAGAGCGGGGGTGATGCTCGCGGCCCTGGTACTCGTTTGCTCAGTTTCGGTCACGCCCTGATCTGCGGGACTGCACTGCCGACAATGCCAGGGCCGTGATGCATGTGCCCGCCGAATTCGCCCGATGCTGGTCACTTGCTTGATGAACGAGTGGACCCCTGCCTCAATCAATTTGCTCTGCAGTGTACCGTCGCGGACAATCTGACCTTCCCCACCGACCCGCAGACCCTTTGCAGACCTGCTTCCCCGGAAACAGGAAGGTCGCGTTGGGTTACGACTTTTCCTTCAAGCTCGCCCCCGGAACGTCAGAGAAGGTCGAAACCGGTATTTCGGCTCCGGTACCAAGCGTCGAATTTTCACGACTGGGTGCATGTCGTGACTTCGTCGCTCGGCCGCCAAGCCGCCGCAGCTACCGGCCCGGTTTAGGTCGCTCAGGCTTCAGCGGGCTTGCGCTTGTAAGTGCTGAGGCGGTGGCCGTGAGCACGACCGAAGCTGCGAAGAACCACAGACCCGGCTTGGTGAACGCCGTGGCGACGCCGCTTGTCTTTGCGGCGAAGATCAGCAAGGCGACAAGGATAACGTCAAACATCGACCAGTTCGCGAGCGCGCGAAACCAACCGGGAATGCCCGTGCGCTCAGGAGAATAGGCAGCGAAACGCACCAGCAGGAGTTTGACGGCCGGGAAAACGAGCGAGAACAGAGCAATGACAGCGGCAAGCAGGAGGCCCCTCGCTCCACAAGCCAGTGACGACGCCGATTGATGACGGCTCGTCCGTGAAGACGAAAAGGCGTTGCACCTGAATGAGCGGCAGGAGAATTCCGCACGCGAAGCAAAAGGTGGAAGCAAAAGAATGAACGGGAGGAGCGGCAGCATCCAGCCGCTTTAGCCGACGTCGCCGATCGCGGAAAGCCGGTGCATTCTATCGAAGATGGTCAGCCGATCATGACGTTGCGTGTGTCGGTCGCGGGTTCACGCATTTTGCCGTCGCGCGAACTCCAAAAGTTCCGCCTTGGAAAGCTCGACTTCAGCTTCGACGAGTATCGATTCGGCAGCGCTCTTCTGCTGTGCGAGGTCGACCTGGGAGTTTTTGAGGTTGTCTCGCCTCAGCCGCGCAGCTTTGGCGAATGTCGGATAGGCAAAGTGGTTGATGTCACTGATGCCGGCTTTTCTTTCCTCGTTGGCGATCTGTAGGTCCAACTCGTTCGCCATGCGGTCGAATTCGGCGATCATCATATCGAGTTGCAGCAGTTGACGGCGCTTTTCGTTCACCTGGAACTGCTTCAACCGAACAAGAATTCTCACGTGACTTCATCGCCTCGGTACTCCCAGATACGCAGCTACTCCGGCCGCTGGCCGCTCATGACTTCAAACACTGCTCCGCCGACGATTGCGCCACCTTTAGACCTAGTTTGGAAACGAAATCCTAAGATTCTAGACTGCTGGTAACGATTCGTTTACGGGCATTGTTAATCATACGCGTCAGGACTTAAGGCACGGTAAAAATCCGGGGTTCAAAACGATGGCGAAAGGGCGAGTCGCCAGAGTCGGATACGACGGTTTGTTGATGTAGAGCGTGAAGAATGGTCACTGCGATTCATATTTAAATTCAAGAAGCTGTGGCTGTAAGTTAAAAAATCTGATATCCCTTGCACGGCGAAATTAGATTTTGTTAACCATTCGATGGCAGCCTCCGATTCAGGCAATCACTGCGTCGGTCCGAAGGTCGCGAGAGACCGCCCGGTCGCAGGAAAGGGGAATGAAATGCGCGTTCTGCTGATAGAAGACGACAGTGCAACCGCACAAAGCATCGAATTGATGCTGAAATCCGAGAGCTTCAACGTTTATACGACCGACCTCGGCGAAGAGGGAGTCGATCTCGGTAAGCTCTACGATTACGACATCATTCTCCTCGATCTCAATCTTCCCGATATGTCGGGATATGAAGTTCTGCGCACTCTTCGCCTTTCCAAGGTCAAGACGCCGATCCTGATCCTGTCCGGCATGGCGGGCATTGAAGACAAAGTGCGCGGGCTTGGCTTCGGCGCCGACGACTATATGACCAAGCCTTTCCATAAGGACGAACTCGTCGCGCGCATTCACGCCATCGTGCGCCGCTCGAAGGGGCACGCCCAGTCGATCATTACGACAGGCGATCTGATCGTCAACCTCGACGCCAAGACGGTCGAGGTCGGTGGGCAGCGCGTGCATCTGACCGGCAAGGAATACCAGATGCTGGAGCTGCTTTCCTTGCGCAAGGGCACGACGCTCACCAAGGAAATGTTCCTCAACCATCTCTATGGCGGCATGGATGAACCGGAACTCAAGATCATCGACGTGTTCATCTGCAAGCTGCGCAAGAAGCTCGATGCCGCTTCCGGCGGTCAGAATTATATCGAGACCGTTTGGGGACGCGGCTACGTGCTGCGTGAGCCGGAAGATATTCGCGAAAGCGCCTGATCGTCTTCGCGCGGTGGCGGCATCGCGCTCTCACTCCTGAACGCCATCTCCGACGCTGTACATCAGGCCCCTTCGTAGGCCCTGACCTGAACGGCTCTGACGCATCGGCCCGAGAACAAGATACGTAGATTCAAAGAGACAGCGCGCCTTGCGCGTCCTATTCGTCAGGCCGCGGATTGAAGGCTGCGAAATCCTTGCAACAATTGCGGTCGGTCGAACGGCTTCAGCAGATAGCCCTCCGCGCCCGCGCGCTTGGCGCGCATGATCGCTCCGATATCGATCTCGGCAAGGCAAATCATGATCCTGGGCTTCACCGGCGTCGCGATCCCGCGCACACGTTGGATGAACTCGATCGCCGGCATGTCCGACAAGGTGCTGTCGACGACGATGATGTCAGGCATGTGCCACGCGCAGATACCCAGCGCGTCATAGCTGGTCGCTGCTTCAATGACGGAAATCTCCGGCCCCGCCAGAATGCGCCTGGCCACCCTTCGGATTACGCTTGAATTGTCAACAAACATACAGCGTTTCATGTTCCGGTCCTGTTCGCGCCCTATACGGGCGACCATGGCCGTCACTCTACCCGGCCAGTCTAAAGAACCGGAAAACCGTAAGCATAAAGTTTTCGGGGAGCGGAGCTTTGTTGATCCCGCTCGCCTGCCGGGTTCAGGCGGCCGTCAGCACGATTTCGTCCGCCGCTGCGCGGATCGAAATCGTCATGCCGGCCTCGCGGGCCAGCAACAGCGTGTAGTAGGGCTGGACCGCATGGGCGTCGATGGCCTCTTCCGGCCGGTTGCCGGAATGCAGTTCGAGGAACTTCGGCGGCACGCGCACCATCGGGCCGCTTGCTGAAAGGACGAATCTCGGCTCGGTCTCGACATCTTCCAGCCTAACCGTGATCTTGCCGCCGCGCGGGATTGCGCCGTTGGCAATCAGGACCAGATTGAGCAGCAGCTTGACCTTGTTCTTCGGCAGAAGCGCACGCTTGCCGTTCCAGACAAGCTCCGGCTTCTCATTCTTCAGGAAGGCGATCGCGACCGCTTCGGCATCGCCGGTGTCGATCAGCATGCTGGTGGAACCAGCCGCGCCGAAAGCGATGCGGGCAAACTGCAGCCGCGCCGACGCGTTGCGGGCGCTTGTCCGGATCAGGTTCATGGCGTCCTCGTCGGGGCCGCCTTCGTCGAGAAGCTCCAGTCCGTTATTGATCGCACCGACCGGCGAGATGATGTCATGACAGACGCGGCTGCACAGAAGCGCCGCCAGATCGGGCGCCGAAAGCATGAATAGATCAGCCATGTCTCTTGTCCCGCAGTCTCTCAAATAGTCCAGCGCCGATTCCGACACGTACGTTCCCCCCCAAGCGAATCACACCCGCAAAGCCCAGCCCTCTGGTTACACAGCGCATCGGCGCTCATCAAGAAAAAGCCGGTCTGAATTGATCGCGAAATCCATTGTGATTGCGGCTTCTTGCGCTGAGCCAGGGTGTAGGATTCCAGCCTTCGTCCTGCCATTTTCATAACGAAGTTTAATGGTTGAAAAAGGATTACAGCATAACTTTGCAGCAGGTATGCCGAATCAAGCGACCGCAAGAGCCGCGGACGGCCGAGGCGTCAGCGGACGTGTTCCCTGACGGAGATTGAAAACGATGTTCCCCAGACTATCCGGCCGGATTGATTTCCGGGTGATTGCGGCAGCGCTCGCCGCCCTTGCTTTTCTCGCCTTCTCGTCGTCCGCCTCGCGTGCCGATCAGTACTCGGCGCAGGAGATCGTCAATGCGGGCCATAACTTCTTCGGCGCGACATCCGGCGGCCTGGCAACGCTGGTCGAAAAAGCCTTCGCCTCCTATGGTCTGCCCAACGGCTACGTTCTGGGCGAGGAAGGATCCGGCGCGCTGATCGGCGGCCTGACCTACGGCGAGGGCATGCTCTACACGAAGAATGCCGGGGATCATAAGGTCTTCTGGCAAGGCCCATCTGTGGGCTGGGATTTTGGCGGACAGGGGTCGCGCTCGATGATCCTCGTCTACAATCTGGATGACACGAACAACCTCTACAAACGGTTCGTCGGTGTCGCGGGCTCGGCCTATGCGATCGCCGGTCTCGGCTTCAACGTGCTGAAGCACGGCAACATACTGCTTGTCCCGATCCGCACCGGCGTCGGCGCGCGGCTCGGTGTCAATGTCGGATATCTCAAGCTTACCCAGACGCCCACCTGGAACCCGTTCTGAGGCTCGCTTGGCAAACCTCTTCCCGCCGCTACTTGACTCCGCAGAGGCGGCGGGCGATCCGGCAGTCTTCGAGCTGCCGGTCGGAAGCGGGTAAGTGAAGTGATCCAGTCGACGCTGTTTTTCATTCTCGGCTTTCTCTGTGCGGCTTTCCTGGTGCTTGTGGTCGCGCCCGCGTTCTGGCGTCGCGCCGTCAAGTTGACCCGCAAGCGGATCGAAGCGTCGATGCCGCTGACCCTGAACGAGATTCACGCCGAGGCCGACAGCGTGCGCGCCGAAGCTGCGATGACCATCCGCCGTCTCGAAATCAACGTCAAAACTCTGAAAGAGAAGGTCGCGGAACAGCTTGTTGAAATCAACCGCGGGCGCGAGGAACTCCGGCGTCTGGCCGACGAAAATGTGGAAAGGTCGCGCATTTTTGTCGCTGCTGTGGCGAAAGCTCCCGAACCGCACGCCATCTCGCCGAACCGCGAACAAGAGATCACGGTTCTCACCCGAAAGCTTGGTCAGGCCGACGAGCGCATTGCCAATGGCGCGTCGGAACTCGAGCAGCTCGGCAAGATGTACGAAGACCTCAGCTTCGTATCGAGCAGCCGTCAGATCGAACTGGCGAGCGCCGAGGAAGAGATCGAAAGACTGTCGACCGACATGTCCAGGCTACGCAGCCAACGCAAGGATGTAGAACGGCGGCTGGAGGAAATCGCGGCGGAAAACGAGGCGCTCAAGGAAGCCTTGGCCACCGAGCGCAAACGATTTGCCGACCTTGAGCACGAGACCGATCGAATGCGGACGTTGCTAAACGACGGCGAAAGCCGGGATAGGGAACCCGCACGGTTGCCCAAGCCCGCCGGTGAAGATCAGCAAACAGCTAGCGGGCGGGACTTACGTCTGGCCTCCCAGCCATCGAAAACGAACCCGCAAACTGCAATGCCGGACGGGCCCAAACCACCGCAGCCACCGGTCACGCCGGGACGTGACGCGAGGGATGACAGGTTCGCTCAGTTGGCTGCGGAGCGCGATCGCCTGGAGCGCCAATTGACCGCCTCGGTGCGGGAAATCAAGGCACTGCGCGATACGGACGGAGCGAAGAGCGTTGAGGCCAACGGCATGGAGGGAGACGCGATCCTCCGCGAGCAGATCCATGAACTGGCGGCCGAGGTTGTGGGTCTGACGGCCAGCACGGAAGGGCCGGATTCCCCCATCCACAAGGCGCTGGCCGAGCCTTCGGACCCGCATCCTGCTTCCGGCCCCCTGGACGGGGCGATGACCAGTCTCGCCGATCGGGTGAGGGCGCTTCGAAAGGCGGCGGAGCAGAGCTGACCGGCTCCTGCAGGCCGCGGTCGCTTCGCGGCAGATCATACCAACGATCATCCGTCCCGCAATTGGTGCAATGCGATTGCCGACGCGGCAGCTACATTCAGGCTGTCGAAACCCTCTGCCATCGAAATACGAACGGTCTTCAGCCGCTTGAGCAGATCACCGGGGAGGCCGTCACCTTCGGTGCCGAGGTAGAGAGCCATCCGGTCTGACCTTTCGACGTCTTTTATGTCGATGACGCCGGCCGGGGAGAGGGCGATGGGGTCGAAACGATGGGCCTCAAGGGTGGCGGCCAGCTCTTGCGCGCTACCACCACTCGCGAAGGGAACCTTGAGTACCGCGCCCACCGAGACACGAATTGCCTTGCGGTAGAGCGGGTCGCAGCAAGTATCGTCGAGGAGCACGGCGCTTGCACCGAATGCCGCCGCATTCCTGAAAATCGCACCCATATTGTCGTGATTGGCAATCCCCGCCAGAGCCACGACAAGCGCGCGCTCGGGCAGCATGGCCAGTATCTCGTCCACCGGTTGTGGCTGGCGTTTCCTGCCGATCGCGAGGATGCCGCGATGGATGTGAAAGCCGGTAAGCGCATCCATGACGGTGCTTGTCGCGACATAGACCGGCAGACTTTCCGGCGCTCGCCGGAAGATCTCGGTCATCCCCGCGAAGCGGTTCTCCAGAACAAGCGCAGACTCGGCCTCGAATTGGCGAGCCGAGAAAAGCACATTGAGAACGACCTTGCCTTCGGCGACAAAGCGGCCTTGCCGCCCGGCCAGATCGTGCTCGCGCACGTCGCGGTAGGCCGCAACGCGCGGATCGTCCGGGTCGTCGATACGGATCGGCTGCATGCGTCTCCACCGTCATTGCAGCGCCACGCTTCCTTTCGGACGCGCAAAGGGCGCTGTAATCTTGAATCTACGCATCGGCCCGGAAAGCGATTCCGATTTTCGGGCCGATGCGGTAGACGGAGGAGATAGGACCGCCCGTCAGGTCGAGGTCAAGAGGCTATGGCCAGCACCGGTCTGGAATAGGCCTTTGCTTCGGCGTCCTCGAAAATGCCGTCAAGCGTCTGGAAAAGACGCGCTACGGCCGAGGATCGGCAGCTGTAATAGATCATCTGCCGGTCACGGCGGGTCTCAACAAGGTGGGCGCTGCGCAGCTTTGCAAGATGCTGGGAAAGCGCCGACTGGCTGAGCGACACTTTTTCGGCAATAGCGCCGACGGAAAGTTCGCCTGCCAGGAGATTGCTCATGATAAGCAACCGCTTGCCGTTTCCCAGAACACTCAGGAAATCGGCGGCTTCGTCTACGTTACTCACTAATTTTCTCGCCATCATGGTATCCCCGTGCTTCGCTGTCTTCCCAGCTCCAGCAGGGGTTCTGGAGCCAGAAAGGTTGCCTTTGCGCGTATATGCGCAAATTAGAATGCTAGCGGAAACTAATGGGTTTTAGTGCGAGAACAATATGCAGTTTGTGCCGTTTTCTAAGCTCCTAGAGCATGATGCCGTTATTCGAAGGCCGTCGGCCCCTTTGGTTCGTTGATTTTCCCATGATCTTTAGGCGAACCCGTTAGACATGGTCGTTGCTTTCGCAGACCTGCGCTTCGCATCCTACTTTAGTACAACATCTGCCAGAACGCGGCGGCCGGAGGCGGCCATCTCCACAAGCGTCTTGCGCAGATCACGTGCGTCAGTGAGCGAATTGGGGAAGAAGACGCGCCGGAAATCGTCCCTGCGGACCAGATCCAATCCGTCGGGATCGATACCCGTCAAGGTCCAGTCGCCTTCGCTGTTTGCCCCGGCGAAAGCCTTCGCATAGACGGCGATTGCGTCACGGTGGCCGTCGTTCATATGGTCGATCGCCGACTGTTCCGCTTCCGCCAGCGCGGGAACAACTGCCGTCTCCGTGACAAGATCCGCGCGGTTGAGGAGATAGGCCTTGCCGAACCCACCATTCAGGCTCGCGCCAGCGGGCTCCAGCCTGAAAAAGAAGAAGTCGCCGAGCCCGACATAAAGCTTCGCCTTTGGATGGTGGTTGAGATAGCGGCGCTCGGCGCGGGCCTTCTCATCGGTATCGTTCTCCAGCCTGGTTGCCGCACAGGCAATGGAAATCCTGGGATAGGCGAGCGGATCGCCCTTGCCGGGTTCGCCAACAAGCAGCGAGCAGCGGGCATCCGCGATGAGCGCCCTCGTATGCGCCGCCAACATCGAAACGAGGATCAGAGGCGCGCCATCGATGTCGGTGGCGACGCCGACGCGGCTTGCCAGCGGCGTCCCGGTCTCGGGATCGAGCACGGCAAGCGCGCCAAAGCGCGCCGTACGCAAAAGGGTCTTCGCGAGCCGGATCGCCTCCGCGTCGGTTTCACGAATGACGTCTTTTTTCTTCTCCACGCTCGCCTCGTTCTTTTCCATGCTTGCCTTGTTACCGCACGATACGCGATCAAAGGAAATATAGCGTCTTTGCACGTCCGAAAGAACGCACAGCGCTATAACGACTGGATGGTTGTCAGCCGATGATCCCGGCTTTGGTCAGGGTTTCCGCCTCGCCGCTGGCGATCCCGAAACGCGACAATGCCGTGGCGGGATCCTGTGCGGATGCGTCCGACGCGCTTGCCGGCGTGCGCGAGAATCTGGGCGCGGGGGCAGGGCGTTCAAATCCGTTCGACATCGTCGTATGGGTTTGCCGCGCACGATTGTGCGGGTGGGCCGGCGCTTCGGTCAACGATAGAACCGGGGCAACGCAAGCATCCGTCGCTTCGAAGACGGCAGTCCACTGGTCGCGGGTCTTCTCCTTGATCCGGTCAGCAATGGCGCCGCGCATTTCGCCCCAGATCCGCCTGTCATATTGCGTCTGCACGAAGTGCTCGGCCAGCGGCAGCAGCCGGACGAACTCCGCGAAGAATTGGGGTTCGAGGCAGGCGACCGCGACGTGCTTGCCGTCGGCCGTTTCATAAGTGTCGTAGAACGGCGCGCCGGAATCGAGCAGGTTGGCGCCGCGTTTGTCTTTCCAGAAACCCGCCGCCAGAAAACCGAAGAAGGGGGCCGCAAGCATCGATGCGCCGTCGATCATCGCCGCATCGATCACCTGACCCTTGCCGGACCGGGAGCGCTCGATGAGCGCGGCCAGCACGCCCGTGATCAGGAACATCGTGCCGCCGCCGTAGTCGGCGACGAGATTGAGCGGCGGAACCGGCTTGCCGTCCTTCGGGCCGATCGCGTGCAGAACACCGGAATAGGCAAGATAGGTAAGATCATGGCCGGCGCGCGCTGCAAGCGGCCCGTCCTGCCCGAAGCCCGTCATGCGCCCGTAGATCAGGCGGGGGCTTCGCGCCAACACCTCGCTTGGCCCCAGCCCGAGCCGTTCCATCACGCCCGGACGAAACCCCTCGATGAGAACGTCCGCCGTTTCGGTCAGCCGCAGCATCAGCTCGATGCCTTCAGGGTGCTTCAGGTCGACTTTGACGATCTCCCGGCCGTGGCGGTCGAGATCATATTCCGGTGGAACGACAAGAAACGCGTTGCCGCTCTCCTTGCGCTCGATGCGGATCACGTCGGCGCCGAGTTCCGACAGCATCAAACCGCCGAGCGGCACAGGCCCGAGCCCGGCCATCTCGATCACCAGAAGCCCGGCGAGCGGGCCGTTTTTGCGTTGCGAACCGCTGGCCGTCATCCCAGTCAGCCGTCCGCGACCTATTTCGGGGCCATGCGGATCGCGCCGTCGAGCCGGATCGTCTCGCCATTGAGCATCTGGTTCTCGACGATGTGGAGGGCAAGCGCGGCATATTCGGACGGCTCGCCGAGCCGCGAGGGGAACGGTACCGCGGCCCCGAGCGAATCCTGGACCTCCTGCGGCATGGTCATCATCATCGGCGTCTTGAAGATGCCGGGCGCGATCGTGACGACGCGGATACCGGACCGCGCCAGGTCGCGTGCAACGGGCAGCGTCATTCCCACCACGCCTCCCTTCGACGACGCATAGGCCGCTTGCCCGATCTGGCCGTCAAAGGCGGCAACGGAGGCGGTGTTGATGATGACGCCGCGCTCGCCGCTCGTCATGGGCTCGAGCTTCTGCGTACGGTCGGCGACGAGCCGGATCATGTTGAACGTGCCGATCAGATTGACCTCGATCACCTTCCGGTAGGAGTTGAGCGGATGCGGGCCGTCCTTGCCGAGCGTCTTAACGCCGATCGCGATGCCCGCGCAGTTGACCAGGATGCGGGGCTCGCCAAGCTGCGACGCCACTTCCGCGACCGCTGCCTCGGCGTTTTCGGCACTCGACACGTCGCATCGGATTGCAACGCCACCGATTTCGGCAGCAACCTTCTCGGCGCGCTCCATGCCCACATCGAGCACAGCCACCTTGGCACCTTTGCCGGCCAACGTCCTTGCGGTCGCCTCTCCCAGACCTGAGCCTCCACCGGTGACAATTGCGACGTGGCCTGACGGGTTCATTCTGACGCCTCCCTGGAATGATATGGTTCTCGGTTGCGGGGATAGCCTACGAAGGCGGCGGAGGGAAGAGGACGGGTGCTCGCGCAGGCTTGGCTTTTCATCGTGTACGCTCAGCTTTCGTGCTTCCTAGCGGCTTCTCCGTTCCAGGCCTTTGGTGGTTGGGAGACCGGAAGATACCCGGCGCGGCTTCGCCGAGCCGGTGAGGGGGTCCGTCAGGCAGGCGAAGGGGTTATTCTGGACGAGCTTCTCCGTTGCCACGCCCGCTTTTCGCGTCTGGCTGTTGAGGGTGGTGGGAAGCGGGGCGCTGGGTTGGTGCCCTGTTAAGTAATTTGTATGGCGCCTTCCCAGCGCCCCGCCGGCGTTCTTGCCCGATCGTCGGGGCCCCCGCGGTGGCCTTTGCCGGTGCGGGGGAGCCGCGAACTCGGGCCCGGGCCTCGGATGACAATCTCCAGCCGCGTTTCCGCCACGCGACCGGCCCGGCACCGTCGCCCTCCCTGATACCCGGTGCGCACCAGGTTCCCGTGAGGGCAGTGACGGCGATTATGGGAGCGGCGGGAAGGACGGGGATGAAAGAATCAGAAAAAATCGAAAAAGATCCTCAAGTCCTTCCATTGCATTGATCAGAAAGGACATTTTCGTGACGCCCCGAATATATGAGACGAATTTGTCCACGCCTCGGGATTTGACCCTGGCGTTTTTCCGGGCGGAGGCCTTCGAAAAGTGGCGGGGGAACGTCGCGGTTGTTAAGCTAGCGCGAAAGCGCATCGGAGGACGACATGATCAATACCACTCAGCTCGATCAATGGGCGCCGCGCGTGCTCAGCCTCCTGCGCATCGCCGCCGCGTTGTGCTTCTTCGAAGTTGGCACCATGAAAATCCTGCATTTTCCATCCCCGTTCATGGGCGGCGGCGAATTGCCGACGCTGATCACTGTGGCCGGGTATCTGGAACTGATCGGCGGTTTCCTTCTGGTCATTGGTCTGTTCGTGCGGCCCGTCGCCTTCATCCTGTCGGGCGAAATGGCGTTTGCCTTTTTCATTGGCCATGTCGCTCGGCATGGCACCATCGATCCCGTGGTTAACGAGGGCGCGCTGGCAATTGTCTACTGCTTCGTCTTCTTCTACCTGGTATTCGCCGGCGGCGGCCCATGGAGTGTCGACGCCTGGCTGGGAAAGCGTTGAAAATACAGGCGGATTGACACTCGTGCCGCTTGGCTCCTCGCCCGCATGACCGGCGGTCCGGAATGTTCACTCTTCCGGTTCGGTGGTGAACTGCAACGGGTAGCCATTTGCGCGGCCTGCCTCGGTCGCACGTGTTGCCTTGGTTTCCGCGACATCCTTGGTGAAAACGGCGACGACGCAGACGCCGTGCCGGTGCGCGGTGATCATCACCCTGTAGGCCTGATCTTCCGTCATGCGGAACTCGCCCTTCAGCACCGTGACGACGAACTCGCGCGGCGTGTAGTCGTCATTGACCAGGATGACCTTGTGCAGGCGCGGCCGCTGTGTCTTTGGGCGGACTTTGGCGCGAGGTCTGGTAAGTTGGTCGGGTATCGGAAAATGCTCCGGATCCTGGCGAGCTTCCGACCGATCGGTCGGTGAAGCATGCTAAGTCTTTGTCTTCATGCGATTCCGGACGGAGAACCGCTTCTCGTTCCCGGAACTGCACCGGCACGGCACCACTTCGCGGTGGATGGCATTGCCATCGGCTATCGCGCGAGTTCTACCGCATCGGGCCGAAAATCGGAACCGGTTCCTGCTTTATGACGGTTGCGGGCTTCAGTGCTTACCGCCTTAACACTGCCTGTAGCACGTCGCGGACGCCGATCGCGCCGACGAAGCGCGACTGTTCGTCGAAGAGTGCGACCGGCGCGGTGTGCGAGCGGTGCATGGCGAGCATCACGGTCTTCAAAGGTGTGCCGGGTTTCGCCCAGAACACGGCCGACTCGTCCGGCGGCGTCTTCTCGACATCGTCGCAGGAGATCCAGACCGCCGGCTTGCCTTGGCGCTCGGCTGACTCGACCAGCCCGTCCTTGCCGATCTTGAAGCGGGTGGTCTGGCGTCGGTCGAGCCAGATCCAGCCACCGCGCCCGGCGGGTTCCAGATCGCGTCGGTCGCGCATGACGTTCCAGGCCGTCAGCACCGACAGCGGGTTCACATTGGCGATGAAGTCGCGAACGTAGTCGTTGGCAGGGCGCAGCACAATGTCCTCGGGCGCGCCGGTCTGCACGATGCGGCCGCCTTCCATAATGGTGATGTGGCTACCGATCTTCAGCGCCTCTTCGAGATCGTGACTGACGAAGATGATGGTCTTCTTCAAGGTCTTCTGAAGTTGCAGGAGCTCGTCCTGCAACTTCGTCCGGATCAGCGGGTCGAGCGCGGAGAAGGGTTCGTCCATCAAGAGGATCGGTGCTTCCGTCGCGAAGGCGCGAGCGAGCCCGACGCGCTGCTGCATTCCACCAGAAAGCTCATGCGCGTATTTCTTGGCCCACTGGTCGAGGCCGACGAGCTTCAACTGGCGTTGCACGCGTTCCCGCCGCTCAGCGTCCGGAACGCCTGCGAGTTCCAGGCCGAGGCCGACATTTTCCTCGACCGTACGCCACGGGAGCAGCCCGAACTGCTGGAAGACCATGGCGACCTGCTTCTGCCGCAATCGCCTGAGCGTCGCCTCGTCGCAGGTTACCACGTCGACAGTCCGGTCTCCGTCCTTGACCAGAACCTGGCCGCGCGACACGACGTTCAGCCGGTTCACAGCCCGAAGCAGCGTCGATTTGCCGGACCCCGACAAACCCATCAGAACGGAAATTTCACCTTCGTTGATGGTGAGGCTGGCGCCAGCGCAACCAAGGACGTTACCTGTTTGCGCAAGGATCTCGGCGCGCGTCGCGCCTTGATCCACCATGGCGAGCGCGCCTGCCTGATCCGCGCCAAAAACGATATCGACATTCCTGAAATCGACGGCGACGTTCATTGCTTGCCTCCCACGCCGATGCGGGTCATCCGGTCGAGCACGATTGCCAGGATCACGATTGCGAGGCCTGCCTCGATGCCGAGCGGAATGCCACGCGGTCCGGCATTCAGCGCCCGCACGATTTCGGTGCCGAGGCCGCCGGCTCCGATCAGCGCGGCAACCACCACCATCGACAGCGAGAGCATAATGCATTGTGTGAGCCCGGACATGATGGTGGGCAGAGCCGCCGGCAGTTCCACCTTCCACAGCAGCTGCTGTTTCGTCGCGCCGAACGCCTCGCCAGCCTCGATGATCGATTTCTGTACGGTGGTCATGCCGAGATGGGTCATGCGCACCGCGGTCGGGATGACGAAGATAACCGTAACAATGAGGCCAGGAGCGGCGCCCAGCCCGAACAATGCCAAGATAGGGATGAGGTATACAAATGTCGGCATCGTCTGCATGAAATCGAGGATCGGCTGGATGATCCGGTAGGCCTTCGGCTTGTGCGCGGCCCAGATGCCGATTGGCAGTCCGATGGCCATCGATACAGCGGCGGCGGCCACGACCAGAACCAATGTCGCCACCGTTTGCTTCCAAAGCCCCTGGTTGATCGTGAAGAGCAAGCCGATCAGAACGCCGAGGGCAAGGGCCTTCGAACGCTGCAGATACCAGGCGAGAAGTGCGATCAAGAAAGCCAGCGCCACGGGCGGAAGCAAGAGCAGTGTGTCGACGGTCCAATCGAGGGCGGCATCGAGACCACCCGAGACGGCGCGCAAAATGGCACCGAAGTAAGTTTCGAGGAAATCGAAGAACGCCTTCCCCCACGGCCCGATGGGAATCTTGTTGCTCGCAACCAGATTTCGAAACAGGATCCATTCAACCCTCCCGATAGTGCCGCGCGCCGTGAGCTTTCTTTGTCCCGATATCGAAAAGGGTAGCTCGTCCGAGCTACCCTTTATTCTGCCTCACACGGCCACGCGGCTAGCTAGCCAGTGCGGCCTTCACCGCCGCGGCGGCATCCTGGCCATCAAAGGTCGTCACCCCATTCAGCCACGGCGTTACGACGTCCGGATTTGCCTTCAGCCAATCCCTCGCCACGTCATTCGGATTGCCGCCCTTGAGGATGGCATCCATCATCGTGTTTTCCATCGACAGATCGAATTTGAGATTCTGGATGAACTTGCCCACATTCGGGCACTCGGCCAGGTAGCCCTTGCGAACGTTGGTGTGAACGGTCGCCGCGCCGAAGCCGGAATCGCCCATGCCCTCGAGATAGGTGATCTTCATCTCGCCCATCACCGGATGCGGCGTCCAGCCAAGGAAGGCAACCCATTCGTTGTTCTTCATCGCCTGTTCCGCCTGGGTCAGCATGCCGGCCTCAGACGACTCGACCAACTCGAAGCCCTGGAGATTGCTTTCCGGCTTGGCGATCATATCCAGGATGATGCGGTTGCCGTCATTGCCGGCCTCGATGCCGTAGATCTTACTGTCGAACTTGTCCTTGAACTTGCCTATATCGGTGAGCGTCTTCACGCCACCCTCGGCAACATAGGTCGGGACGACGAGACCATAGCCCGCGCCTTCAAGGTTCTGGCTGATCGTCTCTACCGAACCATCGGCTGTATAGTCCTTTATGTCGGCCGTCATGGATGGCATCCAGTTGCCCAGGAAAACGTCCAGGTCGTTGTTTTTCAGCGACTGATAGGTGACCGGAACGGAAAGCTGGATAACCTCCGGCTCATAGCCCAGCGCCGTCAGCAGGTTGAAGGCGACGCCTGTGGTAGCCTGGATGTCGGTCCAGCCGACGTCGGAAAGACGGACTTTCTTGCAGCTCTCCGCGTCGCCGGCCCAAGCGCTCGAGGAAAGAACCGCTGCCAACCCCAGTGCAGCGGCGAAGGAATTCATGCGCAACATTTCAGTTCTCCCATTGTGATTTTTCGGCGACCCGAAGTGACGGTTTTCTTCCGCCTATTTCCCGAACCAAACACCATTTTGTTGCCGTTTCAAGCGGCATGACTTGACGAGCCGCGCCGCGCGCCGTTCTTTGTACGACAACAGGCCGTTGTTTTTGCTGCAAGGCAGCCCGTGCTGTCTTCGTCCGCCCGGCTTGTCGAAGCCTCGCGCAGCCGTTGCCGCTCACGCCTCATCCGCTCGCCAGGCGAGAGGATGATTTACAAGAGCTCGGTCGATGGTGACCAATTGCAAACTTTCGACCTTGCATTGCGCAAGGAGCATGCGGTCGAACGGGTCGCGGGTGTCGGGTTCCGGTTCGGCATGGGCGACGGCATGGTGCTGATCGATCGGCAGGATCGTTATGCCGATCGAGTCAAAATAGGCCGCCAGTTTATCCAGTGGCAGGGCGATTTGCAGTTTGCCAAGCCGTGTCTTTATCGCGATTTCCCAAAGGCTGCATACGCTTGCGAACGCTGGATCTTCACCTTCGCGATGGCGGAAGTGGTGCTCGAATTTCAATACTTCTGCACTGAATGTCGACTGCAGAATCTCCAGCAGAACATGCGTGTCGAGCAACAGCCTCACTTGAACTCCGGTGGGAGCGGCGTGATCAGGAAATCTTCCGGAAGCGGTTCATCGAAATCGTCCGCGATGTATGGAACGGGATCAGTGATGTCCAGTGATCGCAGAAACGCGCGCCCGGCCTCGAGATCGATTCCGCCTTTTTTCTTATGTGGTACAAGGTCGAACACCGGTTTACCGTGACGAGTGACCACCACGGTTTCGCCTTGCTCGACCCGGCGGGCGAGTTCGGTAAGCCGGTTCTTCGCTTCCTTGATCGATACCACCGTCATTCCGGCATTATAGCTACCGGTAGCTACCATTTCAAGTCGCGGACTTTTTGGCGATATCCTTCCTTTCAATCGCCGATCGGTCCACATATATACCCTCAACCTGACAGCAGCTGGCCCGGAGGAGATCGAATGGCAACCTTGCAGAATTTTGACCAGGAGATCGCGAAGACGCAGCAGGTCGTGGAAGAGATGAAGTCGAAGATCGAGCAGTCCGGCCAAGTACTCGACAAGCTTGCCAAATCCGACAAGAAGATCGGTTCTGTCGACTTCGACATCGAGAATGCCCGCATCGAGGATGTGCTGAAGCAGCAGAAAGTTATGGAAGGCAACATTGCCGACCTGATCATCGGGCTCGAGGACGCAACCAATGTGTTCGGCGTCGAATTCGAGAGCATGAAGAGCTTCACGACCTGGGAAAATTTCGTGGGCATCTTTTCGGCGCAAAGCAAACAGCGCATGCGCACCGAGCGCGTCCGCAATATGTCGCTTGCCGGCAACCTGCAGGAGCTGCTTTCCAAGTCTGATACGATCGTCGGCATCCTGAAAGCCCAGAAGCAGGTGCTCGACGCCCGCTATAAGACCTCCGAGGCCAGCCTTGCCCAGGTGATCGAGCGGCGCAAGGCGACCGTGGCCAATCTGGAATCCGTGCAGAAGCGCATCGAGGAACTCAATCCCCTTTTGCTCGATATCGAGAACAAGATCGCGGCTTCAACCAAACAGAAGGAGCGTACCCAACTCGAAGGCGAACGCTCCAAGCTCGCGACAGAATACAATGAAAAGCAGGCCAAGGAGCAGGAGCTTCTCGCCGAAAGCCAGACGCTGGAGCGCTACACGTCGATGTTCCAAACGTTTGTGGATTCGCTCAACAACCAGATCGCCGCGCAAAGCACGCTGATCAATAAGCTCACCATCGATACGGAACAGCGTATCGTGCTCTACAAGGCGCTCGAGGATTCCTTGAAGACGGCCGCCCAGCAGGACGTTGCGCACAAAATCAACACGCTCGGAAGCCAGGTGGACAACACGGCCGAGGAGACCATGGCCGGTATCGGCGCTGCCGCGCAGAAGCACATCGGCGACCTGCTTGAAATGCATGAGAAGAACATGGTCGCAACCGGCGATATTCAGCGCCGCAAGAAGCTGGCCGATGACGCCTTCGCCCGCCGCTTCGAAGACGTCATGCGCCGCCACAATGCGGCGGACTATGTGCGGACATAACCCTTACGGACCGTATTCTGCGAAAGGCGCAAACGGCGGGAAAATGGCTGCATGACCGACCAGTCTTCCGAAGCCGCTGCCCGCTATTTCGACGCCATCGCGGCGGCGTTGAAGGGGCTCGAAATCTTCATGCGCGACGAGCGTTCGCCGCTTTACCGGCACGACATCGTCGCGAAGATTGCCGCCGAGTACATCGCGCGGCTGGAAAAGTCGTTCTCGTCCTGGCGCAACCGTCTGGGCTTCATGGACAGCTTTCGCATCTCGCGCGCCGAAAGCGGTTTTCCTGTTTTCCAGAACGTTCTCGAACTGGAGAACGACCGGCGTCAGGCGGGCGAGCGGCTTGCCAACATTCCGGAGCCCGGCACGCTTCGGGCCGAAATGGCCGACTTCATTCTGCGCCATAAGGAATTTCCGGCCGCGCTCCAGAAGTCGATGGCCGAGCGGCTCTATCTGGAGGACGTCAAGGACGGGGCAACCTTCGGCCCATTCATGCTTGCGCAGACTGCCAAGGTCTCGGTTAATCCCAACACCAAGCGGCCCTTCTATCTCGTCCACTGGGCAACGTTCGACGGCGTTGCCAACCTGCCGCTGATCTATATGGCAGCGGTCGAGGAATTCGTCGGAATCGATGGTGAGCCAGCTCGTCGACGACAGTGGCAAGCTCATTGAGACGGTCGAGATCCCGCTCCCGGTCGAGGGCCTGCTCAATCCTGATCTGGCGCATCGTTTCGATGACTTCACCGAGAAGAACTCGGCCTATTCGCTCTCCCCGGTGACGATCGCGACCAATCTCGACAAGGACTTCGAGACGCTGCACCCGAAACAGCTGCGGCGCATCGTACTCGGGCCGTTCTATTCGGCGGGCATCACGGAGCACAACTCGACGGTGACCGAGGTGCTCTCCAAGGTGCGCAAGCCGGAGAACGCCTGGCTGCTCACCTGGACAATGCAGGAGGTTTTTTCGAAGGCCGAAAAGCCGGGCCGGCGCGGATTGTGGTCGAGCGAAAAGGCGACGCAGGAATTTTTCATCGAAACCGATGACCTCGAAGCCGCGCGGCAGGGGGTCTCGGCCTACGAAAAGCATGCCCTGATCCCGCACGAAGCCTATCAAGCCCTCTACGCCGCCGGCGAAGCGCAGAAGATCTTCCAGGGCTACAAGGTCCATATCCTTTCCAAGGGGCAAGTGATCAGCGATGTTTGAAGCGTGCTTGAGACCCGCTTCCGCCGGCCGTCCGTTTGCCGGCGTCTTTTCGTCGTTTGACGCTGGAGCCGGAGCGAGAAGCTGACATGGACGCCAGCCTGACCACCATCAGCGAAGCTGACATCGAGAGGCATCGCGCGACCGCGCAAAGCATGATCACACGTATCGTCGTGCTGGAAGATTCCGGCGGTCAGTCCGGCACGGCGCTGGCCGGTACCGGCCGACGTTTCGTGTCCACGGTTTCCACCGGATCGGTGCGCAAGACGCGCGAGGTCGAACTCGCCAAGACAGTGGCGGCGGTTCGCCCCGACGACCCGCTGATGTCGATCGGCCAACATACGCTGCTGTTTCGCGCACGGCGCGGGCTGGCGGTCTCGCTCGCCGTTGGAGATGTTTTCGCGCGAAGCTGCGACCTCGAAAGCCTGCAGGCCAAGAATGCGCGGGCGGCCCTTGAAGGTGAGGAAGCAACCCGGTTCAAAAAACTTTTGTCAGCCTCGGCTTACGTTTCATCTTTCACCTTCGCTTCCTACCTTCTGCAACTGATTGATGCCGAGGGGGAACCACCGAACGACATCGCCGGTCCCGATTTCCTGTTCGACACTGCCCAAGACGCGCTGAAATCACAGATTGCCGGGCTGGATCGGGCGGTCACCGGCGCCAAGGATGAAGCCGACATGATGACCCGCGCGCGCGCTTTCGCGCAGGTCGCGATCGACGGGTTGCTCAGCCGTAAGGGCCGCTTCGACGGACTGGGCTCATTCGAGGACGCGCATATCCGCATCGACACGGACGATTTCTCGATCGATGGCTTTGACGTCGCGCCGGGCCGGAAATCGAAGCCCTTGGTGATGACCTTCAAGAAGCCCGAGGAGGTCGTCGGCAATCACATCGCCAAATACCAGTCCGTCAAGCTCGCCAAGATGCTGATGGCCTATGATTTCGACCGCGAGATGAACCCCTTCGTCGAGCTTGGCGGGTTCCTTTTCACCTTCATTGGTGACGGCGCGCCTGGCACCGGCAAGACGACGCTGATCCAGATGATCGCCGGGCTGGTCAGCGGATACTGCCAGATCGCCGGTTACCCGTTCCACTACGAGAATTTCGGCGTCGACCAGATTTCGTCCTACCAGGGAAAGTCTGGCCAGAACTGCCGCCAGTTCATCAACAATGTCCTCAATCCCCGAATTATCGGCTTTGGCACGGTCGACGATATCGATCAGGTGGCGGCAAAGCGCTCGGATGATCGAGCATCGGCCGGCCAGCAGGAAATTACGGGCGTTCTGATGGATGCGTTCGGCGGCGCAGGTACGGTCGTGCGCGGCAATTCGAGCTTCGGCATGTTCTCGAACTATCCCGAAAACGTCGATGATGCGCTCCGTCAGCGGGCAGGCGCCCGGTGGGTGGTCGATGGTCCGCAGACGCGCGACGATTATGTCGACATCTTCGTGCTGCTTGCCGGCAAGAACCATAAGATACCGCTCGGCGACCATGAACTCTATGCGGCGCAGGAGATCCAGCGTGCGGTCTCGGAGGCTTATGAAGAGCATTCCCGGCCGCAGGAGGACGGGTTGGCCAAGGTCTATGAGCGTTTCATGAAGGAGAATGGCGGGCCGAAGACGATGGCCGATATCGGCGCCTATCTGCATATGATCAAGGTAGCCGAGCCGCGCTTTACCGGCCGCGCTATCAAAAACGTCACCGA
This sequence comes from uncultured Alphaproteobacteria bacterium, assembly GCA_963735385.1. Taxonomy (GTDB): domain Bacteria; phylum Pseudomonadota; class Alphaproteobacteria; order Rhizobiales; family Rhizobiaceae; genus CAVTKY01. The sequence continues at coordinate 151,364 of CAVTKY010000008.1, read as the reverse complement.
CGCGATCAAAATGCGCGCCATGGACATCGAACTGCCGGACGACTGGTTCGAGAAACCTGAAGCATTCATGCACAAGCCCTACGACGAGAAGAAAGCGATGATCGAGGAACTGCGGGGGCCGTTCGACATGGACATGGTTATGCAGGAGATCAATCGCTACGCCGATTCGGAGTTCCGGTATTCGGATCGCGCCGATGATGCGGCGGTGTCGAGGATGCTGCGGGATGCAAGGTTGCGCGAACGCGCCGCGCGCGAGATGGAAGAGCTGAAGAAGAAGGGGATGTGGAATGCTTGAGGGCGCCCTCACCCCCCTCTGGCCTGCCGGCCATCTCCCCCTCAAGGGGGGAGACTGGCAACTGCAACGCAGGCGCCAAGCTTGCCGCATTGGTGGTTGGCGAAAACACCGCCGCTATCCAATCTCCCCCCATAGGGGGAGATGGCCGGCAGGCCAGAGGGAGGTATTTGATGGACCTCCTGCGCGATAACGAGCTGATTTACGGCCGGCTTCTGCCGATCGAGGAGAAGCACCTGATCGAGCGCTACAACAAGGCGCTGAAGGCGTTTGGACTGAAGCCGACCAAGCTGAAAAGCTTCGAGATCGACCGCACGGGCTTCTCGCCGCAGATCGCCGAGGATCTCGGCGATCCGTTCTACCTCGACCCGAACGAGGTCAATCGCCGCTTCATCGTTCTCACCCCCGCCCAGATCGATCTGCCGGTCGTTCACACGGCCTTCTCCAACACCTCGCAGCTCGTCTACGAATTCATGTCGAAGAACCAGCGCGCGATCGACGCGCTGACGATCAAGGACGTGATCTATGGCGAGATCGAAGAACTCGGTCTCGAAGGTCGAGAGCATCGAGGACCTGATTTCCATTAATCAGGTCGAGTTCCGCGTGCTTTCGGCGGAGGACGTGCTCGGCAAGGCATCCGAGCTCGGCATACTGGTCGACCGGCTGAAACAGGAACCCGACGCCTGGCGTGACAACGCGATGCTGGAGCGGATGGTGGAACTCGCCAAGGTGACCGGCGATATCCGCGAGAACGCGCTGGTGCCCGATCAGGTGATCTTCCGGCACAACGCCTTCTGGACCAGCCATTTCGGCGGTCTTTATGTCTTTGTCGATCCCGATATGACGACTGTAATCAGTGACCCGGCCGCGCCGGGCTTCCGACGTTCGCGGCCGTGGCAAGTGAGCTACTTGTCGATCAGCGATGCCGACCGCGTGTTCCGCTTCCTGGCGTCCACTGGCCGAATCGAACTGCCGCGCGCCTCGTGGACCGAAACGTCCGGCTATCTCGAGCAACGCGCGGAAATGACGATCCGGGCGCTGATCCGCCGCAACGAGCCGAAGCGCGACGTCGCCAAGGTCGACAAGGTGTGGCTGCAAACCTGGATCCACAGTCACGCCGACCTGATCAACAGCGAAGGGACATTTCCCTTCCTCAATGGCGCCAAGCGGGAACTTGCCCGATACGGCCAACTGCGGCTTGAGGACGTCGCGCCGCTGCACCGCTTCCTGGTCGTGCGCGCCAAGCCGGATCATCCGGATGCCTGGCTCACCAACAGGCTTATTTCCGATTTTGTGCCGGACGATTTCGTTTCGCGCTACATCTTCAACAAGCAGGGCTTCTACAAGGATTATGAAGCCTTCGATGCCATGCAGCGAGCTGCGGTTGTGGATACGCTGAAAACCACATATCTGAAAGACAAGGCGGCGTTCAGAGAGCGTCTCTACGGGCTGGCCGACTGAGCGTTGGGTGAAGCTGAGGGGACAGTCATGGCATGGAATTTCTGGAGCAGGACGACTTTCCGTTGAATAGCCGATCCCGCTGCAGCATATTGTTATTACGAAGAAATCTTGCCCGGACAGTCTGCAGGCTCGGTGCCGACACAGACCGCCGGTTCGCAATCATGTCTCAGAGGGGCGGGTGGTCATGCTTGATCCGATCGTGAATTTCTTCACCTGGATTTTCCAGTGGATCGGACGCGCCATTGGCTTCGTCATCGGCATCATCCTGTGGCCGTTCATGTGGGCTGCACGATGGTATACGCAGCGCGGCTGGATGCTGAAGGGCATCGTCGGAGCTGTCTTGGTGGGCCTGATCGGCTTCTATGCCTATTTCATCTGGCAAACCCAGCACTGGAACAATTTCAATCCGGATTATCCGACGGCGCGCACCCTTGCGAAGGGCAATTCGCTGGCGGGAGAGCCGGTCGCAGCGCCATCGGCAGGCAACTGCCGTCGCCGGCGCGCCGCCATCGCAGCGAGACTGCCGTCGCCGGCGCGCCGCTCAACTCCACCAGGGCGGGCGCGGCCTCCGGCACGGGCTCTACGGCGACGGCGCAGGCTCCGGCAGCGCCAGCGACCGCGATGCCAAGGCTCGGCGATCGCCGGCATATTCGGCCGATCTGGTCGACTTTAACGTCAACCAGAACGCCTGGATTTCATCGATGCTGGCCTCGAAGCTCGGGTTCTTCGGAATTCCGTGGCGGAACACGCCCTTCCTTGACAACAAGGCGGCTTTCCAGCTCGGCATCAACCAGGTGATGCGGCGCACGACGACAGAGCTCGTCAACTCGCTTGGGCGTGTGCGGGGCACGTCGCAGATCGACCAAAACCTTCAGGATGCGCGTACCGCGCTCGCATGGAACGAAGACGCCTGGTATATCGGGCTGCGCGGCCCGACCCGCCCGACACCCAGTGTCTACCGCGAGGCGATCGGCAAGCTGCGCGCTTTCAACCAGAGCCTGGAAAAGTGCCGGCGACCTTCGACGCCCGCGCCGACAATCTGCTCGAGTTCCTCGACCGTATCGCCGGCGATATCGGCTCCACGTCCGATATCCTGCGCGCCCGGCTCGACGCATCGAACGCCGGCTGGTTCGATCCCCGGGCTGATGACCGTTTCTGGTTCGCCTACGGCCAGCTCTATGCCTACTATGGCATCCTGATCGCCGCGCGCTCGGACTTTGCCGCCATCGTTTCGGAGCGCAATCTCACCCAGATCTGGACCCGCATGGAAGAGCAGCTCAGGGTGGCGCTCGACATGCAGCCATTGGTGATCTCCAACGGCGATGAATCGAGCTTCATCTTCCCCTCGCATCTTGCCACCATGGGCTTCTACCTGTTGCGCGTCCGCTCGCAACTCATCGAGATCCGGTCGATCCTGGATCGGTGAGGACAGGCAAGGCCAACGGGTACGCGGAGAAGGGGAAGCCAGTGGCCCACAGCCCCTGTCGCAATCCGTGCATCGGGCGGCTGTTTGAGACGGCGCAAATCCGTGCGCTGAGGCTTTTATGCGCGCTGAAAAAGCTGCGGTGAATGCCGCAAGCAATCAGCTCAACCGTTCCGGGGAACCTCACATGGCCGAATTCAAGAGCGACATCGAGATTGCGCGCGGCGCGAAGAAGAAGCCGATCCAGGAGATCGGCGCAAAGCTTGGAATTCCTTCGGAGCATCTTTTGCCTTACGGGCATGACAAGGCGAAGGTGTCGGCCGAGTTCATCGCCAATGCGCGCAAGAACGGCGACGGCAAGCTCATCCTGGTCACGGCGATCAACCCCACGCCTGCGGGCGAGGGCAAGACGACCACGACCGTTGGTCTCGGCGACGGGCTGAACCGGATCGGTAAGAAGGCGGTGGTGTGCATCCGTGAAGCCTCGCTCGGCCCGAACTTCGGCATCAAGGGTGGCGCTGCGGGCGGCGGCTATGCCCAGGTGGTGCCGATGGAGGACATGAACCTCCACTTCACCGGCGACTTCCACGCCATCACCACCGCCCATAACCTTTTGTCGGCGCTGATCGACAACCACATCTACTGGGGCAACGAGCAGGGCATCGACACCCGCCGCGTCGCCTGGCGCCGGGTCATGGACATGAACGACCGCGCGCTGCGCGAGATCGTCTGTTCGCTGGGCGGTGCGGCCAACGGCTATCCGCGCGAGGCCGGCTTCGACATCACGGTCGCCTCGGAAGTGATGGCGATTCTGTGCCTGGCCACCGACCTCAAGGACCTGGAGAAGCGGCTCGGCGACATCATCATCGCATACCGCCGCGACAAGACGCCGGTTTACGCCCGCGACATCAAGGCCGACGGCGCGATGACGGTGCTGTTGAAGGACGCCATGCAGCCGAACCTGGTGCAGACGCTGGAGAACAATCCGGCCTTCGTGCATGGCGGCCCGTTCGCTAACATCGCCCATGGCTGCAACTCGGTGGTGGCGACCACGACGGCGCTGAAACTGGCCGACTATGTGGTGACCGAGGCGGGGTTCGGCGCTGACCTCGGCGCGGAAAAATTCTTCGACATCAAGTGCCGCAAGGCCGGCATCAAGCCGGCTGCGGCCGTCATCGTCGCCACCGTGCGCGCCATGAAGATGCATGGCGGGGTGAAGAAGGAAGATCTCGGCAAGGAGAATGTCGAGGCGGTGAAGAAGGGCTGCGCCAATCTCGGCCGCCATATCGAGAATGTGCGCCAGTTCGGCGTGCCGGCGGTGGTGGCGATCAACCATTTCCATTCCGATAGCGACGCCGAGATCAAGGCGATCAAGGACTTCGTCACGGCGCGCGGGGAGGAGGCGATCCTCTGCCAACATTGGGCCAAGGGCTCGGCGGGTATCGAGGAACTCGCACACAGGGTGGTGAAGCTCGCCGAGAGCGGCGCTTCGCAGTTCGCCCCGCTCTATCCCGACGACATGCCGCTGTTCGAGAAGGTCAACACCATCGTCAAGCGCATCTATCGCGGCGACGAGGCGATTGCCGACAAGAGCGTGCGCGATCAGCTGCACCAGTGGGAGCAACAGGGCTACGGCCACCTGCCGGTGTGCATGGCCAAGACCCAGTATTCCTTCTCGACCGACCCCAATCTGCGCGGCGCGCCGACCGGGCACACCGTGCCGGTGCGGGAAGTCCGCCTCTCGGCCGGCGCCGGCTTCGTCGTTGTCATCTGCGGCGAGGTCATGACCATGCCCGGCCTTCCTAAGACGCCTTCGTCGGAAAAGATCTTCCTCAACGAACTCGGACAGATCGAGGGGCTGTTTTAAGCTCGGCGTATACTCTGCGTGTTAAGCCTGCGGGAAGTCTCAGAAGAAACGGGCGGCGCGGAAACGGGCGCCCTTTTTGCTGCAACCGCAAGCGCCAGATCGAACGACAGTTCTGAGATAGCGAACCGCAAACCGTCTTCCGTTTCCTTCCATTTGTCTGAGCGCGCTGGATTGCCATGGCAGATCGAGAGGCGAGCCAGACTTCCGGGCCGATAGGCAAAGTCGTTCCGTGAAAGCCGCTTGCCCAGCGCGGCGATCTTTCGTATGAACTTTGCCATGACCGTGCTTTCGATCCATGCATCGTGGTGGTGGGCCTGCTGACAGCGGCCGACGAGAGCGCGTGCGCGTGAAGTTTGAGGATGGCCGCAGCGGAAGTTCCGGGCGGCCTTTCGTTTTTCAGGTGCTTTCCGGATCCGCTGCGGGAAACGGAGGGGAGACGGGAATGACGGTCGAAGTGCTTGAAAATGGAGCCGAAAGGTTCATCACCGCCGGCGGCATTACTGTCACGCGCCAGCGCCATGACACCGCCTACCATGGGGCGATCGAAACCTACATAGACGGGCTCGATACCCGCCGCGGCGCGGTCTTTTCCTCGAACTACGAATATCCCGGCCGCTATACGCGCTGGGACACCGCCATCATCGACCCTCCTGTGGTCATCAGCGCTCGCGGCCGCGCGATGAAGATCGAGGCCATGAATTTGCGCGGCGAGACCCTGCTGCCTTTGATTGGCAGGGTGATCGCCGGACTGAAAGAAGTATCGGTCAGCGAGATCTCCGAGCGCCTCATCCGGCTCGAGGTTTCAAAGCCCGGCAGGGTCTTTACCGAGGAGGAGCGGTCGCGCGTCCCATCGATCTTTACGGTGCTGCGCGCGATCACTGGCCTGTTCAGGACCGATCAGGATTCCAACCTCGGCCTCTACGGCGCTTTCGGCTACGACCTGGCCTTTCAGTTCGACCCGGTGGACTACCTTCTCGAGCGCAAGGAAAGCCAGCGCGACCTCGTGCTTTTCCTTCCCGACGAGATCCTGGTCGTGGATCACTATTCCGCCAAGGCATGGCATGACCGCTATGACTATGCAGGCGAGGGGCTTTCGACCGAAGGCCTGCCGCGCGAGCGCACAGAGGAGCCTTTCAAGCCGGCTGACCGCATTCCGCCGCGTGGCGACCATACGCCTGGCGAATATGCGAGGCTCGTTGAGAAGGCCAAGGAGAGTTTCCGCCGCGGCGACCTTTTCGAAGTGGTGCCCGGCCAACTCTTTTATGAGCGCTGCGAGAGTGCGCCGTCCGATATCTGCCGGCGGCTGAAGACGATCAATCCGTCGCCTTATTCCTTCTTCATCAATCTCGGCGAGGGCGAATACCTGATCGGCGCGTCACCGGAAATGTTCGTCCGCGTCAACGGCCGCCGTGTCGAAACTTGCCCGATCTCGGGAACGATCAAGCGCGGCGACGATGCCATTTCCGATTCCGAGCAGATCCTGAAACTGCTCAATTCCAAGAAGGACGAATCCGAACTGACCATGTGCTCGGATGTCGACCGCAACGACAAGAGCCGCGTTTGCGAGCCGGGTTCGGTCCGCGTCATCGGCCGTCGTCAGATCGAGATGTATTCCCGGCTGATCCATACGGTCGACCATATTGAAGGCCGGCTGCGCGAAGGCATGGATGCGTTCGACGCCTTCCTCAGCCATGCCTGGGCGGTGACCGTGACAGGCGCCCCAAAACTTTGGGCGATGCGCTTCATCGAAGCCAATGAGAAAAGCCCGCGCGCCTGGTATGGCGGGGCGATCGGCATGGTGCACTTCAACGGCGACCTTAATACAGGCCTGACGCTCAGGACCATTCGCATAAAGGATGGGATCGCCGAGGTTCGCGCCGGCGCGACCTTGCTCTATGATTCAGTACCAGAGGAAGAAGAGGCAGAGACTGAGTTGAAAGCGTCCGCCATGCTTTCCGCCATCCGCGATGCCCGGGGCGGCAATGCCGCCGCCGAGGAGCGCCAGACCGCGCGCGTGGGCGAGGGGGTGAACATCCTTCTCGTCGATCATGAGGATTCCTTTGTCCATACGCTCGCCAACTATTTCCGCCAAACCGGCGCAAATGTTTCGACTGTGCGCACCCCGGTGCCGGAGGAACTGTTCGACCGTCTGAAGCCAGATCTCGTCGTCCTGTCTCCGGGCCCAGGGACGCCGACGGATTTCGACTGCGCTGCCACGATCAAGAAAGCGCGCAGCCGCGACCTGCCGATCTTCGGCGTCTGCCTCGGCCTGCAGGCGCTCGCCGAAGCCTATGGCGGCGAGCTGCGGCAGCTGCATATACCGATGCATGGCAAGCCTTCGCGAATCCGCGTCTCAAAGCCCGGCATCATCTTCTCTGGTCTTCCGAAGGAAGTGACTGTTGGCCGCTATCACTCGATCTTCGCGGACCCGGTTCGGCTGCCTGAGGGGTTCATCGTCACCGCTGAGACGGAGGACGGCGTCATCATGGCTTTCGAGCACAAGAAGGAACCGATCGCGGCGGTACAGTTCCATCCCGAATCCATCATGACGCTCGGCCACAATGCCGGCATGCGCATGATCGAGAACGTCGTGGCGCATATGCCGCGAAAGGCGAAGGACAAGGCGGCGTGAAGGCATCTGCTCTCCCACCTTCCCCCTTGTGGGAAGGGCGGGGTGGTGAAGCTTGGAGCCCAACGGTCTCTACCCCTACCCCGCTCCGCTTCGCGGATCGACCTTCCCCACAAGGGGCCACAAGGGGGAGGGTAGGCCGCCCATGACCTCCAAGCAGAAAGTCGCGGCGCTTGCCGCCTGGTCGATCGTCATCGCCTTCGGCGTCCTGCTGCTCAAGGCCGCGGCCTGGTGGCTCACCGGCTCGGTGGCGCTGTTTTCGGATGCGCTGGAATCCATCGTCAACGTGATCGCATCGGGCGCGGCCCTCTACGCGATACGTCTCAGCCACAAGCCCGCCGACCAGAACCATCCTTTCGGCCATCACAAGGCGGAGTATTTTTCCGCCGTCCTGGAAGGCGTGCTGATTGTGGTCGCGGCACTGCTCATTCTGAGCGAGGTTTGGCGCGCCTGGCAGTCGCCGGTCGTGCTCAACCAACCCTGGACGGGGCTTGCAGTCAACGGTCTTGCGTCAGTCGTGAATGGGGCCTGGGCGTTGGTCCTCCTCCGCGTTGGGCGCGCCGAACGCTCGCCGGCGCTCGTGGCCGACGGAAAACACATCATGACGGATGTCGTCACTTCCGTCGGCGTCATTATCGGTCTTGCCGCATCGGTACTCACCGGCTGGACCATCCTCGATCCGCTGCTCGCTATCGGTGTGGCGGTCAATATCCTTTGGCAGGGTGGATCGGTCATCGGCTCGTCGGTGGGTGGACTGATGGATATGGGTGTCGAGCCCGAAGAGGCGGCGCGAATCCGCGGCATCATCTCCGTGAATTCCAAAGGCGCGCTGGAGGTGCACGATCTCAAGACCCGCATTGCCGGCCGCGCCACCTTTATCGAATTCCATCTGGTCGTGGACGCGGACATGAGTGTCGGCGAAAGCCATGTGATCTGCGACCGGATCGAGGATGCGCTGAAGGCGGCGATCCCGAGCGTTCGCGTGACCATCCATGTTGAGCCGGACGATGAGGCAAAGCTGCCGAAGGGAACGTCGGCCGTCCCGTTCGCGTGACCGAAGCGCCCGAAGCCAATCATCGGCGTCCTTGCGCATCAACCTCTCGGCCCGTCCGGCAATAGGAATTCCGCGCGGTTTCTGCTACCGCGACCGGGAGATGACCGATCCTTCGCACCCCTCATCGGGCGGCCCGCTTGCCGCGATGCCGAAAGTGGCGCAGTGGCTCTTCCTCCTGGCGGGGTCGGTCCTTCTGGCCGGAGTTCTCGAACTTGCGCAACTCCCGGCAGCTTTGCTGATAGGACCGATGTTGGCGGCGATCGCGGCAGGAAGCCACGGCGCGACCATTCGGGTTTGGCGGCCTGCCTTCGGCATGTCGCAGGCGCTCGTCGGCATCCTCATCGCCGCATCGCTGTCGCCTGATATTTTTTCCTCCTTCGTCGCCGGCTGGCCGCTGTTTCTTTCAGCGGTTCTCGCCACCGTGGCGGCGTCGAGTTTCCTCGGCTATCTCATCAGCCGCTGGAAAATCTTGCCGGGAACAACCGCCGTGTGGGGCTCGTCGCCGGGCGCTGCCACGGCGATGGTGCTGATGGCGGACGCGTTCGGGGCTGACGCGCGGCTGGTGGCCTTCATGCAATATCTTCGCGTCATCTTCGTCACCGTTGCTGCGGCCCTGATCGCCCGCCTTTGGGTTGACACGTCCGGCGTCGCCGTTCCCGCCACGGTCTGGTTTCCGACGATCGAGGCAAAGGCATTCGCCGCCACGATCGTGGTGGCACTTGTTGGCGGCGGGCTCGGGCGGCTCTTGAGATTACCGTCACCCTACTTTCTTGGCGCGCTCATTCTCGGTGCGGGTCTTCATCTGGGCGGCCTCACCGACTTCCAGGTGCCCGAATGGCTGCGCGCGATCAGCTATGCGCTGATCGGCTGGACGATCGGGCTCAACTTCAACCGCGCGATCCTTCGCCATGCCACGCGCGCCCTGCCGCAGATCGTTCTCTCGATCCTCGTTTTGATGGCCTTCTGCGGTGGCCTCGCCTTTCTGCTCAGTGCCGAGATGGGCGTCGATCCGCTGACGGCCTACCTCGCGACAAGCCCCGGCGGAATGGATTCCGTCGCCATCATCGCGGCCGCGTCGGACAACGTCGATCTCTCCTTCGTCATGGCCTTGCAGACGGCGCGCTTCCTGTTTGTGCTCGTGCTTGGACCGCCTATCGCCCGCCTGATCGCGCGACTGGTCGAAGAGTGAAGCCCACCCTTATCCCGTGAGCGGGACGCGCCGCATGCCGACCCGATGATAGAGCCGCCGGGCTGTAGCGTTTTCGGCAATGACCTTCAGATCCGACATGCTGCGCTCCGCGGCTACGAAACACTGCGAAGACATGCCACAGCAAGTGCTTCGCCAATGCCGCGCCCACGCGCCTCGGTAAGAACAGCGAGATCCTTGATAAAGGCGCTGGTCCAGCACTGCGCGACGCCGAGAAGCCGGTCGCGCCGATCCACAGCAAGGAAGCAAAGGGCGGGATCGAATTCCGGGTCGTTGCTGAGCTTTTGCCACCAGGTCTCGAAGCTTCCGCCAATGCCGGAGTCATCTGGATAGTTGGCCGACAGCAGGTCGTAGACGGCTTGCGCATCCCTTGGAAGAAGCGCGCGGACACCTACGCTGTCCGGCCATCGCGGCGCTTCCAGCGCCGAATTAAAAGTTCGCCGGAAGCGCTGGGTGCTTTCGTGCATTGCCGGCATGCCAGGCTCCTTGTTGTACGGTAAGAATAAGCAAATGGAAGACGAGGAGCTAGAGCATGATCCCGAAAGTGCGTAGCGGTTTCGGAAAGATCATGCGAAATCAAAGAATTAGAGCGCGGTGACAACTCCAATTGAAATCATCGCGCGCGAGGCAAACGCTCCGCAGGTCTGCCACAGCTTGTTCCTAACCGTCGCGCCGGCCGTGCAATCCCCTTGCGCCGCGTAAACCACTCCTGTAGACATCCGCCCATGCATGCGCGCCCGCACATCGTTTCCATCTCCGGTCCGTCTGCCGTCGCGGACCAGACCCTGCGCGCGCTTTCTTCTGCTCTCCGTCTTCTCGGCCTTATCGGCGATCGCCGGGCCCGCTGAAGGAGCGCCCGGCGGTCGTTAGAGCCGTTTTTGGGCCTTTGCTCCTTGCCAATCACTTTCCTGCATGAACCTTTATAGTGGCTTTGCTTGCGCCGGTTGCGCAGCGCTCCGCAAGCCGCCTGGAGACAAGACGATGAACCAGAGAGCAGAAATTCGCGCCGGGGGCGGCATGCCCGATGCCGCCGTTAAATACCAACCCTATCCTGCCGTCGGCCTTGCCGACCGCACTTGGCCCTCGAGGCGTATCGAGACCGCGCCGGTCTGGTGTTCGGTCGATCTCCGTGACGGCAACCAGGCGCTGATCGACCCGATGGGCCATGACCGCAAGGCCAGGATGTTCGCGCTGCTCCTCGCCATGGGCTTCAAGGAGATCGAGGTCGGCTTTCCGTCCGCTTCGCAGACCGATTTCGATTTCGCCCGCTGGACGATCGAGGAAGGCAATGTTGCCGACGACGTGTCGCTGCAGGCGCTGGTCCAGTGCCGGCCGGAGCTGATTGCGCGCACGTTCGAGTCGCTCCAGGGCGCCAGGCGGCCGATCGTGCATTTCTACAATTCGACCAGCGAATTGCAGCGCCGTGTGGTTTTCGAAAAGGACGTGCCGGGCATAAAGCAGATTGCGGCCGACGCGGCCAAGATGATCACCGACATGGCAGCGAAGGCCGGCGGCGGCTACCGCTTCCAATATTCGCCGGAGAGTTTCACCGGCACCGAATTGGAAGTGGCGCTCGAGATCTGCAACGCGGTCACAGAAATCGTAAAGCCTACGGCCGAAAACAAGCTGATCATCAATCTGCCAGCCACCGTCGAAATGTCGACGCCCAACATCTATGCCGATCAGATCGAATGGATGTGCCGCCAGCTCGACAATCGGGAGAATCTGGTCGTTTCCCTGCATCCTCACAACGACCGGGGCACTGGCGTCGCTGCCACCGAACTCGGCCTGATGGCCGGCGCCGACCGCGTCGAAGGAACGCTGTTCGGCAATGGCGAGCGCACCGGCAATGTCGATATCGTGACGCTGGCGCTCAACATGTATACGCAGGGCGTCGATCCTGGGCTGGACTGTTCCGACATCACACGGATGAAGGAAGTCTACGAATATTCGAACCAGCTCCGCATTCCGGAGCGCCATCCCTACGTCGGGGAACTGGTCTACACCGCGTTTTCCGGATCGCATCAGGACGCCATCAACAAAGGCATGAAGGCTATGAGAATTGCCAACAAGCCCTTGTGGGAGGTGCCGTATCTGCCGATCGATCCACAGGACGTGGGCCGAACCTACGAGGCGATCATTCGCATCAACTCCCAGTCGGGCAAAGGCGGTATCGCCTATGTGCTGCAGGCGGACTATGGGCTCCATTTGCCGCGCAACCTGCAGATCGAGTTTAGCCGTGACATCCAGTCGATCACCGACGCCGAAGGCAAGGAAGTGCCGTCGAAGCGCATCTATGACCGGTTCCGCGAGGTCTATATCGATCAGCCGGACGCGCGGCTGAAGTTTCTCGATCATCACACCTACCCGCATGCGGAGAAGCGGAACCTGCGTGTTGTCGAGGCAACGATCCTCGACAATGGCGTTGAAAAGACGATTAGCGGTTCCGGTACCGGGCCGATCGACGGCTTCGTCGATGCGCTTTGCGGTCACATTGGCGTTCCGCTGTCGGTCCTCGATTATTCGGAGCATTCGCTCCAGCAAGGCTCCGATGCGGCCGCGATAAGCTATATGGAAGTCGAACATCCGGGCGGAAAGATTTTCGGCGCCGGCATCAACACCAACATCGTTGCAGCGTCATTGGAAGCAGTCGTGTCCGCTGCCAACCGCATTCTGCGTTCGGCGGAGTGACTCCTTCGACCCGCCGGTTAGCCGGGCGGGTCGGTGTCGGGGGCACCTGCCGCGGCGCCGCTGCTTACAGGACGAGGCGCGGCTAGTGGTCCGATTTTAACATTCGCATCCCATTGATACAGGCCATTCAGGCGAATGTTAGAATCAAAGGACCACTAGCAAACATATGATTCTAGTGGAACTTTGAATTTGACATTCGCAATGGACGCGTGATGTCGAATGGGATGCGAATGTCAAATTCGTTCCACTAGAGATTCTTCAGGGGCGGAATATCCGTGAAAGAGCGACTTCATGCGACGGAATATGGTGCTGACGGACCTGTTATTGTCATGCTGCACGGGTTTGCCGGCCGCAACGAAGTGTGGCGTCCGGTCCAGCAGGCACTCGCTGCCGAAGCGCGAACACTAGCCTATGATCTGCCGGGCCATGGCAAATCGCTCGACTGGCCAGAAGCGGTGTCGTCAAAGGGCGCGTCGCGCGCCATTCTGGCAGATCTTACGGCGCGTGGCATCGAGCGCTTCCACCTTGCGGGTCATTCCATGGGCGGCGCCATCGCTGCATTGATGGCGCTTGCCGAACCGGCCCGGGTGCGCTCACTGACGCTGTTTGCGCCGGGCGGTTTCGGGGAGGAGATCAACATCCGCTTGTTGCGCCGCTATGCGGCGGCGAAAACGTTCGATGATCTTCAGGCTTGCCTTGAAGCGATGATCGGTTGGACGAACCCTGTGGATCCGGATGCTGTTCGTGCCCAGGTGGCGATGCGAGGAGTGCCGGGTCAGACAGAGAAGCTGACGGAGATCGCAGGTACTCTTGCCCGCAACGGGCGGCAGGGTGTCATCGCGCGCGACAGCCTGGCGGAATTGCCGATGCCGGTTTCCATCGCCTGGGGCCTGCAAGACAATGTGCTGCCCGTCAGGCAGACAATCGGACTTCCGCCGGCTTTTTCTCTGCATCTCATCCCGGATGCGGGTCATATGTTGCCGGAAGAGGTTCCCGACTTGGTGGCGGCACTCCTGCGCCAAAACGCCCGCTGAAATCAGCGCTTCCACTGAACCGCCGCGCGGGTTGGATGCGGTTGCCAGGAGCTCGCCTAGAACATTTGTTCAACGCATGGCTGCAGCAAAGAATCTGTCAACCTTTCCGAATCATTATCAAGAATCCTACGAATCAAGGAGGCTTGGCGATGACGATTTTGCGCAGGGTGCTATCAGCTTTGCTTGTGGTAGCCGGTCTGTCGCTTCCGGCTGCCGCCAGTCCACAAGACGCAATTGCCGCGATGCGCGGTCAAAAGGCCACGCAATGGCAAGGCATTGTCGTCGATCTCAACCTGGTTGGCGCCTATTACGACGATCCTGCCAACGGCTTGATATGGGTCCAGGACGGCCACCCGACGCAAGCTGCCAATGACCTTTTCGAGGCGATCAAACTGGCCCGGGAAGACGGGCTCAATGAGGATGACTACGCCACAACCGCGTTGACTTTTCCGGAGCAGATCGACTCGGACAAGGATGCTGCCGGGTTCGAGCTCGTTATGAGCCGGGCCTTTCTCTCCTTCGCGCGCGACTTGCATAGCGGGCAGACGATCCGCGCTGCGACGGCGGCGGATATTGTGGTTTCTCGCAAGCCGATCGACCCGGCCGCGTGGCTGTCATTGGCGCGGTCCAAGGGCGTATCCGCAGCTATCGAGCAATTGCGGCCAAAGCACCCGCAATATTCCCAGCTTCGCCAGATGCTCATTGGCTACAGGGCGCTTGCCGAGCGCGGCGGCTGGCCTTCGATAGCCGAGGGTCCGAGTTCTGAAGCCGGGCATGCAAGATGCCCGCATCGGCCAGGTCCGGGCCAATCTGAAGGCGCGGGGATATGGTGGCGTCAACGCCACCGAGGTGGACCTCTACGACGACAGCGTCGTCGCCGCTGTGCGGCACTTCCAGGAACGCCACGGCCTCGAGGCGGATGGGGTTGCTGGTCCGGCAACGATTGCCGCACTCAACGTTACTGCAAAGGAACGCATCAGGCAGATCATGGTCAACATGGAGCGCTGGCGCTGGCTGCCAGATAACCTCGGCAGCCGTCATGTCTTCGTCAATCAGGCCGGGTTCGAGCTGTTTCTGAACGATGAAGGGCGAACAATCGCTCACCATCGTGTCATTGTCGGCAAGCCGTTCCACAAGACGCCGGTATTCTCAGAGAAGATCGCTTACGTCGAATTCAACCCGACCTGGACCGCAACGAATGCCATAGCGACCAACGAAATCCTTCCGGAGTTGCAGAAAGATCCCGGTTACCTGGAAAAGAACGATTACGTGCTTTACCGCGGCTGGGAGGCAAACGCGCCGGTCGTCGATCCACGGTCGGTCGACTGGCAATCGGTTCCGGTCAAGGGGTTCCCGTACCGGATTGTACAGAAGTCCGGGGAAAAGAATGCGCTGGGACAAATCAAGTTCATGTTCCCAAACAAGTTCGACATTTACATGCACGACACGCCTTCCCGGCAGCTTTTCGCAAAGACGGGTCGCGCCTTCAGCCACGGCTGCATACGTGTGCATGAGCCTGTCAAATTCGCAGAGAAACTGTTCGGACTCGACGGCTCGTTGACGCCGCAGGATATCAAGTCGCGGATCGAGGCCGGGGAGACGGAGCGGGTCAATTTGAAGACCAAAGTACCCGTTCATCTCACCTATTTCACGGTATGGATCGACGAGGACGGGAACTTCGAATTTCTTTCCCGACCTTTATGACCGGGACGAACTGGTGACCCGCCTGCTTTCCGGAGAGGTGTAAATAACTCATAACCAGGACCATTGGCTGGCCAAGATTAGCAAAGCTGATTGCTGCCTGCATCAGCTAGGATCCACCCGCGAATTCAAAGCCTTACAGCGCCCTTTGCAGGTCTCGAACGAGGTCGCGGCACATGGGTGAACCCGTCCGCTAACCAACGCAGCAGATTCGGGTGCATCGGCCGTACAGTTATGTTAATCGTTCCTTAACGAGACCGTCCGCGGTCTTCCGGGTTGGAGTGAAGCCCGATGGGCGATGCAGGTGAGAACGTGACGGCGATCGACAAGGGCCGCAGGCTGTCGGACGCCATTCGCGATGTCAGGAACGCAGCGGCTGATCGCGACGACGTGGTGGTCGACATGCGCGAGGCTCAACGCATGAGGCTCGAGTTGCTTGCAGCCGAGCTGGCGCCGGTGATCGCCGAAGTTCCCTCAGACATCGACTGGTTCGATTTTGTCATTTCGTCCGGGCTGCAGCCCCGCTTCTGGATTGACCCGGTCAGCCACGTCTCTATGGGGCGAGACCGGCGGACCTATCGTTTCCTGAGAACTCGCGATTGGGTCGTGTCGTGCTTGCAGAGTCGAGCGACATGAAGCCGATCGCCGATCAGGTGACGCGCTATATCGCCGAGCGCATCATTGAACGGCAACGTATGATGGAAGATGGTGTCAGGCCTGCCTATGATCCCGAAATGAGAGCCACCGTACCTGAAACCGGCGCGCGCCCAGCGCGGTGGAAGTCTTTCGCGTCAGGTTTCGGTCTCGTGCTTGCGGGGGGCGCAGTGGCCTTGCCGCTGGTCATCGCCTGCGCCTGGTTGTGGGACAAGCTCTCGACCTTAAAGATCAGCTTCTAGCTACGTTGGTGCGTTGCGCCTTCATTGACGTTGTATTCAGGGTTGAAATCTATTATGTATATCCAACGTAGATACGGTCTGTGGCAGCCGTTGGAGGAGACCGTCTAAAATGATTGCCAGTGTTGCGAAATGGGGTAACAGCCTTGCGCTGCGTATTCCAAATGCCTTCGCGCGTGAAATTGACGTTCGTGAAGGCGTGTCCGTCGACATTTCCGTGGTCAACGGAACTCTTGTTGTTCGTCCGGTTGATGACTTGCATGTTTATGACTTGGAAACTCTTCTGCTTGGCATCACGGAAGAGAATCGTCACCATGAGATTACCTTAGGTCATGCGGTCGGCAACGAGTTTTGATGCCCCGTATTGTCCAGAACAGTACGATATTATTCGCGTTAGGTTCGATCCTCAGATGGGCCGGGAACGAGCGGAGACACGCCCGGCTTTCGTGCTTTCGGCAACAAAATACAATTCAATCACTCGGCTTTGCATACTCTGCCCGATCACCAATCAGGCAAAGGGATACCCGTTCGAAGTGGCGCTTCCTGTAGGGAGAAAGACGACCGGTGTAGTTCTATCGGATCAGATAAAGAGTTTCGATTGGTTGGCCCGGAAAGCTGAGTTTGTTGAAAATCGTTCTGATCTCGCGGCGGAAGTTCTGGGGAAAATCAAGGCGCTTCTCAGCCTTTAAATAACGAAGAATTTGACTGCGACGTACCCACGGCAGGCTTCAATTCGATTTTTTTACGCTGCGAACTCGATTAGCTGGCGGCAATCGGCGCTACTACCGGGGGCAGGGTTTCGCCGATCAGGTCCATCGATGCGAGATCGCTGGGCGGCATGGCCGCTCCCGTCAGGCCGCGCCGCGTTAGGCGAAGCGTCCAGTTGTCCTTTTCCCCTGAAATGTCGAGCAGATTGTATTGTGCCGCCGGCTTTGAACCGCCCGGCGCTTGACCGGTAGCGGCGACGCCGACAACGGGGACTGGCCCCTGTGGCCCAGCGATAGAATAGAGGCTTGGCAGGTGCGAGTGGCCATGCAGGACGAGTTCCGCCCCGTGGCGAAGCACAGTCTTCTGGAAACGGCCGATGCCGAAGAGACGCTTGTGCTGTGGCACCGCGTTCCTGACTGGAGGGTGATGGATCATTATCACGCGGAACAGGCCCTTTTTTCCGGCCTCGTCAAGCAGTCTGGCCAACCGTCGGGATTGAGATTTGCGGAAATATCCTGTCGCCATGAAAGGCGCCGTCGCGCGCGCCGATGTCACGCCGATCAGCGCAACCGCGCCGCGCACTTTGAGATAGGGAAATGCCGTTCTGTCCCTTGGGGGATTTCCGCCGTCGCTTGTCATCCAGGCGCCCCAGGTGCGGCATACCTTGTCAAAAGCGCCGGGTACATAGGCGTCATGATTGCCCGGCACCACCGAAACACTCTCCCCATCGCCGAGCAATTCAAGCCATTGCCTGGCCATGTCGATCTCGATGTCGAGCGCGAGATTGACGAGGTCGCCGGTCACCGCGAAATGGTCCGGCGCGGACGCCTTCATGTCTGCGACAATCGTGTCGATGACGCTGTCATGCAGAAACTGCCGCCGGTTCCGGTGCCAGTTCACGTAGCCGGTGATCCGCTTGGAGACCAGGTCGCGATAGGCTACATCGGGAAGGGGACCGAGATGGACGTCGGAGAGATGCGCGAGCCTGAACATGGAGTCACTTTCTAGAGCATGATCCAGAAACGTGGACAGCCTTTTCGGAACGGATGATGCATCGAAACAAAACATTCATGCGAGATGACGATTCAGTGAAGGGTGGGTTCCTTCGACGTATCGACCTGTCCAAGTGCCGCCAGCCTTGCGCAACATGAGTGACGGCGACGAAAGCCGGTTCCGTCAGACCGGTTGGCCCGGCGTACGCGCCAGGCTGTTCCACTTTTATTTCCTGCTCAGGCGTCCGATGACGCTCGGTGTGCGGGGCCTCGTCTATGACCAGGCCGCAAATTCGGTGTTTCTCATTCGGCATACCTATGTGCCCGGCTGGCAGTTGCCCGGCGGCGGAGTGGAAATCGAGGAAACGATGGTCGAGTTGCTGGAGCGCGAGTTGGCCGAAGAGGGCAATATCGAACTGCTCGGTCCACCGGAACTCAGATCGCTGCATCTCAACAGGCAATCAAGCAAACGCGACCATGTCGCATTCTATTTCATCACGGCCTTCCGGCAGACCGCGCCGCGACTGAGGGATCGCGAGATCGCCGAAGCTGGGTTCTTTTCGCTCGACCAACTGCCGCAAGACACGACGCCGGCAACCTTGCGGAGGCTTGCCGAGATTTTCGACGGCGCTCCGGCCTCGCCTTACTGGTAGTCACGCTGCCTTTTTGAACCGGTCTCTGTCATGCGGGGCAGCGTTGTCGATTTCTGGCCCGACCGGCACGATACGTGTCGGATTGATGATTCCGTGACTGCCATAATAGTGCTTCTTGACATGCGGAATATCGACTGTCCCGGCCACGCCGGGTACCTGAAAGAGATCGCGAAGATAGTTCGATAGGTTGGGGTAGTCGGCAATGCGGCGCAAATTGCATTTGAAATGGCCGAAATAAACCGGATCGAAGCGCACCAACGTCGTGAACAACCGCCAGTCCGCCTCGGTGATGCGATCGCCGGTCAGATAGCGCTGGCGCGAGAGCCTGTCCTCGAGGGTATCCAGCGTGGCAAACAGTTCGGTGAAGGCCTCCTCGTATGCCTCCTGTTTCGATGCAAAGCCGGCGCGGTAAACCCCGTTGTTGATTGCCGTGTAGATCGTGGTGTTCAGGCGGTCGATCTCGCCGCGTAACGGCTCGGGATAGAAATCCACGGATGCATCGCCCCATTCGTCGAAGGCGGCGTTGAACATGCGGATGATCTCGGCGGACTCGTTGGAGACGATCGTTTCCTCCTTCCCGTCCCACAGCACAGGCACTGACACGCGACCGGAATAGTGGGGCGCTGCCTTGCTGTAGACCTCATGCAGGAAATTGAGGCCATAGAGGTGATCGCCTGTGCCGCCGTCCTGAGCCAGAAACGTCCAGCCATCCTCGCCCAGGAAGTGATGGACGACCGAAGTCGAGATTACATCTTCGAGTTTCTTCAGTTTGCGAAAGATCAGCGTGCGGTGGGCCCAGGGGCAGGCGAGAGAGACGTAAAGATGGTAGCGTCCTGGCTCGGCCTTGAAGCCGCGCTCCCGACCGGGCGCTGGCCTGCCGTCGCGGGTGATCCAGTCGCGGAACTGCGTTTCCGCGCGGACGAACTTTCCTCCGTGTCTCTCGGGTGCGTAAGACTGGCGATGCCATACACCGTCCACCAGCGTTCCCATGGGGTCTCTCCTTCGCGCGTGTGCTCGCCGCCGCCGCCGTGTCTTGGGATAGATCTAGGTCAAATCCGGGAAATGCCCAACCGCTCGAACCGGAACAGTCCGTCGCCGTGATGGATACGCCGCACATGGCAATGAAAAAATGCCGGATGGACGCGCGAAAATTTTGATGATAGCGGGATCGTCCGATGACGATCTTTGCTGCACTCCGGATTAACCGACGACGAATGGGCGCCCGCGCATAACTGCGCGACTGGCCGACCAGCCGCTTCCGCGGCACCCCATTCCGCTTTGCACCGGATGCTAGATCATGAATGCTGCCGACGTCATTTATCTGCCGGAAGATCCGGCGCACGATCCTGAGATCGATCATATCAATGAAGAGGCTTTCGGGCCGGGCCGGTTCACGCGCGCCGCATACAAGATTCGCGAGGGCGGGCCGCACGAGCGCTCTCTCTCCTTCGTGGCGATACATGAGGGCGCGGTCGTCGCGTCGGTCAGGCTGACCCGCATCGCCGCCGGCAGGGGCAGGGCGCTGCTACTCGGTCCGCTCGCCGTGCGGCCAGCCTACAAGAACATCGGCATCGGCCGGAAACTGGTCAAGATCGCTCTGGCCGAGGCCGAGAAGACAGGCGCTCCAGCGGTTGTTCTGGTCGGTGACGAACCCTACTACGGGCCGCTTGGCTTCAAGAAAATTCCGCGCGGTCAAATCTCGATGCCGCGTCCGGTCGATCTCGGCCGGTTGCTGGCGGTTGAAATCGAGCCGGGCGCGGTGGCTCTGCTGACGGGGATGGTCGATCACGAGGACCGGGCGAAGCTGGACGCGTAGCGGCCTTACCTCGCGAGCAGACGGGTTTCACTGATTCGTCGGCGAATTGAACGGATCGAAAATGGCGACGCCGCTGGGCACACAGTGCCTGACATTACGTGTCACCACCGTGAGGCCATGTTCAAGGGCAGTCGCGGCAATCTGGAGATCGGCGCCATGATTGCCGATTGCCGCGCTCAGCTGCCCCCAACGCCGGCTCGACCCGAGGTCGAACGGCAGAATTCGGCTACCATAAATTGCCAACACGCGATCAAGCCATGCCATTAACAACGCGGCGAAATCCGGGTCCTGAACGCGCTTGAGCGTGATGTCGCGCTCGATTTCGCCAATGCTGACAACGCTGACGAAAAGATCGCTGGTTCGCTGAGCGGCGATCCACGTTTCAAGTCCAGGTGCCCGCTGGCGCTTGCGCAGCGCGGAGAGGATGTCGGTATCGATCAGGTACATCAGGAATCGGTCTTCACAGCTCAAAATTCGAAGTCGCGAGGCCGCACGTCGGGTCGCTCGAACTCACCGTCATCTCTCGTCATTGCAAGCAACATGTCCGCAAACGACGGTGCATTGACCTGATCGAAGCGCCGCAGGCGTTCGAATTGAACCGCGTCGACAACAACGACAGCGGGCTTGCCGTGCTTGGTCACGGTCTGCGGTTCGCTCCGGGCCGCTTCAACGACGGCGCTGAATTGATTTTTGGCGTCCTGAACGGACCATGTTGACGCAGACATTGTATCACCAAACTAGCCAGAAGTTCTGGCCAGAATGTGCGCGCTGAATAATGCCCCGTCAAGCCGGCTAGCTTTAGAACGTCAGCGCCAATCACCTTGCTTCTGCGAGCCGGTTCCTTTCGCAGGATAGGCGCTATCTCCCCTCTCGGTACCACATCGAGCCAAGTGCAAGCAGCAACAGACCAAGCCCGAAGAAGCCGGCGAAGAGCGGTACGCGGCGGATCGATTTCAGGATGCTGTCATTCGTGGTCTTGAGGCCGATCCAGTCGCGGCCGGAGGCATCGCCGGTTGCACGGATCGGCACGATCCCCGGCAGGTTAACGCCGGTTAGCCCGGCAAGCCGGCGGACACTGCCGCCACTTTCTTCCGTTACCTCGCGCAGAACCTCGGTGGTGGATACCGTGTCGGTGAATTCCGGGGCATTGACCGGCCCGACATGTGCCAGCGCCTTGAGGTCGCCATTACCGATCTGGTAGAGGCCGATCTCCGTGGTTTCGGCGCTGCCGGTGAAGATGCCAGGCGTGTCGGCTTTGAGGTTTATGGTTATGGTCTTTCCGGAAGGCGTGATGACCTGCCCCGGTCCCGGATCGTCACGCATCGTCTGGCGCCTGATGTCGAGTGTCATGCCTCGGCCACTGGCGGTTAGCCGCTCCTCCTCCAACTCCGGCTCCTTCATCAGCCAGTGCGCGATGCGGCGATAGAGGGCGACATGCGGACCGCCGCCTTCGAAACCACGCGCCCATAGCCAGCCGTGGTCGGACAGGAATGTGCCAACCCTGCCTTCGCCTTTGCAATTCAGGACCAAGAGCGGCTTGTCGTCCGGTCCCTTCATGATGACCTCTCCCTCAAGCCGGTCAATGCCGATAAGGCGGAACCAGCGGCTCCAATGTGGCGGTTCAGACGCGGAGCCTTCCAGGCCGCGGGTGACCGGGTGGCGTTTGCCGGTGTCGGTCAGGCGAGGATAAAAACCCTGTTCGAGGATTTCGCCCGAGGGCAGGCCCGGAAGCGCGGCAATCAGCGGCGTGTGGGCGATCGACTTTTCGCCTGCATATTCCGGTCCCGCTGCAATCAGCAGTGCGCCACCTTTTTCGACATATTCGGCGATGTAGTCGTAATAGAGGATCGGCAACACGTCGCGGTGCTGATAGCGATCGAAGATGATCAGGTCGAAATCGTTGATCTTCTCGACGAAGAGCTCGCGGGTCGGGAAGGCAATCAGCGACAACTCATTGATTGGCGTGCCGTCCTGCTTCTCCGGCGGACGCAAGATTGTGAAATGCACCAGATCGACTGCTGCATCGGATTTCAGCAGATTGCGCCAGGTGCGCTCGCCGGCGTGCGGCTCGCCGGAAACGAGCAGCACCCGCAGATTCTCACGAATGCCGTCGACCATGGCGACCGTGCGGTTGTTGCGGTCGGTGATCTCGCCTTTGGCGGTGTCAATTGCCAGTTCGACAATGTTGTTGCCGGCGTTCGGAATCATTAGGTCAAGCGCCATCTCCTGGCCAACCGGGGCATCTTCCGTGGTCACCAGCTCGCCATTGATGCTGACGCGGACTGTCACGATACCGCCCATGCCGGACGTTCCAATGACGCGGTAGGTCATCGCAAGCGGTTTGCCTACCAAGCCAAAGCGCGGCGCGCTCTCAAAACGGATTCGGCGATCCTGTTCCCCCTCGTCGCCTGTGATCAGCGCGTGAACCGGCCCCGAGAGGCCGGCGGTGGATGATGGAACGTCGTGCACCTGGCCATCGGTTGCCATGATCGCGCCCGCAATGCGCGACGGCGGCACGTCACGCAGGACTCTGTCGACCGCGCTGAACAACTGGGTTTGTGTACGATCTTCGATGGCGGGCGCCTGTGCGGCTTCGACAGTGCGCACTTCGAATTGCTTGAAGCGGGCCAAGCGCTCCTGCAGCCCCGCCAGAGCCTCATCGGTTTGCTTGCGGCGCTCGCCGATCTCTTGGCTTTCGCTACGATCGACAATGAGCGCAACGACGCTTTTCAACGGCTCGCGCTCTTCGTCGACCAAAACCGGATTAAGCAAAGCCGCGACGAGCGCCGCGAATGCCAGAAGTCGCAAGACGGCGCCGCGCTGGCGCGTCCAGAAGCCGGTGGCGACCACCGCCGCAATGGCGATCAGCATCCCGGCCAGCAGAGGCCAGGAAAGCAGGGGTTCGAACGAAACGGACCAGCTCAACGCGGCAACTCCTATTGACCCAGACGCTCGAGCAATTGCGGTACGTGCACCTGGTCCGACTTATAGTTGCCGGTCAGCATGTACATCGTGATGTTGACGCCAGCGCGGAAGGCATACACCCGCTGCATCGGGTCGGCGGGCACAGTCGGCAGCAACGGTTCGCCATTCTCATCGATTGCCCACGCGCCCGCGAAGTCGTTGGCGGTGATCATAATGGGGGTCACACCGTCGCCCGTCCGTACCGGGCGATTTTCGATGTTTTCCGCGTCAAGAGACGCCTCCACCCAGAGAGGACTGCCACTGTAGCGGCCGGGAAACTCCGGAAGGATGAAAAAGGACTTCGTCAGGACGTGGTCATCCGGTACGGGCTCGAGCGGTGGCACGTTGAGATTGCCGAGAATGTCACGCAGCCGCATGGTAGCTGGGCTGGTGGACGCATCGAGCGACGTGGCGAACTGGTCGCGTGTGTCGAAGAGGATGCTTCCCCCCTCTTTCATGTATTCGTCGATTTGCGCGATCGCTGCTTGTGACGGCATTCGGGAATTGGCGTCGATCGGCCAATAAATGATCGGGTAAAATGCGAGTTCGTCCTTGTCGAGATCGACGCCTGCCGGCTCCCCCGGTTCCAGGGCGGTTTTTTCGATCAGAAAACGAGTGAGGCCGGCGAGGCCGGCACGGCTTATGGAATCAATACCCGGATCCCCGGTAATCACATAGGCCAGGCGAGTGACCGAGATGGCATTTACCACGTCGGCATCATCAGACCTCACGTCCTGGGCTGCGGCATCGGAAGCGAACCCAAAGATGGAGGATGCCGCAACAATCGCCACTATGCTGGCGGCCGTCGTCTTGGCGAGCCGGCGTCTGCTTCGAAAAACGCCCGTCAGCCACAGCACGACAAGTCCGTCGATCAGCAGTAACAACAATGCCGCCGCGGTAAGCGGTCCCTTAAGATCGCGCGATTCGTCGAAGGCGTACCGTTCAGTGAAAACCGGCACTGACATTTGCGGACGCATAAGCGGCGCGATGGTAAAATCGGCGGGCAGCAGATTGTGTGCGAACACGCCTTCGTCCGTGCCGTAGAGGCCAGGCGGGTTTTCGAGCGTCACCGGGGCCACCGTATTGCTGCTGACGATGAGCGGCTTGGCGTCTGGGGCAGGCGGCGTCAACGCGCCATCCGCAGCGATCATGCGATACGGAGCAAGGGAGGAAACCGACATCGCCGTCGCAGCAGATGTGGCGGCGCCCTGATTTCGTGACAATTGCACGATGCGGCGGAGCATTTCGACAAATGTGCCGGAAATCGGCAGGTTTGACCAGGTCGGCTGTGGGGCGATATGGAACAGCACCACCATACCTTTGCCGCGTTTGTCCCCCGTCACCAACGGTGTCCCGTCGGCAAGCGTCGCCCAGGTGTGGGCGGCGAGATCAGGCGTCGGTTCAGCCAGGATCTGTCGGTTGACGGTTACCTCGGCTGGCGGCGGCAGGCTTGCGAACGGGCCGCTGGGCGGAAATTCGGTCACTGCTTGTGGCGTCGTCCACGACAGCGCGCCGCCGAACGACCGTTCGCCGAGGCGCAACAACACCGGCAGCAATTCTTCGTCGTTTCCGGACGTCAGCAGCCGCGAACTTGCGAAGCGCACCAGTGTACCGCCATTCTCCATCCAATCGATAAGAGACGCGCGTGCGTTTTCCGGAATGATCCCGACATCGCCCATCACGATGACGGCGGGCTTTTGTTCAAGAAGTTGCGGAATCGCCTCGCTCAGATCCGGGCTTGGCGGCTCGACGACATCGGCGAAAGGCTCCAGAGCGCGGCGGATATAATAAAGCGGCGAAAGCAGCAGGCGCGCCTGATCGACTGGCGTCTGAGACAGCAATCCGACCCGTCGGCGTTTTTCGGTTTCGTCCAACACGCGGACACCCGCAGCATGAGCTTCTCCATCGAGAGCGATCGAGGCGAAGTCGTTGCGGAGTTCGAACGGCACCACAATTTCGCCGGTGGCGACAGTCTCGCCAGGGCGGAAAGTGATGGCTGCGTCGCCGATGCGGCGGCCCTTGTCGTCAAAGGCGCCGGCCGTCATGAAACGTGGTACGGCACCGGCCGGGGCGCGCGTCGCTGTGATTGTGAACCGGTCCATGGCATTGTCGGCCGCAGTGAGGCCGACCACATCCAGTCGGTCGGGTGCAACCCAGGTCACATTCACCGGCTGTCGCGCCAGCAAGTTCGCGAAGGCCTGCGGGTCGTCAGCCGCTGCCATCCCGTCGGTCAGAAGTGCGATGCTGGCGCCCGGCAGGTCCTTCAATGCTTCGGCGACGCTGGCAAATACGTCCGGCCGATTGGTTGGAATCGGGCGCGGTCGCACCGCATTTAGGCGATCACGCGCTTCTTGCGCGTTGAAAGGGCCAATCTGTGCATTCGGCGTCTCCGCCGTGAAGGCAAGCACGATGGGGATTTCGTTCTTCTCGGCGTCGTTAATCAGCCGCTCGGCGGTAGCGACACGACGGTCCCAATCGGAAGAAGTCGCCCAGCTATTGTCGATGATCAGCGCTAATGCCGAACCCTTGGATGGAATTCTCTCGCGTGGATTGAAAACGGGTTCGGCCAGAGCAAGCACGATCAGCGCGGCCATAACCAGGCGCAGCAGGGTCAGCCACCACGGACTCTTGTGCGGCGTCTCCTCCTTCTTCATCACACGTGCCAGGATCTTCAGAGGCGGAAACACTTCCGTCTGCGGCTTCGGCGGGGTCAGCCTGAGCAACCACCAAATGACCGGCAGCGCCAGCAGGCCCCACAGGATCGCCGGAACGCCGAAAGACAACGGAAGCCAACTCATCGGCGGCCTCCCGCGGCATAGTGCGCCTCTGCCGTCATGGCCATATGGACACTGACCAGCGCTTCCGAAGCAAGCCGGTCAGTGTGGTTGAGCGTGTAGCTCCAGCCGAGCCGCTTGCACCACGCGGCGAGCTCTTCGCGCCGCGCAACATAGGCATTGCGATAGTCCTGTCCGAGCAGTTCGGCGCGGCCGGCGGTGAGTTTCTCGCCGGTCTCTGGATCGCGGAACTCCGTGCGCCCTGCATAGGGGAACGTTTCTTCGGCTGGATCGGCCACTTCAATCAGATGCGCGCGCACACCGTGCCGCGACAGAACATCCAGCCACGCCTTGGTCTCTTCGACCGGATCGAGAAAATCGCTCGCCAGCACAACATCCGAGAAACGACGGATATTCGTCAGGTCGGGCTTGGCCGGCACATCTGCAGCGTGGGAAAGATAGGACGCAATCCTCTCTGCGCCGTTGCGCGACGTGAAGGGATCGCTGAGGCCGGGCCAGGCGATGCGCTCGCCGCTTCGCGAAAGGAGTTCGGCGAGCGCGAGGATCAGCACCAGCGCTCGTGATTCCTTCGATACGATCGCGCCCTTGGATTTGTAGAGCATGGACGGCGACGGATCTGCCCAGAGCCACACGGTGTGCGCGGCTTCCCATTCGCGGTCACGAACGTAGATATGATCGTCGCGGGCGGAGCGGCGCCAGTCGATGCGTGCCATCGTTTCGCCGTCGACGTAGGGACGGAACTGCCAGAAATTCTCGCCGATGCCGCGCTTGCGGCGGCCATGCCATCCAGCAATGACCGTATTGACGACCCGCCGGGCCTCTACGAGGAGGTCGGGCACAAGCGCCGCGCGCGATCTTCCCCGGGCGAGCGCATCGCGCGTCGAAACCGGTACTGTCGCTTCGCCGATCCGTGCCATCACTGCCTTTTTCGGACCCAGCCGTTCATTCGCTAGCCTTGCGCCTTGACCAGCCTGGCGACGACGTCTCGTACGCTCATGCCTTCGGCGCGCGCAGCGAAAGTCAGGGCCATGCGATGCTGCAGCACCGGTTCTGCAAGCGCGTGGATATCGTCGACTGACGGCGCGAGGCGCCCGTCATAGAGAGCGCGCGCCCTTGCGCAGAGCGTCAGCGCCTGGCTGGCGCGTGGCCCTGGCCCCCACGCGACATGCCTGTCGGTATCGGCATTGCCTTGACCCGGCCGCGCCGAGCGCACCAGTGAAAGGATCGCCTCGACCACGCTCTCGGGCACCGGCATGCGGCGGATGAGGTGCTAAATCTCTTTCAGCCGTTCCGGGGTAAGCACATTGTGCGCCCGTGCATCTTCGATGCCTGTCGTCTCGATGAGGATGCGCCGCTCGGCGTCAAGCTCAGGGTAGAGAATGTCGATCTGCATCAGGAAGCGGTCAAGCTGCGCCTCTGGAAGCGGGTACGTGCCTTCCTGTTCCAACGGGTTTTGCGTCGCAAGCACGTGGAACGGAGAGGGCAGGTCGTGACGCGCGCCTGCCACCGTAACGTGATATTCCTGCATGGATTGCAGCAGGGCAGACTGGGTGCGCGGGCTGGCACGGTTAATCTCATCGGCCATCAACAATTGCGCGAAGATGGGGCCGGAAATGAAGCGGAAGGAACGTTTGCCGTGCTCGTCCTGCTCCATGACTTCGGAACCGAGAATGTCTGACGGCATCAGATCAGGTGTGAACTGGATGCGCCGGGAATCGAGGCCGAGCACGATGCCGAGCGTCTCGACCAGCTTGGTTTTGGCAAGGCCGGGGACGCCGACCAGAAGCGCATGGCCTCCGGCGAGCAATGCTACGAGGGTTCGCTCGACAACGCTTTCCTGCCCGAAAATGACGCGGCCGACGCCCTCGCGAATGCGCGAAATATCGGCGAGCGCCCGTTCGGCGTCGGCGATCATCTCCTTATCGCTGGCGGGCTTCTCCTTGATCGCTATGCTCATGCCGCTCGTCCTTGGATCGTCGGAACGCCTGCCGGGAACGGTCGTGTGCCGCGAGTCGCGCCAGGCGCGCGAGTCGAACTTAAATCATCGAACTAGGCTGACAAGCAGAACAACAGTGACTATTTCGTGACCATGACAAACGTTGAGAACAAGACAAAGCGCGCGCTGGCCAGCGCCGGAGACACTGCGGGGCTGGAAGCGCTGATTGCGCGCGCCGCCCGTGCGGGCAAGGGCTTGCCGCCGGTGGAGCGCTGGAACCCGGAATTCTGCGGCGATCTCGACATGGAAATCAGGGCGGACGGCACATGGTTCTATCTCGGCACGCCGATTGGCCGCATGCCGCTGGTGCAGCTCTTCTCGACCGTGCTGAGGAAGGATTTCGGACGGCAGAACCTATCTCGTGACGCCGGTGGAGAAGGTTGGCATTCGCGTGATCGACGCGCCCTTTGTCGCCGTTGAGATGAACGCTACCGGTACAGGCGACGGCCAAGTCATCACGTTTCGGACCAATGTGGGCGACGTGGTCGAGGCGGGCCCGGATCACCCGTTGCGCTTCGTCGACGAGGACGAGACCGGGGGGCTGAAGCCGTATCTGCTGGTGCGCGGGCGGCTTGAGGCTTTGGTCGCGCGGCCCGTGATGTACGAGTTGGTCGAGCACGGCGAAGAAATCGAAATCGATGGCTGGCTGATGTTTGCTGTCCGTTCGAATGGCGAGGTCTATCCGATCATGCCGGCCGAAAAACTCAAAAGGCTAAGCGCCTGACCATGGATGCGCTGTCCGCAAAGCTATTTTCTGCTACCGACTTCCGGGCTCGGGCCCAACGGGAGCGCGGGCCTCACGCCGAATCCGATTATGGCGATCACCGGCTCAATCCTGATCTTCGCGACCTGATCGTACGGCCTGGCTTGCGCGACGCGGCCGTCCTCATTCCCGTCGTCGATCACGGCGATAACGCCACCGTTCTGCTGACCAAGCGGACCGAGCGGATGCGCAGCCATTCCGGCCAGATTGCCTTTCCGGGAGGAACGATCGATCCGACAGATGCCACGCCGGAGGAAGCGGCGTTGCGCGAAACGATCGAGGAAATCGGGCTGGGCGCGGACGATGTCGAGATCGTGGGCCGCATGCCCGACTACACGACCGGCAGCGGCTACCGCATCGCCCCGGTGCTCGGCATCGTGCGACCAGACTATCTTGTCACCATTAACGAAGATGAGGTGGACGATGTCTTCGAGGTGCCATTGTCCTTCCTGATGGATCCGGCCAATCATCGCCGTGAAAGCCGGATATGGCAGGAGAAAGAAAGGTTTTACTACACAATGCCTTATGGCCAGCGCTTCATCTGGGGCGTTACCGCCGGCATCATCCGCACACTCTACGAGAGGCTCTACGCGTGAGCCGCACAGCGTCGATCGCCGGCCGCGCACCGTGGCTGAATAGCCGTGGTCTGCAACGCCTCCTGGCCGTCCTGTCGCAGAACGGCGAAGACGCCCGTATCGCAGGCGGAGCGGTGCGCAACGCCTTGCTCGGCGAGGCCGTGAGGGATGTCGATATCGCAACCACGACTACACCGGAGGAAACCATGCGGCGCGCGGAAGCGGCCGGCTTCAATCCGGTGCCGACTGGCGCTGCGCACGGAACGGTCACCGTCATCGCCCATGGCGAGCCCTATGAGGTCACGACGCTGCGCGCGGATATTGAAACCGACGGGCGGCGTGCCAAGGTCCTGTTCGGCCGCGATTGGAAAAGTGATGCTGAGCGCCGCGACTTCACCATCAACGCGCTCTATGCGGAAGCAGACGGGACCGTTATCGACCTTATCGGCGGCCTCGCGGATCTTGAAGGCCGCGTCCTCCGATTCATTGGCGATCCTGAAAAACGGATCCGCGAGGATTATCTGCGCATCCTGCGGTTTTTCCGCTTTTTCGCCTGGTATGGTTCCGGCCGCCCGGATGCCGAAGGTCTGAAAGCCTGTGCGAGGCTTAAGGATGGTTTGGACCGGCTTTCCGCCGAGCGTGTCTGGAGCGAACTCAAGAAGCTTCTGTCGGCGCCGGACCCCTCGCGCGCACTGCTTTGGATGCGGCAAGCCGGCGTGCTTTCACGCGTGCTGCCGGAAAGCGAGAAATGGGGCATCGATGCAATTCACGCGCTGGTGAAAACCGAGCGCGACCTCAGCTGGATGCCCGATCCGCTGCTCAGGTTGGAGGCGATCCTTCCGCCGGACGCTGAGCGGCTGTCGAAACTCGCCGCACGGCTCAAACTGTCCAAGGCGGAAACCGGGCGCCTTTTGGCGTGGGCAGAAGCAGGGAACATCAGCGCTTCCACCAGCGAGGGAGAATTTGTCAAAACCCTCTATCGCGGCACAACGCTCGGGATCATCGACCGTCTGCGCCTCGCGCTTGCCACGGCCCGAGGCCGCGCTGTCGAGGATACCCAGTCATTGATTGAAGCAGGCGGGTTCTCGCGGCTTCTTGCCTACGCAGAGAAATGGCAAAAACCGGAGTTTCCGGTAAAGGGCGGCGATCTGGTGGAGATTGGCTTGAAACAGGGACCTGAGCTTGGCGCAGTGCTGAAGGAGCTTGAGGCTGCCTGGATCGAGTCCGGCTTCGCGCTCGATCGCGACGCGCTTCTGGCGCGCGCCGCCCAAGCCTTCAAGGCCTAGTCAGAGGGTCTTTATCCACTGACGTGCAGACCTTGGTCCGATGGATTATTGTGTATCCGCTTGCGTTAGGCGGCGTCTGGCACCTTCTCGATGCGAGAGCGGATCGCTTCGATCATCGTCTCGCGAATGACGGTCTCGCCATGGATCTCGCGCAGATGTTCAGTGACGCGGCGCATGATTTCCGCTTCTTCTTCATGGCGCGTGTGCCAGTCGCAGCCCGGGACGAGCGACCCACATTGGAATTCCTTCATTGGACTTCTCCCTATCTCGTTCTGGTCACGGAACGATGATAACACGGATCGGTATGGCTAGGTTGCGCCAAGGCAAAAAAGGGCGGAGCTGCAGTCTCCACCAACCGCATTGGCCCTCAGATCAAAGTCGATCTTCAAAAAGCACAACGCGTTTCCCGCCCGCTATAGTCTGCGCCGTTCAAATGGATGGCCGGCGCAATGGATGCTCTGATCACTTCACAATCGTCACCTGATCGGCAAGCCGCCCGGTGCCGCTCTTTTCCCACGAGATCGCGACCTTCTCGCCGGTTTTCAGACCGGGATCCTTGAACTTCTTGGGGAGCATGTAGCTGTTGCCGTCCGCAAGCGTCAGCTTCATGGCCTTCGAGTCGTATGTCTTGATCGTGCCCGTGGCATGCTGCTCGGCAGCGAAGGAGAAGGCGGTTGTGGAGAGAACGGCAGCCGCGACTGCCGGAATGAGAAGTGTGCGCATAGCGATCACTCCGTAATATGCGGGCATCCGTCAGGGAGGGTCGATGCCCGCCGGGATGTTGGGCCGTCCGGTTGCGTCGGGTCGCGGTTCGGAACGAACCGCCGGCGTTTCCCAGCCCGCCGTTAGAAATAGCCCTTTACTCTCAAGAAAATATTAGACGAAAAAGAAAAATTGCCTGCCACGGGTTGCCATTTTCGATGGCAATTTTCGGCCTTTGTGGCGCGATGGGGGCGATGCATGCCGCTACGTTAGGTCGCACCTTGCCACACAACGCCTTGTAAACGGGCATTCGCTGGTGTGACCTGTTGTCTCAGACGGCGCAAGACGCGTTGGTCGGCCATTTTGCACGAGTTGGTTTGGGGGTGTCGTCCAGATCGTCAAACCTGAAATCGCATCCCGTAACAGAACATCCGGCGCGGATCGATTCGGCATAGGAAGGACTGTCCGGTCGTTGGAACCTGCGGGTTGCGCCGGCGCGGATAGCGTCCATTGTGGAGGAGCGATCCGGGGCTCGGGTACGCCCATGTGCCGCACAACCTCGCGTGCGATCAGCGATTTGAGCGCCTCGTGTATCAAAGCGGATTTCTGCTGCATTCCGGTCAGCAGCCGCGCCTCAGCGAGGAGTTCATCGTCAATCGCAAGTGTCGTCCGCATCGGTATCTCCCGAGAGCGGTGCGCAATTGTTTTCTGCTTCCGTTTGGCTGGCTTCGCCGTCGATACTTTCCGGTGTATTCGGAGGCCTCGCGGTTGCCGCGCTCAGGGCCACTTCACCTCGGGCGGCAGGCTGGACAGGATGGAATCGATGTTGCCGCCGGTTTTGAGCCCGAAGATCGTGCCGCGATCGTAAAGCAGGTTGAATTCGACATAGCGGCCGCGGCGGATCAATTGCTCTTCCCTGTCGGCGTCCGTCCAATTGGCGTTGAAATTGTTCTTCACCAGGTGCTGGTAGACGACGAGGAAGGAGCGGCCAACGTCCTGTGTGAAACGGAAATCGGCTGCCCAACCGCCCTTCTCCTCGGGTGAATGCAGCCAGTCGAAGAAGATGCCGCCGATACCCCGCGGCTCGTTGCGGTGCGGCAGGAAGAAGTACTCGTCGCACCAGCTCTTCATCTTGGCATAGTCTGCGACGCTGGCATTCTTGTCGCAGGCGAACTGCATCGCCTTGTGGAAGGCCCGGCTGTCCGGATCGTCCTGGTTTCGGCGCCGGTCGAGAACGGGTGTCAGGTCGGCGCCTCCGCCAAACCACTGCCGCGAGGTCACGACCATACGCGTGTTCATGTGAACCGCCGGAACGTTCGGATTCCAGGGGTGCGCGATCAGCGAGATCCCACTGGCCCAGAAACGCGGGTCTTCCTCGGCGCCCGGCATCTGCCGGCGAAACTCCGGTGAGAATTCGCCATAGACCGTCGAGGTATGTACGCCGGCCTTCTCGAAAACGCGGCCGTGCATTATCGACATTGCGCCGCCGCCGCCCTTGCCTTCGTCGCGCTTCCAAGGGGTCCGGTCGAAGCGCCCGGGCGACCAGGAGGATTGCGGTCCGCTCAGTTGATCCTCGAGTTCCTCGAAGGCTGCGCAAATGCGGTCGCGCAAGGACTCGAACCAGGTTCGCGCCTCTGTCTTCCTGTCTTCGATATCCGCAGGCAAACCCGCCGGGATCTCGGGGCGATCCATGCGCCGTCTCCGGTTCTTCTTGTCGGCGGGCATCAAGCGGCCGCGCACAAAGGACTCGTCTTTTCCGGGCGCGATCCCTAATCTTTAATGTGCAAGGGTCAAGGAGTTCTTTGTGCGCACCCCGGCAAGACCACCGCTTGATGGTCTGAAGAGAAGGCTGGACCGCGCTCGCGCGGAGCGCCAGCGAATGCCGCGTGACGGTTTTCTGCGCGAGACTTTCGTATTGCCCCGACCTGCCGCTCGCGACAAGGCGCGCGAGTGGTTCGACCGTTGGCCGAAACAGGCCTACTGGACCGAAATCGAAAGCTGGTTCGAGCGGCCCGGCGATGTCATCGAATTTACGATTCGGCGCCTGCCAACCGCGGACTAGCCACCCTTGCGCGATTGCGAACAAGAGTGGCCGGCCCGCACGGGAGTTCGTGAACGAGCGGTATGCAGGGCGGGAAGCAATCACACGTTCAGTCACCCGTTTCTTCCACTCTGGATTCGTTATCGGATGCGGCCCAGATTGGACGTGACGAGGCGGTTTGTAACGAAACCACGGCGATGGAAATCCGAAACGTCACGATAAGCGGATGCGAAGGGTGCTGGCTCTCATCCCGGACCAAAAAGGTACGGAAAACTGGAACGAATTCCGGCACCGTTGTAGAGTGGCTTTGAAACACCTTCCGTTGCACGGTTTGCTGGGGACGTTCCGATGGGCAACCCGTCCTCAATGCCGTTCCGCCTGAACGGCCGCAAGATCGACCTGCAGCGCGGATCGCTGACCAATTCTGCCGGGCAGACAGTTACGCTGCGGCCGCAGGCCGTCGACGTGCTCAGAGTTCTAGCCGAAAAGCCGGGCAAGCTAGTCACCAAGGAAGAACTGATGCGGGCGGTCTGGCGCGATGTCGCCGTGACCGATGACAGCCTGGTCCAATGCATTATCGAAATCCGCAAGGCGCTGGGCGATGAAGACCACGCGTTCATTCAGACCATACCGCGGCGCGGCTATCTGTTCGAGATGAGCGACCAGCGGGCGGTCGCCCGTCCGGCAATCGCGGTTCTGCCGTTCAGGAATCTGAGCGGCGAGGAACAGTGGTCGCGCTTCGCCGACGGCATGACAGAGGACATCATCACCGATCTGGCGCGCTTCAGGGACATTCCCGTCATCGCGCGCACCTCCTCCGAGCTCTTTCGGGACAAGGCGGAGGATGTACGCGAGATCGGAAAGGCGCTGGATGTCAAATATGTGCTCGAGGGCAGCCTCCAGGTGGCCGGCCACAGCCTCAGGGTTACAGCCCAGTTGATCAGCACCGAAAAGGGCGAGCACGTCTGGTCGGAACGCTACGACTGCCTGAAGGCACAGCTCTTCGACGTCAGGGACGAGATTTCCGCAAAGATCGCCGCGACGCTCACCGGCTGGGAAGGACAGCTCAGTGAAGCCGAAAGAGTCCTTGCCCGGAGAAAGAGTGGCGTCGACCTCGACGCCTATGATTACTGGCTGCTGGGTGTCGAAGCCCGGAACCGGATGTCCCCGGCCGGCCAGACGGAAGCGCGGGAGCTTTTCGCCAAGGGGCTGGCGCTTGCTCCCGATTTTGCGCCTCTGATCCGCGATATGGGAATAACCTATTCCATCGACATCCAGACCGGAGCCGCCGCGGATCGGGATGCCGCGCTGGAGCAGCAGGGCGCTTATATGGCGCGGGCCCTCGCGCTGGATCCCAACGACGCGCTTGCTTCCTTCTTCATGGGGTCTTACCTGACACTCAAAGGCGATGGCGAAAGCGGTGGACGCTATTATCGGCGTGCTTTGGAGCTTGGGCCGAACAATGCCGATGTGCTGGCATTGCTGGCCTGGACCTCGTCCTACAGCGCCACCCCGGAGCGTGGTGTGGAGTTGGCCGATCACGCCCTCAGGCTCAATCCGCATCATCCCTTCTGGTGGAACAGCGCCTTGGCGCGCGCCTATTTCGCGGTCGGCGACTTTGAAAAGGCTTACTCATTCTCGAAGCGCGCCGCATCGACGGCGCCCAACGAGGCTGCCATACATGCGATGGTCGCAGCACGCCTCGGACGGCGCGAGGAAGCGGCCCGCGCCGCCGGAAGTGTCCTGCGGATGCAACCCGACTGGACAGCGGAAGGCATGTACAGTTTCCGATTGGCGCCACAAGCCGCCCAGCTTTTTGCGGAAAGCGCTGCCTTGGCTGGGCTTCCGATATGCATGAACGCCCAACAACTGGCGAAGTCGACGGGCGGCACCCGGTTTGCTTTTTGCGACGCCGAACGAGCCAAAACGACATTGGAATAAGCTGTGTCATCCTCAGCGGGAAAGTTGCACCCTAGCCGAGCTGCCTGAGAGCCTCTCCGACCGCCATGGCGGCGCTGAGTGCGACGTTGAGACTGCGGCCGCCGCCGTTCATTGGAATGGTAAGACGCGCATCGGCCGTGTCGTGCACATCCTCAGGCACGCCGGCCGATTCGCGGCCGAAGAGCAGAACGTCGCCTTGCCTGAACGCAAACCGGGTGTAGGGCAGGGCCGCCTTGGTCGAGAAGAGAATGAGCCGGCGGCCTTCATTGAGTCGCCATTTCTCGAAGTGCGTGAAATCGACGTGCCGCCGGAGCGCCGCCATTTCGAGATAGTCCATGCCGGCGCGTTTCAGATTGCGGTCCGAGAGGTCAAAGCCGGCGGGTTCGATGATGTCCACCGCGAGCCCAAAGCAGGCGGCCATGCGCAGGATCGTGCCGGTATTGCCGGCAATGTCCGGCTGATAGAGCGCGATGCGGATATCCATCGCCAATCTGGCGTCTCCCCAATTGCGGCCTTGCTGAATGTGGCGGCGCGGCCACACCCTAAGCAATGCTGTCGAAAAAACGTTCCGTAGCGGTAGCCATATCCGGCGAATGCGGTTATAGAGCCTGCATTGTCAACTCGAACCGACGGAGGCAGGCATGGAACATATGTTTTTCGCTATTGCGGCCTGCCGAACTGGTGGGCTTACGGCCTAACGGCGGTTTCGGTTCGACGCTTTTCCTGACATTTTAAAGCCTCATCGCATCGATTCCCGCCGGAGTTTTCCCGGTTTCCGAAGGAATCGTCCGATGCTTTCCAATCTGCTTCGCGGGCTGAAAAATCCGCCTGACTTCGCTTCCCGCCGGTTTTTCCGATGGCGCTTGCTTTGGCTGCGCCAATCGTTGCCGCCGTCGCCCAAATCTTCCAGATTGCAGGAGGAGGAAATGTTTGACTATTTTCGCGTTCCCCACATGACCAGCATTCACAGCACCAAGCTGTTGGCATGGGCCTTGTATATGGGCGAAAGCAGCCATGTGGTCTTATCCCCCGATCGGAGCGTGCGTCCGCATCGCGGGATGCTGCCCGACATCGATACGGCCATGGCCGTGCCAGATTCTCGCCGCCGTTCGGTTTTTCGCCGGCTAGCGGACCTTGTTCGGGGATTTGCCGGGCCGGTCGAGGCGCTCGAGATCGCTCCCGCTGCCTCGCTGTCTGGCGCTGCCAATGAACTTGTCGGCAAGACGGCTTCGGTGGATTACATTGGGGAGTCGAAGCCGAATCCCGTTGCGGATGCCTCGGCGACCGGTACGTCCGACTACAACAATTCCCGCGCCGCTTGATGCAGCGCGGGTCCCGGTAGCCGTCAAGAGAATTGATGATGTTCCGCTGGTTCGAAAAACGACTGAATCCCTTCCCCCCTGAGGAGCCGGTGGAGCCTCCGAAAACGTTGGTTGCCTTCTGCCTGCACTACACAAAGGGATCGTGGCCGTACATCGCGATCGCGGCGGCTTTCAATTCGGCCATTGCGCTGGCCGAAGTGGGCATGTTCGGCTTCCTCGGCAACATCGTCGACTGGCTGTCGGCGCAAAACCGCGAGACCTTCCTTCAGACGGAAGGCTGGAAGCTCGGGGGAATGGCATTCATCGTGCTTGTCGCGTTGCCCGCCGCTGTCTTCATCAGCTCCATGATCCACCAACAGACGCTGATGGGTAACTATCCCATGCGCATCCGCTGGCAGGTGCACCGCTACCTGCTCAAGCAGTCGATGACCTTTTACCAGGACGAATTCGCTGGCCGCATCGCCACCAAACTGATGCAGACGGCGCTCGCCGTGCGCGAATGCGTGATGAAGCTGATCGACGTCCTGAACTATGTGGTCGTCTATTTCCTCGGCGCGCTTGTCATCGTCGGCTCTGCCGACTGGCGGCTTGCAGCTCCGCTGGTGGTCTGGCTGGTCTGCTATGTAACTCTGCTGCGCTACTTTGTTCCGCGGCTCGGCAAGGTGTCGGAAGAGCAGGCCGATGCCCGCTCGATGATGACCGGCCGTATTGTCGACAGCTACACCAACATCCAGACAGTGAAGCTCTTTTCCCACTCGCGGCGCGAAGCTTCCTACGCGAGAGAGGGAATGTCGAGTTTCCTCGACACGGTTTACCGTTCGATGCGCCTGGTCACCCAGCTTTATGGCTGGCTCTACGTCCTCAATTCCTCGCTGCTCATCGCGGTCAGTGCGCTGTCGATCTGGCTCTGGCTTGGCAACGCCGTCAGCATCGGCGCGGTCGCGGTTGTCCTGGGTCTGGTGCTGCGCTTCTGGGGGATGTCGCAATGGATCATGTGGGAGGTGTCCTCCCTCTTCGAGAACATCGGCACGGTTCAGGACGGCATCGGCTCGATCTCGCTGCCGCGCTTCGTCGAGGATCGGCCGGGAGCAGAAGACATCACGGTCACGAAAGGCGACATCGAGTTCGAGAACATCCGCTTTCACTATGGCAAGGAGAAAGGCGTGATCGAGAACCTCTCGCTCGCTGTCCGTTCCGGTGAGAAGGTAGGTCTGGTCGGCCGCTCCGGCGCCGGCAAGTCGACGCTCGTCAATCTGCTCCTGCGCTTCTACGATCTCGAAAGCGGACGCATCCTCATTGACGGGCAGGATATCGCGAGCATCACCCAGGATAGTTTGCGCGCGCAGATCGGGATGGTCACGCAGGATACGTCGCTGCTTCACCGTTCGGTGCGCGATAACATCCTCTATGGCCGGCCCGACGCGACCGAGGTGATGGTCATGGAAGCGGCGCGGCGAGCCGAGGCGCTGGATTTTGTTGCCGCCCTGTCCGATCCGAAAGGCCGCAAAGGCTTGGACGCCCATGTCGGCGAGCGCGGTGTGAAGCTTTCCGGCGGCCAGCGCCAGCGCATTGCAATCGCGCGCGTGATGTTAAAGGACGCGCCGATCCTCATTCTCGACGAAGCGACCTCAGCGCTGGATTCGGAGGTGGAGGCGGCCATCCAGGAAAATCTCTACCGGCTGATGGAAGGCAAGACCGTGATCGCGATCGCGCATCGGCTTTCCACCATAGCGGCGATGGATCGCCTCGTTGTGGTGGATAAGGGCCGCATCGTGGAAGAGGGGACGCACGAGGAACTGGTGGCGAATTCGGGGCTCTATGCCCAGCTCTGGCAACGGCAGTCAGGCGGCTTCCTGCAGGACGACCCCTCCGAGACGGAACTGGCGGCGGAGTGAAGGCGAGGCGTGACGGCAGGAGAGAAGTTACGAAAACGTAACGGGAATTTCCTTGCAACGCTCCTATATTCGAGAGGCCTGCCGGTCGAGATCGCACTGACCGGTAAAGTGACAGGAACCGAAGTTTGCACGCTCCGACTGAAACAGTAATTTCCGGAGAGATCGCGTGAGCGCCGATGGCTTTCGCGACCGCATCTGGCGCTCGATCGAAGGCACCATCGATCCGTTTCAGGACACGGATCGTGAGGTGCTGCCAGAGGACGCATGGCGTTTCATCCTCTATTTCGCCAATCAGGCGAAGGGAGCCTTCATCCTGTTGCTGATCACCGGCGGCCTCGCCGGCGCCGTCGATGCCGCCATGTACTGGTCGGTCGGCTGGCTGATCGACCTGCTCGACAGATCGTCGCCTTCAAGGTTGTTTTCGGATCACTGGCCGAGCCTTGTCGGCCTGCTGTTCCTCATCCTTGTCGCTCGCACGGCTGTCATGGTCGCTTCCGCGGTCGTGGAGCAGCAGATCGTGGTGCCGGGGTTCTATTCGTTGGTGCGCTGGCAGGCTTTTCGGCGCGTCATCCAGCAGCCCTACGGGTTTTATCAGAACGATTTTGCCGGGCGAATCGCCACCAAGATCATGCAAGGCGGCGAAGCCGTTGGCGACTTCATAGTCAATGTGCTGCAGACCATGTGGTCGTTCCTGACGTTTGTTGTGCTTGCCATCTCTATTCTGGTCTCGCTCGACCCGCTGATGGGCGTGGTCGTTGCGCTGTGGTTCGTGGGCTATGCCGCAATCGTCTATTTCCTGCTCCCCGAAATGCGCCGCGCCGGGCGCGAAACGGCAGACCAGCGGTCGATCTTCAACGGACGCCTTGTGGACGCCTTTACCAACATCGTCGCGGTCAAGCTCTTCGACAGCGGGCGGCGCGAGCACGCCTATATTCGCGACGGCCTCGAAGGATTTCTCGCCGCGGTCATACGGTTGACCCGGGCGATTACGGCGGTGCGCTCGTCAGTTGCGCTGCTAAATGGCCTGATGATGAGCGCGATCGGCGCCATCGCGATCTTAAACTGGACCAATGGAAGCATCTCAACCGGTGCGATCGCGGCTGCGCTCGGACTTGTCTTCCGGCTCAACCAGATGTCGGGCTGGATGATGTTCAACATCAACGGACTGGTCCGCAACTACGCTACCGTACAGGACGCAACGCGGACGATTTCTGTCACCCCGGCCATTCGCGATGCGGATGGTGCGGTTGTGCTTCAGCGCGCCAAAGGCGACATTCGCTTCGAGAACGTTTCCTTCCACTATGGCAAGGAAGGCGGCATTATCGACAACCTTTCGTTCCATATCCGGCCCGGAGAGCGGGTCGCGCTGGTTGGCCCATCGGGCGCGGGAAAGACGACGATCGTCAACCTCATGCTGAGGCTGTTCGACGTCGAGCAAGGCAGCATCCTGATCGACGGTCGTGATATCCGCAGCCTGACGCAAGCCTCGCTTCGCGCGCAGTTCGGGGTGGTTAGTCAGGAGGCAATGCTGATGCACCGCTCGATCAGCGACAATATCGGCTATGGCCGCGAAGGCGCGACGGAGGCCGAAATCATCGATGCGGCGATGCGGGCAGCCGCCCATGACTTCATCGTGGATGTCGAGGATCCACGGGGCCGCAAGGGCTATGACGCCCAAGTCGGCGAACGCGGCGTGAAGCTTTCCGGCGGGCAGCGGCAGCGCGTCGCGATCGCGCGCATGATGTTGAAGGACGCGCCGATCCTGATCCTCGACGAGGCCACCTCCGCGCTCGATTCAGAAGTGGAAGCAGCCATCCAGGACAATCTGTACCGGCTCATGGAGGGCAAGACCGTCATTGCCATTGCCCATCGTCTCTCGACCATAGCCGCGCTCGACCGGCTAATCGTCATCGATGCGGGACGGATCGTGGAAGAGGGCAGCCACGATCAGTTGATTGCCCGTGGCGGACTTTACGCGCAGCTCTGGAAGCGCCAGTCGGGCGGCTTCCTTGGCGATGCTCTGGCGGCCGAGTGAACGGGGAAACAGGCGCGGGCAAACGATGTCGCTTCGACCTCCCGGAAAATTCTCAGCTGCCTCACTGCGAGAAGGCAGTTTCGACGCGCTGGGTTATGAGATCCTCGCCGAGAAGGCGGCGTCTCTCGGTCGCGCAGGGGAGCGTGCCGAAGTGTGTCTCACAAAGCTTCGGAATCTCAGCGTAGAGGACAGCGAACGCGCGCTACTGGTCAAGCGAGCGGCGGAGGCCGTCTACGCCTATTTCATCCAGCGTGAGATCTGCGGCTTCCGCCGCCATGACGACATCATCCGGGAGTTCGCAATTCCTCGGGAAGTGCTGGCGCGGCTTGGGGCGAAGTAGGCATTTTTGTCGCGGCGACCGTTCCGCGTTACCAAGGCTGGTGGGGCGAGGGCCTCTCTCCTTGGCAGACATGGAGAAAAAGCATGACCGACCCTATCGCGAAATCCGACGGCGAGCTGTCGCGAAAGCCGACCGGGAAATCCAGTTGGGTAATCCGCGCGACACGGGAGGAGGATTGCGAAGGCATTACCGAGCTCGTGAACATGCCCGGCTTTCGGCACGGAACGCTGCGGATGCCGTTTCAGAGCGTCGAACAGACACGAAAATGGATAAGGAGCGACGATCCGGACAAGCTGAACATCGTCGCAGTCGCCGATGGGAAGGTTGTTGGCCAAGCTGGTTTGCACCGCTTTTCCGGGCGTCGAGCTCACGCAGCAGGTATTGGCATGGGTGTGCACGATGCCTGGCAGCGGCAGGGCGTCGGCACCACTTTGCTTGCCGCATTGGTGGATGCCGCGGATAACTGGATGGGGCTGAAGCGGATATCGAACTGACCGTCTTTTCTGACAACGCGGCGGCCATACGCCTTTACGAAAAATTCGGCTTCGAACCGGAGGGCATCTGCCGCGCATTTGCGTTCCGGGACGGCAGTTACGCCGATGCGATATCTATGGCGCGGCTTCAGGATTTTGCCGGCGCGCCGCGCTGATTTCACGCCACTTGGCAACGCCCCGCGACAATCTGCCGTCGTCGCCTTTGCCGTCTGGACAAGCCAGGGCTTCACGCATAAACCAACGCCGAATGCCGGCGGAGTCCGCCGGCCCTTTTTGCATGCGCAAATGGGGTTGGCGGCGTTGAAAAGTAAGCCGTTTCCGCCTGGCTCGCGATGAGGAAAGGATCCAGATCCCGTGAACGCTAACGATACGATCGATCACAACCGTCGCGATTTCCTCTACATCACCACCGGCATGGCCGGAGCGGTCGGAGCGGCGGCGGTCGCATGGCCTTTCATCGACCAAATGCGCCCGGATGCTTCCACTCTGGCGCTCGCCTCGATCGAAGTCGATGTTTCCTCGCTCCAGCCGGGCATGTCGCTGACGGCCAAGTGGCGCGGCAGGCCGGTCTTCATTCGCAACCGCACGCCTGAAGAGATCGAAGCCGCCAAGGCCGTCAAGCTGGACGAGCTGAAGGACCCGATTGCGCGCAATGCCAATATTCCCGCCGACGCGCCCGCGACCGATGCCGACCGTTCGGCTGGCGAGGGCAAGGAAAATTGGCTGGTGATGGTGGGCGTGTGTACACATCTCGGCTGCGTGCCGCTCGGCCAACAAGGCGATTTCGGCGGCTGGTTCTGCCCGTGCCATGGTTCCCACTATGATACGGCCGGCCGTATCAGGAAGGGGCCGGCGCCGCAGAATCTGGCGGTTCCGACATTCCAGTTCATTTCCGACACCAGAATCCGGATCGGCTGAGGCAGGCAGAGGGGACAAATCGATGAGCGGTGGACACGCGACCTATACACCCACAACCGGCCTCGGACGCTGGATTGATGCGCGCATGCCTTTGCCGCGCCTCGTTCACAATTCCTTCGTCTCCTATCCGGTTCCGCGCAACCTGAACTACGCCTATACGTTCGGCGGGATCCTCTCCGTCATGCTCGTGGCGCAGATCCTCACCGGCGTCGTGCTGGCGATGCACTATACAGCCGACACCTCACTCGCCTTTCAGTCGGTCGAGAAGATCATGCGCGACGTGAACTCGGGCTGGCTGTTGCGTTACCTGCATTCGAACGGCGCCTCGATGTTCTTCATCGCCGTCTACATCCATATTTTTCGCGGTCTTTATTACGGTTCGTACAAGGCGCCGCGCGAACTGCTCTGGATCCTCGGCTGCATCATCTATCTCCTGATGATGGCGACCGGCTTCATGGGCTACGTGCTGCCGTGGGGCCAGATGAGCTTCTGGGGCGCCACCGTCATCACCGGCTTCTTCACCGCCATTCCGCTCGTCGGCGAGTGGATCCAGCAGCTCCTGCTCGGCGGTTTCGCGGTCGACAATCCGACGCTCAACCGGTTCTTCGCGCTTCACTATCTGCTACCCTTCATGATTGCCGGCGTCGTTGTCCTTCATGTCTGGGCCTTGCATGTCACCGGCCAGACCAATCCGACCGGCATCGAAGTGAAGTCGAAGACGGATACCGTGGCGTTTACGCCCTACGCGACCGTCAAAGACGCGTTCGCGATGATCCTGTTCTTTTTGTTCTTCGCTTATTTCGTCTTCTACATTCCGAACTATCTCGGCCACCCCGACAACTACATCGTCGCGGACCCGCTGAAGACGCCGGCTCACATCGTTCCGGAGTGGTACTACCTGCCGTTCTACGCGATCCTGCGCGCCATTACGTTCAACATCGGTCCGATCGACTCCAAGCTTGGCGGCGTGCTGGCGATGTTCGGCTCCATTGCGGTGCTGTTCTTTGTGCCGTGGCTCGACACGTCGAAAGTGCGTTCGGCCTCGTACCGCCCGTCCTACCGCATCTTCTTCTGGCTGTTTGTCGCCAATGCCATATTCCTCGGCTGGCTGGGCTCACGACCGGCTGAAGGCACTTATGTAGCGATGGCGCAGGTATCCACGCTTTATTATTTCGCGTTCTTCCTGGTGATCATGCCGCTCCTGGGTCTGATCGAAACGCCGCGCCGGATGCCGAGTTCGATCACGGAGGCCGTCCTCGTGAAGAGCAAGGGCGCCGCCGGTCATCCGGTTGGTGCGACAGCTTCGCCCGAATCCAAAGGCTGACCACGGTTGAGAATCTTGAAAGGAACTCTTTGCATGAAAAAGATTCTCGCTCCTTTGGCAGGGCTTGGCTTGCTCGCGATCGCGGGCATAGGTCCCGTTATGGCGCAGGAAGAGGGCCATAGCGCTGCCGAGCCGACGCATTTCCCGATCCACAAGCCCGAAGAGCAGAGCTGGTCATTCGCCGGCCCATTCGGGAACTATGACAGGGCCCAGCTTCAGCGCGGTCTGAAGGTGTACAAGGAAGTCTGCGCCGCCTGCCATTCGATGGATCTAGTCGCCTTCCGGTCGTTGGCCGATCTCGG
This sequence comes from uncultured Alphaproteobacteria bacterium, assembly GCA_963735385.1. Classification (GTDB taxonomy): domain Bacteria; phylum Pseudomonadota; class Alphaproteobacteria; order Rhizobiales; family Rhizobiaceae; genus CAVTKY01. Next base: position 107,250 of record CAVTKY010000008.1, on the reverse strand, counting down.
CTATTCCGAGGCGCAGGTGAAAGCATTGGCGGCGGAATACACGGTTCAGGACGGTCCGAACGCGGACGGTGAAATGTTCGAGCGCCCGGCCATCCCGTCGGACCACTTCCCGTCGCCGTATCCCAACCGGGAAGCGGCAGCGGCTGCGAACAACGGCGCACCGCCGCCGGATTTCTCCCTGATCGCGAAGGCGCGCAGCGTCGAACGCGGCTTCCCGCTGTTCCTCATCGACATATTCACGCAGTATGCCCAAGGCGGTCCGGATTACATCCATGCGCTTCTTACTGGCTATGACCAGGAACCGCCAGCCGGTATGGAGATTGGCGAAGGCACGCACTACAATCCGTTTTTCATCGCTGGAAAGTCGCTGGCGATGCCGAAGCCGATCTCCGACGACCAGGTCACATACGACGACGGGGCGCCGCAGACCGTCGACCAGTATGCGCGCGACGTGTCCGCTTTTCTCATGTGGGCAGCCGAGCCGCATCTAGAAGCCCGCAAGCAGACCGGCTTCGGCGTGATGGTCTTTCTGGTGCTGTTTGCCGGCCTGGTCTATCTCACCAAGCGCAAGATTTGGGCGAAGGTTCCGCACTGAAGAACCGATTGCAGGCGTCAAGATTGAAAGAGCGCCGCATGGCGCTCTTTTCTTTTCAACGCCGGAACGGCAAGACTACGGCAGTGCGTCATTCAGCTATGCTCAAAAAGCCAACGCGCCAAGCGGTAACGGATACGATTTCATGAACTCCTCTCTCGCAGAAACTCTCCTCGCCGCGATCCGCACGATTCCCGACTATCCCAAGCCGGGCATCATGTTCCGGGATATCACGACGCTTCTGGGCAATGCGCGGGCATTTCGGCGCGCGATCGACGAGCTGGTGCAACCCTATGCAGGCGCGAAGATCGACAAGATTGCGGGAATAGAAGCGAGGGGCTTCATCCTCGGCGGCGCTGTCGCACACCAGATGTCGGCCGGATTCATTCCGATCCGCAAGAAGGGCAAGCTCCCGCACGAAACCGTACGCGTCGCATACAGCCTGGAATATGGGCTCGACGAGATGGAGATGCACAAGGATGCGGTCGCGCCAGGCGAGAAAGTCATCCTGATCGACGACCTTATTGCAACGGGCGGAACCGCGGAGGGTGCAGCCAAGCTTCTCCGGCAGATGGGCGCAGAAATCGTTGCCGCATGCTTTGTCATCGACCTGCCGGAGCTTGGCGGGCGCAAAAAGCTTGAAGCTTTCGGCGTGCCCGTCAGGACGCTGATCGCGTTCGAGGGGCACTGAGGGTGAATAGTGAGTAGTAATTATTAAGCAGTTACCGCAGACTATTCACTATTCACTCTACCTTCACCATCACCGCGCTTTCGAATTCAAGCACCTTGTCGCCAATTGAGTCGAAGGCTTCTGCACGAATGCTGAGAAGACGCCAGCCGTGCCTTGACGAAACGGGCCGATGGGTGATGGCACGCCGTGTGAATGTGACTGTTTCACCGGCATAGACAGGCTTCAGCCACTTCAAATTCTTGAAGCCGGGCGAGGGGCCAAATTCCGGGCGCGGTCCGGGGCCTGTCCAGCGTTTCTCGTCGGTCTCCATGGAAGCGGCCAGGTTGTACTTCATCCAAGTGGCGGCGGTGTGCCATCCGGAAGCGCAGAGCCGTCCGAAGACACTGCGCATTGCCGCTTCTTCGCTGACATGGAAGGGCTGCGGGTCATATTTGTTGGCGAAGGCTTTGATCGCCTCAGGCTCGAATTTGTGCGAGCCAAGGACTGTGGTGACGCCGATGCCAAAGAATTCGTCGAGAAGTCATACGGCTGCCTCGTGGGTCAGGAACATGCCGGTGTTTTCCATCTCCAGAACTGTCTCGCCACGCTGGTTTTGCAGTTCGCTCTTGATCGTCACGAAACCAAGGCCTGGTTTTGATTTCGACGTGCGCCTGGCCAATACAGTGCTCCGGCCGGTTAGGCGATCACCGGCGAGCACGGGCTTTTTCCAACGTACATAGTCCAGCCCCGGCGAACCTTGCGATGTCGAAATCGAGCAGAAAGCCGTCGCAGAGCAGCCGCATGAACATGGCGCAGGTGTGCCAACCGGAAGCCGAAAGACCGCCGAGGATGCTTGCTTTTCCCGCTTCCTCATCGAGATGCATCGGCTGCGCATCGAACTCGCTGGCAAATTCGACGATTTCCCCGGCGGTGACGGTCTTCGATCCGAGCGCGACCGTACGGCCTTCCACCAAATCCTCATATGCCCATTTCTTGCCAGCCATCCCGAAAATCCCATTGACGTTGAATTTCACTTTCCCAGTCCGGCGCTGAAGGGCAGAAGCGGTTCCCGCTGGGACAAAGTCCATCGGACTACAGCCAGCCTCGCCGCTTGAAATACAGGAACGGCAATATCGCCGACAGCACCATCAGTCCTATCGCGAACGGGTAGCCGAGGATCCACTTTAGTTCCGGCATGATGTCGAAATTCATCCCATAAACGGAAGCGACGAGCGTCGGCGGCAGGAACACGACAGCCGCTACCGAAAAGATTTTGATGATGCCGTTCTGTTCGATGTTGATCATGCCAAGCGTCGCATCGAGCAAGAAGGTGATCTTCTGGGACATGAACGAAATGTGGTCGGTGAGGGACGACACGTCGCGCGCAAGCGTCTTTACCCGCGCACTGAGATCCTTGCCTTTCTTGTCGAGATTGATCGCGTTGCCAAGGAACCCCGTCAGCCTTTGAAGTGTCATGAGGCTGTCACGCAGGTCCGACGCCAGTTCTTCCTTCCGTCCGATCCGCACGAGCAATTTCTGAAAGTCGCGGTCCCGCTTGGACGCCTTGGTTTCGGTGGACTGAAAGATGTCGTGCGAGATGACCTCGATATCGCGGCCCGCGCGTTCGAGAATATCCGCCAGGCGATCAACGATCGCTTCAAGAAGGCTTACGAGGACGGTCACGCCGTTGGTGCACCCGACCGCGACTTTCTCGGCGCGCATCGGGAAAGTTTGGAAGGCGCGCGGCTCATGGTAGCGGACAGTGACGAGCCGGTTGCCGGCAAGGACAAAGGTTACCGGCGACATCACTGGATCGTCGCCGTCAGAGTGAGCAGGCAGCGTCGCGGTCATGAAATAGGCGCCGTTCTCGATATAGAGGCGGCTCGAAATCTCGATCTCCTCCATTTCTTCTCGGGTCGGAATGCCGACGCCGATCCACAACTCGATCTCGGCTTCCTCTTCCTTTGTGGGTACGAGAAGGTCCGCCCAAACGACCTGGTCGCGATTGGCCGTCAGGCTATCCACGAAGCGCAATCGGCCATTGTCCACGACGAATGCCTTGATCATCGCCGGGTCTCCCTTGTGTCGGGCAAGAGGCGCGTCGTCGGGACGCTGTTTCAGGACTGCAAGAGCGGTTTTCTCATGAAAGGCCGCAGGATGCATGAGCCGCATAGCCCCGACGCTTCATGAGGTCAAGCCAACGATATCGATCTGGACTTGGGCGGTTTGCAGCGTTCACGTGTTGAATTTGAACAACAGCACATCACCGTCCTGGACGACATATTCCTTGCCCTCGTCACGGGCCTTGCCGGCTTCCTTGGCGGCAACCTCGCCGCCAAGCGTCACGAAGTCGTTAAAGGCGATGGTCTGCGCGCGGATAAAGCCGCGTTCGAAGTCGGTATGGATGACGCCCGCCGCCTGCGGCGCTTTGGTGCCCTTCTGGACCGTCCAGGCGCGCGTTTCCTTCGGTCCGGCAGTGAAATAAGTGATCAGGTCGAGCAGTTCGTAGCCAGCGCGGATCAGCTTGTCGAGGCCGGGTTCTTCCAGCCCCATCGAGGCCAGAAATTCCAGTTCCTCGTCGTCGGGTAACTGCGCTACTTCGGCTTCGATCGCGGCCGAAATCACCACCGTCCGGGCGCCCTGCGTCTCGGCCATCATCTCGACTGCCCGGGTATGCTCGTTGCCGGTGGCCGCATCAGCTTCGGCGACGTTGCAGACGTAGAGAACCGGGTGCGACGTGAGCAAGTTGAGGCCCTGCAGAATGCTCAGGTCCTCGGCCGCTATGCCCTTGAGAAGCACGCGCACCGGCTTGCCTTCCTGCAGCAGCTCGAGCGACTTTTCCATAAGCGGCAGCGCCGTGAGCGCCTCCTTATCTTTGCCGGTCGCGCGCTTGCGGATTTGCACGATACGCCGCTCAAGACTTTCGAGATCGGCAAGCATCAGCTCGGTTTCGACGGTCTCGGCATCCGCAACGGGATCGATGCGCCCCTCGACATGGGTGATGTCGTCATTCTCGAAACACCGCAGCACGTGCACGATCGCATCGACCTCGCGGATATTGGCGAGGAACTGGTTGCCCAGGCCTTCGCCTTTGGATGCTCCACGCACCAGGCCGGCGATATCGACGAAGGAAATGCGGGTCGGAATGATCTCCTTCGATTTCGTGATCGCGGCGATTTTCTGGAGGCGCGGATCGGGAACCGCCACTTCGCCGGTGTTCGGCTCGATGGTACAGAACGGATAGTTGGCAGCTTGCGCCGCGGCCGTTCTCGTCAGCGCGTTGAAAAGCGTCGATTTGCCAACGTTGGGCAAACCAACGATGCCGCATTTGAAACCCATAATCTCGGTCCTATCGGAAAGTCAGAAGTTGGTCAGGGCTATGGGGGAAAGGGGCGATGATCGTCAAGGCTACGATACTCATAGCAACGATCGACGCCGTCACTCCTTGCTGCCAAACAGCTTCTTCAGCATTGCCGCCATTGGACCTGTCTCGGGGACCTTGACGGCGGGTTCATGCTTCCGCGCCTGACGGATGTGGCTCTCAGCCTTCTTCTCCTTCGGAGGAGGGCGATCGTGGTCGCCCGTCGGCGTCAGCGTTTCACGAAGATTGAGCGTCACACGGTTCATAAAACCGCTTTCGTCACCCTTGGCGAGCATTTCGGCATTCACGGCAACGGCGTCGAGCAGCGCCTCCAGCCATTCCTTGTCGCCCTTGGCGAAATCGCCGAGCACATGGCCATGCACCATTTCCTTGACGCCCGGATGGCCGACGCCGATCCTGACACGGCGGTAGTCCTTGCCGATGTGCTGGTCGAGGGAGCGGATGCCATTGTGGCCGCCAGCTCCGCCGCCGGTCTTAACGCGCACCTTGCCCGCCGCGAGGTCGATTTCGTCATAGAACACTGTCACGGCGGACGGTTCGAGCTTGTAAAAGCGCATCGCCTCGCCGACCGCCTGGCCGGAAAGGTTCATGAATGTCTGCGGCTTTATGAGAATGATCTTTTCGCCGGCCAGCTTGCCTTCGGTGATCTCGGCCTGGAATTTTCGTGACCAGGGCGAAAAGGAATGGCGGCGGGCAATAGCGTCCGCCGCCATGAAACCGACATTGTGCCGGTTGTTCGCATATTTCGCGCCGGGGTTGCCGAGACCAGCAAAAAGCAGCATGGCTCCAACTCTCTCCGGCTCGGAGGCTTACTCCTCGGTCGCGGCCTCTTCCGTCTCTTCGACGACTTCGGCCGTTTCGACAGGCTCCGGCTTCATCGCGGACGAGCCGGCGACCGTGGCGATCGTGAAGTCGCGCTCGTGGATGACCGGACGCACGCCTGCGGGCAACTTGACCGCGGAGATGTGGATCGAGTTCGCCGATATCCTTGCCGGTGAGATCGATGGTGATGAATTCCGGGATCGCGTTGGCCGGGCAGTGCAACTCGATTTCGTGACGCACGATGTTCAGCACGCCGCCGCGCTTGATACCGGGCGACTTCTCTTCATTGATGAAGTGGACCGGAACATCGACGTTCACTTCCGTGTCCTTGCCGATGCGCAGGAAATCGACATGCATCGGGAAGTCCCGGACGGGATCTAGCTGGTAGTCCTTCGGAAGGACCTGGATTTTCTTGCCGCCGACATCGATCGTGGCGATGGTGGTCATGAAGCCGCCGCCGTGGATCTTGTAGTAGACGTCCTTGTAGGACAAGGCGATCGCCAGGGGAGGCTGCTTGTCGCCGTAAATGACTGCAGGCACTTTACCGTTGCGACGAACTGCACGGGCGGACCCCTTACCGACCTGTTCGCGCGCTTCGGCCTTGAGCTCGTATGTCTCGCTCATGGCATTTCCTTTCGCGTTTTATTGGAGCATTTTCAGTCACTGCGCGTGCGCAGGCGTCGAAAATGTCGAAAGCCGCATTCCGCGGCCCTCATCCGCGTTGCCTCCAAGGGTGTCTACGCGGGTGGCGGCTCTATAGCGGAAGGAGGATCAGAGCGCAAGATTGCTCGGCTGCCGGCCTTCTTGCCTCTGAAAGCACACGCGGCGCTATAGGATTCCTGTTGATAGCGGGCTGGCATGCTCCTATGCTTCTTTTGCCGGGGGCATGGTGGACTCCCCGTGAGGCTTCGGCCCAAGTTCCGCCTTCGCAAGTTTGTGCGGAGGAAAACCATGCCTCGTAGAATCTCACCCCAAGAACTTATTCCTCTGATCGGCACCGACCGATGCCCGTTGATCGTCGATGTGCGCCGGGCCGATGCCTTTGCTTCATCGCCCACGCGCATCGCGGGCGCGCTGTGGCGGGACCATATGCGGACCGACGAATGGCTACCGCACCTGCCAGATCGAGTACAGATCGTGATCTACTGCACCCATGGCCACAATGTCAGCGAGATCGCCGTAACGCGTCTGGCGGCGGCCGGCGCCGATGCTCTCATGCTGGAAGGCGGCATTGAGGCCTGGACCGCGGCCGGAGGAATGCTGGTGGCCCGGGAGGCGCACAGTCTCGAACCGGGTTTGCCGAACCCGAGCCTCTGGGTGACGAGGGAGCGGCCCAAGATCGATCGCATTGCCTGTCCTTGGCTCATTCGCCGCTTTGTCGATCCCCTGGCCGTGTTCCATTTCGTCGCCGCCGAATGGGTCAAGGACGTCGCCGACGAGACCGGCGCGATTCCCTACGATATCAAGGACGTGCACTATTCTCATCGCGGCGAGGAATGCACTTTCGATACGCTGATCGCGGAATTCGGCCTTTCGGATCCGGCGCTCCTCCATCTGGCGCGGATCGTCCGCGGCGCCGACACGGCACGCATGGAGCTTGAGCCGCAAGCGGCGGGCCTTCTGGCCATATCGCTCGGGCTTTCGGCTGTCGAAGCCGACGATCTACGGCAGCTTGAAAAGGGCATGGTCATTTACGATGCGCTTTATGGCTGGTGCCGATACGCCGCGGCGGAGACGCACAACTGGCCTTCGAAGGCGGCGTAGATGAATACCGTGCAGGTCACGACCTCTCCTTCGTTTTCCGAAGCGACGGGCGTATTCGCCCGGATCGGCCTGCTGTCGTTTGGCGGGCCGGCCGGCCAGATCGCGCTGATGCATCGCGTCCTCGTCGATGAAAAAAATTGGCTCGACGAGCAGCGGTTCCTGCACGCGCTGAACTACTGCATGCTATTGCCCGGCCCGGAAGCCATGCAACTTGCCACCTATGCCGGCTGGCTGCTGCATGGCGTTCGGGGCGGGCTGGCGGCCGGGTTACTTTTCGTTCTGCCGGGCGCGTTGGTTATCACGATTTTGTCGGCGGTTTACCTGACGATTGGTGACGTTGTGCTCGTTCAGGGTCTGCTCTTCGGGCTGAAAGCGGCCGTGCTCGCCGTCGTGCTCGAGGCACTGATCAAAGTCACGAAGCGTGCGCTGAAGAGCCGCCTCATGGTGGGCCTGGCGGTTGCTGCCTTTGTGGCTATCGCCTTTCTCAAGGTTCCCTTTCCGATCATCATCGCAGCGGCTGCGGCTTGCGGCGCCCTTGTGTACGCCGCCGGCTACCGGTCGAAAGACAACGGCAATGGGTCGGCCGATCAGGCAGAACAGACTTACGTGATGCCCGAATGGACCCGACCCAGCGCGAGGCGTTTCTTCTCCTCGCTGGCCGTCTGGCTGGCGGTCTGGTTCGGGCCGCTGCTCCTGCTTCATGCCTGGCTCGGCAGCAGGCATGTTTTCGTCGTTGAAGCGGCGTTCTTCTCCGAGATGGCTGCGGTCACGTTCGGCGGCGCCTATGCCGTCCTCGCCTATGTCGCGCAGCAGGCAGTCGAGGTGCATGGCTGGTTGAAACCCGACGAGATGCTGACCGGTCTCGGTCTGGCCGAGACCACGCCGGGTCCGCTGATCCTCGTCCTCGTCTTTGTCGGCTTCCTTGGCGGCGCGCGCCTCTCCGGACTTGCTCCGCTGGCGGGCGGCATCGCGGGCGCGGCCGTCACCCTGTGGTTCACTTTCGTGCCGTGTTTTCTTTGGATTTTCGTCGGTGCGCCCTACGTCGAGACACTCCGGCATGTCCGTTGGCTCGCGAGCGCACTGTCGGCGATAACGGCGGCGGTCGTGGGCATCATCGCCAACCTGGCGGTCTGGTTTTCATTGCATGTGCTTTTTGCCGACGTCGGGAAGACAGAGGTCGGGCCTTTCACGATCCCGATTCCCGATTTCGCGACTTTCGACGTTGCAGCGGCCGTGATCGCCGTGGCCGCCGGCGTCGCGCTCATCCGCTGCCAGGTCAATATGATTGTCGTTCTGTGTATTGCTGCTCTAGCGGGGGTGGCATGGCGCCTGCAGGGAATATGATCAGCGACGTCGAGCGACGAGGCGAGCGACAATCAGTCGAACAGGCTCGACACCAATTCCTCGGTTGCCGTGCGCGAAATGGCTTCGCCGATGAGATCGGCGATCGAAACGACGCGGATGTTGCTTGCGTCGACAACGGCCTGTGTCGGCTGGATGGAGTCTGTGATCACCAGTTCCTGGAGCCTGGAACCGGTGATGCGGGCCGTTGCGCCACCCGACAGCACGCCGTGCGTGATATAGGCGGTAACGCTGCTGGCGCCCTTCGCCAGCAAGGCGTCGGCTGCGTTGCAGAGTGTGCCGCCGGAATCGACGATGTCGTCGATCAGCAGGCAATCCTTGCCCTTCACATCGCCGATCACGTTCATCACTTCGGATTCGCCCGGCCGCTCGCGGCGCTTGTCGACGATGGCGAGCTGGGCATCGATCCGCTTGGCCAGCGCGCGAGCGCGCACTACGCCGCCGACGTCAGGCGATACCACCATGACGTTTGCAAGCTGTTTGTATTTCGACTTCACGTCGCGCGCCATCACCGGCACGGAGAAGAGATTGTCGGTCGGGATATCGAAAAAGCCCTGGATCTGGCCGGCGTGGAGATCGAGCGTCAACACGCGGTCAGCGCCGGCGCGCGTGATCATGTTGGCGACCAGCTTGGCCGAAATCGGCGTGCGGCCGGAGGCGCGCCGATCCTGCCGCGCGTAGCCGAAATAGGGGATCACCGCCGTGATGCGACGCGCCGACGAGCGCATGAACGCATCCATCATGATCAGCAATTCCATCAGATGGTCGTTCGTGGGAAACGAAGTGGACTGCAGGATGAAGACATCCTCGCCGCGCACATTCTCCTGGATCTCGACGAAGATTTCCTGATCGGCGAAGCGCCTGACGGTAGCCTTTCCAATTGGGATGTTGAGATAGCGAGCGACGGCCTCGGCCAGCACCCGATTGGAATTGCCCGCGAAAAGTTTCATGCAGTGTCCCTGGCGAGAGCCGCAACCCGGATATGGACGGGCTTTTAGCGTCGCCAGCCGCTATTGCAAGCGCCTAAGGCAGGAATCCGAGTCTGCACCGTCAAAAACGGGTGATGTCGCGCGGCGATGGGTCACCCCGCCGGCGTCGATAGCCAGGCGGCGAGCTGATCGATCGTCTCGTCTGCAATCCCCTGCATCGTCGTGTCGGTAACCGACGCCCAGCCTTCGCCTCCTTTGGTTGTCGGCGTTTTCTGCTGGCCCTGGATACGGTGAAGGCGATTGCCCGCTGGATCGAGTACGTCCCACACATAGATCACCGTCGTTTCCTTGCCCTCGGAGATCGCGGAGAAATAACCTCTCAGGACATGGGTGGTCGTCTTGTCGGCGCTGCCGGCGAGCGCAATGCCACGTACACGAGCTCGCTTCGTAATGTACTGGCTCAGCGGTCCCGCGGCCTCCACCGTCGCGCCGACGATCGGCGCGATCTGCACGCGGGCCTTGGAACCGACCGCAGCGGTCTGCCCAGTCGTCGATCCCGCGGTCGCGGCTTCTTGCTGCGCGGCAGGACCGGTGATCGAAGCGGTGGCGGCGGGTGAGGATTGTTGCGGCGGTGTGATCGCGGAGGGGTCCAGCGCCTGCTCGGTGCTGGTGCATGCGCCAAGGGCCGATGCGGCAATGCAAAGAATGGCCGTAGCGGCGGATCGTCTCATTTCGTCAAACTCCAAACCCATACCTGACACTTACTCTACCACAAGGGATTCATTGCACGATCAAGTCGAGATCATGACGTGAGAGCGGCTTCGGCTGTGTATCGGTCGTCAGGTAGGTGCGCCCGAGCGTCATAGCGGTTTCGGTTTCGGAGTCCATAATGATCATGTGTGCAAACAGCGTCATGTCGGGTGTAATCGGCTCCGGATTGCCTTGATAGAACGTCGGCATGTCCATCCAGGATGGCGTGAAACGGGCTCCGAGCGAATAGCCGCAGGCGTTCAGCCTGTGTTTGGTGAGCCCGCGCGCTTCCATAATGCGGGCATGCGCATCGAAGACATCGCCAAAGGTGTTGCCCGGGGTCATCGCTTTTTCAACCGCTAGCAGCGCCGCTCGCGCGGCGTCGTAAAGCTCCTGATGCCGCTTCGACACCTTGCCTGTCAGTACAGTGCGCATCATCGCGGCGTGATAGTGATGGAAGACGCCGGCCCATTCGAGGGTCAGCTGGTCATTTTTGTTGAGCTTTCGCCGGCCAGCCTTGTAGCGGCAGAGCAATGCTTCCGATCCTGAGCCGATGATGAATTCGTTGGCCGGATAGTCGCCTCCGCCAGCAAAGATCGCTCCCTGCATGGCAGCGAGAATCGCGCCCTCGTCGCCGCCCTGCTTTATCAGCGGAAGCGCCGCATCGAGTGCGTCGTCGGCCAGGGCTGCCGCCTTTTCCGATTTCTTGATTTCGGCCGGGCTCTTGAACAGGCGTAGCCGCGAGACGATGCCCGAAGCGTCGGCAATCTGGCCAAAGGTCTGCATCTGCTCGTCGAGGCGGCGGCCATTGAAGGCAGTGAGCCCGTGCGTGTCGTATTCGATCCCGATTCGCGCGCCGAGAAGGTCGAGCTCGTTGAGCAGGTTGCGTAGATCGACCGCCGGATTGGCGCCGTCGCGGTCGGTCCACAGAACGATGTTGTCGATAATGGAGGTGTGGCGCGCCTGGCGCAGGTCGGCCGAACGGGTCAAAAGCACCATCGAGCCGTCCGCCTTCACTATTAGGCACTGGAAAAAGCAGAAGCCGAACGTGTCGTAGCCTGTGAGCCAGTACATGCTTTCCTGCGCGAAGAGCAGAACGGCGTCGAGCTTCTTTTCGGCCATATCGATCATCAGCCGGTCGCGCCGTGCGTCATATTCCGCGCGCTCGAAGTGTAGAGCCATCAGTCGTTCTCCAGTGCAATTGCCGAGATCAGCCGTCCGTAGTCCGCTTCACTACGGTGGGTGGCGCGTCGGTAGGAGTAGAACAGATCTTCTTCGGCATAGGTGCAGCGGCCGACATAGCCTGTTCGCACGCCCGTGCGGCCGAGGCGCTCGACAGTATAAAGGTTCAGGTCGAACATCGCATGGGCAGCTCTTGCCGAAGGAGCAAAGTATTGAGCGTTGCGCGGATCGGCCCCGGTGAAGCGCTCCACGAATTCCACGCCCACTTCGTAGTTCGCCTGGCTGATCGACGGACCGAGCACCGCAATGATGCGGTCGCGCTTTGCGCCTAACCCCTCCATTGCCGTGATCGTGTTCTCAAGAACGCCTGTCAGCGCTCCCTTCCAGCCGGCATGTGCCGCGCCGATGACGCGCGCTTCCGGATCGGCAAACAGCACCGGGCCGCAATCGGCTGTGGAGACGCCGAGGGCGAGTCCCGGACGGTCGGTCACCATCGCATCCGCCTGCGGCCGCGGCGATAGGAAGGCCTCGCGCACGACGATCACGTCAGGCGAATGAATCTGATGGGCCGAAAGCAGAGAATCAGGCGCTACGTTCATCCAGGCGGCAACACGGTTGCGGTTTTCCGCCACCTTTTGCGGATCGTCCTTGGACCCGACGCCGGTGTTGAGGCCCCGGTAGATACCCTCCGACACACCGCCTGTACGCGTGAAGAAGCCGTGGCGAATGCCGGCTTCCGCCGCTTTGTCAAACATTGGAGACCGGATCGGTTCCGGCTTTGTCTGGGTCAGCATGGTCGCCTTGTCTTAGTGGGGGCGGGATTCGTCAAGGCACTTTCGGCGACATGAACCTCGATCGGGAGGCCGGACAGTGCGGCATGGGCTGGGGGCAAGTCAATCCGATTGCGCGAAGGGCGAGAGCGCGACGCCTTTGGCGGAGACAGACAGCGCCTTGAACAACGTCCCCATCTGGTTCGGGTCGGCCAGCCGGTCGACCTCACCTTGCAGCTTCTCTCGGGTCGCTTCGTCGGCGTGGGCGCCGAGCCTGCCGGCGCGCTCGATGAGGCCCATGCCAAGCAGGAAGTCACCTTGGTCAATCAGGTGCGCCGTCAACCCTTGCCGGCGCGCAACGTTGGCAAGCGCGGAAAAATCCACATGCGCGGTGAGGTCGGCTTCGCCTGGACTGGCCAGCACGTCCTCATATTGATGCTTTCTCATAGCCTGAAGAGTGTCGCCGACGGCTGGCTCGGCGTAGCCATAGTCGATGAACAGTCCCGCACCGCATTTCGCAGCGATGCGAGCGGCGATCTTCTCCATCAACGCTGCTCGTGCCGGAGCGAATTCCATGATCGCCCCCGCGGGCGCGGTATCGGCACCCGGGGGCAGCAGCGTCGTATCGGGGGCGCCTGCCGCCGCGACAAAAATTAGCCTGCCGGCGTCATCCAGCCCGATCGCCCGTTCGCGCCATGCTCCAGCCGATTTAACGAACTGCCTGATCGGAATGGCGTCGAAAAGTTCGTTTCCTACAATGATGAGGGGCGATCCCGGCAGGGTATCGACACTCTCGTGCCAGTCGATCCGAGCCGAAGTGCCTTGAAGCGTGGCCTTTTGGATTTCGGCTAGGCGCTTGCTGGTCTCGACCATCGCAAAGTCAGCAAGGTCCACAAGCGCCGGATCGAGTTTCCCCAGCGTCCGCAACATATCCTTCATCAAGGTGCCGCGGCCGGGGCCGATCTCCGCGAAGGTGACTGGCGACGGGCGGCCGACCGCCTCCCATGCGGTTCGCAGCCAAACAGCGACCAGTTCGCCGAACATCTGGCTGACTTCAGGGGCGGTGATGAAGTCGCCGCTGCGGCCGAAGGGCTCGCGCGATGAATAGTAGCCGGCCCCGGGATCGAAAAGGCAGATCGCCATATACTGGCTGATCGGCAGAGGCCCGGCAGCCCGGATGAGGCCGGCGATGCGCTCGCCAAGGGGCGTCATGCGGCTACGTGCTTTGGGTTCGGTCTGGCTGTCACCATGGCCCACAAACCGATCAGCACCATGGGAAGCGAAAGCACCATGCCCATCGTCAGCCAACCACCGAACAGGTAGCCGAGTTGTGCATCCGGCTCCCGGAAGAACTCGACGAAAATGCGCGAAAGGCCATAGCCGGTGACGAATGCGCCGGCGACGAAACCCGGCGACTTAAGTTTCAGGAAGACATGCGTCAGTAGACGCAGCACAAGGAAAAGGACGAGACCTTCGAGTGCAGCCTCGTAGAGCTGGCTTGGATGGCGCAGGAAGGGCCCGCCGGTCGGGAATATAACGGCCCATGGCACATCCGTCATGCGGCCCCAGAGTTCGGAATTAATGAAGTTGGCGCAGCGAACCAGCCCAAGCGCAACCGGGGCTCCAGCAGCCACCACATCGAACAGCGTCCACACTCTGATGCCGCGCGAACGGGCAAACAGGATCATTGCCAGCGTTGTGCCGGCAAAGCCGCCGTGGAACGACATGCCGCCCTGCCATACCGCGACGATATCCAGCGGGTTCGTCAAATAACGCTGCAAGTCGTAGAACAGGATGTAACCAAGCCGGCCACCAACCACGACGCCGATTGCTGCCCACAGGATGAAGTCGTCCAAGTCCTCGGGCTTCATCGGCGTTATGCCTTCCGGCCAGAGCCGGGAGTTCGTCACCAGCCGCTTGGCATACCACCATGCAAACAGAATGCCGACGATATAGCCAAGGCCATACCAATGGATCGCCACCGGGCCGATCGTGATGATCACCGGGTCGATGTTCGGAAAAGCAAGAGCTGCCAGCGGCAATGCAAAATATTCAGTCAATCGGGGGCTCGTTGCGGCGGTTGCGGTTGGGCGCGGACCATGCTGCAGTGGATTGGCGGGGTCAAGGCAGCCTCGGACCTTTTGCCGGCGCCACTAATTCTCTGGGAAGAGAAGAGACTCGTAGTCCATCGCGCCGTGGAGCACATGCAGGATTTCCACGGTTTCGGCCTTAATGCGATAGAAAATCAGATATTTGCCGTGGACGCAGCGGCGAATGCCTGCCTCTTCATAGCCGCCGACAAGCGAATGGGCGCGCGGCATCACGCCGAGATTTTGACAGCGCGAATAAAGTTCATCCAGGAATGTATCGGCTCTCGCCGGATTGTCCTTTTTGATATTGATACCGATGTTGAGCAGGTCGGCCCACGCAACTTCGGAGATGACGACTCTCATTTGTCGTCGCTCTGCACTCCTAGGCGCGACCGCAAGCGCGCGAATGCCTCATCAAGGGGAATTACGCGCCCAGCCTCGACATCCGCAATGCCGCGCGCGATAGCCAGGTCCAGCGCGTCGAGTTCTCTTTTCGCGTTCCTGCAGAAGGCGAAGTCCCTCGCGCAGGACCTCGCTTTTCGAATTATAGCGGCCTTTTTTCACCAGAAGCGAAACATAGTCTTCCAATTGGGGACCAAGATCGGCGCTTATAGGCATCGTGTTCCTCCTGTCGTGATAGTTTTAATAACTATTATTGGTCCGTTCAAGGCGCTTCGTCGTATCTCCCGCGCCAGCATCCGCCTTGCATTCTGTGCCTTCTGGCACTACCTCGATTGAAACATGTGAGGTTTTGCCATGCCGACCGGATCGAACCGCATTCTCGATGAATTCGCCAAGCTGATGACGGATGCGGCGGGGGCCGCGCAAGGTGTGCGCCGCGAGGTCGAGAACGCCTTCAAGGCGCAGGCCGAGCGCCTCCTCAACTCCATGGAGATGGTGCAGCGGGAAGAGTTTGAGGCGGTGCGCGAGATGGGGCTCAAGGCGCGCGCCGAGAACAAGAAGCTGGAAGCACGGATCGCCGCACTCGAGGCAAGGCTGTCGATGACGGCGGGTGAAGAACCGGCCGGAGCCGCCGAAACGGGGTCGAAACGGTCCGCAAGGCCATCTTCAAAAAAATAATTTCGCGGGCTTCGCGGGACGGGCGGAGTCAAAAAACGCTTTGTCGTGAATCCCTTACCCGGCTTGCATGAATCATTGCGACAGTCGCTGTCCACACCCTCCGATGTGGGGACACGAAAAAGGGCTGGCGCGTTAACTCCGCATCAATACACTGAATTTGTTGCATGATTCGGGGACGGGTCATGCGCCGGGCAGCGGAGTTCCGGCTTGGGGATGTCGTGTTGCTTCCTGCCCGCCGCTTGAGTTTCGATTGTGTCGTGTGCCCTCCCGGAGCGGGCGGTGGCGCTCCCAGAACGACAGGACGCATTTTTTATGGAACTCCTTGAAATCGAACTTGCACGTGACTGTCACCCGGTCGACGTCATCGAGCAGGTCGCGCACAATAATGACTGGTCATTCGAACGTACGGGCGATGACGAGATCTCCATTTCGGTCGCCGGCACCTGGACCGACTACCAGGTGTCCTTTTCCTGGATGGAGGATTTCGAGGCGCTGCATCTGGCTTGCGCGTTCGACATCAAGGTGCCGGAAAACCGCGCACTCGAAGTGATGCGGCTGCTTTCACTCATCAACGAACAGATGCTGTTCGGCCATTTCGATC
Source organism: uncultured Alphaproteobacteria bacterium (assembly GCA_963735385.1). Classification (GTDB taxonomy): domain Bacteria; phylum Pseudomonadota; class Alphaproteobacteria; order Rhizobiales; family Rhizobiaceae; genus CAVTKY01. The sequence continues at coordinate 91,256 of CAVTKY010000008.1, read as the reverse complement.
TGTGGGAGCAGGAGGGCGCCATTATGTTCCGGCAGTCGTTGTTGCTGGCGGGCGGGGCTGAGCCGACCAGCCAGCAGGTCGAGGTGCTGCTCTCGAGTGCGCTCGAGGCTTGCGAATGCTATTTCCAGGCCTTCCAGTTTGTTGTCTGGTCGGGCACTTCGGCCAAGGACGCGCTCTCCAGCGTCCTTTTCGAGACATTCGGCAACGCCTGAGGTTTCCGGCGATGACCTCCGGCGGGGCGAGAAAGTCAGAGATCACATTTGCCGATTTTGATCGTGTCGACATCCGCGGCGGCACGATCGTCGAAGCTGAGCCCTTCCCGGAGGCGCGGAAGCCAGCTTTCAAGCTGAAGATCGATTTCGGACCCGAGATCGGGATCAAGAAATCCTCGGCGCAGCTCACCAAATACTATTCGCCTGAAACGCTCATTGGCCGGCAGGTGATGGCAGTCGTCAATTTCCCGCCGCGCCAGATCGGAAGGTTCATGTCCGAAGTGCTCACACTCGGCATGCCGGACGAGGACGGCGACGTGGTGCTGGCGGCGATCGAACGAAAAGTGCCTAACGGCGGACGGCTTTTCTGAGCCTGCGGCAGTGATCGTATCAGCGTTGCCACTTGATAGAGCCTCACTTCTCCCGGTCGACTTCGGTGCTGACGGATCAGCGTTGTTCCCTGACCCCGAGAAGCGTGTGCAAATCCGACGGCCCTGAATGTTTTTCGGCTGCCTCCGGTTTCGGGCCTGTCCGCACTCGTCGCCACTTGACCTTCCAGTTACTGGAAGGACTAGCTGTAGGCCATGTGACGAAGGTTACACGAGAATCAGCTATGAGCGACACTAGCCACCGGCATCATGATCGCGGCCATGCACATGGCAGTTGCTGCGCGGGCAGACCGGTTGAGATCGCAGAGACCGTCATACGCGATCCCGTGTGTGGCATGACAGTCGATCCCGATTCCGGGAAGCCGATCGCCGAACATGGCGGCCACACCTTCCATTTTTGCAGCACATCCTGCCAGAACAAGTTCTCCAGTGAACCAGGGAAATATCTGACTTCCATCGACCCGGTCTGCGGAATGAGTGTGAACCGCGCTACGGCCAGGCATTTTGCCCGTCACGAAGGGCAGGGCTTCTATTTCTGCTCTGCCGGCTGCAAGGCGAAGTTCGAGGCGGCCCCGCAGCAATATCTGGGCGACCGGCCGGCAGCGTCGCCGATGCCGAAAGGCACGCAATATACCTGTCCGATGCACCCGGAGATCGTGCGCGACAAGCCCGGCTCCTGTCCGCTCTGCGGCATGGCGCTGGAGCCGATGGGCGTGCCTACGGGAGACGAAGGACCCAATCCGGAACTGGTCGACTTCACACGCCGCTTCTGGGTGAGCGCTGCGCTCTCAATGCCGCTTCTCGTCATCGCCATGGGCCCGATGCTTGGACTGCCCGTCCGCGAGTGGATCGGCGAGCGTGCTGCGGTATGGCTCGAGTTGGCGCTGGCGACGCCGGTCGTCTTGTGGGCCGCGATTCCGTTCTTCCATCGCGGCTACGAATCGATCCTCAACCGCAGTCCAAACATGTGGACGTTGATCTCCATCGGCGTCGGCACAGCCTATCTCTACAGTCTCGTCGCCACGCTGATGCCTGATGTCTTTCCACATGAGCTTCGAGGCCATGGCGGCTCGGTCCAGGTCTATTTCGAGGCCGCCGCGGTCATTGTCGCGCTGGTCTTTCTTGGGCAGGTGCTGGAACTCAAGGCGCGAGAGCGCACCGGTTCAGCGATCCGCGCATTGCTCGACCTTGCGCCCAAGACCGCGCGCCGCATCGACGGTGATGGTTCCGAAACCGACGTGCCGTTGGATGTCGTCCAACCCAGCGATCTCTTGCGCGTCAGGCCGGGAGACAGCATTCCGGTGGACGGCGTCGTCACCGAAGGCCGCTCGTCGGTCGACGAGTTGATGATCACTGGCGAACCTGTCCCGGTCGAGAAGACGGGCGGGGACCGTGTCACCGGCGGCACACTTAACAAGAACGGCACCCTTGTCATGCAGGCCGACAAGGTCGGTGCCGACACGGTGCTTTCACAGATCGTCGAAATGGTCGCCAAGGCGCAGCGGTCCCGCGCGCCCATCCAGGGGCTGGCGGACCGGGTTTCATCTTGGTTCGTGCCGGCTGTCATTCTGGTCGCTGTCCTGGCATTCGCCGCATGGGCGCTATTCGGGCCTCCGCCCAGTCTGGCCTATGCGATCGTGTCTGCCGTGTCGGTACTCATCATCGCTTGTCCTTGCGCGCTCGGGCTCGCAACACCGATGTCGATCATGACGGCGACCGGGCGAGGCGCTCAGGCGGGCGTTCTCATCAAGGAAGCCGAGGCGCTGGAGCGCTTCGCGCGGGTCGACACACTGATCGTCGACAAGACCGGCACCCTGACCGAAGGCAGGCCGAAGCTTTCCGATGTCGTGCCCGCGAACGGTTTCGACGAAAGCCGGTTGCTCGGCTTTGCCGCCGGTATCGAAAAGGGGTCCGAGCATCCGCTTGCGGAGGCGATTGTCCGGGGCGCCATCGAGCGCGGGGCTGTGATTGGCGATGCCGCGGATTTCGGAGCGATCACGGGTAAGGGGGTGGCGGGCACGATTGCCGGACAGGCCGTCGCGCTGGGCAACAAGGCCATGATGGACGATTTGAAACTCGATATCAGGCCGCTGGAACCCAAGGCAGAAGCCCTTCGCGCCGAGGGCAAGACGGTGATGTTCATCGCCGTTGGCGGTAAGCTTGCCGGTTTGGTCGCTGTGGCCGACCCGATCAAGCAGACGACGGCCGAGGCAATTCGTGTACTGCATGAGAGTGGCCTTAAGATCATCATGGCGACTGGCGACAGTGCCCGTACAGCTGATGCCGTCGCTCGGACGTTGGGCATCGATGAAGTGCGGGCGGACCTGCTCCCTGATGACAAAAGGGCCCTGGTGGACGAACTCCGGGCCAAAGGCGCGAGCGTGGCAATGGCTGGGGATGGCGTCAACGACGCACCGGCACTTGCTACGGCGGATGTCGGTATCGCCATGGGCACCGGAGCGGATGTCGCGGTCGAAAGTGCCGGCATAACGCTTGTCAAAGGCGATCTCACCGGCATCGTACGTGCGCGTACGCTCTCGCAGGCCACGATCCGCAACATCAGGCAGAACCTGTTCTTCGCCTTCATCTACAACGCGCTCGGTGTACCGGTGGCGGCGGGCGTGCTCTATCCGGTGTTGGGCACACTGTTGTCGCCCATGCTCGCGGCGGCCGCCATGAGCCTTTCATCGGTCTCTGTGATCGGCAATGCCCTAAGGCTGCGAACGCTGAAGCTGTGAGCACGAATTTCTCGTCCGATCGCTCGGACGCGGCCCGATATCAATTCCCAAGGAGACTATCGATGAAGAAACTGTTCGTTCCGCTTGTGGCTGCGTGCGCGCTTGCCATTACTGCGCAGGTCGCGGTCTTTGCGCAGGAAGGGCACGATGTGCACGGTGCCGTCGCGCCAGCCGCCGATGCTGCAAACGCGCCTGCCTCTCAGGCTTATAAGGCTGCGATGGACACCATGCATGGCGCAATGTCTTCCATGGAATATAGCGGCGATGCCGATATCGATTTTGCGCGCGGCATGATTCCGCATCATCAGGCGGCAATCGACATGGCTAAAGCCCTCCTGGAGTATGGCGATGATCCGGAAATCCGCAGTCTTGCCCAGGCTGTGATCGTTGCCCAGGAAGGCGAAATCAAACAACTCGAAGCCTGGCTGGCCGCAAACGGCACGAAGTGACGGCGGATCGACGCTGTTGGCGGTCAGTCTGGAAGAGTGACGAGGATTCCCCCTGAACCCACAGGAACCTTTCGCGCCAGGGATTATTTAGCCTTCTGACCGGAAGGCTAAAATGAACCGCATCGACCAGATCAGAAGGCGAGCCGTGCAACTTGCTCGTAGCGGCGACTATGTCGATTGCGTGGATATCGAATTGGCCCTTGTCAGCGAAGGCTATGAGGACGCCTACCAGGCCCTGCAATACGGCGTGGTACGAGCACATCTGAAGTCGCTCTGCGACACGCACCGGCGGGTCTCCGGATCCGGTCCGGATTTCTGATTAGTTCCTTTCCGGCCTATCGCAATTCCAGGAAAAGTGGGAACCGATTTTCCGTCCGGAATTGCGGAAAACAAATACCTAGTGGTCGGATTCTAACATTCGCATCCCATTGATACGGGCCATTCAGGCGAATGTTAGAATCAAAGGACCACTAGCAAACATACGATTTTAGTGGAACTTTTGAATTTGACATTCGCAATGGACGCGTGATGTCAAATGGGATGCGAATGCCAAATTCGTTCCACTAGTGTGGCGAATCCGAAATTCGTATTACCTTGGAGCGAGGCCAAGATCGAATTTCGGATTCAAAGCCACCCTATCAACTTATTGAATCTCGTGTGGTTTACGGATTTGAAGTTCCTGAACGCGGATGCCATGGAAATGACAGGAACTTCAAATCCACCACACTAGAGATGTCACCGATTCCAAGAAGCGGTGACCTCTTAGGCGGGTATCCGGATCACGGCCCTCAGTCCGCCCATTGGGCTGTCGCCCAGCGCTATGTCGCCGCCATGGCTGCGGGCGATATCACGGGCGATCGCCAGACCAAGACCTGTTCCGCTCGAATCCAGGTTGCGCGCGTCGTCGAGGCGGAAGAAAGGTTTGAAGACTTCTTCACGCTTATCGGCGGGAATGCCTGGCCCGTCGTCGTCAACGGTAACGGTAAGCCAGCCTCGCATGTGCACAGCCTTCATCTCGATATTCATCGCATAGCGGAAGGCGTTGCCCGCGATATTCGAGAGCAGGCGCGCAAAAGCGTTAGGCCTGACATGCACCTCCGGCCGCCCGCTGATCGAGACAGACAAGGTCCGTTCCCTCAAGCTCGCTTCTTCTTCAAGCTTCTTGAAGAAGAGGTCGAGGTCAAGGCTTTGGGCGTCCTCCGAGACTTCGCCCCGGGCGAAGGCCAGATAGCCCTCAAGCATCGACTGCATATCGTCGATATCGTTGTCGAGCGCCGCCGTGTTGGCATTGCGTCCGGCCAACGCAAGCTGCAGCTTGAAGCGGGTCAATATCGTCCTGAGGTCATGACTGACGCCTGTGAGCATCGCTGTGCGCTGTTCGATCTGGCGCTCGATACGTTCGCGCATCTGGATGAAGGCCACGCCGGCCCGGCGCACCTCTTCAGCGCCACGCGGTTTGAAGTCGCGCGGCATCGGCCGGCCCTTGCCGAAACTCTCCGCTGCCTCCGCGAGCTTCATGATCGGTCGTATTTGATTCCTCAGGAACAGGATGGCGATCGTCAACAGCACCAGTGAGGTGCCGACCATCCAGAGCAGGAAGATGTGCGTGCTGGACGCATAGGCTTGGCTTCGCCGCGCGAACACCCGAAGCACCTTGTCCTCAAGCTGGATCCGGACCTCGACGATGTTGGAGTTGCCGACCGTGTCGATCCAGAATGGCCGATTGATCTGCCGCGTGATCTCCGAGGAAAGGATCTGATCGAGGATCGAAAAGAATGGCTTCGCGCCCGGCGGAGGCAGCGGATCCGGCGGAAGAATGTCGATTTTCAGCGCAAGCCGATCCTGCGCAATTCGGACGACATCCGAATAGCCATCGTCATGGGGATAGGTTTCGATCAAATCGATGATCGCGGCGATATCGCGCGTTACCGCCTGCGACAGCCGTAGCGTCACCGTCTGCCAGTGCCGTTCCATGAACATGAACGCGATCACGGACTGCAGCAGGATCATCGGCGCGATCACGATAATCAGCGAGCGCGCGTAGAGGCGCTTCGGCATGTAGCGCGACACGAACCGCCAGAAACGCACCCAAACCAGGCGCAGCACGCCGAACGTATAGGCCAGGCGCGAGCGGGAGCGCTCCCGTTCTGCCTGCGTTAATTCGGAAGTCGCCATCCGCCCTTTCCAATCCGCACCGCCTGCGCCGTCAAACCTAACCGCGAACCAGCGCCGATAGTTTAGCCACAATCCGGTATTTCTCCAATGACAGGGCCGGGGGCTCGAATAATAGACGAAGCAGAGTGTCGCGCCACGGTAACCTGGCCGCAGGCCTGATTGCGTGCAGCACGTTAAGCTGCGGTTAGGCTCGTCAGGCAATAATTCCCCACGGAAGATTCGGGCGGTTCGCCAACTGGTCACTTGAATCATGAAATGTCTGATCGCCGCCGCTGCGAGCCTGTCGCTCTTCGGTCCGATTGCCGAGGCCAATGCCCATGCATTTCTGTGCGTCGGTCAACTCTCGACCGGTTTCGGCTGGGGCGACGGCAAATGGCAGGTGCGCCCGTTCGGCGTTGAGGACAAAGTCTTCGTCGTCCAGCCGGGCATGAGCGACGAATACACGGTCACGCGGATCGGTGACGCCGTGCCCACCCACTATTGCCCGACACTGCGGCTCTCCGACAGCTCAATCCGGTTGCTCTGCGGCGGGCTCGGCAATGGATTTTCCTTTTCCTCCAGAACACTCCGTTTCCAGGAAAACTACGGCATAGGCTACGTCGACACGGCCAATGGCAGCGCGAACATGCCGTATATGCTCATCGGCAAGTGCACCAAACTCGACCTGCGTGGCATTCTGCAGGAATAGCGGTCGCCAGCCGCGCGTCCGGTCAGGGACCGTCGCATCATCTCGCTGCCGCTATTGACACCTTTCCTGTGCCCGGTTCGACTGGATGGAATTGCACAGGCCGCAGCGTGCGGCCATGCGGATCGATCCCCAGCGTCAGTTCTCGCTCGAAGAAACGCGTACCACGCTCGGTTTGGCCAATATTGATGATCGTAGCGCCGCCGAGATCATTTTCGAGCAGCGAGAACACACGCTGGCGGGCATTGCCCTTCAGCCTGTCCAGCGCCTCGTCGATGACCACCCAGCGCGGCTTGTGCAGGGCGAGCCGCGCAAATGCGAGCAGCCGCTGCTCCTCCTCGCCAAGTTCGCGCTCCCAGCGGGCATTCCTGTCGAGCGCGCCGTCGAGGTGGCCCAGACCTACTTTCGTCAGCACAGAAATCAGATCTGCGTCGGCGAACGCATCGGGGCCGAGCGGATAGGAAAGCACCGCGCGCAGCGAGCCCGGCGGGAAGTAGGGCGTGCGCGGGATAAAGGACACTACCTCGCCTGCCGGAAGGCCGATGCGACCGCTTCCCCACGGCCACAGACCGGCAATGGCGCGGAAGAAGAGAGTCTTGCCCGCGCCCGGATGACCCGTGACGAGGACGCGGTCGCCGGCTTTGATCGACACGTCCTGTTCGACGAGTTCGGTGCACCCGGCGGGCGAGGCAATCTTCACATTCTCAAAGCGCATCTGATGGGGACCGGCGTCATCAAATGTGATCCGCTTTTCCACACCGTGCATTTCGTCGGCCTTGAGCATCGCAGCCCGGAACCCGGCGACACGGAGCAACGTTGCCCGCCAATCGGCGATCGCACCGATATGGTCGACAAACCAGCGCAGCGACGAGTGGACCTGATTGAACGCGCCGACCGCCATCATCAGCCCGCCGAAAGTCATGTCGCCGGCGAAATACACCGGCGCCGCTATCACGATCGGCGCGACAACGGTGATCCAGCCGTAGCTTGCCGTGATCCAGGTCAGTCTGACCGTTGCCGTGATAATGTGACGCGTCGCCGCCAGCACCGCGGCGAGGTCCAGCTCAAGACGCCGCCGCTCGTCAGGCTCTCCCGCCGCGAGCGAAATGGCATCGATGTGCTCATTGACACGCACGAGCGAAAACCGCAGATCAGCCTCTCGGGCGTAGCGGTCACCATTCAGTCTGATCAGCCGCCGTCCTGCCAGCCAGGAAAGCCACGAAGCTATCCCCGCATAGATGACTGCCGCCCAAACCATGTAGCCTGGAATGGAGAACTCTCTGCCCCAGGCGTGGAACACGAAACCTGATGACAACGACCACAGCACGCCAACAAAGCTCGCCAGCAAAACGGTCGCTTGCAGCAGGCCGATGCCGAGGTCGGTCGACAGGTCCGTCAGGTGGCGGGCGTCTTCGTGCAGGCGCTGGTCGGGATTGATGCCGATGGCGCCGGCGTTGGCGAGCCGGAAGGCGCGCCGCGGCCGCATCCATTCGCCGATCAGGTCACGCGACAGCCCTTCGCGCAACTTTAGCCGCAGCATCTGATTGAGCCACGTCTGCGCGACATTGAGGATCAGCAGCCCTCCGGCGATTTCGGCGAATATGACCAGCTGGTGGAAAAAGGCCTGCAAATCGCGCCGCTCCAGCGCGTCATAGAAGGGCTGGTTCCACCGATTGAGAACAATTTGGCCGAAGGCAGTCGCCAGGATGATGCCGAGAACGCCTGCACTCAGCGCGAAGATCGCGTTGCGAACCGGCGAGGCCATGAACGCCCTATGCATCATCGACAATTGTTCGACGATACTCTCGTCGGGGGCCGCTGCGGAGGGCTCAGACTTCTCGTTCATTTGACCTGCCTTGGATCGGCCTCAAGGGGCTTGACTGGAATTCGTCAGGGCGGCGCGGTGAACGTGGTGATCTTGAGAACCGGTGCAAGCCGGTCCGTCAGCACAGGAACGGCAAGTCGCCATTTGCAGCCGCCATGGCGAAATTCGGCCAGGCTCCAGGCAATTGAATGCAAAATCCTGACTGCTATTCCACGCTCAGCCGGTAGCCGATGCCGCGCACGGTCTGCAGCCAGATCGGGTTGGAGGGGTCACGCTCGATCTTACGGCGTAGCCGGTTTATCTGCACGTCGATTGTGCGTTCGCCAACGTCCAATTCCCCCGCGACCAGTTCATGACGCGGGATCGTTTCGCCCGCGCGCTCGGCGAAGATGGCGAGGATCTCCTGTTCGCGATCGGTGAGTTTCAGCGGCTCGCCGCCTTTCTTCAGCTCGCGCCGGGCGATTTGGAACGTGTACGGACCGAACACGATCTGCTCTAGCTTGGGCGTCGGCTGCGGGCCGCCGCGGCGCAGGATGTTGTTCACGCGCAGGATGAGTTCGCGCGGATCGAAGGGCTTTGGCAGGTAATCGTCCGCGCCGGCTTCAAGACCGCTGATGCGGCTGTCCGTTTCCGACAGAGCCGTCAGCATCAGGATTGGAACGTCCTTCTCGGACCGCAGCGATTTGGTGAGCTCGATGCCGCTTTCGCCGGGCATCATCACGTCAAGAACGATCAGGTCGAAATCGAGCCCGGCGAGCTTGCGGCGCGCCTCGTCGGCGTTGCCGGCGACCGTGATTCGGAAGCCATGCTCTGTCAGGAACTGTTTCAAAAGATTGCGGATGCGGGTGTCGTCATCGACGACAAGCAGATGCGGTGCGTCGTCGTGCGGCACGGCCACAGGCTCGGTCATGTCAATGCTCTCCATGCACTTTCCCAGGCCCCCTTCGGAGGTCTAGGGCAGATTGTCTATCTGGTCCCTCAGTTCGGGGTTCACCATCGCTTTCAGGAAGCGCTCCACCGTTTGACGGTCGCCAGGTTCAGCGTCTTTTAGTGCCTCTCTTATGCGGCGCGACTGTGGCCGCGCGAGATCGAGCGCCAGTGTACGCCCTTTGGCGGTCGGGTAAAGTTCGCGCTGGCGACGATCCCGTGGCCCCTGCACCTGGATGATGTGGCCAGTGTCAATCAATTGCTTCAGCACGCGCGCCAGCGACTGCTTGGTGATCTTTAGCACATCCAGCAATTCCGCAACGGTCAGCCCCGGCATCCGATTGACGAAGTGCAGGATCCGGTGATGCGCCCGGCCAAAGCTGTAGTCGGCCAGAATTTGATCCGGATCGGACGTGAAGTCGCGATAGGCAAAGAACAGGAGTTCGATGAGCGCGAAGTCGATGCCGTCTTCTCCCGTCAACGCCGTCCTGATGGGATTGGCGTCTCCTTGCATGCGTTCAATCATTGAGAATCCCGGTCGTTCTGGAATTTATGTCAGCCATGTTGACATATTCTAGGGGCGATGGTAATTTTTGCCAAGCTTTTCGACAGATTGCGAACGAAAAGGCAAGGTTGAGCCGTTTTTCTGGAACTTCCTTTGATTTGCCTTCTCCTCTCTATCCGCCTACGATTTGCCTGTCGGCGTAAGGTCTGCCGCCGGGTGGCAGACGAAACACTATGACGCTCGGGCAAGTGCCCGCGGGAGGTATTGATGGCATCCGTTCCCTTCGACCAGCTCGACGGATTTATCTGGATGAACGGCGAATTCGTCAAATGGGCGGACGCCAAGATTCACGTACTGACACATGGCCTGCACTACGCGAGCGCGGTGTTCGAGGGGGAGCGCGCCTACGGCGGTGAAATCTTCAAGCTGACCGAACACACAGAGCGGCTGCATGAATCGGCTCGTTTGCTCGGCTTCAAGATTCCTTTCAGCGTTGCCGAGATCGACGACGCGTGCCGGGCGCTCTTGAAAAAGCAGGGTCTCGTCGACGCCTATGTCCGGCCGATCGCGTGGCGCGGCAGCGAACAGATGGGCGTTTCGGCTCAGAACAACCGAATCAATTGCGCGATCGCCATCTGGCAGTGGCCGAGCTACTTCGATCCGGCTCAGAAGCTGAAGGGCATTCGCCTCGATATCGCGGAATACCGCAGACCGGATCCGCGCACCGCGCCGTCGAAATCGAAGGCGGCCGGTCTCTACATGATCTGCACGCTGTCGAAGCATGCGGCCGAGGCGAAGGGCTATGCCGATGCGCTGATGTTCGACTGGCGCGAGCAGGTCGCGGAAGCGACCGGCGCCAATGTGTTCTTCGTCAAGGACGGCAAGATCCACACGCCGACGCCGGATTGCTTCCTTGACGGCATCACCCGCCGGACGGTCATCGACCTTGCAAGAAAGCGGGGTTTCGACCTGATCGAGCGCGCCATCATGCCGGAGGAACTGGAAGGCTTCGAACAATGCTTCCTCACAGGCACAGCCGCGGAAGTGACGCCGGTGTCGGAGATCGGTCCATACCGCTTCGAGGTCGGTGAAATTGCAAAGACACTGATGGCCGACTACTCAGCCGCTGTGCAGCCGAAACATGCGGTGGCCGCCGAATAGGAACGCCCTGCCAACCGGGATCGATTTCGGAAAAAACAGTGCGAAGATTGGCAACGCCGCGCGTCCTTCGACGCGCGGCGTTGCTGTATGAATGAAGGACTCTCAAGAAGCGGTTCCAACAGTCAGTCCCGAGTTGGGCCTGCGTTTCAACCAGACGAGCGGCCTGATTTTGTTCTGTGCGATCCGCAGGCACGTCTTGCGGATCTTCGCCGCCGCGCCGGCAGCTTTGTCGGTGGATGCTTCGCCCTCGCATCAGTAAACGCTCATTTGACTTTCGTTTAATTCGGGGTCTCATGGGCAGCGGCCGACTCAGAGGATTCGGCGCTATTAGAGGGAATTGTCATTATGGAAGCGCTTCTTCCGATCATTGTTCAGGTGATAACGGGTATCATCGGAGGTCAGGCGGTAAGTGCGGCGCTGACGCAGGCGGCGATGGGCCAGCTCCCGAAAATCCTCAGCGGCGCGATCGGCGGCGTTGGTGGTGGGGCGATACTCGGCAGCCTGCTTGGCGGCGACCCGGCCACTGGCGGTGCGTTGGGCGGTCTCCTGGGCGATGCGGTCGGCGGCGCCGGTGGCGGCGCGATTTTGACTGCCATCGTCGGCGCAGTCATGAAGTCCATGAACAAGGCCTGACCGAGGCGGCGTTCTGTTGCAACGGGCGGCTCTGGGGGCCGCCCGTTTTAGAAATGCTCATGGTTCGTTTGCGATCCTGCGGGGCGCGTGTTACCGCGTGGCCTTCGAAGGAAGAACGCGAATGGGTCAGCTCAACGCCGGGATTGTCCCGGTCACTCCGTTTCAGCAGAACTGCACGATCCTGTTCGATACGGATGACAAGTCAGGCGTCGTTGTCGATCCCGGCGGCGATATCGATCAAATCCTCAAGGTGCTCGACGATCATGCAATTGCGGTCAGCGCGATCTGGCTGACGCATGGCCATATCGACCATGCCGGCGGCGCAATGGATCTGAAAGAGCGACTGGGCGTCGAAATCTTGGGGCCGCACGAAGCCGACCGCCCGCTGCTTGCCAATCTTGAGAACCAGGCGCTCCGTTTCGGGCTCGCCGATCCGGTCCGCAACTGCGTTCCCGATCGTTTTCTCAATGAGGGCGAGGTCGTCTCTTTCGGCAGCCACAGTTTCAGCGTGCTTCATTGCCCCGGCCATGCGCCCGGTCATGTCGTCTATTTCAATCCGGTCGCCAAATTCGCCCATGTCGGAGACGTGCTCTTCCGTGGTTCGATCGGCCGCACCGACCTGCCGGGAGGCGATCACGCCACGCTGATCCGTTCGATCAAGGAAAAGCTGCTGCCGCTTGGCGACGATATCGGTTTCATCTGCGGCCATGGACCTGGCGGCCGCCTCGGTGAGGAACGCCGGACCAATCCGTTCCTGGTGTGAGCCGAGTTTGCTTCAACTGCGCCGAATCGATTTGCTTCCGCCGCTAAAAGCGTGTCGCGGCGAAACGGATTCATGCGACGCGCTTTAAGCTATTGTTTTTGTGCACGTCGTTTTCCCAAAACCGCCACGCGCTTTTGGGCGACTTGCATTAAAAAGTAGGTTTGATTGCCATTATGGCGAACGGTGCCGTCCTTCGGGCCGTGCCGCTCGCCTGCGCCAGTCTGCCTCAGCGTGCCGTGCAGAAATGCTCGCGTCCGTCATAGCCGACAAAGGTGCCGCTGCGCGGATCGAAGCTGCGGTAGCGGCTTTCGCAATAGCGGTACCATTCGTTGCTCCACGGCTCCAGCCCCCCATTCACGTAACGGGGACCATTGTAGTAGCCATTTCCGTAGTTCGTGGGTATCTGGCGGTAGCGGTCCGCATAGACCGGCTCGCGATAGGCTGGCCGTGCTACAAGGCTTCCGATGATAGCCCCGGCGGCAAGGCCGAGGACGCCGGCAGCGACAACGTCGCCGCTCGAACGGCCTTTGTAGTGGTTGTTATGATAGTTGCGGCGCCACCGATCGCCTGCACTCGCATCGGCGACGGCGGCCAGCGTTGTGGCCGCGACCGCGACGGAAAGGACGGCTGATTTAAACAATCGGGTCATTCTTATCTCCTTCACGCGGGACTCGTGAGAGTGGCCGCTTCCATTCCTGACCAATAGGCGGGCCCGCCTGAACGTAACCTGAACGGCCGCCTGCGTATCGGGTCTGCAAAGTCCGAACTGGCTTTTTAGAGCAATTCCAGGAAAAGTGGGAACCGGTTTTCCGTCCGGAATTGCGGAAAAACAAATAGTTAGAGCGGATCACCGGTTCCATGAAACGGTGATCCGCTCCGGGAACGCGCTCAGCACAGAGCCGACGATCTCGGCGAATCCCAACGGCGCAATGCTGTCAGTGGATGCTGATCCTTTGGGGTGAATTTGTGGTAAATCGGGGTCCGTGCCGCCTTTACCCATAGGCCAGCGGCTGCGGCGCCCGATCCGGCGGACCCCCCAGTGCCCGGACAGTACCCTGCCCGCATCATGCGGGTATTCCCACCGTTTGTCCGGGATCCGCAAACCCCGGACATTCGGTTTCGATCAGCTCAGCCGATCGACAGATTGACTGCTTTCGGACCCTTGCCGCGTTTGTCCGGCTCGGTATCGAATGTCACTTTCTGCCCATCTTCAAGGCCGGGAAGGCCGGAAGCCTGCACCGCCGATATATGGACGAAAACGTCCTTCTGACCATCGTCGGGGGTGATGAAGCCAAAGCCTTTGGCATGATTGAAGAATTTGACAGTGCCGGTCTGCGGCATTGGAAACTCCTATTTCTCCCATTGGTATTCACGGGACGGGCGATAGCACGCCACCGTTTCGGTCGTTCACTGGAGGAGAAGAAACAGTTCCCCGCACCGGGACCCTTTTCGGGCCCTCTCTTTGACGGGTTGTCCGGGCTAGCTGACCTAACCCTGGCGCAGGCCATTCCAGTCTCCGGGCCGGTAAATGCCCGAACGCTAATTTTCTCCTTTATTTTGAGGCCTCGCACAAGAAAAAGTTTTCGCCGCGTTTGACGCCGGAAAAAGGCGGGCCGTATGCTTTGATTTCCGGTCGCACCGTTGCCTACGCATCGGCCAAAAATCGAAGACGATCCCCGGGACCCCGATGCGTAAAGATCAACGCAATTCGACGCCCTGTGCGAGGCCGAAAGGGCGCGCGGCGCCGTGCGCCCGCGTCGACGCATGGGTAAAAAAAGGCACGGGCGGAACCCGGCCGCCCGTGCCTTTGTCAGTTGCAGCCGCCCTTGCGGGCGGAACTGCTTAAGCTGCGCGGAGATTGACCGCCTTCGGGCCTTTGCCCATGCGGTCTGGCTCTACGTCGAACGTCACCTTCTGGCCGTCGACGAGCGTGCGCAGCCCGGAGGCCTCGATTGCGGAAATGTGGACAAAAACGTCCTTCGCGCCGCCATCTGGCGTGATGAAGCCGAAGCCTTTGGTCGCGTTGAAGAACTTTACGGTGCCGGTCTGGGCCATTTGGGGGAACTCCTTCACCCGTTTCGTTTTTCCGGTCCACCTCGCCCGAAGCGCTGAGGAGGGCCGGCAGTTTCATTGGCGGTCATGCAATCAGCATGATTTCACCCCCCGCCAAAGCGGGGCCGTCAGAGATTCACAGGGTCGGGGAAAGGGTCGCTCAAACGTTCCAGTCTCCGGGTCAGCAAATGCCCGAACGAATTCCATATTGCACGGAAATATTAGCGTTGCAAGATAGCACGTAAATTCAGAGGGTTGCATCCGCGTGTCCACTGTTTCCGGTTGCATGTCAGCCATTTAGTGCGCGTAGCGGTTTGCCCAGCACCCGCGCCAGCCGCTCGGAAACCTTTTCGCGAAGCGTGCCATTCAGGTTGCCGATCCCGACCAGCCGTTCGCGCCCTCGGTCGCGCAGTCGCACAAACGGAACCATCTCGTAAGCGGCGATTCGGCCCTTGGTTGGCCTGTCGGCGCTGATATCCGCCACCAGCATGGCGCCTATGCGCCCCGGCCACGGTTGCCGGAAGAACGCTGTTCCCAGGAAGTCGCCCAGCCCGTATGCGACAATCGCGTCGCCGATCCGCTCCACCGGCTGCACGACATGGGCGTGGTGTCCTGCGATGAGGCCGATTCCCCGCGCCGCCAGCCGATGCGCCAGGGCGCGCGTTCCGACATGCGGAAAGTGGCGGAACTCCCAGTCCCAATGCGGCACCGCGCAGATCAGATCCGCATGAGCCGCACAGACTGAGCGCCAATCATCGCTTGCAAGCCGTTTGGTCATGAGGATCCGCTTGGCGAAATCGCGTGCGGCGCCGTTGCGCCAATCAGTAAAGGCTACGAGCCCGACGACTATGCCTTCGACGGCAAGCGTGGTGACTGGCGTGTGGTCGGTCGTGCCGATGGTCCTGATGCCAAGTGATCTCAGTGTGTCGCGGGTTTCGGCGTATCCGTCTATGCCCTGGTCGAGCACATGGTTGTTGGCCAGCGAAAGCACCAGCCTGTCCGAATCGATCTCCATCGCCGCAAGGAGCCCGAGCAGGAAACCGGCGTCCATCGCATGGTGCGTCCCGAGCCTTGTCCCGACCGGTGTCCTGCCCCGCTGCACGACGGGACTTTCGCAATTGCCTATAACAAGATCGGCGGAGGCGATAATGGAAGCGAGGCCGGGATCGATCTGCGGAGAGTTGCGGTTCGCAACAGCCGATATGTCGCCCAGGAAGACCAGCCTCACCGTTTTTCTGGGGGCTTGGGAGAGCAGCCTTGCAGCAGGCGCAGCAAAACCCGTCGCGTCGCCCGCCAGCGAGGGACGTAAGAATCGCGTCAGCCATGACAGCCTATAGGGCAGAGGAAAGTTGGACACCGCTTTTATCCGACTCACTGCGTGTCGCGAAACTACAGCATCGGCCTGAAAATCGGAATCGATCTTCGGGCGGCACAAAGCGCAGATTGTACAGTTTCAACGTCCTTTGCGCGGCCCGAAGGACAGGGGTCGCTGTAAGGTGTATTTGCCGATTGTGGTAGCTTGCATCGCGCCACGCACGATTGTGGGGTGGTTCTCGGAGATACATTTTGAGACGATTTTTCTTCAGTCTGCTTTCATCAATCACGGTCGCGCTTGCCGCGATACCGGCACGCGCAGATACTGCCACAGCGACGACGGCGCTTTTTAGCGCAAAGTCAGTCGCAGACCGCGATGCCGCGATCGAAGAACTCGAGAACGCCGATCCCAAGGACCCGCTCGTGCCTTACGCCCTGGGCGCGGTCGGGTTCTTCCAGTCGCTGGAAAAACTGGCCATCGGCCTGAACCGGCACGGCTTTGCGAACCCGCAATCATTCGCGCTGCCCCTTCTTCGTCTGCCGATTCCGCCGCGCGCCGAGCCGGAACCGCTGAACTATGACGGGTTCCGCGACATTCTCGTCGAATTCCGCGATGGCATGGAGGCGGCCGCCGAAAAACTCGGAACCGTTCCAACTGACGCCGAAATCGGCACGGTCATCGACCTTTCTTTGCTCGGCATCGATCTCGACGGTGACGGGGCGATAACGCCCGCCGAAAGTCTTGCGGCCATCATGGCGGGAATGTCCGGCGCCAGCGTTGATCCCTCGATGCCGCCTGCCCATCTCGCCTTTCGTTTTGACCGCGCCGACGGCTACTGGCTGCAGGCCTATGCGAATTTTCTGGTTGCGCAGGCCGATTTCTGGCTCGCGCATGATTTCCAGAACGCCTTCGACGGAAGTTTCCACATGCTCTTTCCGGGTGCCGGCCTGCCCCTGCAAGACGCGCTGGTGCCACTGCCGGAAGATCTGACCGCTGGCGACTGGATATCGGAATGGCGGCTTGCCGACCTCGTCTCGTTCATCCACCTCGTTAACTGGCCGGTGGTGGAGCCGGAGCGCCGCCAAACGGCTCGGCTGAAACTGCTGGAAATGATCAGGCTCAGCCGCGAGAACTGGAAGGCGATACAGGCCGAAACCGACAATGATCGCGAATGGCTGCCCGGACCGCAGCAGAAAGGCGTCAACGCCTTGACGGGCCTTGAGGTCGGCGAGGAACAGGTGGCGGCGTGGCATGAAGCGCTGCAGATGGCGGAGGACTTGCTCGAGGGCAGGGTGCTCTTGCCGCATTTCCGCATCGCCCGTCAGGGCATCAACATGAAGTCCTTCTTCGAAGCACCGCAGACCTTCGATCTGGTCCTTGCGATCACCGGCCCCGGCGTCGTTCCCTATCTCGAAAAGGGCACGATACTGACCTCTGCGGACTTCGACCGTATTCGCCGGCAATTCGGCGGCGCCGGGTTTTTGACATTCGCGGTGTGGTTCAACTGACTTGCCCCTCCTGACAGCCTCCTGTCAGGAGGGCGCGCTTGCCGCTGCGTTTCGCCGGGTGTGGCCTTTCCATTTCCGGCGATTTTTCCCATATTCGCCGCATGGCCAAAACCTCGATGCAGAAAACTTCCGGCAAACAAGCCGGCGATCGTGAACGTTCCGGTCGCGAGCCGCGTCCGCGTGGCAATGCCGTAACCGACTATCTCGACGCTTCCGAGCCGTTGCATCGCGGCGGCTTCGAAGAATCGCCACAGCCGGAACTTTCCGGAACGCCGCTGACGGGATCGGTATCCGATTGGGCCGAGCAGATTGTGCGCGAGGCGGAGAAAGCCCCCTCATCCGGCCCTTCGGGCCACCTTCTCCCCGACGGGGAGAAGAGGGTGCACGACGTCGCCGCCTCGACCTCCTCTCCCCACCGGGGAGAGGGTGGCTCGCGCCGCGAGCCGGGTGAGGGGGCCTTAAAGCCAAAGTCGTCCAAACGCATCCCCGAGCGCTCCTCTGCACCGACCAAGACCGCGCGCGGTACCTCGATGGGTGGCGCGGCATCGGCCAGAGACCGCGCGGCCGCCGGGCTCAATCCGGTCGCGGGGCTAGACATCTCGCTGGAGGACGCCGAGTCGCTGTCGAATTCGGGCGTCACCGCCACAGTCGCAGCACTTTCCCGGCTGATCGAGTCCGGCAACCCGCTGCACAAGAACGGCCAGCTCTGGACGCCACACCGGCCCGAGCGGCCGGAAAAATCCGAAGGCGGCATCGCACTGAAAATGATCAGCGAGTTCCAGCCGGCCGGCGACCAGCCGACGGCCATCAAGGATCTCGTCGAGGGGGTTGGCCAGGACGATCGCACGCAGGTGCTGCTCGGCGTCACCGGTTCGGGCAAGACCTTCACCATGGCCAAGGTGATCGAGGAAACGCAGCGTCCCGCACTGATCCTTGCCCCCAACAAGACTTCTCGCGGCCCAGCTTTATGGCGAGTTCAAGAAGTTCTTTCCGGAGAATGCAGTCGAGTATTTCGTCAGCTATTATGATTACTACCAGCCGGAAGCCTACGTTCCGCGTACCGATACCTATATCGAGAAAGAATCGTCCATCAACGAGCAGATCGATCGCATGCGCCATTCGGCGACGCGCTCCCTGCTCGAGCGGGACGATGTGGTCATCGTCGCATCCGTTTCCTGCATCTACGGTATCGGATCGGTCGAGACTTACACGGCGATGACATTCCAGATGGAGATCGGCGACCGGCTCGACCAACGCCAGCTTCTCGCCGACCTTGTCGCCCAGCAATACAAGCGCCAGGACATCAACTTCGTGCGCGGTTCCTTCCGAGTGCGCGGTGACACGATTGAGATTTTCCCAGCCCACCTGGAGGACCGCGCCTGGCGCGTTTCGCTGTTCGGCGACGAGATTGAGTCGATCACCGAATTCGACCCGCTGACTGGCCAGAAGACCGGTGAGCTCAAGTCGGTCAAGATTTACGCGAATTCGCATTATGTTACGCCACGTCCGACCCTCAATCAGGCGATCAAGTCGATACGCGAGGAGCTGAAGTTCCGGCTCGACGAGCTCGAGAAGGCTGGACGCCTCCTGGAGGCGCAACGGCTGGAACAGCGCACACGCTTCGACCTTGAGATGCTGGAAGCCACCGGTTCCTGTGCCGGGATCGAGAATTATTCGCGCTATCTCACCGGCCGCCGCCCCGGCGACCCGCCGCCGACGCTGTTCGAATACATCCCCGATAATGCGCTGATCTTCGTCGACGAAAGCCACGTCACTGTGCCGCAGATCGGTGGCATGTATCGCGGCGACTTCCGCCGCAAGGCGACGCTCGCCGAATACGGCTTCCGACTGCCTTCCTGTATGGATAACCGGCCGCTGCGCTTCGAGGAGTGGGACGCGATGCGACCGTTGACGGTCGCCGTCTCGGCCACGCCCGGCGGCTGGGAAATGGAACAATCTGGCGGTGTATTTGCTGAGCAGGTCATTCGTCCCACCGGCCTGATCGACCCGCCGGTCAAGGTGCGGCCCGCCAAAACGCAGGTCGACGACGTCGTCGGCGAGATACGCGAGACGGTTCGCGCCGGATACCGTACGCTGGTCACCGTCCTCACCAAGCGCATGGCCGAGGATTTGACGGAATATCTGCACGAGCAGGGCATCCGCGTCCGCTACATGCACTCCGACATCGACACGCTGGAGCGCATCGAGATACTCCGCGACCTTAGGCTCGGCGCCTTCGACGTGCTGGTCGGTATCAACCTGCTGCGCGAGGGCCTCGACATTCCAGAATGCGGCCTGGTCGCGATCCTCGATGCCGACAAGGAAGGGTTCCTGCGCTCCGAAACCTCGCTGGTCCAGACGATCGGACGCGCGGCGCGCAATGTCGACGGCCGCGTCATCCTCTATGCCGACCAGGTGACCGGCTCGATGGAGCGCGCGATGGCCGAGACGAACCGTCGCCGCGAGAAGCAGATGCAATGGAACGCGGAGAATGGCATCACGCCGGAAAGCGTCAAGTCTCGGATCGCCGACATTCTCGATTCCGTCTACGAGAAGGACCACGTCCGCGCCGACATCTCGCAGTTCACTGACAATGCCGGCGCGATGATGGGCAACAACCTCAAGGCCCACCTCGAAGCCCTAGAAAAGCAGATGCGCGACGCCGCCGCCGACCTCGATTTCGAGCGCGCCGCCCGCCTACGCGACGAGATCAAGCGGCTGCGCGAGATGGAGCTGGCGATCTCCGACGACCCGCTGGCGAAATACGCGGATATGGAGAGCCCGGTTTCGGGCCGCGAGAAGGGCAAGCATAACAAGGGCATAGCCAGGCACAGGACGGAGGGTGATAGCGGGAAAGACCCGAGCGGCGTACCGGCCGCCGCCGCGCCTGACGGTCCGCCCTCGCGAAGCGGCGGTATCGTGGGCGAAAAGAAATCGTTGCTCTTCGCCAAGCCTTCGCTCGACGACATGGGCCCGGGCACGGACATGGGCAAGCCGGCCGGCGCGGTTTCGCGTTCACTGTTCAAGAAACAGACCCATTCCGAGGCACACGGTTCGGATTTCGGTATTCCCGGCGAGGGCGAAAAGTCCTTGTTCCGCAAGAACAGCCTCGACGAAATGACGGTGCGCCGCACCGAGAGGCCGGTCGAGGGAACGCTGCCGCCGAGAGTCGCCGAGGAGGAGAAGTCCGATCTCCCCCTCAAGCGCGAACGCGCGGGCATCGGCTCGTATGAAGACCCCGCCGAAGCCCGCAATCAGGGCCGCCGCTCCAAGAAGACGGGACGGCCGGGGCGGTAACGCCCCTCTCGTCACGAAAAAATCGCGGCCGGATGTCGATTCCCGGTCGCCTCATTCGTCGTTCAGGCAGCCCTTTGGGCAGCATCGCAAAACAGGAGAATTGGAATGACCGATACATCTGAACAGGTCACCACACAGTCGTCGGCCAAGGTCCTCGGAGGCCTCGTGGCCTATCTGCAGGTGGATGGCGCCTTGAAAGCCGCCAAATTCTACCAGCGCGCCTTCGGCGCTGAGACTGTCTTCGCCTATCCTCCCGACGAGCAAGGCCGGACGATGCACGTTCACCTCCACATCAACGGCACTTCGTTGATGCTGGGCGACGCCTATCCGGAGCATGGCCATGCGCTGGAGAAGCCGCAGGGCTACAATCTGACGCTGATGCCTCGCGACATCGACGCCGCGTGGAAGCGCGCGGTCGAGGCCGGATGCGAAGTTGTCGTGCCACTGGATGTGATGTTCTGGGGTGATCGCTGGGGCCAGCTTCGCGATCCCTTCGGCGTTGCCTGGGCGATGAACGCGCCCGTCAAACAGGCCTGACGCATAGGTAATATTCTTATTACATAATCCTACCTGCAATGTGAAACAGGCATAAAGCAAAAATGGGTACCTCCAAACAAGCGGAGGACGTCGCGCGCGCTCTCTCTGTATGAGCTGTCTTTGGGCTCCCCGACGGGATGGGAATCACGACGCTTGGACCAGGGTGTGGACAAATCCCCGCCCTGTTCCGGCATTCGCACGGAAATAGCTGTTGCGGATCAATGTGATAGAAGGAGAGCGGCGCTTTCCCTTCATTTCTTTGTCCATACCCCCTCTTCCCCCTCATAATCGCTGCCAATTCTTCCAAAGGGCGTCCTAACGGCGGAAATGCGGGCGAAACCAGCGTCTCCGGTGTCGGAAGACGTAGCCTGCGCCCAAGAGGGGTTCGGTCCGAGGGTTGGCCTTCATACGCTACTGCGATGGTTGCCGCGAACGCATCGGTGCAAAAGCAACGATTGTGTTTCGTGGGGAATGGAAAGCTCCGGAATTGGCAGCTATGTGCTCGCGGGTAGCAAGAAAGAAGAGCCATGGCATCTCCAGTATCGTTCCTCCGGATGAGTGCACTCACGCTGCTGTTAGGCGCCCTGCTGTCGGCCTGCGTCGTCGAGCAGGTGCCGGGACCTGGGCCTGGTCCGTTCCAACAGGAACGGCCAGAATTCTGCGCTCAGGAATATGCGCCGGTCTGCGCCCGCAGGGGCCGTGAACGCCGATCCTTCGCCAATGCCTGCCGGGCGGAGTCCGCCGGCTTTCGCGTGCTCGGCGACGGCGAGTGCGGGTCGAGCGCGGGGGGAGGCGGTATTGGCGGCCCGCGCTTCTGCACGCGCGAATATAGACCGGTTTGCGCCCGGCGCGGTGGTAGCCAACGCACCTTCAGCAACTCCTGCGAGGCGGAGAATTCCGGCTTCCGCATTATCTCCGACGGAGAGTGCCGATCAAACGGCGGTGGCGGCGGCGGTTTCGACCAGCCTGGCTTCTGCACACGCGAATACGCACCCGTTTGTGCCAGACGCGCCGGCAGCCAGCGCACCTTCAGCAATTCCTGCGAGGCGGAGAACGCCGGCTTCCGCGTTTTCTCCGGCGGAGAGTGCCGGTCGCAAGGGGCCGGCGGCGGCTACGAGCAGTCGCGTTCCTGCACGCGCGAATACGCTCCGGTCTGTGCGCGACGCGGCAGAAACATGCGCACATTCGGCAACAATTGCGAAGCCGATCTCGCCGGTTTTCGTGTCATTGCCGGCGGTCCTTGCTGAAGCGGCCGGCAGCTCATACTCAAGGCCTTTGTCCACCGGCCGGCATGGTCCTTGTCCGGTCGGGCTCGCGCGCCATGGCTTGATGAAGAGGGAAACAGGTGGAATTGGACGGCAAGCGTTTCGGGATTTCACGACGACTGTTTATTGGGGCGGCCGTCGTTGGCGGCGCGATCCTTTGGGGCGGCGCGACCGTTGCGCGGCTCACCCGCGACCCGTCAGGTCCCAAGAACGCGGGCCGCATTGCGGACGCTGACGGCGTCGCACTTCCGCTCAAGCCGCTCGACCCCATGCCGGCCTTCGATTCCAGGCTACGCTGGCTCTCGCGGGGTGGCGGGATCAACGACGCCAGCGGCCTTTCAGCGACTCCGGTCTACGGGATCGTCGAGATCAGCGAAGAGGTGCATGTCGCCCAGGCGCTTGCGTTCGCCCGGGACAACCGGTTGACGGTTTCGATCGCCGCGGTCCGGCACTCGATGGGCGGCCAGGCCTTCGACGACAACGCCCTGGTGCTCGATATGCGCAAGTTCAACCGGATCAAATTGAATGCGGAGGCGCGCACCATCACCGTCCAGCCAGGCGCCACCTGGCACGACATCCAGAACGTGCTGCACCCCCGCTTTGCCGTGAAGTCCATGCAGTCCACCGACATCTTTTCTGTCGGCGGTTCCATCTCGGTCAACGCGCATGGCATGGACCACCAGGCTGGGTCCGTCGCCGGGACGGTCCGCTCGATGCGCGTGATGCTGGCAGATGGAAGCGTGGTGGCCTGTTCGCGCGGCGAGAACGCCGAATTGTTCCGCCATGTCGCCGGAGGCTACGGCCTGTTCGGGGTGATCCTGTCAGCCGAGTTGGATATTGTCGACAATGCCGTCTATCGCTCGACGCGCGAGATTATCCGGTCGGACGATTGTCCGGAATTCTTCGCCGGGAAGCTCGAACCTGATGCCGATGTCGGTCTGTTCTACGGTCATCTTTCGACTGCGCCAGCCAATTTCCTCGAGGATATGATCGTCTACACCTACAATAAGGTCGACGATGAACCGCCGGCCGGCATGCCGGCATTGGGCGAAGCGGACGGCGTGAAGTTCAAGCGGCTGATCATGAACCTTGCCAAGTGGGGCGGCAGCTTCCAAAGCCTCAAATGGTTCATGGAAAAAAATCTTGAGCGTGAGTTTGAGTCCTGCACAGTTCCCCGCACCGTGGCGATGGGCGAGGGAGAGGCCTGTCTCGTCAGCCGCGACGATCCCATGCACGATTCGGTACCCTACCTCTTCAACGATCTGGCGGGCGAAACCGATATCTTGCACGAATACTTCGTGCCACACAGCGCGTACAATCCATTCATCGCGGGCGCTCGCGAGATCATGCGCAACCAGCCCTTGCCCGTCCTCAACGCGTCGATCAGGGTGGTGCACCTCCACCGCGCCGGAGCCGGCGTTTTCGCTGGTGCTTTACATCAACCAGAAAACTGATGCCGAGGGCAACGCGCTGATGCGCAAGCTGACGCGCGATATGATCGATCTGACCGTCAGGCATCGCGGCCGCTTCTTTTTGCCCTACCAGCTGCACTACACCGGGGCGCAATTGCTGGCGAGCTACCCGGAACTGCCCGCGTTTTTGGCAAAGAAACGCGCGTTCGACCCAACCGAACTGTTCGGCTCGACCTTCTACCGCGCCTTGACGAGCCTGGCGGGCGTGGACTGACCGAAGTCCGCGAAAACTTGCGGCGCCGCCGAGTTGTTTCGGCTTGCGCGAGAATGAGCCCCCAAGGTGATGAGCGGATTGCGCCATCTGCGGACGTATACCGGTGATGCCGCGAGCGTCGCACTGCCGCCCTAAGCAGGCATAGAATGCACAGCGCGGTGTTTCGAATCGCGCGCGCCGAGCGACTATCTAGTGGAACGAATTTGACATTCGCATCCCATTTGACATCACGCATCCATTGCGAATGTCAAATTCAAAGTTCCACTAGAATCATATGGTTGCTAGTGGTCCTTTGATTCTAACATTCGCCGGATGGCCTGTATCAATGAGATGCGAATGTTAGAATCGGACCACTAGCCATTGTTGTTAGCGCTTCCGGCGACAGGCGTTGTCAGGCATTATTCCGCGGTTAAGATACGATCCAGCGCCGAGGCCACTTGTTCCCTAGATCAATGGAGGAAGCCTGATGAATTCCGCCTGGTCTCCAATTTATCGCACTTTCGTGCTGCTTGCCGGTTGCTGCATGGCACCAACCGTATGGGCCGATCAATTGCCGACGAAAGAGGGTGTCGCCGAAATCGCCGCACCGCAATTTTCGCCCTACGCAGGAAGGAACTTCCCCACCCGTGTCTTCTTTGGCGACACTCATCTACATACCGCCGTCTCCGTTGATGCGGGAACCATGTGCAGGATCGGCCAGGAGGATGCGTATCGCTTTGCTCGGGGAGAAGAAGTCACGACGACGCACGGGTTGCGGGCGAAGCTCTCGCGGCCGCTCGATTTTCTGGTGATTTCCGACCATGCCGAAATGTATGGCCTGATGCCGCAACTGCTCAGCGGCGATCCCGAAGTCCTGTCCACCGAAACCGGCAAGCGCTGGTTCGATGCCCTCAAGAGCGGCAACAACGACATGGTGTTTGCGACCGCGATGGAAATCGTCGGATCGCTCTCAGGCGACGAGCCTCCCATCAAGAGCGACAGGGCTGTTCGAGATGCCTGGCAGACATACACCGCACTCGCCGACAGATATAACGAGCCCGGTCAGTTCACCGCCCTTATTGGCTACGAATGGACCGCCATCGGGGGCAACAACCTGCATCGGAACGTAATTTTCCGGGGCGATGCCACCGTGGCAAATCGAACGGTTCCCTTTTCACAGTACGACAGCCAGAACCCGGAGGCCCTCTGGCAGCATCTCGCCGAATTTGAAAAGCAGACCGGCGCGGAAGTGCTTGCCATTCCTCACAACGGGAACCTGAGCAATGGGCGCATGTTCACCGTCGAGACCTTCGACGGCAAGCCGCTGACGGCTGAACTCGCGGCAATGCGGATAAGGTTTGAGCCATTGGTGGAGGTCACCCAGATCAAGGGCGACGGCGAAGCACATCCGATGCTTTCGCCAAACGACGAGTTCGCGAACTACGAGAAATGGGACAAGTCCAACCTTAACGGCACCGAAGCCAAGACACCTGAGATGCTGCAGTGGGAGTACGCGCGCGAAGCCCTCAAGACCGGGCTGATGCTGGAAAAAGAGCTCGGCGTGAACCCCTACAAGTTCGGCATGGTCGGGAGCACGGATGCGCATACGGCATTGAGCGCGGTCGAGGAGGAGAATTTCTTCGGCAAACATTCCGGGGTCGAACCGGAGCCGCACCGATGGGAGCACGTTGTCATCGAAGCGCCGGACCCCAAATTCACGACAAAGGGCTGGCAGCAGGCTGCCGGCGGCTACGCCGAAGTCTGGGCCACCGAGAATACGCGTGAGGCGATCTTCGACGCCATGAAGCGCAAAGAAACCTACGCAACCACAGGCCCCCGCATGACGGTCCGTTTCTTCGGCGGATGGGAGTTCAGCGAGGACGACGCCGTCTCACGCCTTCCTGCGACTGTAGGCTACGCCAAAGGCGTTCCCATGGGCGCCGATCTGCCGAAGGGGACAGCCGGCAAACCACCCTCCTTTCTTGTCGCCGCGATGAAAGACCCCCTGAGCGGCAACCTCGACCGCATTCAGATCATCAAGGGATGGCTTGGCGCAGACGGCCAGACTGAGGAAAAGGTCTACGACGTCGCGTGGAGCGGAGACCGCAAGCCGGGCGCTGACGGCAAGCTGCCGCCCGTCGGCGACACTGTCGATGTGGCGAGTGCGACCTGGAAGAACACGATCGGTTCTCCCGAGCTTATCGCGGCATGGGTCGATCCGGATTTCGATCCTTCGGAGCCGGCCTTTTACTATGCTCGCATCATTGAGATCCCCACGCCACGCTGGACAGCGTACGAGGCGCTGCGGTTCGGCGTGAAGATGGCCGATAACGTGCCGATGGTGACCCAGGAAAGGGCATTCACGTCGCCGATCTGGTACACGCCGTGATGCGATTGCTGCGCGAGCCGCTGCTGCAGTTCCTCGTCCTGGGGTCGGCGCTGTTCGGCATTCACGCCTACTTCACGAACGGGGCACAGGAGGCGCCAGCGAAGATCGTTGTCACCACCGCGCAGATTGCCAATCTGGAGCAGACGTTTGCCCGTACATGGCAGCGACCGCCGACCGAGGATGAACTCGACGGCCTGATCGAGGACTATGTCCGCGACGAGGTCTATTATCGCGAAGGCAAGGCGCTGGAGGTCGATCGCGACGACATCGTCATCCGCCGCCGCATCCGGCAGAAGATGGAGTTCTTTGCCGAGGACGCGGCGGCGGCAGCGCCGAGCGACAGCGAGCTTTCCGCCTATCTCGCAGCCCATCCGGACCGGTTCAAGGCCGAGCCTATCGTGTCGTTTCGCCAAGTCTTCCTGAGTTCGAGGCGGGGGGAAGCACTCGATGACGACGCCGCAAAGATCACAGAGGCGTTGGCCCGGCCCGAAGCCGACGTAGGCGCGCTCGGCGACAGCTTCCTGCTCGGCGCCGAGTTCGACGCGCGCAAACGCAGCGACGTGGTCAACGATTTCGGCGAACGCTTTGCCGACAAGCTCTTCTCCATCGGCTCGGGGAGCTGGCAGGGGCCTCTCATATCGCCGTTCGGCCTGCATTTCGTGTTCGTTGACGAACGCTCCGAAGGCGGCACGCCGCCGTTGGCTGACGTGCGCGACGCGGTCGCCAGGGAATGGTCGAACCAGCATCGGTTGGACATGCTGGATCAGTTCTACCGGACGCTGCGCAACCGCTACGATATCGTCGTGGAAGCGTCGCCGACCGAGCCGGCACGGGAGGTTGAACGAGCAGCACAATGAAACTGATTCCGCTCCTTCTGGCGCTGGCAGTGGTGGTCTTCGCACAAGTCACCCAGGCCCATGAGGTCCGGCCGGCCTATCTCGAAATCCGGCAGATTGCGCCTGAGACCTACGAGGTTCTGTTCAAGGTTCCAGCGCTGGGCGAGCAATACCGTCTCGGGCTCTATCTTAGCCTGCCGGAAGGCGTCGAGGATGCCGTGCCGCCGCGCGCGGTCTTCGAGGCCGGTGCGCACATCGAGCGGCGAACGATCACGCTGCCCGGCGGGCTGACCGGCAAGCAGATCGGCATAGACGGGTTGTCGGCGACCCTCACGGACGTGCTTGCGCGCGTCGAGGACCTGGGCGGCACAGCCCAGACCGAACGGCTGACGCCGACCAGGACCTCGTTCACCATCGAGGCAGCGCCGAGCATCGGCAAGCTCGCACTCACTTACCTGTGGCTGGGCGTCGAGCACATCCTCGGCGGCATCGACCATCTGCTGTTCGTGCTCGCGCTCGTCGTGCTGGTGGGCGACTGGAAGCGGGTCGCACTCACGGTCACGGCATTCACCGTGGCGCACAGCATCACGCTGGCGGCCGCTACTCTTGGCTTCGTTCATGTTCCCGGCCCGCCTGTCGAAGCGGCGATCGCGCTCTCCATCGTGTTCGTAGCCGCCGAGATCGTGAATGCCCGGCGAGGGCAAGTGAGCCTCACGGTCCGCATGCCGTGGCTCGTCGCATTCACCTTTGGCCTGCTGCACGGTTTCGGCTTCGCCGGAGCGCTTGCGGAGGTAGGGTTGCCGCAACATGCGATCCCGGTCGCGCTGCTGTTCTTCAACCTCGGCGTTGAAGTCGGGCAACTGGCATTTGTTGCGACCATCCTCCTAACTGCCTGGACGCTGCGGTGGGCGGCAAGGCAGATACTGCAGCCGGCCCAGGCTCGGGTCGCATCAGCTCGGTTAAGCACGGCCGTCGCTTACGGAATCGGCGCGACAGCGGCCTATTGGCTGATCGGTCGTACCGCGCTTCTGCTGTCGTGAAGATCAAGCAAGCAGGCTCGGGATCATTGAATCTATACAATATCTGGCCAGCCAATTTCTAGCAGCCCGCGCGGGCACCGTCTGCCAATTGACGGGGTCTGTCAAAAGATCGATCATCCTTAACGCAGGGGCAGCCCGGGGACATCGGACGAAGCCCAAATATGGCAACGGAGTGGACCGAAGGCTCTTGACGGAAAACCCAACCAGGTTGGCTGACGTGACGTACTGGTTTGCGTTCGACGCCGCGTATCGGTCACTGCCGCCGGATGCACCAGCTGCCCGTCTGAGACTTGAGTCCGGAAACCATGCCTTCGCCAAGCTCCTCGATCGGATCGCGTCTTCTGAACCCAAAAGCCTGCGCATCGATGTCGACCCGTATGATGTTGGACTGCTTCCTCGGAGCAGTGGCATACCGCGACAAAAGCCGTTTGCGGCGATTGTCGGCTGTGCCGATGCGCGCGTTCCGATCGAACTTATCTTCTCCGAAGGCCCAAACGACTTGTTTGTCGTCAGGGTCGCCGGCAACGGTCTGGGCGACGACGTAATGGGCAGTCTGAGCTATGCGGCTGACCGTCTTAAGGATAGCCTGCGCACCATCCTCATTCTCGGCCATAGCCAGTGCGGCGCCGTTTCAGCGGCCGTCGATGTCCACTTGGAACCCGCCAAATATTTGCAATTGATGACGAACAAGGATTTGCGTGCAATCGTCGACCGCACGCTGGTGGTGATCGAGCTCGGTGCGACCTGGCTTGAGCGGGTGCATGGAACGAAGGTCGTCCGCCGTCCGGGATATCGTGCGGCGCTGATTGAGGTGGCGATAGTGCTTAACGCTGCTTTGACTGCACACGGCGTTCATTCGATGCTGGGCTTGACGAGCGACGGTGGAGTTGATGTCGTTTACGGCGTCTATCTTCTGGAGGAGCATCTTGTGTGGTCGCCAACACCCGAGGATTCGGACTGGTTCCGCTTGGCGCCTGCGCCACGCGACGCGGATGAATTCGTCGTCTTGTGCGACCTCTTGGTGTCGTGCCCTCGGGTGCGAGCCTTGCTCGATGGCGGCTAGAGCGCGATGATTTCAATTCTTTGATTTCGCATGATCTTTTCCGAAAACCGCTACATCGAGCGCGAAAGGTGCTCACATTTGGTAGCCGCCTATGGAGTGGACGAACCTCCGAGCCCCTGAGTATCGGGAGTGCGGGCAAGCGCAATGTCTTCTGCGAGTGCATGGAGCTTCTCGATCGTGCGATCCAGCAGGTCAAGCTCTGCGCGCAAGGCCGGACGACGATGCTCGGGGAGCGCACGCGCAAGATGCTCAAGCACAGCACGTAGACGCCGGGCGATCTGGAAGTTTTCCGCGCCATAAAGGCGGATTTCGCTGAATGTCACTTGCACGAAATCTTTCCAGTTTGGTGTGTGAAAAACCACCCGCAGCTCACCGGACTCGCCCAATATCTCCTCACGGTGAAGATGCCGCTGGCCGACCACGCCTAGCAAGCGCTGGAGCTGATCGAGAGCGAGGACGGCGGTGGTCGGGTCGTTGATGGCCTTTGACAGCGCCTTGATGGCGATGTCGACGATAATCCGAAACGCCAACGTGGAATCCTGCTCCATCGTGCGCTCCGGGCCGAAGGCGACCGCTCCCCTTAGCTGATGGTCGCCCAGCGATACGGCATTGCCGTAAACGTGGAAGAGGGGTTCGCTGGTCGCCACAAAGTCACCTACGCGTGGCACCAATTCGATGATGGCGTTTGCCTTCTGCGCCGCGGCGACCAGAACCTTCAGATTTACCGCCAGGAGGATCGCGGACTTGCCGCGATGCTCAACGATCCGGTCCGGCGCCGGAAGCTTCCGGTGCGGTTCGTCAGAGAGGTCCGGGTCGGAAGACCGGTCGCCGTAGACGCTCTCGATGACCGCGCGCCCTTCCTCGCCGACGCGAGAGATGATGCGGACCGGAGTCAGAAGCCGTGCGGCGTAATCGATGAGAAAAAGAAAGGCGGCAAGGGAGCAAATACCAAGGAGTCCCGCAACGAACGCGACTGCGGGGGGAACCGCCGTCTCCAACCTGGCCAACGCTCCAATCGCAAACAGAAGAGTGAAGGTGAAAAGGCCGACTGCAAATCGGATCGCATTGTCGCGCAGAAGAGTGGCCGCCACGATCCGCGGCGTCAATTGTCCTCCGGCAATCTGAACGGCCACAAGAAGCGAGCCAAAGGTGAACACGATAAACGTCAGCATCATTGTGACGATCGTCTCGAGAACGGTTTGTGTTCCCAACGGTCGCCAACCCCACGAACTGAGGAAAGTCTGCCATACGG
The DNA here is from genome assembly GCA_963735385.1 of uncultured Alphaproteobacteria bacterium. Lineage (GTDB taxonomy): Bacteria > Pseudomonadota > Alphaproteobacteria > Rhizobiales > Rhizobiaceae > CAVTKY01. The sequence goes on along the minus strand of CAVTKY010000008.1, from coordinate 60,575 downwards.
TCCAGCCCTCGATCGCGTAGACCAGACGTATCGCAACTGCGTAGATCAGGAGGGAGATGAACGGAACGATCCATAGTGAGGATCGGACGTAGCCCCTCACGCTGTACCATCGGCTCCAATACATTCCGACCCCCCTCAAGCCAGCATTCATCGACAGAATGCCCGGACAGCTTAGCAAAAAAATCGCGCCAGTAGAGCGTGACGGTTTACTGCTCGACACTAAAGTGTGATCCTCACTGTAAGCGGCGAAGTCGCGGAAAGTCGCGAGCTGGGGCGTTACGCGATTTCCTCACGGCACGGTGTGGAAGCTGCCCACAACCAGTGCGTTGACCATGCAATCTCACACGGCCGGCGGTCTACTTGACCTTGATCCGACCGCCGGAAACCTCGATGATCTCATCGCCCTTCAGCGCGGCGCGGTTACCATTGGGGAGCGCCACGAAGCATCCGTGCAAGCAGAACTCAAGGGTCTCTCCTTTTCGCACTCCCACGTCCGTCTGTTTTCCGTTCTCGGTCACAACAAAGAAGAATGGGTCAGCGTCGAGATTTGTCAGAGTAGCGCCAATCGCCTGGCTTGCCGTAACAAGCGGCAGGGAGCACAAAGCGGCCAGAGTGTTGCTGATCATGTAACGCACCGTTCGATCGCGTCCTAGTTGTTTAGTCTCAGGACACCCGTCGCGCGATTGACAAACAAAGACGAGATGAATCGAAGTCTACTATCGTTTGTCCGAAGCTTCCATGAGATCCGCACTCGGCCTATAGCAGCCAAGGAAAAGCGTGTGCCGCAACCCAGTTGAACGTGCTGGCGATTGCTACCCGGACCCGACATGATCGGCCTCTAATCCGGCTTGTTGCACAAACGGGCGGTCCGTCCGGACCGCCCCTATCGCCGTTCCTATTGCCTAGAGCGGATCACCGTTTCATGGAATTGATGATCCGCTCTAAGTATTTGTTTTTCCGCAATTCCGGACGGAAAACCGGTTCCCACTTTTCCTGGAATTGCTCTAGTTGCCGGGCTTGTTCTTGATGATCGCGTCGATCTTTTGCTTCACAGCCTCAAGATTGAAGGAAGCCGGGTCCTGCATCGGCGGATAGTCGATCGCCGTGAGGGCCAGTTTCCCGACCGCGTCTTGGACAGAGACGAACCGCCAGAACTCGCGTGCATAGAAGTCGTTCATGTAGCCGCCGCCCAGATCATTGAGGGTCTGTCCGCCGATTGACGGTGTCCGCTCGAAGGGATCCTGACGGATGTTGACCATGGTCGGCATGTCCGTCGTGACCTTCGGACCCGGCCAGCCCTGCGGCTGCTGATAGAACTGATACTTGAAATCGCCGATGCGCATGGCGCCAAGCTGAGGGCCGCCGAAGTAGAAAAACTCATTGACGCGCAGATCGGCCCATTGCCCTGCAACAGCTCCACTGGTTGTAGCCGTCGAGATGGTTCTTGTAGGTCGCGTCGCCTAGCTTCACACCCTTCAGCAGTTGGTCGGTGATGTTGGGGTTGCCGGCTGCCGCCAACAGCGTGGGGAACCAATCCAGAGACGAGAACAAGCCGTTCTCGACGGTGCCCGGCTTGACCTTGCCCGGCCAGCGGATGATCGCCGGGGCGCGGAAGCCGCCTTCCATACACTGTACCCTTGGTGGCCTTGAACGGGGTCATGCCGCCATCCGGCCAGGTGAATACCTCTGCACCATTGTCAGTGGTGAAGATGACGATGGTATTGTCCGCCTCGCCCGCATCCTCGACGCATTTCAGCAGCGCGCCGATGCTGTCGTCCATTTGCGCCATGCCGGCTTCTTCGAGGCCGTAATTGGTCTCGCTGTTCATGAGCGCCTGATACTTGGGCGACAGGAACGTCCAGACGTGCATGCGCGTCGTGTTGTGCCAGACAAAGAACGGTTTGCCGTCGGTCTTGGCCTTGTCCATGAAGTCGCACGACGCCTTGACCAGCACTTCATCGAAGGTGGTCATGTCGTATTTGGCCTTCGGCGTGATGTCGTGCATGTTCGGCACGTTGGTCATGTCCGGATACGGCGCCAACGGACCCTCGTCGACGATCCTTTGCTTGCCGATCTTGCCCCAACGCGGCTGCTCGGTCGGGTCGTCCGTATCGGTCGCATAAGTGTGCACCAAATTGCGCGGTCCGACCTTGTCGCGGTACGACTGGTCGTTCGGGAACGAATACCAATAGGGATCCGACATTGCGTCGAGATGATAGAGGTAACCAAAGAACTCGTCGAAGCCGTGCAGCGTCGGCAGGAACTTGTTCAGATCGCCGAGATGGTTCTTGCCGAACTGGCCGGTAGCGTATCCTTCGACTTTGAGGGCAGAGGCTATGGTTGCGGCCTTGTGCGGGCATACCCACGTCCGCGCCCGCCTGACCGACCGTCGTCAGGCCGGTACGCAACGGGATTTCACCGGTGATGAAGGCCGCCCGACCCGCCGTGCAGCTTGCCTCCGCATAGTAGTCGGTGAACATCATGCCCTCGGAGGCCAGTTTATCGAGGTTCGGCGTCTTCCCGGACATGATGCCCCGGTGATAGGCGCCGATGTTGAACCAGCCGACATCATCGCCCATGATGGCCAGGATGTTGGGCTTGGGCTGTTCCTGGGCTTGAACCATTGCCGTGCTGCTGAGCAGGGCGGCGCCGATCATCATCGCCGCTCCAATGCAAGTTGCTGTTACTGCTTTCATGTCACTCGTCCTCTCTCAACAGAATGGCATTTCGAGGCGGCTCAAGGCCGAAAACGTGACCGGCCCATAGGCACAAACGGTTGTTAACGCCCGACATTCCGCGGCGGCAAATTGGCCCGTATCATCATGCGGTGACTACTCGATGACAGCTTCGTCTCGCTTACCCTACGTCAAGTTTACTACATTGTTCCTCGAAACGACATTGCCTTGGAGGAAGCTCTCGGTGCGTCGACGCTGTTGGATTGTGTGAGAGCCGTCTGCTGGAACTGCCCGCATTTTTGGCAAAGAAGCGCGAGTTCGACCCAACCGAACTGTTAGGCTCGACCTTCTACCGCGCCTTGAAGAGCCTTGCGGGCGTGGACTGATCGGAAGGGGCATTGCCTTTGATCGTTACAGCCTTCGATACCCCCACCCCTAACCCCTCCCCGCAAGAGGAGGGGGATATCCGCGCCATCCGCTCAGCCAATCGCTGACGTTGATGATTGGCGCGAACGGTGATGCCACGGGGTTGGGGGTGGGCGTTTCTGACGGCTCCAAGATCAAAGGCAAGAACCATTGTTACGAGAAGGCAGTGAAAAAACCTGCAGCGCCGCGCGCCCTTGCGGCTTGCGCGAGAATGGAAACCTCAAGGCGATGACTGCCATTTGACATGCAGGTATTTACCTGCATATTATGTTCTCACGTACAAGTGAGACCGATGCACGCTGACAAGGTTTTCAAAGCGCTGGGCGACCCGACACGCAGAAAGCTGCTCGACCTTCTTTGCGAAAAGAACGGGCAGACGCTCGGCCAGCTTTGCGAAAACCTGGATATGGCCCGGCAATCCGCTACGCAGCACATCGGGATATTGGAGGCGGCCAATCTGGTGAGCACGGTCAGGCGTGGCCGGGAAAAGCTGCATTTCATCAATCCCGTGCCGCTCCACGAGGTCTACGAACGGTGGGTGCGGAAATTCGAACGTCAGCGGCTCAGCCTGCTGCACGATCTCAAGAAAGAACTCGAAGGAGAGTAACAATGACCAGAGAGATGACCAGCTTTGTCTATGTGACCTATATCGTCTCGACGCCGAAAAAAGTGTTCGAGGCCATAACGAAACCGGACGTCGCAAGGCGCTACTGGGGCCACGAAAACGTCTCCGACTGGAACCCGGGATCGAAATGGGAACATATCCGTACCGATGAGGAACGGACTGTCGATCTCGTCGGCAAGGTCATTGAGGTCTCGCCGCCGACCCGTCTCGTCATCACCTGGGCGAACGCTTCGCAGGCCGCCGATCCGGCCAGCCATAGCCGGGTGACGTTCGAGATCGAGGAATACGAGACCATGGTTCGGCTGACCGTCACCCATGACGAACTCGAAGCCGGCAGCGGGATGGCGAACGGCATCAAACAAGGTTGGCCGATCGTGCTGTCCAGCCTGAAATCCTTCCTGGAAACCGGCCGAGGCATCGATCTTTTCGCCAAGCCAAAATCGGCCTGATCCCTTGCGGCGCCAAATAGGAAGTCTGCCAGCGGGAGAATGACAATGACCAAGCCCTTTACCGGCGGATGTGCGTGCGGCGCGATCCGTTACGAAACGAGCAGCAAACCCATCTTCGAGAATCACTGCCAATGCCGCGATTGCCAGAAACGAAGTGGCACGGGGCATGGATCCTATCTGACCTTCCCGCGGCGAGCCGATATGACAATTACGGGCGAAACGAAAACCTGGCGGGTGAAGGGCGACAGCGGGAACGAAAAAGTCCACGCCTTCTGCCCGACCTGTGGAACGCCGGTCTACCTGACATTCGTCGCAATGCCGGAACCGATAGCGGTCCACGCGGCCAGTCTTGATAATCCAAGCCAATTCAATCCGCAGGTGGTCACATACTGCATCCGCGGCCATGCGTGGGACACGATGGATCCCTCGCTGCAGAGGTTCGAGCGGATGCCGCCCGGATAAATTCCGCTGGGAGCAATACGAACCTGCCGAAAATTCGAGCGGCAGGAGGACCGCTACGCCGACGCCGACGAGCTGAAGCGAGATGGGTTCACTCGGGCAGCCCGGCCTTTCTAAAGGCGGCGGCAAATTGGTCCATCAACTGGGGCCGGACGAAGTCCATGCGCACGAAACCGTCTATGGTCCAGGCCGGCGCCAACTCCAGCAGCCGTTCGCCTGCCGCCCGCGCCGCATCAAGGCGCCCGAGCTCGGCCAGGCTGGCGACGAGGGATGCGTGGAGGATGCTGAAGTCAGGATTGGCCTGAATCGCCAGTGTTGAAAAGTTGACGGCTTCCTCGTAGCGCTCGGTGAACAGGTGGATCCATGCCAATGCAAGATAGGGGTGGTAGTTCAACGGATCGAACGGACTGAGGCGCAGCGCCTTGAAGGCGTGTTCCGTCCCCCGATCGTAACGTTCGCTCAGCATATGCACCAAAGCGCTGAACCCGAAGGCGAGAGCCGAATTGGGGTCCATGCGGAGCGCCCTGTCGAGCGCGCCGATCGCGCGGTCGTAGTCGTGGGTGATCATGGCGTGAACGAACGCTCCGATGCTGAGCGCCTGCGGATCGTCCGTGCCGATGCTGAGTGCAATATGGGCATGCTTCAAGGCGGCGGCTCTGTCTTCAGGATGAAAGCCGCTGCGGAGAAAGAGCTGCTCATGACACCAGGCTGCATAGCCGTGCGCCGAGGCGTAGTTCGGCTCGAGCGCCAACGCCTCGTCCAGGAGGCGCAGTGCCTCCACGGTACGAGCCGGCGTGTTCGCGTAGGCATGCGGCATGGCTCGAAGGTAGAGATCGTAGGCGTCGAGCCGGTCGGGGCCCTTGCGGCGGGCCCGCTCTATCTCGGCGCGCCTTAGCGACGGCTCGATTGCGCCGACGATGCTCTCGGTGATCTGGTCTTGCAGATCGAAAATGTCTTCGACAGCGCCCTCGAACTTGTCGGCCCAGACGTGCGTCGCCGAAGCCCCCTCGATCAGCTGCCCGGTGATGCGCAGCCGGTTTGCCGCCTTGCGGACGCTGCCTTCGAGCACGTAGCGGACGCCGAGCTCCTTGGCGACCTGCCGGATGTCCACGGCTCTGCCTTTGTAGGCAAAGGTGGAATTCCTGGCGATCACGAAAAAGCCCGCCACCTTTGACAGGCTGGTGATCAGGTCTTCCACCAGCCCGTCGGCGAAGTAGTCCTGTTCCGGGTCGCCGCCCATGTTGACGAATGGCAACACCGCGATCGACGGTTTGTTCGGCAGCGCCAGAGCCCCGGGCGACGGTCGAACGGCGGCCGGCGCCTTCGCTCCCTCCAGCACCACCCGATAGGCGCGGACCGCATGGTCGATATTCTTGAGTTCCTGCTCGCCCATGTCCTCGAAGGCGAGGCCAAGCCGGTCGCCGACGTGATCGCGCACTGACGCGGAAATGGTGACACCACCGGGCGGAGCGATGCCTTCCAGGCGCGCCGCAACGTTCACTCCGTCGCCGAATATATCGTCGCCATCGACGATTATGTCGCCTAGATTGATCCCGACGCGGAATTCGATGCGACGGTCCTGCGGAACGTCCTCATTGCGCCTGCGCATGCTCCGCTGGATCTCCACCGCGCACGCAACCGCGTTCACGACGCTCGCAAATTCAACCAGCATCCCGTCGCCGGTCACCTTGACAATGCGGCCATGATGTTCGGCGATCTTGCAGTCGATGAGCTCGCGTCGGTGCGCTTTGAGCGAAGACAGAGTGCCCAGCTCGTCCTGTCCCATCAGACGGCTGTAGCCGACCATGTCGGCCGAGAGGATCGCTGTGAGGCGGCGCTCCATCTGAACCCACTCGCGGATGCGAAATCAATTATGCAGCGTAACTCATTTCACGCCAAAGGCCATCGAAATACCGGAGTGCGACTGCGCTGCGGCGCGCAACATCCGTGAAAAAGCGGATCGGGTCAGCGACGCCAGATCCACTCTCCCGACGACGGTGGATAGGTCATCGCATGGCGAACTTGGCGCCGAAGTAGCTCAAGCCACCGGAGATGATGAGGCCGACCCAACTCACCCACATAGGAACCGTCCAGCCGTCGATGACAATCGGCCAACCCATGAGAATGCGAAGCAAGTGCACCACGGCGACGACTCCGAATATTGCAGCCGCAATCGTCGAGAAAGTCTTTTCGGTCATCGTAGGCTCCGAGCCTTAGAGGCAAATACTCATATCACCGGGCATCGGGGTCGTCTCGCGCCATTTGGCGAGGGTACCAAGCGTCAGGCTGTTATCACTAGAGCGGATCAGCGTTTATTTGTTTTTCCGCAATTCCGGACGGAAAACCGGTTCCCACTTTTCCTGGAACTGCTCTACGCGAATGCTCTGTGTGCGGACGATGCTATTGCTGTCATAATCGGAAGCTAAAGCATTTCGAACTATGAGAAATGGATTGATTCGATGAAGATTGCTGTTCTCGGTGGTGACGGTTTCGTTGGCTGGCCGACCTCCCTTCATCTGTCGGACCAAGGGCACGAAATCCATATTCTGGACAATCTTTCCCGTCGCTGGATCGATACCGAACTCGGCGTCCAGTCGCTGACGCCGATGGACTCCATTCAGGAGCGCACGCGCATCTGGCATCAGGAAACGGGGCGGCGCATCCATTTCCATCTGATCGATCTGGCGCGGGACTACGAGGTTCTGAAGCGCTGGCTTTTCGACAACCGTCCGGATGCGATCATCCACTTTGCCGAACAGCGCGCAGCGCCCTATTCCATGAAGAGCGACCGCCACAAGAACTACACGGTCAACAACAACGTCAACGCCACGCACAATCTGCTCAACGCGATAGTGGAGCTCGACCTTGACGCGCATCTCGTCCATCTCGGCACGATGGGCGTCTACGGCTATTCGACCGTCGGCGCGGCGATCCCGGAGGGTTATCTGCCGGTCGGCATCGAGACGACCGGCGGCGAGACGGTAAAGCAGGAGATCCTTTATCCGGCCAATCCCGGTTCGATCTACCACATGACCAAGTGCCTCGATCAGTTGCTCTTTCAGTTCTATGCCAAAAACGACGGTCTTCGCATCACCGACCTGCATCAGGGCATCGTGTGGGGTACGCATACCGAGCAGACCAGGCGCCATGTGCAGCTGATCAACCGCTTCGACTATGACGGTGATTACGGGACGGTGCTCAACCGGTTCCTGATCCAGGCGGCGATCGGCTATCCGCTGACCGTGCACGGCACCGGCGGCCAGACGCGCGCCTTCATCCACATCCAGGACTCCGTGCGCTGCATCGAGCTGGCATTGAGAAATCCGCCAAGGCGCGGCGACAAGGTCAAGATCTTCAACCAGATGACCGAGACCCACCGTGTGCGCGACCTTGCCGAGCTGGTGGCCGGAATGGTGGGGGGCAAGGTCGCCTACCTGCCGAACCCGCGCAAGGAGGCCGCAGAGAACGACCTCGTGGTACATAACGAGCAATTCCTCGACCTTGGCCTGCACCCGACCACGCTCGAGAAGGGGCTGTTGGCCGAAGTCGTCGACGTCGCGAAGAAATACGCCTATCGCGTCGATCGCAACCGGGTCCCGTCGGTGTCGGCATGGACCAAGGACATTGCGGCGACGATCGAACGCGATCCGGAAGGCAAGCGTCTGAAAAGCGTGTCGTGACTAGTCTTTGGCGCCGCCTGACTTTGTCCGCACCGGGGGAGACGATAGTGTTCTGCGTTGCCCCCCTCTGTCCTGCCGGACCCGGCCCTTCGCTATGGCTCCGGGCGTTCGTCGTTCGAAAAGCCAAATCGTTGGCTTTTCGTCGCCTTCGGCAACCACTCCTCACCCCCCGCAAGGGGGGAGATCGGCCGGCCGCGACGATTTCGCCGATCGCCAAGGCTGCAGACGAGGAGCGGTTTCGATGCCACCGTCGCTTGATCTCCCCCCTTGCGGGGGAGATGTCCGGCAGGACAGAGGGGGGCAACGTAGAGCGCCACTGTTACGGTGCGCGCACAATCTCACCCTTCGGAACACGACAAAGTCACGAGTTGGCCTGAATGCCGGGCTCCACTCGCAACGCCTATGTTACCCTCGTCACCAATCGCGACTACGCGACAGGCGCGTTGGCCCTGGTTCGCTCTCTGCGACTGACCGCAACGGAAGCGGATATCGTGGTGCTGCATACGGGCGGCGTGACCGAGGGCGACCTCGCGCCGCTCACTGCTTTGGGTGCGAGGACCGTCGAAGGCCAATTGCTTCCGACCTCCGATGCGTTCAACGAACGTCATGCTCGCGGCAATATCCATGGGAAGAGCCCGTTCACGAAAGGCCGGAAGCCAGCCTTTCACACGCCGCTCGACAATTTCGCCAAGCTCCGGCTGTGGCAGCTGACGGAATACCGGAAATGCGTCTTCATCGACGCCGACGCGCTGGTTTTGAGGAACATCGACCGGCTGTTCGACTATCCCGAATTCTCGGCCGCGCCAAATGTCTATGAAACGCTTGCGGACTTTCACCGGCTGAATTCCGGTGTGTTTACCGCGAGGCCATCCAATGCGACGTTCGATGCGATGCTGGTGATGCTCGATCAGCCCGATGCTTTCTGGAAACGGACCGATCAGACCTTTCTGCAGGCCTTCTTTCCCGATTGGCACGGCCTGCCGGTGTTCTACAACATGCTGCAATATGTCTGGTTCAACCTGCCGGAATTGTGGGACTGGACAGTCGATCTCGGTGGTGCATTACCAGTACGAAAAGCCGTGGGAGGCGAACCATCCGAAAGCGGACAGGCTGCGGCCACTGATCGATCTCTGGCACGCGTATCACAAGGGCGAGGGCATTCCCGATATCGCCAGCCTGGAAAATCCGGGCGCTCGCAGATGACGGGTAAGTCGACCCTGGTTTCGGGTGGCTCCGGCTTTGTGGGCCGCTTCATCGTCGAGAATTTGCTGGCGACCGGTCATGATGTCACCGTCATGGGGCGCACGCCGCCGGAGGCTGGTTTCTTCTCGCAACCGGTGCGCTTCGTCGAAGGCAGTCTTGAGCCGGACCACGATCACTCCGCTGTATTTGCGGGCGTCGATTTCTTCATCCACGGCGCGTTCGCTCACCTGCCGGGGAAGTATCGCGGCGGGGAGGGCGCTGATCCGGCAGGCTTCCGGCGCAGGAACCATGACGGATCGATTGCGCTGTTCGAGGCGGCGAGGGCATCGAACGTCAGGCGGGTGGTGTTCCTGTCGAGCCGCGCTGTCTATGGGGCCCAGCCTGCCGGCGGGCTGCTCACTGAAGAAACAGAACCCTGCCCCGATACGCTCTACGGGGAGGTCAAGCTCGCCACCGAGCAATATCTGTGCGGCATGAGCGCAGGCGGTTTTTGCGGCGCGAGCTTGCGCATCACCGGCGTATATGGTCCAGCCGGACAAGGCCGCGAACACAAATGGGCCAGACTATTTCAGGACTATCTTGCGGGCGAGCCGATCGAACCGCGCGCTGCGACGGAAGTGCATGGCAATGATGTCGCGGCGGCCGTGCGGTTGGTGCTTGAAGCGCCGGCGTCCGAGGTCTGCGGCAAAGTCTTCAACATATCCGACCTCGTGGTCGACCGGCGGGAAATCCTGTCCATCGTCCGGGATGAAACAGGAAGCGCGCGCCCGCTTCCGCCGGCGGCGGATCAAACAACACTGAACGTTATGGCAACGGACAGGATCAAGGCGCTCGGCTGGCGACCAGGCGGGTTTTCCCAGCTCCGCGCGTTCGTCCGGTCGCAAATTCCAGGTAAATAGCCGGTCAAGATGGGGCACGCGTGATTCATTCTGCACCGACCTCCTCTGGCGGCCTGCCGATGGCCGGCAGGCCAGAGGGGGGCGCGAGGAAATGCCTATGTTCGCGATTCCCGCGGCAACCTCATCAGCGGCGAGGTGATGCGGGTCGAGGCGGCCCGGAATGAGGCGGTCAGCCGCATTTCGAGCGCTCCATCAATGACCGCTCCTCAAGTGCCGATGAAATCCATCGACGGCGGTGCTCTACGTTGCCCCCTCTGTCCTGCCGGACATCTCCCCCGCGAGGGGGGAGATCAAGCCCTCATTTCGGCTTTCGCCAATCGCCAACGCCGCAAAATAAACTCTGTCCGTGTGGGCCACTGAGGGAGGCAGGCGGGTGAGGAGCAGAACAGGCGGTTAAGGTCGCGGCGGTTGGTATTTCGCTTCGTTGGTCACATGGCCCGTCTGCGGCCGGATCCTGTCGCACGCCGGCTCGCGCGTACGGTCTCAGCGGCCACTGCGTCGGCGCCAGCAGCGTCGCGCTGCTGCCTGGCCTTGGTCACCCGATACAGCCGCTTATAGGGGAGGAGCTCCTTGATCTGCGCGTTGAGCGAGGCGATCTCCGCACGCAAATCCTCGCACTCCTGTTTGTGGATATCGAGCTGCATCTGCTCGGACGCCTGTTGCAGGGAGAGTTGCGAAAAGTTCGCGCTGGCTGCCGAAAGGTTCAGCTTGTCGTTTTCGTTTTCTTTCACGAGCGTGGCGAGCCGCTCGTCCGAGACGTGCTTTTCCGCGACCGCATCGCTTAACTGAACCTTGAGCTTCGCAATCTCTTCCGAGGCTTCATTGTGTTCCTTGGAGGCAAGTTCCAGCCGCGACTGCAGCCCCTGGATTTCCGACCGCAAGCCCCGCATTTCGGCGCGGCCGCGTGCAGCCTCGGCCTCCTTGTCCGCTTCGATGATGTTGGTGGCTTCAGTCAGTTCAGACTGCTTCGCCTGCGCGACCTCCAGCAGTTTTTGCAGCCGAAGCACTTCCTTTTCGCTCTTGCCGAGCACGTTGAGCATTTCAGAATGCCGCGACGCCTCATTGGAGTGGAGCGTGGAAAGCTCATCCAGCTTGCGTCGCGCTTCGGCTTCGCGCTTCAGCGCCTTGTCGAGATCGATCGACAGATTGACGTGCTTCTCCCGCAGCACTTCGTTTTCGCGCAAACGCCTCTCGGCTTCGACCGTGCGGGTCGAAAGCGTCTTGACGAGGTCTCCGAGCTCCGCCTCGTTCCTGGCTATCGAATTGCCGGCCTCGACAAGCTCCAGTTTTACGGCGGCCAATGACGTGCGAAGAGCTTCCTTGTCCTGCAGCAGGCTTGCCTCGCGGTGCTGCAGGACCTCAACGGCGTTTTCGCGCTCCTGCTGCCGTCTGGTCGCGTCGTGGAGCTGGTCCGCCAGCTTGCGATGTTCCGCCATCAGCCCGGCATTTGCCAGTTCCAGCTCGTTGGCGCGATGGATGTCGGCATGGAGGATGTTGAAGAATTCGCGTGTCAGATGATGCGAGGTCGTGACTTCCGAAAGCTTCGCATTGATCGTCTGGAGATGCTCCTGGGCGTCGCGGTAAAGCTCGTCGAAAGAATTCAGAGCCGCCAGCCGGCTTTGGGTGTGAGAGGTCAGACGCCGGGCCGTTTCCTCGGGATAGCTCACACGGCTCTCTTCTTCATTGGTCAGTTCCAGCGATAGCTCGGCGGCAATCTCCTCATCCTGAAGCAATTGCTCTTCCGGCTCTTCTTCCGCCAGGACGTCCCCCTTCGGCACGCTGTCGCTCTGCTTGGGGGGCGTCGAGTCTTCGAGGTCGAAAAGACTCTCGTCCAACGCTTCCGCCATGTCAGCCTGGAGATCCTCGAAAGCCTTATCGACTTTATCGCCGCGCTTGATCAGACCCATGAAATTCATGATCGACACCTCTTGCACCGAACTCAACAGTCACCCGCTGTTTACCATTTGCTAACCTATCCTTACATCCGGGGCTTCCGCGAGGGAAGCGATTTGCAGAACAGAAGCCTAAGTATAGTAAATCTCTGCGCTTTTCGGCTTCAATAATATTTTGAGAGCCGCCAATTAACTTCGCTGTGAAGTAGTATTTTAAAACTAAAGATTGCAATTTCGGGACATATGCTGCCATCAATACAATTGTGACTTGAACTTTGTGCCTGACACTCGTTCGCGTACAAGGTCCGGCCGACTGACCTTTCGGTGGTTGGGTGTGGTGGCAAAAGCTCCACAAAACGTCGCTCTGAGGGGATTTTGTCGCTCTGAACGCGGATACTCTTTAGTTGCTGACGAAGGAGCGACCATGACCGGTTCAGCCGACGACCAGGAGAAGATGGGAACCTACGCCTCGCCGCCTTGCTTCATGCACGAGTTGGAGGGGGATGTAGCGGGGCCGGCCGATCCCCAAACCCGAGCCGATGTTTTGCGCTGGCGCAAGGCGGAGCGCGAGCGCCTGATTTCCGCGCGCCTGGCTGTTTCCGCCGAGGGACGCGCCGCCAAGGCGGGACGGATAGCGGAGGGCCTCGACGCGAAAATCGGCGATGTCTCCGGTCGTCTGATCAGCCTCTACTGGCCGTTCCGTGGCGAGCCGGACCTCAGGCCGTGGATGAACTCGGTCGTCGAACGCGGTGGACGCATCGCCTTGCCGGTCGTGGTCGAAAAGGGCAGGCCGCTGATCTTCCGCGCGTGGCGCCCCGGCGACAGGCTGGAAAGGGGCGTCTGGAACATTCCCATTCCGGCCGACGGGCCGGAGGTGCAGCCGGACGTGGTTATTGCGCCGGTCGTCGGCTTTGATCGCGGGAATTACCGTCTCGGATATGGCGGCGGGTTCTTCGACCGGACCCTCGCGGCGATGGCCGACAAACCGCTGGCGATCGGCGTCGGCTACGGGATGAGTGCGATCCCGACGATCCACCCCCTGCCGCACGATATCCCGATGAACATCATCGTGACGGAAGGCGGCGACCCCGAATCCAGAGGTTCGTAGTATCTGACGATCGTCGCCTGCTTCTGTGACGATGGCAGGCGGTCACCCGGCCCGCGCGATCGGGACGACTTTGACTGTCGCCGTCGTGGTTGAGCGCACGATGCGCAGTTCCACGTCTCTGCCGATCCGCTCACCGTCGAGAAGCCGGATCAGGTCATCGACCCCGGTGACAGGATTCCCGTCCACGGAGACGATGATGTCGCCGGCGATCACGCCGGCCAATGCAGCAGGCCCGCCGGTTTCGACGCTGCGGACGCGCAACGCGCTTGCCGCGGTGATGCCCGCGGCGAGCGCGGCGCGCCGGGGAAGCGGGGCCGTGTCGGCCGAGATGCCGATGAAGGCGCGCCTGACGCGACCGTGGCGCATGATCTCCGACACGACAAACCGCGCAGTGTTTGCCGCTACCGCAAAGGCGATGCCCTGCGCGCCGCGAATGACGGCGGTGTTGATGCCGATGACGTCGCCGTTGGTTGCAACGAGCGGACCGCCGGAATTGCCCGGATTGAGCGCGGCGTCGGTCTGGATCACGTCGTCGATGAGCCGTCCCGTCGAGGCGCGCATGCTGCGGCCGAGCGCCGAGATCACGCCCGCCGTGACGGTCCATTCGAAGCCGAGCGGGTTGCCGATGGCGATGGCGATCTGACCGCGGCGCAGCGTCTTGCTGTCGCCCAGGCGTGCGACCGCGTTAAAATTCGAGTTGGCACGCAGCAGCGCGATGTCGGTGTCGGGGTCACGGCCAAGCACGCGGGCCTCGGCTGCTGAGCCATCCGGCACGATCACCCTGACCGATCCGGCCTGACCGACGACGTGGCTGTTGGTGACCACCAATCCATCCGGCGAGATCACGAAGCCTGAACCAACACCGGCGCGTCCTTCCGGCGGTGTCTCGATGCGGCAGACGGCCGGGCCGACGTCTTCGACGGCGGCGGTGACGGCGCGCGAATAGGCATCCAGCAACACATCGTCGGCAGGGATGGCGAGTGGGGCCTGGCGTTCGGCGGCATCGGGCATGGAGGTTCTCCGGCAATGGAGCAGTCAATGCTTATATGAGGATCGAGACTTATATGAGGATCGAGGCGCGCTCACTGCGACCTGCCCGAATGGCCAGATGGCGGCGAACCTAGCCGTGAGGCCAGTTGGACAGGGCGGCGAAACCGGCGACATTCGGCGCACGAGCATCGCAATCGAGGAGAACGACCATGCAGTTCGCCAGCCTTCTAGCGTTTTCGCGGGAGATCGCAGGCGTCGTCGCCGCAACCGCCCCGGCAGTCGCCGCGGTCCATGCCGGCCGTCATTCATCAAGCGCCATCCACTGGCGCGACGGGCTGTTTGCCGCCGCCAGCGAGACAATCGAAAGAGAAGAGGACATCACATTGATCTTGCCGTCAGGAAGGTCCGCGCCGGCGGAATTCGTCGGCCGCGATCCCACGACCGGCATCGCATTGCTGCGGCCGGATGCACCGGATGGCGCCGCGGTATTGAAGCCTGCCGGGCAAATCGAGGCGGGAAATCTGGTTATCGCCGTCGGCCGCGGGGAAGCATCGCCGCTTGCCGGGTATGCCGTAGCGGCTGAGGTAGGGCCTTCGTGGCGCAGCATGCGCGGCGGCTTGATCGACCGGCGCATCCGGCTCTCGGGAAGCATCGACCCGCGCGCCGAAGGCGGCGCTGCCGTGGATGCCGAGGGCAATCTCATCGGGCTTGTCCTGTTCGGGCCATATCGGCGCGCGCTCGTGATACCGGCCGAAACCGTCGACCGGGCGGCGGCGACGCTGGCCGAGAAAGGTCATGTGCCGCGCGGATATCTCGGCGCTGGGCTTCACCCTGTCCGGCAGGCGGATATGCGCGGCGCAATGGTGATGAGCCTCGAACAGAATGGACCCGCTGAGACAGCAGGGCTTACGCTCGGAGACATTCGTCACATCCTGGGATGGCGAAAGCGTCGAAGGCGTTCGTGACCTCATCCGGCGCCTGGGTCCCGACAGCGTCGGCAAGACCGTGGCGCTTGGTGTTGTGCGCGGCGGCGAAGCGCGCAGCGTGGACGTGGTCATAGGAACGCGGCCGCGCTCATGAAGGTCAGCGAGAAGACATGGCCGGTACGCGTTTGACAGTGATGATCGCCTTGTCCGACCCGGAGCGTGCGGAAGACATTGCGCATGTGCTGGCGGAAGAGGCGGGCGCGACGGTGGTGACGACGGCGGGCCTCGAGCAGCCCGGCCGCGCTTGATGTCATCATCACCGATGACGAAATGCTGGATGCCGTCACGCCGCATGTCGCACTCGGAAATGGCGCGGACGGCGGGAATGTCGGCGCGGTGCTTCCATTGACGGCGGATGCCGGCCTCGTAGCCGCAGCCGTGCGCCTTGTCGCGGCCGGGTTTCGCGTTTCGCGGGCGGTGGCCGGGTACTCCGGTGACTTTCACCTGCTGGATGCCGGCAAAGCCGAACCACCTTTGCAAGCCCATCTGAGTGCTCGTGAAATGGAAACGCTGGCGCTGCTCGCCGACGGGGCCTCCAACAAGGTGATTGCCCGGCAGCTCGGGATTTCGGTGCACACCGCGAAGTTTCACGTCGCTTCGGTTCTGTCGAAGCTTCATGCGCGCAATCGCGCGGACGCCGTGTCGATCGCGCTGCGGTACGGACTGCTCTATCTCTAAATAGCAAGGGGCGAGGAGGTCGACCGCAGGGTGGAGATGTTGGCGGGACAGATGGGGGCAACGTAGGGAGCTTTCCTCGACGAAGGCGAGGTGCGCCATGCCGCATGGTGCGTTCCCGAACCCGAGGAGGCAGGGGAGATGCTGGCGGGACAGCGCCCCCCTCTGTCCTTCCGGACATCTCCCCCGCAAGGGGGGAGATTGGCTGTCATCGATGCCTCGCTAGCCCTGCAACGTTGGCGATTAGCGAAACCCCGGCGGCCGTGTGATCTCCCCCCTTGCGGGGGAGATGGCCGGCAGGTCAGAGGGGGGCAAGGTAGGGCGCTTTCCTCGACGAAGCTCCTCAACCGCTCTTTGGTCTCTTCTGAGCGCGCACCGAAATGTTCAGCGCCACGGCGGCGCGGATGAGCGCCTTTAACGCCCTTTCATCGATCTTGTCGCCCTCATGGAAGTCGATGGCGCGCCTGACGTTGCCTTCGAGGCTGGAATTGAAGAGACCTGAAGGGTCCTCCAGTGAGGCGCCGTTGGCGAAGGTCAATTTCACGACAGCCTTGTACGTCTCGCCGGTGCAAATGATACCGGCGTGCTCCCACACCGGAACCCCCAACATCGAGTTCGAAGGCTTTCTCCATTTCACCTCCTCGACCATTTCGGGGTCGGCCTCTCTAATGAGAGCCCGGACCCGGGCGAGCGTCTCGCCCCGCCAATCGCTCAGCGCCTTGATGCTCGCATCGATCAGCTGGGAGGGAGAATCTCCTTCGTTTCCTTCCTTCGAGGCGGTCTTGCTCTTCGGCATGGTTGTCGTCGCTTTCTTCGTTGTTGTCGTCGGTGGCCTTTCGCGCCGGACTACTGATCCGGGTGGGCGAATTGATGTCGGCGCTCCAGGTTCCGACCGACCAGGAAAGCGGCCAGCGTAGCAACGACGAGCATCGGCACCAGCAAGTGGGCGTTGTGCAGCCCGACGCGACCGGCAAGTTCGCCCAGCAAACCCGGCATGGTCAGGAGCGCCGCGCCCGCGGCGATCGCCGTTCGGGCACTCGCCGTGTCGTGCTGAGCGACGGGGGTCGCACCGATCGCCTGACCGAAGACGAGCGGATAGAAGAGCGAGATTCCGAAGCCGAGGACGAACAGGCCGGCGATTGAGACCGCCGCATCGCTCGTTCCCCAATAAAACAAGAAGCCAACGAGCGCCACGGCGACTGACGCAACAAACAACGATGGCACAGCGATCATACGCACAATGCGGCTCCCGGCGAGGCGCCCGACTGCCATGGCGAGCGCAAATGCAACGGCCGCCGTCGCCGCGGCCGCAGCGGATAAGCCGACCACGCCTTCGAGGAACGTCGGCGCCCAAAGGAGGACACAGAATTCTGTCGCGATCCCAAACCCGAGCGCGGTCCAGTAGGCCCAATATGCCGGCGGGAGCATCCCGCCTGGTGCGCTCGCAGCAGCATCGAACGCTGGCACGCCGACGCGCGTAAGGCTCGCGAGCACCGCCACGCCGTAGGCAACGCCGACCAGAACGGCGCTCCGCCAGCCGAGACCAGCATAGATGCAGAGGCCGGTCAGGATAGGGGCGATGATACCAAATACCGAGGCACTCGCGGCAGCCTCGTTAAACGCGACTGCCCGTCTTTCCGCGTGAACGTCGGCGAGCGTCGAGAACACGATGGTTGGAATGAACGCTCCCGATAATCCAAGAAGCGCGAAGCTCGCGACGCTGACCGGCGCCGCTGGAGCGAGACACAAGAGCACCGCGGCCGTGGCGAAACCGAAAACGCCCAACATGAGCATCCGCCGGCGACCGTATCGGCGGATGACCCGCGGACCGAACAACCCCACCAGAATGATCCCGCAGGCGAACGCGGTCGGATGGAAGCCGATCGTGCGGTAGCTGATGTCCAGTTCGACCTTCAGGAATGGAAAGATATTTCCCTGAAGATTGAGAACGAACTGGAAGAAACCGAGTAGGAGATAGAGCTGCCAAGTCAGCGGCCCACGCGCAATCGTATTGGCCTCCACCGCGTGCGGCATACGAAGCGTGTCGCCCATGGGGTCCTCCCGCCTGAAGCAGACGCTAACAGTTTTTTCGCTGCGGAACGAGCCGTCTTGGGGGTGAAGGCGCGCAACCCACCGGATCCGCCCGAGCGTCTCGCCCCGCCAATCACTCCTTGATTCTCGCATCGATCAGCTGAGAGAGGGAGTTGCCGCCTTTTTCTTTCGTCGAGTCGCTCTGCGCCATATCTGGCCCCTGGCGAACGGCGCTGCAAAGTCGAAGTCGGACCCATTGCCGACATAGCCCGCAGAAATCTTGCAACCTTGCGAGGTTAGCAGCACACTCGTAGCTTAAAGTCGCGCGGGATTTTTTGCGACCGATATGCGTGCCGTTGTTCGAGGGTGGCTTCACGTGACAAAGGACCTCCATCATGTCGGACAATCCTAAAGAAGGCCTCGATCGCCGCGACTTCTTGATTGCATCCATTGCCACGGCCGGCGCGTCGGCCGCCCTCGCCATCAACGCTGACGCTGCGAGTGCCCAAGACACTGCGGCATCCTCTGCCGACGCGGCACTGGGTGCGCCCCAGGGAACGGTCTATACCGGCGATGTGATCCAGGGGAAGAAGGTCGTCAGCGCGCTCGACGTCAACGACCTTGAGCCTGGGCAGAAGCACCTCTTGTATTTTCAGGGCGTGCAGATGCCCACCGGGCAGCACTGGTATGTGTCTGTGATGGTCGCCAAGGGGGCACAGCCGGGCAAGCGCGTCGTCCTGGTCAGTGGTGTGCATGGCGACGAAATGAGCCCGGTGCACATGATCCACACCGTGATGAATCAGCTCGATCCGGCGGAGATGTCGGGCACGGTGATGGCGGTCACGGACGTGTCACGCCCGGCTCTGGAAGCCATGGCACGCCGGTGGCCGAACTCAGGCCGCGGCGTCGGCCTCATCGACATGAATCGGGAGTGGCCGGGCAACGAGAACGGTGCCACGGCGACCAGCCGACACGCAGGGCTCCTGTTCAACCGGCTCCTCCGGCCGAACGCGGACATTGCGATCGACTTCCATACCGGGACAACCGGATTCGACGTTACCGCATTCAATATTGCCAGGATGGATATGCCCGAGATCAAGGCGATGGTGGAACTTTACCCCGTCGGCCAGATCTGGGACAGTTCTGTATATCGCGGTGTCCTCGCCGAGGAGCTCATCGACGTGGGCATCCCGTCCTTCACCCCCGAGATGGGCAGGGCGCGCGTCCTGGACTTCGAGATGATCTCGATGTTTGCGGAAGGCACAATGAACGTCCTCAAGCATCATGGCATCATTGCCGGACCAATGGGACGTACAAGCAAGGACCTGAGTGTCTTTATCGGCAACAGTGCGCTCCCGATCCTGGCAACCAAGGGCGGGTTCGTCGAGCATCTGGTCAAGCTCAACGACAAAGTCGAACCCGGACAGAAGGTGGCCATCCAGCGCAATAGCTTCGGCGAAGTGGTTGCGGAGTATACCAGCAGCGTGGCTGGAGAGATGGCGGGCCAGCGCAGCGATGCAACGTCCGAGCCCGGCAACGCCTTGGCATTTATCCTTTTCGACAAGGCGACACCGGAGGGCGTTGAGGCCTATCCTGAGTAGTTCACCCGCGCGCGATCTTTCAGAATGAAAGTCATTCGATCTTTGCTCACGGCCTAATTCCTGCGACCGAGTTTTCCGGGCACGCCGAAGGCCGCGTCTCCACCTTGGTTGACTTACGGGCGAGGGACCCGTCCGCCCGCGCCTCGCGACTTCCCACTCACATTTTTTCGCCAGGCAATTGGCTCGCCTGCTTCACCCAGGCGGCGAACCGGGCTTCGTCGAGCTGGTCGTCCTCATGGATGTCGAGATAGCGCACTTGCCTGTGCTTGGACGCGCCGGGGGGAAGAGGACTAAGCGACGCGCCGCGGAAGAAAGCCACTTTGATGTACTTCGTGAAGCAATGAAAGTTGAGGAACCAGCCTTGGCCCTCCATGCCATAGAAGGGCGAGTTCCATTTGACGGCCTTGCTCACGCCGGGGACGGTGCGCACAATAAGCGCGTCGAGGCGGCGCCCGACATCGCTTTTCCAACCCGGCATGGCTGCGATGTAGGCCTGCACAGGGGCGTCGCCGTAGCCCTTCGCGATCTGGGGATTGCCGCCTGAGAGGAGGACCGGCTTCGCGCCCACTCCGGGAGCCTTGCCCTTGGGTGCGGTGGGTCGCTCGCCTTTGCCGGCCGTCGCCTTTTTGGTGACGACGGAGCGCGTTTCGGTCGCGGGTTTGCTCATTGGTCTATCCTTTTTGAGCAGATATTCGAGGTGGCCGTTCCTTGAATTTACTATTGCCGCTGTTCGGTGCGGGATAATGCCCTGGCACCCAGCCTCAGTAATCGTAGACATGTTCGAGCCGTGCTCCATCGGCGGCGAGCGCCGGCAGAACTGTGTGGAGCCGGCGGACCGCGACGACGAGGCCGCTGCGGCGAACGGCGGAATCGGCGGGTAGTTCGTAATCGAAGAGCATTCGAGCCCCTGCCGGCGCGGCGATAGGATCGTCGGAGAGCACCGTCACCAGGATATCGTCGTTGCCGCCGATCTCAACGAAGCTCACGCCTTTTGCAATGAGGCGTGGGATCATGTCGGTGAAGACTTGATAGCGCTTGGTGACAAACACGGCCCCATCCGCGCCGAAGTCCTTTCCGAGCGTGGTGTCGTCCTCTTCCGAAAGCGCCTCGGCAACCGGCCCCTGCGCCCAGACATGAATGTCGAGCAGGGCAGGGTCCGAGGTTGCCGTCAGCGCCGATTTGATCAGGCCGGCATAGGCCTGCTTGATCGAATAGGAGAGACCGAAGGCAAGCTTGCGCTCGCTGGTCCTGAGCTGGTCTTCGTCCGGTTTGCGGCCGACAGCCATCAAGCCGGCGCGTGCTTCCGCATAAGGGAATTGGTACCACGGCACCTGGTCGAGAAACGCCGCATAGTCGGCGGCGACGCCCGCCTGATAGACATCCACGCCGATCCGCTTGCCGGAGGTCGCCTCGGTGATGCGGCCGATGGTGTTCTCATAGGCCCACTGGATCAAGTGCTCGATGGTGTGGCTGGTTCCGATCACCGCCAGCATCTGGTGATTGGCGGAGTTGAACGGCGCGTCTGAGCTCGCCCTTATCATCACCGCGTAGTCCTGCCAGAAGCGGCCGACATAGGCCCAATAGGGAAACTCACTCTCCCGGTCCTGCTTCACCAGTCGGGCATAGTCTCGCGCGGCATAGACGATGGCCCATTCGGGATAGGTCAGATAGGTCGAATTCTTCTGGCCGCTGATACCCCGGAATTTCGGCGCGAAGCTGCTCGGCGAGGGCCCGCGGAGGCGTGTTGTCGGCAGTGCCTTCGAGCGGAGCCTGCTCGAGCGATTGCGTCGTCACGAAACCGTAGGCGAGCCCGAGGACAATCGCCAGGATGACGGCAGCCACGATGAGGACCCAGCGCAGAACGCGCAGCAGAAGCCTGAAGAGGATCATGGCAAAGGGGCTCAAGCCGCAGCCAGGGATTTGGCGATGCGCCGCGAAAGCCAGAAGCCGACGAAAACGGCGAAGCCGCCGATCGCCAGATGCGGAAGATTGGCAAAGAAGCGGGTCGGTAGTTCGATGTCGTCGAAGGACCGGAAACCGTTGATGAAGATGCCACCGTCAAGGCATCCGGAGCCGGTAACCAGACCGAGAATTCCATCGAAGAGATAGACCGATCCGAACAGCTTGAAATAAAGCACCGACTGACGGTGCGAGACGAAAGCTGCGATCCCGGCCCAGACGCCGGAAAAACCGTGCAGCAGATCGTCGTACCATTGCAGGCTGAACGAGCCGAAGAGGTACCCGTTGGCGTCGTTGAAAGCCGGCACATAGCCGATCGCGACGACGAGGAAAAACATCGCCGCGTAGAACAACGCAAGCTTCTGGATCAGCGTCATGGTTCAGGCGTTCCCCTTTTGATGGCCGACGCCGCTATAGCATGATCCCGAAAAGTGCGTAGCGGTTTTCGGGAAAGATCATGCGAAATCAAAGAATTAGAGAGCGGTGACAACTCCGATTGAAATCATCGCGCTCTATCGCTCAATTCCGGCGCCATCCGCATCGTCGAGGCGCCGCGCCAGCGGGTGGGCAGAGGGCTCGCTCACAATCCAATTCAACGATCTTCCAAAATGATTCCGGATCGTGGGGCAAACCCTTGATCCGGAATCATTTTCAGGCGTCAGGGGAAGATCGGGTCAGGCGTCATTTCCAGATGCAGGATTGAGCCGGTCCATGGATGTGCTTCGCAAACGGCTTCGTCGAGCTCGACGCCCAGTCCCGGCTCCTTAGACGGAATGACATTGCCGTCCTGCCATTCGATCTTCTTCTTCATCAGCGTCTCGTGGAAACCGTCCCAGGTCTTGATCAACTCGAGAATGAGGAAGTTGGGCAGCGTGACGGCAAGCTGGATGTTGGCGGCGGCCACGATCGGCCCGCAATAGCAGTGCGGCGCGATCTGGATCTGGTAAGCCTCGGCCATCGCCGCGATCTTCTTGGTCTCCAGGATGCCGCCCGACCGGCCGAGATTGGGCTGCAGGATGGTTGCAGCACGGTTTTCGATGACGCGGGCGAATTCCCACTTCGTGGTGAGCCGCTCGCCGGTCGCAATCGGGATGGAGGTCTGGCGGGCGACCTGAGCCATCACCTCGGGCATGTCCGGCGGCACGGGTTCTTCGAACCAGAGCGGATCGTACGGCTCGATGGCCCGCGCCATTCTGAGCGCGCCGGAGGCCGTGAACTGGCCATGCGTGCCGAAGAGGATGTCCGCGCTCGTGCCGACGGCCTCGCGGATCGCCTTCACCATCCGCATCGACAAGTCGATGTCGGCCAGCCCCGGCTGGCGGCCGTCGAACGCGGTGTAGGCGCCGGCAGGGTCGAGCTTGACCGCGTTGAACCCTTGCTTGACATAGGCGAGAGTCGTTTCCGCGGCGAGGTCCGGGTCGTTGTAGACATTCTTCTTCTGGCTGGCTGCCTCGTCCGGATAGACGCTTCCCGTTTTCGGATAGAGATAGGTGTATGAGCGCAAGGTTTCGTGCACCTGTCCGCCGAGCAGCTTGTAGACCGGCTTCCCCGCTTCCTTGCCGATGATGTCCCAGCAAGCCATTTCGAGGGCCGAGACGCATCCCATCATCGAAATGTCCGGGCGCTGCGAGAAGCCCGACGAATAGGCTCGGCGAAAGAACGTTTCGATGTCATGCGGGTCACGCCCGACCAGGTAGCGCCCGGCGCAATCCTCGATCATCCTGGCGGTCACATGCGGCCCAAAGGTCGCGTTGTAGGCCTCGCCATAGCCGACGACGCCACCATCGGTCGTGAGCTTCACGAAGATGAAATAACGCCCGCCCGCCTGCGGCGGCGGGTTTGCGACCACGAAGGTCTTGACGTCTGTGATCTTCATGGGCGCTCTCCTTGCAACTGTCTGGTTTCTTTCCTTGCCGAAGGTTTGTGACGGTAACCGTAGGACACTTTTTTTCGACCACCTTCTTCCCGCCGACAGAAGAGCCTCGCGGTGGCGCGGCCAATACCCAAAAGCGATTTCGTCCTTCCCCGTATAGGGAGACCTTCAGGTCGGATCTGCCTTGCCGCTGATGGGGCGGGCACGGAATTGCGAGCAGGGTTCCGTCGCGCCCCCTTGGCCTGCCGGCCATCTCCCCCGCAAGGGGGAGATCACGCTGGCCGCAACCTTGGCACGCTTATCCCGTGACGTTGGCGCATTGGCGAAGGCCGAAAAGACAGCCGATCTCCCCCCTTGCGGGGGAGATCGCCTGCGGCCAGGTCACCATAGGCGCCGCCACAAGGATTGGCGAAGGCCGTCGCGGTGGCCTTCCTCGATCACCGCTGATCCTCCAGCACCAACTGTGCGCCTTTGGCGCCGGTCATGATGGCGGCGGCGTTGGTATTGCCGCTGATATTGTTGGGGAAGATGGAGGCGTCGATAACGCGGAGCCCTTCAATCCCGTGGACCTTCAACCGTGGATCGACCACCGCCTGCGCCGGATCGGGACCCATGCGGCAGGTCGAGACCGGGTGGTAGACGGTGCCGCTGCGCTTGCGGAAGTCGGCGATCAATTCGTCGTCGGTCTGGCAGGCCGGCCCGGGCAGAACCTCTTCGGCGATGACTTCGGCCATTGAAGGCATGGACGCCAGCGTGCGCAGGAATTTCACGCCGTCGAGCATTTCGGCGACGTCTTCCTCGGTCGAGAAAGCGTTCGGGACGATGCTGGGATGGTCGTGCGGATTGCTCGAGCGGATCATGATCGAGCCCCGGCTTGTCGGGCGGCAATTGGACAGACCGATGGAAAAACCCGGCCAGGGATCTGGACGCAGAATGGGCCGTTCGCCGTTTCTGGGGATAACGGTCGAGAATGCCTGGAAGTAAAGCTGCATGTTCGGGCGGCGGCGGGACGGGTCGGTTCGGAAGAAACCTCCCGCATTGTTTATGCTGCGCGACAGCGGGCCCCGGCGCAGAAAGACGTACTCCATGCCGACGAAGAGCTTGCCCCACCAGGGGCGCAGCAGCTGGTTGAGCGTCGGCTGCCTGGCCTTGAACGTGTAGTTGATGCCGACGTGATCCTGGAGATTGGCGCCGACATGGTCGTTGGCGTGGAGGACCGGAATGCCAAGCTCCCGAAGGAGACGTCCGGGGCCGACGCCTGAGAGTTGCAGCAATTGCGGCGTGTTGACCGAGCCGCCGCTGATAATCACTTCCCGGCCCGCACGGACGGATAATGGTGTGCCATCACGCAGATAGTCCACGCCAACGGCCCGTTTGCCGTCGAAGAGAATGCGTGTGGCCAGCGCATTGGTTTCCACGCGGACGTTCGGGCGCTTCATGGCGGGGCGCAGGAAGGCCCGGGCGGCGGACATGCGGCGGCCGCTCTTGCGTCGAAATCTGGTAGACGCCGACACCGTCCTGGCCGGCGCCGTTAAAGTCCTTGTTGAAAGCGAGCCCGGCTTCTTCTCCAGCTTCCAGATACCGCTTCGTGAGCGCATGAAGGTCGCGCCGGCAGTCGGTGATATGAACAGGCCCGCCGCGTCCGCGCCACTGGTCCGCTCCGGCCTCGTTGTCCTCGATCGACTTGAACACGGGCAACAGATCGTCATAGCCCCAGCCAGGGTTGCCGGCATCGCGCCAATCGTCGAAATCCTCCCGATGCCCGCGTATCCAAACCAGCGCATTGATGGAGCTGGAGCCGCCGAGAAGCTTTCCGCGCGGCCAGTGATCGGCGTTGCCGGCAAGGCCGGGATCAGGTTCCGCCCGGTAGTTCCAGTTCACCGCCGGATCGAAGAAGGTCTTGCCGTAGCCGAGAGGCATCTGGACATAGAAACGCTGGTCGGTCCCGCCTGCTTCCAGAACAAGCACGGAGAATCGTCCGTTGGCCGAAAGCCTTTCGGCGACAGCCGATCCGGCAGATCCGGCGCCGACCACAATGAAATCATAGGTTTGCATGCGTTTTGTAAGGTTTGCCGCCGACAGTTCCGTTCCGGATAGCTAAGCACTCGCGTAATTATCCGTCACCCATGCTTCCGGCATGGCCTGTGAAAAATGCGACGGGCTTAACAGGCGATAATGATACCGGCTTACATCGATGCGGCTCACGGCCGTTTGATCAGGCTCCGAGCTTTCGTTTCGAGTGCGTTGACGCCTCGCCGCGCCAACGTTACGGGGGCGTGACGGCAAAATCGAGGGGACTTGGCATGGTGCAGTACGTGGACGGAAAACCGCTCGGCGACCTGACGCTGAGGACGTTGGCGATGCCTTCGGACGCCAATGCGGCTGGCGATATTTTCGGCGGCTGGGTGATGGCGCAGATGGACCTTGCATGCGGCATCAGGGCAGCGGAACGGGCCAAGGGCAGGGTGGTGACGGCGGCAGTCAAAGAAATGGCCTTTGCTAAACCGATGAAGATCGGTGACACACTGTGCATCTATACGCATGTGGAAAGGGTCGGCCGCACCTCGATCACACTCAAGGTGGAAGCTTGGGCGCAGCGCTATCTGACGGACCTGATGGAGAAAGTCACCAACGCGGATTTCGTCATGGTCGCGCTCGACATGAACGACAAGCCGAAGCCGGTGCCTCCGGAGGTGTAGGACAAATCCTGTTCATACGGGAGCGCAGCTCCCGCGACTGCCCCCCGCGCATCGTAGGGCAATCGCATTTGGGTTTTACCCGGATCCGTGTTCCCCCTCACCCGGCGCGGGCCTCGCCCTCGCCACCCTCTCCCCGAGGGGAGAGGAGGTTACCGGCCGTGCCGCCGCACCCTCTTCTCCCCAGCGGGGAGAAGGTGGCCGAGCAGAGCGAGGCCGGATGAGGGGGCAGTTACCCAAATGCGATAACCCTGCCGCGCGTCGGAACGGTCGGCCAGGCTTAATCAGATTGCGCGTTGTCGAAGCGCGCACGCGCCTCGTTCACGCGTGAGATATTCTTGCGCGCCCATTCGCCCAGCGCGTTCACAGGGACGCGAAGTTCCCGGCCGAGATCAGTAAGCTCATAGTCCACGCGTGGCGGAATGCTGGGGAACACCTTGCGCGTGACGAACCCGTCGCGTTCGAGACCACGCAACGTCGTCGTCAGCATTTTCTGCGAGATGCCGCCGATGCCCCGCAGCAGCTCGCTGAAGCGCATCGGGCCGTCGCTGAGATAGCCGACGACCAACACAGTCCATTTGTCGCCGACCCGGCCCAGGATATCGCTGACCGCGCGGCAGTCCTCACTTTCAAAATGGAGAGCAGGTTTCAAAAAAGTGCCTCCTTGTGCAATGCCTTTTCACTCTCTTATATAGCGTAGGTATCCAATGGATACCATAGTTTCTGAAGGAGAGTACGAAAATGGCCAAGCCAAAAATTGGTATCATTATCGGCAGTACACGTCCCGGACGTTTTGCCGATCAACCCGCCGAATGGATAAATGAAATCGCGAGGGCGCGCGGCGACGTGGATGTCGAACTCATCGACCTGCGCGACTATCCGCTGCCGTTCTACGACGAGCCCGGTTCGCCGGCGTATGGGCCGCTGAACAATGAAATCGCCCAGAAGTGGCAGAAAAAGGTGGCGAGCTTTGACGGCTTCGTCTTCCTGGCTGCCGAGTACAATCGCGGCCCAACGGCGGTGCTGAAGAACGCGCTCGACTATGCCTATACCGAGTGGAACAAGAAGCCGGTCGCCTTTGTAGGATATGGCGGCGTGGGCGGAGCTCGTGCGGTCGAACAGCTCAGGCTGCATGCGGTGGAGCTGCAGATGGCGCCAACGCGGGCCGGTGTCCATATCCTCTGGCCGGATTACATGGCGGTCCGCGGCGAAGGTAAGAAGCTGAGCGAGCTTGCGCATCTGAACAAGAGCGCCAGCGACATGCTCGACCAGCTCGTCTGGTGGACCAGAGCCCTTAACGCGGCGCGCGACGCGGACGCGCAAGCAGCAAACGTCAAGGCTGCCTGACCGCGCATTCCAGAGATTTCCTCCCGGGACAAAGGGAGCGGCGCCAGCGCCGCTCTTTTCGCGTTTAGAGGGGCTAAGCGCCGTGAAACGATCAAATCAATCCACCCGCTTATCTCTTTGTTTTGGCGTCAGATTGTGCCGAAATCGGCCCTTTCTGGTCCGCCGCTCCGGCCTACCGCCGAATCTCGCGGCGGCCTCCCGGCAGCCGATGGGCGATCACCTTGTCGATGCGCCGTCCATCGAGATCGACCACTTCGAAACGCCAGCCATTGGCATCGACGGACTCTCCCGTCGCGGGCAGGCGGTGCATCTGTGACAGGATGAAACCCGCAAGCGTTTCGTAGTCGCGGTTCTCGGGCAGGTCGAAGTTCAGATGATCGGCCATCTCGTCCGCTGGCATATAGCCGGGAAGCAGCCATGAGCCGTCTTCGCGCTGCACGAGTTCCTGGTCGTCGGCGTCGGTATCGGCCCGGAACACCCCGGTTATGGCTTCGAGTATGTCGGCCGGCGTTACGATGCCTTCGAAATGGCCGTATTCGTCATGGACGAGCGCCACCGGAACATCGGATTCCTTCAGCGTTGCAAGCACATCCAGCGCATCGGCCTGGTCGTGGACGATCGGCGCGGTGTGGACATGGCGCGCGGGATCGAATTTCTGGCCGGCGAGTAGCGCCGCCAAGGCCTCCCTTGTCTGGATGACGCCGACCATGGCATCGACGCTGCCATCGCCGGCCGGTATGCGCGAGTGCTGTGTTTCCATCAAAAGCTTGCGGGTCGTGTGTTCATCCGCCTGGAGATTGAGCCAGTCGACATCGGTGCGCGGCGTCATCACGGCGCGAACCGCACGATCGCCGAGCCGCATCACACCGGCGATCATACGCCGCTCGTCGGACTTGATCGTGCCGTGATGCTCGGCCTCCGCGACCAGCATCTTGATCTCTTCGTCGGTGACCTTCTCTTCGCTTTCTTCCTTTTGACCCAAAAGACGAAGGACGCCGCGGCCGGAAACATCGAGCAGCCAGACCAGCGGCGCTGCGACTTTGGCGAGCACCGTCATCGCCGGGGCGACCCGAACCGCGACCGCTTCCGGATTGCGCAGCGCGATCTGCTTGGGAACGAGTTCGCCGATGATCAGCGAGCCGTAGGTGATCAGCGCAACGACCACGCCGACGCCGAGAGCATCGGCAATGCCGTTTGGAACGCCCATATCCGCAAGCAGGTGCGTCACTCTCAGGCCGAGCGTGGCGCCCGAAAATGCGCCCGACAGAACCCCGACGAGAGTGATGCCGATTTGGACCGATGACAGGAAGCGGCCGGGATTGGCGCCAAGCGCCAAGGCGCGTCCCGCACCTTTGACATCGCGATCGATCATCGCCTTCAGACGCGCGGGGCGGGAAGAAACGATCGCCAGTTCGGACATGGCAAGCAGGCCGTTGACAAAGATGAGAACAGCGACCGTGGCGATTTCGATATAAAGCATGGCGGAACCCTTAGCATTCCAACCGGCTGCAACAGAAGGGTAAAACGCCGTGAGAGATATCGAGTTGCTGGTTCCGGCACGAGGAGCTCAGCCGATGTTCGCTGGTGGAACGAATTTGACATTCGCATCCGGGCCACTAGTGGTCCGATTTCTAACATTCGCATCCCATTGATACAGCCATTCGGGCGAATGTTAGAATCAAAGGACCACCAGCGAAGGTATGATTTTAGTGTGGCGAATCCGAAATCCGTATCGCCTTGGAGCGAGGCTCGGATCGAATTTCGGATTCAAAGCCACACTAGCAACTTATTGAATCTCGTGTGGTTTACGGATTTGAAGTTCCTGAACGCGGATGCCATGGAAATGACAGGAACGTCAAATCCACCACACTAGTGGAACTTTGAATTTGACGTTCGCAATGGACGCTTGATGTCAAATGGGATGCGAATGTCAAATTCGTTCCACTAGCGGGGAACAAGGACGCCGACAGACACCTTTCCGTCGGTGAAATAGAGATCTCCGCCACCGTTGCGGCCGTCCTTGGTGGGGCCGCGTCCTTCGATCTGGTAGCTTCCAGACAGTTGGTTCGCCCTGGCAAGATCGTCGATGATGAGATTGCGCTCGGCGTCCACGTCGGGGCCGATGTGATGGGTGATCTGCCCGGTGTCGTGGCTGAGGCCCACGCCGCGATCGAGGCTGGCCGATCCGAGCCAAAGGGGGCGGCCGTCTTCTCCGGTTCGGAACGTCTGCCAGAAACGGACGTGATGCCGTTGATCGGCGCTTTCTCCGATCGGCTTTTCGAAAGCGAGGTCCTGCCGGCGGCCGTCGAACATCAGCGGGCTCACAGGCGCGTCAGGGTAGGGACGATCGAGCACCACGCTGGCGCCGATCTCGATACTGCTGCGCAGGGTGATGGCATCCGCCGGATCCCATTTTGCAGCGGCGAAGGCATGCAGAACGTCGCTTTTCGAGCCGACCAGCCCGACATTGATGGGATCGCCGGGGATGCCCTGCGGCGTCACCGTCAGCATCTCCTGGGAGGCAGCCGTGTCCTTGCCGTAATGCCAGAACCACATGTCGGGCACGATCTCATAGGCCGCCAGGAAATAGCCCCCGCCGACGATCAGGATCGCTAGAGCGACCGCTCTCAGATATTTGCGACGGCGCATAGATCGTCCCGCATTGGCACGCACTCGTGCAACACTACGCACCAGAGCCGTCAGTGGAAAGGGCAGGATCTACCCGCGCGCGCCCGGTCAGTGGCAGGCGCGGCGACCATTCCGCCGCGGCTTGATATCGAAGTGAAAGTGGTTGCGATGGTCGTAGTTGTAGCCCGGACCGAGCACCGTCGTAAAATAGCCGCAGCCGTCGGAGCGGACGCTGTTGAGGAAGCCGCGCTGGCGAAAGGCGAACCAGCCGGGCTTGCGAACGTCGATATCACGGCCGTTCTTGAGTTCTATGCGCATGACGTCCAGGGCGTTGCCGCGGGCATGCTCGGAGGACGTATGCGTGCCGTTGATGTTCCGGCACGAATAGCTGGAGCCTTGATGGATCGTCTTGACGCCCGACATGTAACGGAGGCGGGCAGCAGGGGCGAGCTCGCGCTTCGTCCAAAGCGCGAAACTCGCGGCCATTTCGCAATTGAGCGTCGCGGCAGGTTTCATCGCGATGCCACCCGAAAGGCCAGACACCTTGACAGGATAGTCGATGCCGCATGCGCCTCCATCGTGAATACGCGGCAAATCGCGGTAGATCACGCCAAGCCGCTTGAGTTCGCGTCTGCATGCGATTTCGTCGCGCAGGCATTGCGGCCGGCGCGGACCGTTTCGGCGCATCCAGCCGCGGATATCCGACAGGTCGTACATCGGAACGGGGCAGAACCTCCTCCCTTGGCGGAGGCGTCATAAGCGCGGCCGTCTGGACTTCTGGCTCGATTTGCGGAACGGTTTCCGCAGTCTCCAGCAGCGCCGGGTCGACCGGAGGCGCGGCGATGGCGACGCTCGGATCGACAGTGTCGACTGGGGCGCCTTGATCGACGGTGTCGACTGCAACGCTCGGCTCGACGCTGTCGACCGTCACGCTCTGCTCGACGGAATCCACCGCGGGCGGCTGCAGGTAAGGCTCTGAAGGTTCGGGCGCTGGCATATATTCCGGTGACGTCGTTGCGCCTCCAGCGTCAGCAGCGACGGTCGGAGGTTGCAGATAGGGATCGGAGGCGGGAAGTGCGGGTTCGAGAGGGGCGGAAACCGCGGCTGTCTGCATCCCGACATCGACCGAGGGGCGCATGGCAAGGACGCTGTCGCTGGTGCAGGCCGACACGAGGGCTGCCAGAAGGCTGGCGCTGACGGCCGTTGCAGTAAGCGCCCGAGATCTCATTGCCCGGATTGATGGCGGCATGGATCGGCTTCCTGTCGATGAGCGACGGACGCTCTGATGGAATCGATGGGATCAGAGCAACCGCCCTGTTCCCATGTTTGAACGTCGGATTTCCCAGCCATTGCCTGGGTGATCCGATGCCCGATCAGGAACGATAGCGGCCAAGGGTAAAGGAAAGCTCAGCAACCGGATTTACGCCTGTGGCGGAAACTGCGTCTGTAGCGGTTCCATCCCAGGCAATCGCATAGGGTTTCACTGCCCCCTCATCCGGCCTCGCTCTGCTCGGCCACCTTCTCCCCGCTGGGGAGAAGCCAAACGCCCGGCGGTGCGGCCGGCCATCTCCTCTCCCCTCGGGGAGAGGATGGCGAAGGCGAAGCCGAGCCGGGTGAGGGGGACACGATCCGGGACTGACGAAAGTCGGTGACCGCCGACCTTCCCTTTTGGGCGAATTCCGGACGGAAAACCGGTTCCCACTTTTCCTGAAAGGCGCGCGTCCTTTTATTGGCAGAAAGTTCCCGCCATTGCCGCGAATGGCGAGATCGAGGTGGAAATGGTCGGCGTGGTCGCCGTCGCTGCCGGGGCCGAGAACGGTCTTGAACGGCCCGCACGCGGCCGTCCGCATCTTGGAGAGAAACTGCGAATGCTTCGGGTTTCGGGTAGCGCCCACCGTTATCACGGTACCGTCCGTCAGGGTGAAGCTGGCGATATCGACGGCATTGCCGAAGGCGTGTTCCGACAGTTTGGCGGTTCCGTTGCGCGGCCGGCAGACATAGCCCGAGGCTTGCTGGATCGATTTCGGCGGCGAGCCGAATTCATCTTTCGCGATTTTCGCACCCGTGCCGGTCAGGAACCGCGCCAACGCCTCCGCGGTGGCACAGTTGACCAGCGCCTGCGGCTTGACATCGATCCCGCCTCCCAGCGCCGAGAGCGATATCGGATGCGGCATGGCGCAGCCGTTCGGATCGCTGATGGGTGGCTGCTCGGCAAAACTGGCTCCCATGACTGTAAGCCGTTGCCGGCAGGCGGCCTCTTCGGCAGGCGATGTTGCAGGCCGCGGCGGCAAAACGAGGCATTTCGCGTCCGGTTTCTGCGCTTCAATGCCTGGGCCGGGAGGCGACGCTTCGTAGGCCTTCGGGTGTGGCGACGGTGTTTCGACACTCTTCGGCGAAGTTTGTTCTTCCTGCTGTGACCGGTCGCCGCCTGGGCGCGGAGAGGGCGCCGGCATGTTACTCGGGGCTGTGAGGGCTTCATCCTGCGTAACAGGATTCCGCGACGGGATTGGCGCCGTTTGAGGAAGAGGATCGGCGGCAGCCCCGGCAGCGACATAGACGCCCAGCGCCAAAACCATCGAAATTCGTCCTAGAGCACGATGATTTCTCCTGGGGTCGTCACCGTGTTCTAACTCTTTGATTTTCGCATGATCTTTTCCGAAAACCGCTGCGCACTTTTCGGGATCATGCTCTAGGCCAAACGGCTTTGCTTGCGGCTTCATTCCCATGGTTCCGACTTGGCGCTGTGAGGGATTGAGGGCAACCGTCGCTGGAATCACAATGGGTTACGGTTGATGTCAAATCCGCTGCTATAGCATCGAGCCAGAAAAGGGGAGCGATTTGCGGTAGGTTGCTGCTTTCGGAATTGAAGGGGTTTGCTTTCGCCGAGCAGCAATGCGCATCAAGCGCCGATCGCTTCAAGCCCTTCCTCGAGCCAGTCGCCCAGCATCGGCATTCCAAGCAGGTACTTAGAGACACGTTTGTTGGTGCGCTGGCGCGCTTCGCTGACCGCCTCATTCCACTCGGATGCCTCGTAGTCTCCCCGGCCAATCCACATGAGGGCGATCAGTTCCGCGGCCTCGTCGACGTTCAGATCGTCGATGAGTTCGCGCAGTTCTTCCTCGGTGAGATTTTCTTCGGATTCCTCGGCCAAGCCATCGTGGGAATGACAGTCTCGAGAACGGCCATCAAGCTCGACCTCGTGCTCATTGCCGCCGGTATAGTCGTCGTTCACAGCAGCGCTGACGGCCCGCGCCTTCAGAATGAAGAGGCGCACGGTGTCGGGATCGACGGAAAGATCCCATTCCTTTTCCAATCGCTTCTGCACAGACGAACTCCACGAGCCGCGTGTCGGCAGCACATAATGCACGCCATGACGACAAAAATCGAGCGGAGACAATTTAGGGAGCGGCGGCGCTTATGTTGGGCGGTGCTGCCCTGATTTTCAGGGCAGCACCGGGCTTTTCGTGTCGGCAGCGGGCATCGTGATAGAGTGACGGCGCGGCTCCGTTTCTTTTTCGTCCGAGTGTTGGATTTTTCCTGAAACCGGTCCCAATCGCCGGTTCCGATGCCCAAACGCGGGCAATATCTCTACCGCCAGGATAGCCGAAAAGATCAGGGCGCAACCGAGGAAACCGCTGGCGGGCAGCCGCTCTCCCAGCAGCCAGATGCCGAAAAGAGCCGCAAATACGGCCTCCGACGCCAGGAAGATCGCGGCCTGGGGCGCCGTCGTGTAGCGTTGTCCGACCGCCTGGAGCGTGAAAGCGACGCCGCCTGAAAAGATGCCGGTGTAGAGGATTTCGGGCGCTGCGATCCGAACCGCGCTCCAGTCGAGAACCTCGAACGTTGCCGCAATCAGCAGCCCAAGAACGCCGCAAACCGCAAACTGTGTGACGGCCAGTGTGACGGGCCGGCCGGTATGGTTGGCGTGTCTTGCGATGAAGATCAGCTGCAGTGCCCAGAAGGCCGCGCACAACACGGTAAGCCAATCGCCGGTCGTCAACGCGGTGAGTTCGCCGCCGGACAGGAGCCAGATGCCGGCAAGCGCCAGGAGCGCGCCGGGCCAGATGACAATATGCGGCCATTGCCGAAACAGGATGACCGCGAAGAGCGGGACCATGATGACGTAAAGTCCTGTCAGGAAACCGGAATTCGTGACAGTCGTGGTCATGAGACCGATCTGTTGCGAGATCATGCCGCCAAAGAGAAACAGTCCGATGAGGACAAAGCTGCTCCAGTCGCGAGGCTCCAGCCCTTTTTGCTGCCGCCCCGCCTCGCGTATAGCGAAAGGCAGCATCGAGATGGCGGCCACCGCGAAGCGCAGCCCGACGAAGAAGAACGGACCGATGGCTTCCATTGCGGTCGACTGGGCGACGAAACCCATGCCCCACATGGCGCCGACGGCGAGCAGTACGAGATTGGCCTGGGTGCGGGTCATGCGGGTTGGCTACTCAGGGGATTGCGGACAACCCGCTCTTAGCATCCTGCGAACGTGCAGCAAGCGCCGTATTTTGGGCCAGATGGACGGTGATCCTGCAAGAACGCGTTGACCCGCTGCCTACCGCAACGGCATATGCCGTAACGCCAAAGTGATCGCCTTCCGGACGCGAGGAACCTTCCAACGGAAGAAATGAGCACCCGGAACCGTTAGTGTAAGGAGCACCCATTCGAGGAGGATTCGATGCAACGACGATTGATTGTCAGCCTGGCGACCCTGCTCATTGCAGCGCCCCTGGCGCTCGGACCTGCCTTAGCGGCGGGCGGAGGCGGCGGTGGCGGGGGGGGCAACGGTGGCAGTGGCGGAGGAAGCAACGGTGGCAGCCCGATCCCCACATGCAAGAGAGGCCTGGTCTGGGACAAAAAGGCGCGGAAGTGTGTCGTCCAGAGGCAGGGCGCGCTCGACGACGACAGCATTTACGAGACGGGAAGAGCGCTGGCTATGCGGGGCCGGTATGGGGAGGCGATTACCATCCTTAGCCTTGCCGCCGACAAGACCGATCCGCGCATCCTGAACTATCTCGGCTATTCGCACCGCAAGCAGGGCCGCGTCCTGGTTGGCCTTGGCTACTACCAGGAAGCGCTGCGGTACAATCCGGACTACACTCTGGTGCGCGAATATATGGGCGAGGCCCATCTCCAAATGGGTGATGTCACCGCGGCCAAGGTGCAGCTTGACGAGATCAAGAAGCGCTGCGGCACCACTTGCAGCGAGTATACGGAGCTTTCGTCCCAGATCGACGCCTATGTGAAGGGCTGATCGGGTAGGGAATACGAAATCCCGGCTGCGGCAAGCGGCCGGGGTTTCAGGCGCTCAAGCCTGTGTCGTCGGGTGGGGCAAATCCGGGAAGCTGGCCGCAGGATACGAAGAGAGCAGTAGACAGGGCGCTACCTTCAATCGGCCCGGGAAATCCGTACGATCGCGCCCGGATTTTCGTCGGTCAGCAACCAGATCGACCCGTCAGGCGCGACGTTGACGTCACGGATGCGGCCGAATTCTCCCTCGAACATGCGCTCTTCGTCGGTGATTGCTCCGGTCCGGTTGCGGTCGAGCCGCGTCAGCAGTTCGAACTTCAAAGCGCCGACCAAAAGGTCGCCGTTCCATTCCGGGAACATTCTGCCCTGGTAGACCGCCAGCCCTGACGGTGCGATCGACGGATCCCAGTGATAGAGCGGTTGCTCGTAGCCAGGCGCGCTTGAGCCTACCCCGATCTTCTCGCCGGAATAGTGCAGCCCGTAGGAAATCTGGGGCCAGCCGTAATTCTTGCCCGCCTCCGGCCGGTTGATCTCGTCGCCGCCTCTCGCGCCGTGCTCCACCGTGAGCAGGCCGTTCACAAGCGGATCGAAGGCCGCACCTTGCGGATTTCGGTGACCCTTCGACCAGATTTCCGGGAGATGTCGCGCTCCGTCGGGCGAGGGGTTGTCGGCGGGAATAGAGCCATCCCAGTTGATGCGCAGCACCGCGCCTGCATGGTCTTTCATGTCCTGCGCCCGCGAACCCTTGCCACGGTCGCCGATGGTGAAAAAGAGGGTGCCGTCGGGCCGGGGAACAATTCGCGAGCCAAAATGCTGACCGGCGCGTGTTTTGTTCGCCATCGAGAAGATGATTTCCACATCTTCGAGCCGTGGCGCTTTGCCGTCGCGGATAAGCCTCGCGCGGGCGATCGCCGTGCCTGCGCCGCCGCGGCCCGGTTCTGCGAAGCTGAAGAAGATCCGGCTGGAGCGGGCAAAGTCGGGTGACGCCGCGACGTCGAGCATTCCGCCCTGGCCGATTTCGGCAACCTCCGGAACGCCTTCGACAAGGCGGTGAAAGCCGGCCTCGCGACAAGACCCTCAGCTGTCCCGGACGCTCGCTCACAATCACGTCTCCATCGGGCAGAAAGTCGAGACCCCAAGGATGCTCCAGCTCGTCGGTCAGGATATCGGCCTGAACACGGACGGCTTTGGTGTCGAAGATACGGCTTTCTGCAACGGCGCTTCCGGCGCTGGCCGAGGCGGCGATGGCGAGGAGGCCAGCATGGGCCAGATATAGGAGTCTGCTCATCCAGACGAGGTAGGCATGACTGCCGGGCGCGCAAGGCGAGAACCGGAAAAGCTCCAGCAAACGACGAGGTCCCGGCATCACAAACAGGTGATGATTATCCCTATTTGGTTCGGACCTTTATCCGGTTTTGCATGAAGGCGACTATTTTTTTGACGTGAAAATCGTATGGGAGTTGCTATATTCGGGGAAATTCAGGTGAACGGTTCCGTTAGCCCGAGGCTGCCGGACCGTTTTCTTTTTGTGTCTCACCGCTGAATTCGCATGAGGAAGGACCGCGGACTCCGCGGCAGGAAGGAAGAGAAAATGAACAAGGTCCCGATGACCGCCGGTGGTTTCCAGTCGCTCAGGGAAGAGCTGCGCTGGCGCCAACAAGAAGAGCGCCCGCGCATCATCGAGGCCATCTCCGAAGCCCGTTCGCACGGCGATCTTTCGGAAAATGCCGAGTACCATGCAGCCAAGGAGGCGCAGAGCCTCAATGAAGGCCGCGTCAACGAGCTCGAAGATCTGATCGCGCGTGCGGAGGTCATCGACGTTTCCAAGCTGAGCGGCGAGAAGGTGAAGTTCGGCGCGACGGTCGTCGTCGTCGACGAGGATACCGAGGAAGAGCGGACGTATCAGATCGTCGGCGATCAGGAAGCCGATGTGAAATCCGGCCGCATATCCATCTCCTCGCCGATCGCGCGCGCGCTTATCGGCAAGGAAGTCGGCGAATCGATCGAGGTCAACGCGCCCGGCGGCGCGCGAGGCTACGAGATCGTGCGGGTGCAATTCCTCTGACCAGGAGTATGTCAGCCGCTGCCAGATGGACAGTTCCAGACAACCTGCGGCGGCTGATATGACGCGCGTGGACATCGGCGCAATCGAGGTGATTGCGCCGAACTTCAAGCAGCGTCTCTCGGGCGTAACGAGCACGATTGTCCAGCTGGTGCCGCTCCAGATGCGGACACTGGGCATCGCCACGTTGGGACCGGGGCTGCCCGACAGCCTTCCTCGGCTGAGATTCCGTCAGCTTCCGGGCCTGCTGAGGCGTCCGGCGGCGCGGCGATTCCGCATCTGGCATGCACGGCGAAACATCGAAATGCTGGCCGGGATTCTCCTGCGCGATGTCTTTCGGGCGCCCCTGCGCCTTCTCTTCACGTCCGCGGCGCAGCGAAACCATAAGCGCTACACGAAATGGCTCATCCGCCGGATGGATGCGGTGATAGCGACCAGCAAACGTTCGGGGAGCTTCCTCGAAGTGCCGCACACTGTCGTGATGCATGGGGTCGATCTGGAGAAATTCCACCCGGCGCGCGACGACGATGACCATTTTTCGGCATCCGGCCTGCCCGGGCGCTATGCCGTCGGTTGCTTTGGCCGCGTCAGGCATCAGAAAGGTACGGATATTTTCGTCGACGCAATGATTGCGTTGCTGCCGCAGTTTCCGGACTGGACGGCCGTGATTACCGGCCGTGTGACGCCGGAACACAGGGCCTTTGCCGACGAGCTAAGAAGAAAGATCGACGCAGCCGGGCTGTCGGAGCGAATCGTTCTTTTGGGTGAGGTGCCGGACATCAAGCTTTGGTACCGGCGCGTCTCCCTTTATGTCGCACCTTCGCGCAATGAAGGTTTCGGGCTCACGCCGCTCGAAGCCATGGCATCCCGGACAGCCGTGGTCGCAAGCGATGCAGGCGCCTATGCCGAGCTGATCCTGCCCGGCAAGACCGGCGCAGTCGTCCCCGCAGGTGACGGCCCAGCGCTTCGCGACGCCATCAGGACCTATCTGGCCGATCCGCAGCTCGCGATAGAACATGGGGAAGCCGGCCTCGCCGATGTTGTCGCGCGGTTTCCGCTGGAACGGGAGGCACTTGCCATCGCCGAGGTCTATGAGCAGATGTGGTCCGGAGCCAACGGAACAGGTTCGAAAGGCTGACGGATCTTCCGATTCCCGGAATGAAAACCGGCGTCCAGCCATAGTCCGTGTTCTATGAGGATGATGCCGCTCCAGGCATCGTTTCTGTCGTGTCGGCAGCAATCGGTTCTGTTTGCGTGGAACGCGCCTCCTGCCATGTCGGGATCGTCCATATCAGGATGCCCATATAGACGCCGAACTGCAGGCTGGTCACCGCGCGGGAGAGGAAGCTTTCGGACAAGCCGAATATCGCGTAGCAACCCGCAACCCAGAGAAGGACGAGACCGCGTTCGCGACTTTCCGTTCGGGCGAGCATACTGACTCCAGCAAACGCAGCTGTGCCGAGCAGCGTAAGGAAAAGGGCAAGGCCCACGATGCCGGTGTCGAGCAGAAAGCTCAGGTACTGGTTGTGAACTTGATTGAAGCTGTACAGGATCGAATTGGCCGGCACCCCCAATTTCGTCAACACTGACGGATAGGCCCCCAAGCCATAGCCAAAGAGCCATTGATCTTTGAAGAGTTCCAGCACGGCAAGCCACATTTGCACGCGCACTCCTACCCACTTGGCTGCCCAGCCGAGAGTGAGACCTTTCTCGGGGAGCTGCGCTAGACATTCCAGACACGGTAGGTTTCGTCCGCCGGTTGCGACGGCCAGCACGAGCACAACAATCAGCGGCAAAAGCAGGATAATGTCCCGGGCCCAGCCGCTTTTCACGCGCCCGTTGGCAAAAGCCAGAACCGCCAGCAGGATGACGGCGAACATGGTGCCGCGCGTCCCGGTCAGGGCGACGGCAAAGATGCTAATGCCAACGAAAAAGATCAGGGCAATTCCCCTCAGGACGGTGTTGCCCTGATGCAATTTTCCCGATCCGTAGATTGCAACGATCCCAAGCGAAGCCATGAGCAGTTGAGAAAATGTGATGGGGTTTGTTATCCCGCCGCTTCGAAGCCACGACAAAGTCAAAGTGGAGAACTCGACGCCCTGCCAAATCGAAACGGCAGCCGCGATCGTCGAATGGACAAACGCCAGGATAAGCAGGAAAAAGAATAGCGACTGGCGTTCGTGGCGAAAGAACGCCAGGAAAAAAGCGCCATTGATAAATCCGAGGCCCACTCGGGAGATGTTGTCCAGGTTTCCCAGTTCGCGCCCCAGGAGAAGAACGTGAAGGCAATAGAGGGCAAGGATGAGCGAGTATACGATAGCATATGTTCCCGCCGGCGCGCCGGCGCGTAGTT
Source organism: uncultured Alphaproteobacteria bacterium (assembly GCA_963735385.1). Classification (GTDB taxonomy): domain Bacteria; phylum Pseudomonadota; class Alphaproteobacteria; order Rhizobiales; family Rhizobiaceae; genus CAVTKY01. Next base: position 20,708 of record CAVTKY010000008.1, on the reverse strand, counting down.
TGCGCCAGGAGATTTGGCTCAGAATCGGCGACGAAAAAACGAGGGATGACGCATAGAATATACCGCTGAGCTTGGATGTACCCGCCAGACCCATCCCCAGCACAAATAAGATGGCGCAGAGATAAGCGCATGCTACACGCCAACTGCTGTCAGCCTGGTCAAAAATGGTAAACCGTCGCACGTTTTCTGCCGAAATCATTTCTTCTTGTTTGCGGGCTGGGTCAATTTCTGGAGTCCCGCGCCAGCGGGCGATGCAGAAGCAATAGGGCGATAAAAGGTGGCGGCTCAGCCCACCCACAAAGCATTAAGGCCGATCGCGTTGCTTTTCCTCAGGCGTCTCCTTGCCAAGCGAAAGCCTGTAGAGCATCGCCTCCGTCAGGAAGGAGTATTGTGCAAACATGGACGCATGGATAAGGCCCGGAGCTCCGCACAGGAAATAGCGCTGTCCGATGTAGCTTTTCAGGAAGCTGCCAACCGGTTTGAACATCAGCTTAGACAGGTTTGTTCGCCGTCCGCGCGCAAACTGATCATGCGCCTTGAGATCCGCATAAAGGCAAACCTTTTCGACGTCTTTGTTGATCGACATATACCGGAAATGAAGAATAGTGCCGGGGCGAATTGTGACGACGGGGCCCTGGCCGATGAGCGACTCGTGCACCAAGGCCGTCTGATCGAAATGCGCGGTTCCCGTGCGAACCAGACGTACCAACGGTTTGGCGTGGACGGCCCGCGGTGGATACCCATAGCCCTGCAAATACTCCCGACGCACGAATGCGCTGCAGGAAGGCGAGGCATCGTCCAGCGGCATTGCCGAAAGGGTTGCCTTCAGGTCGGAATCAAGCCGCTCGTCCGAATCCAGGCTGAGGCACCAAGGTTGCGTACATTGCTCGAGCGCGAACTGCTTTTGTTTCGCGTAGCCCGGCCAATCCCGCTTGATCAGTCGGATCGGAAAGCCACGCTTCCGATACCCTTCGATCAGATCGAGGGTTCCGTCGGTAGAGCCTGAGTCGACAATCACGATCTCGCGGCAGAAATCGAGGCTGTCAAGGCAATCGCCAAGCACCGCAGCTTCGTTCTTACAGACAATGAAGGCCGAGATCGGCCGATGGAACCTGTTCATGAGAAGCTTTCACGCGTTGTCGATGGCGACCAGCCCGTCATCCTTGATCTGGCGGATGGTCAGAGCCGTGCGTACCGTGTCCACATTCGGCGTTGAGGTCAGTTCCTCTATCACGAAGGTCTGGAATGTGCCGAGATCGCTTGTGACGCAATGCAAAAGAAAATCGGAATCGCCCGACACCATCCAGGCGCGGCGGACAATGGGCCAGGTCCGGGTGCGATCGGCAAAGGCCTTCAGTTCCACCTCGGACTGGTGATGCAGGCCGATGAGACAAAAGGCGACGACATCCAGGCCCAGCGCCTTGCTGTTCAAAAGCGCGCGATAGCCGCGAATAATGCCGGTCTCTTCCAGTCTTTTGACACGGCGCAGGCAGGGCGGAGCCGAAATGCCGACGCGCCTGGCCAGTTCGACATTGGTCATTCGGCCGTCGTCCTGAAGTTCCCGCAGAATTTTCCAGTCGATGGAATCAAGGTTCGCTTTCAGCGGCATTTTGTGAACTCCGGCGGGCGGCGCGTAAGAATCTGTCGTTTTCGTGAAATTAAACTACCGGAAGATATGCGCCGGGCCAAGTTCAGCCGCTTTCGCAAGTAAGAGTGCAGCTGAAAGGTTGCAATCCGCCGGCAGGACACCAAGCTTTCCGGGGAAGGACCAATGCTCTGCCTTGCATGAAGGGCAGGGCAACACCTAAATTGTGTCACGTGAATATCATCCGTGCGATGCACCCTTGGTGCGGCCGGCATCAAAGGTAGCGAAATGACTGTGAAAAACGCGCCCGTGCTGATTATCGGTTCCGGTCCTGCCGGCTATACGGCGGCGATATATGCGGCGCGCGCCATGCTCAAACCGGTTCTGGTGGCGGGCCTGCAACAGGGCGGCCAACTGACGATCACCACCGATGTCGAGAACTATCCGGGCTTCGCGGAACCGATTCAGGGTCCGTGGCTGATGGAGCAGATGCTCAAGCAAGCCGAGCATGTCGGCACCGAAATCATCAACGACGTGATCGTGGAGGCCGATCTCAAGCGCCGCCCGTTCGCTCTCAAGGGCGATTCCGGGACGACTTACACGTGCGACGCGCTGATCATTGCGACCGGCGCACAAGCCAAATGGCTGGGCATACCGAGTGAGCAGGCCTTCATGGGATTCGGTGTTTCCGCCTGCGCAACCTGCGACGGCTTCTTCTATCGCGGCAAGGATGTGGTTGTGATCGGTGGCGGCAATTCGGCTGTCGAGGAGGCGCTCTACCTGTCGCATCTCGCCAAGCATGTGACGGTCATTCACCGCCGGGGCGAATTCCGGGCCGAGCGCATTCTTCAGGAGCGTCTCTTCAAGGCGGAAAACATCACGGTGCTTTGGGATACCCTGGTCGACGAGATTACCGGCAAACCGGGCAAAGCACCGCTGCCGCCGTCCGTTACCGGCATCCGGGTCAGGAATGCCAGAACCGGCGCATTGACGGAAATGCCCGTCGACGGCGTATTCGTGGCGATCGGACATGCGCCCGCGGTCGAACTATTCGCAGGTCAACTGAAACAGAAGCCGAATGGCTATCTATGGACGGCGCCGGACTCCACCAAGACGGATGTGCCAGGCGTCTTCGCGGCAGGCGATGTGACGGACGATATCTACCGTCAGGCGGTGACCGCGGCCGGGCTCGGCTGCATGGCGGCGCTCGAGGCGGAGAAATATCTTGCACAACTCGACGTGCATCGCGAGGCAGCAGAATAAGCTGCCGGTAGGCTGAGGGGACGGCATGTCGCTGGATTGGGACAAGTTGCGCGTATTTCACGCGGCCGCGGAGGCTGGGTCCTTTACCCATGCCGCTGAGACACTGCGCCTCTCGCAATCGGCGATCTCGCGGCAGGTGAGCGCGCTGGAGAGCGATGTCGGCGTGCCGCTGTTTCATCGCCATGCGCGCGGCCTGGTTCTGACGGAGCAGGGCGAAATCCTCTACCACACCGCGCACGACGTGCTCATGAAGCTGGAGAACGTCAGGACAAGACTGACGGAAGCCAAGGACACGCCGTCGGGCGTTCTCCGTGTGACGACCACCGTTGGTCTGGGTACGGGTTGGCTGACCGACCGTGTCCAGGAATTCACAGATCTCTATCCTGAAATCCAGCTGCAACTGGTCTACGCCAATGAAGAGCTCGATCTCACGATGCGGCAGGCCGACTGTGCGATCAGGCTGCGCCAACCGCAGCAGCCGGACCTTATCCAGCGCCGGCTTTTCACGGTTCACCTTCACCTCTTCGCTGCGCCCTCCTACATCGAGCGCTATGGGCGGCCGGCAAGTGTGAAGGATCTCGACAAGCACCGTATCATCACGTTCGGCGAGCCGGTGCCGACTTTCCTGCGCGAATTGAACTCGCTGGAAACAATGGGCCGTCCGGAAGGCGACCGCCGCCAGGCGACGGTGCAAATCAATGACCTCATGTCGGTACGGCGCGTGGTCAAACGGGGAGTGGGCATAGCGATGCTCCCCGACTATATGGCCGACAAGGATTCCGGTCTTGTGCAAATATTGCCTGAGATAGAAGTGCCGTCATTCGACACGTTCTTCTGTTATCCAGAGGCGATGAAAAATCAGGCGAAACTCAAGGCATTTCGCGATTTCGTATTCTCGAAGGCACGCAGCTGGTCATTTTGAGCGCGCTAACTGATTAGTTTTTCTGCACCATTTCCTAAAGTAGGCGCCCATGCAAAAACGCATGGGTGAAATGCAACGAGAACGCTTGTTTTTTGGGCACGACACGCTCATATCAAAATCATCTCCTGGGCGCGTTCCTCCTCCCATTAGCGCCTGGTGAGTGTTCCCCTCTGGAGGTTTCGCCTTAACAGGCACTTCCAATCAACTTGGCCGGATCGTCTCGATCCGGCTTTTTTGTTTGCGGCAACTGTCGCGTTTCTTTCGTGCACGAGTTGAAAGCGGCGAACTGCCGGAGCGGCCTAAGCTCAACTACCGTATCGGTCGTAAATTGGGACCGACTTTCGGAAAGGACGATCCATAGATCGAAAGAGATGCAGAAACCCCCGCGTGCCCGAAGGACGTACGAGGGCGCGGGAGCTGTATGTTGGCAGCGAAGAGCGGCAACAGGCGGCTCGGCCGCTGCCGCTGTCGGTTCTCAAGCCGCCTTGCCGCTGGCATTCATCGCTTCATCGGCCAACCGTCCGGTCAACTCGGCCATATGGTCGAAGCGGGCGCTGTAGCTGGCGACGCCGGCGGTTGCCGACCGAAGCTCGATGATCAGGTCGCCAATCGTGGATTGCGGCATGGTCGCCTCGACGATGTCCCATCCGGGCCAGCCCGGCCGGGCGTCATAGCCCAGGATCTGGCCACGTCGCTGTGGGATGATCGCCGTGATCTTGGCGGTGGAGTCGTTCGGCGTGTAAATCTCCACCTTCATCACCGGCTCGAGCAGCACAGGCGAACACGAGGCCATTCCCTCTTTCATCGCAAGTTTCGCCGCCATCTGGAAGGCCATGTCGGAGGAATTCGACGGTGTGATAGGAGCCGTCGGCAAGGTTGACTGCGACATCGATGACGGGAAAGCCCAGCGGGCCGGCCTTGAGATAGTCGCGCACGCCGGTCTCCACCGACGGAATATATTGCTTCGGGACGACGCCGCCCGTGATGGTGTCGGTGAACTGGAACCCGGTTCCGCGCGGGAGCGGCTTGATGTCCAGCACTACGTCGCCGAACTGGCCATGGCCTCCCGACTGCTTCTTGTGGCGGCCTCGCTGCGAGGTCGATTTCCTGATGGTTTCCCGATAGGGCACCGCCGGCGGGTGACACTCGACCGGGATCTGGTTCTTGCCTTCGAGCCGCTCAACGGTAACGCGAAGATGCATCTCGCCATGACCTGAGATCACCATTTCGCTGGAATCCTGGTGGTGGTGGACCTTCAGCGATGGATCCTCGTCCACGATGCGATTGATGGCAGCGGAGAGCTTTACATCGTCCTTGCGTTCCTTGGAGCGTAGCGCCATCGCGTAGACGGGTTGGGGAACGTCGATGCCGACGAGCGCCGGAATGCCGCCTTTGACCGAGCTCAACGTGTCGCCGGTCCTGGCCTCGTCCAGCTTGCCGAGGGCGACTGTTTCGCCCGCCTTCGCGGACGCAAGCTTTGCCTGATCCTTTCCGAGCATGCGGTAAATGCCGGACACCTTCGCGATGCCGCCGCCGGATACAAGAAGTTCCGTGCCATCGGCCACCGAACCCGAAAGAATGCGCGATACCGAGAGCTTGCCGCCGTGAGGCGTGTGGATGGTCTTCATGACCTGCACGACGGCGCTGTTGCCGTCCGCCAGACCAAGCCGCTTGCGCGTTGCGGTGACGTCCGGAGCATCGTGCCGGATGGCCTTGAGCAGCCGCAGGATGCCATTGCCTTTCTCAGCGGCGCCGATCAGCACCGGCGTTACCATTCCTTCCCGCAGATCGGCCGCAAGGTCATCGAAGATGGCGTCCTGGGGCGGCTCGATTTCATCGAGAAGCTGCTCCATCAGCTGGTCGTCGTGGTCGGCCAGTGTTTCGAGCATCGAGAAGCGCGCTTCGATTTCCCGCGCTTTTTCGTCGCTCGGAATCTCCGCGATCTCGCTCTCGGCATACTCGCGATAGATGTAGCCGCGCTCCAGCGCCAGATCGATCGATCCGATCACGATGCCTTCCTTGCGGAGCGGAATCTGCCTGAGCAGCAAGGGGGCGCTGCTTGCCGGCTGGAGAAGCTTCAGCGTATCGCGAACGCCGGCCGCACCCTTATCGATCTTGTTCAGGAACAGGATGCGCGGCACGCCGAGATCATCGAGCTTGCGCATGATCAGCTGCAAGGCGGGTATCTTCTTCTCGTCAGCCTCGGCGACGACAACGGCGACGTCGCAGGCCGCCAGAACCGGTTCGGCCTCGAACGAGAACTCGATCGACCCTGGACAATCGAAGAAGGTCAGGCTGTCGCCCATGAATTCCGTGGTCGCGACGGTTGCCTCGACGCTCATCTGGTGTGCGCGCGCTTCCGACGAGTGGTCGCCTACAGTGCCGCCGGACGAAGTTGTGTTTTGACGTGGAATTGCACCCGTTCGGGCGAGGATTGCTTCGAGAAGCGTGGTTTTACCGCTGGCGAAGGGACCGACAATGGCGATGCATTTCGGTCCCGTAAGCCTGCCTCCGGCGCGTTTTCCCATAGTGACCTGACCTCCTCCTCATGCGTTGACCACTGAGGCGGCGGCCGGCCACCTCCGGCCGTCGCAGGCGGATGCAAACAGGGGCGCATCCCGCCTGAAGGCATCGTCACACGGCTTTTCGCCAAGGGCAAGTGCTGTGCAAGCGGGAGGAGATCTTTGCCGGCTACGACATCATCCCGAGAATCGGATTCGATCTCGGATACCCAAAAACGCGGGCTTAAGACGTTTGCCGTCTTTTGCGTCCGAAAGACGCGCCGCGGCAGCTCGGCAGATCGGAAGGATCAGCCGAGCGAGGCTGTGAAGCGCTGGATGCGCGTGCAGGCTTCCTCGAGCAGTGCTTCCGACGTCGCGTAGGAAATGCGGAAGTTCGGACCGAGACCGAAAGCACCGCCGAACACGACGGCCACGCCTTCGGCTTCCAAAAGCTCGGAACAGAAGGTCTCGTCGTTGTCGATCACCTTGCCCGTAGCGGTTTTTTTGCCGATCAGCGCCGCGCAGGACGGGTAGACATAAAAGGCGCCTTCCGGAGAGGGGCAGGAAATGCCCCGCGCCTGGTTGAGCATCGACACAACGAGATCGCGGCGGTTCTGGAAGATCGCCTTGTTCTTCGTGATGAAATCCTGCGGGCCGTTCAAAGCCTCGACGGAAGCCCATTGCGCGATGGTGCAGGCGCCGGAGGTCTGTTGGCCCTGGATCATGTCCATCGCCTTGATGAGCTCGATGGGGCCGCCTGCATAACCGATACGCCAGCCGGTCATGGCATACGCCTTGGAAACGCCGTTCATGGTCAGCGTGCGCGGCAACAGCCGAGGTTCCACCTCCGCAATCGTCTTGAAGACGAAATCGCCATAGGTGAGGTGTTCGTACATGTCGTCCGTCAGAACCCAGACGTTGGGGTGCTTGAGCAGGACGTCGGCCAGCGCCCGCAACTCGGCCTCGGTATAGGCGGCGCCGGACGGGTTCGACGGCGAGTTCAGCACAAGCCATTTGGTGCGCGGCGTAATCGCCTTGTCGAGTGCTGCCGCGGTCAGTTTGAAGCCGTTTTCGATGGTCGTCGCAGCAAAGGCCGATTGCCCGCCGCAGAGCGCCACCATTTCCGGATAGCTCACCCAGTAGGGCGAGGGGATCACCACCTCGTCGCCGGGGTTCAGCGTCGCCATGAAGGCGTTGAACAGGATCTGCTTGCCGCCGGTGCCGACAATGGTCTGGCTGGGCGTGTAGTCCAGATTGTTCTCGCGCTTGAACTTAAGGGAAATCGCCTCGCGCAATGGCGCGATGCCGGAGACCGGCGGATACTTGGTTTCGCCTCTGCGGATCGCCTCGACGGCTGCGTTTTTGATGTTGTCCGGTGTGTCGAAATCCGGTTCACCGGCTCCAAGTCCGATGACATCCCGTCCTGCGTTCTTCAGCTCACGCGCTTTCTGCGTGACCGCTATTGTGGCTGAAGGCTTAACACGGGACAGGGCATCGGCAAGGAAGGCCATCACAATTCTCCAGAGATTGCATGCGGCGCTCGCGCAGGGAGCGCGCTTTAATGTCCGAAGCTGCGATCTTCCGCAAGGGCTGAAGACGTTCCTTGGCCCGAAGGATATGAATTTCGTGTCCATTAACGGGCGATAAAACGTTGAATGCTAATTGTCTCGCGGGGAAAACAGCGAAGGCGGGGATGGGGCGGATCGTGAAGCGAAGTATAGGTCTCGTCTGCCGCCTCGCCGCGGCGTCTCCTGCTTTCGCTATTCGGGAGTCTGCGACATCATGAGCAGCCTTGGCGCCTGTGCAGCCTATGCCAGCAATACGATCGTCGCGGATGACGTCGGCATCGATTTCGGAATTTACGGCAACTATTGTCTGAGGTCGGCTTATCAGCCGATCTTCCGGTGGGACGGGACCTTGCTCGTGCCGTTCGCGGTAGAAGCCCTGGCCGCGCCCTCGATCGGCGGCAAGCCTGTTCAACCGCTGCATTTCTTCGAAGCCGTGCCGCAGGAAGACAAGTTTTTCGTCGAAACCCTGTGCCGTATGCTGCACTTGCGCAACCACGACAATATCGGGGCCGAAGGGCTGGAGCTTTTCTTCAATTTCGATCCCCTGATCCACTGCGATCGCGAAACATCGCTGCGCGAAATACACTTCATGGCCAATGAGCTGGCGGAGATCGGCCTCGATCCGCGACGGCTGGTCTGCGAAGTGACCGAGGCGCGGGCGTTCGATGACGATGTTCTCGCCGCTCTGATGGACGAGATGCGCACCCATGGAATTCGCATAGCAATTGACGATTTTGGGACGGGTTATTCGACCGTCGAGCGCTTTGCACTTATCAAACCGGATTTCGTCAAGATCGATGGCGCGTGGTTTCGCGGATTGCAGGGCCAAGCGCGAACGGCACGTTTGTTCCCGCCGGTCGTCGCGGCCTTCCATCAGCTGGGCGCAAAAGTCTTGGTGGAAGGCATAGAAACAGCTGGTGAACTGTATGCCGCCCTGGATGCCGGCGCGGACTACCTGCAGGGGTTTTTCCTGGGACAACCGGCTCTCGCCGGCACGAGAATCGATCAGACCCAGAAGCCCACCAGGGCACTTCCTTGGGAGGGTGGGAAGGTCGTCCCGCTGCGCCCAATGCATCAACATCACTGATGGGTGCTGCAAAACAAATCGCTGGTGGGAAAGTCGCACTACACGGATAGTCGCCCGGCATTTTGAAGAGGGCGCGATGATCACGATCTATGGCATGTTGGACAGCGGCAATTGCTACAAGCCGCGGATGCTTCTTGCAAAGCTTGGACGGCCGTTCCGTCACGCGGAGACGAATTCGCTGGATGGCTCGACGCGTTCGTCCGAATTCCTGGCCAAGAACCCGAACGGCAAGGTGCCTCTGCTGGAGCTGGAGGACGGGCGGCGATTGGCGGAATCCAACGCGATACTGCTCTTCCTCGCCGAGGGAACCCGGTTTCTGCCGAATGAAAGTTTTGAGCGCGGCCTCGTCTATCAATGGCTGTTTTTCGAACAGTACAGCCATGAACCCTATGTGGCCGTGAGGCGCGCGCTCCTGAAATATCCCGAGCGAGCGAAGGAAGCCACGCCGGAGCGGCTCGCCGCCACGCTCGCCAGCGGCAAGAAGGCGCTTGGGGTTATGGAGGAGCAACTCCAACGCTCGGCGTTTCTGGCCGGCGATTCGATCTCGGTGGCCGACATCGCGCTCTACGCCTATACGCATGACGCGGACCTCTACGGCTTTGAGCTCGCCACCTATCCGGCTGTCACCGCCTGGCTCGAGAGAGTACGGGCCGATGCGGGCCATGTGCCGATTGAATGGACGCCGAAGTCCTAAAGCATGATCCCGAACCAAAGGTCAGCGAAGCAAAAAGTGCGCAGCGGTTTTCGGAAAAGATCATGCGAAAATCAAAGAATTAGAGCACTGTGATGTCTCCAAGGGAAATCACCGTGCTCCAAAGGCGCGCATTCTCCTCACACGCGGGAAGGGCCGCGCGCAAAGCGCGCCCAAGAGATAGGCGCGCCTTCTCGATTCGGTGTGAAACTCGTTCGATCACGCGAACGTATATCCCATGTCGATCGTCTATCGACTATGATGACACCATGAAGTGATGGACCCATTTGGACGAACGTCCAAGGACGGTCAAAGTGGAGGCAAGATGAAAAGAGCCATTATTGTGACGGCACTGCTCCTTGCTGCGGTGCCATCGCACGCAATCTCGCGCTATACTTCGACCAGTATGGGGTGCGCGGCAGTCCGGGCGACGATATGGTCGGACGGCGCAGCGATCATGCGCTACAATTCGACGCGTAATCCCAGCCTGTCGCTCTTCAACCGCTATGTCCGCAACGACCTGTTTTGCGGCCATGATGAATACGCGAAGACTGTGTTCATTCCAGCTGCCGATACCCGGCAGTGCCCGGTCTATGAGTGTGAGAAGGTAGAGATCGACGACTTTCCGTTCTTCCGGATGAGGAGGCACTGAGACGGCAACTCTGCCCCATCGGCTCGAAATCGATAGGCCCTCGGGAATGCTGTAAAGTGGCCGCTGCTGGCGTCAGAAGCCGAAATGACGCCAGTGACATGCGGCACGCCGTATCTTTTAAAATCTACGCATCGTGCTTGCCGAAAATCGATGCCGATTTTCGGGCCGATATCGTAGTGGACTCCGCCGCCGCACAGAAGGCGCCAAGTTTTCGCGCACCGAGAGGGCAAGGTTACGTGGCTCGTTGTTGATCACTGAGATGCGAGCTCGTTGACGCGTACTTCGCACGGCCGCTCGTGCAGTTCACAAAAATATTAACACTTTCGGTCGCGCTGTTTCGCTCACAATGAATATCAAAATCTGCTAATATAGCACGGACGTATAACGGTCACGTCTCTATGGGGTACGTTTGGAGAGCCGGATAATTATTGAACACAGCGACCTAAGCGGAGGTAAAGATGAAAAAGTTTATTCTTTTTGCGGCACTGCTGTTGTCGGCAATGCCTGCTCAAGCCATCTCCCGCTATGACTTAACAGCCATGAGCTGCGGCGAGGTCCAGGCGACCATACATGCGGACGGCGCGGCTATCATGCGATACCAATCGACACTTAACCCCAGCCTGCCGCTCTTTGGCCGCTATGTTCGAAGCGACCTCTACTGCGAGTTCGATGAGTGGGCAAACACCGTATACATTCCCGCTTCCGACGCTCGCCACTGTGCAGTCTACGAGTGCGAGAAGAGGGACTTTAATGACGACGAAATCTTGAAACAGAAGGGCAGGCGAAACAAGTAGAACGCTGAATCAGAAAAGCCGCGCCGGCGTCAGAAACCAAATGACGCCTGTGCGGGCGGAGGCGGTCCGACGTGGACGCCTTCCATTTTGAGCAGACGCGTTTTCGTTGCGCTGCCGCCCGGCGCCGAGAAGCCACCGATCTTGTTGCCGGCCGCAAGGATGCGGTGGCAGGGAACGATGATGGGAACCGGATTCTGGCCAAGGGCCTTACCGGTGTCCTGCGCCTTACCGGCGTAGCCGGCGATTGTCGCCAGTTCGCCATAGGTCGTCGTCTCGCCGAAGCTGAGACTACGCGCAGCGTCGTAGATGGCATGCCTGAACGGATCACAGCCGGCGAGGTCCACGGGCGTCCGAGAAAAATCCACCGCCTCTCCCGAAGCATAGGTTTTCAGCAGCGCGACGATTTCGGCGATCTGGTGCGGCGGTTCACTTTCCACGCCATTGGAAAGACGCGTCTGCAAGCGCCGCTCGGTCGCCGCGCGGTCTCGCTCGGGCAATTGCAGTTGCGTCACGCCTGCATCGCTCCACGCGATACCCAGCCAACCAAGCGCTGTTTCAAAGAGGCAGAAGTTTTGGACGCCAGACATGAGCTTTTCCAGTTCGCACAGCATATATCACAAGGCGGTCTTTGGTACAAATCGGGAACATACTTCAAAAGGCACCGGACAGTTTACTCTTCCGTTGCTGGCGCAAGACACCCGATTCCTGACGTGTTGCTGACGGGCGGGCCATCATGTAAGGAGAGGGAAGGGCGGAGCGACTGTTTTCAGTGGGGGATCGAGGGGTGGCTTTGCCCGGACTGCAGACATTTATGCTGCTTGGCGCGATATTGTCGCCGCTTGGGCTTTCCGCGTGTACTTCGACGGGCGGTGAAGCAGTGAGCGGCCTCGCCATGACGTCCGAGGCTGGTGCGGCGCTGCCGGATACGGTTGCCGTCGTGCCGACATCTTTCGCGGTTGATCCGAAAGCGCCGGCCGTCGCCGATGCTGCCGCCAAGCCGGATGCGCCAGTCGTTGCGGCCGTTGCAGGCAAACCGGCAACGCCGGCGATGGCAGACGTTGCCGCTGTCCGGGGAGCCGCGCCGACGGCTACTGAGGTCACTCAGGCGGCATTCACGCCCAATGCCTTTGCCAAGGCCGACAAGCCGCAGAGCAATCTGGACGGGCTGATTGCCGAATATGCGGCCGTGTACGATGTGCCGGTTGATCTGGTGCGCCGTGTCGTGAAGCGCGAAAGCAATTTCAACCCGGCCGCCCGCAGCAAAAGCTATTGGGGCCTGATGCAGATCAGCCACGCGACTGCCCGCGGCATGGGTTATGACGGGCCGGCAAAGGGCCTGCTCGATGCCGAAACCAATCTCAAATATGCGGTGAAGTATCTGCGCGGCGCGTGGCTGGTATCAGGTGGCAATCACGACCTGGCCGTTCGCTTCTATGCACGCGGCTATTACTATGACGCGAAGCGCAAGGGATTGCTGGACGAGACTGGGCTGGGCACTGACCGCCGCCGTCGCATGGCGTCGAACTCGTAACGCAGCGCTCTCGGCAGGACTTTCCGTCTGCCCCACAATCATCCTGCTTAGTGCGCGCGCATGCCTGAGGGGCACTGTGTACCAACGACCGAACTCCCCTACTCGGGCGGGTAAGGGATCAACCGTCGCCACGCCCCCCAATAACCGCCGGGCATAGTCCAGCGGTTCCAGCAAGTTAGACTTTTAGACGGCTTACGCCGGGTCTTAATCAGGCGCGGTGAGGGAACCTACCTTTTCCAAATATTTTTGATACGTTAGCTTGGGGACGGTTGGGAGCAGAATTAGATGTCAAACGCAAAGGTGCTTATCAATACGCATTCGGGAACCATTGAGCTCGAAGGAGAGGACTCTTTTGTCCGCACGTATCTGGACAAGTTGATTCCGATCATCGAACGGGCGCCCTTCGGCACCGGCCGCATGCCTCTGCCTGGCGATGCCCGTGTTGACGAGGCCGAACCGCCGAAAGCACGCACGAGACGAGCCACACAGACACCTGTCGGCGAGTCGTGCCGCGACCGGGTGAAGAGACTGCGGGACGAAGGTTTCTTCAGCGAACGCCGCGGCATCAGTGAAATCGTGCAGGGCTTGGGCGAGCGGGGCCACAGTCACAACGTGAACCAGGTTGGGGCCGCCCTGACCACCATGTTCGAGCGGCGCGAGATCCAGCGCACGCCGGTGGAGGGCAAGTTCAAATATCACTGGGACACCGGAGAGCGCTCAGAGGCAGCTTGAAGCGCGGGTGCTGGTACGGCCCGAGGCCGGCCATGAACTTGCGCGACCGCGTCCAGAACAATGCCGACCCTCGCATGGATTTGCCATGGCGGGGAGCGATATCCCTTCGGCCCGAAAATCGGAATGATCCTCGGGACGCATGATGTGGCCCAAGAGATACCGTTCCTTTGCTTTAAAGCGCGTCGCGGCGAAACGGATTTCATGCGACGCGCTTTAAGCTATTGTTTTTGTGCATGTCGTTTTCCCAAAACCGCTGCGCACCTTTGGGCGACATGATTAGCGTCATGACGGCTTGCGTGCCGAAAACACGATGGCCTGCAGGGGCATGTGCGCCGGGTCGCGGCCGAATTCTCGTTGAAATTCCTGCAGGAGCGCATCGACGACCGCTTCCGGCTCGACGCCGCCGCGCTCCCTGATCTGATCGAAGAGCGGATTGCCGAAGACGGCGCCGCGCGCGAAGGCCGCGATATCCGGGATCTCCTTGGCCACGTTGACCACCGATGCGGTGATGCCGGTGAAGCCCGCTTCCAGAAGCATCTCCTTGATCGGGTCGATCTGGTGGCAGGAGAACGGCACGCGGTAGAACTGGGGCGGGTCGGCCGGGAAGAAGCGCCCGGCAACTTCATGCGCAATCCGGCCGAACGGATTGTAGCGATGCGAGTCCCAGACGTTGAAGAGATAGTGGCCGCCGGGAGCAAGCACGCGCCAGACTTCGCGGCAGGAGAGCGCCTTGTCCGGAAAAAACATCAGGCCGAACTGGCAGACGGCCGCGTCGAAGCTGCCATCCGCAAAGGGCAGCGCCGTGGCGTCGGCGGGCTGGAATTCGACCTTTTCGCCGGCCCGGAATTTCGTGCGGGCGACGTCGAGCATCGGCGCGTTGAGATCGGTCGCGGTCAGCGTGGCGCCGGCGGGCAGGGCATCGCGCAGCCGGCGCGTGACGATGCCGGTGCCGGCCGCCGTCTCCAGCACCCGCGCCGGATTGCATGCGGCGACGCGCTGCGCAATGTCGGCGGCATAGTCGACGAAGATGACCGGCCCCAGGCCCTCATCGTAATGCTGCGGTATGTTGCCGACGAAACTTGCGGCATCGCTGGTCATGATCAACCTCCCGACGCCCCCACGCTTCCTCAATAGCCGCAATTGGCGAGGCATCCAACTGCCATTGCCGACGGTAACTTGCTTCGCCGGGATCATAAAAAGCCCTTTTCTGCATCCACTCTGTCGGAACATCGGCGCGCTCAACGTCCTTGAAGAAGACAGGGCTTTCCGGCGCATGATGCCGAAGGCAGAGACAGAGGAGACGAAGATGGTCGGTTTTCCCAACGAATCCGCAGAATACCGCGCCGCGCGCGACCGGCTGCTGGAAAAGGAGATTGGGCTGCGCCGCGCCATGGAAGAGGTGGCCGCCGCCCGGCGCGCGCTGCCGCAAGGCGGGGCAATGCCGCAGGACTATGTCTTCGACGGCGTCGATGCCGACGGCAAGCCGCAAAAGGTGAAGTTTTCGGAGCTGTTCCTCCCCGGCCGCGACACGCTGATCGTCTACAACATGATGTTTCCGCGCCATAAGGGCGACACCCGCGCGCAGCCCTCGACCGGGCCTTTCGCGGAAATGCCGCGCGAGGAAACGCCGTGCCCTTCCTGCACCGCGCTGCTCGACCAGCTCGACCCGGCGGTCAAGCATCTGGCGCCTGCCGGCTTCAACTTCGCGGTGATCGCCAGGGCGCCGATCGAGCGGCTGGCGGCCTACGCGAAGGAGCGCGGCTGGAAGCACATGCGGCTGGTGTCGTCGGCGCACAACAGCTTCAACCACGACTACCAGGCCGAGTTCGAGGATGGCGAGCAGGCGCCGATGGTGAGCGTCTTCCGGCGCGGGCCGGACGGCATCCGCCATTTCTGGAGTTCGGAGATGCTGTTCGCCCCGTCGGACCCCGGCCAGGACCCGCGTCACGCGGGCACGATCGAGCCGCTATGGACGCTGATGGACCTGACGCCCGAGGGCCGGCCGGAGTGGGACGAGCAGGTGGAGTACGAGGGCGTGGGCTGTTGCCACTAGAAGGTTCCAGATGCCAGGAACCGGAAGCTGCAAAAGCGCCACCCCGTGGATGAATTTCATCCGGGCTGATCTTTTGAACAGGAGAAAACTAAGCGCAAAAACAAGGGGTTGATCTGAGGCGGCAGGTTCCGCCGCATCGAATGTGTCCAATCGGGGTTCCCGAAAGGGGAAACCGGGATCTCTCCGTTTACATCGGGCCGATAGCAGGCGCCATTCCGGCGGGAAAATGCTCGTCAGGACACCAACAGAGGCATCTTATAAGAGACATCATAGACGGTACCTAGGCAGCCCCCTATGTTGCCCTATGATTGCCGGCTATGAGCGCCGCGATCCCCTCTCTGCGATTCCCTTGACGAGCTTCGCATATCTGGAAATCGCTCCCTCACCCGCCGCGCGGAGCCTGTCGCGGC
Source organism: uncultured Alphaproteobacteria bacterium (assembly GCA_963735385.1). Lineage (GTDB taxonomy): Bacteria > Pseudomonadota > Alphaproteobacteria > Rhizobiales > Rhizobiaceae > CAVTKY01. The sequence goes on along the minus strand of CAVTKY010000008.1, from coordinate 4,919 downwards.
GCTTCGCCGAAGGTAAGACGCAGGGGCTCGGCGGCACCGTCGCGGCCGGCGAAGTGAGACGATTGGCGGCAACGCTGCCGCCGCCTATCTCCCCCCTTGCGGGGGAGAGAGCGTTTTCCTGCATTTGCGAGCGGGCTAGTTCCGAGCAAGTGCTTGGAAAACGCGAGAGGGGATCATTCGGCTGCGTGCAAGAGAGGGGATCATTCGCCCGACCCCCGCGCCGCGCTCGTCGGATGACATGACACGCCGCGTCCGAAGGGCGACCGCAGTATTAATCCACCAGCGCGGCGAGCATCTTGCCTGCCCGCACCAGCTTGTCGACATTCATGCGCGAGAGCGTCGCGTGGATTTTCTGCAGGATGCGGCTGCGCTCGCTGTCCGGCACCGCAACGAGACCGAAGCCGAAGAACACCACGTCCGGCACGCCGAGAACGTCGCCAAGTTTTTCGATGGTCGGGAACGACGGCGCGGCAATGCCGCGCTCGATCTTGCTGATCATTTCGGTCGAAATGCCGACGTGTTCGGCCAGCTCGGCCTGGGTCAAGTTCCGGGCCTTGCGCTGATCGCGCAAGTTCGCGCCGAATAACTCCGTCAATGCCAACTGCCGATCCTCCGAGTCGGGCAGACTCGTCGACCTCCAAGCGAAGGCGGAGGGAATGGAATTGCGAAAACTAAAAATAGAAATATAATTGCGATATTAAGTGATTTCGTCCTCATGAATGCGAATGGTTCGTTCCGTCCTTCGACTTCCTGAAAGCGACATCCCGGCCTCGCCGTGCTGGCGCTGCTCGCGCTATCGGCGGAGCTGTGGCAGGCGTGGAATTTCCCTATCCGGCCGCTATTCGTCAGCCGGGCCGAGATCAGGCGCATGGCCGACGCGCTTCTTGCCCGGCATGGGCCGCGCGCCGAGGAAATCGCCTTCATCGAAGAAGACCGCGCCTGGCGCTACGCCGACGCCTACCGGCAGGGCGTTTGGCGGCGGGTGCGGAGTGAGCTGAGGCGGCGGAGGTGAGGGTGGCGAGGTTGCGGCAAGCGTGATCTCCCCCTTGCGGGGGAGATGTCCGGCAGGACAGAGGGGGGCGCGAAGAAACGCCGGTGTTCGCAGTTCCCGGAAACGCGCCATCAGCAGTGAGGAGAGGTGGATCGAGGCGGCCAGAATTTAGCGGTGAAGAGGATTTCGAGCGGATCCATCCATGGCGCTCCCCGATTCCGACGAACGTCCATCGAGGGCGGTGCTCTACGTTGCCCCTCTCTGTCCTGCCGGACATCTCCCCCGCAAGGGGGGAGATCAGCCTTCATCGCCGCCTTCGCCAATCGCGGAGGTAGTAGACGAAACCACCGACAGAGGACTGGCGGCGACGTCGCAGCCGCCCCTATCTCCCCCCTTGAGGGCCTGTTGCGCAAATCTGGCATTGTGATTCACTTCCATTTCGGACTCGGAGGGATTTGGCATGGCGGTGAAGCGGACGGGTCAGATGAGCCTGGTGGAGGCGTTTCTTGGCGGCAAGGTGGTCGGCTCGTCCGGTGCGCTCGACCGGATCGGCAGTCTGGTGAAGTGGTACCGTTTCGACAAACTGCTCGCCGGGCTGCGTCACGACGGGCCGGGCCATCCCGGCTGGCCGGCGCTGGTGCTTTACAAGGCGCTTCTTGTGCAATCGCTCTACGGCCTGTCGGACCGCGAGCTCGAGGAGGCGCTGGCCGACCGGCTGTCGTTCCGCCGCTTCTGTGGGCTCGGGTTGGAGGAGACGATCCCGACCACACGATGCTCAACCGCTTTCGCAACGAACTGATCGGACTTGGCCTGCTGGAGAAGCTGTTTTCCGAACTGGACCGGCAGCTGGAGAAGGCCGGCGTGATCCTGAAGCGCGGCACGATGCTGGACGCCACGCTGATCGAGGCTTCGTCCGCGCCACCTTCGGGCGAGCGGGCCGCGCGCGATCCGGATGCGCGTTTTGGCGGCTCGCGGCAGAAGGGTGGCGGCTTCACCTTCGGCTACAAGGCGCATGTCGGGGTGGACATGGGCTCGGGCCTGATCCGCTCGGTGCTGGCGACCCCGGCCAATGTCAACGACACCGTCCCGGCGGACCGCCTGATCCGCGGCGACGAGAAGGCGGTGTGGGCGGACGCTGCCTACCACACGCACGCCCGCGAGGCGGCGCTGCAAGGCGCGCGCAGCCGCGGTTGATGCGCCGGGCCAACAAGCATCATCCGCAATTGCCGGCGCGCCTGAAGCGCTTCAACCGGCTGATCGCCCGGCGTCGAGCCGCGGTGGAAACCACCTTCGCCACCTGGAAGAACCGTATGCGGTTTACCCGCATCCGCTATGTCGGCCTCGTCAAGGCGCAGGCCCAGGTCATGCTCGCCGCGACCGCCTTCAACCTGAGACGATGGGCGGCGATCACGCCATAACTGCGCCCGAAATCGGCCCAGGCAGTCAAATTCGGCCATCAAATCCGACAAACAAACCCCATGAACCGCAATCCCGCTCATCTCTTCACCCCAAAATGCCGTGCACCCAAATTGCGCAACAGGCCCCCAGGGGGAGAAAGCGTTTTCCTGCATTTTTGCGAGCGGGCTTGTCCCCGAGCAAGTGCTTGGAAAACGCAAGAGAGGGGATCATTTGGACACGCCGCTCTCAGGCTGCAAAAGCGATTACTTGTTGGAGCCTCATCTGCTCCAGAATGCCCGCGCTACGAGCGGCACCGCGCAGCGATCCTGTTCCGCCTTTCCTCGGCGGCGGGCGCGATGGGCGATACGGGTAAGCCGCTGTCGCCATCACGGCTCGCCGTCGTGCCCGCCACCTCGCACAGCGGTCAACGGCTAGGCCGACCTGCTCCACGCCTTCATCGAGCCCTCCCTGAAAGGTGAAACTCCGAAGGAAATGTTTGAGTAGTTAGCTTGCTCTTGTTTTATGAAGCTAGCTACATTCACTATCATTAATTGACTGTGATTCTAGTTGGGCTTGGCGGCAAGATGGATCTTATCAAAGAGATAGAGATCGCATACTTTAGAAGTTTCTACAAAGTAACGTTAGGCAATTGCAAAGATTTAAACATCGTCTTTGGAAAGAATGATGCAGGAAAATCGAATATAGTTCGCGCACTAAATTTATTTTTTAATAACTCTCCAGAAAGAGATAAAAAATACAATTTTGATATAGATTTTTCTGCTAAGCGATTAAGAGAATCTAATTCGTCGGAAGATATACGAAAATTCATATATGTAAAGTTGACGTTCAATACACCAAGAAATTTCCAAAAATCTCTTGGCAAAAGTTTTTATGTAAAAAGGCAATGGACTGTTTCTCGCGGTGATTCATTTCTTGAAGAAGTGTCATCAAGCATAAAAGATAATCAAAAGCATATAGTTAAACGATTTTTGAATCAAATTAGATTTATATATATCCCTGCAATAAAGGATTCGTCGATATTTGAGGCGCTTTTGAAGGATGTGTATAATTCTCTGGCGTCGTCGAATGACTTTATCAAATCAATAGATAGCTTTACAAAGAGTGTCCAGGATTTAACAAAAGACCTTTTCGCGCAGTTGCCTGCCGATGTTGCTTTGCAACTAAGATATCAGCTCCCAGTCGTATGGAGGAGCTATTCCAAACCCTTGATTTTGAAACCACGGGCGAAGAAGGCGACAGTTCACCTCGCTCGCTGACCCTGCAACGGGGTGATGGCATAAAAGCGCGGCATATTCCAGAACTGCTTAGTTTCATATCAAAAAAGGATAGCTTCCAATACCATATTTGGGGCTTTGAAGAACCAGAGAATTCACTCGATTTTGTTGCGGTAGAGGCTGAAGCTAAAAGATTTCTGAAGATCGCAATAGATGATCCTACTCAAATATTTGTTACGACACATAGTCCGTCATTTTACAATTTAGATGAGCCGCATATCTGTAAATACTATGTAGCGCGTGATGCTGAAGGAAATCCGGAGGTAGTCCAAGGAAAAAGTCTGCAGAAGTTTGATGCAGCAAAGGCGATCGGGGAGGGGTTTTATTTGCCTGCTGTGGCTCGTGCAGTCGAAGATTTAGCTGCGCACAGTCCAGAATAAAAGAATATGAAAAAGAGATTGAAAGACGGAACGCAGAGTTGTCGAGTATAACTCAACCTTTGCTTCTTACAAAAGGTAAAACTGACGTAATTATATTGAAGGAGGCGTGGAAGCGAATACGAGGGAGTGAAGCTTGTCCTTTCAATATTCTAAGCTGTGATACTGGTGGCCCTGGAGATGCTGGCGGTTCTGGCGGCGTAGACAAACTCGCTATGTCAGTTAAAAGTGTGCGAGCGGATAATCCGCATATTGTAATCGGACTTTTCGACAGAGATTCCGCCGGAATGAAAGGATGGGATCTAGACCGCAACTTTGTGGTTGAGAACCCAGCTTCGAATACGAAGCGAGCAAGTAATGGGAAAGCTTTCGCCATTCTCATGCCAATACCCGATTATCGCAAAAAATGCGCAGATCATTCTAATTTACCTATTGAATTTATATTTGATGATGAATCCTTAAGTAAAACTGTTGATGGAAAGGGACTTGGTTTAAAAAAAATGGTGATTAATAAAAAGATTGGGTCTACTAATCATAAATGGGAAGTGGAAGGCGGAACAGAAGTTATGGAAATTGTTTCTGAGACTAAGATGCACTTTGCGTCTAAAGTTGTTCCAGAATTACCCAACGCAGCTTTTAAATCTTTCGAAGTTCTCTTCAAAACGATTGAAGATATTATTTAGACTTGAGCAATTTTGTGGCAGAAATACTCCCTATAGTACGGCTCGCCTTCGTCGCGGTAGCCGCACACCGCTTTTAACCGCGAGATGGTGAGCATCGCGACCGTTTTGTCCCCTTAACCCTCTAAAAATACTCCTGCAGCGGGCGCACTTCGAGGCTCACCCGCCTTGAGGGCGG
>CAVTKY010000007.1:0-16421 GCA_963735385.1 uncultured Alphaproteobacteria bacterium | reverse complement strand
CGTCCCAGCTTTGCTACGTGGAAGTCGACGAGCCCGACATGCACAAGCCTCTGGGCGACCTCGACCGGATGAAGGCTATGCTGGAGAAGGATTGGGGCTGGAAGGACCTTCTGATCGCGCCGCACCTTATTCCCCAGGTGCAAGGCATCCTGCGCAAGGGCAATTGGGGCATCACCGCCGCGATCCACTGCGATATGGATTTCCGCGTCCGTTCATCGTCAGTCTATGGCCCGGCCTCAAAAACGAAGCCTATGGCATCGCTTGCGACATCGGTTCGACGACGATCGCGATGCACCTTGTCTCCCTGCTCTCCGGCCGCATCGCGGCTTCGTCGGGCACATCGAACCCTCAGATCCGCTTCGGCGAGGATCTGATGAGCCGTGTGTCCTACGTGATGATGAATTCCGATGGGCGCGAGGCCATGACCAAGGCCGTACGCGAGGCCGTCAACGCGCTGATCGGCAAAGTCTGCGAGGAAGGCAATGTCGACCGTCATGACATTCTGGATGCCGTCTTCGTCGGCAATCCGATCATGCATCACCTGTTCCTTGGCATCGATCCCACGGAACTTGGCCAGGCGCCCTTCGCGCTCGCGGTTTCGGGTGCCCTGCAATATTGGGCGCACGAGATTGACATCGACGTCAATCGCGGCGCACGGCTCTACATGCTGCCCTGCATTGCCGGCCATGTGGGCGCCGACGCCGCCGGCGCAACGCTCTCCGAGGGCCCGTACCGGCAGGACAAAATGATGCTGCTGGTCGACGTCGGGACCAATGCCGAAATCGTGCTCGGCAACAAAGACCGGGTCGTCGCAGCCTCGTCACCGACGGGACCAGCCTTCGAGGGCGCGGAGATTTCCTCGGCGAGCGCCGCCCCCGGGCGCGATCGAGCGCGTCCGCATCGATCCGGAGACGCTGGACCTGAAATACCGAGTCATCGGGGTCGAGAAGTGGTCGGACGAAGAAGGCTTTGAAGATGAGCTTCCTGGGCGACTGGCGTCACCGGCATCTGTGGCTCGGCCATCATCGAGGTCGTCGCCGAGATGTACCTGTCAGGCATCATCTCGGAAGACGGCGTCATCGATGGTTCACGCGCGGCCGGTTCGACGCGCATTTTCCAGAACGGCCGTACTTTCTCTTACCTGCTGCGCGAAGGTCGCAAGGGCGAACCCAGGATAACCGTCACCCAGAACGATATCCGCGCGATCCAGCTCGCCAAGGCTGCCCTCTATGCCGGCGTGAAGCTGTTGATGGAAAAACAGGGTGTCGAGACCGTCGACACGATCCGGTTCGCGGGCGCGTTCGGCTCCTTCATCGACCCCAAATACGCGATGGTTCTCGGTCTCATTCCCGATTGTGATCTGTCCGAGGTCAAGGCGGTGGGTAACGCAGCCGGCACCGGCGCACTGATGGCGCTGCTCAACCGCAATCACCGCCGCGAAATCGAACAAACGGTGAGCCGTATCGAAAAGATCGAGACCGCGCTGGAGCCGCACTTTCAGCAGCTTTTTATCAACGCCATGGCGCTGCCGAACAAGGTCGACCCGTTCGCGAAGCTCGCCGCGCAGGTTCAACTGCCGCCGCGCAAGGTGCTATCAGAAGGGGCTGAACCCGGCGACGCTACCCCCCGCCGCCGCTCGCGCGAAGAACGCGCCGCCCGTCGCAGTCGGGGATAATGCTATCAGGACCGGAGCGCAGTCCGACGGCTGTCCAGTCGTTCACTCGTTTGCTGGTTTTCTGCCCTTAAACCTCATCAACAGTGAACAATACTGGGCAGATATGCCCGATGTTGTTCTTCGCGCTAGAAGAGCATCATTCCCCTGTCGCGATCCCCCGCGACTGGTCCATCCGGCGGGCGCCTTGCACCTGCACCTCCCATCCCCTGGGACTTGCCGGACGAACCCAAGGCACCGAACCTGGGTGAGGTATTCAATTTCCTCACCCTCTTTTTTCCATGGCTCTGTGACCAAACGTTTGGCCGGGCATACTCGCTCGGCTAAACAAGCCCGATATGTCAAAGTTAAATGATTGCCCGGAGCGAAGCAGCGATCATGTCGCCACATCGCGCAAAATACCCCTCGCGATGCCTTTGGCGACTGTGCGTGCCCAAAACGCCCCGGAGAGGAACCGCAATCCGCCGCTTTTTGCACGTATCGACCACGCAAGGCTCCGTACGTCCGGTCCTCTACCTCAATGGCAGCTACCGCCGCCGGCCAACACGGCGAACATCCACAATGCGGCCATCGCTCCGGCGCACGGCAATTTCGTACCGGTCGCGGCCGCGCCAACCGCGGTAGATAAAAAGTGCCGCGGCAGTCGACGGCCCGAACATCCCGAAAGCCGCGGCTTCGGAGGCGGCGCGCTCCTTCCGAACAGGTGATCGATCGACCACCGCTGATGTTGGTGCCGATCCTGATGTTGACGGTAACTGCGTCCGCCGGCGTCGGCAACGCGACCGGTACGGCTAACAACGTCAGAACAAGCGCAAGGGATGCCAAGCGAGATCGTCGCACTCTTCCCTCCCAACCCCGCATCCGCCTACCTGGCGGCCAAGCAATGATGGACGCGAAAACCTTAGTTGCCTATCGCTGAAGTTGCAACATGAGCGACGGACAATGAAAAAGCGCGCCCGTTTGGAACTACTCGACATCCATCGTATGCTTGGCCGCTGCGACGGGGTATAATAAGCAGTCGCCCGGCCTGGTTATGGCACACGGGCGCTTGGAAGAGGAGATCACGCTTTCGCTCAACACCAAAGTGGGAGGAAGCAAGATGTCCCCATTCATTGGTGGTGCCAACCCGGAAGAGTTGGCGGTCATGTCGGCGGCATTCGACAACCACTGTCTTCAGCACAATATTGACGACGAGGATGCCAGATCCCACGTCGCGCATCTCGTTATGTTGCTGTTTGAGGGTGGCGCCAAGACCGTCGAAGAACTGAAAGCGGGCCTCGATCGGCTGCGCTCAGTTTAGTCCGGCGCGTCAAACAGCGCCTCTTCGGTTCCGCCTTCCTCGCCGGAGGCTCGGAGTAGGAAAGTATTAGGGCAAGCACGATTGTGGCTTACCGCGCCGCCTACGCCGGGCTTCTCGTAAGGCTACACCCGCGAGGCGGGAGTGCCGTTTTCATGGTTTGAACTCCCACGCCTTGAGTTTCTTCCGAGCCGTTCCGAAATTGCCGAGCTGATAAACCGACAACGCCGCTGGCGAGAATGTGAACGCATCGAACGGTTCGGCGACCATCTTCTTGAGATAATCCGGGGGAGCCACGCCGACCGTGACGTGTGGCACGAGTTTCTTGCCGCTTGAGTCCGGCACATAGTGAGTCACGTAGTCAATCGTCGGCTGATTGATGTCGGGGTCTTCCGGCGTGGTGAAGAACGCAGCAGCAGTTCCCGTCTCGACGGTGAAGGGGGCAACTGCATCGATAAGTTTCTGTTGGAACTGGATGAGTTGGTCAGTCGGCTCGATTAGGATCACGGTCACACCGGCCTTGTCCCAGACGACGAAGTCATATTTGAACGCCTTCAGCGTCCATCCGGCTGGCTTCTCCCCGGCCAGGACATCGCCAACTGCGGCATAGACCTTGTCGAGGTCTGCCGTCTGGACGAACCGCTGCAGCATCGTGATGTGCGGGCGGTGCGTTTCATCCAGGGCGTAGCCCTTTGGGAAAACCTTGCGCAGGCGGGCATTGGCAGCCTCCGCGTGCTGGATCATCGTTGCGTCCGGTTCCAGCGCGATGTCGATGGCCGTGACGGGGTTTTCCTGCGCCCGGACGGCCCGCATAGCCAAGCAGCAACCCGAAGCCCGTTACAAGTGCGGCGATAAAGTTCAAATATCGATGCATTTTAAGCTCCTCCGTTACAGAGTTAAGCGCCCCTCGTCAGCTCCAGTGATTTTGAAAAGTCTATCACGTCCAAGAGCAATTCAGACGTGAATTCGGGTGTCAAAGCGTGGGCTTGGAACGCGCCGCCAGTCTTGGCGCGAAGCCGCTTCGCCGCCGAACTTCCCCACCGCGAAAGTGCCCCTAAAAGTGCCCGCGAGCAGAAAAGGAGCAAAGTATGCCGGAGCATTCATCCGGCAACCCTTTGCTTTCTTGAGGAGTTTTTGGCGATCCCGGCAGGATTCGAACCTGCGACCATCGGCTTAGAAGGCCGGTGCTCTATCCAACTGAGCTACGGGACCGTCGATGCCGAAACGGGTTCAGCAGTGGCCCTTCCTGCCGCACAAGAACTCAATGCGTCCAGGGTGTCCGGCGGTCATAGCGGAAATTCTCCGCATAGGAAATCTGCCGTCGCTTGGCTTCCTTCGGCTCCTGCAGGCGAAATGCGATGCCGTTCTTTTTGGCATAGGCCACGGCTTCTTCTTTCGTCTCGAAGGTGAGGCGGATTTGGCTCTTCATGTCAGCCGAAGTCGTATAGCCCATCAGGGGATCTATTCTCTTCGGCTTCTCCGGGTCGAACTCCAGCACCCAGTGACCGGTCTGTGCCTTTCCTGACTGCATGGCGGTCTTGGCAGGGCTGTAGATGCGGGCGGACATGGATACCTCTCATCCTGACTGCCGAGCCTGAGCTCGAATTGCGAAGGCGATGGTCGGAGTGATAGGATTCGAACCTACGACCCCCTGATCCCAAATCTCTGCTTTTCGCGTTTGCGGGGAAATGCGGCTTCATGCGAGAAGACGCAAAACTGTTGATATTTCCGTCGGTTACGGTAAATTCTTTCGAGCGGGCAAATGCGTTGACATGCGAGGCCGCGCGCGATTTGCTTGCCCCCAGCTTGCCCCGGAGCTTTCGGGGGCAATAATCAGGGAACCGCCTGCCGGGGGCAACCGGTGCCCGCCGGGGGCAAGCTGGGGGCAACAATTCGAAAGGCAAGACCATTGGCAAACCTGACAAACGACCTCCTCAAAACCATCATGCCAGAACCCGGCAGGGACCAACTCGAAAAGCGCGACGAGGGAGCCGGCAGCGAAACCGGACTGACTTTCCGCGTCACCGACAAAGGCGTGCGGTCGTGGTCGATCCGCTACGTCAATTCGGCTGGCGAGCATCGCCGCAAGACCATCGGTCCCTTCCCCGCTATCGGGCTTGCCGCTGCCAGAGTCAAGGCGCGCGAAATCAAGGGCAGCGTCGCCGGCAAGGTGGATGTCGTCGGCGTCGAGAAACAGACCAAGGCCGAGGCGCGCCGCAAGAAGCTGCAGACGGTCGCCGGACTGGCCGAGGCCTATTTCGTTGCTGCGGCGCTCGGCACCCATATTTCCGGCAACGCCAGGCCGAAGCGGGTATCGACGATCAGGGAGGAGCAACGGGTTTACGAGAAGCTGGTGAGACCCCGCTTCGGCAACACGTCCGTGGTCGACATGCGCCGGGCCGAAATCCAGGCCTTTGTCGACAGCGTAACGAAGAAGGCCAGGGGAACCGGACGCCAATGTCGGGACGTCATTCGGCAGCTGCTCTCCTACGCTGTCCGGCAGGGCCTCGTCGAATACAATCCGGCCATTGGCGTCGGCGCTGTTCAGGCACAGCCGCGAGACCGGGTACTAACGGACGGCGAGGTCCAAGCGCTGTGGGCTGCATTCGCCCCTCCCCGGATGACCACGGAAATGGGCCTGGCCCTGCGAATGGCCATGACCACGCTCCAGCGCGGCAACGAGGTCGTCGGCATGCGATGGAGCGAGATCGACCCGAAGGCGCGGACCTGGTCGATCCCGGCGGCGAGGATGAAAGGCAAACGGCCGCATGTAGTCCCGTTATCCGACCTGGCGATGTCTCTGCTCGACGAGGCTAAGGAAAAGATCGGCGGCAGGGAGTTCGTGTTTCAGTCGCCAGCCAAGGACGGCCCTGAGGCTATGGAGCGGCGGGCTTTGACCCGTGCAATGAACCGGACAGTCACGGCATTGAAACTTCCGAGGGCCACGCCGCACGATTTCCGGCGGACCGGCGGCTCGAACATCACCGGCGAGCGGATCGGCATGTCCCGCTTCATCGTCGGACAGGTCCTTGCCCATGCCGATGGCGGCGTCACTGGCAGGCACTACGACAAGAACGACTATCTGCCGGAAAAGCGACGGGCTCTCGAGGCCTGGGCGGCACTGCTCGACGAGATCGTAAGCGGCAAAGAACGGCCGTCCAATGTCGTGCCCTTGTCGGCTTAGACAGTCTGACAAATCCCTCACTTGAACCAAATTGCGCCAGCGCGGATCAGCGGGACAACGTGTCTCGGTCCGCTCCTCTCGTGGACATATGCCCTCGGCGGCCGCCGGCGCTTACCCTCCAGCAACCCCCTCACACCGCCTGGACAAACGCGACCAGTTCGTCGAGCCGCATGTTGATCCGGTCGAGCCGGGTGGCGATCTTCCGCCTGCGATGGGCTTCCAGTCCCTGGCTACGGCGGGTCTGCGTGCGGATTTTCGCGGCATCCTGGCGGATGTCGGCGATGTGCGCGTGCATGATATGCGTGATAGCTTCGCTGGCGGTCATCGCGCGAACTCCTCCTTTCGCGTTCATGGCAAGCCGCCGGCGTGACGCTCGCAACGTCACCCGGCTGCGTGGGATATAAATATCTCACTGACCCAGCCTAGCACCTATCGTAGGTTATCTTTAACGACGATGCCGCAGAGTGATCGCTGGTCAATGGAGTTTCCGACCAGTGAAACGATGCGTGCTGTTAGTTAGCTTCCTTTCGTATTTGGCACCTACGGTCGTGATGGCCAGTCCGGTTACCTATGCCTGCCGGCTAGTGAATGTGCAGGCACCTGAACCGGACGGTCTTCGGGAAGTGGATCAGGTGGTCATCGATGATGAAGCAGACTTGCTTGACTTGCGGGTTGCAAGAACCGTCGGAACACAGAACTTCACCAACTGGACCTATGAGACACGGGAAAACGACACTTTCACCATCAGGACGTTGGAGCATGGTGACATTGTCGGCGCGGGGATGCGCGGAGGCGTGCCAATGTCCTTTGCCCTGTTAGCCAACGGCCGACTTCTACTAGCGTATGTCTTTGTGGGTGTTCGAGGGTTTGAATGGCATTGCCAAGACTAAGGCAAGCCATCCGATAGCGGGGCCAGGGGGCTATCCGAAAAGCACAGCAGATCCGCCGGGAGCGGGCGCGGCCTCTCGCACGAATTTCCGCGAAAAAGAAAATAATCCGGGCTAAAAAAGTCCGACGCCCAAGCCGACGCCGACGGGTTGGGGACGGCTTGGGGCTCCCGCCGGACGCAATTTGTCGCTGTGGTTGGGGACAGCGACGGAAGCATCTTCCGATTTGATGCCGCCGCCCGTGACGGCATGGGCAAAACTGCCTATGAGAACGACGCCGTCCGCATCCGCCGCAGGTTGTTGACAGGATACTCGATGCTGCTGAGATCAGATGGCTATTGAAGCCGACCGTGATGGCTCAGGGCGAGACCGACGGCACCGAGCAGTGCATCGTTTTCGGTGTGCTTTCCGATGATTATCCGCGTGCGACAGCCAGCCGCCACATCTCGCGACTTGATCAGCGTGTGCCGCTCATAAGAGGCGATGAGCGGCGAAAGGAGGATGTCGCCGGCCAGCGCCATGCGCCCGCCGATGATGATCAGAGGCGGATTCAGGATCGAACCTATCATCCCTAAGCCGCGGCCAGCAAACTCGGCCGTGTCCTCGATCATGCGCAATGCGCCGACATCGCCCTCTTCAGCCATGCGGATCACATCGTCCATCGTCAGGCGCCGGCCCTTCACGCGTTCGATCTGCTCCAGCGGTCTTTTGAAGCTGGCGTAGAGTTCAAGGCAGCCTCGGTTGCCGCAGCGGCAAAGATCGCCTGACGGGTCAATGCTAATATGGCCGAACTCGCCTGCGCCGCCGGCGATTCCGGTCACGACACGTCCCTGCTGCACGATGGCGCCGCCCACTCCGAGGTCGATCTTGAACAGGACGAAATCCTCGCACCCGACGGCAGCGCCCCACATCATCTCGGCAATGGCCGAGCAGTTGCTTTCATTGTCCGCGAAGATCGGTTGCTTCAGCGCGGGTCCGAATACATCCTAAATCTTGACGCCGGCCCAGGTTGGCACAATGCTAGCCCTCTGGACGACACCCTCCGGGCTTACAGGGCCCGACACCGACACGCCCACACCGAGGAGTCCTGACACCGGGATACCGTTCTTGGAATAGCTTTGCGCGATTGCATCCTTGGCCATCTGGGCCGCCCGCGACGGCGGGTAGTCCACACCCATCGGGATGGTTTGTTCGGCAATGACAGAATGCGAGACATCCGCCACGATGAGGCGCATCTCATCGAGGCCGAGATGGATGCCGACGCAGGAACCTGCCTCCGGATTGAGCGCCAGTGCCGCAGCGGGCCTCCCCACCCCTTTCGCGCCATCGACCAGGCCGGGCGCTTCCACGACCATCCCCGACTTTCTCAGGCCGGCCAGCACCGTCGAGACGGTCGACCGGGCAAGGCCCGTGAATCGCGCGATCTGGGCCGCAGACAGCGCACCGCGCTGGCTCAGACAGCGCACGATCAGGCTTTCGGGCGACCCGGCCGGCCGATCGATCAGCAAGGATCTGAGGAGGGTTATTGTCATTTGCGCTTGAAAGCTCCTTGACTGACCGTTCTATTTGATCATTCTAGAAAAAACTAGGGACTCGGTGCTCGCGCGGTCGGTCCCTTGGTGAAGCGGTCGCAACGAACCGCGCAAATCCAATGGGAGTGGAACGATGAGATATTTGAGGACGGCCATCGCTGCCGCCGCGGCGTCTACCTTTCTGATGGGCGCCGCTTTTGCCGAGCCCAAGACCAACATGCTTCATCAATGGGCGACCGGATCGGACGCGCAGGCGATCGCCAAGCTCGGCGAGATGTTCGAGGCGAAGGGCGGCACCTGGCAACAGACCTCGATCGCCGGCCATACGGCGAACACGCTCGCCAAGCTGCGTGCCGACGTGATCGCCGGCAACGCCCCGCCCGCGGTCCAACTCAAGGGGCCCGAGATTGCCGAATGGAACGAGACGGGCATGACCGCCGATCTCGACGACCTGGCGAAATCCGAAGGCTGGGAGAAGGTGGTGGCGCCGGAATTGCTGCCGGTCATGAAACCGACCGGCAAATGGGTAGCCGCGCCGATGAATATCCACCGCATCAACTGGATCTGGGCTTCGCCGAAGGTGATGGAAGCCGCCGGAGTCGCGGAAATCCCGAAGACCTGGGCGGAATTCAACGCCGCCTGTGACAAGATCGTGGCCAGCGGCAAGATCTGCATTTCGCACTCGACCGCCGACTGGACCGACTCGACGGTCTTCGAAGTGGTCGTGTACGGCCAGGACCTCGATCTCTACAAGAAGGCTTTCGTCGAGGGCGATATCGATGCCATGCGCAGCGAGGGCATGGTCAAGGCTTTCGAGCAGTTCCGCACCATGACCTCGAAATACATGGACCCCGGCATGGTCGGTCGCGACTGGGATTCAATGTCGCATCTGGTCGGCAGAGGCGAGGCCGCCTTCCACATCATGGGCGACTGGACGATCGGCCTCCTGACCGCCGGCGGCTTCAAGCAGGGAACGGACTATGTGTGCGCGCAGGCGCCCACGGACTGGGGCAAGCCGGGCTTCATCCTCAACTCGGACTCCATCGTGTTCTTCCAGCAGAAGGACCCGGACTATGTCGAGGGCCAGAAGCTCCTGGCGAGCATAATCCTCTCGCCAGAGTTCCAGACCATCTTCAACCAGACGAAGGGCTCGATCCCGGCGCGGCTCGATGTCGATCTCTCCAATGGGTTCAACCCCTGCCAGCAGATCGCGCAGAAGGACTTGCAGGCATCGATCGACGGAGGCACGCTGGTGCGGTCGATGGCGCACAACATGACCATCCCGCAAAAGGTGCGCGGCGCGATCATGGACACGATCACTGAGTTCGTCGCCACGCCGGACATGTCGGCTCAGGATGCGGCCAACGCCATGGCCGACGCAGCCGAAGCGCAGAAGTGATTTGCGATCAAGGCCGGGCACGTTCGGCGCCCGGCCTTTGCCAGGCAGGCGGCGAATGTCCAGTCATGACCTGACAGCTCCCATCCCTGTGCCCGCGCGTCCGTGGCGCGATCGCGTCGGCCCTCTGGCGCCGATCCTGGTGCTCGCACCTTCGCTCGTCGCGAGTTTCATTTACGTCTTCCTGTTCACGGCCTGGACGCTCTATCTGTCGCTGTCCAATTCGTCGCTGCTGCCGAGCTATGGCTTCGTCGGCATCGACAATTACGTGTCGCTCTGGTCCAATCGCCGCTGGAACATCGCCTATACGAACCTCTTCTTCTTCAGCGGCTTCTACATTGTCGGCTCTATCGCGGTCGGGCTGCTGCTCGCCATCCTCATCGACCAACGCGTGCGCGGCGAAGCCTTATGGCGCACGATCTTCCTTTATCCGCTCGCCGTGTCCTTCATCGTCACGGGCACCGTCTGGAGCTGGCTCTACAACCCCGTCGATGGCATTCAGGCGCTCGTCCGCAGCCTGGGCTGGACAGACTTCAGCTTTGCGCTGACGAGCGACCGCAACTACGCGATCTATGCGGTGATCATCACCGGCGTCTGGCAGTCTTCGGGCTTCGCCATGGCTTTGTTCCTGGCCGGGCTCCGGTCGGTCGATCCGGATCTCGTCAAGGCAGCGCAGATCGATGGCGCGTCCGCCTTCCGGATCTATCGGAAAGTCATCCTGCCGACGATCGCGCCGATCTTCCTCGCTGTCGCCGTCATCCAGGTCCAGTTCGCGATCAAGACCTTCGACCTCGTGGCGGCCCTGACCCGCGGCGGGCCGGGCGTCTCCACTACCTTCCCAGCCATCTATGTCTACGACCTGATGTTCCAGCGTGGACAGATCGGAGAAGGCGCGGCGGCGGCGATCATGATGCTGGCCGCCCTTGCAGTGGTGCTGGTTCCCTACTCGCTCTGGGTGGTGTGGCGGCGGCGCGCGGAGGGCGGGCATGGCTGAGCAGGCGGCAACCCTCCCGTTCGATGCGGAAGCGGCGGCGGCGAGCCGCAGGCACTTCTGGAGCCGCTTTGCGATCTATGGCCTGCTCACGCTCTTCGCCGCGATCTATCTCATCCCTCTGCTGGTCGTTGTCCTTAACTCCTTTCGCGAGCAGGAGGAAATCGCGCGCAACGGCCTTATCTCGTTGCCGCAGACGTTCCGGCTGGAAGCTTGGGGTGATGCCTGGAGCAGCTACTGCATCGCCGGAACCTGCGAGGGAATGCGGCGAAACTTCATGAACTCGCTATGGATGACCATTCCGGCGACCATCATCTCCACGCTGCTCGGCGCCATCAACGGCTATGTCCTTTCCAAATGGCGCTTCAAAGGCTCGGAAGTGCTCTTCACCTGCATGTTGCTCGGCGTCTTCATGCCGGGGCAGATCGCGCTGATGCCCTGGGCCTTCATTCTGGGACAACTCGGCCTGACCAATTCGACCTATGGGCTGATCCTCGTGCATGTGATCCAGGGCATTTCCTTCACCACCCTCTTCTGCCGCAACTATTATGTCGGCATTCCCGACGACCTCATGAAAGCGGCTCGCATCGACGGGGCGGGTTTCTGGCGGATTTTCCGCAAGATCATCCTTCCGCTTTCGCCCCCCATCCTGATCGTCACCGTTATCTGGCAGTTCACCGGCATCTGGAACGAGTACCTCTTCGGTGTCGTGTTCACTTCCGGGCAGGCACAGCCGATCACGGCCGCACTCGTCGCGCTAACCGCCAGCGGCACGACCGCGCGCACCTATGACGTGATGAGCGCAGCGGTGCTGATCGGCGCGCTGCCGCCGCTGCTGATTTATCTCTTCGGGGGAAAGTATTTCGTGCGCGGCCTCACACAGGGCGCCATCAAATGACGAGCCGATCCTTGTCCGCACTGACCATCCGCAACCTCTACAAGCGCTACGGCACCGTCGAGGTGCTGAAAGGCATCGACCTCGAAGCGCAACCAGGTGAGTTCGTTGCGCTTGTCGGCCCTTCCGGCTGCGGAAAGTCCACGCTACTCGCCATGATCGCGGGGCTCGAGACCGTTACCTCGGGCCAAATCTGGATCGGAGACCGGCTTGTCAATTCAGTGCCGCCCAAGGACCGCGACATCGCGATGGTGTTCCAGTCGTATGCCCTCTATCCCACAATGACGGTCCGGGAGAACATCACATTTGGCATGGAAAGTCGCGGCGTGCCGAAGGCCGAGCAGGCGGAGGCGGTCAAGCGCGTCGCGGCATTGCTCCAGATCGAGGCGCTGCTCAACCGCAAGCCGGGCCAGCTCTCCGGAGGTCAGCGCCAGCGCGTTGCCATGGGTCGGGCGCTGGTGCGTGACCCGAAGCTGTTCTTGTTCGACGAGCCCCTTTCCAATCTGGATGCCAAGCTGCGCGTCGACATGAGGACCGAGATCAAGAAGCTGCACAACCGCGTCGGCAAGACCACCATCTACGTTACCCACGACCAAGTGGAGGCGATGACGCTTGCCTCCCGCATCGCCGTCATGCATCTGGGCTCCGTCCAGCAGTTCGATGCGGCGCCGACGATCTACAGCCGCCCGGCAAATATGTTCGTCGCGGGCTTCATGGGTTCGCCGTCGATGAATTTTATCCCGGCCCAGCTCGGCGATGGAGACGGGCGTGCCTCGGTGACGGTCAGTACGGCCAACGGGCGCGGGGCGGCCTTGCCACTCGCCCAGCCTGCGCCTGCGGGCGCGCCAAAGAGCATTGTCCTCGGCGTGCGCCCCGAGCACATCTACCGCTTCTCTGAGGACCTTAAGCACCGCAAGCCCGGCATTGCCCGCATGCGAGGCACCGGTGGAACTGGTCGAGCCGACGGGCGCAGAGACGCTCGCTGTATTGAAGTTCGGCGATCTCGAAGTCACCGGCCGCTTCGATCCCGACAGCGCGCCACGAATGGGCGAGACCATGACCCTCGGCATCGACATGGCGCGGGCCTGCCTCTTCGATCCTGTCACCCAGTCGCTACTCTGAAAGTTCAACCGTGCCCTTTGCCAAATTCCCAAGCCTGACTGATCGCGTGGTGCTGATTACCGGAGGCGCCTCCGGGATCGGCGCCGATATGGTTCGCGCCTTCGCCGCGAATGATGCCCGCGTTGT
This sequence comes from uncultured Alphaproteobacteria bacterium, assembly GCA_963735385.1. GTDB lineage: Bacteria > Pseudomonadota > Alphaproteobacteria > Rhizobiales > Rhizobiaceae > CAVTKY01. The sequence continues at coordinate 3,319 of CAVTKY010000007.1, read as the reverse complement.
CTTCCTCGACATCCAGAAAGAGATCGGCCAGGCACTAGCGGCAGAACTTGCCGTAGCATCACGCCACGCCCCGCTCTTCCTCCCATGCGATCTCACCGACATTCCCGCCCTGCGTGCGGCCATCGACAGAGTGCGCGAAGAGCTCGGCCCGGTGGCCGTTCTGGTGAACAACGCCGGTAATGACGATCGCCATGCGATCTCCGAGGTGACGCCGGAGTACTGGGACCAAATGCAGGACGTCAATCTGAAGCACCAGTTCTTTGCCGCGCAGGCCGTGCATCCGCACATGAAGTCTCTGGGCTTCGGCTCCATCATCAACTTCTCCTCCACTTCCTGGCGCTTCGGCGCCGACCAGATCGCAGCCTATGCTACGGCCAAGGCCGGGATCATCGGCATGACGCGAGCGCTGGCCCGCGCCTTCGGTCCGGATAACATCCGTGTCAACGCCATCGAGCCGGGCGCTGTGATTACAGAACGGCAACGGCAACTCTGGTACAAGACCCAGGAATTGGTCGATCAGGTGGTCGGGCGCCAGCTGATCCGGCAGGTGCTTCTCGGCGAGGAGATCGCCCGCACCGCCCTCTTCCTTGCTGCCGACGACAGCCGCATGATTACCAAGCAATCCATCATTGTCGATGCGGGGCTGCGCTGATGCGACCAGACCGCCTCGCCCTCCACGACAGGAAATCCTGATGCTGCGCGTTGGCTTGAATCCTTATGGCCTGACGTACCACCTTGGCCTCCAAGGTCGGGGCACACCGCGCCAGAACCCCAATTCGGCTGGATTGGAGGGCTTCATTTCGCTCGCCCAGGAGCTCGGCGCGCGCACATTGGAGATCTACGATCCTTGGCTTGCGGCCATGTCCGATGCCGAGCTGATGGCCCTGAGGGAGCGACTGCTGGCACTGCGTATGACGCCCGTCGTCAGTGCGGGACTGAACATGGGTCCGCTGGAAAGCGCGTTCCGCTCGGCTCGCGCGCTGGACGCAAAAATTATCAGGCTTGGCCTGACGCCGGTTCTGTGTGGCGATCGCAACGCCTGGAGTGCGACGTGGGACAACCTCAACGCTTCCATCCGCTCCGCGCTTGGGGAATGGGGTCCGCGCGCGGCAGCCGAGGGCCGCGTGCTCGCCATCGAGAACCATCAGGATTTCGGCAGCGCCGAGCTCGTTGCATTCTGCGAGCTGGGCGGCGCCGGCGTTGGCTTAACCTTCGACACCGGCAACACCTTTCCCGTCGGAGAAGCCCCGCTCGACTTCACGCGTCGCATCGCGCCCTATGTGCGCCACGTGCATCTGAAGGACTATCGCGTCCAGTTCACCGGCGAAGGATACCGGCTCGTGCGCTGCGTGATCGGTGACGGCGCCGTTCCCTTCCGCGAGCTCGTCGCGATTCTCGCCGTGCATCACCAGGAACTGCCCGCCGCGCTCGAACCCGGGGCTCTCGAGGCGCGCCATGTGCGCTTCCTTCTCGATGACTGGTGGAACGGTTACCCACCGAAGACGGCGCGCGAGTTCGCGGCGTGCCTGCGGGCCGCTCAGCGCAATCGTCTGCCTGACGACGCCGATTTCCGCACCCCCTGGGAGCGGGGGGACGACCACGCCCTTGTTTCCTACGAGCTCGACATGATCCGGCGCAGCGCCGCCAACATAAAGGAGCTCGGCCTCATGACCCTGGAGGACTCTGCATGACTACACGCGAACTCAGCGGCTTGACGGCCTTTGTCACTGGCTCCGGTCGCGGCCTCGGCCGCGTCATGGCGGAGCGCCTGGCGGAACTCGGAGCCGACGTCGCAATCCATGACATGGATTGGAAGCAGCCTGCGAAATACGGCGAATTCGCAGACCTCGGCGAATTGGCAAAGCTCCTCGAACGGCACGGCACGCGTATCACCACCGTCACCGGCAATATCGGCGACCCCGCGGCCGTCACAGAAATGAAGCGCAAGATCGAAGCCGAGCTCGGTGACGTGCATGTGCTGGTCAACTGCGCAGGCGGCGACATCGGCGCCAAGGGCGACAAGCCTAACCCCAACAACGCGCTCAACATCGATTACGAGGACATAAAGGTTCTGACGGAGAACAACCTGATCGGGACGATGCTGGTCTGTCAGGCCTTCGTACCCGCGATGGTGAAGCGCGGCTCGGGCTCGGTGATCAACATCGCCTCGGCCGCAGCCCATCTCGGCTGCTCGCCGGAGGTGGTCTACTCGACCCTCAAGGCGGCGGTCGTCCACTACACGCGATGCCTTGCCAAGGAGCTCATCGACGACGGCGTGAGGGTAAACGCGGTCAGCCCGGGGGCGACGAAAACTGCGCGCTTTCAGGCGACCCGCGTCGTCGATCCCGCCAAGATGGATTCGTCCAAGCGGTCCCTGAACCGCTATGCGGAGCCGGAAGAAGTGGCTGAGGCCGTGGCCTTCCTGGCGGGCCCGCGTTCCCGCTTCATCAACGGTCAGGTGATCCGGGTCGACGGCGGCTTCACCATCTTCCCCGGCTGAGTGCCAGGCATATGCGGGAGACGTGCCGATGAAACTTTTCGACCTGTCCGGCCGTCTGGCGCTGGTCACCGGTTCCTCGAAGGGGCTTGGCTTCGCCATCGCCGGGGGTCTGGCCAGTGCGGGCGCTGAGATCGTGCTTAACTCTCGTAACCAGAGCGCGCTGGAAGAGGCGCGGGCGAAGCTTGTCTGCCGAGGGCCATCGCGTTCACGCACGCGCTTTCGATGTGACCGATGCAGCCGCGGTCACTGCCGCAGTGGACGCCATTGAGAACGAGATCGGCCCGATCGAAATACTCTTCAACAATGCCGGCATGCAGCACCGCGCGCCGTTGGAAGACTTTCCCCTCGACGCGTGGGAGCGGCTCAAGGCGACCAACATTGACAGCGTCTTCTTCGTCGGTCAGGCCGTGGCGCGCCACATGATCCCGCGCAGGCGGGGCAAGATCGTCAATATCGCCTCGGTGCAAAGCGAAGTCGCGCGGCCAGGCATCGCGCCCTACACGGCGACCAAGGGCGCGGTAAAGATGCTGACCAAGGGCATGGCGACGGACTGGGCGCGATATGGGCTCCAGGTCAACGCCATCGGTCCCGGCTACTTCAACACTGAGCTCAACGCCGCTCTTGTCGCGAATCCCGACTTCACAGCCTGGCTCGAAAAGCGGACCCCGGCCGGACGTTGGGCGGAGGTAGAGGAACTGATCGGGGCAGCCGTCTTTCTGGCCTCCGATGCATCGAGCTTCGTGAATGGCCACGTCCTTTATGTCGACGGCGGAATCACAGCGTCGCTCTGAGCAGACGAGGCAGTCCACACGGAAGATC
>CAVTKY010000006.1:0-23903 GCA_963735385.1 uncultured Alphaproteobacteria bacterium | reverse complement strand
GGGGTGTTCCTAACCGCTCACCCTTTTATTGAAACTCGAGAAAAATTCCCCGGCGAGCTTTTTCGAGGTCGATGTGATCAGCCGGCTGCCGGCCTGCGCGATCTTGCCGCCAACTTCCGCCTTTGCGGCGTATTTAAGCACTGTCGTGTCGGCCCCGTCTGGGCTGAGCTCGACATCCGCGCCTCCCCTTGGCAAAACCGGCGATGCCGCCCTTGCCCTCCCCGGCAATGGTGTAGGAATGCGGAGGCTTCAGGTTCTTAAGCGCCACTTCGCCAACGAACGTTGCCTTGATCGGGCCGATCTTCAGCACGACCGTCGCTTCAAGCTCGGTATCCGATTTCTTGGTGAGATTTTGGCACCCCGGAATGCAGTCCTTGAGGATGTCAGCGTCGTTGGCGAGACTCCCACACCTTCTGGACAGGCGCCGCGATCCGCTCCTCGCCTTCAATGACCAAGGCCATACCGTCCTCCCGGCTGAATAGCTGACGCAGAGGTAGCGAACCCCGCCGTCCTTGTCCATCGCACAAAAGTGCGGTGTGACCGGCGCACGCATGTGGCGCTATGTAGAGGCGAAGGAGAATGCCCGCCGCTATGTCGGTTGAGCGCCGCCGATTTCGTAGGGGTTGGGCAGATGTAACTTAGGGCTCTCGCTGCGTCCACCGCGGTCCGTTCCATGCATTCTCAATCGCGAACCTAGGTGTTTAGTCCCGGCATTTGATGGATTGGATCGAGCGTGAATCGTTCGGGCTCGGTTGTCCAGATTTTGCAGATGAACTCGTATGGTGTGAGGCCCTTGAGGGTCTTGAGCCGTCGGCCGAAGTTGTAGGCGGAGACGAAGTCGGCGAGATGGGCCTCGAGCTGCTGGTGGCTGTCGTAGTGGTAGCGCTGGACGGTGGCTTCCTTGATGGTGCGGTTCATCCGCTCGACCTGCCCGTTCGTCCAGGGATGTTTCACTTTGGTCAGCCGATGCTCGATGCCGTTCTCCCGGCAGCGCATGTCGAACATGTGCGTCATGTAACGCGCCGTCGGACCATCGGCGTAGCGCGGCGGGAAGGTGAACTGGATGCCGTTGTCGGTGAGAACGGTGTGGATCTTGTAGGGAACCGCCGCGATCAGGGCCGTGAGGAAGGCCGACGCCGAGGTCCGGCCTGTCTTCCTGACGACCTGCACGAAGGCGAATTTGCTCGTGCGATCGATGGCGACGAAGAGGTAGAGCTTGCCCTTCGGCGGTCTGCACCTCGGCGATGTCGATGTGGAAGTAGCCGATCGGGTAGCTCTTGAACTTCTTCTTGGCCGGCTTGTCGCCTTCGACATCGGGCAGCCGGCTGATCCCGTGACGCTGCAGGCAGCGATGCAATGAAGAGCGCGTCAGGTGCGGGATCGTCGGCTGCAGGGCGTAGAGGCAGTCGTCGAGCGGCAGCAGCGTATGCCTGCGGAAGGCGACGATGATCGCCTCCTCCTCGATCGACAGCACCGTCGACCTTGGCTCCTTCGGGCCGGTCGGCAGATCGGCGACCGAGGTCCGCTTCTTCCACTTGGCGACCGTCTTCTGGTTGATGCCGTAGCGCTTGGCCAGAGCCCTCAGGCTCTCTTGACTATGTTGTATCGCTCGACGGATCGCCTCTGTCGTCGTGGCGCTCCCGTGAAGAACCTGGCCCATAGCGCATCCTTCCATTCGTGCGAAAAGATGCACCATCAAAGCCCGGGATCAAACACCTAGGGTGGGCGGTTGGGTTGCAACGGCGGAGCAATGTGCCGTCTAGCGCTTTACTTCATCGAGGAGTGCGCGCGCCTTATCGCGGCGGGCTTTGTCGGACTGGTTCTGAACTGGTTGCAGTAGAACGGTCGCTAAACTGTCTGCCGCTTCTGTGCGCCGCCCTAGCTTGAGGAGCGATACGCCGAGGCAGTAATGGGCGGCGGCAAATTCAGGGCTCAGTGCGGTCGCCTTGCCCAGCGTCTCGGCCGCTCCGGCGTGGTCGTCGAGTGCCTGCAGGGCAGCGCCCAACCGATGCCAGACCTTGGCTCATTCCGGTGCGAGAGAGGAGAGTGTTTGGAATCGTTTCACCGCTTCGTGATGATTGCCTTTCTGGGTCAGAAGTTGACCCAGTCCGTAGAGGGCGTCTGGGTATTGGGGGTATCTTCTCCAGGACTTGACTGTAAGCGTATTCGGCCTGTGCCAGCTTTCGATCCTTATGAAGTTGGTGCGCCACTGGCATGCGCCCGCAAGCGATCCCTTCTCCAGCCGATCACCGAGATTCCGACCTGTCTTTGTTTGCACCAGGAAGCAATGGATGGCGCTTTCCTTGGTCCCGAAGGAATATTTGTAGGGTTCATTGCCGCGCAGGAAATCGTAAGTCCGATAACCCTGTTCAATCGCGCGGCGAATGCAGTAGCCATGGAGGACAAGGCCGGAGGGAATGTCATGTTCAGTCTCGTCACGTCCCGCCATATAGAATAGCATCGCTCTCTTGACCGGGTCGGCGAGCAACGCCAGGGCGCAGACCGGCTGGTCCAGGTGCCAAAGGATTGGCAGAATTAGCGAACCGCTCTCCCAGGTTTCCTGGAAAAGCCGCCTTTCGTTCCTCAGTATGGCGGCAGGGTTTTCTTTTCGGGAACTCCATCGGATGTTCCAGAAACGGAGCAAAATCTCCACATCGCGCTCAATTGTCGACGCGTCGGCATGGGTAATGCGGAAATCGTCGGAATTCTCCACCCTTCGCAGAAATCTCCGCATCTTCTGGCGCGTGTTGGAACTGAGATTGCGCTCGAGAAAGAGTTCCCAGGACTCGGCAAGCTCGGCTGCAAGGCAGACGCAATTGTCGACATTGTCGGCTGGATTGACGCGTTTCAGTGTCCGAAGGCTTAGCTTCTCATCCTGAAGTTCTCCGAGGAAGGAGGCGAGCCTCTCTTCGGACATCCGAAGATTTTCGAGATGGAGCTTGGCCCAGTGCATCGTCTTGAGGTGCCTTGCGAAGGCAACCGCCGCGCGATCCGCGAATTCCGGGGCAGAAAGGATGCCTGTGTAGTCTGCCGCGTAACTTCCGCCCATGTGGATCTCGTTGTAGAATCGGCCGGTTTTGACAGTCATCTTGGCTCGAAATCTCAGCGGCAGCAGAGCCGCATAGGCTGACTTGCCCGGATCCGGTCGCGCCGCCAGCACGAACCATGATCCGTCGAACCTGCGCAGATATCTCGAGAGGAACGGCCAGGACAGGAAGTACCGCGCTTCCGGGTCTCGTTCGTAGAGAGCGTCCCAGTTCTCTTTGAGTTCAAGCAGGTCTTTCTGTCGCCAGAGGAGGTCGATTTTCATCTGCCATCCGTTTAAACGCCCGCCGCCCGCTCCATCATAATTGAGACCCATCAATATTCCGTGAAAGCCCGGGCTATGCGGTAGGACTGTCAAATTCGACTGACTGTTGACGAAGATTCTCCCGGCGATCTGTATGAGTGCTTTTGGCAGACGACGCGTTCCGTCATGAGTGATGTCGTAGAGCTAAGCGAAGGCCGCTCTCGCGTCGGTAATACAGTTCACAGAGTATCTCACGATGCTGTCGTCCGCGTTTCATTACCCAGCGACACAGCCAACGAGCCAGTGCCAAATGACAAGCTGCTGCCCGGCCGCGCACGGCTGGCTCACCAAAGCCACCCTTGCCGCCAACGCGCGGTTGCCATATCGATGGGTAAAGGCATTTTCGGGAGGCGAGAATGAGCGACGCCAGGACGCGCAAGAGATTCCGCTCGCAGGAATGGTTCGACAATCCCCACAATCCCGGCATGACCGCGCTTTATCTTGAGCGCTATCTCAACTACGGGCTGAACTCGAGAGGAACTGCAATCGGGCAAGCCATTGATCGGCATTGCCCAGACCGGATCCGACTTGTCGCCCTGCAACCGTCATCATATCGAGCTCGCCAAGCGCGTGCGCGCCGGCATAAATTCTGCGGGCGGCATTCCCTTCGAGTTTCCGTGCCACCCGATCCAGGAAACCGGCAAGCGTCCGACCGCGGCCCTCGACCGCAACCTCGCCTACCTGTCGCTGGTCGAGGTCCTTTATGGCTACCCGCTCGATGGCGTCGTGCTCACCATTGGGTGCGACAAAACCACGCCCGCCATGCTGATGGCCGCTGCCACAGTCAACATACCGGCGATCGCGCTCTCGGTCGGCCCCATGCTTAATGGCTGGCATCGCGGCAAGCGAACTGGTTCGGGAACCATTGTCTGGGAGTCCCGCCAGCGGCTTTCGGCGGGCGAGATCGACTACGAGGAATTTATGCAGATCGTCGCCTCGTCGGCGCCATCAGTCGGCTACTGCAACACGATGGGAACAGCGACGACAATGAACTCGCTTGCCGAAGCGCTCGGCATGCAATTGCCGGGCGCCGCTGCTATCCCGGCTCCCTATCGCGAGCGTGGCCAGATCTCCTACGAGACAGGCAAGCGTATCGTTGCCATGGTTTACGAGGATCTGAAGCCGTCCGATATCATGACGCGCTCCGCGTTCGAGAACGCGATTGTCGTCAACTCGGCGATTGGGGGTTCGACCAACGCGCCGATCCACCTGAACGCGATCGCGCGGCACCTCGGCGTGCCGCTCGACAATGACGATTGGCAGGCGATCGGCCATCATGTGCCGCTCCTCGTCAATTTGCAGCCGGCGGGCGAATATCTGGGTGAGGACTATCATCATGCCGGCGGTGTGCCGGCGGTCGTGATGGAGCTGATGACGGCCGGGCTGCTGCCGGATCCGGACGCCATGACGGTCAATGGCAAATCGATGGGCGACAATTGCGCAAAGGCCGAGAACCTCAACACGGAAGTCATCCGTCCCGTGTCGCAGCCGCTCAAGGAAAACGCCGAATTCATCAACCTGAAGGGCAATCTGTTCGACAGCGCGATCATGAAGACAAGCGTCATCTCGCCCGAATTTCGCGACCGCTATCTCTCCAACCCCGACGATCCGGAAGCCTTCGAGGGTAAGGCAATGGTGTTCGAGGGCCCTGAGGACTATCACGCCCGCATCGATGATCCAGCGCTCGGCATCGACGAATTCACCGTACTCTTCATGCGCGGCGCCGGGCCGGTCGGCTATCCCGGTGGCGCGGAGGTGGTCAACATGCAACCGCCGGCTTACCTCATCAAGCGCGGCGTCCATGCACTCCCATGCATCGGTGACGGGCGGCAATCCGGCACCTCCGGTTCACCCTCGATCCTCAACGCCTCTCCCGAAGCCGCTGTCGGCGGCGGGTTGGCGCTTTTGAAGTCCGGCGACCGGGTGCGCATCGACCTCAGGAAAGGGACGGCCGACATTCTCGTGCCGGATGACGAAATCCGACGCCGGCGCACCGAGCTTCAGAGCAATGGCGGCTATCATTATCCCGCCCATCAAACACCGTGGCAGGAAATCCAACGCGGCATGGTGGATCAGCTCGCTGAAGGCATGGTGCTAAAACCGGCGGTGAAATACCAGCGCGTGGCCCAAGAAAAGGGCCTGCCGAGAGACAATCATTGACGACTGGCCGCCTTGCTGGAACGAGCGATCGTTCAAGCCTCCGGTCGGAATTATCCCATCGCGCTGCGCGGCAGGTGGATCAGATCGCCAAAGCGGGCGCGCAGTTGGTCGTCGATGTGTCGCGGTACGTGGCGAGGAAAGCGCGTCGCCAGGATCTTTTTCTTCTCAGCGATCGCCTTCTGTAAGAGGTCGGGCTTGCCCTTCTCGCCCCATTCCTTGGGGCTGTAGCGGTCGGCGACCGCAGGATAGAAATATTCGGTCTGCATTAGCCTGAGCGTCTGTTCGTTGCCGAGATAATGTCCCGGCCCATTCATGCAGACTTCAGTGATCGTATCGATTGACAGGGCCTCGTCCGTAACCTCGATGCCTCGAACGCAGCGCAGACACTGGCCGAGCATGTCATTGTCGATGATCAGGCTTTCGAGGCAGAAACCGAGCAGCGACGCATGCATCCCGGCTGATTCATAGATCAGGTTAAGGCCGGAAAGGCCGGCCATCACAGTGGTGATGCCTTTTTCGTAGCCGGACTGGATGTCCGGCAGTTTCGAATCCGCCATGCCCGCAGCCGATCCGCCCGGAAGATCGTAGAATTGTGCCATCTGGGCGCAGGCCGACGTAAGCAGCGCCTGCTCCGCTGAACCGCCGGACATGGCGCCGGTGCGCAGGTCTGAAACGAAGGGCCATGTACCGAAGATCGCCGGGTGGCCTGGCTTCAACGCGTTGACATAGACAAGGCCTGCAAGCACTTCGGCGACGGCCTGCACGACCGCGCCGGCGATTGCCGCAGGCGCCGTCGCGCCTGCCTGGCCGGCTGAAAGTAGCAGGATTGGAATTCCGCCCGCCACACAGGCTTCGAGCACGCCGCAGGCATCTTCGGCGAACTTCATCGGCGGCACGACGAAACAGTTCGAATTGGACACGAAGGGCCGCGCCCGGAAATTCTCCTCTCCGCCGGCGATCTCATAGAGCATCTCAAGGGCAGGCGCGACGTTTTCGCGAACGGTGAAGCTGGTGCCGACATGCTTCGCCGTGCCCATCACGCAGGCGTAGAGCGTGTTGAAATCCATATCGAGCGGGTCGGGAATGTCGCGCGGCACCATCGGCCGCTGGAAGAAATGGATATTGTCCAGTCCGTCAACAATGCGCGCAGCGTCGTAGATGTCCTGCAAAAGGGACTCGCGATACTCGCGCTTTTCCACGTCGACGAGATGCACCGCCGCGCCGGCCGTGCCGTAATGCACGCGCTTGCCCTGCACGATCATGTCGTGCTTCGGATCCTGTCCGCAGAGCGTGAAATGACGCGCGGCAGTCTTGATCGTCGAGAGCACCAGTTCGCGCGGGAACCGAACGCGGCCGTCCTCGCCATAAAGCGCGCCGACGCCTTTCAGGGCCTCTATGCAGCTTGGAATAGCATTGGCGAAGCCGACCGTCTCCAGCAGCGTGAGCACCGCTTCGTGGATGCGCTCGAGGTCATTCTGGCCAAGCGCCTTATACCTGCCACCCTCCAGGCCGGCGCGCACGGGACGGATGTCGTCGGCAAGCGGAGCGGCGCGCATGGCGCGCCGGGCTTCCCTTCCCCCGGAACGTCGGGAGCGGCTATCCACGTTTGTTTCCGGCTGCTCCAACCCTACTGACACTCGAATGACCTCCACCTCAACCCCAGGGATGCGCGCTCGGTTATGTATCGGTGGCGCGCTTCCCGTTTTCGCGACTATGCAGCGGAGTTGGCCTTATCGGTTTGTGCCACTGATTGCGGTCAAATGTACCAGCGACTAGACCAGCGCCGAGCGCTGGTCGCGTAAGATTTTTGTAGGAACGTCAGGCAGCAGCGGGCCGGCGCCCTGCGGCTGTTGCAAGCTCGCGGATACCCGGCTCGATGTGCTGAAGGGCGATCGAGGAAATGCCGAGCCTCATGAAACGCGAAGGCATTTCCGTACGGTCAAAGAAGCGGTCGCCTGGTTCGATGATCACGCTGCGGGCGGCGGCCGCTTCCGCCAGCGAACGGGAATCGGTGCCGCGTGGGCCTTCCAGCCAGAGCGAAGTGCCGCCCGCCGAATCCGTCGGCCGCCATTCGGGGAGAAACGCCGAGATCGCGTGAACCAGCCGCTTGCGGCGTTCCTCGAATGCCGCCGACAGCCGACGCACCAGCGCTTCGTGATGGCCGAGCGAAAGGAACAGCGCCACCGCACGCTGGTTGTTTGCAGGCGGGTGCCTGAGCATGAAACGGCGTAGCGCCCGAAGCTCTGCAACAAGTTCCGCCGAGGCGACGATGTAGCCAAGACGGAGGCCAGGAGCCAGCGTCTTCGACATCGAGCCGACGTAGACGACCCGGCCGGAACGATCGAGGCTTTTCAGCGCCTGCTGTGGCGCTTCGTCGAGGATCTGGCTGTCATAGCCGTCCTCGATGATGATCTGATTGTGCCGGTTGGCGCGGGCGAGCAAATCCTGCCGGCGCTCGGCGCTCAGCGGCACCATGGTTGGGCAGTGATGGCTCGGCGTCACGAAGACAAAGCCGGAATCAGAGGGAATAGAAGTGGTTACGATGCCTTGGCCATCGACCGGAGTCGGAAAGATCTCTGCGCCGGCGAGCCGGAAGATGCTGCGGGCATCAGGATAGCCAGGGTCTTCCATTGCCACTTTCGAAGTCTTTGCCCATCAGGAGCGTCGCCAGCATATAGAGTGCGTTCTGCGCCCCTAGCGTGACGATGATCTCGTCCGGACTGGCGAAGATGCCGCGCCGCGGCAAGAGCCGCGCCTGGATCTGCTCGATCAGCAGCGGGTCGTCGCGGTCAACCATGTCCGCCGCCCAGTTGCGGATTTCGAGCACCGCCAACGCCATGCGGTTGCATTCGCGCCATTCGGCGGTTGGAAACAGGGCCGGATCGAACTGGCCGTAGACGAATGGGTAGGATGATTTGATCCAGTTTTCCTGCTTCATCGGCCGTGGCATGTCGCTGGCCGCTATGCGACGCCGCGCTTTCCAGTCGATCTGGTCAGCCGTCTCGCCTGATTTGTGGGTCGGCTTGGCCGGGGTCGCAAGCACGTCCGGATTGACGAAATGTCCGCGCCGCTCGCGGGCGATCAGGAAGCCCTGATCGACAAGCTGCTGAAAGGCGAGCACGACCGTGCCGCGCGCCACGCCAAGCTTCTCAGCCAGGATGCGGCAGGACGGCAATGGCATCGATGCCGCGATCTGACGGTCGAGGATGGCGGCCACAATGGCCTGACGAATCTGCGCTTGCAGAGTTTGGCCGGAACTCGGCGGATATCCTGAACAGCCCGGACCAGATCGCTGTGTCGTTTCGCTGTGTCATGGCGCGTTCCTCAGGGGCGAGCGTCCGTCGCTGGCCCATTGATTTGTATGCCTGGTCCAAACGGTTGCACCAATGAATTTTTCTGATCGAAAGAATTTATGCCAGTGAACCTTCACGGGTGCACGACTTGAATTTCCTTTGCGCAACGCCGTGGGATCGCCTCCAAAACGTCGAGCGCTCTGTTATGGTCGGCGCGACAATACGCATTTTGAAGGAGTCCCTACCGTGGCCGAACACGCAATCAACGCTCGTCTCTCAGCCTTGCGCAGCGATCGCGCAGCTTCACCGATGGACATGCGTTCTGCCTTCGCCTCCAACCCGCGCCGTTTCGCCGAACTCTCGCTGCTGCTTGACGACCTTCTGCTCGATTGGTCGAAATGCGCGGTCTCGGTTCAAACGATGCGCCTTCTCGATGGGCTCGCACGCGAGGCGGGCGTGGTAGATCGCCGAGATGCGATGTTCCGCGGCGAAGAGATCAGACGCCACTGAAGGCCGCGCCGTGCTTCACACGGCTTTGCGCAATCGATCCGTCAGCGAGAGTCATCGTCGATGGAACCGATGTTGTGCCGGGCGTCCACAGCGTGCTCGACGCGATGGCGGCGTTCGCCGACGCCATAGGAAAGGGCGCGGCTCCGGGTGCAACGAGAAAGGCGATCACGGATGTGGTCAATATCGGCATCGGCGGTTCGGATCTGGGTCCGGCCATGGCGACGCTGGCATTGGCGCCTTACCATGACGGCCCGCGCCTGCACTATGTGTCCAATGTCGATGGTGCCCATATCGCCGATACGCTGGAGGGGCTTTCGCCGGAAACAACGCTGTTCATCGTGGCGTCCAAGACCTTCACGACAATCGAGACGATGACCAATGCCATGACCGCGCGGAACTGGATCGAGGCGGCGCTCGGAAAGGACGGCGTCGCGAAGCACTTTGCGGCAGTGTCCACCGCGCTCGACAAGGTCGCCGCCTTCGGTATTGCCAAAGACCGGGTCTTCGGCTTCTGGGACTGGGTCGGCGGGCGCTACTCGCTGTGGTCGGCGATTGGCCTGCCGGTGATGATTGCGGTCGGGCCTGCCAATTTCCGTGCATTCCTGGCCGGCGCGCATGAGATGGACACGCATTTCGCAACCGCGCCGGCGCTGCTCAACATGCCGATGTTGCTGGGTCTGATCGGCTATTGGCATCGCGTGATCTGCGGCTATCCGGCGCGCGCGGTCATCCCCTACGACCAGCGCCTGGCAAGACTGCCGGCCTATCTCCAGCAGCTCGACATGGAATCGAACGGCAAGCGCGTCACCATCGACGGCTCACCCGTGCCGACGCCGACCGGCCCGCTGGTCTGGGGCGAGCCGGGCACCAATGGCCAGCATGCCTTCTTCCAGCTGCTGCATCAGGGCAGCGACGTCATCCCGGTGGAATTCATAGCCGCCGCCGAGGGTCACGAGCCGGAACTGAAGCACCACCACGACCTGCTGCTGGCCAACTGCCTGGCGCAGTCCGAAGCCTTGATGAAGGGGCGCACGCTTGAAGAGGCGCGCAGGCAGATGTTGACCAAGGGCATGTCACAGGATGAAGTCGATGCGATTGCGCCGCATCGCGTATTTCCCGGCAACCGGCCGTCGATCACGATCCTCTATCGCAAGCTTGATCCCAGGACGCTTGGCCGCCTGATCGCGCTCTACGAGCACAAAGTCTTCGTGGAGGCGCAGCTTTTCGGCATCAATGCGTTCGACCAATGGGGCGTCGAACTCGGCAAGGAACTTGCGACTGGGCTGCTGCCCGTCGTGCAGGGCAAGGAGGATGCGGCGAAAAGCGATGCTTCCACCGCCGGTCTGGTACGCCATATCCACGAGTTGCGCGAAGCGGAGTAGACAGCTTGAGGGGCAACGGCGTGCGAGCAATCAAGGGCATCCTGTTCGACAAGGATGGGACACTGGTCGATTTTCAGGCGACATGGTTTGCGATCGGCGACGCGATGGCGCTCAAGGCAGCGGACGGCGATCGCAAGCGGGCCGATGCATTGCTCGAAGCCGCCGGCTATGATTTTGGCAGACATTGCTTCAAAGCCGACTCCGTCTTCGCGGCAGGCACCAATGCCGACATCGTGGCGCTCTGGTATCCGGGTGTGCCGGCGGCGGACCGGCAGTCGATGACAGCCATGTTCGATACGGTCACGGCGGAGCAGGGCGCAGCAAAATCGGTCCCGTTACCCGGCAGTAAAGAGGCCATCATGAGGCTGCACGGATCGGGGTTCAGGCTTGGCCTGGCGACGAACGACTCGACCGGCGGCGCGGAAAAGACGCTGCTCGCCCTCGGAGTCGCACAGATGTTCGACGCGGCCTACGGCTATGATGCGGTAGCCAACCCGAAGCCAGCGCCCGACTCCCTCTATGCCTTCTCCGATTTGACAGGATTGAAGCCGTCCGAAATCGCCATGGTGGGCGACAACCGCCATGACCTGGAAATGGCGCGAGCAGGCGGTGCGGGACTTGCCGTCGGGGTGCTCAGCGGCACGGGCACGCGCGAGTCGCTGGCGCCGATGGCGGATGTGATTCTGGATTCGGTCGCGGACCTGCCGGCGTATTTGGCAGACCGGTAACGATTGATGGGCGGCACCCCTCTTCCTGAACACGGGCGGGCGGAGTTCCAACCAGGACAAGCTTTCAGGCAATCGTTGTCCCGTCTTTCAGAGTTTAAGTTTTCTTTCTTGCCTTTGATTTTGCCACCATCAGAAAATACCGTTGAAAGCTTTTCTCCTGGGCGAAGGCAAACCAAGCTGCCGTGAATGAAGGACTGATGAACCAACATCTTTTGCACTAAGGTGGGCGTCTGGCCGGCCGGGCATTGCGCGATGAGGTCCGGGATTGTCACCAACGGTACTGTCGCAGCTTTCTTCTTGGTCCACCGAAAAAATCTCGGCGCAGAAGACTGAAGCGTGAGCATACGGCCGTTCACACCAATATTGACGGGTACCTCCCTGCCTTCGATCGGTACATTCTTTATCGTATGCCGCTCATAGCCGGAAGCATTGAACGTCTCCATGTAGCCGCCGGGAACGTGCGATCCGTCTTCCGAACTATAGCCTCGCGGGCCGGTTGCGCAGCCAGCCAGAAAAGTCGACCCTACAAAAATGGAAGCGGCAATGTGCCGAACAGGTATTTTTTCTTTCATCTTCGATCGCCCTCAAAAAATTCTGTGAGGGGGATCGAAGATCATTCAATCTTGTCAAGTAAATGACGACAAAGATTGCTTCCATTTACACTTTTATGTGTTACTTATATTTAGAGAATATCCTATCGAGATATAAGCTCGTGATTTTCATCCCCTCAGCTCCCGTCTCAATATCTTGCCGACATTGGTCTTCGGCAGGTCGGTGCGGAACTCGATGAACTTCGGGCGCTTGTAGCCGGTGAGGTTCTCCTTGCAATAGGCCATCAGCGTCTCGGACGTGAGGTTCGGGTCCTTCTTTACGACGAAGAGCTTCGGCACCTCGCCGGAGTGCTCATCCGGAACGCCGACAGCGGCGACTTCCAGGACGCCCGGATGCTGGGCGACCACGTCTTCGAGTTCGTTCGGATAGACGTTGAATCCGGAGACGATGATCATGTCTTTCTTCCGGTCGACGATCTTCACAAAGCCCTGGGCGTCCATGAAACCCATGTCGCCCGATTTGAAGTAGCCGTCGGCAGTCATGACCTTGGCCGTTTCGTCGGGCCGGTTCCAATAGCCGGCCATGACCTGCGGCCCACGGATGCAAATCTCGCCGACTTCGCCGAGAGGAAGGTCATTGCCGTCCTCGTCGCGAATGGAGATTTCGGTTGAGGGGATCGGCAGCCCGATCGTGCCTGTAAAGTCATCCGCATCGAACCGGTTGGTGGTGGCGACAGGCGCCGTTTCGGAGAGACCGTAGCCTTCGGAGATCACGATGCCGGTCAGCTTCTTCCATCTGTCCGCGACGGCCCGCTGGACAGCCATGCCCCCGCCGAAGGTGAGACGCAGCGGCTTGAAGTCGAGCTTCCTGAAGTCCTCGTTGTTCAGCAGCGCATTGAACAGCGTGTTGAGGCCGGGAAAGACATTGAACGGATGTTTCTGTAGCTCCTTGACGAAGGCCGGAATGTCGCGCGGATTGGGGATCAGAATATTGTGCGCGCCTTGCTGCATGCCCATCAGCGCATTCACCGTCAGCGCATATATGTGATAGAGCGGCAGCGCGCAGATGAAGGTGAGGCTCGTCGGGCGTGCCTTCTTGATGTAAGCCGTCTCCTGCCAGAGCAGGTTCTGCGCGACATTTGCCACGACGTTCCGGTGAAGCAGCATCGCGCCCTTCGAAACCCCGGTCGTTCCGCCGGTATACTGCAGGAAGGCGACGTCATCCGCGCCGACCTTGACCGGCTTGAGATGACCTGACGAACCTTCTTTCAGCGCGGCCGGGAATTTCACGTGGCCCGGCAAAGACCATGCGGGCACCAGTTTCTTGACCCGGCGCACGACGAGATTGACGATCGAGCCTTTCAACCCGCCGAGCATGTCGCCCATCGACGCGACGACGACGTGCTTGACCGGCGTCTTCGCAATGACGGACTGGAGCGTCATCGCGAAGTTTTCGAGGATCACGATTGCCTCGGCGCCGAAGTCCTTCAGCTGATGCTCGAGCTCGCGCGGCGTATAGAGCGGGTTCACATTGACGACCGTGTAGCCGGCCCGCAGGATGCCGATCATGGCGACGGGATATTGCAGCACGTTCGGCATCATGATGGCGACGCGCGCGCCTTGGGAAAGTCCCTTGGATTGCAGATAGGCGCCGAAAGCCGCCGAGTGCCTTTCCAGTTCCGCATAGGTCAACGTCTTGCCCATGCAGGTATACGCAGGGCGGCCGGCATACTGCTTGCAGGCGGCAACGATGAGGTCGCCGATCGAGTCCGCCGGCAGCGGTCCGAGCTCGGCAGGCATGTTCGACGGGTAGCTTGCGAGCCAGGGCTTCACAGGATTTTTGACTGTTGTCCCAGTCTTCTTCGCGGCTGCGGTTTTCGCCGGAGAAGCTGCACTGGCCTGAACAGGCTTGCGGACCGACGCTGCTTTGGCTTTTGCGGTTGGCATTGAAGCTGGCTTGGCAGGGATTGACTGCTTGCCGGCCGTTGGCTTGCTGGCCGGCGGGGCCTTTGCCGCAATTTCCTTTTTTGTAGCGGTGCTCGGGGTCGTCTTGCCGGCCGCGGCGGCTTTCTTCGCGGGAACCGACGCCTTTGCCGGCGAAGCGCCATTGGCGCCGGAGGCTTGTTTCTGTTTGGCCGCCTGCTTGGCGGCAACATCCATCAAAGCCGCGGCCTTGGTCGAGGCCCTGCTTGCGCTGGTCTTCCCGCCCGGCGATATCGCGGTTGCCGACGGGGCGGTTTTCGCCGCGACCGACTTCGTGACTGCCGCCTTGGCTGCTGCTGGCTTCGCTCCCGTGGTTGCGGACTTGGCTGCCGCTGGCTTCGCGGATGTCGCTGCCGACTTCCCTGCCGCTGGCTTTGCGGCTCTAGTTGGCGCCAAAGGTTTCCCGGATGCGGGCGCCTTCGGGCTCGTCTTTACCGCGGCCTTGCCAGTCGCCGATGGTCTCGCGGCGGCTACGGTCTCGTTCTTGTTGCCCTTTGCCTCGGCCGGCTTGCTCTTCCCCCCGGCCACTTTGGATGTAGTCTTTGCCACCTGGTTCCTCCCTTGGCGCCCGACGAGGGCTTGGCTCCCCGCAGCCATTCGGAAATGCTTCCGGTTACGATGCCGGAATCGCACGCTCAGGAGTGGCCACCCGAAACGTATCTATGGACACTATTCCGAAACTCGCAAGTCGTGCCCCAGCGTCAGCGTAAGTCCGTCATCCAGGATGGTCGGACTCTCCTCACTGACCGAAGCCTTTATGATCGGTAAGAAACGCGCGCTCCTGTTCTGTCGTTTCGCGTCCGAGGGCGCGGTTGCGATGCGGGAACCGCCCGAAGCGCTCAACAATGTCCCGATGTTCAATTGCGTATTTGACGGAATCGCTGCCAAGCGCCTCGAACAGGGCGACACAGCGCTGCTGATCGGCAAGCACCTCCGAATGCATGAAGGGCATGTAGAGAAAGTGCTTCTGCGGATCCCCCACCGACTTGTCGAAACCATTGGCGAGCGCGTTTGCCGCCACCGCAATCGCCAAGCGGTCGCAGGCGAAGGCCTCAGCCGTGCCGCGAAAAATATTGCGCGAGAACTGATCGAAAACGATCACCGCCGCCAGCGCGGCCTCCGGCTCCAGGAATGCCTCGGACGGGATGGCTGAACGCAGACTTCCATGAAGCGTCGAGAAGCGTCGGCGGATCGCGTCGTCCGTTTCCTTCCTGCTTGCAAACCAGTCTTCGCTCGTAAGCTCCCCAAACCAGAATCGGATCACCTCAGCCTGCCAGACTTTTGTCGTCATGCGAACCTCACCACACTGTCGAGGTGAGCATAAAGGGCGTGCCGGGAAAGCCAAGCGGCCACCCTCTCCGAATGTTACTATTAAAAACATATGCTGACGTTCTAATCGATCGGCGCGGAGTTATGCTCGTTTTTCCTCTGTTTCCGCTCTTCGTTGGAATCTTTTTCTGCTTCCGCTATGTCATGTATGCTAGGTGTTCCAAACCCCAACAATCTTTGCTTATATGCGCACTTCTCGAGCCTGCTAGAGGGCTTGGAACAAACATCAGGGAGCTCTCAATGAAAATGAAACTGGGTTTCGCGGCCGCGCTGCTGGCCGCCACGATGCTGTCGGGCGCAGCGAACGCCAAGACGTTCGTCTATTGCTCGGAAGCTTCGCCAGAAGGCTTTGACCCGGGCCTCTACACGGCCGGCACCACCTTCGACGCGTCCGCCCATCCGATCTATAGCCGCCTTCTAGAGTTCAAGCCCGGGACCACTGAGCCCGAGGCCGGGCTCGCCGAGAGCTGGACGATTTCCGACGACGGGCTGCAATACACATTCAAACTGCGTCCGGGTGTAAAATTCCACACCACCGAGTTCTTCACGCCGACGCGCGAACTCAACGCCGATGACGTGATCTTCTCCTTCGAGCGCATGTGGAAAACGGACAATCCGTGGAACCAGTATGTCGCCGGCGCTTCATGGGAGTATTTCGCCGGCATGGGCTTCCCGGAACTGCTCCAGTCGATCGAGAAGGTCGACGACATGACGGTGAAGTTCACGCTGAAGCGCAAGGAGGCGCCATTCCTCGCCAATCTCGCCATGCCGTTCGCGTCGATCTTGTCGAAGGAATATGCCGACAAGCTCCAGGCCGACGGCAAGATGAACCAGATGAACCAGTTGCCGCTCGGCACCGGGCCGTTCTCGTTTGTCGGCTACCAGCAGGATGCGGTGATCCGTTACAAGGCGAATCCAGACTATTGGGGCGGCAAGCCGAAGATCGACGATCTCGTATTCGCCATCACCACGGACGCGGCCGTGCGTTTCCAGAAGCTGAAGGCCGGCGAGTGCCACCTGATGCCATATCCGAACGCGGCTGATGTCTCGGCCATGAAGTCCGACCCGGATCTGAAAGTGTCCGAACAGGAAGGCTTGAACGTCGCCTATCTCGCCTACAACACGACGCAGGCGCCCTTCGACAAGCCGGAAGTCCGCAAGGCCCTCAACATGGCGATCAACAAGCAGGCGATCGTTGATGGCGTCTTCCAGGGCGCGGCAACGCCTGCCAAGAACCCGATCCCGCCGACGATGTGGTCTTACAACAACGCGGTCGAGGACGACAAATACGATCCCGAAGCTGCCAAGAAGATGCTGGAAGAAGCCGGCGTCAAGGACCTGTCGATGAAGGTCTGGGCCATGCCTGTCGCGCGTCCGTACATGCTGAACGCACGCCGCGCGGCGGAACTCATCCAGTCGGATCTCGCGGCAGTCGGCGTGAACGCCGAGATCGTGTCCTACGAATGGGCCGAATATCTGGAGAAGTCGAAGGCGAAGGATCGTGACGGCGCCGTCATCCTCGGTTGGACCGGCGACAATGGCGATCCGGACAACTTCCTCGACACGCTGCTCGGCTGCGATGCCGTCGGCGGCAACAACCGCGCGCAATGGTGCGACAAGGAGTTCGACGATCTGGTGACCAAGGCGAAGGAGGCCAGCGATCAGGCCGAACGCACCAAGCTCTACGAACAGGCTCAGGTCGTGTTCAAGAAGCAGGCGCCCTGGGCGACGCTGGATCATTCGCTGGCGATCGTGCCGATGCGCAAGAACGTCGAGGGCTTTGTCCAGAGCCCGCTCGGCGATTTCACATTCGATAATGTCGATCTCGTCGAGTAAGGCGGAAATCTGAACGATCGAGGGGCGTTCGCTAGGCGAACGCCCCTTTTGTTATACGCATAAAGTCGGCAAAATAGACTGCATGCAGAGGGCGGAGCGAGGTTCGAAATGCTTCGATTTCTTTTGGGACGGCTGGCTGTCCTGATTCCAACGTTCATAGGCGTTTCGATCATCGCCTTTTCGTTCATCCGCATGTTGCCGGGCGACCCGGTGGCGCTGCTATCGGGCGAGCGCGTCATGTCGCCGGAACGCCACGCGGAAATCTCCCATGCCCTGGGCTTCGACCGTCCGATCATCGTCCAGTACCTCGATTATCTTTGGGGCATACTGCGAGGTGATTTCGGCACATCAATCGCTACGAAGGAGTCGGTCCTCAGCCAGTTCTTCCAGCTCTTTCCAGCCACGCTGGAACTGTCGCTCTGCGCCATCATTTTCGCCGTGGTGCTCGGCATTCCAGCCGGCATCTTCGCCGCCATCAAGCGCGGCTCGATCTTCGATCAGATCATCATGGGCACGGCGCTGATCGGCTTCTCCATGCCGATCTTCTGGTGGGGGCTGCTGCTCATCATCCTTTTCTCCGGCGTGCTGCAATGGACGCCGGTATCCGGCCGCATCTCGCTGATGTTCTTCTTTCCGCCGGTGACCGGCTTCATGCTGATCAACTCGCTGCTCTCCGGACAGGAAGGCGCGTTCCAATCCGCGGTGAGCCACCTGATCCTGCCGACCATCGTTCTCGGCACCATTCCGCTCGCCGTCATCGCGCGGCAGACGCGTTCGGCGATGCTCGAGGTGCTGGGCGAGGACTATGTGCGCACCGCGCGCGCCAAAGGTCTGGCGCCCTTCCGTGTGGTCGGCGTCCATGCTCTGCGCAATGCGATGATCCCGGTTGTCACCACGATCGGGCTTCAGGTTGGCGTGATGCTGGCCGGCGCGATCCTCACGGAGACGATCTTTTCATGGCCCGGCATCGGCAAGTGGATGGTCAATTCCGTGTCGAAGCGGGACTACCCTGTGATCCAGGGCGGGCTGCTGATCATCGCGGCCATCATCATGCTGGTGAACCTCGCCGTCGATCTGCTCTACGGCCTGATCAACCCGCGCATCCGGCACTGAGGAGAAAAGGTCATGGCAAACACGACCGCAACTGTTCAGGACAGTGGCTCAGTGCGCCGCAGGATGCTGGCGGAGTTCTGGTATTATTTCTCGGAGAACCGCGGCGCCGTCATAGGGCTGTGGATTTTCGTCCTCCTCGTTATTACGGCCATCTTTGCGCCGGTGCTGGCGCCCTATGGCCCGGCCGAGCGGCTGCCGAACGCCAACCTTCTGCCGCCCTTCTGGGAACAGGGAGGCACCACCGCCCATCTGCTCGGCACCGACGCTATCGGGCGCGATATCCTCTCGCGCCTGATCTACGGCGCCCGCTATTCGCTGTTCATCGGCATCATCGTCACGACGCTCGCACTCGTAGGCGGCATTTCCATCGGCGTGATCGCGGGCTATTTCCGCGGCTGGGTCGATACAGTGATCATGCGCGTCATGGATATCATCCTGGCGTTTCCGTCGCTGCTGCTGGCGTTGGTTCTCGTGGCCGTCCTCGGACCGGGCTTGACCAATGCGATGATCGCCATCGCGCTCGTTCTGCAGCCGCATTTCGTGCGGCTGACGCGCGCCGCGGTGATGTCCGAAAAGGGCAGGGACTACGTGACGGCGGCTAAGGTCTCGGGTGCTGGACATTTGCGTCTCATGTTCCGCACAATCCTGCCCAATTGCATGGCGCCGCTCATCGTTCAGGCGTCTCTGTCCTTTTCGTCCGCGATCCTTGATGCCGCTGCCCTCGGCTTTCTCGGCATGGGCGCACAGCCGCCAACGCCCGAATGGGGCACGATGCTGGCGGAAGCGCGGGAGTTCATTCTGCGAGCCTGGTGGGTCGTCACATTTCCCGGCCTGGCCATCCTGATCACCGTACTCGCGATCAATCTGGTCGGCGATGGCCTGCGCGACGCGCTTGATCCGAAACTGAAGAGGTCCTGACAAATGGCCCTGCTCGAGATTCAAAACCTCACCGTCGAGTTCGCGACCGCAACCGGTCCATTTCGCGCCGTGGACGGTGTTTCCCTCTCGGTTGACCAGCGTGAGGTGCTGGCCATCGTGGGCGAGTCCGGCTCCGGCAAGTCAGTGTCGATGCTGGCGGTGATGGGTCTTTTGCCCTGGACTGCCAAAGTGACAGCCGACCGCATGAACTTCGCCAGTACTGACCTGCTGAAACTGAGTGTCCCGGATCGCCGCAAGATTGTCGGCAAGGACATGGCAATGATCTTCCAGGAGCCGATGGCGAGCCTCAATCCTTGCTTCACGGTCGGGTTCCAGATCGAGGAAGTGTTGCGCGTCCATATGGGCATGGACCGTGCACAGCGCCGCGCCCGCGCGATCGAATTGCTCAAGGATGTCGGCATTCCAGACCCGGCCGATCGCCTCGGGCACTATCCGCATCAGATGTCCGGCGGCCAATGCCAGCGCGTCATGATCGCGATTGCGATCGCCTGCAATCCCAAGCTCCTGATCGCCGACGAACCCACCACCGCGCTCGACGTAACGATCCAGAAGCAGATCCTCGACCTTTTGATGAAGCTGCAGGTCGAGCACGGCATGGGGCTGATCATGATTACCCACAATATGGGGGTGGTCGCCGAGACGGCCGACCGTGTCATTGTCCAGTACAAGGGGCGCAAGATGGAGGAGGCGGACGTGCTGTCGCTGTTCGAGACGCCCAAGAACGCCTATACGCGCGCGCTGCTTTCGGCGCTGCCTGAGAACGCCGTTGGAGACCGCCTCCCCACCATCGCGGGCTTCATGACCGACGAAGCGCCGGCGACGGGAGCAGCCAAATGACCGAGACCGTTCTAGAAGCCAGGAATATCGTCCGCGACTATCATATGAAGGGCGGGCTCTTCACCAGCGCCAAGACAGTCCATGCCGTCAAGGGCGTCAGCTTTTCGGTCGAGAAAGGCAAGACGCTGGCGATTGTCGGCGAGAGCGGTTGCGGCAAGTCGACACTCGCCCGCATCATCACGCTGATCGATGCGGCGACATCCGGTGAACTGCTCATCGACGGCAAGAAAGTCGATATCGCCAAGGAAGGGCTCACTCCGGAGATGCGCCGCAAGGTGCAGATCGTGTTCCAGAATCCGTACGGTTCGCTCAATCCGCGCCAGAAGATCGGCGACGTGCTTGGCGAGCCGCTGCTCATCAATACCGGCATACCGGCTGCGGAGCGGCGGGATCGCGCCATGCTTATGCTGACCAAGGTCGGCCTCGAGGAGAAGCACTACAACCGCTATCCGCACATGTTCTCCGGCGGCCAGCGTCAGCGGATCGCGATCGCGCGCGCGCTGATGCTCAATCCGAGTTTGCTCGTGCTCGACGAGCCGGTGTCCGCGCTTGACCTTTCCGTGCAAGCACAGGTGCTCAATCTCTTGGCCGATCTGCAAGACGAGTTCCAGCTGACCTACGTTTTCATCAGCCACGATCTTTCGGTCGTCCGCTACATCGCCGACGACGTGATGGTGATGTACTACGGCGAAGCGGTGGAATATGGCAGCCGCGATAAGGTTTTCGCCAATCCGCAGCACAACTACACAAAGACGCTCTTTGCCGCCACGCCGCGCGCCGATGTTGAAAGCATCAAGGCGCGCCTAGCCCGCAAGAAGGCCGCTTGAACAGAATGCGGTGAGAGAGGGAGTAGCGCTGGCCTGCGTCCCTTGGCGCGGGCGGGCGGTTCCTGCAGCCGCTCCCCGGGAGACCGACAATCCGTTTTGCAGGGTCGAGCCCGCCGTCTATTCCGGATACGCCACGGGTGGACACTTGATCGGATCGGACTCTTCCGACAGGATTGTCTGATGAGACAAGTCGCCGCCGCGAGATTGGCTCTCTGTGTGTTTGCGCTGTCGACTACCGGCGAAGCGCTGGCGAAAACGCGCATCCAGACAATGGGCATGAGCTGCGCGCAGCTCCAGGCCGCGCTCGCCCGGGCAGGCATAGCTGTGCTGCGATACCGATCGCTGCACGACCCAAGCTTGCCGCTCTTCGACCAGTACGTTGCCGGGGAGCGATATTGCGATGTCGACGAGGTTATTGTGATGAGGACTGTGCCAACGGCCGACCGTACGGCTTGTCCCGTGCGGAAATGCGCAAGTATCCACCGGGCGGGCCGGCGATGAGGGGACGTCCATGAAGCGACTTGTCATTTCCTGTTCCGCCGCGCTTTTTTTCGCGTCGGCGTCGACGCTTGCTCAGCCTTTCACGACGATGGACCAGGTTGGGCAGGCCATCATGGCGTGCTGGAAGCCCCCGGCTGAAGTTAAGAAATCCTCGGTCACGCTGAGGTTCGGCTTTAAGACAGACGGTTCGCTCCTCGGTCCTCCACGCGCTACCTTTGTCGACGTCGAGGGCAGCGACGATGTTCGCAAGCAATTCGTCGGCGCCGCCATAAGCGCGGTCGAAAGCTGTACGCCTGTCGAACTCGCTCCCGACCTGGCCGAGGGAATTGGAGGGCAGGTCTTCACTATGGAATTCACCACACCTGACCGTGAACCCGGAATCACGTCGGATAACTAAACTTCTGCAACGATCGGAAGCCTGTGTGCTAGTGGAACGAATTTGACATTCGCATCCCATTTGACATCACGCGTCGATTGCGAATGCCAAATTCAAAGTTCCACTAGAATCACATGTTTGCTAGTGGTCCTTTGATTCTAACATTCGCCTGGATGGCCTGTATCAATGGGATGCAGATGTTGAGAAGTGGACCACTAGAGCATTTTGCAGCCAAGGGGAATCACTTGGCATTGGCGCAATTGCGGCTAAGACAAAGAGATAGAGCGGTTCACCGTTTCAATCAAAACGTGAACCGCTCTAGGCACGACAAACTTACCTCGACGCGCCGCCGCGATCTTACCCGCGGCAGGACCCCCACCGCTCAGCCTTTTCGCCGTTCCGAGCCTCGGTGGCTGCGATGATCTCGCCGAGCAGCCGGTGCAGGTCGTCGCGGTGGCCGGTCCGCGCGGCGGGACGTTCTCGTCCGAGGTCATGACGACGGTGAGCCGAAGCGACGGCACGACATAGAGCATCTGCCCGCCATAGCCCCAGGCGTAGCGCACGTCCTCGCCGCCGATCTGGCGCAGGAACCAGCCATAGCCGTAGCCGTCGCCGGTGAAGCGGGAATTGGTGCGCGGCTGCCAGGACGTCTCGATCCATTCGGGCGGGATGACCTGCCGTGCCGTCAGCCGTCCTGCCGCCGTTGCGATAGAGCTCGCCGAAGGCCAGCAGCGAGCGCGGGCTCATCGCCATCTGGTTGCCGCCGAGATAGATGCCCTGCGGGTCGCGCTCCCAGGCGGCGATCGCGAAGTCCTCGAGCGGTGCCCAGCCAGTCGCGGGCGAGCTCCAGCGTCGAGCGGCCGGTCGTCCGCGTCAGGATGGCCGAAAGCAGATGCGTCGAGCCGGTCGAATAGAGCATGCCGCCGCCCGGCTCGTCGACGAAGGGCTGCGCCAGCGCCGCGCGGACCCAGTTGCGGCTGGAGACCCAGCGCCCGTAATTCGGCCCGGAGGTGCGCTCCAGCCCCGCCTGCATCGAGAGCAGGTTGCCGATGGTGATCTTCGCGAGGCGCGGATCGGGATCGGGCGGCAGGTCGTCCGCAGAATCGGCGCGATCTTCTGGTCGACGCCTTCGAGAATGCCCTTGTCGATGGCGATGCCGACCAGCGCCGAGACGATCGATCTTCGACGCCGACTTGATGTTCGTCGGAGCTGTCGTCGAATTGCCGCGGTAGCCGCGCTCGGCGAGAATCTCGCCATTCTGCGCGACCATCACCGTCTTGAGCGGTGCAAGCTCTGCCGCCCTGTCGAGAACCTGCGACAGCGTCGGACCTCCGTCATTTGCATCGGCGGTTTGCTGCGCCAGCTGGGCGGAGGCGAGGGAGGGGAACAGAAGGAGAGGTACAAGGGAGCGGATCGAGCGCCTGTTCATGTCGCCGACTTTACCGGAACTCCGCGGCAAAATCGCGGAGCTGGCGCGGACAAAGACCAAGTTCACGGCAAAGTGACGAAGCGGGATGCTGCGCGTTGCCCGCCTCGACGAGATCATCGGCCAGTCTCGTAGGGCGCCTCGATGATCGATGAGCTTCGCTCGATGCGCGCGTAATCGGCCAGCCAGTGCGCTGCATGAGCACGGGCCGGACAGTGGCAAGCGATCCGTACAACAGATAACGTCATCACTCTTCGGCAATCAGGGAGTTGCACGTTGAGTTCCCTTACCCTTGGCGGCATCGTTTTCCTTTCTCTGTTCGGCGCCGCCCTAGCGGGATTGTTGGCTCAGTCGCGCCTGCCAGCGCATCATCTCGGCGCGAAATCCAGGGACGTGATCAAGCTCGCCACCGCCGTTGTCGGAACATTGTCCGCACTCGCCCTCGGCCTCCCGATTGCATCGGCAAAAACCGAATACGACAAGGCCGAAGACGAATTGAGCTCATCGGCGGCGCGCGTGGTTCTGCTCGACCGGATCATGTCGCATTACGGACGGGAGCTTGAGGGAGCGCGGACGCTGGTTCGCAAGCTCGTTGAAGAAAGGTTGGACGACGCCTGGGTGGAGGCAAGCGAGGAAGGAAAGGGCTTCGATGTTTCGGTCATCGCTGCCGGAATCGAGCCGATCCAGGACCAGTTGCGGTCGCTTTCGCCCAAGAGTTTTTCGCAACAGTCGCTGCAGGCCCGGGCACTTGAGGTCAGCGGGC
>CAVTKY010000005.1:0-25391 GCA_963735385.1 uncultured Alphaproteobacteria bacterium | reverse complement strand
CTCCAGCGCGCCGAATGCTACGCGCGGAAACTGCTGTGTTCGGCAACGCCGTTCCGGGCGAATTGGATCACTTCCTCCGCGATTGCGCCGTTCAATATCTCTTCAAACTTCTCCAGCGCTCGCGCGACGTTGGCTCCGTCCATGACGCGGTGATCATAGAGGATCCGGACATTTACCGATCCGGCCTCGCTGATGGGACCGTAGTTGAGAAACGTCGTCAAAGGCGTCAGCGGGTTGAGCGATTCCGCTCCAAGACCCGAGTAGACGGACAACTGGAACGTGCCAAAATAGTTCGCACGCTGCCTGGCGATATTCAGTCCGAGCCACATGAGCAGCCACCGAACCGGCGCCGGCGCCTGTGCCATCCTCAATGCACGGCGAAACTCCCGAACCTCCAACACCGGCCGGGACCGCGCCGCGTCGATCGAAGCCTCGAGTTCGGTGATGGAAAGGCGCTCCGGGCCTTTGATGAGGCTGAGTAAGACAGCCCGTTCGCCGTCATATTCGCGCTCATGGGCAATCGAGGCAACGCTTACTGGATATTCGAAAAGGTGCGGCCGGGGGAACTTTACATAGGCGCGCCGCAATTCGGGAATTTCTCGCGAAAGAAGGGCGTACCCTTTCAGGAAGATTGCCGTCCATGACGGCCTGGTCTGCAGCGACGTCCTTGCCTTCAGCAGGGGGCCAAGGTCCATCTGACGCTGCACTGTGACCCTCGGCACCCCGATGGAGAATCGCATCAGGTCGCAGACAAGGCGTCGAGGCGCCGATAGCTTGAGGGCTCGGCCTCTCATCACACGGCCTCTAGTAAATGTACGGGATTATTCGCTTCGTCCTTTCCATATAGTCACGATACTCCGGGCCGAAATTCTCCAGCATCATACGCTCTTCCTTGTCTACTCGCAGGAAAAAAAGAATTCCGAACCCGATAAGGCCAGCCAGCCCGACGACCCAGTTTGACAGCAAAAAGGCCTGGCCAACGGCCATCAGCAGGAAAGACGTGTACATCGGATGCCGCACCAGAGCGTATGGGCCGGACGAGACCAGCCTGTGCTGTTCGCGAATCTCAAGCGTGATCGACCAGTTTCGGCCCAGCATTTTGTGGGATACACGGAAGACCCATAGCGCCGCGGAAAAAATGATCGTCCCGAGAAGGACTGCCCACACACTTGCAGGATAGTCGGCTGCTTCGGGGATGCCCGTAGCGACGTAAAATCCGGGCAGCATGGCGAGGCCAACCAGGGCGGAGGCAAGGCCAACTGAGTCCGAGCGCGAGCGGCGGTCGCTTACGACGCGAGAGCGTCTGGCTCGACGTTCGAAAGGATACCGGATGACATACCATGCGATGATGCCCAGCACCCATACGACCTTGCCAATCGAAGCCGCCTCCATGCTCACCCCCCACCAATTCTTTCTGGACGATCAAGCCCGCGGTCCGTGGCGCTAGTGTATCGGCCCGAAAATCAGAATCGATTTCGGTAAGCACGATGCATCGATTCAAAAACATACAGCGTCCATTGCGCGTCCGAAAGGACACGCGGCGCTGTAGAGCGCTTAAGGCATCCTCTCGAATTTCACGGTGTTGCCGCTATTCATTTCTCGAAGCTTGGTGATGAACTGCTGCGGCCTGAGGTATTTCGACGGGACCTTGTAGCCCATGGAGCGGGCGATGTCCCCGGTGAAGGCGTTGCAGTTGTAGACCGACGCCTGCCAGACTGGCGAACTGGCCTGCAGCTTGCGTATGGTCGCAACGACGTCCCTATACTCGGCTTCGTCAAGCATGACGCGCCAACTCGCCGACCTGTATTGTTCTTCCAGGTCGCCGTCGCTCCAGCCGGTTTCTGCCGGCACCGGCACGAAATGACCGAGGACATAGGGAGCTTCGTTGGTCGACGCCGGGTGTAGGCCCGCAACTTCGGAATTGACGGTCCGGCCGGCCTCGTTCATGCGACCAAAAACGACGTAGGTATGGCCGTAACTGAGTGCGTAGCGGGAGCGGAATTCGATGAAATAGGGGCGGTCCTTGGGTAAGGTCGCCGCCATAGCTCCGATAGGTGCCCCGGTGACCGATGAGGCCTTTACAGCTTCACGATCAATTCCAGCCGACACATATCCCGGCTGCGGTGGCAGATCGTCCGACTGACACCCGGCTGCTGCGAGCACAAGCAAAACCATAAACACCGAACGGCCGCTTATCAGCTTCATCGCTCGTCCCATTCATGAAACTCCGACGAGCCCAGACCAGAGCCGGTCTAGTGCAATTGTGGTCGGAGGAAGGGCTGGATGGCCCTTCCTCCGTAGGGCTTGGTCCCCTACTTGGTAATCGGCGCTGCCTCTACCGGTGCGGGTTCCACCACCGGCGGCGGAGCCTTCCCCTTGCCTTTGCCCATCGTTCCACAGCCACTCAGGCTGGCAACGGTGAACGCGGCAATCACTGCGATCAAAATTCTGCTCATCAAACAATCCTTTCCCCAGAGGCGGAAACGTTCTATCGAAGCACGATCCACAAATACTCATGGACCCGCCCAAGATAGGGTGAACTGCGCGAAGGTCTAGTGCAAGAATGTCACAGTCGAAGGTCAGTTTGTCTGCAATCGAGCGGTTTTCGAGTAGCATGGGCGGTATAATTCAACTACCCGTTGTCAGCGGTTTAATTTCCCCCGATGCAACCGGAGATTTTAGACCACCAAAACCGGTGTCCCGACAGGGGTTCGCTCGTAGAGGTCAATGATGTCGTCATTGGTCAGCCGGATGCAACCGCTCGAAACTTCCCTGCCGATGCTCCATGGTTCGTTCGTGCCATGCACGCGAAACATGCTGTCATGTCCACCGCGGTACAGATAGAGAGCCCGCGCACCGAGTGGATTGTTCGGTCCGCCCGGCACACCGCCCGCATATTGCGCCAAGTGCGGCTTGCGTTTCAGCATACTGTCGGTAGGCGTCCAATCGGGCCAGTCAGATTTACGCCCGATGGTTGCCGAGCCTTTGAAAGTAAGCCCGTTTGCGCCAACAGCTACTCCGTAGCGCGTCGCCCAGCCATCCTTCTCGACGGCATAGAGAAACCGCTCCGAAGTATCGACCACGATCGTTCCTGGCCGCTCACTTCCGGAATACTGTACGCGCTGCCGCTTGAAACGCGAGTCGAAGGGAGAATGCTCGGGAACCGTATATGACAGAGGTACCGCTACCTTCTGACGCGACAAACTGCAGCCAGCAACCACGAATGTCAGGCCGCCAAGCAACAGGCCGCGGCGCGTAATCTTGTCACCGTTCATTTGTCCCCGCCAGAAACTGGTTCATTGCGTATCAGGCGCCTCTTATCACTCTAAGACCTAGAAGGCCAAGTCCGGATATTGCCCCGGAGATGGAGTGAGCACTGTTGCGGCAACGCCACTGTCCGACCGTCACTGTCGAACTGCCGTTCGGTCGCGGTGACTGACTTGACTCAATCCGGCAGCTGAACATTGCGCCGTGATAAACTCCCAGCTTGCCGTCCACTAAAATCCGGCGTCCTGCGCTTTTCAAGGACACTAAGCTCTATGGCTGAGGAACGTATCCAGCGGCGGCTCGCTGCCATTATGGCTGTCGATGTGGCGGGTTACAGTCGGCTCATGGGAGTTGACGAGGCCGCCACGCTTTCCGCGCTCAAGGCTCATCGCAGGGAACTGCTGGACGCCGAAATCGCTGAGCACCAGGGCCGCATTGTCAAGCTTACCGGTGACGGCATGTTGGTGGAGTTTGCGAGCGCCGTGAGCGCGGTCGCTTGCGCCGCGGAGATTCAGCGCGGCATGCGCATCCGCAATACCGACGTCGCCGAAGATCGGCGCATCGAATTCCGTATTGGCATCAATCTCGGTGACGTCATCGTCGAAGAGAGTGATCTCTACGGGGACGGCGTCAATGTCGCGGCTCGGCTGGAGGCGCTGGCGGAACCCGGCGGAATATGCATTTCGGGAAAAGTGCACGACGAAGTGCGCGGCAAGGTAGACATGGCC
Organism: uncultured Alphaproteobacteria bacterium; assembly: GCA_963735385.1. Classification (GTDB taxonomy): domain Bacteria; phylum Pseudomonadota; class Alphaproteobacteria; order Rhizobiales; family Rhizobiaceae; genus CAVTKY01. Next base: position 21,396 of record CAVTKY010000005.1, on the reverse strand, counting down.
TTTGCTGATCTGGGCGAACAACAGCTCAAGAATATTGCCGTTCCCATTCGCACCTACCGTTCATCGGATGCCGCCGAGGTTGGCGAGCGGCTGCAGCAGGCGCCGAACGAGCTGTCGATCGGCGTTCTGCCCTTTGCCAATATGAGCGACGACAAGGAACAGCAGTTCTTCAGCGATGGCATCACCGAAGACATCATCACGGAATTGTCCCGCTTCCGGCAGATACAGGTGTTGGCGCGCAATACATCGTTCCAGTACCGCGGCAGCAATCTTGACATGGTCCGGGTTGGGCGCGAGCTCGGTGTGCATTATCTGCTCGAGGGCAGCGTGCGCCGCATTGGAACGCGCATCCGGATTACCGCACAGCTCATCGACGCCAAATCCGGACACCACCTGTGGGCAGAGAAATTCGACCGGGATCAGAACGATATTTTCGCGGTCCAGGATGAGGTAGTCCGCACAATTGTCGCGACGCTCGTGGGACGGCTGCAGGCTGCCGGTGCCGAAATGGCAAAGCGCAAGCCACCCGCCAGCCTCGCTGCCTATGAATACGTGCTGCGTGCGGATGCGCTGCCCCTATACGACCCCGCGGCCGGGGCGGAAGCGCGCATGCTCTACGAAAAGGCCATCGAACTCGACCCCTTATACGCACGGGCCTACGCCTTGTTGGCTATCAATCTTAACGTGCAATGGGAACGTGAGATCGACGCGCCGGACAGCTTGCTTGAACAGGCCGTGGTGTTGGCGAAGAAATCCGTCGCGCTCGACGAGAACGACAGCGTCTGCCAAAGCGCGCTCGGCTTGGTCTACCTCAATCGACGCGCCCATGATCTGGCTGAGCATCACTATCGGAAGGCGGTCGAACTGAACCCCAATCGATCGGCGCTGCTTGCGAGCCTTGGGTTCCTCTACAGCTATTTGGGAAGGCCTGAGGAAGGTATCGGCTACCTTAAGCAGGCGCGGCTGCTCGATCCGTTCTTTGAACCGTCGTGGTACTGGCCAACGTTGGCAGTCACCCATTTTATCGCGCGCGAGTACGACCAGGCCATCGCAGCGATCTTACACACACAGGAGACGTCGTCCTGGACAGAGGCGCTGCTAGCCGCATGCTATGCCTATAAGAACAGCCCGCTCGAAGCGCGACATCATGCGGCCGAAGCCCTGCGCCTCGCCCCAGACTTTTCGATCGAAAAGACAATGAGGCGTGAACCTTTCAAGCGCGATGCCGACCGGCAACACCTGGTCGAGGGGCTGAGCCGGGCGGAGCTGCCGCAATGAAAGACGTTTCGGGCTCCCAGGTTTGATAAAAGTTCGGCAGGTCGGCGCTGACGTCGTCTTTCGACGCGTCACAGTGCCAAACCCGTGAGGCATGGGCTGGCGAAGTTTCTTGCGCTGGACATCAACGGGCGCGAGCTGGACGCAAGATTGTATACGAAACCTTACATAAATGTTGACAATGTTGCGTGCCCGTGGTTCGCTTCGATTATCCGCGCAGCCGAAGAGCATGACACACAGCGCGATAAAAAGATAAAAAGGGGAATGACTGATGATCAACAGACGTTTGACCGTAAAATCGTTGGCGCTCGGCGCCGTCTCAGCTCTCGCAATGATCGCTGGAGGGGTCCTCACAGCGGAGGCCCAGAACAAGGAACTGAAGATCGGCTTCGTTGGCGTGACCAGCGGACCCGCTGCGGCTTGGGGCACGTCGAACGTGCGCTCCATGCAAACGCGTGCCGACTGGCTTAACGAGACGGGCGGCGTCAAGATCGGTGACGATACCTACAATATCAACATCGTTACCTTCGATGATCAGAAGGATCCCAAGCGCGCCATCGCCGGCATGGAGAAAATGGCGCAGGAAGGCATTCACTACGTAGTCGGACCGAACGTGGACGACGGCGCAGCCGCCGTGCGGCCGGTCGCCGAATCGAACGGGATCATCTATTTCCCCTATGCATTTCCGAAATCGCTCTACGTCGCTCCGGCCTCGAATGCTGTCCTCGGCATGGTCGCCAATTATCAGTCGGGGCCGGCGATCTACAAATATCTGATGGAAAACAAGGGCGTGAAGAAGGTCGCCTTCATCGCTGCCAACGAATCCGATCCGCTCAGCCAGCGCGACGGCGGCGTCGCGGCTGCCAAGGCGCTTGGCCTTGAGGTCGTAGCCGAGACCGACACTTATCAGAATGACACGCGTGACTTCACGCCCGTGCTCACTCCGATTGTCCAGTTGAAGCCGGATCTGCTCGTGCTATCCGGCGTGGCGCCGGCCAATGCCCCGCTTCTCATCCGCGCGGCGCGCGAGCTTGGCTATGAAGGCCTGATCTCGGCCGAAACGGCACAAGACGCGGGAGTGCTGCAAGAGGGCGCCGGCGAGCTTGCCAACGGGTTTATCTCGGTTGGCGGTGCTTCCACGCCGGAAATCCGCACACCACTCATGGATGAGTTCATCGACCGCTATACGAAGAAGTTCGGTGAATACAACGACAAGTCCAACACGAAGGTCTATGCGCTCGAATACATCATCGAGACGTTGAAGGCCAATCCCAAGGCCATCGACAACATCGAGGAATTCAAGAAGACGATGGACACCTTCACGGTGCCGAACCCGTATGTGAAGGATGGCACGTTGAAATATGTCGGCACGACCTCCTTTGGCCAGAAGCGGCAACTGGCCGTGCCTATGGTGGTGACCGAATTCAAGGACGGCGCTTTCCAGACCCTGTTCGTCGGCGAAGTCGACTGACGGTCCGCATTCGAACTTGAACGAGGTTCGGGCTGACACCCGAGCCTCCTGACGATCGGACACGATTATGGAACAGGTTATCGCCAATGGGCTCTATCTCGGAGCCCAATACGCGCTGATCGCGCTCGGACTGACGCTGATCTTCGCGCTTATGAATGTGCTCAACTTCGCCCACGGCCAGATGTATGTGTTGGGCGGCTTCGTTACCTATACGGTCTATGGCCAGCTCGGCTTGCCGTTCCCGATTGCCCTGCTGTGTTCCGCGCTTACGCTCGCCGTGATCGGCGCCCTGATGGAAAAGTTTCTTTTCCGCACGGTCATCCGGCGAAGCAAGCGCGAGGAAAGCACGATGCTGCTAGCCGCCGCGACCGCATTCTTCCTGGATGCCGTCATACTGCTTCTCTTCGGCGAGAAGCAACGCGGCGTGCCGAAGATCATCAGCGGCGTCTTCGTCTCAGACTGGGTGATCCTGCCATACGACCGCATCGTCGTGGGCATTGTCGCTATCCTCATGATCGCGGCATTTGTCCTTTTCATGCAGTACAGCAAAACGGGCCGCGCCATGCGCGCTATGGCGCAGGACCGAATTGCCGCCCAGTTGATGGGCGTGAAGGTTGACCGTTATTCCATGATCGGCTTTGCGCTTGGCGCCCTGCTGGCGGGGGTTGTCGGAGGGCTTCTGGTCAGCATCACTGGCGTCAATTCCGGTATCGGCGGGCCAATTTCCATCAAGGCCTTCCTGATGGTCATGATCGGTGGCGCGGGTGTCGTCGGCGGGGCGATTGCAGGCGGCTTCATCCTTGGGATGATGGAATCGGTCGGTCTGACCGTGCTCCGCGAATATGGCGACGTCACCTACCTGGTCATCTTCGCGCTTCTGATGGTGTTCCTCAGCATCCGTCCGAACGGACTGATGGGAAAGCCGTGGGGTTGAGGTCATGACACCGAAAACAACGAAAATCGTCGCCGCGGCCCTCTTCCTACTGGCCCTGCTCATAGCGGTTCCGCTGCTGATCAATGCAACCGGCCGAAGCGACCTCTACTACACGCTAACATCGGTGGCGCTTCTCAGCATCATCAGCGCGGGCGTCTGGATCACCTTCTATATTGGCCGCATCAATATCGGCCAGGGTGCCTTCGCCCTGATGGGCGGCTATGTCTCGGCCATTCTGGTGACGACGTACGGGGTGTCCTTCTGGTTGACCCTGCCGCTCGCCGGGCTGTTCTGCGCGGCGGCAAGCGTGCTGATCGGTCTGCCGATCCTGCGCCTGCGCGGTGTCTATTTCGCCATGGTCTCGCTGGTGCTTACGGAAGTGGCTCGCCTGCTTGCACTGGCTCTCCCGATCACCAACGGCGCGAAAGGCATTGTCAGCATACCGCTGCCCGGCGCGATCAGCCTGTTCGGTCTGACGATCGTGCCCGACTTCGCCACGCTCGCCAATCCGCGGCTCGCATTCTACATCGTCGCGGTGCTTCTGATGGCTCTCTGCTTCGTCGGTCTCTATAGGTTGGCTCATTCGCGTATCGGTCAGCTTTGCCAGTCGCTGCAGCAGAACGAGGAACTCGCGTCTTCGATCGGCGTCAACATTGCCTATCTCCGCATCATCGCTTACGCCCTCTCGTCCTTCCTTGGCGGCGTTGGCGGCGCGATGTTCGCGTCCATCTCGCAGTCGATCTATCCGTCCAGCTTCACTGTCGCTGACTCCGTCAACTTCATGCTGAACTGCTTCCTGGGCGGGCTGAGCTACGTGGTAGGGCCGATGCTCGGAACGTTCGTGCTCTATTTCGGCTGGGATGTACTGTTCCAGACGGGTGAGTTCCAGCTCCTGATTTTCTCGACGGTGCTGATCATCCTGATGCTCGTGCTGCCCAACGGTTTGTTGAGCCTCACGCTGCCATCAACGAGGAAGGGCTAAGGTCATGGCGGACGTCCTTCAAATTTCCGGACTCTCCAAACGCTTCGGCGGGCTTGTGGCGGTCAACGACGTTTCTTTCTCGGTTCGCGAGGGCGAGATCCTGTCGGTGATCGGACCGAACGGCGCCGGCAAGTCGACGCTGTTCAAACTGATCTCGTCGTTTCTTACGCCGACGGGCGGAGAAGTTCGCTTCAAGGGCGAGCGGATCTCCGGCCTCGCACCGCATATCGCCGCTCGGAAAGGCGTCGTCCGTACATTCCAGGAGACGACAATCTTCAAGAGCATGACCGTGCGGGACAATGTGGTCACGGCGCATCATCTGCGATCGAAGGCAAGCCTTGCGGGCTTCTATTTCGGGACCGCGGCAGCGCGCCAGGACCAGGAAACGTTCGGTCGGTCGGCTGACGAGATTCTCCGCGTTTCTGGGTCTCGGCGACTTGCGCAACGAGATCGCCAGCAACCTGCCGCACGGCCATTTGCGGGCGCTCGGCATCGCAATTGGTTTGGCGACGAACCCGGCGGTCCTGCTTCTCGACGAACCCTTCGCCGGGATGAACCATGACGAAACTAGGCGGGCGGTCGAGATCGTCAGAAAGGTCAGGGACCGCGGCATCACCGTTCTGCTTGTCGAGCATGACATGCCGGCCGTGATGAACATTTCGGACCGGATCGTCGTCCTGAACTTCGGGCAGAAGATCGCCGAGGGTACGCCGGCGGAAATCCAGCAGAACCCCAAGGTCATCGAGGCCTATTTGGGCGCTGAAGATGAATCGATCGGAATGTAGGCCATGGATCCGTTGCTCAAATTTGACGATGTTGAACTCTACTACGATCACGTCTACGCGCTGAAGGGCGTGTCGCTCGAGGTCAGGGAAGGGGAAACGGTGGCGCTGATCGGCGCCAACGGCGCAGGCAAATCCTCGATCCTGCGGGCCATCACCGGTCTCAAGAAGGTCCGCAAGGGCGAGATCCACTACCGGGGCAAACGGATAGACGGCGCCGGAGCGGACGAAATCGTCCGTATGGGCATATCGATGGTGCCCGAGGGACGCCGGGTTTTCCCGTTCATGACCGTGCGGGACAATCTGCTGATGGGCGCGTTCACGCGCTCCCACAAGGCTGAAATCAATCAAAGCGTCGAAATGGTTCTGACCCGGTTTCCACGCCTGAAGGAGCGCTACTCGCAACAGGCTGGAACGATGAGCGGGGGCGAACAGCAAATGCTGGTCATAGGCCGGGCGCTGATGGCCCGCCCGCGCCTGCTTCTGCTCGACGAGCCTTCGCTCGGGGTTGCTCCGAAGCTGGTACAGGACATTGCCCGTTCGATCGTGGCCATCAACCGCGACGAGAAAGTCAGCGTGCTCCTTGTCGAGCAAAATTCGCGCATGGCGCTACGCATTTCGCAGCGCGCCTATGCGCTGACCACGGGCAAAGTAGCGCTCAGCGGGAATTCGGCGGAAATGCTGACCGACGAGCGTGTCAAGCATCTCTACCTTGGCGGTGAAATCTAGGGGTCTTTCTCGCTATGCGTATTCTCGTCATCAATCCGAACACCACGGCATCCATGACTGGCAAGATCGGCAAGGCGGCCGGTCTCGCCGCCTCGGCCGAAACCGAGATTGTCGCGGTGAACCCACAAGATGGGCCGCCCAGCATCGAGGGTTACTTTGATGAGGTGTTCGCTATACCCGGTATCCTGGCTGAAATGGCCAAGGCAGAAAAAGCCGACGCCTATGTCATTGCCTGTTTTGACGATACCGGCCTTGATGCCGCGCGCTGCGCCACCGATGCCCCGGTGATCGGGATTGGGGAGGCTGCCTTCCATCTTGCTACTCTGGTCGCCGGCAAGTTCAGCGTTGTGACCACACTGGCGCGGTCGGTGCCGGCGATCGAGCATAACCTGTCAAAGTATGGACTTTCCTCACGTTGCGCGAAGGTCAGAGCGACGGACATCCCAGTTCTCGATCTTGAACTTCCCGGATCGGACGCCCGGCACAAGATTTCTGCCGAGATCGCCAGGGCTGTGGCCGAAGACAAGGCGGAGGCGATCGTCCTCGGCTGCGCTGGCATGGCCGACCTCGCTAAATATCTGACGCAAGAGCATGGCGTTCCCGTACTCGACGGCGTCGCCTGCGCGGTCAGGCTGGCGGAGACCCTCGTAGGGTTGGGTTTGGCCACTTCCAAGGTTGGCGGCTACGCGCGCCCTCGGTCAAAAAAATTCGCAGGTTTTTATGCGCCCCTCTCTCCACGGGAGAGCGATGGCAGGGCCTCGCTTCCCTAGACCGAAAGTCCGAAAGGGGGTGTAGTTGCAACAGGGAAAGATAGTAAGCCAATCAAATCGCTACAGCGCTGCGCGGCCTTTCCGAGAAGGTCATCGTGCTCCCGCAACGGAGTCGGGCGCCATGGGCACTGCGTCGAGTCGACTTTAACCCCAGGAGCATGCTTAAGCGGATTCCGGGAGGATTGACCCGAAAGAGAGCAATGTGAGATTCCATGCGAGTCCTCGGCTAAGAGTCTGCTGACTGTGAGCTTGAGGAACGTGGTATTGGGCGCCTCGCTAGCGCATCGGCCCGAAAATCGGAATCGATTTTCGGAAAGCACGATGCGTAGGTTCAACAACTTAGAGCGTCCTTTGCGCGTCCAAATGGACGCGCGGCGCTCCAGAAAAGAATGACGATGCTGACCGTATTACGTCCCGAATACGATAGTAAAAAGCCAGCGACGCGCTGGTTTCCAATCTATCACGGACTGAGGGATGCCATCGTCGGGCACCGCCTGACTCCCGGCACAAAGCTACCGGAAGACGAACTGGCATCGATCTATTCGGTTAGTCGGACGGTCATTCGAGCTGCGTTGCAAGCGCTGGCTCATGACCGGCTCGCGAGGCTGGAGCCGAACCGGGGCGCGTTCGTTGCCCAACCATCGAAGAAGGAAGCGCGGGAGGTCTTCGAGGCCAGGGCGCTGATCGAGCCAAAGGTGGCCGCGCTTGCCGCCGAGTTGGCGAAGCCCGAGGAAATTCTTCTGCTGAGGCGCCATCTCGAAAAGGAGCATGAGGCGCTGCATGCCGGCCGCGACAGCGATGCCATTATGCTTTCCGCTCGCTTTCACGTCGGTGTCGCCGAAATCGCGGATCATTCGATCCTGACCGGCATTGTGCGCGATCTTGTTTCCCACTCCTCGCTGATCATAGCGCTCTACTGGAAACGGCGGGATACCACATGCGAGAGCCATGCCCATCACGCGCTGGTCGACGCCATCGAGGCCGGGCGCGCAACCGAGGCGGCGGATCTCATGAAGGGCCATATGGTCGACCTATTGTCCGGGCTGGACCTCTCACGCGGCGAGACAAAGTCCGAGAGGCTCGCGGATGTTTTAGCCAAAAAATAGCCGTCACAAGGAAAAGCCGACTGAAGCAATTCCAGGAAAAGTGGAAACCGGTTTTCCGTCCGGAATTGCGTTAAAACAACGAGTTAGAGTGGTTCAGTTTTTGATTGATTCACTGAACCACTCTAAGTGACGTCTGCCGACAGCATCTCTTCGTGGGCAGTGTCGCGCATCTGAGCGAGGCTTCGGTTGTCAAGCACTGCCGCGATGGCTTCGCGTACCTTTAGCATCATGTGGCGAACCCGGCATGTGGTCTCGTCACAGTCTTCGCATCGTTGATATTGCGTACGGCTGGCGCAGGGGATTGGCGCGAGCGGCCCGTCGAGGACACGAATGACGTGACCGATTTTGATTTCGGCTGGCAGTCGCGCCAAGCGGTAGCCACCATCCTTGCCCTTGCGGCTTTGAACGAAGCCGGCGTTGCGCAATTCGCCAAGGATCGCGTCAAGGAATTTCTTCGGGATATTGTTGGCAGCCGCGATCTCGCCGACAAATGCAAGTTCCCCGGGCGGCAGCTCAGCCAGATGCACCAGGGCTTTGAGACCGTACTTGCCCTTTTTTGTCAGCATGTCCGGGTTATTTCACATAATGCCATCGACATAGCCTGCCGCGACGTTTGTACGCCAGAACGAAGTTTTCATACTACCATCGCTCGCCTCAGCAATAAAATCGAGCGATATGATATACAATACAAACCGTGTTGATTTTTCGTGATCTTTCGGCTGCTGATACGCGTGACGGTAAATCATCAGCGAGGCAAAGCAACCCGACCCACCCGTCTCTCGACGGCGGCGCGCCTCGGGCAGAGCCGACGAATATGCGTCTACTCCGCCGCTCCCTTCGCTGGCAACCGCTCCGCGCCAGCTGGCAGCCCGCTCCGCGCCGGAAAGACCGTCCTCAGCGCCACATAGAAAACAGGTGTCAGGAACAGTCCCACCAGGGTAACGCCGAGCATCCCGGAAAACACCGCCGTGCCCAATGACTGGCGCATCTCAGCGCCCGGTCCGGCAGCGATCATCAGCGGCAGGACCCCGAGAATGAATGCGAACGCCGTCATCAGGATCGGCCGCAGCCGGAGACGGCATGCTTCCACCGCTGCGTCAACAGCCGTCGCACCGCGCTCCTGCGCTTGCCGCGCGAACTCGACGATCAGGATCGCGTTCTTTGCCGCAAGACCGACAAGGACGATGAGCCCGATCTGGACAAGGATGTTGTTGTCCATCCCCCTCAGGGTTATGCCTATAAGAGCGGCCAAAACGCCGAGCGGAACGATCAGCACGATCGCAAACGGCATGATCCAGCTTTCATACTGAGCCGCGAGCGCCAGGAATACGAACAGCACCGACAGGCCAAAGATGAAGATCGCGGTGTTTCCCGTCTGGCGCTCCTGGAAAGCCAGCTCGGTCCATTCGAATGTCGTGCCGCTCGGCAGAATGCTCGCGGCGACTTGCTCCATCAGGTCCAGCGCATCGCCAGTCGACACACCGGGCGCGGCATTCCCCTGTAACGGAACCGAGGCATACATGTTGTAACGCTGCACGAGCGATGGCCCGGTAATGTCGCGGATCTCGACCAGCGTGCCAAGCGGCACAAGCGCGCCGGTCTGCGAACGGACCTTCAGCTTGAGGATATCGTCCCTTTCGAGGCGGAAGGCCTGATCAGCCTGCGCCCTCACCTGGTAGATCCGGCCGAATGCGTTGAAATCGTTGACATAGGCGGTCCCAAGATTGATCGACAGCGTCTCGAAGATGCTCGGTATGGCGACATTCAGCATGCGCGCTTTGTCCCGATCTATCTCAAGGAAGAACTGCGGGCTCGATGCCGAGAATGTCGTAAAGACACCGGTCAGCCCCGGCGTCTGGTTTGCCTTTCCTGCGATTTCGTAGGCGAGTTGGATCAGTTGACGCACATCCGGGCTGCTGCGCTCCTGAAGCTGCATTTTGAACCCACCTGAATTGCCAATGCCGCGCACGGGTGGCGGCGGCAGCACGATGATGAACGCTTCGCGGAGGCTTTGGAGACTGCCGAATAGCGTGCCGATAATCTGCTCGGCCGATTGCCCCGCTTTGAGCCTTTCCTCGAAACTCTTGAACGGTGCAAAAATCACGCCTGCATTGCTGGCGTTGGTAAAGGTCGCGCCCGAAAAGCCGGCGAAGGCCACTGCGTCATGGACGCCCGGCGTATTTCTAACGATGTCGGACGCCTGTTGCACCAATGCGTCCGTTCTGCCGAGCGACGAACCGTCGGGAAGTTGCACAACCACGATCGCGTAACCCTGGTCCATCGTCGGGATAAACCCGCGCGGTACAGTCTGGAACATATGGAACGTCCCATAGATCAGCAGGCAAAACACAAGAAGAGAGGCAATGATTGTGGCCGTCGAACTGACCAGGAACCGCACGATGCGCGCATAATATCCAGCCATGGCCTCGAAGCCGCGATTGAAGCCGTCGGCCAGCGCCCGTCCGTAACGTGCGAGGACAAAGCGGGAGGGCGGTTGCGTTGAGTGATGCGGCTTGAATAACAAGGCGGCAAGCGCCGGTGAAAGAGTGAGCGAGTTGAATGCCGAGATGGCCGTTGAGACCGCAATGGTGATCGCAAACTGAAGGTAGAACTGCCCCGAAATGCCTGGGATGAAGGCTGTCGGGACGAACACGGCAATCAGCACCAGCGAAATGGCAAGGACGGCGGTTCCGACCTCATCCATGGTCAAATGCGCGGCCGCATTGGGTTCCAGCCCGCGCGCTATGTTGCGCTCGACATTCTCCACGACGACGATCGCGTCGTCGACCACAATTCCGACCGCCAACACCAGGCCGAACAGCGTCAGCATGTTCAGCGAAAAGCCGAGCGCAAGCAGGATCGCCAGAGTTCCGATAAGCGACACAGGGATGGCAACGATGGGAACGATGGCCATCCGCCACGACTGAAGAAAGACGATGATGACGATAACGACGAGAAGGATCGCTTCTCCTATCGTCTTATAGACCTCAGTGATCGATTTCTGGATGAACTCCGTAGGGTTGTAGACAATTTGATAGCTCAGCCCGGGTGGGAAAGTCCGCGACAGCTCTGCAATAGTGGCCTGGATTTCCGCGGCCGATCCAAGCGCGTTCGTTCCCGGCCTTTGGAAAATCGCGAGCGCGACCGCAGGCTTTCCATTCAGATACGAATTGGTGATGTAGTCTTTCGCGCCCAATTCGATGCGGGCCACATCCTCGAGCTTGATCAGCCGGCCGTCGTCGGTCGATTTGACGATGACATATCGAAAGTCGCGCGCGTCATCGAAACGGCCCTGCGTCGTGACGGTATATTGAAAGGCTGCTACGGTGTTGACGGGTGGCGCGCCGATGGAACCGCCCGACACCTGCACGTTCTGGTCACGCAGCGACTGCACGACGTCACCCGCAGTCATGCCGTAGGCTGACAGCTTCTCGGGGTCGAGCCAGATGCGCAGCGAATATTCGCGCTCCCCGAAAATGATGAGATCGCCAACACCGTCCAGGCGCAGCAGTACGTCGCGCACCTGTGAGCGGGCGTAGTTGGATACGTAGAGCTGGTCGTAGGTATCGTCCGGCGAGAGCATGTGGATGACCATCATGAGGTCAGGCGAACTCTTTGCGGTCGTGACCCCAAGCCGGCGCACCTCCTCGGGCAGCCTTGGCTCGGCGATCGAGACGCGGTTCTGGACAAGCACCTGTGCCTGGTCGAGATCGGTGCCGAGCCGGAACGTGATGGTCAACGCCATCGCCCCGTCACCCGACGAATAGGAGGACATGTAGAGCATGTCCTCGACGCCATTGATCTCCTGCTCGAGGGGTGTTGCAACGGTTGCCGCGACCGTCTCGGCATCCGCGCCTGGATACGCGGCGCGCACGACGATCGTCGGCGGTGCGATCTCCGGATATTGCGCGACCGGAAGCTGCGTATAGGCGATGGAGCCGACGATGAGCACAACGATCGAAACGACAGAGGCGAAGATCGGCCGGTCGACGAAGAAGTGCGCGAACCTCATTGCTGCAGCCCTGCGGTCTCTGCCGTCGGCGGCAAGGTTATCAGTTCGGGTTTGATCCTGACACCGGGCCTCACGCGGACCAGGCCGCTGACCACGACGGTTTCGTCGCCTGTAAGGCCTTCCCGGATAACCCGGTAACCGTCGAGCCTGGGTCCTGTCCGCACTGGCTTTGCCGATACAGTGCCGGTTTCGTCGACGACGAAGACGATCCGGCGATTGAGGTCGGCGCCGATCGCCTCGTCGGGCAAGAGGATGCCGGGGTGGGGCAGCGAGGCGGGCACGTTGACGCGGCCGAACATGCCTGGCTGAAGCACGCCATCGGCATTGTCGAACCGCGCGCGCACGCGCATCGTTCCCGTCGCGTTGTCGATGCGGTTTTCGGCGAAGTCGAGCTTCCCTTTGAACACTGCCTCCTCACGGTCCGCGACGCGCACGGCGACTTCGAGACCGCCGGCGCCTTCCTGCATGCTGCCTCCGCGATGCCGTGCGTCGCGCGCGTAACTGAAGTAGGTCCGCTCATCGATGTCGAAATAGAAATCGATCGGGTTCCAGGCGACGATCGTGGTCAGCAAAGTGGAATCTGGCTGAACGAGATTGCCTACCGACACCAGCCGGCGACCTATCCGGCCCGCCAAGGGTGCCCTGATCTCGGTGAATTCCATGTCGAGGCTGGCATTTCTGAGGGCTGCGTTTGCGCCCTGCAGCTGGGCTTGGGCGGAAAGATTTTCTCGCCTGCGGTCATCGAGGATGGAAACCGCAAGATTTCCCGTTTTCGTGAGCGCTTCCGCCCGCTCCAGCTGCATCTTTGTGAACTCGAGCAGGCTGGTCGCCACATCGACCCTGGATTTGGCGGCGTCAAAAGCCGCCTGATAGGGCCGGCGATCGATCGTGAACAGAAGATCGCCCTCGCTCACGATCGCGCCGTCCTGAAAGTGGACCTTGGACAGGTAGCCGCTCACGCGGGATCTGATATCGACCTCGTCCACTGCTTCGAACCGCCCGACGAATTCATCGTCTTCGACGATGTCGCGCACGACAGGCTTGGCGACGGTAACGACAGGCAGTTCCTGCTGCGCCAATGCGCCGGGCACAAAAGCCAGCCAGAGCGCCAGCAAGGTGCCGATGAGTGTCCCTAGAAGGGCCTTTGACCGCTGCCGCCGCTCTATGCTGTCCATAAGTGGTGAAATAGCTGTCTCGTCCATGGCAACCTCTTGCTGGAGCTGTTGGTCGGTCGAGATTGGCGCGCGTGGAGCTCGTGCTCGTTTTGGGGCGGTGTGCGCGCTGCACAGGATCATTCTCGAAAACGATCCAAATGTCTATCACTGCGCGGTTGTTGGTCCGCTCCAGTGCCTGTCCGTCAGGCGCGTAGCTGATTGTCACGATCAAGGTGCAGGTTCACACCGTGGCTCTCGCCCAACGACCGCAGCGGGCCATATGACGAGCAGGCACTTGCGGCTTTCCCAGATGCGGGCTTTCTACTAAGGTGGCGCCGCGGGCACGGGCTTATGTTCACCGTTTGGGGATCAACGATCGATGGCGCCGACGCAGGAACCATCGCCTGAGGAAGCGGTGAGCGCCGCCTCGGCACCACCAAGCGAAAGAACCGATCGGGGAAGCCCTAGTGGCCGGCCTGCGGAAGGCCGACGGACAGAACCCTGTCCGCCCACGGCATTTCGATCCTAGTGCCGCATGCCTAGCATAGCCCGATTCATGCGTCTTCTAAACGCCCTCTTGAACCTAGCCTCGCTAGTCGGCCTCGCCGTGCTGTTTGGCCAGCCTCTCTTTGCGGCCGAGACCCCACGGTTCGTTGGCTCTCAGGCTTGCGGGACATGCCATGCTGCGGAGGCAAAGGCCTGGGCGGGCTCCCATCATGCATGGGCTCTGACGGAACCTACGCCAGAGCAAGTGCTCGGCGATTTCAAGGATGCACGTTTCGAGCACAAGGGCGTCACCTCGCGCTTCTTCAAACAGGGCGAACGCTATCTTGTCGAGACAGAGGGCGCCGACGGCAAGCGGACAGTGTTTGAGATCAAATACGTGATCGGCATCGCCCCGCTGCAGCAGTATCTCGTAGAGCTCGACCGGGGGCGTTTGCAGGTTCTCGACATTGCCTGGGACACCGAACGGAACCGGTGGTTCCACCTCTATCCCGGCGAAGACGTCTCCGCTGGCAACGGGCTGCATTGGACAGGTCCTTACAAGAACTGGCAGGCGCGCTGCGCCGTTTGCCACCAGACGGATTTTCGCAAGAACTACGATCCGCAAGCCCGCAGCTACCAGAGCACTTGGAGCGAACTTACGATCGGATGCGAAGCCTGCCACGGGCCTGGTGACGCCCATATCGCCTGGGCGGAAAAGCGGCCTGACTTCGATACGGCCAAATATGGTAACCTGGCGCCGCATGGCCTGCTGCGGCCGGTCGCTGGAAGCAAGCAGGCAGTCGAAGAAAACATGTGCGGTCCGTGCCATGCGCGCCGTGAAGCGATCGATGCTGACAGCGCTTTGCCTGCCGCCACTTTCGCCGACCACTACAACCTCGCGACCCTCGACGGCGGGCTCTATTTTGCTGACGGCCAGCAGGACGCCGAGGTCTACATACTGGGGTCTTTTCTGCAGTCGAAAATGCATGAAAAAGGCGTGACCTGCACCAACTGCCACGACCCTCACTCAGGTCAGATAGTGGCCGTCGGGAATGCTGTTTGCACGCAATGCCATAACGAGACTGGCCGTACCGATTTCCCCACCTTGAAGCCGAAGAACTATGATTCACCCGACCATCATCACCATCCGGTGGAGAGTGCCAGCGCGCAATGCGTGAACTGTCACATGCCTGAACGAGACTACATGCTGATCGATCGCCGTCGTGACCATTTTTTCCGCGTGCCTGATCCGCTCCTCTCGGAGAAGACCGGCGCGCCTGATGCCTGTCTTGCATGTCATGGAGAAGAGAGCGCTCCTTGGGCGGCCGCGAAAATCAGCGCCTGGAACCCAGCCCACGCTGCTCGCACTTCCGCCTATGCGGAGCTTTTCTCTACCATTCGGCGACAGGGGTTGGACCGGCAACGGCTCCATGAGCTTGCTGTCCTTGCGAATAACGCTTCCCAACCCGACATTGTCCGCGCCAGTGCGTTGCGCGAAATCAGCGATCAGGCGGACCCCGAGACGTTGCAAACGCTTGCCGCCCTTCTGTCCGACGACAGCAGCCTGGTACGGGCGACTGCAGTCCGGCTGTGGCGGTCGGCTTCAGCGCAGGATCGTGCGGCCCGGCTGCAGCCGCTCCTTTCAGATAAGGTCAGAACGGTTCGCATTGCCGCGGCGTTGGAACTTGCCAATGTTCCGTCCGAGCAACTGCCTCCGGATCAACGCAAAGCCCTCGAGGCGGCTTTGAGTGAATTGAAATCATCAATTGCCGCAAAGGCTGACTTTCCAGAAGGCCAAATGGCGATCGGGGGACTTGCCATGGCCACACGCAACTGGGATGCAGCTCAGGCCGCTTTCGCGGAGGCGACGCTCATGGACCCGCAATTGATAGCAGCCTGGGACGCGCGCGCGCGGATCGCCGAGGCGCTCGGCGACGCAGCCGAAGCCACAGTCATTCTTTCCGCAGCCCGCGACAAAAACCCGAGCGACGTGGGCATTGCAACGCAGCTGGCCAATCTGTTGATGCGGCAAGGCCGCGAAGAGGAGGCCATTCCGGTATTGAAGGGGGTCGTGTCCGCCGATCCTGCCAATCAGGAGCCACGTATCACGTTGGCGCTGGCACTCTTGCGCGCTGGCGACCTTGCAGCGGCCAGCGCCGAGATCAGCGCGCTGCGCACGGCCGCACCGGACCGGGCCGAAGTCCGGATACTACATGGGCTCTGGCAGGTTGCGTCGGGCGACTTGATCGGCGCCCGCGAAACAGTGCGCGACATCGAGAAACGTCATCCAGGCCTCCGCCTGCCGCCTCCGCTTGATGCTTTGTCGCGTATGCCTTGAGGATGCCGTTCAAGCCGTCACGAGACGCGCCGGTCACTCCAAAGAACACCCTTCCAGATGCCGATATTGCCCAACGCTGGCCCATGCAACATCGGAAATGCCTTTACAGC
Source organism: uncultured Alphaproteobacteria bacterium (assembly GCA_963735385.1). GTDB lineage: Bacteria > Pseudomonadota > Alphaproteobacteria > Rhizobiales > Rhizobiaceae > CAVTKY01. The sequence goes on along the minus strand of CAVTKY010000005.1, from coordinate 5,247 downwards.
GCCGCGCGTCCTTTCGGACGCAGGGACGCGGTATCTCTTTGAATCTACACATCGTGCTTGCCGAAAATCGATTCCGATTTTCGGGCCGATACTCTATAGCGCCGCGCGTCCTTTCGGACGCGCAAAGGACGCTGTAGCTCTCTTTAAATCTACGCATCGTGCTTGCCGAAAATCGATTCCGATTTTCGGGCCGATGCGGTAAGTAATACCAACGGTCATGATGATTGACCGACGTGAGCCCAATCGCGCATTCCGATTGAGGTGATGGTGTCGGGCTGGTCGAGGAGTTTTCGCCAGGCTTCGCAGGCGGCGTCGATGATGGCGTCGTAGTTGTCGAAGACGCGGTTTGAGAGCCAGTTGGCGCGCAGGTATTGCCAGACGTTCTCGACCGGGTTCAGTTCCGGGGCGCGCGACGGCAGGAAGATCGGCGTGATGTTCTTGGGCACCTCGAGCTTTGCGGTGGTGTGCCAGCCGGCGCGGTCGAGGAGCAGCACGGCGTGCGCGCCGGGTGCGACATGGCGGCTGATCTCGTCGAGGTGAAGCTGCATGGCCTCGGTGTCGGCGAACGGCAGCGCAAGAGCTGCGCCGGTGCCGCGCGCCGGGCAGATGGCGCCGAACAGGTAGGCGCTCTGTAGCGCTGATCGGCCGGCTGGCGGGGCCGTGTTCCACGCCGAGCCCATTGCCGCACGACGCCGTTCTTCTGGCCGATGCGGGCTTCGTCCTGGAACCAGATCTCGACCGGCGTGCCGTCGGGCAGATCGGCCAGGTGCGCGCTCAGCGTGCGTGGGAAGTTTTTTTGAACGCCTCGACGATCTGGGCATCCTGCGCCGGATGACGCGGCCGCGCGCTCACGTGGGAGAAGCCGAGCTGCTTCAGAAGCTTCCCGACATGGCGCTCGTGATAGGCGACGCCGAAGCGATCCTCGATGACGCGCTTCAGATCGATCCGCCGCCAGCGCACGACGCCGTCGACGGCAGGGTCCGGTCCGGTCTCGACGATCTTCGCCAGTTCGGCCTTCTGCTCCGGCGACAGCCGCGGCCTCGGGCCCGCCGTTCCAGGCGTCCTTCGAGCCCGTCCGGCCCGCCTCGTTGAAGCGATGCACCCAGTCGCGCAAGGTCTGGCGGTCCATGCCGCCGATCCGCGCCGCGTCTTCACGGCTCATCCCGTCCAGGACCGCCGCAAGCGACAAAAGCCGTCTGCTCTGCTTGGCGTCCTTCGACGCCTTCGCCAGTCGCCGAAGCGCCGCCGCCGAATAGTCCGTCCGCATCATCACCGCTGATCCCATGGCGCGAATCTCCTCTCGCGCCACCGAATCACAAGATCAGCCGGGAATCCCCAGAGTCAGCCCTCAAGGCCGTTGGTATAACTTGCGGCAGTGCTGGATGTTTTCAAACATTGTGCCGCCGCTCTCTCACCTGTTCCAAATCCCGACCAGATTCTGACAAAGTATTTCCTGTCGTTTCGAAATGTGTCTCCGCGCCTCGGAACCACCAAGTCAGCGCCACATTTGCCGCCTCAATTCATCCTTACGCGATCTGGATTGGTTTTTTTTCGGGGACTTCCAGACTATGCACGCACGATTTACCGCCGCCGCCGCGGTTATTCTGGCGTCGGGCACTATGCTTGGCGCCTCCGCTGGATCCGCATCGGCTCAATGCGGCCGCGCATCCTGGTACGCGCTGACCTCCAGGACTGCATCCGGAGAACGCATGAATCCCGCTGCGCTGACGGCCGCACATCGCAGCCTACCCTTCGGCACCAAAGTGAAAGTTACCAACAAACGCAACGGGAAGGCTGTCGTCGTTCGCATCAATGACCGGGGGCCGTTCGTCAAAGGCCGCGTCCTTGATGTTTCAAAGGCTGCCGCGAGTCAGCTTGGCTTCATCGGCGCTGGCCACACCGCTGTCTGCATGGCCAAGATTTAGGGATCGCAAATCGCGACGGACGCAAGTGCTCCGGCGGCTCGATCGCTGCTATCGTCGTGCTGTAAGCCCTTCTTCAGCGCCACGCCGGAAAGCGGTTTGCCGCTGTTTCGGCCATGGCGTCGGCGAGACTCAAGCCCCATTGCGACCGGCAGTAGGCGCGGAAGTCGAAGCAGGGCAGGCCTGGACAGACTTCGAACTCGATCAAATGCACGGTTCCGTCCGGTTCGACCCGTAGATCGAATGAAAAAACATCGCGCAGCCCTAACCCTCGTATGAGCATCTCGCCGATCTCACGGATTTTCCGGTCGGCTCCCGGCTGAACCGCGGAAACCGGGCGCAACTCTGGCTCCGCATAAAAGCCTCCCGCCTTGGCCGCCGCGCCCGTGGTTCCATAGAGCGCCATGCTGTCTGCCATGGTCTGGAAATCGCGGCCTGAGTCCACAAAGAAAATTCCCAGCGCGTCGGCTCCCGTTTCAGGCGTGACGGCCAAAAAGCTTGCGCGCACATTCTGTCCCGGCACGTAAGGCTGTACGATGACGTCGTCGCGATACGCGGCAAAGACTCGCCGGCTGAGGTCCACGCAGGCGTCCAATGAACCGCAGCGAGAAGTCTTCCCAGATGCCGACCTTCGCGCCGAGGCGGTTCGGCTTGACGAAGTATCCGGACGGCGACGCTGGTGGCAGCGTGATCCACCGCCCGTCCCGAACAAGCCCGGCTTCTGGCGCCGGGAGCCCAAGCGCCCGCAGGACGGCGCCAGAGCGAAACTTGTCCTGGCAAAGCGCAAAAAGCGTGTCGTCAGACCCGATCGTGCGAAGGCCATACAGTCGCGCCAGCGCCGGCGCTGCGCCACCACGGAAATAGGCGATGCCGTCCGTGAGCGTCCACATGAGCGAATGCGCCGGGTCAACACCGGCCAGCAATGTCGGGGTCTGGTCGAGTTCTACCGGCCGAAACGACAGACCGCGCCGGTTGCAGGCTGCTGCAATCTCGTCAAATTCAGCCGCAAGGTCGGTCGATTGGGCCAGATAGGAGGAAATCTCCAAAGCGTGGCGGTCATCATAGCCTTCAGCCTGTAAGCGCTTGATACAGGCTTCCTCCGGCTCGTAGATCAGCACGAGTTCGCGAACAGGTATTGCCATGAGAACGGTCCCTTGGGCCACGCGCAGCATCGCGCGATGCCGCGATCAAAATCGCATCACGCCCCTGCCTCGCTTGCGATAATCCGACATTCTTGTCTTGTGAGCGTTATCGAACGCAACTTCTAGAGGAGAACGCGCGGCTCGACCCGGCCTTTGACAGCAATGTCGAGCAGAAATGTTTTGCCGGCCTCCGGATGTGAGGGACGAGCCGCTTGATCCAGGCCTTCCCATGCGCTGGTAACGGCGATCCGATCTGTGTTCCTGCCGATGAAGGCAGGGCAGGTCGTTTTCAATGCCGGCACGGGAATGGTGCGAAGACGCGTCCCATCCGGCGCATAGGCGTTAACGCAACCGCCGCCCCAGCAGGCGTTCCACAACACCCCGTCGGCATCGACAATCGAACCGTCGAGTTCGCCCTTCTCGTTGCGATGATCATGGAAGATATTCGGCTCGCCGGTCGGCAGTCCGTTGACTGGATCGCAATCCACCCTGAACAACAGACCTTTCCGTGTGCCCGTGTAGTAGGCCGTTGCCCCGTCGGGCGAGAAGCAGATCGAATTCGGTACCGTTACATCGCCATAGAGTCTGCGCAGCTCGCCCTTGAAGAACCAGTAGATCGAGCCAGCGCCGGCTTCCGCTTTCTTGCCCATTGTCCCAAGCCAGAACGCGCCTGACGGGTGGACGCGCGCATCGTTCGAACGCGTCCCTGCATTGTCTGCTTCAATGGGTGTATGCAGCGTCAACGTTCCGGAGCGCACGTCCCGGACATGAAGGCCGGTCTCGGTGAAGACCAGCTGGCGGTCCGCATCGATGATCGCCAGGGCGCTCGCCATTTCGGAAAGCGAATGTACGACCTCCTGGCCTTCCGACAGTTTCTTTTCCAGAAGCTTCTGTTCCAGTATGTCGAACCAGAACAAGCTGTCGGTTGCCGGATCGTAAGTCGGCCCTTCGCCCAGCTGGCAAGCGGTCTCCGAAAAAAGTGAAACGCCCACGTCATCCATTGGCTTGTCCCGCAAAAACCCGATCCCATTCCGCAACGGCGAGGACAGCGCGGTCGCGGACGGCATCAACTGTCATGCCGGGCTTGTAGAGGCTTGATCCTAGGCCGAACACCCGCACGCCCACTGCACTGAAGCCGGCGAAGTCCCGCTCCGACACACCCCCGACCGCGCCGATGACAAAACCGGTCGGAAGAACGGCGCCGATAGCGGCGATGCCTTGCGGCCCCAGCACGCTTGCCGGAAAGAACTTTAGCGCCGAAGCGCCGAGACGTAATGCCAACAGCGCCTCCGTAGGCGTGAAGACTCCGGGCATCGTTACGAGGCCGAGCTCGGTTGCCTGTCCCATGACATCCGCGTCGATGTTCGGGCTGACCATCAGCCGTCCGCCCGCAATGGCAAGGCTACGCACGTCGGCGGAAGAGAGCACCGTGCCGGCGCCGACCAGCGCTGACGCGGGCAAGGCGGCGGCTATGCGCTCGATCGACGTGAACGGGTCGGGAGAGTTGAGCGGCACTTCGATCGCCTCGATCCCGGCGTCGAGCAGGGTCTTCGCCATCGCCTCCGCTTCATCGGGTTGCACGCCACGCAGAATGGCGACCAGGCCACGCTTGAGAACGGGCCACCTTTCTCGCTTCATGCCTGTACCCCGTGCTGAAGCGGCCAATGCCTGCGGGCAGCCTGGAAAAGGCCCGCGCGGACTGCCTTTTCCGCGTCAATGCTTTCCACGGCATAGCCTGCTGCCCTCAGGCTTTTCGCGTAAAGCGCTTCAAGCCTGCCGGAGGCGACCAGAACGACCTCGCCTTGCTTTCGGCCGAAGCGCGCACCTGCCGAAGCGATTTCGGCGCCGATCAGCAACCCGGACAAAGCCGCGCTGGCGTTTTCAGGCGTCAGTTCGAGTAGCAGCGCCGCGGCGCGAATCTGGAAAAGCCGCGACGTCATGTCGGCCGGCGCGGCAAGAGCTTGATCGAGCCAAGTATCGAATTCGCGGCTGTCTTGTGAATCGCCTGAGTGCGCCCCACTCACCGCGTGGCGAAGGATCGATTGCGTGGAAAGGACAGCAAACAGTTCTCCTGTCATCCACGTGCCAAACCTGCTGATCGTTCCGTGTTCTACCTCAACCCACTTGCTGTGGGTGCCGGGCATGCAGACCAGATGCCGACCGTCGTTGAGCAACTCGCCGAT
>CAVTKY010000004.1:0-36098 GCA_963735385.1 uncultured Alphaproteobacteria bacterium | reverse complement strand
GAAGCCAAAGGGCCTCGATCCGCGCATGCGGGCAGCGTCCGAGCGCATGACGTCGAGATTGACGTTCACGTAGGGCGCAAGGTCGCTCTTGTTGATGACGAGGAAGTCCGAACGCGTGATGCCAGGCCCGCCCTTTCGCGGAATTTCCTCGCCCTGGCAGACTGAGATGACATAGACGGTGAGATCGGCAAGCTCGGCGAGAATGTCGCGGCAAGATTGTCGCCGCCCGATTTCTATGAAGACGATATCGAGATCGGGGATCCTGCGCTTCATCTCTTCGATCGCCTGAAGGTTGATGGAGGCGTCTTCACGAATGGCCGTATGCGGGCATCCGCCCGTCTCGACACCCATGATGCGATCCTCGGACAGCGCCTGGCATCGCGCCAGGATCATCGCATCTTCCTTGGTGTAGATGTCGTTCGTGATGACCGCGATGGAGAACTCGTCGCGCAGCGCCTTGCACAACTTCTCGGTGAGTGTGGTCTTGCCCGATCCAACCGGGCCGCCGATACCAACCCGCAGGGGTCCATTCTTCGATGTCATATGCGCTATCACCTCGAACTGCTTTGTGGTGGGTCAACAGGCTGTGTCGCGGGGTCCTCAATCGTGATGGTGGTGGCCGTGACGGTGACTATTCCCATGATGGTGGTCATCATGATCGTGCCCGTGGTCGTGTTCTTCGTGACCATGGTCATCATGGCTATGGCCGCGGTCTTGATGATGTGGATTACCCTCACCGGAATAGGCGCCGCGCACAGAATTGAAGGGCGCCGTCACATCCGTCACCCTCGCGCGCAGCCCTTCCAGCATCGCCTTGATGACATGATCGCGACGGATGAGGATGCGGTCGTGCTCAATCGCCGCGGCGAGATGACGATTGCCGATGTGCCAGGCCAATTCGATCAGATGGAGAGGATCTACGGCGACAACTTCGTAGAGCGGCTCGTCGGCAGCCACGATTTCCACATGGCTACCATCATGGAGAACAATCACGTCGCCATGGTCGAGCACTACCGTTTCCGGCAGATCGAAGAAGACTTTGCGGCCGTCGGCAAGGTTGATCGTCCGGCGGCGCAAATGACGCTCGTCGTGCTCCAGTACGGCTTTTGCAATTGGTGCATGGCTCTGCCTGTCGGCCCTTATTTCTGACGCCCGTCGGACGGCGACTGCCTTCAACATTTCATACTCCCCAATGTGCAAGGCTGTGGTCTATTGGCCACAGGCCATTAAGGCTATCCAGGCATTTCCGAAGCTGCGCGCGCACCTCACCCTTTAGCTGACCGGCAACCACCAGTAGCTCGTAAAACAATAGGCTAGCACAGTCATCGCTAATTTGTACACTCCGAATAACGGCACTAACCCTTTGAAAGAAGTTATAAAATTTGTTGCTTGGGGAGCGCAGTCTGTATTATAAGGAGAAATATGCGCGCCGGACGGACTGCCGCCTGCAAGTTGAGTCCGGAGGTGAATTGCGGAGGCCATCTTGCTTGCCGAGAATGCCCGCTCCGATGCTTTTACGTTTGACCTGCAGCCTAGCAACTGGCTGGCGGAACTTGAACTTTGGTTCGAGGCAAGCGACGGAATTACCCGGTTGAAACGCCGACGTCATATCGGCCCGCTGCTCGTACAGCGCCCCTTTTATCCTGAGCCGGACGGCACATGTCATGTCTATCTGCTGCACCCACCGGGCGGCGTTGCAGCCGGTGACCAGCTTGACATGCGATTTCATCTCGCGCCGAGCTCGCGTGCCGTGCTGACAACGCCGGGGGCAACCAAATTCTATCGGTCTCTCCATGGCCGGAGCGGGCAGCATTGCGTAATCGATGTCGGTCCGGATGCCGTCTGCGAATATCTGCCCCAAGAAACGATCGTGTTTGATGGCGCCAATGCGGATATCAGCACCAGCATCACACTAGGCGAAGATGCGACTTACGTTGGCTGGGACTTCATCTGCCTCGGGCGTCCGGCGGCAAAGGAGCGTTTCGACTCCGGCGCGATCAGCCAGCGGGTGGAAATCAAAAGAAGCGGCAGGCCCATCTGGTTTGAGCGCCTGCATATGCCGGGCGGCTCGCCTCTGCTCGGTGCGTCATATGCGTTTGCCGGAAATCCGGTATTTGGTACCATGGTCTATGCCGGCACGGCGAATACGGACGACGTGACCGATCATGTCCGCAAGGCTGTCGGGATCGATTGCAGCGGCGTCCTTTCCGTAAGCCAGCTCGAGCATGTTGTCGTATGCCGCTATCTCGGCCTCCATGCCTCGGAAGGGAAGGCTCTTTTTACGCGCGCATGGGATGCGCTTCGGGAAGCGCGCCAGGGAAAGCCGGCGAGCGCGCCTCGTATCTGGGCAACGTAGGAACTGGTCGAAGAGGTATCTGCGATGGAACTTTTGCCACGTGAGAAGGACAAGCTTTTGCTTTACACCGCAGCATTGGTGGCTGAACGCCGCAAGGCGCGGGGAGTGAAGTTGAACTATCCCGAAGTTATTGCGTACATCTCGGCTGCCATCCTCGAAGGTGCCCGCGACGGCAAGACCGTCGCCGAACTGATGTCCTACGGAGCAACGCTTCTTACGCGCGAAGACGTGATGGAAGGCGTGCCGGAGATGATCCACGACATCCAGGTCGAGGCGACGTTCCCGGACGGAACGAAGCTGGTCACAGTCCACAATCCGATACCGTGAGGGGGAGACACTATGATCCCGGGCGAATATTTTCTTGAGAAGGGTACCCTCGAGCTCAATGAAGGTCGGGAGGTGCGCACCATCCAGGTAGCCAATTCGGGCGACCGGCCGATCCAGGTCGGTTCCCACTATCATTTCTTTGAGACGAACGCTGCGCTCGTTTTCGACAGGGACCAGGCAAAAGGTTTTCGCCTCAACATTCCTGCTGGAACGGCTGTCCGTTTCGAGCCTGGTCAGGCGCGCAACGTCGAGCTGGTCGCACTTGCCGGAGGCCGTGAGGTTTATGGGTTCAACGCCTTGGTGATGGGCAAGCTGGAGAAGTGAGATGGCAAAGATTGCACGGAAGAACTACGCCGATCTCTACGGCCCGACCAAAGGCGACCGCGTGCGGCTTGCCGACACGGAACTGATCATCGAAATCGAGGAAGACCACACGACCTATGGTGACGAGGTCACCTTCGGCGGCGGCAAGGTGATCCGCGATGGCATGGGCCAGAGCCAACGTCTGGCAGCCGAAGTCGCCGATGTGGTCATCACCAATGTCATCATTCTGGATCATTGGGGCATCGTCAAAGCCGATGTCGGCATCAAGAACGGCCGCATCGCCGCCATTGGCAAGGCCGGCAATCCGGACATCCAGCCGAATGTCAGCATCATCATCGGCCCCGGCACCGACGTCATTGCGGGCGAAGGCAAGATTTTGACGCCGGGCGGCATCGACACCCACATCCATTTCATCGCGCCGCAGCAGGCCGAGGAAGCCTTGACATCCGGCACGACGACGCTGGTGGGCGGAGGCACAGGCCCTTCGGTAGGCACGCTGGCGACCACGGTTACGCCAGGCCCCTGGTATATCCACCGTATGCTCGAGGCGATCGAAGACCTGCCGATCAATGTCGGCTTACTCGGCAAGGGCAATGCCAGCGTGCCCGAACCGCTGCGCGAACAGATCCGCGCCGGGGTCATTGGGCTGAAGCTCCACGAAGACTGGGGCACGACACCGGCTGCGATCGACAATTGCCTGACGGTCGCGGACGAGGAAGACATCCAGGTTGCGATCCACACCGACACACTGAATGAAAGCGGCTTCGTCAAGGACAGTTTCGCGGCGATGAAGGGTCGGGCGATCCACAGCTTCCATACGGAGGGTGCGGGCGGAGGTCACGCCCCCGACATCATCACGGCCGTTGGCGAGGAGAATATCCTGCCGTCCTCCACCAACCCGACACGACCTTACACCATCAACACGATCGACGAGCATCTCGACATGCTGATGGTATGTCATCATCTCAGCCCGCAAATCCCCGAGGACGTGGCTTTCGCAGAATCCCGCATTCGCAAGGAGACGATCGCGGCCGAGGACATCCTTCACGACATCGGCGCACTTTCCATGATGTCATCCGACTCGCAGGCGATGGGCCGCATCGGCGAGACCACACTCCGGTGCTGGCAGACGGCGCACAAGATGAAGGTGCAGCGCGGCCCGCTCGACGAGGACAGCAAGCGCAACGACAATTTCCGCGCCAAGCGTTATGTCGCCAAATACACTATCAATCCGGCCATCACCCATGGCTTCGCCCATGAAATCGGCTCGATCGAGGTCGGCAAGCGCGCGGATCTTGTCCTGTGGAAGCCCGCCTTCTTCGGGGTCAAGCCGTCGCTGGTCCTGCTCGGCGGCATGATCGCCACGGCACCGATGGGCGATCCCAACGCCTCGATCTCGACGCCGCAGCCGGTGCATTACCGGCCGATGTACGGCATCCTGGGGCGCGCCCGCGCATCGACCGGTGTAACATTCGTATCGAAGGCGGCGCTGGACGACGGTATCGGCAAGAGGCTGCATCTGAAGAAGAGCCTCGTTGCGGTGCGCAATACGCGCACCATCCGCAAGAAGGACATGATCCATAATTCGCTTGCGCCGCGGATCGAGGTCGATCCGCAGAACTATCAGGTGCGGGTCGACGGCAAGGTCATTACCTGCGAGCCGGCCAGTATCCTGCCGATGGCGCAGCGCTACTTCCTGTTCTGACGGGAACGCAAGACACAAGCATCGGACCCGAAAACCAGCTCGGGTCCGATCCCGAAAAGGAATAGGGCGGGGCTCTCACTCATCAGGCGGCCGCCGCTCAGGGCTGCGAACACTCCGGTCCCGTACAAACCGGAGGCTACTTTGGGGGAGAAGAGCATCGTGAACCCGAACCAGTTTCAGGATCATCCAACGCTCGGTTTCGTCGACTGGACGTTGCGCGGCGTCGGTCAGGTCGTATTCCAGAACAACCCGCTTTCCGGGCTGATCATCCTTGCCGCGCTTTTTTACAATTCGTGGATTTATGGCTCAATCTGCATCTTCGGCGTGGTGGTCAGCACCGTCGCCGCAATGACGCTCAAGGCGGACAAAGGACTGATACGCGACGGGCTGTTCGGTTTCAACGGCGCGCTGGTGGCCCTCTCGCTCATCGCGTTCACCAGCGAGAATTTCCGTTCCGGTGCGGTGCCGTCCCTCTATATGACGATCTACATTGCCTTTGCGGCGGCTCTCACCAGTGTCGCCTTCTCCACGATCGCCACGCTGCTTGCCCCGCACAAGGTCGCGGCGCTCACCATGCCTTTCGTCTTCGTCGGATGGCTTTTCCTGTTCGCGGTGTTGAAGTTCGACAGCATCGACGCCGGTCCGCTGGCAAAGCCGGTATCGCCCGATCAGTTTCCGGACGGCATCGCCTATGTGCTGCCGACCTGGTACATGGGGATCGGCAACGCGATCGGACAGATATTCTTCCAGGACAACTGGATCAGCGGCTACCTGATCCTGATCGGCATGGCCGTGAATTCGCGGATCGGTGCTGGAATGGCGCTCATGGGCGCCGCGCTGGCTGCTTTGGTGGCGGTGATTTTCGGGGCGCCGGAAGGCGCGATCCGCGATGGACTGTTCGGTTACAACGCAGCGCTGACGGCGATCGCGCTCGGCGGCTTTTTCCTCGTGCTGACCTGGCAAAGCTTTGTCTACACCGTGTTCGGCGTGATCGTGACGACGTGGTTGTGGGCTTCGGTTGCCATCTTCCTCGCACCGATCGGCATGCCGGTCCTGACCTCAACCTTCGTCATCGTCACCTGGACGATGCTCATCGGCCAATACGGCTTCAAGGCGCTCGTGCCTGTGCCGCCTGCCGAGGCGACCACGCCGGAGGACAACCGCCGCCGGTATTTGGCCGGTCGAGGGACTGATCCGGGATTGTGCTGCCCTCGTCCGCATGCCGACGGCGTTCCCGTGAACGCGGGGAGAAGGCGACGCCTTGATTTCAAAGGCGGGTTGTCTTCATTCGGACTTCATCAATAGCCAACGCCGCAATGAGCGCAGTCGGTGCCGCCAGCGGCAGTCAGATCAGGCGGCAAGCTGTCGGTCGTTACTATCCCGCTCTACGACCGAAACAGCCGGCTGTACTGCGTTTCATGCCAGGCGCTCGCCATAGCCATGCCGACAGAGACGTTGCCGATCTGGCTGTCATCGAGCGACCGGGCGAGCGCTACGCTGCGCTCGATAGTCTCCACGCCATCGATCAGGATGCGCTGGCCGGCAGTGTGACCGAGTGGCACCAGCCGGATCGCTGCCGCCACCTGGCCTTCCATGACGCTCCACATCAATCCCTTCAGCGCTGCCACCGGCGTGACTTTCCAATGATGGGCGGCAAGCGCGAAGGCGGCTGGATAGGTGAGATCGACGTCCGCGTAGCGGAGCGCGGTCGGTACGCCGAGTTCGGTGAGCAGGCGGAGCAGGGCTTCCCCCATGCGGCGGTCCTCCTGCTGCATCTCCCGGCTTTCGCGGCCGGCGGCAAGCCAGGCATCGGCATGAACGAAGCGCACATGGTCGTCATCCTGCAGCGCTTGCATCATCCGCCAGAACAGCGCGCCATCGAGCGCGGCGAAAGTGTTTTCGAGCGTGCCGTGGATCCAGTCGCGGGCCGCCGCTTCGTCGGTCACCCAGCCGGCGCGGACTGCCCATTCCAAGCCGCGCGAATAGGAGAATGTGCCGACGGGAAGGCTCGGGCTGACCAGTCGCAGGAGATGCAGGGGAACGGCGTCTTCATCGCTCACGATCACAAGCCCCCTGCTCGCAAACCGCTGATTCCCGTGTTCGTCAGATAGATGGCGAGGAAGTAGTAGAGCACATAGAGCGCATAGGTCTGGCCATTGCCCGTATAGACCCTCCGGACCGACGACGCCGTGGCGACCGCGCTTGTCGAGACACCCTGCCAGAACGCGATTGCGACGGGCGGCATCGTCGAGCCGAATACCGGTCGGTAGTAAGCAAAGAACCGGCCGAGATTTCCGATATCGCGCCGTCCGCTACGATAGACGAACCAGAAAATCGCGAACAGAACTGCGGCCACCGTGACCGCGATGATCATGACCGGCCTTGGGTTCCAGTAGCCGTAGATCGTCTTGAGCGACATGCCTTCCCAAACCAGCGTGGAGGCGAACTGTGGATCGATTGCGGCCGAGACCGGATCCATCAGGAGTTTGGGGAAGAAGGAGAGGACAAAGATACCCGCAACCAGCACGAATTGCGGAACTAGGAGCAGCGCGGGCGCCTCCTCGATCTGCGCCTGGTCCCGCTTACGCTCGCCGAAGAACAGACCGCTGACGAGCCGGATCATATAGAGAAAGCCGAGAAAAGTGGCAAAGAGCCCGGCAACGGCCAGAGCGTACCAGCCCTTGTCGGTCATCGCGCTGAGCAGCAGCCATTTTCCGCCGAAGCCCATGAGGGGCGGCAGGCCCGACATCGAAACAACGGCAATCAACATGGTCACGAAGGTGAGCGGCATGGCGCGCGCGAGGCCACCGGTTTCGCCGAAGCTGCGTGTTCCGGTACGCAGGATGATCCCAGCAAGAGCCAGGAACAAAATGCCCTTCACCATCAGATGGTTTGCGACGAGATAGAGCGCCGTAACCCAGCCGAGATGGCTCATCAGCGATGTCGCGGTAACGATGTAGCCGAGCTGGCTCATGCTGGAATAGGCGAGCAGACGCTTGAAGTCGTCCTGACCGAGCGCCATCAGCGCACCCGCAACGGTGGTGAGCATCCCCACCCAGGCCATGGCATGGGCAAGTTCGAGACCCACTTCCGACCGGATCGCCAGATAGGTGCCCGTGAGCAGGCCGAAGATCGCGACCTTGCTGACGACACCCGACAACATGGCGCTGAAGTCGTCGTCGGCTTCGGCATAGGCGCCCGGCATCCAGATATGTGCGCCCACCGTCCCGGCCTTGATGAGGAAGCCGACCGCCAGCAGCACGAAAGCGAGCGTCGCGTCCGAGCCCTGGGTTACCAGCGCTGACAGATCGGTTGTGCCGCTGATCGAGGCGATGCTGGCAAAGCCCGCCAGGAGGAAGAAGGCGGCCAGCAGCGAGAACAGCAGGAATTTCAGGACATGCGGCCCGGCGCCCCGGCTCTTGGCGATCAGGAAGCAGGACGAAAGCGTCACCATCTCCCAACTGAAGAAGAATTCGAGGCTGGTCGAAGACCGCAGCAGCGCCAGGATGGACAGCAGAAGCACCGCGAGCATCGGATAATAGCCAAGCCGAGGGTCGTCGCGGTAGAGGCTCGCCGAGGCGATGACGAGACCGCCGACCAGCAGCAGCGTCGCAAAGAGAGCAGCGATCCCGTCAGCCTCCTGCCTCAGCCAGTTTCCAACCACAAGCACGGCAAGGAGTGCAACGACCCCCTTCAGCCGGCCCGGCAGCCGGTCAAGGAGGCAAAGCACCGCGCCTATCGCGAGTGGCGCGAACAGCCACAAATGTCCGGCGCCCGACAGCCGTGCGGCGATATAGCCCGCAGCAACAAGGAGCGCCGCCATGCCGATGACAGGCATGAGAGCTCCCAGAGTGGGTACAGGTTCGGCCGCCTCGTCCTCCGACCGCTGCAGTGCCCGGGCGAACCATTGGAACATATAGGCCGCTTCGAGCAACGAACCTGCCAGGATGACGGCGATCCAGGTCAGGCGGCGAGCGCTCGTCAACTGCATGACGAGTTCCCATTTCGCCCAGAAGCCGGGGAAAGGTGGCAGACCGGCAATGGCCACCATGAGCAGCGCGAGCAGTGCGATTAAAAGAGGGCGGCGCGAGAGGCTTGTGATCGCGTCGACATCGTCGCGCTTGATGAGGCCAGCGAACCAGAACAGGCCGGCCTTGGCGAACATATGGTTGACGAAAAGGCCGCCCACCACGAGCGGGATAGAAGCGCTCGCACCAATCTGTTGCAAAAGCGCCAGCGCCAGCAACAGCAGGCCCATCTGGCCGATGGAGGAATATCCGAGCAGCCGCTGGATTTTGGTCTGGGTCAGACCGATGAGGTTGGAGAAGAGGAAGGTGATGCCGCCGGAGAGTGCGATGAGGCCGAGCTGCCCCTCGAACAGAGGCAGAAGCTTCAGGAGCGCAAAGAAAACACCGGCCGACACACCCACCGAGACCATGGCGGCCACGCCACTCGGCGCCGTCTCGTAAACGTCGAGTCCCCAGCCATTCGCCGGAAACGGCTTCAGTTCGATGATGAAGCAGGCAAGGACGAGCAGCAGGGCCGTCGTCCCGATCGGGCCGGCAATCTGCGCGCGGGCATCGATGAGCGCATCGATGTTGAGCATCCCCGTTGTGTAGTAGAGCAGCACGGTGCCGAGCAGCAAAAAGGTCGAGGCGATGACCGTCGCCATGATGTATTTGAACGCCGCGGCCATGGCGGCCGGCGTCCGCTCCAGACCGAGAAGGCCATAGGTGGCGATCGACACGATCTCGAGAAAGACGAACAGATTGAAGAGGTCGCGGGTCATCACCAGGCCGTTGATGCCCATGACGAGGATAAGATAGAGCAACAGGGCGGCATAGTTTCCGCGCAGGCGGTCCCATAGATGCATGGCGCCCAGCAGCGCGACGACATTCGTCGTGAAGGTGAAGAAACCTTCCCAAAGGCCGAAGCGCAGATTGATTGAAATCGGCGGCAGCGCTCCGGCCGTCAGCACTTCGATGACCGGGCCGCCCCGGAGCAGTCCGAGGAATGATACGCCGCTCACGATGGTGATGCCCGCCACCGCCACGAAGAAGCCCGCCGTCAGCCAGGTTTTGCCGAGCCGATAGAGCAGCGGAATAACAAAGCCGCCGCCCAACCCGAACAGAAAGATATTCAGCGGATGGAGAAGGCTCTCTACCATTTCGACTCCGTAAAGGCGTCGATCGAAAGCGTCTTCTTGGCCGCGTAGAGGCGGATCGCATAGGACAGCATGACAGCCGTGACCGAAAGGCCGATGACGATGGCCGTCACTACCAAGGCGGACGGGATCGGGTCGATCGCCCGCTGGCCGGCCTCGGCCTTGCCGAGGGCCGCATCGATGATCGGCGCAGTGCCGCCAGTGATGTAGCCCGTCGCGACCATGACGATGTGCAGTCCCGTATCGATCAGCGCGAAGCCGATGATGATGCGCAGAAGATTGCGATGGGTCAGCATCCCCCAAAGACCGATCAGCGCCAGTCCGAAGCCGGTGATCAGAAGGATGGTGGAAACCGGTAGTCCCGTTGTCATGCTCGCCCCACTCAGCTCTTGAACCGGTCGATAATGACGCTGAGTTCGGCGCCGACCTTGATCCCGAGCAAGGCCGAGATCAGCGGAATAGCGCCGGCGCTGATGAAGGCGCCGAATTCGCCGCGGGCAAAAAGCGCCCGTCGAGGAAACCGCCGGCGAGCACCAGTCCGAGAATGCCGATCGAGACGTAGAGCACCCCGGCAAGCGATTCGATGATGCTCAGCGCGGCAGTGTTGAGGGCAGAGCCGGGCCGAGCCAGCAGGAGGAGCATTGCGCCGGAAGCAGCGATAGCGCCGCCCTGGAACCCGCCGCCGGCTGACAGGTGACCGTTCAGGATGACATAGGCGCCGAAGATGAAAATCAGCGGAAGCAGCACCTGCGTGCCGGTGGCCACGATCTCGCTGGCATCCCGGCGCACGGCTGCATCGTTTTCAGTCCTCGGCGGCTTCGCCGTCGCCTTTCTTCAACAGCAGGCCGACGCTTGCCGCGACCATGAACAGGACCGCCACCTCGCCCAAGGTATCGAAACCGCGATAGGTGATGAGGATGCCGGTGACGATATTGGGAGCGCCGAGCTCGATCGGCCCCTGCGTGACATAGTGTTCAGCAAGCGGCCGAAGCGCCTGCAACTCGGTGTAATCTCCGATGATCCGCATGAAGACCAGCGCGAACAGTCCGACGGCCAGAAGGACAGCAGCTTGCCGGATCATGGCGCCGTCTCCTCGCTTGTCTTGCCCTCGTCCTCCGCCAGCGCGTCCGCCATTGTCGATGGCGTCATTGGCGTGCGGATGAGATAGGCCGCACGCGACAAGGCATGCGAAGACACCGGGTTGGTCATCAGCACGAAATAGACGGCGAGGATCAGCTTGAAGGTCCAATCGGGATGGTAGAAGGCAAGCCCGATGAGCACCAGCATATTGCCAAGGGTCGAGGCCTTGGTGCCGGCCTGGATACGGGTATAGGCGTCCGGCATCCGCAGCAGGCCGAGACCGGCGGAAAACAGAAACACGGCGCCGGTCAGGATGATCAAACTGCCTATCAGCTCGGCCATGCCTCAGCTCTCCCCATTGCCGGTCTTGCGGATCGCATAGAGGAAAATGAACGTTGCAAGGCCGGAGCCTATCGCAGCCTCAGCCATGGCCACATCGGGCGCGGCCAGCAGAAGGAAGGAAACGGCCGCGAACAGGCTCGCGAGGCTGGAACTCACCATGGCTGCCATCAGGTTCGGCAGGGACACGGCCAGCAATCCGCTGACAAGAATGCTGAAGCACATCAGCAGGATGAGCAGCTCAAGCATCAAAGCCCCTTTTCGAGGAAGCGGGCGATGGCCAATACCGCCAGGAAACTGAGAAGCCCGTAGACCAGCGCCACATCGATGTAGACGAAGCGCCCGGAAATATGGGCATAGAGCGCAATCAGCGAGATCGAGATGACGGTCAGCATGTCCACAGCGACGATGCGGTCGACGAGGGTGCGGCCGATGATCAAACGGATTACGCTGAACAGAATAGCAAAGAAGATCAGGACGCCGGCGATCTGGAGGATGGTGTCAGCCAAAGACTTTCTCCAGATGCTTCTCGAACGGCAGCACCAGCGCCTCCGTTGCCTCGTCTATGTCGGTCGACTGAACGTCGAGCCAGTGGATAAACAGCGTCTCGTCCTTGATGTCGATGACGAGAGAGCCCGGAGTAAGCGCGATGGAACTGGTGAGCGCCAGCCGGCCGATCGGGGATTTAAGCCGCGTGCGCGCCTTGACGATCCCCGGCTTGATGTCGATACGCGGTGAGTAGACGAGGCGCATCATTTTGATGTTCGCCTTCACAAGCTCAATGAGGAACGTCCCGGTGTACGCGAGGAAATGGTAGAGCGCGTCTGGCGTCCAGCGAATGTTCTGCCAGGCGCCACCGCGCGACGTGAAGACATAGGCAAGACCGAGCGTAATCAAGGCGCCGGTCAGAGCCACCTCAATGGCAAGGGTGGAATTGGCGACCATCCAGACGACAAACAGGACGACCCAAAGACTAAGCATGCTTTGCAGCGCGAAAGCTGGTTTTTCCTCCCGAGACGCCATCCTACAGTTTCTCCTCCTCGGGCTTCGTCTCCCATCTGGCCTGGATGGAGATGATTACCGGAGCAAGAACCGCCGCCACGATGCCGGCCGCGAAGCCGTTGTTGTAGAGGTTCAGGCCGCCGTGCAAAACCCCGACGCTGAGCGCTGCGGAAGAATGGATAAAGCCGGCCACGATGCCCCAATGCCAGCCGAACCGGCCGGCGATCGGTGCGAGGCTGGTGCCGAACAGCGCAGCCAGAAGGATCGAAGGGTCGGAAGGAGTCCAGGACTTCAGGAACGTAACCAAAAACACGCCCATCATGATCGGCGCAACATTCCTGGGATGCTTGCCGTAGGCGGCGAAGCCGACAATGGTGAACAGCGCGCCTATCACGGGGCCGTTGAGATCGCCGCCAACCGCGAGCACATAGGCAAGGCCGACAAAACCGCTGAGGCCCATATTGATGAGCGTGGGGCCCGCGCCGACCGACGCGATAAAGTCGCTGGGTGACTGTCCCGATTGGGTGAGAATCGCGGGAACCTTTGCGAACGCGGTTCGATCGACATAGAGGCCGGCTCCGATCAGCGCCAGAAACAACAGGCCAAGAAATGAACCGAGCAGGACATTGTTGCCACTGGTCCAGATGAACACAGGGTCCGGAACAAAACCATAGGATTTGTAGATTGCGACGGTCAGTGTGCCGACGATCCCGGCGGTGAACCCCATATTATAGAGGCTGAATCCCATGTGAGCCTTGAACAACTGCGCAGCTGCGGGCGCCAGCACGAAGCCCATGATCAGACCGGTGGCGATGCCCAGCGGCAAGCTGACCGAGAACGGAATTGCCGTGCTGAACAGGATTTCAGAGAACACGGGCGCCAGAGCGCAGCCGAAGAAGGCTGTGTTGATGTGAGACGAGAACGGCTCCCTTTTGAAGAGCGTGTAGAGATAAACGCCGGCCACGATAGGCCATATGTTGAGGAGGTTCTTGCCGAAAAGCGCAAAGCCCAGAACAAGCAAGAGGGCTGCGACCGCAGCACCTCCGATCTTTGCTCCCGACAAGCGGTAGATCAGCGCCGAAGTCAGAGTGAGCAAGCCCGCATTGACGAAGGCAGCGCCCATTCCACCGACGCCGATATAGTCGGTGATCAGCGTATCGCGTGCGAGCAGGATCTTCGGCAGGCCCTCAAAGACGTCACGAGGGCCGGAAACGATAAAGCCAAAAACCACGAAAGACGCGGCCAGTGCGGCAACTACAAGCAGTAGCCCGTCGTCGGGAAGCTGAGCCGGCGCCGGGGCGGCCGCGGTGTTGGATGCACTCATGCTTCAGCAATCTCCCCCATGCCGCGACATCATGAGATCACAACCTTTATGTGTACTTGGAATGAGGCAGCCGTCAAGCCGATAGCGGGCGGAGGGCCAATTCATGCAACAAAAACAAGATACCTTATTTTTTCTTTGGCTCGCATGGCAATCTTCTATGGTTCCTCCCTTGGGGCGCCTGGCGGCCGCAATTAAACCGCTGATATCACGCGAAAAGCGCCGGCCACGGGCAACGGCGCACCTCCGAGGCTACGACCTAAAGCTGCATGTCGCGTTCGGCGAAACCTTTCTCCGCCATTGATACGATGTGCCTGACCAACTACAGCTGAAGGTGTTCGGCCTCGCATCGCTAGGTAGTCTCATTTCGGTGCCAGGATGACCTTTGTGAGTGTTGCAACGGAGAAAGATCGTGAAATCTCGCATGGCTACTATAGCGATTGCTTCAATTGTGGGCCTGTCTGCGGCAGGGTGCGAAACGCAGCAGCAGCAGCGTGCCGCGACCGGAGGGTTGATCGGCGCCGGCGCTGGCGCACTGGTCGGGCAGGCCGTGGGCGGAAATACAGGCAGTACGCTCGCTGGCGCCGCCGGCGGTGCAATACTTGGCGCTGTCGTGGGAACCGCGACGGCCCCCCAGAGCGCGCGCGACTACTGTCGGTACCAACGTTCGGATGGCTCAGTTTACACGGCTCCCTGCTAGGGCGATTCCAGGGAAGGCGGGAACCGATTTCCCCCGAGTGGACAAGTCCCGCCTCTTTCCAATGCCTGCACGGAAATATCCGTTTCTGATCAAGGCGATGGAAGGAGAGCGGCGATTCGCTTGCATTTTCGTGTCCACACCGTTCTTCTTCCCCTCATAATCGCTGTGAATTCATCCGGGGTCGCAGATCATGGCGGAAATTGCCTGGAAAGGGCCAGGCGCCTCCGGCGATGGGCTAACGAGGCCCGTACGCCGGGGAAGTTTTTCCATGAATCCCGATCAGCGTCAGGACTGGGTCAGCGCCTGTCCGGGCAACTCGATCCTCTCAGGCTTGAGCAGGAGCAGCCGGCCAGTCGAGTCGATCGCAAGCGTGTGAATGTAGAAGGCGGTCGCAAGGTCATCGGTCGCTTCCATCACAGGCGATGGCGCGGAGACGATCGCCAAGCCCTCACATTCGCCGATCCAGTCGACATGGCGATGCCCGTGCATCAGCACCGCGTGCCCGGCGAGCGGCTTCATCCTGCGGATGAACCAGTTGCCGTTGATCAGCGCGGTGCCGATGCGCTCACTGAGCGCCTTGGACACGCGCGGATATTCGAGTGCGTGGTGATGCAATGCCACGATCCAGCAGGCGCGCGGATAGCGCTTGCGCACGAGATCGATCCCGTAGACCTGCTCCGCCGAAATCATCCCGAGGGCATTGGTGAAGGAAAAGTGCGTATCGGCGTTTGAGTTGAGAAGAATGATGCCCAGCCCATCCTCGCCATCCGGCGGCAGAACCATGGGAAAGGCGGCATTCCAGATTTCGGAAAACACCCTGCTGAAACGCGGCCGTCCCTTGTCGGCAAAGCCTTTCATCGTCTCGCGATGCGGTTCAAGCGCCTGGTCGAGGGTGGTGGAGACAGTGTTCTTATCCCGGTCGACGACATAGACACGCGAGCCCTGCACCGCCGCCATGGCCGACAGCGCGCGGATCTGCCGAAGACGCCGGTTCGGGCTGGTGGGCAAATCCATCCGCGCGGGATTGGCGCGATCGACGATGTTGAGATCGTGGTTGCCGGGGATGATCAGAACCCGCCCGGCAAACTCCCGATGCGCATCGAGCACGGCGAAGAATTCCGCCCATTCGGCCGAGCGTCCGGCATCGGTAATGTCGCCGCTGATCAGGATGGCGTCGAGCCGCTTCTCGGTATCAATCGCCTTCAGCCGCTCGAAAAGCCGCTTCAGCCGATCATTGCCGCTCGGTCCGGATCTGCCGCTTTCAATGCGGAAGCCATAGCGCTCGCCGACGATATGGATGTCCGACAGGTGAACGATCCGCCAGCGCCTTGCGTCAGCCAGCGGCGTGGCGAAGCTGCCGATGTCCGCCGGTTGGGCCATCGTCGTGTCGGCGATGGCCCAAAGCAACGCGCCGGCGGCCAGGTAGAAGGCAACCAGCATGACACTGTTGGCCAGCGCCACCCGGGCCAACTGGCCAAGCGAACCGATCTCTCGAATGCCGTTGAACAGATCTGTTGCCGGCCAGACCGCGAACATGATCGATAGCGCGAGACCGCAGATCACCACGCCCGAAACGGCAGCGGTAGCGGCGCGCAGCAGCACAAGCGTGCGGGGGCTTGTCGTCTTGGCAGCAGGCGCTCGGTGAAATGGCGCAACGTTTCGCGGCAGGCCCCATAGACCGGCTGGACGACCACCGAAGTCAGCGACCAGAAGCCGTTCTCGGCAAAGCGCAGCAGCGCTCGCGCTCCATAGAGGCCGACGGCAACAAAAAGCGCGAGAACCAGCAGCGGAATGACACCGCTGAAGGGCGTAAAAATCTTGTCCGCCACAGCCGTTACCCAGGCCGACGCGGCAATCGGGGCAAGGCCGAGCGCGAGGCCGGGCATCACAAGGAGGAGGAGCCACGCAAAGGCCAGTTTGACCAGGCTGACCTCGACCAGCAGCCCGCCCAGAAGGGAAAACATCGAGTGCTGCTTGGTGCTCGACAGGTCGTCTTCCAAATCGCCGCGGCGCGGATCGACAAACGGCCCTGTGCGCTCCTCACCTGTCGCCATGGCCTCGTGCGCACCCCTGCTCATGTCCCGATCGCGATAGGCCGGGCCGGATCACCCTCCGCTGCGATGATCCACTATAAGCGCACACGAAACGATGAGGGTAGGGGCCATGCCGGAGGAAGGTGTGGGTAGCGCACCAACATGGCTGCTCAATCAGCCCGACATGCTTGCGAACACCGAAACACCCCTGCTTTGCGAATGGATTGCGAGAACGGTAGTGGAGGTGCAGGCTGGAAAACCGCTTCGCACTTTTCGGTTCGACGTTTAACGAGCCGCAACCACCGACAAAGGATTTGCGCGATGACGGACACCGAAACCACCATCAGAACGCTCCGAAAAATGGTTATCGACACCAAGGAAGAACTGACCAATGCCCGTTTCCATCTCGATGGGCTCGACCTGATCTTCGAGGGCCTGTCGGACAAGCGGACCGCCAGCGCTTGCATGAGCATCTTCGGCACCGCCGACAAGAAACTGGAAGCAGTGGACGACCTGCTTGACGACCTTTATCGGCATTTGTCGGCGCTCGAACGGGATATCGCCGAGGCCGGACGCGACGACCCGGAATGAGGCGATGAACAGGATTTCGACGGCTTCCATGCGGTGCCTATCACGTCCATCGACGACAGCGCTCGACGTTGCCCCTTCTGTCCCGCCGACCTCACAAGACTGCGCCGAATTTGCGGCGATGGCTTTTCTTCGTTTCGATTGCCAAGGCTTCCATAGAGACTGAGTTACTGGCCTATTCTCAAAACGACCTTCCGTCCATCCGACAGGGTTCCCGTACCGGTACCGGCTGGCGGCTGCCGGCTTGTCAGCGTGAACGCGAACCGGGTCGAGATCCGGCCGCAGGCCATCGATCCTTCCCCGTGCGAAAAGGTCAGGTTGAAGCTGATTGTCCCCCGGCATTCCACCCCGGTATTGGTGCGCCCGCGAACGGTTCCGCCCCGCGTGATTGTGTTGACGGAGGCTGCCCCGGCAAAGGAGAGCTTTCCATCGACCGTCCGACCGGAAACCGGCGCGGTGATGGTGAGCAGGTTTTGCGCCCGCGCATAGCCGGCAGCGCCCGCGATACAGGAGGCGATTGCAATTGCCCCAACGCCTTGCCGAAAAGTTTGCCGTACGGGATTGCTCTTTTGCGTTGAAGACATGGGTCATTCCCTGCTTTTCAGCACCCAGCCTGACCCCACGAAGGTAATACTATTTCGACCCACGGTAGATCAAAACCATAGAGCATGACCCCGAACCGAAAGTCAGCAAAGCGCGGTTTTCGGAAAAGATCATACGAAAATCAAAGAGTTATAGCACGATGACGCCTCCGGGAAAATCATCGTGCTCTCGTGCTGGCGCATCGGACCCGAAAGCGGGGACGGGAAAATCCGATGCTCAAACAAAGAAATAGAGCGTAGCACCGATTGCATCTGTGTGATCCGCCGCTCTCGATGCAGCAAGCGGAATGAATGCCCGAAATATCCGCGGCGCCGTTGCTGGAAGATGTCGTTGGCATCATCCAGACGGCCCTCACTCCGGTTTTCCTGCTCGCAGGAACAGCCGGCTTTCTCAACGCATTCGCATCCCGGCTTGCCCGCGTTGCCGACCGGGTGAACGCGATCACCGATCTCATCGCCGTGGAAAATGGCGTCAGTGAAGCCCGGATGTATCAACTGGCCTATCTGCGCCGGCGCACGCTTGCATTAGAGGCGGCTGTCGTCCTGGCCACGCTCGCAGGGGTCTGCACATGCCTGGCGACGCTGGCTTTGCTCGGCGGCGCGCTTCGTGAGGAATTCAGTTAAATAGTGCTCTTCTGGTTCTTCGGCGGCGCGGTTGTGTCCCTGATCGGGGCGCTGTGTGCATTTCTCTTCGAATTGCTTTCCGCCAGCAGCAGCCTGCTGCAGCAGATTGCCGAAGACAAGCGGACGGGACGCGGCGGATTGTAGGCGGCAAGGGTGAGCGCCGGCGACTTCAATCAGCCCGCATATGTTGAATTCGTGCTGCAATTCCTTGTCGCTCGGTGCCCTGTTCTACCGCGCTGTGCCCCCTGGGCTATGCGACCAAGTCGAACGAGCTGCCCGCGCCGTGCCTATCTTGAGCGTCCACCCGCTCGCTAACCCCCGCTCCCTTCATTCCCGGAACACGGGCGCGAGCAGGTAGATGGCGACGATGACGAAGGCGACGACAGCAAGAAAGGGCATTAGCGTTTCCATGACAGTCTCCTGTTGGTTGCGGCGTGCCAGGCGCCGAGGCAGTTCGAATTGTTAGGACTAGAGCACGATGATTTCTCTTGGAGTCTTCACCGTGCTCTAACTCTTTGATTTACGCATGATCTTTTCCGAAAACCGCTATGCACTTTTCGGGATCATGCTCTAAACGAACGACCGCACGCCGCTTGTGACAACCATCGGCGTGCCGTCCGGCACGCGGTCATAGAGGTCGATGATGTCCTGGTTGATGAGGCGAACGCAACCCGACGAGACCGACTTGCCGATCGACCACCATTCCGGTGAGCCGTGGAGGCGAAAGAGCGTGTCCTTGCCGTTCTGGTAAATGTAGAGCGCTCGGGCTCCGAGGGGGTTTGTCACACCCGGCTCCATGCCGCCTTCCCAAACGTTGGTTCCGCGGACCTGCCGTGCACGGTATTTCTCAAGTTCAGGCCGGCGGTCGATCATTTCGTTCGGCGGAAACCAGCGCGGCCACCGCTGTTTCCACTGGATCACGCCGCGACCCGACCACTCAAAACCCTGGCGGCCGAGGCCAACCCCGTAGCGGATCGCCTCGCCGCCGCCGAGGACAAAGTAGAGGAAATGGTTCGCCGTATCGACCACGACCGTGCCGGGCCGTTCGCCAGTCGGGTCACGTACGACCTGCCGGTAGTATCTCGGGTCGATCTGCTCGATCGGAACAGCAGGGATGTCATGGCCGTCGTCGTATGTGGCGGCGTACATCAGGTGAGGGTCGCCGAAGCTGGGAGGATAGGCGCCGAATTGCGGAAATTGCACGGGCCGCAGCAGTCCCGTCTGGACAGACGCGCTATCGCCGCTA
Organism: uncultured Alphaproteobacteria bacterium; assembly: GCA_963735385.1. Classification (GTDB taxonomy): domain Bacteria; phylum Pseudomonadota; class Alphaproteobacteria; order Rhizobiales; family Rhizobiaceae; genus CAVTKY01. Next base: position 16,687 of record CAVTKY010000004.1, on the reverse strand, counting down.
ACCCGAACGCTCGTGCAAGCGGAGAGGGCGGCGCAGGCGCCGCTTGTCGCGGCCAATGCCAGAAGTCTGCGGCGGCTAAGTTTTGACATCGGACCTTCCAGTACTGTTTTGAGCCCGGCCACGCGCGGAATGCGCCTGTAAGTTTGTCACGATCGGACGATCATCGTCTAGGTCGAGCAACACCCTCTCGGACGCTCCATCGAGATCGTCGTACTGACCGTTGCGCAGGGACCAAAGGAAGGCCAGGAGGCCAAGCGCGCCCATGCCAAGCCCGATCGGTATCAAAAACGCGAGGTAGCTCATGGCGTCACCTCCAGCGGCTCGGGCAAGGCGCCGGTCACTGCGGGCGCTATCGCGTTGCTGCTGCGCTCACCCTCCGGGAACCGCAGAGCGTTGACCACCACGAGGATAGAGGACAGCGACATGGCAACCGCAGCCATGAGCGGTGTGACGTAGCCGGCCAGAGCTACGGGGATCGCCAGCACATTGTAGGCCACGGCGAGGGCAATGTTTTGATTGACAAGGCTTCGCGCCCGCCGGGCGATTTCCACCGCATCCGGAACCGCTCGTAAGCCGTTTCTCAGGAATACGAGGTCAGCCGCGCTCCTGCCGATGTCCGCTGCGGTTGCTGGCGCCATCGAGACAAACGCCGCTGCAAGCGCAGGCGCGTCGTTCAGCCCGTCGCCGACCATCAGCACCTTGCGGCCTTCGCCACGCAGTTCCCGCAGTCGGCTGACCTTGTCTCCCGGCAAAAGGCCGGATCTGAAGTTCTTGACACCGGCTGTCGCCGCGGCGGACGCCACAGCGCTTCGGTGGTCGCCCGATAGTATTTCCAGATTGAAGCCTTGGGCGGTGAGCGCCGCGGTGGCCTCCCTCGCTTGCGGACGCAGCGTGTCGGAAAACTCGAAAACCCCGGCCTCGATGCCGTTTCTCGACAGGGCGCATCGAGACATTCGAGCGGAAGAGTTGACGTTGGAACGCGCGCCCAGTGCCCACTCGTGCCGTCCCAGCCGATACACGTTTTCGTCGATCCGTCCTTCGATGCCAAAGCCGGGCCGCTCGGTGAAGGCCTCCACGTCAAGATCACGATCCGATGTGGCCAATCGTGCCACGGCACGGGACACCGGATGCCTGGAGAGGCTTGCGAGAGCTGCAGCAGCATTGAGATCGTCGCCAGCGACGTTGCCACCCGTGACAGCCAGATCACCCAAAGTAAGCGTGCCGGTTTTGTCGAACACCACCGTATCGACCTCGGCCAGGCGCTCCAGCGCATCCCCGTCCTTGATGGCTATGCCGTGATCGAACAACCGGCGCGCGGCGACCACCTGCACCATAGGCACCGCAAGACCGAGCGCGCATGGACAGGTGATGATCAGCACCGAAATCGCCACGGTGAGCGAATGGTGCCAATCCCCGGTCGCAACGATCCAACAGAGAAAAGCCGTGGCTGCGAGACCATGTACGACCGGCGAATACAAAGCTGCGACCCGATCGGACAGCGGCCGGTACCGGGCGCGTCCATGCTCCGCGGCTTCCATCATCGAGACCATGTCAGCTAAAAAGGAGTACTGCGCTTTCCTCGTGACCCGGACCGTAAGCTCGCCCTGGAGATTGAGCATACCGGAGAGTACATCACTCCCGACGAGAACACTCTGGGGCGTCGCCTCTCCCGTGACGAGAGAAGCGTCCAAATCGGCAGCGCCGGCAACGACGACCCCATCCACTGGAGCCCTTTGGCCGGCGCTGACCAAAACGAGGTCTTCCGGTTCAATTTCACCGATAGGCTTATAGGTTTTCTCACCGTCAGGGGCCACGACTGTCGCACCGCGCGACATCATCCGCGTCAGACCAAGGACGGCGTCACGGGCCTTGCGACGCATCTGGTAGTCGAGAGTGCGTCCGATCAACAGCAAGAAGATCAGCGATGTCACAGCGTCGAAATAGGCGTGAGGCCCGTTATGGAGCGTGTCATAGAGGCTGAGCGCCAGCGCAAGCAGGATCCCAACGGAAATGGGAAGGTCCATGTTCGTCGTGCCTGCTTTGACAGCAGACCAGGCGGACAGGAAGAAAATACGTCCCGAGTAGGCGACGGCGGGCAGCGCGAGCAGGGCGGATATGAGGTAGAAAGCCTGGCGGGTTCCTTCATCTGCCCCGGACCAGACAGACACGGACAGAAGCATGATGTTCATCGCTGCGAACCCGGCCACTGCTGTCGCCCGCACCAGCCTATCGAGTTCGGGATCCTCATCCGCATTCTCGGGCGAGAAGAGGCTGGCTTCATAACCCGCCTTCCTCAAGGCCGGCACGAATGGCGGTACTGTTCCGCCCGTCCGCCACTTTACTGTGACTCTCCGGGTCGAAAGATTGAGCCGCGCCGACTCGACACCATCCAGGCCGAGCAGCCCGGATTCGATTGCCGCGATGCAGGCACCGCAATGCGCGGTCGGTACCGACAAATCCGTCTGGATGAGATTGCCGTCGAGCGTTCGGCTGCACAGGAGGATTTCCTCGGCCGAAATGGCTCGTGGGCTTCCAAGCTGAAGCCCACCTTCCACTCCTATGGCGCAACAGCTCAAGGTCGGTCACTCAGCGATGCGCGACCGAGCTGTAGGCGTGCCAGGTCGCATGGCCGAGTAGCGGGAAGATCACGATCAGCCCGACCAGGCCCGTCAAGACGGACAACGCGAACAGGACCAGAACCATGGCTCCCCAGGCGAGCATCGGAACCAGGTTGTTCCATACCAATGCCATGCTCGTCCCCATCGCGGTGAACGCGTCGGTCCGCTGATCGAGCAGCATCGGGATGGCAAAGACGCTGATGGCAAAGGCGAAGGCCGCAAACAATCCGCCGACGATCGTGCCGACAGCGAGCATGGCCCAGCCGATCAGCGTTGTGAAAAGAACTCCGACCAAATGATCAAGGCCGGGAAAGGGTCTCACGCCGAAGAAGAGGGCGTAAAGGATCACGGCAGCACGCATCCAAAGGAGCACGAGCAGGCACAGCAGAACGCCGGCAAAGAACACCTGCGCGCCAGCGCGCGGTTTGGCGAAGATCATCCGCCACAACGTGATCGGTTCATTTTCCTCGATCGCCCGGCTCTTTTCATAGAGGCCGATTGCCAGGAGAGGAGCGACGATCAAGAAGCCTGCCAGCGCGGGAAACAGGATGTAGTCGTGGCCGAACGTGCCAAGCACCCAGATGAAGATCGCCGAGACCAAGAAGATACCCAGCCCGTAAGCAAGGCTGAGGCCGGGTTTGATCGTCAGGTCGCGCCAGCCGGCCCGTAACCAGTCGAAACCCACGAGAACAGGCAGGTTGCGCTGCCACTTCGCGTCCCTGGTCTCCTCGATGCCGGATGTTTCGCTCAGCAGCCAATAGGGTTTGTCGGCTTCGCTCATCTCGATCTCCTCAGCAGGCGGAATGCGCTGCCCTGAATTTGCCGCTTCCGGAGCCATCCTCTTTCAGGTGGGCGACGCAATCGGGCTGGGACTCGACCGCGACGTAGACGAGATGCGCGTTCGCTCCAGCAAAAACCAAAAGACCGGCGGGAACCAGAAGCCACACCAGCCACGGGATCCTTAGCCGCCTTTTCCTGCGCGTTTCCGTCACGGTTTTTCCGTCCCTAGCGCGTGAACGTAAAGGGCAAGGATTTTGATCTCAGCGTCACTCAGGCGCTCATCCCAGGTCGGCATGTGCCCCTGCCTTCCGCCGTGGACGGACGACACGATCATCCCCAAGTCGCCGCCATAGACCCAGTATTGATCTGTGAGGTTGGGGGCCCCCACGTCGCGCTTGCCTTTCGCGTCCTCGCCGTGACATGCGGCGCATGTTGTGAGGAAAACCTCGCGACCGGCTTCGATCGTGCTGATATTTTCGGCTGTCGAGTATTCTGGATGCGTGAGCGAGTAGACATAGGAAGCGACATTCTTCACCTGGGTCCGGTCCAGCAGTTCGTCGCGGCCAAAGGATGGCATCTGGGCAACTCGACTCTCGGGATGCCGGGTATTGATGCCTACGCGCATGGTTTGCGCGATGAACTCAGGCCCGCCGCCCCACAGCCAGTCTTGGTCCGTCAAGTCCGGGTAATTCGCCCGGCCTTTGCCGTCTGGGCCATGGCATACGGCGCAATTGTCACCAAACAGCTGGTGTCCGGTGCTGCGGACCACCCTCATGAGCTGCTCGTTGGCTTGAATTTCTGCGAAGTCTAACGCCTCGATCTGCTTCATCCAATTCGCGCGCTCCGCTGCTGCGTCTGCAAGCTGTTCCTCCACGACCCTACGCTGGTCGAAACCGAGAAGCCCTTTCGTATAGGTCGTACCGAGGGGCCACGTTGGCACGAGAAACCACCAGACAACCGCCCACAGATGCGTAACAACGAGGAACATCAGCACGCCGCGCGGGACGGGAGTATCGAGCTCCTTGATGCCGTTCCATTCGTGGCCGGTCGTCTTGTGGCCGCTGACTGGATCGCGTTCCTCTACTTCCATGGCTTGTCGTCCTCGTCGAGGATACTCTTCTTTGCCCTGTCGAACCGCTTCCTGTTGGATGGCCAGAAAGTGTAGGCGAGCACGCCAATCGCAAGCGCGATAAGGTAAAAGAGGCCCCAGCTCTTCGAAAAGGCGACGACAGTTTCGTGATCGAGATCCATAGCCGGGTCTTTATCCGCTTCTCATTGCTCCGGGTCGGGTGCTTCCTCGCTTGCGCCGGTGCCCTGGTAGGCCGCATTGGTCAGCCGGCCCAGAACCTGCAAATAGGCAACAAGCGCGTCCATTTCGGTTACGTGAGTGGTCACGCCATCAAAGGCGCTCACTTGTGTCGCCTCGCCGTACCGTTCCACCAAACCGGAGGCGAAATCAGTGTCCGGTGAAGCCTGCCCGTACGCATCCCTTGCTGCGTTTTCGATCATTTCGTCGGTGTAGGGTACGCCGACCGCTCTCAGCGCTTCAAGGTGCAGGCCCAGATCGTCTACCTCCAACCGATTGCGCGCAAGCCACCGGTATGCGGGCATGTTCGACTCGGGCACGACATCGCGTGGATTGGTGAGATGGGCAACGTGCCAGAAATCGGAATACTTGCCGCCGACGCGCGCCAGATCAGGTCCGGTGCGCTTTGATCCCCAAAGCATCGGATGGTCGTACTTGGATTCCACCGCGAGCGAAAACGGACCATAGCGCTCCACTTCGTCACGCAATGTTCGGATCATTTGGCTGTGGCATGCGTAGCAGCCTTCGCGAACATAGATATTTCGCCCGGCCACCTCCAACGGCGTGTAGAGGCGCATGTCGGGCACCTCCTCGACGGTCGAGTTGATGGTGAAAAGCGGTGCTATTTCGACGAAGCCGCCGACACTTGCCGCCGCAACGATTGCGATCACGAAACCAATCGCAGAACGCTCCAGCTTGCGGTGAAAGAGTTCGGGCATGGCTTACTCCCCAGGCACTGTCGCCGCGCCCGGCCGGAGCCCGGATTCCGGAAGGTCCGCCTTCCGGCCGACCTCTTCAGGCACTGAACGGACCGTCATCCAAATGTTGAAGCAACCAACCACCGCTCCGAGCAGAAAGAGCAGCCCTCCGAAGGCGCGCGCAATGTAGTACGGGTACATTGCGACGAGCGAGTCGACGAATGAATAGGTGAGCGTGCCTTCGGCTGTGTAGGTCCGCCACATCAGCCCTTGCAAGATGCCGGAGTTCCACATCGCGAAGGCGTAAATGAGCGTTCCCGTGACGGCGAGCCAGAAGTGCACTTCGACCAATGCCGCAGAGTACATCCGCTCGCGCTTCCACAGATTTGGGACAAGGGTGTAGATGGAGCCGAACGTGATCAAGGCCACCCATCCCAGAGCTCCCGCGTGAACGTGGCCCACTGTCCAGTCCGTGTAGTGGGAGAGCGAGTTTACCGGGCGGATAGCCAGGAACGAGCCTTCGAAGGTCGAGAGCCCGTAGAACAACGCAGCGACCATGATGAAGCGCAGGGTCGCGTCGTCGCGAACCTTGTGCCACGCGCCATTGAGCGTCAGAAGTGCGTTGCCCGCTGACGCCCAGGAAGGGACCAGCAGCATCACGGAAAACGTCATTCCCAGTGTTTGGACCCAATGGGGCAGCGCTGTGTAATGGAGGTGGTGAGAGCCGGCCCACATGTAGAAGAAGGTGATGCCCCAAAAGCTTAGGATGGAAAGCCTGTAGGAAAAGATGGGTCGTCCGGCGCGGATGGGCAGATAGTAGTAAAGCATGCCCAGAAAACCGGCGGTCAGGAAGAACGCGACAGCGTTGTGGCCATACCACCACTGTACCATGGCATCCTGAACCCCAGGCCAGATCGTGTAGCTCTTGGCGTGTCCAAGCGACACGGGTACCGCGAGATTGTTGACGATGTGCAGGATCGCGACAACCACGATGAATGCCATGAAGTACCAGTTGGCAACGTAGATGTGCGGCTCCCTTCTGCGTGCCAACGTGCGCAGGTAGAGGACGAAGTACGTTACCCAAACGACAACCAGCCAGAAGTCGGCGTACCATTCGGGCTCCGCATACTCTTTCGACTGGGTCAAACCCATGAAATAGCCGGAGACAGCGAGCACGCAAAAGAGATTGTAGCCAAGCAGCACAAACCAGGGACTGACCTGCCCTGCAAGGCGCGCCCGGGACGTACGCTGCACAACGTGGAACGACGTCGAGATGAGCGCGTTGCCGCCGAAGCCGAAGATTACCCCCGTCGTGTGGGTCGGACGGAGCCTGCCGAAACCGGACCATGCAGCGTCGAAGGCGAGCTCCGGCCATGCCAGTTGCGCCGCGACCCAGACGCCCATGAACATCCCGAAGACCGCCCAAGCCATTGCGAGGACAATGCCGACCTTGATGGGGTCATCGTAGTATCGGGCGAGCCGGTCGGGATCAGGCTCCGGCTCGTAGAACGAGGCGAGGACGAGCGACATCAGCCCGACGGCAAAGATGATCACGATCAAGCCTTGAACGCCAAGCGGATCGTTGCTGCCGAGCACCGCCATTACAAGGCCGGCAATCGCGACGCCGAGGAGGATGATCGCGGCTTGGTGCCGTTCAGTAGAGGTTAGCTCCTTGATCATGTCCCCTCCTGCCTAGCCGGCGATGACGCGCTCGCTTTTACTTTGCGAACATTCCCGCTCCGACTTTAGCCCGGCATCGCCAAGGCGAAGTTTCCAGACAAAACGCAGCATGCACTTCAAGGCCGGTTGCGCGATATGACGCAGTTTGTCGCAATGCGGGTGACCTGCCGGGCTGACTGTTGGGTCGAGTCGTCAATCGAATGGACTACCTTGCGGAGGCCCATCGTGTTCGGTGTATCTTAGCCACAGCTAAACGACAATGCGACCTGGCTGGCCCACCAGAAGGAAAAATCCGCGCGACCGGTTCAAGGCGAAATCGTCGCTTCCTTGTCACTGATCGCTGGCAGTGGACTTGCCTATTTTAGGGCTCGGGCTACTTTGCTGATATGCTTGAGCTCAGAATGCCCCTCGATTGGGTCACATTGCTTGCGTTCATATTTGGCGCAGCCGTGATCCTGCCAGCGATGATGTCGCTAATTCTCACTGTCTGGGCCGTTGCAGCGCGTCTTTTCTGACGGCGCGGCAGAAGGCTCAGTTCACCGAGGAGGAGCAGATCAAGCTCACATAGGCTCATGGTCTTCGCAAAGAACCATCTCGGCTTGGCAGCGCCCGAATCTTGCATGGTTCTATTCCCTGAGCCGATTGGTGCTACACTGACGACCGAGCTAATGCGGCGGGCCTGTGTTCGGTGATATGACCAAAGTAACAGCCTTACCCGACAGAGTGGATTTCGACGTGACCGCTAACGAGACCTTGCTCGAGGCGGCTCTCAGATCGGGCGTGCCGTTTGCCCACGCATGCGGCGGCAGGGCGAAATGCTCGACATGCCGCGTTTGGGTTCTCGATGGCCTGGAGGCCTGCCCGCACCGAAATCCAGATGAATCCCTCATGGCGGACCGGTTGAGATTGGCGGATGAGGTACGGCTGGCTTGTCAGCTAAGGCCGGAAGGCGAGCTTCGCATCCGACGCCTGGTGTTGGACGAAACCGATATGATGTTGACCAGCCAGCTTGGCAGTTCTGCTGTCACGCGTGCCGGGGAGTCAAGCATGTTGCAGTTTTCTTTAGCGACATCGCCGACTTCACGTCGCTGTCGGAGCGTCTGTCGCCCTATGACGTGATGTATCTGCTTAATCGCTACTTCGCCCAGGTCGGCGACATCATCGAGCAGAACGGCGGTTTCATCGACAAACTCATCGGCGATGGGCTCATGGCAATATTTGGTGTCGACGACCAGCCGGACGCTCCGCTCCGCGCCGTGAACGCCGCACTTCAGACCCTTGCAACAGTTGATCGTTTGAAGCCGTTCTTTGCCTCGATGTATGAGATCGACTTCGATATTCGTATCGGGCTCAACTATGGCGAAGCCGTCATCGGCACATTGGGTTTTGCTGGACACGAACGTCTCACGGCGATCGGCGACGTGGTGAATCTGGCCAGCCGGATCGAGGCCGCGAACAAAGAGGCCGGTACGCGACTGCTCATATCGGAGGCACTTCGCGACCAGATCGCCGACAAGGTGGAAATCGCCGACTTTGTCAGGGTGCGCCTTCGCGGTACCGGCGAGCGGACAAGCCTGTTCGAAGTCGTCAGGCTGAAGCCCGAAATCGACGCCGAGCTGAATGCCAAGGGGCCTCGCGAAACCATCCGTCACGGCGGCAGGAAGTGGGTTCGTGCATTTGCCGAAGACGAACTTCAGCCCTACGAACGCCGGATTCTCGATTTTGAAGACTACGATATCGTCGTCATTCGCGGACCCGACAGCTATTGCGCCTTCAACAATGCCTGCCCGCATCTTCATCTGCCGCTCTACGAACGCCGAAGTTCCGCCCAGGCTGAAAAGCTGAACCTCCCGCACACGGAGAGCACGATTACCGGAGATCTTGGCCTGGTCTGCCGCTGGCATCAGAGTTGTTTCGACCTGCTTACCGGCGAAATCAGGGAGTGGGCGAAGTTGGAGCAGGATGGCACCAGGGCGGGCCTTGAATATTTGGGTGACATTTCGAAAAACCGCGCAAAGCTGATCGTGTATCCCTGCCGAACGCACGATGGCTTTGTATGGATCGGGGTCGAGTGAAGCGGCGGACCTTGCCCATCGTGCAGTCCTCCGGCGCATTGTCAGTGCGCCAGCGGATCAGCCGGAAGTCGTGCCGGGACTGGCCGCAGCTTAGGTGGTCGGCGCGCTCAGTTGGGCCACGAGGATCGGATCAGCCGGACCATCTTTTGCGTTTGCCCGTCCACCCGTTCTTGCCGCCTGGTGCGCGACCAGTGAAGCCGGTTCCGCCCTCAATGAGCCGCATCCAATGGCATGGCTAAGCCGAAGGCTGATATCGCCATGATATCATCTGGGGACGGCGTCCGAGCCGTGCGGTTCGGGCGTCTTGAGACGACCTCTGGGGATAGCCGTCTTCGCTCGCGCGGGCGTTCGCCTGCCTCATCAGGAGCCGGATATCTTCGGCGCTGTAGCCGTCGGCAATCATAACCTTGCGGATCATCGGCTCGTTCAGCAATTCGTCCAGCGTAGGTTCGCGCTCGTGCATCGTCCTCCTCCTTCGCTGTTTGACCTCGTGGTTCAATAAATCAGCTTTGTAATGTGACGATGTCAGAAATGGCCATTTGTGTTTCAATTGTTTCGGTTGGGCCAAGCCTCAGCGCCATCAGCAGTGTACTGGTACAAGAGCCGCCCAGGCTGGTCTGTGGGGATTCGCACACCTCTGTAAAAAGACGTCGAGCATACCAGCTGGACCGCCGGGCAGTAGACCGGGTTAGCGAATGACCCACGCGCGTCCCTTTCTTCGAGCGGTGTGCGTCTGCCTATGCAGGATCAAAACAGGCCCCAATTCTGAAATTTGGTCGGCGGCGACGCCCCGGTGACGCCCGAGCGGAATGGGAACCAAAGCGACGCGTGTCACTAGCGCATCGGCCCGAAAATCGGGATCGATTTTCGGTAAGCACGATGCGTAAATTCAACAACTTAGAGCGTCCTTTGTGGTTCAAAAGGACGCACGGCGCTCTAAAAAAAATTCAGTAAAATATGCTACATGGTGATCCCGACAGGAATCGAACCTGTGACCTACAGATTAGGAATTTGAGGGAACGAGTTTCCGTGCGTTTCCGACGTGTTCCATAGATATCCAAAAGCTCTTGATCCTACGTCTGTTTCCTGTTATGTTCTTTCCTGCGTGTTTCCGCGTGCTTTCCCTTCTGGTGACGCCCCGGTGACGCCCCAGCAGTCGAAATGGCCGTTTCGAATGGCACGACGGCATGCAAGATCAAGCTGACCAAGCGAATTGTCGACGGCGCCGAGCCCAGCGCCGAGCCGCTACACCCTGTTCGATTCCGAGATTCGCGGCTTCGGCCTGCGCGTGTTTCCGTCCGGGCAAGAAGTCATGGATGTTCGAATACAAGAGCGGTGAAGGCGGCCGGCGTGCGACGACGAGGCGTGTGACGATCGGCAGAGCCGACGAATTCACGCCGGACGAGGCGCGGAAGATTGCCGACAAGTACCGTGTCGAAGGCCAAGGTAGGCCAGGACCCTCAGGCAGAAAAGGCAAGGACCGGAGGCGCCGAAGCTGTCGGAAGTTGCCGAGCAGTTCCTTGCCAAGCACGTCGGCCAAAGCGCAAGGGCGGGACGCAAGGCGCACTACGAAGACATTCTGAACCGCATCGTCATTCCGGCGCTCGGAACGAAGAAGGCGAAGGACGTAACCCGCGCCAGCTTGCCAAGCTTCATCTCGATTGGAGCCATACGCCATTTCAGGCAAACCGCATGCTGGCCATCGTCGGTTCGATGTACACCTTCGCCGGCAAGAACGGGCTTGTGCCCGAAGGCGTCAATCCAGCCAGGGCATCGACAAATACGCGAGGACAGGCGCGAACGGCTCCTCTCGCTCGACGAGCTTGAACGGCTTGGTGCCTGCCATTCGGGAAGCCGAGACGATCGGCATCCCGTGGGAGATCGACCCAGCCAAGAAGATAAAACACGTTCCGAAAAAGAACCGTCAAACCGTTATCGGCGAACACGCTGCCGCAGCCTTGCGGCTGCTGCTTTTCACCGGCGCGCGCGTTGGCGAAATCCTCTCCCTGAAATGGGCACACGTCGACTTCGATCGTGGCCTGCTGCTGCTGCCGGATTCCAAGACCGGGCGAAAGACCATCGTGCTGAATGCGCCGGCCCTCGCGGTCCTGCGAGCCTGACCCGCGTCGGTGAATACGTCATCGCCGGCGACAGGCCGGCACGAAGGACGAGAAGCCGCGCTCCGACCTCAAGCGGCCGTGGGCAATGGTGCGCGGCGCGCGAAGCTTGACGGCCTTCGCCTTCATGATCTACGGCACAACTTCGCGAGCTTCGGCGCCGGCGGCGGAATGGGCCTGCCGATCATCGGCAAGCTGCTCGGGCATACCCAGGCCGCGACGACGCAACGCTATGCGCATCTCGACGCCGATCCGCTGCGGCGCGCGTCGAATGCCATCGGCAACACAATTGCCGCCGCGATGGGCGAAGGTCAGAGTGGAGAGGTGATTCCTCTCCAACGCGGCAGTTAGAACTGATCGAACCCCGTGCCAGCCGGCGAAGCGCCATCGGTTTTGCAGTCGCAAGGTATGCGCGATGGACGTGGAAATCTTCGATAAGGACCAAGAGGAACTCGCAAGGCTGGGCTTCTGGGCGGACTGCAGCCTCTGGCCGAACGAGTTTGGAAGCGGCGTCTTCCTCGCCAATGCTCTAAATGAAATGGGCACGTTTCTTTACGGGGAAAGGTGGACGGGCCGCGAATTTCAGTTTCACAAGCTAGACCCACTGCCAGACTTCAGAAAAAAGCCAACGCCACTCTCGATCAGCAAGTGGCACGCAATATTCGCGACCTGTTGGTCCAGGCCGGGAAATCGACTCGGCTGAATGCGAAAGATGCAGAGCCCATTCGATTCACCCAGGAAGAATGGGAGAATGCGCGGGCGATTGTGCAATTTCTCGCGGCTGAGAATAAGTCGTCCAAGTATCGTTGCTTGCAAGCAATGGCCGTCTCAAGAGCGGCATCGCTGAGGGGCACGTGGTCTCCATGCTGCCGCGACATTCTAGGTGGGCCGTATTCCAATCCGCTGCCAAAAGAGTGGTGGTATGTCAATTCTTGCTGGCCTCGTTTTACCGCATGCATGCTCGACCCGCGGTCTCCATTTTCGTTCGCTTGGTATGGTCCGGGGCACAAGTTCATATTTGTAACTCGCTCATCTCTTGATGCCTACAAGGCGAGGCTTTTCAATCCATCAGAAATGAAAGCATCGGCAGATCGCACCCCGGAAACCGAAAACCCTCCCCCTAGTGAGCATGTCCAATCGGTGGAGCCTAGCCCCGGCGAGAGCACGACCGATGCACAGTTCACGCAACCTGAGGTTAGATCTGTGGCCGAAACCGGCATGGATGCATGCAGCCTTCTGAGCGAAGATGCGGGGCGTCCAGACGGCGGCCTCTTCCCTTTGGCCCCACGGCGTTCCTCCGGCCTTCAGGTGGAACAACGCAATGATCAAATCATCAAATACTTTCAGGATAATAAGTGGTCGCCTCCCGGTGACAAGACAATTCGGCGTTGGTTCAAGCTCAACAGTCAGTCCAAAGCCAGATGACGGGCAATAGCGGACAATGCCGGCAAAGTCCGGACATGTCCCTAGTTGTCTCTAAACTAAACGAAGAGAAACCATCATCTTCGTCCTCGCCACGCCGCGCAAATGCGGAAAATTCGAGGACCGAAAATGACCCCCCAAGTTGATAACCCACAGATGCTCCGGACCGCTAACGCGGCGATATTGTTGCCTCGCCGTTTCCACCATGAACAAGCTCCGCCTGAACGGCAACGGCCCGACCTATTCGAAGCTCGGGCGCCGCGTTCTTTATAGGTTGGAGGACTTGGAGGCCTGGGTCGCGGCACATCGGCACCGTTCCACATCCGAATATCCGGAGTGCCGAGTTTCTCGACGCTGCTGACGGCGCGATGGGAGGGCCGGAGCTACTGCCGGACCGGGAGCGGCTCGCCGCGCGTGTCCGTGAGCTTGTGGGTCCGCAAGAGGCCAATGGGCTTGCATCATTGCGCGCCACATTGATGGGGGGAGCGCGTGAGTGATGCGCTCCCAAATGAGCTTGTCAAAGCTGCGCTCGAATATGCCTCGGTGGGCTGGCCAGTCTTTCCCTGCAAACCTGCCGACAAGTCACCGTTCACTCAGCCACGGTGTCAAGGATGCGACCACCGACCCAAAGCAAATCAAGGCATGGTGGACTTTGCATCCCGATGCCATGATCGGTCTGGCGACAGGATCAGCATCCGATCTCCTCGTGCTGGACGTCGATGTCGATACATCCAAGGGCGTCGATGGCGAGGTATCCCTGAAGGCCCTGTCGAACGGCGCTTCACTGCCCGCACGATCAGATGGCGGTCAGAACACCGCGAGGCGGGCGGCACCTGTATTTCACCATGCCGCGAGACATGAAGATTGGCAATTCGGCTGGCAAGCTCGGTCCCGGTCTCGATATCCGCGCTGGCGGAGGCTATGTGATCTGCGCGCCATCGACCAACAGCGACGGCATCGCCTATCAATGGGAGCCGTGGGGCGCGCTCTACTCGCCGCCAGACTGGCTGCTTGAACCGCTCAAGCCGAAGGAATTATCGCAGCGACCCCTACACGCCACCGCCAAGCAATGGCGGCAACCGCGAACAGGCCTATGGCGATGCGGCCCTAGCCGCCGAATGCAATCTGGTCGCCACGGCACCGGAGGGATCGCGCAACGATCAGCTTTTCCGGTCAGGCTGCAAGCTGTTCGAGCTGGTGGCTGGCGGCATCCTCTCTGAGCGACAGGTCCGCGATGCGCTGATGGATGCGGCGATAGCGGCTGGACTGACGGCAGTCGGGAGCGGAAAAACCATCGACAGCGCCGCCGCGCATGGATTGCAGCACCCTCGCGGACCTCAGGAGCGGGAGCGAACTCGCCCATACACCGACTACGGTGCAGACGAGATGCCTCCGCCACAGGAGGCGATCCCGGCCATCCCCGGCCAACCGACGATGGTAGTGGCAGTCGCAGAACTGTCGAAACTGTCGAAAGTGTCGAACCGGTTGACCTGTGGGACGATTTCGAGCCCCCGGAACTGCCTGTCGGACTTCTGCCCCCGGTGATCGAGAACTACGCGCGGTCGCAGGGCAGGCTGATGGGAGCCGATCCGGCCGGGCTGGCGATGGCGGCCCTGTGCACGGCAGCGGCGGCGCTGACCGACGAGATCAAGCTTCAGCCTCACCGACATAATCCGGGCTGGCTGGAGTCGGCCCGCATCTGGGTCGCGGTGGTCGGCGACGTCTCCGACAAGAAAACGCCCGATCATCGCCGCGGCGACGGCACCGCTCGCCGAGATCGACGCCGAACTGTTCCGGGCCTTCTGCGAGGCGATGGACGCCTACGAGCGGCTGACCAAGGAGGAGAAGCGGAACGGTCCGCCGCCGCCGAAGTCCGAGCGCACGCTGCTCAACGACACGACCATCGAGGCGGTCGAGGAGGCGCTGGCCGGGAGCCCTGCTGGACTGATGGTCTGCCACGACGAACTGGCGGGCTGGTTCGGCTCGATGGAGCGCTACGCGAGCGGCAGGGGCGGCAGCGACCGGCCCTTCTGGCTGGAGGCGTACAACGGCGGCCGCAGGGCGTCGAACCGCATCACGCGCGGCAACAAGATCATCCCCAATCTCAGCGTCTGCATCCTCGGCGGCATCCAGCCCGACAAGATCCGCGAGATCGCCCGCGAGGCCGCCGACGACGGGCTGCTGCAGCGCCTACTGACCATCATCCTCAGGCCAGGAACCATCGCCCGCGACGAGCCGCAGGGCAACGAGGCGAAGCGCTACAAGGCTCTCATCCGGAAGCTCTTCGAGATGCGGAGACGGCCCACCTCCGCCTTGGACGGGATCGTCCAGAAGCGCCTGAGGTTCGATGACGCGGCGCAGCAGGTGATGTACCGCGTTCAGAAGGCCACCCACAAGCTGGGGCCGATCAAGCAGGTCAACAGCAAGGTGGCGTCGGCCTTCCTCAAGGCAGAGGGCACCTTCGCCCGCCTCTGCGTCCTGTTCCACTGCATCGAACACGCGTTCGACCACGATCTGCCGTTCGAAATCTCACTCGACACGGCGGAGCGCGTCGAGCGCTTCCTGACCGAGTTCGTGCAGCCGCACCAGCTTGCCTTCTTCGCCGGAACGCTCGGCCTGTCGGACGATCAGGACGCGCTGACGACAGATCGCGGGCCTCATTCTGGTTCAGGGCCTGACCGAGGTGACCAACCGCGTGGTCGAGCGGGCCATCGGGTCGCGGGTCAAGCTCGACGACTGGAACATCCGCAAACTGTTCGAGCAGCTGTTCGCGCTCGGCTGGCTGATCCGCGTCGAGCAGCGGCGAAGGAACGACCCCGGAACATGGACCGTCAATCCGGCCGTCCACACGCTGTTCGCGGAGCGGACGAAAGCCGAGTTAGCCCGTCGCGAGGCCGGTCGAGCGGCATTCATGAAGCTGCGCAACCGTAGATCGAAATCAGGCTCGCAGTGAGCGAGAAATGCAACCGCAGATGATAAAACTGTCGAAAGTGTCAGTACGCGCGGGAAGGAGAGAATTTTCCTCTCTCTCCATCCTAAAGGACGACAGCTTCTCCCTCGCGCGCGCGCGAGCGACAGTTTCGACAGTTTCGCGATCCGACCGCCACGGGCAGCGGCAACAGAACAAACCCTAGTGCAATCGGCATCGACATTTTCTTTTGAGGTATTTTGATATTCATTCGCTTTTCTAGAGAGAGCCCAACCGGTTGGTTACCGCTTGGCCAAGTTATGAGAGCGCCTTGCTTTTGGGCCATTTCTACGTATCTTCCAGTCAGGCATTGTTGGTTATGGCAAGGTCATGGCAACACGCATGGGCTTTTCGAGGCCAAAACATGTCCCTGGGTAGTAACGCGATAGACCAGGCAACGAAGGGCAAAAGTGCCGTCTCCAATGGCGCCCGGTTGTTCATCGAGGGTCTCGACGGCCGCACCGCCCTGGCGCGACGCTACCGCGACCTGGTCGCCGAGTTCGTCAGCGACCTCGGCGGCGCCGACGTGATCTCCGAGGCGCAGCGCGCGATTATCCGTCGTGCGGCCTCACTTTGCGTCTGGTGTGAAGCGGTGGAGGTCAGGCTGGCGGCGGGCGAGGAAATCGGATCCGCGACCTACTGTGCGGCCGCCAACAGCCTGCGCCGCCTGCTGGTCGACATTGGCCTTGAACGCCGCGCCAGGGATGTGACGCCCAGCCTGGACGCCTACCTGCGCGCCAAGGACAATCGGTCCGGATGACCGGTTCGGGCTTTTCCTTCGCCGAAGCCTGCACCAATTCGCATCTCTTCGGTCCCTGGTTCACGGGCGACAGCTGGGCGCGGTGGCGCGTGGTCGACAAGGCGCTGTTCGGCGCGCGCCTCGATCCTGCCGAGGCTGCCACTTTCAGGGAACTGACCGGCCGCGACGACACGCCCGACAGGCCGGCGACCGAAGCCTGGCTGATCGTCGGCCGTCGCGGCGGCAAGGATGTGAAGGCTGCTAGCATCGCGGTCTACCTGGCC
>CAVTKY010000003.1:0-56356 GCA_963735385.1 uncultured Alphaproteobacteria bacterium | reverse complement strand
AATTATCTGTAACGTGAGCGGTAACTTATATAGCTGGCTTACGGCCAAGCGCGGCGTGCACCCATCAGCGCAGCTGTTCCATTTCGCGGATACGTCTGGCGCTATCCGACTCAAGCTCGCGCGTGATTTCGCCGATCAGCGCCTCGGCGACAACGAAAAGAGCAGCCGACGAGTCCCAGGCGGACGGCACAGAAGTTCTGCCCGCGATGACATGCCGCGCGAAACGGGCGATGGGCGACAGCCACTGATCGGTGAAAAGCACGATCTGAACGCCGCGCGCATGGGCCTTTTCGGCGAAGCGGATCAGGCTCTCCTGATAGCGGCGAATGTCAAAGATCACGAGGACATCGCGCTTGCCCATGTCGATCAGCCTGTCCCGCCAGTTGCTTTCCTGTCCGGTGAGGTGAAAGACGTTCGGCCGGATGATCGTCAGGTGCGCCGCCATGTAGCGGGCGATTGGATCCGTGAAGCGTCCGCCGATGAGGAACGTCTTGGCGCGCTGATTGGACAGCTGTCCAACAATCTCGCCAAGCTGTTTGTCGGAGACGTGGCGGAATGTTTCGCCGATGTTCTCCAGCGTCGCCTCGAGCGCCGGCGATATGCCGCGGCGGCTGGGCGTTGCAATGCCGGTTGTGCGTGAGAGCGGCGACTGCAGTTGCGCTGCGAGCTCGTCCTGCAGCGCGGACTGGAACTCGGGATAGTTCTGGAAGCCCAGCCTCGCGACGAATCGCAATATTGTCGGCGAACTAACGCCCGCCTGGGCGGAGAAATCGGCAACCGTCTTAAGGCCGATCAACGGATAATTGGCGACCAGTGTCTGCGCTGCGCGTCTCTCGCCCGCAGGCATGGCGTCGATCCGGTCGGCGATCAGTTCGGCGATGCTCGTGCCCATCTACGCTCCCTCACGGGGATGACGGCCGGGCCGTTTTCCCCTTCTTGTCGCAGCGCCATCCTCCATTCGCGGAAAACGCGTTTGACAAAACATAATAAGACGTATGAAATCATCCGCAATGGCGCAAAGATAGAAGATTCGTAACGTACGTTACAGCGCCGAGGGGAACAGCGGGATGGATAAGGCGCGGCTTGCTCCGCACAGTCCGTCGCATCTGGTCCGGACCACGAACCGAAGGGGGCGCAGTCCGGTTGTTCTGCTTTGCGACCATGCCTCCAATTTCATTCCGGAGCAGTTTGGAACGCTGGGCCTCGCGCCGAGCGATCTGGCGCGCCACATCGCCTGGGATCCGGGCGCCGCACCGGTCGCCCGGCGCATGGCGGATAACCTTGACGCGGTTCTGATCGAGTCGCGGGTGTCGAGGCTGGTGATCGACTGCAACCGGTCTCTCGATGCACCGGACCTCATTCCGGCGGTCAGCGAAACGACGGCGATTCCGGGCAATGCGAGACTGTCGACAGACGATCGCGCGGAGCGCATCGCTCTGGCGTACGAGCCGTTTCACGCCGAGATCGACGCTGTCGTCTCGGAACGCCTGGCGGTGGGGCGCGAGACGCGGCTGGTTTCCATTCACTCCTTTACGCCGGTCTACAAACGCGTAGCGCGGCCTTGGCACATCGGCGTCCTTCATGATGAGGATCGCCGTCTAGCAGTGCCCCTGATCGCTGCGCTCTGTGCGTTGAACGGGGTCATTGTCGGCATCAACGAACCCTATTCGCCCGCGGACGGTGTTTACCACACGCTGGAACGGCACGCGCGTTCACGCGATCTGCCATGCGCGATGATCGAGATCCGCAATGATGAGATCGCGAGAGAAGAGCAGCAGCAGAGATGGGCGTATCTGCTTGCCGGAATTCTATCTCACATGAACACGTCCAATGATGCCGTACCGACTTCATGACTATGTGCCGGCCTCTTCGTGTACCGTTTAGGTAGGACAGGCCAAACCGAGCGATTGGAAAGAGACAGGAAAAACGTTGCCGGAACCCATAGTACGACTCGTTCGCGCCATCGACGCACTAAACTACGGTGTCGGACGCTTCGCCATGTACCTATTCTTCGTGATGGCGGCGGTCCTGCTCTACTCGACTTTCCTGCGCGCGTTCTTCGGCGTGCCTGTCAACTGGGCGCTCGAGATGTCGCAGTTCCTGCTCTCCGCCTACTACCTGCTCGGCGGCGCCTATGCGCTGCAGCTTGATGCGCATGTCCGCATGGATCTGTTCTACGACCGGCTCTCGGCGCGGAGGCGCGCGCTGACCGACGCTATCACCGATCCTCTTCGTGATCTTCTATCTCGTCGTCCTGTTCTGCCGGCGGCCTGTCGAGCACCGAATACGCCATCATCTACGACCAGAAGAACTACTCGGCCTGGGCGCCGCCGTTCTGGCCGATCAAGGTCGTCATGACGATCGGCGTCTTCCTCATGCTGCTGCAGGCGATCTCCAGCCTTCTTCAAGGACATCGCGATCGTGCGCGGAAAGCCGATCGAATGAGCTCCGAATTCATCACCATCTTCATGTTCGCCACGCATGCTGGTGCTGCTCCTGACCGGCCAGCGCGTCTTCGGCGTCATCGGCTTCGTCGGCGCCGTGGCGGCGCTCTGGCTCTGGGGCAAGGGCGCGTTCGAGATGCCCTTCAACGCAGCTTCCAGGTGCTGAACTGGTATCCGCTGATCACCGTGCCGCTTCTTCATCTTCATGGGCTACATGCTTCTCGGAGTCCGGCATCGCCGACGACCTCTACCGGATGTTCCACGTCTGGTTCGGGCCGGTGCGCGGCGGGCTCGCCCTCGGCACCATCGGGCTGATGGTGGTGATCTCGGCGCATGAACGGCCTCTCGGTCGCCGGCATGGCGATCGGCGCCACCATCGCGCTGCCGGAGCTGCTCCAGCGCGGCTACGACAAGATCATGGTGACCGGCGTCATCCAGGGCGGCTCGATCGCTCGGCATCCTGATCCCGCCGAGCGTGGTGCTGGTGCTCTACGCCATGATCGCGCGCCAGCCGGTCCTGCCAGCTCTGGCTCGCCGGCGTCTTGCCCGGGCTGCTGATGGCGGCGATCTTCGTCGCTCTACATCTACGTCCGCTGCCTGCTCCAGCCCGAGCTCGGCCCGGCGCTGCCGCAGGAGGAGCGCGACGATCACCTGGGCGAGAAGCTCGCGCTGCTGCGCGACGGCATCGTGCCGCTCGTCATCTTCGCGATCATGATCGGCCTCTTCCTCGTCGGCATCACCAGCCTGGTCGAGAGCTCGCCGTCGGCGCGCTCGCTCGCGACCCTCGCCGCGCTGGTGCGAGGGCAAGCTCACCTGGAAGATGATCGAGGACACGCACGCGCAAGACGCTCGGCGATCAGCTGCATGTTCCTCTGGATCATCCTCGCCGCGCTCTGCTTCAGCTCGGTCTATCGACGGGCTCGGCGCCGGTCGGGCGATCGAGCACTCTCCTGCTCGAGCGCTGGGACCTCAGCCCCTGGGCGATCCTCATCATGATGCTGCTCTCGTTCATCATCATGGGGATGTTCCTCGACGACACCGCGATGCTGGTCATCGTCGCGCCGCTCTACATTCCGCTGGTCGGCGAGCTCGGCTTCGACCTGATCTGGTTCGGCATCCTCTACACCATCACCTGCCAGATCGCCTACATCACGCCGCCGTTCGGCTACAACCTGTTCCTGATGCGGGCGATGGCGCCGCCGGAGATCACGCTGGTCGACATCTACCGCTCGATCGTGCCGTTCTTCTTCCTGATGGTCCTGATCGATCGTCATCATCATGATCTTTCCGCAGATCGCGCTCTGGCTGCCGGAGCTCTATTCGCAGCGCTGATGCGCTGCGGTGACCGTGGACGGTGCCTCACGAGGTCAGATAGGACGTTCATGGGCTGAAAGTACATTCCAACAAGAGCAACCGCAGGGAGAACTGGCAATGACCAAGACCGACTGAACAAGCGCGATTTCCTGAAGAAGGCCGGCCTCGTCGGCGCCGGGGCGGTCGGCGCCTCGACGCTTGCCGCGCCCTACGTCAAGGCGCAGGCGCCGATCAAGTGGCGGCTGCAGACCTATGCCGGCGCGCCGCTCGCCGAGCACGTGATCAAGACCTCGATCGACGCCTTCAACAAGGCGGCGAACGGCGAGATGGAGATCGAGCTCTACTTCGCCGACCAGCTCGTGCCGCAGGGCGAGCTGTTCCGCGCCGTGCAGGCGGGCACGATCGACGCCGCGCAGAGCGACGACGACTCCGCCGCCGCGCCGGTCGACGTCGAGGTGTTCGGCGCCTACTTCCCGCTTCGCCTCGCGCTACTCGCTCGACGTGCCGGCGCTCTGGCACTGGCACGGGCTGAAGGAGATCTGGGAGGAGGCCTACGCCGACATCCGGCGTGACCTGGCTCGGCACCGGCGCCTGGGATCCCTGCAACTTCGGCACCACCAAGCCGATCCAGCTCGCTCGCCGACCTGCAGGGCCTGCGCGTCTACACCTTCCCGACCGGCGGCCAGTTCCTGATCGCAGTTCGGCGTCGTGCCGGTGACGCTGCCCTACGAGGACGTCGAGGTCGGCGATCCAGACCGGCGAGCTCGACGGCGTCTGCTGGTGCGGCATCACCGAGATGCACACGGTCGGCTGGGCCGACGTCGCTCAAGTACTACCTGACCAACCCCATCTCACGGCGCCTGGGTCGGCTCCTACTTCGTCAACACCGAGAAGTGGAACGCGGTGCCGGAGCACCTGAAGCAGCTCTTCCGGCTCGCGATCGACAGCTCGCACTACTACCGCCAGCACTGGTACTGGGGGGGCGAGGCGCAACTACCGCACCAACGGCAAGCTCGAGCTGACCTCGATCCCCGACGCGGAATGGAAGACGGTCGAGGACGCGGCGCAAGACCTTCTGGGACGAGATCGCCGGCGCAGAGCCCGCGCAACGCCAAGGTCGTGCAGATCCTCAAGGACTACAATGCCGACATGGAGAAGGCCGGCCCGCCCTACCGCTACGGCTGAGCGAACTATCCGCGGAGCCCTCTCCTGGTGGGCTCCGCGGCGAGAGGCGGTGGGCCGGCTGGCGCTTTGACGAGGAAGAAGATGGCCGGAAATCTTTCGTTCGATCAGCTGAAGAAAGCGGTTGCGGCCGACGAAGTCGATACCGTGGTCGCTTGCGCCGTCGACATGCAGGGCCGCCTGATCGGCAAGCGCTTTCAGGGAAGTATTTCGTCGACATCCGCCTACGACGAGACGCACGGCTGCGACTACCTGCTTGCCAACGACATCGACATGGAGCCGGTGCCCGGCTACGAGGCCGCGAGCTGGGCGAAGGGCTACGGCGACTTCGTCATGAAGCCCGACATGGCGACGCTCCGCCGTATCCCCTGGCTGGAAAAGACGGCGCTGGTGCTCTGCGACGTGCTCGACCACCACCATCACGATCTTGCCGCAGTCGCCGCGCGCCATCCTGAAGCGACAGGTCGCGCGGCTCGACGGAGCGCGGCTACCTCGCCTTTTTCGCGTCCGAGCTCGAATTCTACCTCTTCGACGAGAGCTACGACGTCGGCGCGCGCAAAGCATTGGCAGAGCTGCGACACGCCGGACCCTACATCCAGGACTACCTCATCCTGCAGACCACCAAGGAAGAGGACGTCATGCGCGCCATCCGCAACGGGCTGCAAGGCGCCGGCATCCCGGTCGAGAACTCCAAGGGCGAGTGGGGGCCGGGCCAGGAGGAGATCAACGTCCGCTACGCCGACGCGCTCGAGATGGCCGACCGGCATGTCATCCTGAAGAACGGCATGCAAGGAGATCGCCTGCCGGCATGGGCAAGGCGGTCACCTTCATGGCGAAGTGGGATTACGGCGCTCGCCGGCTACTCCAGCCACATCCATGCATTCGCTGTGGAACACGGACGGGAAGAACGCCGCTCTTCTTCGATCCGAAGGCGCGAGTTCGGCATGTCGGCGCTGATGCGCCAGTTCGTGGCCGGGCAGCTCAAATATGCCGGCGACATCACCTGGTTCCTCGCGCCCTACATCAACTCCTACAAGCGCTTCCAGGTCGGCACCTTCGCGCCGACCAAGGCGATCTGGAGCCGCGACAACCGCACCGCCGGCTTCCGGCTCTGCGGCGAGGGGACGAAGGCGATCCGCATCGAATGCCGGATCGGCGGCGCCGACCTCAACCCGTATCTCGCCTTCGCCGCGCTGATCGCCGCCGGCCTCGCCGGCATCGACGAGAAGCTGGAGCTTCCAAGCCGTTCGTCGGCGACGCCTACTATGGGCCGACCTTCCGGAGATTCCGAAGACGCTGCGCGAGGCGACCGAACATTTGCCGAATCGAAGATGCTGCGAGAGGCGCTCGGCGGTGACGTGGTCGAGCACTACGTCCACACCGCGCAGTGGGAGCAGTTCGAATACGACCGCCGCATCACCGATTGGGAACTGAAGCGGGGGTTCGAGCGGTACTGACGGGTATTTGGAAGGGTGCGTGTGTAGAAATGACGGAAACTGTCCAGATAAAGTCCCCGATCGACGGCTCGGTCTTTGCCGAGCGGCCGGTCGCCACCGATGCCGCAATCAACGCGGCGGTCGAACGCGCGAAGGCGGCGCAGCCGCAGTGGGCGGGGACGCCGATCGCAGAGCGCGGACAGTATGCGCTGAAATTCCTCGAAGCACTGCTTTCGATGAACGACGAGATCGTGCCGGAACTTGCCTGGCAGATGGGCCGGCCGGTCCGCTACGGGGGCGAAAAAGGCGGTGTCGAGGAACGCACGCGCTATATGGTCCAGATCGCCGAGGATGCGTTGGAGCCAGTCATCGCAAACGACAAGGCAGGCTTCCGCCGCTATGTGAAGAAGGATCCGCTCGGCGTCGTGCTGGTCATCGCGCCGTGGAACTATCCGTACCTCACAGCTGTCAACACCATCGTCCCGGCGCTGATCGCCGGCAACGCAGTGATCCTGAAGCATGCCGCGCAGACGCTGCTCGTCGGCGAGCGCTTCCAGCAGGCCTTCGACAAGGCCGGCCTGCCGAAAGGCCTATTCCAGAACATCGTCATGAACCATGGCCAGACCGAGCGTCTGCTCGGTTCGGGCAAGATCGACCACGTCAATTTCACCGGCTCGGTCGCTGGCGGACGCGCCATCGAACAAGCCGCCGCCGGCACCTTCACGACGCTCGGGCTGGAGCTCGGCGGCAAGGACCCGGCCTACGTGCTGCCCGATGTCAAGCTCGACCATGCCATCGACAATCTCGTCGACGGCGCCTTCTACAATTCCGGCCAGTGCTGCTGCGGCATCGAGCGCGTCTACGTCCACGAGAAGGTCTATGACGATTTCGTCGATGGCTTCATTTCGCTGACCAAGGACTATGTCGTCGGCAATCCGCTCGACCACGCGACGACGATGGGGCCGATGGCGCAGGCGCGCTTCGCCGACTTCATCCGCGAGCAGAAGGCCGAGGCGCTGCGCAAGGGCGCCAAGGCGCACATCGGCATGAAGGTCGATCAGGACAATCCCGGGTCGCCCTACCTAGCCCCGGAAGTGCTGACCAATGTCGACCACCAGATGAGCGTGATGCGCGAGGAGAGTTTCGGTCCGATCGTCGGCATCATGAAGGTAAGGAGCGACGAAGACGCAATCGCGCTCATGAACGACAGCCCCTACGGGCTCACCGCCTCGATCTGGACCACCGACACCGATCGGGCGGCATCGATCGGCGACCGCATCGAGACGGGCACCGTCTTCATGAACCGCTGCGATTACATCGACCCGGCCCTTGTGTGGACCGGCGTCAAGGACACGGGCAAGGGGGCAGCGATGTCGGCAATCGGCTACGACAATCTGACCCGGCCCAAATCATACCATCTGCGCGAGGTGATCTAGAATTTCGTCGCAGATTTCAATTGCCCCTCTCCCAAACGGAGAGGGGCAATCCCGTCTAACAGTCTTGAAGGCTTTCGTTCTCGATGACCAAACTTGTCTCAAAATGGAACTACCCAACGACCGTTCGTTTCGGCGCAGGTCGTATTGCGGAGCTGCCGGATACGCTTTCGGCGGCCGGGATCAAGCGCCCATTGTTCGTCACCGATCCGGGGCTTGCCAAGCTCCCTGTCGTTGCCAGGACGCTGCGCATTCTCGACGAAGCGAAAGTCCGCTACGGCGTTTTCTCCGAGGTGAAGCCAAACCCGGTCGATTTCGAACCTGACAGCCGGTATAGCCGCCTTCAAGAAGGGCAAGCATGACGGCGTCATCGCCTTCGGCGGTGGTTCGGCACTCGATCTTGGCAAGCTGATCGCCTTTCAGGCCGGACAGGCACGCCCGATCTGGGATTTCGAGGATATCGGCGACTGGTGGACGCGTGCCAATTCCGAGGCCATCGCGCCAATTGTTGCCGTGCCAACGACGGCGGGCACAGGGTCCGAAGTCGGCCGTGCGGGCGTGCTGACCAACGAGGAAACGCACACCAAAAAGGTCATCTTCCATCCGAAGCTGCTGCCTGCGATTGTCATCGCCGACCCGGAACTGACGACCGGCATGCCGCCTTTCATCACCGCCGGGACGGGAATGGATGCATTGGCTCATTGCCTCGAAGCCTATTGCGCTCCCGGCTATCACCCGATGGCGGACGGCATTGCCGTCGAGGGCATCCGGCTCGTCTTCGAGAACCTTCCCAAGGCTTTCGCGAACGGCAAGGACCTCACCGCGCGCGCCAACATGATGAGTGCGGCGGCCATGGGAGCGGCGGCCTTCCAGAAGGGGCTAGGCGCCATCCATTCGCTTTCTCATCCGGTCGGGGCGCTCTACGATACGCATCATGGCATGACCAATGCTGTCTTCATGCCCTATGTGCTCGCATTCAACCGCGACGCCATTGATGAGCGTATCGCACGCCTTGCCGCCTATGTCGGCATCAAGGGCGGCTTCGACGGGTTTGCTAAAGCCATTCTGAAACTGCGCAAGGAACTCAAGGTTCCTCATACTTTGCCGGGCCTTATCAAGGGGCTCGACATGGACAAGAAGCGGAAGGCGCTGATCGCGGATATGGCGGTCGTCGACCCGACAGCCGGCGGGAATCCTGTTAAGCTAACGAAGAAGGCCGCGCTCACGCTGCTTGAGAATTCCATCGCCGGCACAATCTGACGAAGTGCTTTGCCGGCTATGAGAGGACGTGCTTAGATAAGAAAAAGGGAACCGGGCAGGGAGGAAACGAGAGAATTGCATCTCGAAGCGCCGCCCAACGTGGCGTTGTCGTCGACTTGAAATAACCAGAAAAGTACCAGTTTCTTCGCCGCAGGCGTTCCGTCTCGTTCGATCTTCATGCGACTGTCATTTGACGAAGATAACGGACATCGCAGGCGTCGAAGGGCGTCAGTTTAACGGAGAGAACACATGTTGAGATTTGCGGGAAAGATACTTTCCCTTACAGCTTCGGCACTTATGGTGACGACCGCTATTTCGTCGGCTCAGTCGATGGACGAGCTTGTCGCGGCGGCCAAGGCGGAAGGCCAACTTACCACAATCGCCCTGCCGCATGATTGGTGTGGTTACGGCGCGGTGATCGAAGGGTTCAAGGCGAAGTACCCGGAAATCACGGTCAATGAGCTCAATCCCGACGCCGGCTCCGGCGATGAGATCGAGGCAATCAAGGCCAACAAGGACAACAAGGGCCCACAGGCGCCGGACGTTATCGACGTTGGCCTGTCCTTCGGCCCGTCCGCCAAGGCTGAGGGGCTCCTGATGCCCTACAAGGTGTCAACGTGGGACACGATCCCCGACAGCGTAAAGGATGCAGAAGGTCACTGGTATGGCGACTACTACGGCGTGCTTGCCTTCGAAGTGAATAAGGACCTTGTCAAGAATCCACCGGCTGACTGGGCCGACCTGCTCAAGGACGAATACAAGAACGCCGTCGCGCTCGCCGGCGATCCCCGCGCTTCGAACCAGGCCATTCAGGCCGTCTATGCCGCTGGGCTGTCGAAGGGCGCCGCAGCGGGTGAAGCAGCCGGCACGGCTGGCCTCGAGTTCTTCAAGGAACTCAACGCCAAGGGCAATTTCGTGCCGGTGATCGGCAAGTCGGCGAATTCTGGCTCAGGGCCAGACGCCGATCCTCGTCACTTGGGACTACAACGCGCTTTCGGGCCGCGACACGCTGAACGGTAATCCGCCGGTCGATGTTATCGTCCCGAAGAGCGGCGTCGTTGCTGGCGTCTATGTGCAGGGAATTAGCGCCTTTGCGCCGCATCCGAATGCGGCGAAGCTGTGGATGGAGCATCTATATTCGGATGAAGGCCAACTCGCTTGGCTGAAGGGCTATTGCCACCCGATCCGCTTCAACGATCTCGCCAAGAACGGCAAGATCCCGCAGGAGCTGTTGGACAAGATGCCGCCGGCTGCCGCCTATGAGGCAGCCGTGTTCCCGACGCTTGACGAGCAGGCCGCCTCGAAGGAGGCGATCACCAAGAACTGGGATTCCGTGGTCGGCGCCAACGTTCAATAAGTGTTGTGAATTCTTCTCCGGGCGGCTCTAAAAGCCGCCCGGATCTCGTTCGCGAAGGCCAAGCTGGCGCATGACCAACATAAGCCTCTCAGACCCGTCCAGCGCCGCTACGGCGACCCCGCCGGAAGCTGCGCGCGGAGTGAGGCTGCCGACGCAATGGCTTGGCGTCGCGCCGTTCTTCATCTTCGCGGTCATGTTCCTGATCCTTCCCACGGCCTATCTGATCCTGGGTGCGTTTCGGAACGAGCAGGGCGAATTTACGCTGGAGAACATCGCGGCCCTTTCGCAGCCGTCGATCGTCGCCGCCTACTGGATATCGATCAAGGTCAGCCTCGCTTCAGCCACACTCGGAGCGCTGATCGGTCTGGCAATCGCCGTAGCCATCGTGCGCGGCGGCCTGCCCAACTGGATCCGCTCGGCCACGCTCACCTTCTCTGGGGTCGCGTCGAATTTCGCTGGCATACCGCTCGCATTCGCCTTCCTCGCCACGCTTGGACGGCTCGGCCTGGCTACTGTGCTGCTCAAGACAGTGTTCGGCCTCGACATTTATGCGCACGGCTTCAACATTCTGTCTTTCTGGGGACTGACCCTCACCTATCTCTATTTCCAGATTCCCTTGATGGTGGTCATCATCACCCCGGCTATCGACGGGCTGAAGAGGGAATGGGGCGAAGCCGCCGCAACGCTCGGCGCCACGCAATGGCAATACTGGCGCATGGTCGTCATACCGGTGATCTGGCCGAGCTTCCTCGGCACCGTCATCCTCCTCTTCGCCAACGCTTTCGGTGCAATCGCCACCGCCTATGCACTCACCGGCTCATCGCTCAACATCGTCCCGATCCTGCTCTATGCGCAGATCCGTGGCGATGTGCTGCACGATGCCCATCTCGGCTACGCTATCGCGTTCGGCATGATCTTTATCACCGGGCTCGCCAACGTCTTCTACATCTGGTTCCGAACGCGCAGCGAAAGGTGGCTGAAATGAAGGCCGGCCGCTTCTGGGCATGGCTGACCTTCGCAGTCGGCGCCGCGTATTTCTTCATTCCGCTCATCGCAACGCTGGAATTCTCCTTGCGCATGCGGCGCGGCGTCTATTCTTTCGATGCCTACCGGGTTGTGCTGAGCGACGTTCGCTTTCAGCAGACCTTCGGCTATTCGGTGCTGGTCGCCATCTTCACCATCATCCTGGGCGTATTGATCGTCGTACCAGCCGCCTATTGGATCAGGCTGCGCCTGCCGCAGATCAGGCCGGTGGTCGAATTCGTCACGCTGCTGCCGCTCGTCATCCCGGCCATAGTCATCGTCTTCGGCTATATACGCATGTACGGATCAAACTCGCCGCTGCCTTTCCTCGCAACCGCACGCGGCACGGATCTTCTACTCGTCATCGGCTACGCCACGCTAGCGCTTCCCTACATGTACCGCGCGGTGGACACGGGCCTGCGCACCATCGATGTGCGCACGCTCACCGAGGCGGCTCAAATCCTCGGCGCGGGTTGGACTACAATTATTACGCGGATCATTCTGCCCAATGTGCTGATCGCCGTGCTCTCCGGCGCGTTCCTCACCTTCGCAATCGTCATCGGCGAGTTCACCATGGCGAGCCTGCTCAACCGTCCTGCCTTCGGCCCCTATCTACAGAATATCGGCGCCAACCGCGCCTACGAGCCGGCGGCGCTCGCCATCATCGCTTTCGCCATTACCTGGGGCTGCATGTCGGTGATACAGATCTTGTCGCGGTTTGCGCCGAAATCGGCAAACCGTCCCAATTGAACCAGAGACCAGAGCCAATGCCGGAACCCTTTCTCAGCATTCAGAACGTCCGCAAGGCTTTCGGCGCGACCACCGTCGTGCAGGACTTCAATCTCGACGTTGGCGGCGGAGAGTTCGTCTCCTTCCTCGGCCCGTCGGGCTGCGGCAAGACGACGATGCTGCGCGTTGTGGCTGGTTTCGAAGAGCCAAGCGCGGGGCGCATCCTCATCGGTGGCAAGGATGTCACCAACCTCAAGCCGAACCAGCGCAATATCGGCATGGTCTTCCAGGCCTATGCGCTGTTTCCGAACCTGACCGTGGCGCAGAATATCGCGTTCGGGCTGAAGGTCGCCGGTGTCGCCAAGGCGGAATCAGACCGGCGGGTTGCGGAAATGCTGTCGATTATCAAACTGCCGGATTTCGGCGACCGCTATCCCTACCAGCTTTCGGGCGGCCAGCAGCAGCGCGTGGCGCTTGCCCGCGCTCTCGCTCCGAAGCCCAAACTGCTCCTCCTCGACGAGCCGCTTTCAGCGCTCGACGCGAAGGTCCGCATCTCGCTGCGCGAAGAAATCCGCACGATCCAGAAGACGCTCGGCATCACCACCATCTTTGTCACGCACGATCAGGAAGAGGCATTGTCGATGTCGGACCGCATCGTGGTCATGTACAACGGCAAGGCGGAGCAGGTCGGAACGCCGTTCGAAATCTACAATCGGCCGGCAACCCGGTTCGTCGCCAATTTCGTGGGAACGTTGAATGTTTTAGAGGGTACGGTCGCCGACCCGGCGAAGGGCACCGTTCGCGTCGATGCCGGAGAAGTGACCGTCAAAGGCGCGCTCAACGGCTCGAAAGCTGGCGAAGTGGTGTCGCTCGCATTGCGCCCGGAAGCGATTTCGCTTGGAAAGCAGCCGGGCCGTGATAGCAGTCTCGGCGGGCAGATTGCGGATGTCAGCTTCCTGGGCTCGGTGATCCGGGTTCGTGTCGGCCTTGGCAAGAATTTTGTCTCGCTCGACACCTTCAACAATCCCGCCTCTCCGCCGCCTGCTGTGGGCGACAAGGCGGACATCAGCTTTTCATCGAGCGATCTTCTGGTGCTTCACTGACCCGGAGAGGGATGACGTTTCGAGCAGGATGCTCTTGCTCGGACTGATCAGGCCGCCGCAACCCGTCGCCGCAGTGCCAAAGGTTTGTGTTGGTCCTACCGTTCAGATTAACCTAATATGCACGTGGGGTGAGCAGGAAACAGCGGGGCATGGACGATGATCTGCAAGTCGAAGACGCTGTTCCTTGTTGCCCTTGCCACGCTGTTCATATCCTTGACCGGCGTCCTCGCCACGACCGGGAACTCGGCCGCACAGACTGCACAGCCCTCCACGGCAGCGCCTCCTCCGCCCGAAAAGGTGCAGGAGCTGATCAAGCTGCTCGATGATCCCGATGTTCGCGCCTGGCTGACGACGAAATCCCAACCAGCGTCGGAAGAGCCGGAAGCGGCGGTCGCTTCGCAAATCTCGGGCTGGGAACAGGCGATCCGTAATCGCCTTATCTCGATGCGTAATGCACTTCCGCTTATCCCCAGGCAGGCTGCAAATGCTGCATCGAGGGTTGAGTCAGAGGTCAACAACCACGGGTTCGCGGCCATTCTCTCGGTCTTTGCGACCTTGTTGGCATTCGGCTTCGGAGCGGAATGGCTGTTCAAACGGGCAATACGCCGCGTGAAAGAGCGCAGCACTAAGCTGGCCACCTTGCGAGGTGCGGCCCCCCCTATCGCTATCCATCTCATCGCCGAAACTGTGCCGCTGGTGATTTTCTTCCTGGTCAGTGCCGGTGTTTTCCTGGCCTTCGATTGGCCCGCGCTGATTCACCAGATCATCCTGACCTATCTGGTTGCCTTCGTGGCCGCACGCGCCGTCATTGCGATAGCGAGGGTGCTCCTTGCGCCCGGCGAGGCAACCGCCGCTGCGAGCGATCGCGCGTCAGCACGGCTCATCCCGACAACGGACATCGAAGCGGAATTCTGGTACCGCCGGGTCGCTGTCTTCGCCGGCTATTTCCTGGCAGGGTGGGCCACCGCCAGTCTGCTGCCCTCCTTGGGGTTCTCGCTGGGCGCCACCCGTCTGATCACTTACCTGCTGGGAATCGGGCTGCTGGCATTGGCTATCGAGGCTGTCTGGCGACGGCCAAACGGCGCGGATCAAGCCGAAAGATTGAACGTCAGAAACTGGCTCATCACGGCCTATCTGGTGGTGCTGTGGGGACTTTGGGTCGCGGGCCTCAACGTGGTGCTTTGGCTTGGCATCTATATCTTGTTGCTGCCCAAGACATTGAACGGCGCCGGTCGTGTTGCGGAGACTTTCGCGGCACGCCTGGACGAGCAGGGCTCGCCGCAATCGACCCGGACAGTGCTGATCGCTCGGGGGGCAAGGGCCCTGGTCATAGCGCTCGCGGTCGCGTGGTTGGCGGTCCTCTTGCGTATCAGCCCTGCAGTCCTGGCCGCAAATGAGACGACCGTGAACCGGATCACGCGCGGCATGCTGCACGGGGTCATCATCCTTTTGGTTGCCGATTTGCTGTGGCATTTGGCGAAAGCTTCTATCGACCGGAAGCTGGCGATGTCTGCGCCTGACGAGACAGTAAGCCAGACCGAGGCGGCTCGCCGGGGCCGGCTACGCACGTTGCTGCCCATTTTCCGAAACATCCTTGCGGTGTTTTTGGCCACCGTCGCTGTCCTCATGGTGCTGTCCGGGCTCGGGGTCGAGATCGGGCCTTTGATCGCCGGCGCCGGCATTTTCGGTGTCGCGATCGGCTTCGGCTCGCAGACCCTCGTCAAGGACGTGATTAGCGGCGTTTTCTACATGCTGGACGACGCGTTCCGGGTCGGTGAATACATTCAGAGCGGCAGCTACAAGGGAACAGTCGAATCCTTCAGCCTGCGGTCGGTGAAGTTGCGTCATCACCGGGGGCCGGTGTTCACGGTCCCGTTCGGCTCACTGGGGGCTGTCCAGAACATGAGCCGGGATTGGGTGATCGACAAATTCATGATCCGCGTTCCGTTCGATACGGACGTGAAGAAGGTCAAGAAACTGTTAAAGGGGATAGGGGCGGAACTGAAGGAAGATCCGGAACTGGCGCCTTACATCATCGAAACCGTGAAGATGAAGGGCGTGGAACAGTTCGGTGACTTCGGTATGGAATTGAGTTTCGCCTTCATGGCAAAACCCGGCCAGCAGTCGGTCATCAGGCGGAGGGCTTACACCATGATCCGCGACGCTTTCGTTGCAAACGGGATCGATTTTGCCCAGCCGACGGTTCAGGTGGGAGGGGACGAGAAGCCGGCTGCCGCAGCCGCGGCGTCAGCTGCCAACTATCAGCGCCAAAAGGCGGCGCAGAGCGTAGCGGAAGCGCAGGAGGCCTGAAGGGGCGATATTCAGAAACTAGTATTCTTCAGAAAAGGGATGGTGGGCGTGACAGGGATTGAACCTGTGACCCCTACGATGTCAACGTAGTGCTCTCCCGCTGAGCTACACGCCCATCCGAGCCGCGCATACACCACTTTTGGTCAGGCGCGTCAATAGCAGGTTTTCCTGAAACATGCGGGCTTCGACACGTGGTTGAGAACCCTTCCGCCTGGACCTTCGGCCCGAAATAAAACCGTTCGGCTTTCATGTCCGAGAGGAAATCTGTAACTCGGATTCCGTCAGAATCCCTCGTGCGAAATCATAATCCGGATTGGCGCGACGGTCGCTCAGGCAGCGTGGAGCATCTTCTCGACTTCGCTTACCAGCTCGCGCAGATGGAACGGCTTCGAGAGCACCTTTGCGTCCTTGGGGGCCTTGGAATTGGGATTGAGCGCGACAGCGGCGAAGCCCGTGATGAACATCACCTTGAGATCCGGGTCGATCTCGGTGGCGCGGCGCGCCAATTCGATCCCGTCCATCTCCGGCATGACGATGTCGGTCAGCAGAAGGGAAAATGGTTCTTCGCGCAGGCGCTCATAGGCGCTGGCGCCATTATCGAAATCACTGACGTCGTACCCGGCGCGCTCGAGCGCCTTGACCAGAAACCGGCGCATATCGTCGTCATCTTCCGCGAGCAGAATTCTTGCCATCGTTTCCGTCCGAATCAACTGCAGAGCCGCAAAATGCGACCCTGTTAACCATGCTCCGTATATGAAGAGCGGAGGGTAAACATCAAGTGAATGGCTGTGTTCGGCAATCCCAACTTTACGTAGAGCCGACTTCGGCAGACTGGACAGCGAGCCGGTCCAATGGCACGGTTCGAACATCATGAAGCGTCGAATTCGGCATTT
This sequence comes from uncultured Alphaproteobacteria bacterium, assembly GCA_963735385.1. Classification (GTDB taxonomy): domain Bacteria; phylum Pseudomonadota; class Alphaproteobacteria; order Rhizobiales; family Rhizobiaceae; genus CAVTKY01. The sequence continues at coordinate 39,872 of CAVTKY010000003.1, read as the reverse complement.
TGGGCGGGGATCATGACTGCAGCAGAGGACTTCGCGGCGGTTCACACGTTCGAGGTTCGAGGTCCGGCTGATCAGCGCGTCCCCTTCGTTTTCAACTCGCCCCACAGCGGCCGGCATTATCCCGACCGGTTCCTTTCCATGGCGCGGCTCGATCGCGAAGCGATCCGCCGCTCGGAAGACTGCTATGTCGACGAACTTTTCGGTGGGGCTGTCGTACTTGGCGCGCCGCTGCTGGCCGCCAACTTCCCGCGCGCCTACCTCGATGTGAACCGCGAGCCCTGGGAACTCGACCCGCGCATGTTCGCTGAGCCGGTGCCGTCCTTCGCGAACGTTCGGTCGCCGCGTGTGGCTGGCGGCTTGGGCACTGTTCCGAAACTGGTCGGCGAGGGGCTCGATATCTATCCGGGCCGGTTGCCGCTCGCGGAAGCCATTGCGCGGATCGAGTTGATCTACAAGCCGTATCACGAGCAGCTCAAACGGCTCGTGACGCGTACGCACGCCCGTTTCGGGTTTGCCGTATTGGTGGATTGCCACTCGATGCCGGCCAGCATCCGCGTCGGCGAAGCCGGAGTGCGGCCGGATTTCATCATCGGCGATCGCTTTGGCGCTTCCGCCGCCGCCATGTTGACCGAAACCGCCATCGGCCTGCTCACCGGCATGGGCTATACCGTTGCCCACAACAAGCCTTATGCAGGAGGCTTCATCACGGAACACTACGGCCGTCCGGCGAGGGCGCTGCACGCACTGCAGATCGAAATCAACCGCGGTCTCTATATGAACGAGCGGACGTTCCAGAAATCGGCAGGCTTCGATGCGCTGGCCGACGACCTGACGAGCTTCATGGCCGACCTGATGGCCATACCGGAGCACCATTTCTATGGGCTTCCGCTGGCGGCCGAATGAAGCTTCTCCCAGTCGTGCCTTTTCGGGCTTAAAAAGAGACCGCATCGCTTGCACGACGCGGCCCAAGTCTAGGGAGGAAACGCCCAAGGAGGGCATAAACAGGAGTAACCCTGTTCGATGAATAGTTTATTGTGCGTTGCACAAATGTCAACGGGCCAGTTACCCTTTTTTAAATCACTCTTATGTGTCAAAGCCCAATGCAACCAATCCGGCGATCGGGGACCACATGGCGAAACTGGACGTAAGCGCGGCATTTTTCCGCCGAATCGCGGAGGCAGCCGCAGCCGAGACAATGCCGCGGTTCCGTCAGCAGGGGGCGGTGTCGAACAAGCTTTCGGGCGGGTTCGATCCGGTCACCGAGGCCGATCGTGAGGCCGAACAGGCGATCCGCTCGGTGATCCGTCGCGAATTTCCCGACCACGGCATCATGGGCGAAGAATTCGGCCCGGAAAACAGCGCGAACCGGCATCTGTGGGTCATCGATCCAATCGATGGAACCCGCTCCTTCATTTCCGGCGTGCCCCTGTGGGGTACGCTTGTCGGACTGACGATCGATGGTGCCGCCGCCGCCGGCATGATGGCGCAGCCTTTCACAAACGAGCTGTTCTACGCCAATGATGGCGGCTCGAACTATGAGGGGCCGCTTGGCGCTCGAAAGCTGGAAACGCGGAAGGGCGTCGCGCTGAAAGAGGCAACGCTTTGCACCACGACGCCGTCGCTCTTCCTCGGCGGTCAGCGCGAAGCCTACAATCGTCTTAAATCGGCTGTCCAACTCGCGCGCTACGGCACCGACTGTTACGCGTATGCAATGATTGCGGCCGGCCATGTCGACCTGGTGGTCGAAGTGGGCCTGCAATCCTACGACATCGTGGCCTTGATCCCGATCATCGAAAAGGCTGGTGGAAAAGTGACCAACTGGGATGGCGGTCCGGCTGAAAATGGCGGCGAGATCGTTGCGGCAGGCTCGCCTGACCTGCATGACGCGGCGCTGAAGTTGCTGCACGCACGCTGAAAGGACACCCGACCGCATCGGCAAGGAGTTGCAACGTCCTTTGCGTGTCCGAAAGGGCGCACATCAACTATCGCCGGTTCCGGGGATAAAGGCCTCGAAAGCTGCAAGCAACTGCTCCCGATAAAGATCGGCCTCCTGCAGAATCTCATGGCGGGCGCCATCGATCGTCAGGGCTCTGCCCGAACGCAGCCGCTTGGCGTATTCCTCGATCGCGGGCGTCGACACGACCATGTCGGCGCCCGCGGCGATCAGGAGGGATGGGATGCGGATCTTCGCCATGAAGTCCGGATCCTTGACTGTTTCGCAGGCCACGAAGGCGGCGTGAACCCAGGCTGCGGTCGGGCTCCCCAGCGCCAATTCCGGAAACCTTCGGCAAAGCTCCAGATTGCGTTCGTAGCGGCGCTGGTCGGTCGTCAGCACATTGCTGGCGAAAGGCTGGGGCTCGAAGGAGCGCCGGCGGTTGCGAACGGAAAGCCTGCCGAGACCCGTCCTATGGAGAGTGGCCGTCAGCCTCCGTATTGTTTTCATTGAGAACGGTATATTTTTCAGCGTGAGCATGGGCGCGATCAGCACCATTCGGCGCACCCGGTTGACCAATAGCGGCGCGGCCAGCAGAGCCACAAGCGCCCCCATGGAGTGGGCAAGAATGTAGTAGGGCCCACGGCAATCAGGCAGAATGATCTCGTCGAAAAACTGCTCGAGGTCGCGCACATAGCTGTCGAAACTGTCGACGTGGCCTGATCCGGAATTCCGGATCAGCCGGTCGGAAAGCCCTTGGCCGCGCCAATCGAACATGGCGACGCTGAAGCCTCTCGCTGCAAGGTCACCAATGGTTTCAAAGTACTTTTCGATGCATTCGTTGCGGCCAGGAAGAATGACGACCGTCCCCTTCAACGGCCGCGCCATCGCGCCGAACAGTCCATAACGGATCTGCTTCCCGTCGCGCGTCTTGAAGGTTCCGGCTGTCGCCTGGCTGGGCGCGGCGTTCTCCGGAATTTCGTGGAGAAGTTCCGTCATGGTGCCCCTGATCGTCGTTGCGGGGGAGTAAAAGGTGGGTGAGAACTCCTGATTGCCAACCGGCCGCTTGAAAAGCAAAGGAAATCCGCGTGACAGATAACGTCAAAAAAGAGCCGGAAGCCCGACGAAGCGGACTTCCGGCGACTGTCGATCCAGGCGGAAGGGACGTTACACCCGGCTCGATCCGATCGGCGGTTGGTTCTGGAGCAACCGCTTTTCCGATATTGGAGACGCTAGCAGGCTGCGGCTGAACGACGCCCGACAGGACGGTTCATTTTCCGTTCATCGGGAAGCGTTGTTTTCGTTGCTGGGAAATATCTTGAAATTCGGCGGAAGGCACTTCCCACGTTACTGCTGCGGCCGCCGAAACAGGGGTCGCTGGCCAAGCAGGAAACGCCAGGATGGGTTTCCCGAAGCGCCATACGCAAACCATGTTGCTCAAAGGAGAACAAACCATGCGTCATGTTGATTTTTCCCCCCTTTACCGTTCGACCGTCGGCTTTGACCGGCTTTTCACGATGCTCGATTCGCTCGCGCAGCCGGATGGCGGCCAGACGACGTATCCGCCCTATAACATCGAGCGCACTGGCGAGGACGCGTATCGTATCAGCATGGCGGTCGCCGGCTTCTCTGAGAATGAGATCTCGATCGAAGCCCACCGCAACGTGCTGACCGTCAAGGGCGAGCGCAAGGAAGAGACCAACGAGGGCTCGGAAGTGCTCTATCGCGGCATTGCCTCTCGCGCTTTCGAGCGCCGCTTCCAGCTGGCCGACCATGTGGAAGTGACCGGCGCCAGCCTGAAGAACGGCCTGCTCCACATCGATCTCAAGCGCAACATCCCGGAAGAGATGAAGCCGCGCAAGATCGAGATTTCGGCTGCTCAGGCCAAGACTGCCAAGCAGATAGAAGCCAAGGCTGCCTAAGCCAGGCAGTAGATCCTACGAAAAGGCGGCGTCGCGAGGCGCCGCCTTCTTGATTCTCAAGTCGGCTTCTTTTCCGGCCAGCCAGCGTTCACAGAGGCATCAGGTGCGGACAAGGTTAGCGAAGCAGTCGACTTCCTCCGCGGTGGTGGCGAAGCTTGTCACCAGGCGGTAGAGCCCGTCATCCTCTTCGATCGTGCCGCTGAAGCCGCGCGGGATGTGCCAGTCGTAGAAGGTGGCGCCGGCTTTCTGAGCCTTGTCAGCCGTTTCCTTTTTGATGATGGCGAAAACTTCGTTCGCTTGAGGCTCCCAGGCAAGCTTGGCGACCGGCGAGGCGGTAATGCCAGCGGCGAGGCGCGCCGCCATGGCGTTGGCGTGGGCTGCCGTTTCCAGCCACAGACCGGCGTCCAGATAGGCCTCGAACTGCGCGGCGATGAAACGGGACTTGGAAAAGAGCTGGGCGGCACGCTTGCGCAGGAAACCCATATCGCGGGCTTTAGACGTATCGAAGAGCACCAGCGCTTCGGCGCACCAGCAGCCGTTCTTGGTGCCTCCGAAGGAAAGAAGGTCCACGCCGCGCTTCCAGGTCATTTCAGCGGGGCTGGACCCAAGGGCCACCAGCGCGTTGGCAAACCGTGCGCCGTCCATGTGAAGGGGCACGCCGTGGCGCTTTGCGATGGCTGCGATGGCATTAATGTGGTCGAGTGAATAGACGGTGCCGGCTTCCGTCGCCTGCGTGATCGTCACGGCCATAGGCTGGCCTGCATGGACGGAATCCGGCGTGAAACGCGCCATTGCTCTTTCCAGATTCGCGGAATCGATTCGCCCGTTGGGACCATCGACGGGATAGAGCCGCGATCCGCAGGTGAAATATTCCGGGGCGCCGCATTCGTCCTCGATCACATGCGCCGCGCGGTGTGCAAAAGCAATTCCGCCGGGCCGGTTTGCCAATGTCAGGGCGAGCGCATTTGCAGCTGTCCCAGTTCCTACGAAGAAGACGGCGACTTCGCGCTCGAAGATTGCGTTGAACTGATCCTGGACCTTGCGGTCGATCTCGCTTGAGCCGTAGGCCGGAGCAAAGCCGCCTGCATGAGAGGAAAGGCTCGCTGCGATCGTCGGATGGGCTCCAGCCCAGTTGTCGGAGGCAAAAAACATCGTCAATCCGGGGAAAATTGTGTTGAACGGGGTTGCGATTGCCGGGCCTTCTATCACGGGCGGGGAAGAATGAGAAATTGACCTTCATCCAGTCAGCCCAAGCGACGGCCTCTTGGTCATATCCTTACGCGGTTGGCGCGCGCCGCGAATGATTATTACGTCAATCGCGGATATCTTTTGCATTTCCGTCTTGTAAGGATGTTCAATATCTGTCATATCGAATTTAGGACAGCAATGCTGTCTTATTTAACTGCACGAAGCGGGCTGGATTTGGCGTATAGTTCCGTCATTCCGGCCGTCGCTGCGAGCGATGGCTGGTGGGGCGCTGGCTGGTCCGCGCCGAAAAGGCTTTCGCAACATATGATGCATGATGTGCTGGCCGGTTCATAAGCACGGTTGGCAATGATGGAAACGCCCGAGAGGGAAAGCGACGGAGGAAGGACGATGACGGGGATGACGCCATCTGTGACGACGGGTGAAACGCCGGCCGCGCAGACGAAAGCGGCTTCCGTCAAACGCACCGCCACTGCCGGCGCTTTGCCGCAGGCGCAGGGTCTATACGATCCACGCAACGAGCATGACTCTTGCGGCGTCGGCTTCATTGCGCAGATGAAGGGGGTAAAGTCGCACCAGATCGTCAAGGACGGGCTGGCGATGCTTCAGAACCTGACGCATCGCGGCGCGGTTGGCGCCGACCCGCTGATGGGCGACGGCGCCGGCGTTTTGGTGCAGATTCCGGACAAGTTCTTCCGTGAGGAGATGGCCAAGCAGGACATCGAACTGCCGCCGGCGGGATACTATGGCATCGGCCACTGGTTCATGCCGCAAGACGCAGAATTGCGCGCGCACATTAACGAAGTCATTCGGGAGTTGGCGCAGTCGGAGGGCCTGCCGCTCATAGGCTTCCGCGATGTGCCCGTCGACAATTCCTCGTTATCGACGGCCCCTGTTATCGTCGCGGCGGAACCGTTCCATCGCCAGGTCTTCATCGGGCGCCCGGCCGACATCGACGACGACGAGGAATATGAAGCGCGGCTCTATCTGCTGCGCAAGGTCATCTCCGGCCGCATCTATGCTGAAAACAACAACAAGGACATCGGCTCCTATTGCGTGTCGTTGTCGGCGCGAACAATCGTCTATAAGGGCATGTTCCTGGCCTACCAGGTCGGCGCCTACTACAAGGATTTGACCGATCCGCGCTTCGAGACGGCGCTTATTCTGGTTCACCAGCGCTTCTCGACCAACACCTTCCCGTCATGGAAGCTTGCGCATCCCTACCGCATGGTTGCGCACAATGGCGAGATCAACACGGTGCGCGGCAACAACAACTGGATGGCTGCGCGGCAGGCGTCTGTCGACAGCGAATTGTTCGGCAACAACATCTCGAAGCTGTGGCCGATCTCCTACGAAGGCCAGTCCGATACGGCCTGCTTCGACAATGCGCTCGAGTTTCTGTTCCAGGGTGGCTACAAGCTCGCCCATGCCATGATGATGCTCATTCCCGAGGCCTGGGCCGGCAACAAGCTCATGGATGCGGACCGCAAGGCCTTTTACGAGTATCACGCGGCCCTCATGGAGCCGTGGGACGGCCCGGCTGCGGTTGTGTTCACCGACGGCCGTCAGATTGGCGCGACCCTTGACCGCAATGGTTTGAGGCCAGCGCGTTACATCGTCACCGACGATGACCGGGTCATCATGGCGTCGGAAGCCGGTGTGCTGCCGGTCCCGGAAGAAAAGATTATCAGGAAGTGGCGGCTCCAGCCCGGCCGCATGCTGCTGATCGACCTCGTCAAGGGCAAGATCATCTCCGACGAGGAGATCAAGTCGCAGATCGCTTCGAAGCACCCGTACAAGACCTGGCTGCACAATACCCAGCTGATTCTGGAGGATTTGAAGCCCGTCGAGCCGCGCGCACTGAGGAAGGATGTCACGCTGCTCGATCGCCAGCAAGCGTTCGGATATACGCAGGAAGACACCAAGCTTCTGATGTCTCCGATGGCCACGACGGGTCAGGAGGCAGTCGGCTCGATGGGAACCGATACGCCGATTTCGGCGATGTCCGACAAGTCGAAGCTGCTTTACACCTATTTCAAGCAGAACTTCGCGCAGGTGACGAACCCGCCGATCGATCCGATCCGCGAAGAACTCGTCATGAGTCTGGTGTCTTTCATCGGGCCACGACCGAATATTTTCGACCTTGTCGGCAATTCACGCCGCAAGCGGCTGGAAGTGCGTCAGCCGATCCTGACCAATGGCGACCTGGAAAAGATCCGATCGATAGGACACACCGAGGACCGGTTCGATACCAAGACGATCGACATCACCTACGCGACGGCGGAAGGTGCGGCCGGCATGCCGGGCGCGCTGGTGCGGCTTTGCGAGCGCGCCGAAGCAGCGGTCGCAGGCGGCTACAACATCATCATCCTGTCGGACCGCCAGGTCGGGCCGGACCGCATCGCGCTGCCTGCGCTTCTGGCGACGGCGGCGGTGCATCACCACCTCATCCGTAAGGGACTGCGCACCTCGGTCGGACTCGTTGTGGAATCAGGCGAGCCGCGCGAAGTGCATCACTTTTGCTGCCTTGCCGGATACGGCGCGGAGGCAATCAATCCTTATCTGGCTTTCGATACGCTGCTCGACATGCACCGGCGAGGCGATATGCCGGAAGAGGTCGACGAGCACGAGATCGTCGCCCGCTACATCAAGTCGCTCGGCAAGGGTATCCTCAAAGTGATGTCCAAGATGGGCATTTCGACTTACCAGTCCTATTGCGGCGCGCAGATATTCGACGCGATCGGGCTGAAGTCGGACTTTGTCGACAAGTATTTCTTCGGCACTGCAACAACGATCGAAGGCGTCGGGCTGGAGGAAGTCGCGGAAGAGACGGTGCGTCGTCACGGCGATGCTTTCGGCGACGACCCGGTGCTGCGCAACACGCTAGAAGTCGGCGGCGAGTACATGTTCCGCATGCGCGGCGAGGCCCATATATGGTCGCCTGACGCGGTCGCCACACTTCAACACGCCGTGCGCAAGGGCTCCTGGGACACGTTCAAGGAGTATTCGGAGCAGATCGACAGCCAGACAGCCAAGGCGCAGACGATCCGCGGCCTCTTCAGGATCAAGCTCGCCGGGGAGACTGGACGAGCAGCTGTGCCGCTGGACGAGGTTCAGCCGGCGGCCGACATCGTCAAGCGCTTCGCGACAGGGGCGATGTCATTCGGCTCGATCTCGCGGGAAGCCCATACGACGCTTGCACGGGCGATGAACGCCATCGGAGGCAAGTCGAACACCGGTGAGGGCGGCGAAGAGCCGGACCGTTACCTGCCGCTACCTGGCGGCGGGCGCAATCCCGAGCGTTCCGCGATCAAGCAGGTCGCGTCAGGGCGCTTCGGCGTGACGGCGGAATACCTCGTCAACTCCGACGTGATGCAGATCAAGGTGGCGCAGGGCGCGAAGCCGGGCGAGGGCGGGCAGCTGCCCGGGCACAAGGTCGACGCGACGATCGCGAAGGTTCGGCACTCGACGCAAGGCGTCGGCCTGATCTCGCCGCCGCCGCATCACGACATCTATTCGATCGAAGATCTGGCGCAGCTGATCTACGACCTGAAGAACGTGAATCCGGCGGCCGATGTCTCGGTGAAGCTCGTTTCGGAAGTGGGCGTCGGCACGGTCGCTGCTGGTGTTGCGAAGGCGCGGGCCGATCATATCACCATTTCCGGCTATGACGGCGGCACCGGCGCCTCGCCGCTGACCTCGATCAAGCACGCGGGCAGCCCGTGGGAAATGGGCCTTGCGGAGACGCATCAGACCCTGGTGATCAACGGGCTGAGGTCGCGCGTGGCGCTGCAGGTGGACGGTGGACTGCGGACCGGTCGCGACGTCATCATCGGCGCGCTGCTGGGCGCCGATGAGTTCGGGTTCTCCACCGCGCCGCTGATTGCGGCCGGCTGCATCATGATGCGCAAGTGCCACCTGAACACCTGTCCAGTGGGTGTAGCCACGCAGGACCCTGTGCTCAGGAAGCGGTTCAAGGGCGCGCCGGAGCACGTCATCAACTTCTTCTTCTATGTAGCGGAGGAAGTGCGGCAGTTGCTCGCCGACATGGGCTTCCGCAACATGGATGAAATCATTGGCCAGTCCGAATTTCTCGCCAAGGAGGACATGATCGCGCATTGGAAGGCGAAGGGCCTGGATTTCTCCAGGATTTTCTTCAAGCCGGATGCCGATCGTGAGGCGACGCATTGGACGGAGCGTCAGAAGCACCCGATCGACGATGTGCTCGACCGCAAGCTTATCGAGCTGGCGAAGCCGGCGCTGGATGCGCGCCAGCCGGTTCGGATCGAAGTGGACATCCGCAACGTCGACCGTTCGGCAGGCGCGATGCTGTCCGGCGAAGTCGCCAGGCGTTTCCGTCATAAGGGCCTGCGCGAGGACACGATCAACGTCACGCTGCGGGGCACGGCCGGTCAGTCTTTCGGGGCCTTCCTCGCCCGCGGGGTTTCCTTCGAACTGATCGGAGACGGCAACGACTATGTCGGGAAGAGCCTTTCGGGTGGCCGACTTGTCATCCGGCCGCCGGAAAACACCGGCATCGTGCCGGAAGAGTCCATCATCGTCGGTAACACCGTCCTCTACGGAGCTATCGAAGGCGAATGCTACTTCCGCGGCGTCGCGGGTGAGCGCTTTGCTGTCCGCAATTCCGGCGCGGTCGCGGTCGTCGAAGGTGTGGGCGATCATGGCTGCGAATACATGACGGGCGGCGTTGTCGTGGTGATCGGGCCGACGGGCCGCAATTTCGCGGCCGGCATGTCGGGCGGTGTTGCCTATGTGCTCGACGAGCAAGGCGACTTCGCCGAACGCTGCAATATGGCGATGGTCGAATTGGAGCCTGTTCCTGAAGAAGACGACATGCTCGAAAAGCTCCATCACCACGGCGGCGATATCGACCACAAGGGCCGGGTCGACGTTTCGGAAGACATGACCAGCCATGACGAGGAGCGGCTCTACCAGCTCATTTCAAATCATGTGCACTACACCGGCTCGACGCGCGCCAAAGCGATCCTCGACGACTGGGCGAACTACCGGCCGAAGTTCCGGAAAGTGATGCCGGTCGAATACCGCCGCGCTCTGATCGAAATGGAGCGTATGCGGATGGGCGTGGCAGCCGAATAGCCCTCGGGTTAACATCAAGGAGCGTCTGTCATTTGCTTTGGCATATCACAGACGGTGATTGCGATGCTGATACGGCAGTAAGGCCGTCTCGAAGAAACTGGAACTGAAATGGGCAAGGTAACTGGCTTTCTCGAAATCGACCGGCAGGTGCACAAGTACCAGCCGGCGTCCGACCGCATCCGGCATTTCCGGGAATTCACGCTGCCGATGTCGGACAAGGAGGTCGAGAAACAGGCCGCGCGCTGCATGGATTGCGGCGTGCCCTATTGCCATGGGCCGACGGGTTGTCCGATCCACAATCAGATCCCGGACTGGAACGACCTCGTCTACAATGGCGATTGGGACAACGCGATCCGCAATCTCCATTCGACGAATAATTTCCCGGAATTCACCGGCAGGGTTTGCCCGGCCCCGTGCGAGGAAGCTTGCACGCTGAACCTCGAAGACATTCCGGTCGCCATCAAGACCATCGAGCAGGCGCTGGCCGACAAGGCCTATGAGATGGGCCACATCCGTCCGCATCCAGCCGAGCACAAGACCGGAAAAAAGGTGGCCGTCATCGGGTCCGGCCCGGCCGGCATGGCGGCGGCGCAGCAGCTCGGCCGCGTTGGCCATGATGTCCACCTGTATGAGCGTGAGAGCAGTCCAGGCGGCCTGATGCGCTATGGCATTCCCGATTTCAAGATGGAGAAGCACTATATCGACCGCCGCGTCGAGCAGATGCAGGGTGAAGGCGTGACGTTTCATTGCGGCGTCAATGTCGGGGTGGACAGAAAGACCAGCGAACTGCTGGCCGAATATGACGCCGTGCTCTATTGCGGCGGCTCCGAAACGCCGAGGCCGGCGGGCATCCCCGGTGACGATCTCTCGGGCGTTCACGACGCGATGCCCTACCTCGTACAGCAGAACCGCCGCGTTGCGGGCGAGGACATCCAGTCCGTCGCGTGGCCGTCGGAGCCGATCGTTGCGGGCGGCAAGCACGTGGTCGTTGTCGGCGGCGGCGACACTGCGTCCGACTGCGTCGGAACGGCGTTCCGCCAAGGAGCGGTGCGCGTCACTCAGCTCGACATCCGTCCGCAGCCGCCCGAAAAGGAAGACAAGCTGACTGTGTGGCCATATTGGGCGACGAAGATGCGGACATCGTCTTCGCAAGCGGAAGGTGCTGAGCGCGAGTTCCAGGTAGCCACGCTTGAATTTATCGGCGAGGACGGCAGCCTTATCGGCGTCCGCTGCTGCGAGGTCGACGAGAGGCGCAGGCCGATAGCCGGCACCGACTTCGTCATCCGCGCCGACCTGGCCTTCATCGCCATCGGTTTTGCCGGTCCCATCAGCGACAGCGTGGTGAAGGAACTGGACGGCCAGATGAAGCTCACGGTCGACAACCGCCGCTCCACGAATGTCGCCGCCAATGACCGGGACTACAAGACCAGCATCGACAAGCTTTTTGCTGCCGGAGACGTCCGCCGCGGCCAGTCACTGGTCGTCTGGGCCATCCGCGAGGGGCGACAAGCCGCACAATCGATCGACGAATTCCTGATGGGTTCATCGGTTCTGCCGCGGTAGCATAGCACCCGCTTCTGCGTAGCGGTCGATCGGCGTGCCTGACGATCTTGTTGCTTCAGGACGACCCGAAAATGGAACCGGTTTCGGAATGCTAAAACAAAGAGAGGCGGAGCCGATTCCATCGACGGGTCCGCCACTCTAGACACGACGTTCACGCTGCCAAGGGTGACCGTCAAGGCTGTACGGCGGTCGTAGCTTCAGTCGGTGGCGTAGACGGCGGAGTGACCGCGACCGGCGTTTGCTTCGGTCCTGAAAAGTCGTCCGCCCTGCCGGGCGAGGGGTCAGCCGCGACGCCCTTGATCGTCAGACGTTCTGCCGGCGTGCGCGGCGCCTCCCGAGGCGTTGTCTTGAGGCCCAGCAGTTCCGCGCCGCCGTCGAGTTCCGGGTCGGTGAACGACATCGGCGCGGTTCGGTCGGCTGCGCCTGGATCAATCACGATATCTGGCAGGTTCTTTGGGCCAAGTGTGCCGATATTGGGTGAAACGGCGGCGCCCAATATCTTGCTCAGCGGTTTCTGGACGTAGAAGGCGAGCTTCTGTTTACCGGCCTTGGTGACATTGATGCCGTCGTTGGAGCGGAGTTTTACCGGCTGACCGTTGACGTCCGGTCCGGACATCACAAACGCGCCGCTTTCGTCAACAAAGCCGTCCCAGACGTCCACGAACTCGCCTTTGACGTTTTCCGCAACGCGCCGGTAGATATCGTTGAATGCCAGCATGTCGGACGTCATGTTGCTGGATTTGAACGCCGGCATACCGACCCAGATCAAGGGAATGTTCTTTTCGCGTACTGCCGTCGCGAACGCCGTCGCACGGGTTTCGTATTCCTTGGTCCAGAGTTCCGTTCGCTTTTCTTCCCGCACCGGGCCGATGCGCATCTGCTGGCGGTCGTTGGAGCCGATCATGACGACCACGGCGGCGGGTTTTTCCGCGTCGATCATCGGTGCGATCTCGCCGGGCCAGTCGAAAAAGTCCGTGCGTACGAAACCCGAGGAACCACGGGTTCGGTCGCTTACTCTGACAGCCGGACTTTGCGCATAGGCCAGGGCCAAGCCTTCGGCGAGCCCGCTGCCAAGAAAGTCGCCGACGACCAGAACGACGCGTGCATTGTCGACCTTTTCGACGATCGCCACTTGCGGTTCCTGGGGTTCGCTCGAACGCTTCGGGCGGGCCTTGCTGATTTTCTTGCGGGGCTTTGCCCTTCGAAGTTGCCGGGGCGGCACAGGCTGATAGTAATTTCCAAGAAAAAGGCGCTGCAGGAAGTTGCGGCGTGGCCGCTCCTGCGCGAATGCGTCCTGTGGCGTGACAACGACCGTAGGCGCAATCAGTGCGAAGGCCAGGATGAAACAAGCCAGGCGGCGCCAGAAAGTCTTTTTGTCCGGTCCGGCCGTCAAGCTTCGTCTCCAACCGTCAACGCTGCCGCAGAAACGTCAGGACTTCCATGCTTGGGTGGCCGTCCGGGGCCATGCCAACCTGTGCCTGGAAGGCCTTGATAGCCGACCGCGACCCTTCGCCGATCTTTCCATCGAACTTCCCGTCATAATAGCCATGCGCGGAAAGCCGTTTCTGCAATTCCTGCCGCTGCTCGAAGGTGAGCTTTGTGAACGGCCGGTTCCAATCGCGGACAAGGCCGCCATAGCCGGCGATTTCGTCGGCAAGAAGTCCAACCGCAAGCGCATATTTGTCGGCGTTGTTATAGCGCTTCAGGACAAAGAAGTTCCGGGTCATCAGGAAAGCCGGGCCACCGCGACCGTCCGGCACCTTCAGCTCCGCCTTGTCCGTCCCGCTTCTGAACGGCTTGCCACTGGCGCGCTCCACGCCAAGGCTTTGCCATTGCGCGATGGACGTCGAGCCGGAGGGCAGTTTTCCCTGCGGAAGCGCAACTTCGTAACCCCAGGTCTTGCCGGCCTGCCAGCCGTTCTTGCGCAGCAGATTGGCCGCGGTCGCGAGTGCATCAGGCACCGAATTCCAGATGTCGCGCCGCCCGTTGCCATCCGCGTCCACGGCATAAGCCTGATAGCTTGTCGGGATGAACTGTGTGTGGCCCATCGCGCCAGCCCATGAGCCGGTGAGGTGACTTTCATCGATGTCGCCGCTCTGCAGGATCTTAAGCGCCGCGATCAATTGCGTGCGGGCGAACTTGGCGCGCCGCTTGTCGGCATAGGCGAGCGTGGCCAGCGAACGCACCACATTGCGCATGACCTTGTCGTTCTTGAGGATCTCGCCATAGTTGGATTCCATCGACCAGATTGCGAGCAGAATGTGGCGATCGACCCCATAACGCTGCTCGATACGATCAAGCCAGGGTTTCCACTGCCGTGCCATCTGCCGTCCGACCGCGACCGAATCCTCATGCACGCGATTGTCGAAATAGTCCCAGACGGGTGCTGTGAATTCCGGCTGGTGGCGCGCTTTTTCGATGACTTCCGGGTCGGGCGCCGTCACTCCGCGAAAGGCCCGGTCATACGTCGTGCGGGAAATGCCGCTTTTGGCCGCAACGGAGCGGAAACTGGCCACCCATTGCTGGAACCCTGCATCCGCCGATGCCGGAATGGGCGACAGTACGAACGCCAACGACAATCCGGCTGCGGCTAAGGCCACGCCTACGCGTCTCATGGCTTTTTGAACCAGCATTGATCTCTCCTGAAATCTGAAAAGAAGATTCATTCTTTACCCAGGCCGGTTAGGAATTAGTTTACCATGAAAGCCTTTCGGACGATAAATCGGCTATTCTGATCTCGTGCCGGGGAAAAACGCGCCTACGTTGATTAGACTTGGATTTCGGCGTCAAAATGTCGACGCGAAAAAGTGCGGCAAGAGATTTGATAGGGTTTGAGAGTAAGTGGGGGTGGGCATGAAGCGCGTTCGCAAGGCAGTATTTCCGGTCGCCGGTTTGGGGACACGGTTTCTCCCGGCCACCAAGGCCATCCCGAAGGAAATGCTGACCGTCGTGGACCGGCCCGTGATCCAATATGTCGTCGACGAGGCGCGCGAAGCCGGCATCGAGCACTTCATCTTCGTCACCGGCCGCAACAAGTCCGTCATCGAAGATCATTTCGACATCCAGTTCGAACTTTACAATACGCTCGCGCAGCGCGGCAAAGACGAGCAGCTGGCGCTGCTGCAGCGAATGCAGCCAGGGCCGGGTCAGACCAGTTACACACGCCAGCAAATTCCGCTCGGACTTGGCCATGCTGTCTGGTGCGCGCGCGATCTTGTTGGCGACGAGCCTTTCGCGCTTCTTTTGCCGGACATGATCATGCAGTCGGAAAAAGGCTGCATGACCGAGATGGTCGAACTTTACGGGCAGACCGGCGACAACATCATCGGGGTGCAGGAATGCGATCCCGCCGAAGCTCATAAATACGGGATCGTCGGCCAAGGGGATAAGGTCCATTCAGGCTTTGAGATCACCGGGATGGTGGAAAAGCCAAAGCCGGGAACCGCGCCGTCGAATCTGTACATCAACGGACGCTATATTCTTCAACCGGAGATATTTGGCCTGCTTGAAAAGCAGGAGCGCGGCGCCGGAAACGAAATCCAACTGACGGACGCTATGTTGAAGCTCCGGCAGCACCAGCGCTTCTTTGGTTATCATTTTCAGGGCCGCACTTTTGACTGCGGATCTCCCGAAGGTTTTGTTGAGGCAAATGTCGCTTTCGCGCTGTGGCGGCCGGACATTCACCACCGGGTTGCGGATACAATCCGCAAGCTTGCCCATGAGCTGAAGCCGATCGAGAACAAGGCCTAGTGGTCCGATTTTAACATTCGCATCCCACTGATACAGGCCATTCTGGCGAATGTTAGAATCAAAGGACCACTAGCAAATATGATTTTAGTGGAACTTTGAATTTGACATTCGCAACGAACGCGTGATGTCAAATGGGATGCGAATGGCAAATTCGTTCCACTAGCGCGATGTCGGTGGCGCCGGAAGACTTCGTTACCGGCAGTTCGAGGGCGCGAAAAAGCGCCCCTCTTAGCTAATGGTAGATGCGAATTGCTAACGGAGGGCTGCGGGGTAGGGAGGGGCAAGTTCCGGCCATGCAATGAGTATTGGACACGCTTGGTCGAACGCGCTAATCGCTTTTCATGCATGCACGGAGCTTGAAGATACCGGCGGACAAGCAGGCGGCTATTGCCTCGGCACTCCGCACGGTCGAGATCGAACAGTCTGGCCTATCGGCCTTGGCCGCGGCGCTGGAAAATGGTCTTTCAGAACCGTTTGCGCGAGCGGTCGAGATGCTTGCCTCGATCCAGGGCCGCGTCATCGTGACTGGAGTGGGCAAGAGCGGCCATATCGGCTCCAAGATCGCGGCCACGCTCGCTTCGACCGGTACGCCGGCTTTCTTCGTCCACCCGGCCGAGGCCAATCACGGCGATCTCGGCATGATCGCGAAAGACGACGCTATCATCGCCATGTCCTGGTCGGGGGAGAGCCTCGAACTCAAGGGCATCGTCGCTTACTCCCGCCGCTTCGCCATCCCGCTGGTTGCCGTCACCGCGGGCGACGCTTCGGCGTTGGCGCGCCAGGCGGACGTCGTTCTCAATCTGCCGCGAAGTCCGGAAGCCTGCCCTCATGGGCTTGCTCCAACGACCTCGACGCTCCTTCAGCTCGCGATCGGAGACGCGCTGGCTGTGGCGCTACTCGAAGCGCGGGGCTTCACGCCGGATCATTTCCGCACGCTGCATCCGGGCGGACAGCTCGGCGCGAGCCTGACGCTTATTCAGGAAATCATGCATACGGGAGAAGAACTGCCCATCGTCGGTCTCGGCACCAAGATGCCCGAAGCGATGATGATGCTGTCCAAGAAGCGCTTCGGCTGCGTCTGCGTGGTGGACGGGGAGGAGCGTCTCATCGGTATCGTCACCGACGGAGATCTTGCCCGCAATCTTCACCGCAATCTTGCCGAGACAACGGTGGACGACATCATGACCCGGGGGCCAAAGACGGTGAAACCGCAAATGCTGGCCAGCGCGGCGCTCGGTCTGTTGAACGCACACAACATCAGTGCGCTCATCGTGGTCGACGACGACAAGCCTGTCGGCGTCGTGCATTTCCACGATCTGCTGCGGATCGGCGCGGCCTGAAGTTCTGGCAGGATTTCCTTCGAGTATTCAGCAGTCAGTCTCCGTTAGACCGAAAAGCTGTCACAAGATTTGTACGCAGAACTTCAGACCGCCTCGACAACCAGTTCCAGATCTGTGGCTGTCGCGGCGTTGACGCGCACGCGCGTTCCAGCCGGCAGATCCGGTCCGGATACGCGCCACATCGTGTCGCCGAGGCGGATGCGGCCGCGACCGTCGGTGATCGGTTCCGTCAATGTCGCCGTGCGCCCGATCATCTGTTCGCCCCGCCGGTTCAGGAGCGGTTGATCTGTCTCTGCGCGGTCACCGCCAACGATCCTCTTGCCAACATAAGCGGCAGCGAGCGAAAGGACGAGAAAAGTCACCACCTGGACCTGCCAGATCCAGAAGGCAGCTTCCCAAAGCTGCAGTGACAGGGCGCCTGTCAGCAGAGCGGCGATGCCGATCCACAGCAGGAAGAATCCCGGCAGGACGATTTCCAGCGCGAGCAACGTAAAGCCGACGACAATCCAAATCCAAGGCCCGAGGTCGGAAACGATGCTTTCAACCATGGCTTTGGTCCTTTCAATGCCGCAGCCGTCACAAGGTCCGTTCCGGGCCGGTCTGCGGCGGCCGCGTGGGCGAAGCACCACGGCCGGCCTCGTTGTCGCCAAAAGCCTCGCGGGCAATTGCGCCGATGCCGCCCAGCGACCCGATCAGCGATGATGCTTCGATCGGCATCAGCACGACCTTGTTGTTATTGGCCGACGCAATCTTGGCCAGGGCCTCGGTGTACTTTTGCGCGACGAAATAGTTGATCGCCTGCACGCTGCCTTTGGCGATCGCCTCGGAAACGACCTGCGTCGCACGTGCCTCGGCTTCGGCGGAGCGTTCACGTGCTTCGGCATCGCGGAAGGCGGCTTCCTTGCGTCCCTCAGCCTCCAGAACTTGCGCCTGCTTCAGGCCTTCCGCTTCCAGGATCTGGGCGCGCTTGTTGCGCTCGGCCATCATCTGGCGCGCCATGGATTTAACCATGTTCGCCGGCGGATTGATGTCCTTGATTTCGACCCGGGTCACCTTGATACCCCAAGGATGCGCAGCCTCGTCGACAACCCGCAGCAGGCGCTCATTGATCGCATCGCGGTTCGACAAAAGCTCGTCGAGGTCCATCGAGCCCATCACAGTGCGGATGTTGGTCATGGTGAGATTGAGGATGGCTCTCTGAAGACCGGCAACCTGGTAGGCGGCCTGCGGCGCATTCAGCACCTGGTAGAAGGCAACGCCGTCGACCGCCACGATTGCATTGTCGCGGGTGATGACCTCCTGGGTCGGCACGTCCAGAACCTGCTCCATCATGTTCATTCTGGCGCCAATGCGATCGAAGAACGGGATGATGAGGCTGAGGCCAGGGGCGAGCGTTCTCGTATAGCGGCCAAAGCGCTCGACCGTGTAGTTGTAGCCCTGCGGAACGGTCTTGATGCCGGCAAAGAGTAAGAAAAGAACCAGAATGGCAAAAACTGGAATAACGATGTCGAAGCCAGAAAACGGCATCAAGCACTCCCTCAAGGCGGTGGCGGCTGTAGGCCCGCGGAACTGCGGATTGTCTTGCACCGGCCAGCCGAACAAAGAGTTAAGGGGGATTTCCTCGCGTTACAATCATCGGCGGTGGGAATGTTTTTTGGGAGGCCACTTCAGTCGCGCGCGTCGCTTTCGAATGCGAAATTCTCAAAGCCAGCCAGAGAGCTCCCTGCGGACCAGCGTTTCTATGACCGCCATGCCGTCGTCACTGTCGTTCAGGCATGGAATGTGAGTGAAATTCTGGCCGCCCGCGTGACGGAAAATTTCGGCTGCCTCGACAGCAATCTCTTCCAGCGTCTCGATGCAGTCGGCGGAAAAGCCGGGATTGATGACGGCGATCGATTTCACGCCTTCCCTGGCCAGCCGCTCGACGGTTTTGTCCGTGTAGGGGTGCAGCCATTCCTGCGCGCCGAAGCGTGACTGGAATGTCGTTATCAGCCTCGCCTCGTCCCAGCCAAGCCGTTCGCGCAGCAGCCGCGTGGTTTTCTGGCAGTGGCAATGATAGGGGTCTCCGCGCTCGAAATAGGCCTTCGGGATGCCGTGATAGGAGGCAAGGACAACCTCCGGCTGGAAGTCAATCGAAGCCAGATGCTTTTCGACCGACTGCGCCAGCGCCTTGATGTAGACAGGCTCGTCGTAGTAGGCGGGCATACTGCGGATTGCCGGCATATCGCGCATCGTCATCAGTGCGCGAAAGAGTTTATCGTTGGCCGTTGCCGTGGTCGTTGCCGAATATTGCGGATAGAGCGGAAACATCACAATCCGATCGACGCCTTGAGCCTCCATGCGAAGCACTGTGCTCTCGATCGATGGGCTCCCGTAGCGCATGCCCCAGTCGACGACGATCTCCGGATTGTCCGCCAGAGCCGTTGCAAGTTTGTCCGATTGCGCGCGCGTAAAGGTACGCAGCGGCAATTCGTCCTTTTCCCAGTTCCAGATCTTCCGGTAGTTGGCGCCGGACTTGCGCGGCCGCGTGGTGAGAACAATTCCATAGAGGATCGGATACCAAATCGCCTTGTTGAGCTCGATCACGCGTGGATCGGTCAGGAACTCCCGCAGATAGCGCCACATGGAGACAAAATCGGTGCCGTCCGGCGTGCCAAGATTGACCAGCAGAACACCGATCTTGCTTGCCTTGACCGGCTTGTGCCCGGCGGGCAGCGGGCCGGCCGCCTTGGCCTTGGCGAGATCGAGTTTGAGAGGACGGTTCATGCGTTACTTCCCTTGTTGAGGGGGAAACTAGCTGCATGAGGCGCCATTGCAATGCAGCCTCTGGCCGCAGGCGATTTGGACCGCGAATGTGAGGGACAACGAAAACCCGCCCGCCAGGACGGGCGGGTTTCGTTCAAGCGGTAATCGCAATCAGCTTGCCGGCGGAATTTTGAGCGTTGCGCCAACCGGGAGGCGCTTCGGCTCATATTCGGGGTTGGCGTCGGCGATTGCCTTCCACTTCATGCCGTCACCATAGATTTTTTCGGCGATCTTCCAGTAGTTGTCGCCAGCGACGATCACGTGCCCGGCGGAAGTCGCGGCCGCTGCGCCCGCTGCCGAGGCAGGCTGTTCGGTCGCCGTGGCAGCCGTGGCGGCCGTTTTGGATCCACCTTCAACTTTCGGCGGCTGGGTTGCTATGTCGGTAGACGCCGCCGGCATGTCCGGGAACTTTGTTGCCGGTGCGACCGCAGCCGTGGCGGCGACCTCAATGATCCGTCCGTCGATCTTGGGCGTATAGGGCCGATTCGCGCTGAGGTAATCGGCGACGACCTGCTCCAGGCTCGGACCGTAGTCGTAGGCTTTCTGTGCGTTATCTGCGAAGAGCTTGTAGCCGTCGCCGCCTTTCCGCACGAAATTGTTGGTGGCGACCATGTAAACCTTGGCGGGGTCGATCGGTTTCCAGGCGCCGTTGTCCATCACCTCCACCGACTTGATGCGGCCAGAATTCGCGGCGACCGCCTTGTCGAAGGTGTATTTCAAGCCGGCAACCTGCGGGAATTTGCCCTTGCCCTCCTCGATCTCGCTGACACCCGCTTCGAGCGACGCCACGATGTCCTTGCCGGAAATCTGGAATGTCGCCAGCGTGTTCTGGAAGGGCAGCACCGTCAGCACCTCTCCCATCGTAACCACGCCCTGGTCGATCGAGGCGCGCAGGCCGCCACCGTTTTGGACGACGATCTGGACGCCCTGGTCCTTCACGCGATCTAGGATGGCGTCGGATACAAGATTGCCCATTTCGCATTCGCGCGCCCGGCAATTGTCGTGGCTGCCGTCGATCGCCTTCGTCGCTTCGGAAACTTCCTTGTTCTTCAGCTCTTCGATCGGCGCGCCGAGTTCCTTGATGCGCGCCAGCACCGCTTCGTCCGGCTTGATAGAGTTGTCGAGGAAAAGCGGATCGCCCTTGGCCTCCTTCACGACGCCATTGTCGTCAAATACGATCTGGAATTCGCCGAGATATTTCGAATAGGACGCCGCCTGCGTCACCGGAACTTTATAGCCCTCCGGATTGTCGACCATTGTCGGGTAGGGGCCTTCGGCTTTCGCGTCGGTATTGGACAGCAGCGAGTGGGAGTGGCCACCCACCACAATGTCTACGCCTGGAATCCTGGCGATCATTTCCTTGTCGCGTGGATAGCCGACATGTGTCAGCGCGATGATCTTGTTGACGCCTTCGGCCTTCAATTTTTCGACTTCCGCCGTAATCGTTTTTATATCGTCCTCAATGGTGATATTCGGCCCCGGCGAGGAGACCTCGGGCGTATCGGTGGTCACGGCGCCGACGATGCCGATCTTCTGTCCGCCGACATCGACCACGATGGAGGGCTTGATGCGGTCGCCGACCTTGGACGCAGCACTTGCCGTCACATTTGCGCTCAGCACCGGAAACTTGACGACGTCTAGGAAAGGCGCCAGCGCGTCCTCGCCATCGTCGAATTCGTGGTTGCCGACGGTCATCGCATCGAATTTCATCAGGTTAAGAAATTCAGCCTCTGCGGCGCCCTTGTAGGTCGCATAAAAGAGCGACCCCTGGAAATTGTCGCCGCCATTGAGCAACAACACGTTCTGACCTTCGAGCGCCTTGCGCCGGTCGTTGATCGCAGTCACCAGGCGGGCTGCGCCACCGATGCACTCGCCCTTGCCTTCCTCCTCGGCCGAGCAGGTCGACTCGAATTTGTTGTTGGACTCGATGCGGCTGTGCCAGTCATTGATGTGCAAAATGTTCAAAGTGTAGTCGGCAAAGGAAGGCGCAACCGACGTGGTGAGCGCTGAGACCGACAGGGCGGCGAGCGCGGCAATTTTCTTCATGCTAGGTTTCTCCCGAGAATGCGTCAGACGGCCCATTAGCCACTCCTTGTCGGATTTGGTTCAAGCCCGTGCGCCAGCATGTTCCCATCGCGATTTTGCCGATGCAAGCGGAAATCGAGCGACAGTAAAGAGCCTATTTGCTGTAGTCGCGTTCGTCCGAAATAACCTTGCCGTCGTTCGGAAGGGACCCGGAACCAACAATAACCACCGCGCCGCCCATTTTCGTAATATCGCGCAGCGACGCTCCGATCGAGACCGCGTCGGGCCGGCTGGCTGGTGTGGGCTCCACGTGAAGCGTCATCGCGTCGCGTTCGCCGTCCCGGGTCACGACAAGCCGAGCCCTGGTGACTTCCGGGTGACGGCGCAGCACCTCTGCGATCTGCTTGGGATCGACAAACATCCCCTTGACCTTCGTGCGCTGATCGGCGCGGCCCATCCAGCCGCGAATGCGGATGTTCGTGCGCCCGCACGGCGCCAGTCCGGGCAACACTGCTGAAAGATCGCCGGTACCGAAACGAACCAGGGGATAGGCTTCATTGAAGCTGGTGACCACCAGTTCACCGATCTCTCCTTCAGGAACCGGATCCCCGGTTCCCGGACGCACGATTTCGACAATCAGATTCTCGTTGACCACCATACCGGGGTTTGGTGTCCCTTCCTCCGCGGCTGTCTCGTAGGCGATCACGCCGAAGTCGGCAGTCGCGTAGCATTGCAGGACCGCGACGCCGCGCTGGCTGTACTCGGCGCGGAGCGACGGGAAAAGCGCGCCCGCGGATACAAGTCCACGCCGGAAGCATGACAGGTCTTTGCCGCTTTCGTCCGCCCGGTCGAGCATGACCTTCAGGAAGTCCGGCGTCCCGCAATAGACTGTCGGGCGCAGCGTTGCAGCGGCCTCGACTTGCGTATCGGTATTTCCGGTACCGGCCGGGAATATGGTGCAACCAAGGGCGCGCGCGCCTTCATCGAGGATGAAGCCGCCCGGCGTCATGTGGTAGGCGAAGGCATTGTGAACGATATCGCCGGCGCGGATTCCTGCCGCAAAGAAAGCCCGCGCTGAAGACCATGGATCCGCACCCAGGCCTTGCGGCTCCCACAATGGTCCGGGCGACTGGAAAATCCGGCCCCCGCGGAGGGCTGCTGGATCGGCAAAACCGCCGAAGGGCGGCAATTCAGCCTGCAACGCCATGAGTTCGGCCTTGCGCAAGACTGGCAATTTCGCAAGGGCCGCGCGGTCGCGAACAGCGTCCAGACCGTATCCGTGCAGCCAGCGCGCCAGGCCCGGAGCGGCCGCTGTCGCTGTCTGAAGGAATTGCGGTAACCGCGCGAACAGATCGCGTTCGCGTTTGCCGGGCTCGCGGATTTCCAGTTCGTCGAAAAACGCGCCCATGGCTTCTCCCTTCGCTACGGGAGTTTATTGCAATGCCCTGTCATGCATGCAAGCGGTCAGGCCGCTTCATTCGCGGACTGGCCTCTCCGCTTACGACGTCGCCTGGCGGCGGGTCAGCACAAATTGCTGGCCGGCGGAACTGGTGCAGTTCAGCTGGGTGGAAGTCGCCAGCGCACAGTTAAAACTGATCGGAGTCTGCCTGATCAAGGATGTTCCAGTAATTGCCGCGGTGCGGGGATCCACCATCTGGTAGCTGCCATTGGCGAGCTGTTTGCCGGTGTCCGTCGCGATTGTCTCGAAGGCGCCAGCCGAGAAACGGGAAACTGCAACGCCATCGGTGCTCAGCCATTCGCCTTCGACGCCTTGCGCCCTGCCGAACGGGTTCCCTCCCGGTCCGCCGCTCACGCAACCGGCCAGAAAGGCAGTAGCGGCAACCGAGCCGGCCGCAAACACCACGCGCGCTTTGTTCATTTCCCAATACCTCTCCTCAGGACATACGGCGTTCCATCGCCCGATTTGTAAAGGAAAGCAAGGTGTCGTCTCGAATCGGAGCCGGAAGCGGGATTTCGGTCTGCTGAAATCCGACGCCGGAACAAAGACATACAGGGACCCGGCAAGTGGTGGAGCCGTGCAACTTCGCGTCCTGGCGAAGCGCGCCGCTCCAAACGATCATCGCAGCAGGATGTTGCGAAACTGCCAGGGGTCTTTCCTGTCGATGTCTTCCGGGAAGAGACCAGGGCGGCCGTCCAGCGGCGTCCAATCCGTGTAGTAACCTCTCACCGGCCCGAGATAGGGCATCTGAATTTCCAGGCACCGCCGGTGGTCCATCTCGTCGGCCTCGACGATGCCGGCTTTCGGGTTTTCCAAGGCCCAGACCATGCCGGCTAGCACAGCTGAAGTCACCTGCAAACCGGTCGCGTTCTGGTAAGGCGCAAGGCTGCGCGCCTGTTCGAGCGTCAGTTGCGAGCCATACCAATACGCATTCTTGTCGTGCCCATAGAGCAGCACACCGAGTTCATCGGAGCCATCGATCAACTCGTTCTCGTCCATCACGTGATGGACAGGCTGCGGGTTGCCCGATGCCCCGAACATTTCATGCAGCGAAAGGACAGCATCGTTGCAGGGGTGGTAAGCGTAGTGGCAAGTCGGGCGATAGGAGACCTTGCCCTTCTTGTCGCGTACCGTGAAGTAATCGGAAATCGAGATCGCCTCGTTGTGGGTGACAAGGAAACCGTACTGCGCGCCGGGCGTCGGGCACCAGGTCCGTACACGCGTGTTGGCGCCTGGCTGATCGAGGTAGATTGCCGCCTTGGAGCCGGTCTTGTGCTTCTTTCCGTTCTTCGGAATCCATTTCTCATGCGTGCCCCAGCCGAGTTCGGCCGGCTGCAGACCTTCCGAAATAAAGCCCTCGACCGACCATGTATTCAGGAACGTGTTGATCGGCTTCGGCTTCTTGGCACGCTGTGTATCGCGTTCGGCAATATGGATGCCCTTGACGCCGGCCTTTTTCATCAGTTTCGCCCAGCCCTCGCGGTGGCTGGCCGAGGGTTCCTCAAAGTCGAGCTTCATATCCTTGGCAAGATTGACGAGCGCTCGCTTGACGAACCAGGAGACCATGCCTGGATTGGCGCCGCAGCAGGAGACGGCGGTCGTGCCCCCAGGATTCTTGCGGATCTCTTCGCGCACGGTCTCGCGCAGAGCATAGTTGGTACGCGCTTCATTGCCGGCTTTGTTGTCGAAATAGAAACCGAGCCAAGGCTCGATCACAGTGTCGACATAGAGCACGCCGAGTTTGCGGCAAAGCTTCATCAGTTCGAGCGAGGAGATATCGACCGACAGGTTCACGCAGAAGCCTTGTCCCGCGCCGTTGGTCAGGAAGGGCGTCAACAGCTTCTTGTAGTTCTTTCTGGTCACCGCCTCCTGCACGAAGGCGATGCCGCGCTCGTCGAGCAGCTTCCTGTCGTGATCGAGCGGATCAATAACCACCATACGCGATTTATCGAATTTGAAGTGACGCTCAATCAGGGGCAGCGTGCCTCGACCAATCGAGCCGAAACCGATCATGACGATAGGGCCGGTGATCTCACCATGGACCGGCCAATTCGCTTCAGCCATTTCGGGCACTCCCCTTTTTCGCGGTCTTCTGCCGCCACCCCTAAAATAGGCGCTAAACCACAATCGGCCGTCACAATAAAGGAAGAATTGAAGATATGGTTTAGGCCGCGCCTGCGATATCCGTGAGCGCGGCGACCAGCCGGTCGCGGTCCGCCGTCAGGCCTTTGTAGTCGAGTTGCGGGATATCGAGAGCCGAGAGCTGGTCGGCGAATGAAACTGCCATGCGCCGGCGATCGGGATGTTCCCTGAGCGCTGCGAGCGGATCGAGACAGATCCGGATCGTGAAAAGGATGTCGCGGGAAACGGGCAGCTTTCGAAGGGTTTGCCTTTCGACGCGGATAAAGGCTTTGGCCAGCTGTTCGTCCCCGGGAAATTTCGACGGCCGCATCTCGGCGCGCTCGACACGTTGCCGGCCGGAAAGAGGTTGGTAAAGATCGGCGCCGGGTTGCAGCGTCCAGTTGTAGCGCTCGACCGGCTGCTCGACGTTCATATTGTCGAATATGCGGTTGATGATGCCTGCCGTCCGAGTGCCCGCACCGAACCCGGGCACCGGCTCGTGAATGTGCTCGAGCGGCTTACCGAATTTTTCGGCAAGCGACCACGACGACGGAAAGCAGAGCGAGCCGGCGACAAGTCGCCACCCGCTCTGATGCCTGCGCATCAGGATCAGGTCTTCCTGCACCAGCAGTGAGGCTGCTTTCAGAGGTTGCTGAGTGTTTGCTGTTTCTACTCTGCGCCCGCCGCCAATCTCGATCGCACCATCCGCATCGCGATAGAGTTCCGGGTGGCGCCGCAGCAGGTGCGCAGTTACGAGATCAAGCACTTCGCGCTGTGCGTCGTGCGTGTCGGCCTCTTCGACAAAGACCGTTTCTGGAATGGAAGCGTAGCGGCGCTCCTTTTCGTCGAGATAGCTGTCGAGTTGGCTATCCACCTTAAGCCATGACGCGAGTTCGAGCGGCTTCAAGCCGATCGTGAAGGGCCTGGAGGAACCGTCATAGGGAGTGTGGAGGGGCGAAGTTGTCATGAAGGCCAGTTGCTCGAACGCCGACGGTTGGCAGTCAACAGCGCCACAATTTGGTTCAGCGCGCAAGTTGGGTGGGGATGAGGCCTCGCAGAGAGTTGCCGACATAAACGGCCTTGGCGGAGATGATATCGTCGGAAGAAAGCACTGCCTCCCTCGCTCGGCCGGACTGAAGCAACTCCCCTCGCAGAACGCCGGGCAGGAGTCCGCATGAGAGAATCGGCGTCAAAAACGGGCCGTCATCATCCTCGACAAAGATGTTGGTGATCGTGCCCTCGCAGACCTGGTCGCGTTGGTTTAGCAGCAGGACTTCGTCCGCTTCGTCCGGCCGGTATTCGGCGCGCGCGGTATTGTAGGCATCCCGCCGCGTGGTCTTGTGGCGGACAAGCGGGTCGGTACCCTCGAGGCGCGTCCTGGCGATGGCCAGCTTCCAAACCGTTCCTTCGGGCAGCGGCTGAAATGGCTGGGTGACGATGGCGGCATGACCCTCCCTCGACAGGGTGAGCCGTACCCTGAGTGGCCCATCCCCGACTGCGGCTGCGCGAAGCGTCTCGCCTATTGCCTCGTCGGAAAGGCGGAAACCCAATTGCTGCGCCGATGACGCCAGCCGTGCGAGGTGGCGATCAAGCCGGAGGAAACCGCCGTCCGGCTCCCAGCGCAGTGTCTCGATCAATTGGAAATCGGCACGGTCCCCGTGGCGAAACGGGCTTTGAGCAGGCATTCGGCATATTCCTCCTCGGCCGAGGAATCGAATACGATCCCGCCGCCCACATTGTACACGGCCTCGCCGTTCTCATAGAGCGAGATCGTGCGGATCGCGACGTTGAACCGCATCGTTCCGTCAGGCGCGATCCATCCGATCGCCCCGCAATAGACGTCGCGCGGCGTCGTTTCCAGCTCACGCAGGATCTCCATGGCGCGGATCTTCGGGGCGCCGGTGATTGAGCCGCATGGAAACAGAGCTGCCAAGACCTGCGTGATCGTCAGATCGGGCAGGAGTTTCGCGCGCACGCGGCTCACCATCTGATGGACGGTCGGATAGGATTCGATCCTGAAAAGCTCCGGAACGTCCAGCGTACCGACCTTGGAAATCAGTGAGACGTCGTTGCGAAGCAGGTCGACAATCATGCGATTTTCGGCCTGGTTTTTCGGATCGTTCTGAAGAAACTCCTTCAGCCGCCGATCCTCCTCGGGCGTCTTGCCGCGCGGAGCGGTTCCTTTCATGGGATGCGTCTCGATCCAGCCGTCGTCATCGATCTCGAAGAAAAGTTCGGGCGAGCGCGAAAGCACAACCGGTTCGCCGAGCGAGACCAGAGCCCCATATTTCACAGGTTGGCGCGCGGTGAGCGCGTCGAAAGCGGAGAGCGGCTCGCCTGACCATTGCGCCTGGATGGGGAAGGTCAAATTCGCCTGATAGCAGTCGCCCGCGCGCAAATGACGATGCACCCGGTCGAAACGTTTTTCATAGTCGGCGAAGGACCATCCCGCTCGGGGCTCGAATATCGGGCCGTTGGTGAGTGCTGCACGAAATGCCGGCGTTTGCTGATCAGCTGGGCGGTCGAAGACACCCAGACAGGCAAGCGGCGCCCGGCGTTTTTCCGGCAGCAAAGGCCGCAGCTTGGGCTCCAGCAGATAGCCGGCTTCGTAAGAGAAATATCCGGCCAGCCATTTTCCGGCGCGGCGAGCCTTTTCGGCTGCTTCCAATGCGTCGAAAAATGCAGCCACGGTTCTCGGGGCTAATATTTCGACCGGATCGGCGAACAGAAGTTCGCGCCCGGCAGGGTCGTCGCGAAAGAGGACGAACGGTGAAGATGAAGCGGCCATCGGTTCCTGAGACGAATTCTTCCGCAAGCTGTATCCGGTCGCGCGTCTAAAACAACACTTAAACGCGGCGATTGCCGTGATCAGTCCAGCGCTTCCAACTCGTCGATCAGACCGCTGATAACCCCAAGCCCGGTTTGCCAGAAGGACGGATCGGACGCGTCGAGTCCGAACGGTGCGAGTAGTTCGGAGTGATGCTTGGTGCCGCCCGCTTTCAACATCTCAAAATACTTCTCCTGAAACCCGTGGTCGGGGTTCTGGTAGACCGCGTAGAGCGAATTCACCAGGCAATCGCCGAAGGCGTAGGCGTACACGTAAAAGGGCGAGTGGATGAAGTGCGGGATGTAGGTCCAGAACGTCTCATAGCCTTCCCGCAGCTTGATGGCCGGTCCAAGGCTTTCGGCCTGAACCTCGAGCCAGAATTGGCCGAGCTTGTCGGAGGTGAGTTCCCCATTGCGACGTTCGGTATGCACCTTGCGCTCGAACTCGTAGAAGGCGATCTGGCGCACGACCGTGTTGATCATGTCTTCGACTTTCTGCGCCAGCATCGCCTTGCGTTCGCGGCGGTCCGCCGTCCTGTCGAGCAGTGAGCGGAACGTCAGCATCTCTCCGAAAACCGACGCGGTTTCGGCGAGCGTCAGTGGAGTTGGCGCCATCAGCGCGCCTTGCGGCCCGGCGAGCACCTGATGCACGCCGTGGCCAAGCTCATGGGCGAGCGTCATCACGTCGCGCGGTTTGCCCATGTAATTCAGTAGTACATAAGGATGCGCCGATGGAACGGTCGGATGCGCGAATGCGCCCGGCGCCTTGCCCGGCCGCACCGGCGCATCGATCCATTTGCGGTCGAAAAAGGACCGCGCGATCTCGGCCATGTCGGGCGAAAACCGGTGGTAGGCGGAAAGAACCGTGTGCTTAGCTTCCTCCCAACCAATCGTCGCCTGAGGTGTCTCAGGCAGCGGCGCGTTGCGGTCCCAATGGTTCATCTGATCCATGCCGAGCCATCTCGCCTTCATCGCATAGTAGCGGTGCGAGAGCCGGGGAAAGGCGTCACGGACGGCGCTTGCCAAAGCATCGACAACGTTGCGCTCGACACGATTGGCCAAGTGCCGCGAGTCGGCGATATCCGCGAAGCCACGCCAGCGGTCTGAAATCTCCTTGTCCTTGGCAAGCGTGTTGGTGATCAGCGTGAAGGTTCGCAAATTCTCCTTGAACGTTTCAGCAAGAGCTTCGGCAGCCTTCCGCCGAACTTCACCGTCGGGGTCCTGCAGCCGGTTCAACGCCGGCTCGAGCGTGAACTCCTCGCCGTCGATGGTGAATCGAAGATCAGTCATTGTTTCGTCGAAGAGGCGGTTCCACGCGCCGCGAGCGGTAATGGACTTCTCGTGGAACAGTTGCTCGACCCGGTCTTCGAGCTGGTACGGCTTGTCCTTGCGTAGGTCGAGCACCCAAGGGCGGTAGTGGCCGAACCCGGCATCGGCGTCGAGCGCGGTCAGGATCACCGCGTCGTCGACCAGATTGAGCTCCAGCGTGAAGAAAAGAAGATGCGAACTGGCGTCCGTCATCTTTTCCTGGATATCGCCATAGAGCTTGGCGCGCTGCGGGTCCGATGTATTGCCCGCATAAATCAGACCGGCATAGGAGAGGAGCCGGCCGATCAGCTCTTCAAGCGCCTCATACTGGCGCAGGGCCTTGCCGAGGTTGCCGCTGGCCGGATTCGCAGCTTCGGCGGCCAGCTTTCCTCTCCACTCGGCCTCGAACGCGACCGCATCCTCAGCTGCTTTTTTTAGGTCACGCATCAACTCTGGGGCTTCCATACCGGAATAGAGGTCGGCCAGATCCCATTCCGGCAGGTCGCCGAGCGCAGGGTTAGCTATATGGGCTGAGCCCTTCACCGCTGTCGCGAACGTGGGCAAGCAGGGCCGATCTGAAACTTGGTACATCAGAATTCGCTTTCCAAAGTTGCAAAGGACAGGATTTCCGGACCAGACGAAAGACTTCGTTCACCGGCTTTCTTCAGGGCCTATTTAGAGCCGTGTGCCACGTTGATCCAGCCGACTCTCGTTCAATCGCAACCCTTCGAAGTGTTTCATGGCTGGTTTCATCCCCATTTCCTCGCCCGCTGACCCGGCGGCTATCATCGGTCCGGAACTGCGCGCCGATACGTCGGCTGGCGCGGACGATCGCCCCGGCGCGAAGGCCGGCGCGAAGGCTGAGGACCCAAGGGACAGGCACTTCGGCCTTTTGCGTGCTCTGGATGAACGCGGCAATGTACGCTCGTTGTCAGAACTTGAGTCGGAGATGATCAAACTTGCGATCGAGCACTATCAGGGCCGGATGAGCGAAGTTGCCCGTCGGTTGGGCATCGGACGGTCAACGCTCTATCGCAAGCTGCAGGAATACGGCATCCAACACGCAACCGATCGCGCCGGCCCTTCGACGCTCGCACGCAGTCCACAATTTCCTGCATAATCTTTCATTTACCTTGATTTGAATGCTGGTATTTTCGGCTGATTGTCGCCATGGTGTGACCGCAATTCGGCTCAATAAGCAGAGATTAACCATTAGGGACGATAGTCGGACGGAAAATTTTCACCCGTCCGGAAATCAAATCCGGGGACAAAATGGCAGCCTGCAAGGCCTTTTGATTTGATACAGATCGAGCAACTCAATAGCGGACGGCATCTGAACACTTCCGTCTGGTCCAGGTGGTTGGCGTTTGCGATGCTGGCTTTCGGATTTCTGGCTTTCGCGGCGTCTGCTGCGAGCGCAGATACCCGCAGCCTCAGGCTCTATTTCGTCCACACCGGTGAAAAGGCCGAGATCGTCTACAAGCGCAACGGTCGCTACGATCAGGCTGGCCTTCAGAAGATCAACCGGCTCTTGCGCGACTGGCGCCGCAATGAGCCGACGAGGATGGATCCGCGCCTGCTCGATCTGGTATGGGAAGCCTACCGGACGTCGCGTTCGCGCGCCTATATCCACGTCATCTGCGGCTATCGCTCGCCGGCCACAAACTCGATGCTGCGCAGCCGTTCGAAGGGCGTCGCCAACAAGAGCCAGCATATGCTCGGCAAGGCGATGGATTTCTATATTCCAGACGTGCAGCTCAAGACGCTGCGCAACATTGGCCTGCGGATGCAGGGCGGCGGCGTTGGCTACTATCCGCGCTCTGGCTCCCCGTTCGTGCATATGGATGTCGGCAATGTGCGCCACTGGCCGCGCATGAGCCGTCAGGAACTGGTCTCCGTGTTCCCGAACGGGAAGACGTTGCATGTTCCAAGCGATGGCAGGCCGTTGCCT
This sequence comes from uncultured Alphaproteobacteria bacterium, assembly GCA_963735385.1. Classification (GTDB taxonomy): domain Bacteria; phylum Pseudomonadota; class Alphaproteobacteria; order Rhizobiales; family Rhizobiaceae; genus CAVTKY01. The sequence continues at coordinate 8,545 of CAVTKY010000003.1, read as the reverse complement.
GGATTTGAACAGGCCGTCGCTTCCTACAAGGCGCGCAGAGGCAACGGCAATCTCGCCATTGCCAGCGCCGGAGGCGCTTCCGGCACCAAGAGCCGTGGTTTCCTTGCTGCCCTCTTTGGCGGCGGCGCGGACGAAGAAGAAGATACTGCAAGCAGCACGGTTGTGGCGGCTGTGCCGGCACGGAAGGCAGCGCCGGAGACTACCGCGCAGAAGCCTGTGAAGGTCGCCGAGCAGAAGCCACGGCAGCCCGAGAGACCTGCCAAGCCCGGCATTCTCATTGTGCCGCCTGAGATGGCGCGGCCTGCCGAGATTCGGCCCGCCGAGGCAGTCGAAGAACCTGCCGTGCAGGCGCCGGAAACGATCGTGGCTGCGCTGCCGAAACGTGACGTTCCGGTTCCCGGTCAGGCGCCCCGTCCGCAAGCTGTCGTTGTCCAACAACCTGAAACGGTCCCCTTCCAGGTTGTTCCCGGCGGGGATGAGCCTGCTGAGCAGCCGACGCAGGTTGCACTGGGAATCCCGCTGCCGACACACCGGCCGGACTACACGCCGACTGCTGAAGCTGCATCGGGTGAGGATGAAGTGGCCACCTTGCTCGCCATGGCGGAGCCGGTCGCGAGCGACGCACCGCCGAGCATTCCGATGCCGTTCTCGCGTCCGGAGGATGAGGAAGCCGAACTTTCCGAGGAAGAAGGCGCTGCCGATGACCTGGTCGTGGCTGCCCTGCCGGAATCGCGGCCCAGCCTCGCTCCAACGGAAGAGCCTCAACTGGCCGCCTATGCGCCGAATGAAGCGCCCGGCTCGCTGGCGGACGGCCCGTTCGGAATCTCGCCCGCTGACGCAGGCGGCACCGCTGGCCGGCTTCCGGCAAAAGGCGCGCGGGTTGCGGCGGCGCCTACACCCAAGTCCGCACTGGCTGAAAAAAAGCCCCGCTCTAACCCCTCGGCAGCCATTGCGTCGGGCGTGAAGACGACCGCGAAGTCGGCAAGGCCCGCTTCGGGGCAGAGCAAGCCAGAACCCAAGCCGGTTGTCGTCTCAGCCGAACCGCAGACCGCGCGCTGGGCGCTGCACACCAACTCTGTAGCGCTCAACGCCAAGGGCGCGACGGGGCCTGCTTTCGCCTACAACATTGTCCGCACCGCCCCGCGTGAAGTCTACACAGCGGGCTTCCAGCAGGCGTCAGAGGCGACCGACACCAAGCGGTTTTCAGGCAAAGCCGTCACCTTCCTGTCCGTCGCACGGTTCGAAACAAACTAGCGCTTAGTCCGATGGGGAACGGCAGGGGCCGTTTCCCGCCGCCGTACTTCACGCGCTAGAGCATGATCGCGAACCGAAGGTCAGCGAGAGCGGTTTTCGAAAAGATTATGCGAAATCAAAGAATTAGAGCGCGATGACGACTCCCATTGAAATCATCGCGCTCTGACAATTCTTGATTTCGTTCGACGGCGGGATCGAATTGGCTGATTGTTCGCCTGAGGCAGCTGAGTATCGAAAGACGGGTTTGCCGGCCGAAGGTTGATCGTGCGGAAAATCTCGATGTTACGCTGCCGATTATCCGAAGTAGAACCGGCAGCAATGCGAGCGCCTTGAAGTCCTGCCGAGCTTGCTATCTGCCGATACGTGAGGCCTGGCGCGCCAGCGCTTCGATCTCTTCCCATTTTCCTGCGTTGACCAGATTGTCTGGCGCCACCCAGGATCCGCCCACGCAGATGACGTTGGGCAGGTCGAGATAGTCCTTCGCGTTTCCGAGGCTGACGCCGCCGGTGGGGCAGAACCGGATGCCGGCGAAGGGCGACGCTAGCGACTTCAGGAACGCAGCGCCGCCAGCCTGTTCGGCCGGGAAGAACTTCAGAAAATCGAGGCCGGCTTCACGCGCTGTCATGATCTCGCTCGGCGTGATCGCGCCCGGCAGCAAAGGCACGTCGCTGTCGCGGCCCGCAGCGATCACCTCCCGGTTGAGGCCGGGGCTCACGATAAACCGTGATCCGGCCTTTGCCGCCTGCTCGAAATGCGCGGCCGAAAGAATCGTGCCTGCGCCCACAATAGCTTCCTCAACCTCGCCCGCGGCCCGCCGGATCGCCTCCACTGCCTCCGAAGTCCTCAGGGTGATCTCGATCATCCTCAGGCCGCCCTTGGCCAAGGCCCGCGCCAGCGGCACGGCATCGGCTGCGCGCTCGATCTTCAGCACCGGGATGACCGGCTGGCCATCAAGCAGCGACAGCAGCTTTTCGGACTTGTTTGACATGGCGACTTCTGTCCTTTGAAGATTTAATCGATTTAGCAAAACAGCATTTCTAAGTCCACCTGATAGGCCACGGCACGCGGCGGGCCTTCAGCTCCGGCGAAAGAGCGAAGCAAACCAGGCGGGGACAAGACGAGCCTCGTTTCCGATGATAAGTCTGGCCGGGGCCGAGAGAGCAATCCCGGCCTTTTGTCCCGCTTGATTGACCGTTGCGGCACTATGGCGGGCATAGGCTGCGGCAATCTTGCGATGATAACCATGGCGAGCATAGGCCGGACCGTTATATCCGCGGGCGAAAGCTGTCCAGTCCCGCTTTCGGAGCGACGCCAACAGCCCGGCTTTCTCGATGTATCTCATCATCAATCGTACCTGACCGCCGGCACCAGAACGCGCCTCGCCGACGAGCGCGTCGATGCCGGCATAGCCGAGCCAGGCCCAGTGGGCGCCCAGCCCTTGAACCAACGTTCCCAGTCATCCGTCATCGTCCGCGGATGTCGATGGCATAACTGATTTGCAATAGCTTTTCTGTACATGGCCGTCCAAATGTGTTTGCCAACTTCCGGCAAAAATGTTGCTATAGCGTTGTTCTGATCTGCCATATGGAAGAGTGCCTATGAAGAAGAGACTCACCGCTGTCGTGCTTTCCGCGCTTCGCCCGAAGGCGAGTCGCCTACTACGTGTCGGACGAACAGCAAAACGGATTGCGCGTTCGCGTCGCACCCTCTGGCGCTTTGACATGGAATCTTGCCTACCGGATCAAAGGTGAGCCGAAAACGAAAAGCGTCTCGCTTGGCCCGTGCGATGCAAACGCACAGAACGGGCTAGGACTCGCAGAGGCCCGCGACAGAGCAGCCGATATCGTCAAAGCGGCGCGCCAAGGTCGGGACTTGCTCGATGAGGAAAAGGAAGCGCGTCAGACGAAACAGGAGCGGATGACCATTAGGGAATTGGTCGAGCGTTACGTCAAGAACATCAAGAGCCCGCATCGCAAAGGCGGGGCGCTGCGCACAGCCGGTGATATTGAGCGTCGGCTAAAGCGGGCGTTGCACCTGAATCTCGACCGCGCAGCAGATGTCCTTCGACGCGGCGACATCAGCGCCCTTCTCGATCCCGTGGCGGATGGTCGTTCGCGTGAAGCGGAGAAGCGCAGGCAGGCAATCGGGGCAATGTACCGATGGGGTATCGCGAAAGGCTATGTGACAATCGATCCCACAGATGGAACGGAAAGCTATGGCCGGGGCGATCCGCGAGACCGTGTATTGACCTCCGACGAGATCCAAGCATTCTGGGCTTGGCTCGACGCTGGAGCAGACAGGATGCCGCCCGACTGCATCCAGGCGCTTCGGCTGCAACTATGCGTCGGGGCACGTATCGGTGAAGTCGCCGGGATGGATGCTTCCGAACTTTACTATGACGACAGCAAGCTTTTGTGGACCTTGCCGGTCTCCCGCTCCAAGAACAAAAAGGAACGCACAACGCCGCTGGTCGGTATGGCCCGCGCAATCGTGGAACGAGCGGTGGAGGGCCATAAGCGCGGGCCGCTCTTCAGGGCGGCTCTAAAGGAGCGCCCTCTAACGGGAAGCGATGTTGGACACGCGCTCAAGAAGCGGACGCTGCCGTGTGATCATTTCAGCAGCCATGACCTGCGGCGCACGGTGGTTAGCATCATGGATGAGATGGGTTTGGCGCTCGACACCATCGCCGCTGTTGTTGGACATCAGCGCGGATCAAAAGACACACGAACTCTCGTTCGCCACTACAGCAGGCCGCGACTCGACGAACGCATCGAGGCGGCGTTGACCGCATGGGACGCGCGGTTGCGCGATCTCATCGAAGGCCGCGCGGAATCAGCCAACGGCAACACCGTAAGGTTGTACACATAAACTCTTCGCAACGATAAGGAGCCATCCGGCCATGGCGCGTTATGGGAAGCGGTTGAGTTCCTTCAGTAGGTCTGGTCCGCCACCGCAAGCCGAGATTTCGGACCAACAATATCAAGAGTTAGAAGCTATCTACGGCGTCGTGTTCACGAAGAGCGCTAGAGAAAAACTTAAGGAGATGTGTGCAGTCTCTACCTCATTTGGCAGCAGCCAGAGGTGGACGGCCAGACTTTTGCCGACGCCGCCGCCCTGTTCAAAAAAGTCAAGGCGGCGGTAGCGGCATTCACGCCACTCGCATTCGGGTCATTAACCCCCCTCACTGATGCCGGGAAACAACTAAATGAACTGTTGGAGCGTCATCTCCGTTCGGTTCCTGTGCATATATCTTTCAAAAACATACTGGATGCGGAAGGCCACCTGCCCGACGAAAGTCTGGAAGATACCGGATTTCAGCGAGTTGTCCTTTCAATGGACACGCTCATGCATGTCGGAATTGCGCTTCAAAGCGCCGTCGATCGGACTGACACGGAGATAAAGCAAACCATCGGCAGTTCCGGCCCGGTCGGTTTCACGCCAGGTAAGGCATTCGAAGACTGGGCTCGCAACCTTCACGATTGGGCGGTCGAATTTAGTCTTCCCACGAGCCTCCGTGGAAAGGGCGATAGCCCAGCACCATTCACGAGATTTTTCTTCGCCCTCAATCGAATGATGCCGGCACCGTATCAGACAAACATTGCGTCGGAGGAAGCGCTTGCACAACGCATCAAGAGATTTCGACGGAAAGCAAGGTGAATTGCTACCGGGGGGACAAATACTCCTCCTGATTCCGCCGGCATTTGTCCCATTCAAAAGCCAGCCCAATTGGTCCTCAATTCTCTCTGTGCACCCGATGGGTGCTTCCGACGTGCTCGGGTACGCCCACCTAAGCGGAGAATGAGAAATGGAACCAATCCTTACAAGCATTCCTGACGCCGGAAAGACCATCGGTCTCGGACGTTCGAGCGTCTACGAACTGATCAAGGATGGCAAAATCCAGACAGTGAAGAGCGGCAAACGCCATCTCGTGGTTGTCGAGTTATTGCGGGCCCATGTCGCAGCACTTCGCGCCGGGGGTGGGTGATGCGCACCTGGTTGACGAGTTTTTGGTCAGGGCAATCTGCCGCGTGACGGGGTTTCGCGCGCAGACGCGAACCTGGCAATCACTGCGGGGAGTGTTCCTTCATGGAGCGGCTCTCGCAACCACTCCCCATCGACGACATTCGCTGCAGGCCAGATGCCGTCCGCTGAACAACAAAGCACTAGGTGGCCTCACAAAAAGCATCGACGCCCTTGGTCTCATGGCGCGGCATTTGACGAACGGGAACCTAGCTCTGGAGCCTTCGCGTATCAAGCAGCCTACGTCGCGGAACGCCTTGCGTTGCACGGGCTAATCTCCCACCTCGCCGAAAATAACGGACAGCGACCGGACGTTTTAGGGACGCCGCTGCATAGCCGCGTGTAGCTAAGAAATTGCCCACCGGGCGGGAAATCGCGATGGGCCGAAAACTCCAGAAATAACCGAGGCGACCATACGGGATTTTCGGCACCGCGTCCAACCCGCCCGGCCTCACAAGGAGGCCAGAGTTGAAATACTCACCAACATGCGGGAACTGGAAAGACCGTATCTCGGCTTTGGCACAGTCCCACACCCGCCGCGGGACGTTCTTGATCGATCCCGAGTGCCAGAACATCCGCTGGCTGGATGTGCCGAAGACGTCATTCCCGCTCCATCTGGGTGGAAATAGGGTCGCCATCAAGGGGCACCCGCTCGGTCGCCTCTTCTATTCGTCCGACCAGCCGGGAGCGGGCAGCTTTACTATCGACGGCCTGCCGGGCGACCATAAGGGGCGTTGTCTCTTCGTCTTTTGGCGGCGTGATGAAAATTGCCTTCTTACGCTGATCGGGCTGTCTGTTTCATCGATCCCGATGGGCGCGAGATCGCTGCACGTTCGCCGCTCCCTCTTCCGCCAGTCAGCAGGCCAGACCTGTTCGAAAGCGACGAGGTCGATCTTCTGCAGCGCATCCGCAACCTACTGAAGGTCATCGGCGACACCGACTATATCGAAACCCACATCCATCGCGAGATCGGAGCATGACAGTGTCGCCGCTCGAACTCGCCCTCTCCTATGCGAAGCAAGGATTCACCATCCTGCCGGTCAATCCGGCGACCAAGGCGGCACTGACCAAGAACTGGACCAACAAGCCGGACAAGGGCGAGTTCGGTTCTCGAAAGATGTCGAGCAGGTCACCGCCTGGTGGACGCAATGGCCGAACGCTGCGTCGGGCTGCGCACCGGCAAGATCAACGGCATCGTCTGTCGTCGATATCGACCGGCACGGCCTGTGCGACGGCTTCAAGACAATCCGGCCATTCGACGGCGTCGATCCGACGACAGACCGCGACCGTGCTGTCGGCCGGCGGCGGCCAGCACCTCTATTACGCCTATGCCGGCGAACTGAAGTCGACCACGCTCGGCGAGGGCGTCGACTTCCTGGCCGAGGGCCGCAGGTGATCGCGCCCGGCTCGGTGCGCGCGACGGCAAGCCGTATCTGTTCGTCAACGGCCATGACCTGGCCGACGCTGGCGCCGCTGCCCGGGATCGATCCTGGCGAAGCTGAAACGCTCGGCCGGCCAGCAGCGGCTCGACGACTGGTCGGCGAGGATCGAGGCGACTGCCGAAGGCGAGCGCCACCGAAGGTGCGCGACGCCTGCTGGTCGCTGGCTCACGACGTCGTCGCCGGCAAGCTCGACGAGACCGAATTCCGCCGCCGCATTGCCGACATGGCGTCGACCTGCCGTGCCGCCGATGGACCGGCTCGACGTCGAGAACTCGATCGAGAGCGCGTTGCGCAAGGTGCGCGCCGAAACCGGCCAGCAAGGACAAGCCGGACGCGGCGCCGGCCTTCACGCTGCCCGACTTCGAACCGGCCGACGAGCCGGCGCCGATCGCCGACACGCTCGACGGTATCGTCGAGGCGCTGCTCGACTACGTCGTCATGGACGAATACCAGGCGCAGGACCGCCGCTCTGTGGGTGCTGCATTGCCACGCGATCGAGGCGACCGACTATACGCCGCGGCTGCGGATCACCTCGCCGATGCGGCGGTGCGGCAAGTCGACCCTGTTCCGCGTGCTGTCGAAGCCTGGTGCCGCGGCCGTTGCCGCTGAGCGGCGTTTCGGCTGCGCTGCTGTTCCGGTCGATCGGCGATCTGCGGCCGACGATCATGCTCGACGAGGCCGACAACGCCGGGCTGAACGACAATCCCGACCTCAAGATCGTGCTCAACGAAGGCACCTGGCGCGGCGCCGTGATCGGCCGGCTGGTCGGCGACGGCCATGAGCCGAAATTCTTTCCGATCTTCGCGCCGGTCGTCTTCGCCGGGATCGGCGACAAGGTGCCGGGACCGCTGCTCGACCGATCGATCACGCTGCGGCTGCGGCGCAAGCTGCCCAGCGAAACCAAGACCCGCTTCGACCGTCGCCGCATCGATCACCTGACCGTGCTTGGACGGCAGGCCGCACGCTTTGCCCTCGAGCACGCGGCCGATCTTGCCGAGGCCGACCCGGCGGTGCCGGACAGTCTCAACGATCGCGAGATGGACGGCTGGCGGCCATTGCTGGCGATCGCCGACATGGCCGGCGGCACCTGGCCGGAAGCAGCCAGGACGGCTGCCGTGCTGCTGGCCGAGGCCGACGAGTTCGACGACGAGCCGGCCCTGATGATGCTGCGCGACTGCCGCAGGATCTTCGATCGACGCGAGGGCGACAGCTCGAGGACGAGATCACCAGCGCCGACCTGGTGATGAAGCTGCACGCGCTCGAGGACCGGCCGTGGACCGAATGGGGGCGGCAGAAGAAGCCGATCACCGCCAACAGCGTCGCCCGGCTGCTGAAGCGCTACGACATCAAGCCGGGCACTCTCGGCTCCGGCGACAACCGTCCGCGAGGCTATTGCTGGGCGCAGTTCGACGATGCGTGGAAACGCTACGGAGGCGCGCAGTGACCCATACCCCATGTCCATCCGCTCCAACCGCTCCAGCCCTTGTGGCGCAAGGCTTTGCGGCCAAAGCGCAACCGCTCCAGCGTAATCGGTCTGGAGCGGTTGGAAATCGCTCAACCCCTTGGAAATCAAGGGCTGGAGCAGTTGGAGCAGTTCAGAAACCACCCCTTGCGGCGATCACAGCACAAACACGGCGGACGGCAACAGACTGGTCCGGCCAGTGCCAGGGAGGAGGGAACGTCATGGAGCTTTATCAGACTAGCCCGATAAAACGGCATCGTGCCACCAGGGCAGAACTGGAGGAGCGCCGGGATGCGCTCTTCGACATCGTCGCGGACATGCGGCCGATGACGGTGCGCCAGGTTTTCTACCAGGCCACGGTGCGCGG
>CAVTKY010000002.1:0-153093 GCA_963735385.1 uncultured Alphaproteobacteria bacterium | reverse complement strand
CCTTCCTGTTTCTGTTCACCCTCGGGCTTGCCGCGCGTGGCGCCGTCGGTGGCGACGAATTCGTCGTCGGCTCGATCGGCTTCATCGTCGCCGTAGTCGCCATCTTCATCTTCATGCCGATCGCGCAAATGCTGGGAAGCGCTCTGCTCGACGCAGGAGGGAGGCTATTCCCTCGGCGTCTTTCTCTCTCAAACTCTTCAGCGGCCGGCTCTGGAGCCTCGGCTGCCTCTCCGGCGGTCCGCGCTGCGGCGTCGCCTGGAACTCACTCTTTCTCGCCATGCTCGTCGGGTTGATGACCACCGCGCTCGGCCTTGTCTTTGCACTGGTCGTCACTCGGACCGGGTTCCGCCACGGTGTTTTGTTGTGCGCTGACGGTTCTACCGATCATCACGCCGCCTTTCGTAATCGGCCTTGCCATCATCCTTCTGTTCGGCCTCTCGGGAGTCATCAACGAAGGTCTCGCCGAGCTAATCGGCGTCCAGCCGACGCGATGGGTCTATGGTCTGCCCGGCCTGCTGATCGCGCAGGTCCTCGCCTTCACCCCGATCGCCTTCGGTAATGATCGGGGTAGTCGAAGGTGTCAGCCCGTCCATGGAGGAGGCCGCCCAGACGCTGCGCGCCAATCGCTGGCAGACCTTCGTCACCGTCTCGCTGCCTTTGATGCGGCCTGGTCTCGCCAACGCCTTCCTGCTCGGCTTCATCGAGAGCATGGCAGATTTTGGCAATCCACTGGTGCTCGGTGGCAATTTCGACGTGCTCTCAACCGAGATATTCTTCGCGATCGTCGGCGCCCAGGTACCACCAGGCGCAGGCGGCGATCCTCGCTTTCGTGCTCCTGTTTTTTACCCTTGGTGCCTTTTACGCGCAGCGCTTCTGGCTGGGCAAGAAGTCCTATACCACCGTCTCCGGCGATGCGGGCGTCCACCCGCACTTGCCGAAAACATTTGCCAACTTTGTCTTCGCGGTAGCGGCGTTCTGGACGCTGTTCACGCTAGTGATCTACCTGACGATCTTCTACGGCAGTTTCGTCAGACTGTGGGGCGTCGATTTCTCGCTAACCTTTGACCACTATGTGAAGGCATTCGCCGTCGGCTGGAACGAGTTCGGCATCCATTGGCGCGGCTCTGCCTGGAGCTCCTTCTGGACAACGATCGAAATAGCGTTGATCTCCGCGCCGTTGACGGCAGCCATAGGATTGCTGACCGCCGATCCGCTTGTGCGCCAGAACTTTGCCGGGAAGGACGCCTTCGAGTTCGGAACGATGCTGTCTTTCGCCATTCCCGGCACCGTGATCGGTGTTTCCTACGTGATCGCTTTCAACGTGCCGCCGATCGAGCTCACCGGCACGGGCATCATCCTGGTGCTCTTCTTCATCTTCCGCAACATGCCGGTCGGGGTCCGCGCCGGTGTCGCGTCGATGTCGCAGATCGATCGCAGTCTAGACGAATCCTCGCTGACGCTCGGCGCGAAACTCGTGGCAAACCTTCCGCAAGGTGGTGCTCCCGCTGTTGCGGCGACGATTTTCCGCCGCTCTTGTCTATTCTTTCGTTCGCGCCATGACCGCCATCAGCGCCATCATCTTCTTGGTCAGTGCCCAGTATGACATGTCGACCAGCTACATCGTCGGCCGCGTCGAGAACAATGAATACGGCATCGCCATAGCCTATTCCGCAGTGCTGATCGGCGTCATGCTGGCGGTGATCGGGCTGATGCAGCTCGCTGTTGGCAGCCGCAACATAGGCCGTCGTAAGCAGGGCGATCCGCAGTTCGTAGCCTGGCGATCGAACGTCAGTCTTCCGGTGTCTGCGGGCCGGCAGCCAGCGATTTCGGGGGGCAGGTAATGGCCGAAATTCGCAGCAACGCCGCCTCGGTCGAATTCAGAAATGTCACCAAAATCTACGGCAAGAGCAAGACGCCAGCCGTCAACGACATCTCGCTGTTCATCGAGGCCGGAAAGCTGGTCACTCTGCTTGGACCGTCCGGCTGCGGCAAGACGACGACGCTGCGCATGATCGCCGGATTGGAATTGGTCACAAGCGGTCAAATCCTGATCGGCGGCGCCGACGTTACCCGGCTGCCGGCTACCGATCGTGATGTGTCCATGGTGTTTCAATCCTACGCGCTTTTCCCGCATATGACCGTGAACCAAAACGTGGAATACGGCCTGGGCTTTTCCGGATTCGGCAGAAAAGAGACGGTAGAGAGGGCCAGGGCCGGGCTGGACCTAGTCGGGTTGGTCAATTTCGGAGGCCGTCTGCCGAGCCAGCTCTCCGGCGGGCAGCAACAGCGCGTCGCTGTGGCGCGAGCGCTGGTTCTGGAGCCGCAGGTGCTGCTCTTCGATGAGCCCTTGTCGAATCTGGATGCCAAGCTCCGCCGCCATGTGCGCGAGGAAATCCGCGAGATCCAGCAGAAACTCGGCCTGACAGTCGTCTATGTTACCCACGACCAGGAGGAGGCGCTCGCCGTGTCGGATCGCATCATCGTGATGAACAATGCGGTAATTGCTCAGGACGGCACGCCGCGCGACCTCTACGAGCAGCCGGCGAATGCTTTCGTCGCCGACTTCATCGGTGAGGCCAACATATTCGATTGCGAGGTCGCGTCGGTAGAGGGCGACTGCGCCACCGTACATTTGGGGCACGCGGTCCTGAAGCTGCCGGCCCGCGGCCGGAAACCGGGACCGGCCAAGCTCGCAGCGCGACCAAGCCGTATCGAGAATTCACGAGTCAAGCGCCCCCGGCACTCTGCCCGGCAAGCTCGAAAAAGTGACCTATGTCGGCAGCCACCTCGAATTCGTGGTCGGCACGGAATTCGGCCAAGTCTTCGTGATCTCGCCGGATGCTCGATGCGGCGTTTCAGACCGGGCAGCCGGTGAGCATCGGCTTTCCCGAACGTGGACCCGTGCTGATCACAGACTGAACGCCTCGATGCAAAGCGCGTTGACCTTGTCGAAAACGCCCTTGCCGCCCGCGATTACCAGTGTCCCTTCCTCCAGGACCGTTTTCGGGTCGGGCGGTACGACCAATCCGCCGGCCTCTTCGACCAGAAGCAGGCCGGCGAGACAGTCCCAAGCGTTCATATGCTCCTCGGCATAGGCGAGCAGCCTGCCCGAGGCGACATAGGCAAGCATCAGCGCACCGGATGCATTGCGGAAAAACACACCGCCCTCCTGGATCAGGAGATCGATCAGCTTGACGATGTTGCGAGCTTCGCGACGATTGGAGAAACCGGTTCCGACCGAGCCTTCCGTCAGGTTCGTCGTCGGGCTTGTCTTGATGGGCCGGTCATTCAGGAAGGCTCCGCCGCCACGTCGGCCATAGAAAGTCTCGCCGGTGGACGGTTCGTGGATGACGCCGACGACGGTCACACCGTCCTTGAAGCAGGCGATGACGACGGTCCAGGCGGGGATGCCGCGGAGGAAATTTGCGGTGCCGTCGATCGGATCTATCACCCATGTATAACCCGACCCACTCGAGACGGCGGCGTGTTCCTCTCCGACGATGCCGTCGTCGGGATATTTCGCCGCGAGTTCCTGCCGGATGAACGTCTCGACATTCCGGTCGGCCTCGGAAACCAGGTCCTGATGCCCCTTGCTCTCTATCGTGAGGGTGTCCAGCTGTCGGAAATATTGCAGGCCGAGCTCGCCGCCGCGCCGCGCGAGCGCCGTCGCAAACAGCATCCGACTCTCATAATCACCGGCCATTGGCACCCCGTTCTACGCTGTCGAAAAAGTGAGGATCCACTGAAGCAGATAGGAATAGCGTGTTGAACCCAATCCCGCACCCCTCGCGTTTGCGACACATGGGGATTGGTATAGCGTTGCGTTGGCAATTTGCAGTCTGTGCCGCTCAATTGCACTGAGTTTCAGACCCGAGGGACGATCCTATGCCTATTGAAGTCTTTGTCATGATCCTCTGCGCGGCGTTCATTCATGCGGGATGGAACGCCTTGGTCAAGGCAGATGGCGATCGCCTTGCGCTTATCAAGATCATGTCATTCACTCAGTTGAATTTGTCGTTGTTCCTCCTTCCATTCGTTTCGGTTCCGGCAGACGGTGCCTGGCCGTATCTCATTGCAAGCTCGTTCGTGAATATCGGCTATATGCTGTTCTTGAGTTCAGGCCTACCGCTCCGGCGACCTCAGTCATGCTTATCCTCTGGCGCGCGGCATCGCTCCGCTTATCGTGGCCGCCGTATCGATTACCTTCTTGGGCGAACAGTTAAGTCAACCCAGCCGGATAGCGATCCTGCTCATTGGACTGGGCATCACTAGCCTTTCCCTGACACGCGGTGTCGAGGGCCTGCGCGACCTTCGTATGGTCGGATTCGCCCTTGGGACGGGTGGCTTCATCGCGGCATATACTCTACTGGACGGCCTGGGAGCTCGAGCTGCTGGGACAGCCCATGGTTACATGGTTTGGGTATCGCTGGCTGCTTCGGCCTTCATAGTTGCCGCGGTTCATTGGGTTCGGAAGGGTGTTCCGGGACCAATTAGTCGCCAGACCCGAATGGCAGGGGTGGCTTCGGGGCTCACGAGCTATGTGTCGTCTTGGATAGTGATCTGGGCGATGACCCTGGCGCCTATACCGCTCGTGTCCGCACTCCGCGAGACTAGCATCATCTTCGCCGTCGCGATCGGTGTCGTATTTTTGAAAGAACGACTGAACCTGGCACGATTGGCGTCCATCACGGCAACGTTGATCGGCACAACAATTCTGAAATTCAGCCGGTAGGCCGGACGACCCTTTAGGCAATGGTGAAGGTCGGCTGTTGCGCCTGGTCCCGACGTTCGGATGGGTCGCGCAAATGACTAGCGAGGGTCAAATCTGGAACTCACTGTTCGGATTCGGCCGGGGGCGACCGGCCCTTAGGTCCAACTGGGTAGCTATCGGTTGGATCGCCGACCGGCCATGCGCCCGACATGTCCGGTTCACGCGGCGCGCGTCGAATTTTCGGCGCGCATGGTCAAGAGTGCTCCGCAAGAGCATTTCTCTCCATGGTTTCCCCGCCAGCGCGCACTGCGCCTAGATCAGTCGGTCAATTCTTCCTGATGCGCCTTGGCCAGCTCAGCCATACTATCGAAACGAAAGTCGTATTTCGGCATCAGACCCGGGTCCATGGTTGCTCCAATCCCTCCTGATCATGGCGACGGTATATCCAGCAGGAGGCAAGGCCATGTCTGTTGGCAGGGCCATGATCGTGAAACATGCTTTCTGCTGTGTGCAGGATCTCACGCTTCTGGACGCCAAGCGTCTCCAGCTTTGCAAGCATGTAGTCGAAATTGCGGTCCGACGGCTTGTAGGAGCCAATGTCCTCGGCCGTGTAGACCGCGTCGAAATCCACGGCCAGCTTTTCGTTGCTTGCGCCAAAGCTCTCGTTGTCCACATTCGAAAGGATTACCAGCTTGTAGTGCCGCTTCAAATATTGAAGTGCGCTGAGGGAATCGGAGAAGGCGGGCCAATGCTTGACGGAGCGCCCGTAGGCGACACACTCGCTCCAGTCGACGACGATGCCCCATTCCTCGGCGAGGCGGCGATACACAACCGCCAACAGATCGCGATAGAGTTTCGCCGGTGTTTGGACTTGCTGCGAGGATTCATGGCGCGCGTGCGCTGTGAGGATCTCGTTGCGCGAGAGCGTCCGACCGACCTTGCTGGTCAGCGGCTTGAGCGCCTCGATCATGCCCGTTTCCCAGTCAATGAGCGTACCGTAGCAGTCGAAGGTCAGGGCCTTGAAATCGGTAAGCTTCATGGACGCATCTCCTTGATCTCGAGGAAGCCATCGATCCAGGCTTCAAAGCCGTGCCAGAACGTTCGGACCGGATTCCGCGCCGGCGCTTCAACCCTTCTGCTGTCGAAAAACGATACACCAACCAGCCAATTGTCGCTCATCCTGGAATGTCGCGGTAGGGTTACGATTTCGCGTTGAACAATGACGCGATTGCGCCACCTCCGGACCTCTGCCAGAAATGACCGAAGGTCGCAATCCGACCCCATTGCAGACATTTCGGCGGAAGACCTGAGGGCTCACTTATGGCCTAGGCGGACGCGCAGGACTTCGCAAAATCTGCAGACTTAGACCTGTCTATTGGTCGAGCGTCGACGTCGAACTGTCGTTCCAATGCTTGAACGCCTCCTCGAACTTCTTGCCGCCTCGGCTGCCCGGGCGACCAGCATGCTTCCGGCAACGCTGCGCGCGGCTATGGGCGGCGAATTGATCCGTCGCCGCTTTGTGTTTCGCATAAATTTTTTCCGAAAACCGAACACGCATTTAGCGATCATGCTCTACTTCCGAAGCCGCCGGGCCACAAAGACGGAGTACGTGGGCAGTCCTTCCGGCGGCAACGTCTGAAGCCCGATCCGCTCATAGAAGCGAAGCGCCCTCAGGTTGCGCGGATTGACCGGCATGAAAAAACCGGTTGAACCTCGTTCGGCAAACTGTTCCGCAAGGAACGCCACTGCCCTGCTGCCGATGCCACGGCCGCGGGCCGGCGGCAAAAGATCGATATGGCCGTGAGAGGGATAGGCGGAAAGAGCGTCGGGGATCGCGAGGTCGGGCTGATGCACCATCCGCCGCACCCAGTCGCTGCCGGTCCAGCGGGCAGGATCGCCGCCCGGGTCGGACACGCGCCGTTGCAGGGCCGGATACCATTCCGCTGCCAAGCGGGCATTGAACGCCAGCGTGTCGGCAGCGCCGAGCAGGGAGCCGCAGACGCCTACGGGTCCGTCGACCACGAATGCCAGCTCCGGTTCCAACACCTGATATGGGACGGCATAGACCATGCCCATCAGCTCGGGGTCGTCCTCGTGATCCGTAGCGTCCTCGCCGGCGTCTCCCGTCTTGAGGCAGACCATGGCAAGCGCCGGGTGATCCGCCTCGGTTGCACGGCGGAGAAACAGCCCGTTGCCGAAGTCCAGGATCATGGCAGAAGGATCCGGAAGTCCTTGCCTTCCGGTAGCAACTGGCCGCCATCGACCACGATGGTCGTCCCAGTGATGTAGCTTGCCTCGTCGGAAGCGAGGAATAGGAACGCATTGGCGACGTCCCGCGGACTGCCGAGGCGGCCGAGCGGGATTGCCTCCTCCATGCTCTTCAGGAAGGCAGTGCTGCGGTGGAGCTGGACGGCTTCAGTCAGTATGTTGCCCGGTTCGACACCGTTGACATTGATGCCATAGGCCGAGAATTCGAGCGCCGCGGCGCGAATGAACCCGTTTATTCCGGCTTTGGACGCCGAATAATGCCCGTGCCCAGGACTGGTGACATGCGGCCCGGTGATCGAGGACGTAAAGAGCACGTGGCCGGCGCCCCGCGCCTTCATTGGAGCCAAGGCGGCTCGGGCAATGTTGAAGCAGCCGCGCAGGTTCACTCCCATAACCCGATCCCAGTCCTCGGGACTGGTATGCTCGATCATCTGCCAGGGATAGATGCCAGCGTTCTGGACAACGATGTCGAGGCGGCCGTGGAGCTCGACGGCCAATGCAACCGCCGCCTCGGCCTCGGGCAATCTGGAAATGTCCGTTCGAATGAACGCCGAGCCAAGTTCATTGGCTGTACTTCGGATCATGTCGCCGTCGATATCGGCAAGCACGAGCCTTGCTCCCTCCTCGCGAAAGCGCTGAGCGACCGCCTTGCCGATTCCTGCAGCCGCGCCGACGACCAGGGCAACCCTGCCTTCGATCCGTCCTGTCATGCCAGCCTCTGGCGAATGGTTTCTTTCAGCGTGTCGAGGAGTACGGCCGCGAGCACCAGCAGGCCGTGCACAACCTGGGTGAAATTCGAGGGAAGTCCCATCAAGTTGATCGCGGTGTTGATGGCAGAGAGCAGCAGCACGCCCGCATAGACGCCCGGCAGTGACCCCAGTCCCCCCTTCAGGCTGACCCCGCCGATGACCACCGCCGCGAAGGCGTTGAAGAGAAGGCCGATGCCGAGATTGGCGGTAGCTCCCGACGTGCGGATCACGAGCAGCCAACCCGAAAGCCCTGCGATGGCGCCGGCGATAACGAAGGCGAGGATGAGGTTGCGGCTCACCCGAATTCCGGCCCGGAAGGTGGCGCTTTCATTACCGCCGATCATGACGAGATGCCGTCCGAAGCGGGTCTTGGCCATGATGAAGGAAAAGGCGACGAAACATAGGATGGCGATCCAAGCGGTCAAGGGAAGCCCGAACGCGCGCTGAATGCCGAACCAGCGGATGGCGGGCGCGAGATCCTGGGCGGAGCGACCGCCCGACACCGCCACAACAATGCCGCGCACCCAGATATAGGACGCCAGCGTGATGATGAACGCATTCATCCTCACCTTGACGACCAGATATCCGTTCAGAAAGCCGACAAGCGCACCGAGGCCGATGGCGACCAACAGCGAAACCGGAACCACCAGCCATCCCGGCTGCAGCCGGATGCTCATGCCAATGCCGGCCGAGCAGAAGAGAATGCCTACGGCCATCGCCGCAAGCGCAGCTACCGACTCGACCGAAAGGTCCATATGGCCGGCGATGATGACTAGCGCAAGCCCGATCGCCATTACGCCGAGCACGCTTGAAGCTTCGATGATGTTGGCGAATATCCCCAGTTGGAAATAGTTGGGGATGGTGATCGAGAAGATGATCACCACGAAGGCCAGGATAAGCCAGACAAGATTGTCGAGCAGGAGCTCGAGGGTGCGGCGGGTACGCGGATTCATCAGCCTGTCCGGGTGCACGAAGGGTCCCGGCGAAATGACCGAAACCCTTCAATCAAGCTCACTATTCGGCGGGCTTTATGGTGCCTGAGGGTGGCTTCATGTTGCCCCAGAAGGCCGGATTATCAACATTGTCCTTCGAGATCGCAGCACCAGGAATCTTGATGTTCGGGCCCCACGCTTCATTAGTCACAACGCCCTTGAGGCCGATGACGTCGTACTCGCCTGGTTTGATTTCCTGCTTGTTCACCAGCTTGTCCATGAACATCGCCACCGCAGCCGCCTGGGCGTAGAGCGGCTGCTCGACTTCGACGTTCAGCCATCCCTTCCGGATGAGGTCGAGGCCAACCGGCGCCCCGTTGGAACTCATCATCATGACGTCCCCGGGCTTCTTTCCGGCGGCTTCAAGCGAGGCGACGCCGGCCACCGACAGGTGAGCGGCATGGCTAAAGATCAGGTCGATATCGGGATTGGCAACAATCTGGTCCGCGACTATCGTCCCGGCATTGCTCGGCTCCCACTGCATGGTGGGCTGGGAGATGATCTTAACGTCAGGGAATTCCTTCATCTTCTCCTCGAAGCCCTTCTGGATGTCGAGGGTGTAGGGATCTCCAGGATCGCCGAGCACCTGGAGGACCTTGCCCTTGACGGATCCGTTCTTGGCCGTCAGCAGCTTCTGTGCTTGGTCGGCGGCGATGTGGCCGATCTCAATAGTGCCGGCCACCGAAGTGAAGTCGGAGGGCGTGGCGGTGATCTGGCGGTCGAACTCGACGACCGGGATTCCGGCCGCACGCGCCTTCTCGATGGCGGGCTTGATAGCGTTGAAATCGACCGCTGCTAGGATGATTGCCGCCGGCTTCAGCGCGATCACATCGTTCATCTGTGACTGCTGAGCCTCCGTCTTGTTGTCAGCGCTCAGCGATTTCATCTCATAGCCGACCTGCTTCAGGAACATCTCCAGAGCGCTCACCGAACCGGTCTGGAACTCATCAATCAATGTTGGCACCAGATAATAGACGGTCCCCTTGGACTGGGCCGAGGCCGGCAGCATCATGGCAAGGACGAACGCCATGACGCTGAAGATCGTTAGCAGTATTCGCTTCATACTGTTTGCTCCTCTCTGAGCCGGATCGTCTGATCTTTTCAGCCTGCCGGTCCGGCTTCGGCAGGGGTTGTCCCGGTGATCATGGCGACAACCGCATCGGGACTGGTTTTGCTTCGTTCGACATCACCCGCAACCACGCCCTGACGGATCACGACAATCCGGTCGGCGACCTGAAAGGCCTGCTGCATGATGTGGGTGATGATAATGACGCCGACGCCCTGGCGCGCCACCCGGCGGATCATGTCCAGACCGCGCCGTGTCTGCTCGACCCCTAGCGCTGCGAAGGGCTCGTCCAGCAGAACGAGCTTGCCGCCCCAGTGGAGAAAACGGTTGAGCTCGATCGCCTGTCGCTGGCCGCCCGAGAGATGCTCCACCTTGGTGCGGAGCGAAGGGATGTGGGTCCCGGCATTCGCCAGGGTCGTTTCGACTGCCGACTCCATGGCGCGCTCATCGAGAACGCGAATGCCGAGAATGCTTTTCGTGATCTCGCGGCCCATGAAGAAATTCGCGACCACGTCGACATTCGTGCAGAGCGAGAGGTCCTGGTAGACTGTCTCTATCCCAGCCGCCTTAGCCTCGGCAGGTGACTTTGCCAGGAACTCCCTGCCTTCGAAAATCATGCGGCCGGAAGTCGGCTCCTGCTCTCCGGCAATGATTTTGACCAGCGTGGATTTTCCCGCGCCGTTGTCCCCCAGCAAGGCGACGACTTCGCCCCGTTCGATAGCAAAGCTCACGCCGCGCAGCGCTTCGATGGCGCCGAAATTCTTGGTGAGGTTTTCGAGTACCAACAGAAGACCCGCGGGTGGCGTCGGGCGCACGTGATGCTGCCCGGCCTCCGGTTTGGTCCCCCCTGCCATTTCCCCGCTTTGCATGACGTCGAACGTGGCACTGCCGTATTTTTCAGTCAAATGCATTTTAGAAGGAATGCAGTTAAGCGCGACGGCTCATCGCGAGTTAACTCCCTATTTTTCTGCAGATCCTCCAAGACTGCAGCGCCGATTCAGCGAGCGATCACGCTGCGCGCTAGTCTAGTCTTCGATCCCCTCTTTACGAGGCAGTGACGCCTATGTCGAATGCTCGGTGCGCCAAGCGCGCATTCGTCTCATGTCTGCCTTTGACCCCTTGCAGACAGTCGACAAAAAGCTAAGGACGTCTGCTGTGGGTCAAATCTGGGACTCACTGTTCGGATTCGGCCGGGGGCGACCGGCCCTTAGGTCCAACTGGGTAGCTATCGGTTGGATCGCCGACCGGCCATGCGCCCGACATGTCCGGTTCACGCGGCGCGCGTCGAATTTTCGGCGCGCATGGTCAAGAGTGCTCCGCATGAGCACTTCTCTCCATGGTTTCCCCGCCAGCGCGCACTGCGCCTAGATCAGTCGGTCAATTCTTCCTGATGCGCCTTGGCCAGCTCAGCCATACTATCGAAACGAAAGTCGTATTTCGGCATCAGACCCGGGTCCATGGTTGCTCCGAATCCCTCCTGATCATGGCGACGGTATATCCAGCAGGAGGCAAGGCCATGTCTGTTGGCAGGGCCATGATCGTGAAACATGCTTTCTGCTGTGTGCAGGATCTCACGCTTCTGGACGCCAAGCGTCTCCAGCTTTGCAAGCATGTAGTCGAAATTGCGGTCCGACGGCTTGTAGGAGCCAATGTCCTCGGCCGTGTAGACCGCGTCGAAATCCACGGCCAGCTTTTCGTTGCTTGCGCCAAAGCTCTCGTTGTCCACATTCGAAAGGATTACCAGCTTGTAGTGCCGCTTCAAATATTGAAGTGCGCTGAGGGAATTGGAGAAGGCGGGCCAATGCTTGACGGAGCGCCCGTAGGCGACACACTCGCTCCAGTCGACGACGATGCCCCATTCCTCGGCGAGGCGGCGATACACAACCGCCAACAGATCGCGATAGAGTTTCGCCGGTGTTTGGACTTGCTGCGAGGATTCATGGCGCGCGTGCGCTGTGAGGATCTCGTTGCGCGAGAGCGTCCGACCGACCTTGCTGGTCAGCGGCTTGAGCGCCTCGATCATGCCCGTTTCCCAGTCAATGAGCGTACCGTAGCAGTCGAAGGTCAGGGCCTTGAAATCGGTAAGCTTCATGGACGCATCTCCTTGATCTCGAGGAAGCCATCGATCCAGGCTTCAAAGCCGTGCCAGAACGTTCGGACCGGATTCCGCGCCGGCGCTTCAACCCTTCTGCTGTCGAAAAACGATACACCAACCAGCCAATTGTCGCTCATCTGGAATGTCGCGGTAGGGTTACGATTTCGCGTTGAGCAATGACGCGATTGCGCCACAAGCAGACGGTCAGAGCTGCAGAACTTTTGGTCCATTTGACCGCTGTATGCGGACCTTCGTTTGTGCGCGGCAATGGCGGATTCGGTCGCTCTTCGGTGCCCGTCAGACGCCGTCATGCCACCGTCGCGACGGAGAGAAATGCTCGATCCTCACCTTTGATCGCGCGAGTCTGTCCGGTAACGGTGAACTTGGCGCTGGACCGGATGTCGTCCGAGCTGCTGCCCGCGCTCACCTCCACCGGCCCGGGCTCCATGACGACCTCATCGGAGATCCCGGTGTAGGCGAGCAGGCTCATCGGCACCACAAACGAGACGGTCTTCGACGCGCCAGGTTCCAGGTCGACGCGGGCGAAGCCGATGAGCTGCTGCGCGGGCAGCGTCACGCCCGGTGGCCGTGTCGGCGGCGTAAAGCTGCACGACCTCGGTCCCACGTCGCTTGCCGGTGTTGGTGACGGTGAGAGACGCTCGCAGCTCGCCGCCCACGTCGACGGTGTCGCTCTCTAGCTTCAGCGGGCCGTACTCGAAGGTCGTGTAGCTGAGACCGTGGCCGAAGGCGAAGAGCGGTGTGGACGGCATGTCGAGGTAACCCTTGTGGATGTCGGCTTCGGTCCGCCGGTAGCCGCTGCCCCACTTCTGGCCGTGGTGGATCGGCACCTGCCCGACGTGCCGCGGGAGCGTGAACGGCAGTTTCCCGCCGGGGTTCGTGACCCCGAAGAGGGCGTCAGCGAGCGCCTCGCCCTGGTGCGGTCCCCCGTAGTAGTCGGTGAGGACCGCCGGCAAGCTGGTCGATCACGGAGGCGAGGGCGTACGGGCGTCCCATCGAGACGACGGCGACCGTCGGCTTGCCGACCGCGGTCACCGCGTCGATCAGCTCCACCTGCTGCGGCGGCAGGTCGTTGTTCGCGGTGTCGGAGCCCTCTCCTTCGGTGCGCTCGTCCCGGACCACGCCGAGCGGCCGCCGACGGCGAGGATGACGACGTCGGCATTCTCGGCGGCGGTGACTGCGGCCGGAATGTCGGTCGGCTCGGCCGGCAACCACACCGGTGCCCGCGACGGCGGTGACCTCGGCATTCGGCAGGAGCTGGCGGACCGCCTCGGCGAGTGACACCGCCGAGTAGTTGGACTTGACGTAGTCCCTGCGGTCGACCTTGAACACCGGCCCGCATCTCGGCCGCACCGCGGCTTTCGCCTCGGGCGGCACCGTCGCCGCCGAGGTCTACCCCTGCCATCGCGACGTCACCGCCGCGTGGCCCGGGCCTGCAACATCTTCAGCGCCGCCGGGATACGTGTAGGTCGTGAAGCCGACCTCGACGTCGTCGGCGTGCGGTCCGATGACCGCGACCTTCGTGACGTCGCGGCTGAGGCGGCAGGAGATCTCCCTCGTTCTTGAGCAACGTCACCGACTCGGCGGCGAGCCGCCGGGACAGCTCGTCGCCCTCGCTCGCCGACGGTACCGATCTCGGCCGGGTCCTCCGAGACATACGGGTCGTCGAAGAGGCCGAGGGCGAACTTGTCGCGCAGCACCCGGCGCACGGACTCGTCCAGGAGGGACTCGGACACTCTGCCGTTTTCGACGGCCTTGGCCAGCACCGGCCCGTAGCCGTAGATGGCCGGCGTCTCGACGTCCATGCCGGCCTCCAGGGCGAGCGTCCCGCCTCCTCGGGGGTGGCCGTGGCCCGCTGGCGCGTCTGTGCGACGCGTGCCCTTGACCGAGATGCGCTGCGGCGCACGGTCAGACGGTTGTGCTATGAGATCATAGCCGGGCCACGTGTCGGGTAGCTTCACTGTCGGCATGCCGTTCAACGTGAGCTTAGCGACGACGAGCATTTCACAGGCGTCGCCAAACTGCTTGGTTGTAGTCGCCTTCATTGTTCCTTTCTCTGGGATCACGCGCTTCACCGCCATAGCCACTCATCTGCTCTCACCCTAATACGCCCGCAAATGAAGGCCGCACAATTGCCCGCCTGGCCTTTCTGGCTTTGCAGGGAGGCGTCTGTTTGTTCAATTCTTACGAGACGAAAAAAATAGGTCGACCGGACCTACCTCCTTAGAAGGCGTCGCTGTGGCGTCGAAGAAGAGGTATGCTTCAATGGCTACTTCGGGGGAGGGGCAAAAAAATGCTGGTGCTTGTGTTGGTCGCGTGCCTGGAGAGCGCGCCGTGTTCCTATATCCAGCTTTCGCCAGAGGTACCGCTCGCGACTTGCATGGCGCGGTCCCAGATAGAGGCGGCGCGCTGGATCGGAGACCACCCAGGATACGAGGTGCGAAAGATCAAATGCATGACGCCGCGCCAGTTTGCGGAGGCTATCGGTCGCTTTAAGGCCTGAAGTCTGCCACGTTTCAGTTGGACTTGCGGATCGACCGCGACATTTGTGTCAGTCGAGCGACAAACCGGCCCCGCCCCGTTTTAATTGACAAAGCGGTGCGGTTCCCTGTTATTCCGGTCGGATCACCATCGCCGGACTTTTCGCATGACCAATGTCGCCCTCACCGGGCTCGCCCGGGATCTCGCCAGACGCGCGGATGAAGGCCGTCCCGTGCGCATCGGCGTGATCGGGTCCGGCGAGATGGGCACCGACCTGGTGACCCAGTGCATGCTCATGCGCGGCGTCGAAGTCTCGGCCATCTCCACGCGGCGGCCGCATACGGCCCGCGACGCGATCCGCATTGCCTATGGCGATGAGGCGAAGGCGCGGGAAGCGCAGACGCCCTCCAAAGTCACTGAAGCCATCGAAAGAGGCGGGATCGCGATCACCTCGAACGAACTTTTGGTCACCAATCCGCTGATCGATGTGGTGATCGACGCAACCGGGAAACCCGGCGTGGCGGCGGACTTCGACCTGATGGCGATGGAGCACGGCAAGCATCTGGTGATGATGAATGTCGAGGCCGACGTGACCATCGGTGCGCTTCTCAAGAAGGAGGCGGATCGGCTTGGCGTCGTCTATTCGGTCGGCGCCGGAGACGAGCCGTCGAGTTGCATGGAACTGATCGAGTTCGCCACCGCGCTCGGCTACACCATCGTGTCTGCGGGCAAAGGCAAGAACAACCCGTTGAACCACGACGCCGTGCCCGACGACTACCGCGAGGAAGCGGAGCGGCGGAACATGAACCCGCGCATGCTGGTCGAGTTCGTCGACGGTTCCAAGACGATGGTCGAGATGGCGGCCATCGCCAACGCCACCGGCCTGGTGCCCGACGTGCCCGGCATGCACGGCCCGAAGGCCGACCGCGACGACATGGTCAAGGTGCTGATCCCGCGCGAAGATGGCGGTATTCTCGGACGAAAGGGCGTGGTCGATTACACGATCGGCAAGGGCGTCGCGCCGGGCGTGTTCGTCATCGTCGAGGCTACGCATCCGCGCATCATCGAGCGCATGGACGACCTTCATATCGGCAAGGGGCCCTATTACAGCTTCTTTCGGCCCTATCATTTGACGTCGCTGGAGGTTCCGCTGACCGCCGCCCGCATCGCTCTCTACGGCAGGCCCGACATGGTGCCGCTGCCGACGCCTGTGGCGGAGGTTTGCGCGGTTGCGAAACGCGACCTCGCGGCGGGCGAAACGCTCGATGCTATCGGCGAGACCTGCTACCGGTCGTGGACGATGACCGTTGCCGACGCGCGGGCCAAACGCGCGGTGCCGGTCGGCCTCCTCGAAGGCGGGAAGGTGCTGCGGCCGGTGAGGAAGGGCGAACTGCTCACGACGGCGAATGCAACACCGGATACGAGCACGAACCTCTACCGGCTTCGCCGGCGTCAGGACGAGATGTTCCTAGAAATTGCCTGACCGAGGTGCAACAAGTGAGAAGGGCTGGCAAAGCCGCCGCGCTCGACGCCGCACGGACGCATGAACCTTCCCAATAGAGGGAGGGCAATATGTCCGGCAGCCGATCCCTTTCGCCTTTAGCTTTGACAGGGAACATGAGAGCTTAGCAGGCTGTTGAAGAAGTCGCGGTCCGTCGCTCGGAGACCCGCGCCACTCCCGCAAGTTCTGCGATCATAACGACCAACGACCTCATTGCGCACTCCGGCGCAAAGCCTCCATTCTTACGGACAACCTCCGTGGATCCGTGGAAACGATAGGCCGGACCACTCAGGAACGTTGGATATCCAGCGAATTCCAGAGCAACCTATCCATCTCGGTCACCGGGCCATTGGGTAAATCCAGCGACAGCATCTGTTTGATCTCATTTCTCCCGTACAATGCGGCGGGCATCGCCTCGATTGGGTAGATACCCTCAAGTGGTCGACGCATTATGCCCTGAAAAAACAACGAGTTGCCTAGTGAAGCGTGTGGCCTCAAACGTCGGGGAAATCCAAACCAGGATTCCCTACTTGCCTGATTTTGCAGGTCCAGAGTATTTGCATAACATGTCATGGATGACGGCGAACCAAATGCGAACTGGTCTCCAGCGTGCACAGTATTGGTGATTAATAGGTCATTAAAATAGATAACTTTCTGGCTGTCACATTCACGCGCCATAGAGAGCCAATCGACCATCCTTTCGCCGGCTCGGACCGCGCGAAATGCACGGTCCGGTCTTATCCGCACTACAAGATCAAATTCCTCGCCGTCTTCGAGCGCGAGACGATGTGCTTCTTTAACCTTATAGAGCATCTTGATTTGGTTGTTATGGTCATTCTCAAATTCGGGACGGCGGTGACTCTCAACGACCACCTTCGTGTTGGGACCGTACACAGCCTTGATTTCCGACTCAGTTACAGTCGACGAGACATTCAAGTGCGCAAAGAAGACCGGATAAGATTGCTTCATCCGTTCCACGCCATACAGAAAGCCGGCCTTCCGATACGCCTCAGCGAACGCCCCGTGCTTGAAAACTCTCCCGACGCCGTTGCCGGAGATAGGATCGGGAAACCGCCAACCTACATCTTCCCACGTATGAACAAAAAACTTCACTTGATGTTTATCGAGCTGAAGATGCTCCCATGTGTCAAATGCCTTGGCGTATCCCCTCATTTGACCAGATATACATACGGCAATACGTATATTATCACTTTTTCTGACGCTACGATTTCCATTTCTAGCGCAAAAAGCCCGAACAATATTGGATATTTGAAAAGCAGGGCCCCTGTCTGCGCTGGTATCTTTGTATACCGTAGAAAGTCTATAAATCAATTTAGAAAACATATCTTTGTCAGCTAAAACGTACGACAGGGATAAAACACGAAATACAGCGCGATCGCCAAGTTTAGAAAACTCATGGGGGTATTCATTGCAAAAATCTTTAAGAAAAGCGAGAAAAATTTCTACGTTCTTTCGAAATGAGTTTTGAAAGAATTTTACAACGATATTTTCGTCTTTTTTTAACAGATAAATTAAAGATGCCCTATCTATGTCAATTCCGTATTTATCAAAGTATTCGATAGATAGTTTAATAGAAATTTCATCATTTTTATTTTTGAAATGGATATCTTTAATAGCAAATCTAGTCGCATCCGCTATATTTTTATAAACAGCCGGATTATGACGCCTTAACGTAATAATGAACTGAGAGAACTCAGAAGGAGATTTTAGGATAGCCCCTTTGATGCCATCGACCATTTGGCCGATCTGGCCCGCTATGAGGCGTATTGCACTGTGATCGACTTCAGTATCCTTGAGATCAAATGTTTTCTTCCAACTATCTGTGGCTCTGAGGTTCAGCGCGGCCTGAATATTACCGGACATAACGAGGCTATCGTGATATCTCTGTAGAATCGTCCTATCAGGATTGTGGGAGCTTTTTTCTATGGCACGCCGCATGTGATAGAGTTCGACTTCATGTTCATTATTCTTTCTAAGATTGTCCAGGTAGTCGAACATCACATTAGTTGAGTCAAACGTTATTTTATACTTAGGCGTGGCAGTCTTTATCATCGTCGTTCTTTCTATTGCTTCGCTTTCCGTATCAGCGCACCTGAAGCGTAACGAGGTGGGTCGGGTGCAAAGGTATCGCGGGACTTTGAAGCACCAGTCAAAGTGCGGGTGAATTCGGACTGGCGGCAAGAGCCAGGGTCGCTTCTAGCATCTGACTCCGTCACAGGTTGGTCGATGCACAGCAAGACTGCAATGTGGGCGAATTCCAAGGTCTGGCGGACTTCCGTCTTTGATGGACAGGATGGCGGCAGTGGAAGAGATGACCTGGAAAGTCCTCTCCAGCTTTCCAATTACGGAAAGCATACACGCCCCCAGAAGCCTGGTCGCCAACAACACATTTTTCGACCGCGCCGACAACACGTCCCGCGCGCATTTCGAGATAGCTGTAGCACGGGTCCTGCGCCTTAAAGACCAGAACTGCCATCGCAGCAGCACTTGGCCCGTGAGGTGAGTGGCCAGATCAGGCTCCACCTCTGAGAAAAGAATGTTCGCCAAATCGACCACGTTCATTTCCATCGAGGACTGAACGCCATTCCTGCAAGTGCTGGCAACACCGCGCCGTTTCCTCGGCATCAATCAGCACACCATCCATATCAATGAGGATCGATTTAATCATAGTTTCACTGCTGTAACCGGCCAAAGCCTCTACGTAAGAGTTGCCGAAAAGGCAACCCGCCCGTGGGACCACACAGCATTTCGTTTAGACAAAGGCAAGCCGGAGGCCAGCAGGATGCAGAGGTGATGGAGGCGTTCAAAAAAAACTTTCCCGTGCACGCTGAGCGCACATCTGGTCGAACTGCCCAAGGGACACGCCGGTTGAGGTCTGGTTTCAGGACGAGGCGCGTATAGGCCAGAAGAACGGCATCGTGCGGCAGTGGGTCAGACGCGGTACGTGGGGGGGCGCCAGCCGGCCGATCAGCGCTACAAGAGCGTCTATCTGTTCGGCGCGATCCGCCCGGCCCGCGGAACGGGCGCCGCCCTTGTGCTGCCCTTTGCCGACACCGAGGCCATGCAGCTTCATCTCGATGCGATCTGCCGCCATGTGTCAAAGGGCGCACACGCCGTGCTTCCGCGCGACCATGCCGGCTGGCCCACGAGGTCAAATGCCAGCCGGAGTGCTATTTTTGCAGTTCGATCGACCTCAGCCTCGCCGCCTCGACGGCCTCTGTCACGAGATTGGTCAGCCGGTTCTCGCCCATGAGGACTGCGAGCGCCGCCGCAGTCGTGCCGTTGGGGCTGGTAACCTGCTGGCGCAGCGTGCCCGGATCATCCTCGCTTTCGGCGGCAAGGCTTGCCGCGCCATGGACGGTCTGCATCGCAAGCAGCTTCGCCGTTTCCGGCGGCAGGCCTGCCTTTTCCGCCGCGACAGTCAGTGCCTCGATAAAATGCAAGACGTAGGCGGGGCCGGACCCGGACACAGCCGTCACCGCGTCCATCAGGCCTTCGTCATCGACCTCGGCTACTTCGCCGCTGGCGGCAAGCAGCCCGTTAACGAAATCGCGCGTGGCGTCCGCCACATGGCCGTTTGCGACCGTCACCATCATGCCCTTGCCGATCGCAGCCGGGGTGTTGGGCATGCAGCGTATAACCGGAACGCTGCCCAGGATCTCCTCGAATGTGGCAATCGGCGTCCCGGCGGCGATGCTCAGGAAGGTCGTGCGACCATCCGCGAAACGCTTGTAGCCGCTCACAACCTCGCGCATGACCTGCGGTTTCACGGCAAGGACCACCAGGACGAGGTCGCAGATCGACCGGAAGCGCCTCGCCGTCTTCCGTGATATGGCTGCCGAGTCGTGGCGGCACGTTCGCGCAGCACCTCGTTCGGTTCGACCACCCAGACATCCCTGCGTCGCAAGACGTCCCGATTCCACCCATCCCTGAAGCATGGCGAAACCCATATTGCCGCAACCAACCAGAACCACCGTCGATGTCATCGATGGACCTCCATTTGCCCCGACATATCCTGTCGTGCAGTTTGGAGAAAGTAACAGCGATTCGTATCCGGTTTCGAGTTTACGGCACCGGACGGCGTTTTGACGGGATTGCGCGATCCATTTTTCGTGACAATGCCGCTCCGGACGTTGCATTCGCAGGAAGAGTTCATGGCTGAAATCATCAATGGAAAAGCAGTCGGCGAAGAGGTCGTCGCGAAGGTCAAGGGTCTGACGGCCGAACTGGTTGCTGCGAATGGCGTCCAGCCCGGCCTTGCCGTTGTCATTGTCGGCGAAGATCCCGCAAGCCAAGTTTATGTGGCCTCAAAAAGCCGGAAGGCCAAGGAATGTGGCTTTCACTCGGTTCAGCACACTTTGCCGGCCGAGACCAGCGAAACGGAATTGCTCGACCTGATCGGCAGGCTGAACGCCGATCCCAAGATCCACGGCATCCTCGTCCAGCTGCCGCTGCCGTCTCACATCGATTCCGGCCGGATCATCCAGACCATCGCTCCCGAAAAAGACGTGGACGGTTTCCACTTCATCAATGTCGGCAAGTTGGGAACCGGCGAGGTCGATACCGCCTTCGTGCCCTGCACGCCCGCAGGCTCGATGCTACTGATAGAGCGTGTGCGGGGCAGGGACCTCTCGGGATTGAGCGCCGTCGTCGTGGGCCGCTCCAATATCGTCGGCAAGCCGATGGCAAATCTCCTGCTGGCGGCCAACTGCACCGTCACCATCGCCCACAGCCGGACGCGCGATCTTCCTGCGCTCGCGCGGACGGCCGATATTCTGGTCGCAGCGGTCGGGCGGCCGGAAATGATCAAGGGAGACTGGGTGAAGCCCGGCGCGACCGTGATCGACGTTGGCATCAATCGCATCCCTGCGCCGGAGAAAGGCGAAGGGAAGACGAAGCTGGTGGGCGATGTCGATTTTGCGGGTGCCGAACGGTCTGCTGGCGCGATCACGCCGGTCCCGGGCGGTGTCGGTCCGATGACCATCGCGATGCTGATGGCCAATACCGTAGCGTCGGCCTACCTGGCCTCTGGCCGCCGGCGTCCGGAATTCTAATGACTGCTTCCCGGCTGGAGGCGAGCGGCACGCTTTCCGGTCATCTGTCCTTCCTGTAGAAGAACCGCTGATGTCCGATCCTATTGAAGGCAACCGGCAGTTTGCATTCCTGCTGGTCGACAAATTCTCGATGTTTTCCCTCGCCGCCGCGATCGACACGTTTCGATCGGTGAACCGGCTGGTGGGGCGCGACTTCTATGGTTGGACCACGGTTTCGGCGGACGGCGAGGCTGTCATCGCTTCTAACGGCCTGCCCTTGAAGGTCGACTACAGCGTCGGCGACATTCCGCAGGTCGACATATTGTTCGTCTGCGTCGGGCTCACCACCGAATTCCCCGGCAAGAGCAAGGTGCTCGGCGCGCTGCGCAGTTGGGGACGCCGGGGCGGAGCGCTCGGGGCGCTTTCGGTCGGGGCCCATCTGCTTGCCGAAGCAGGCCAATTGGAAGGGCATCGTTGCACGATCCACTGGGAAAACCGCGCGGGCTTCAAGGAGAAGTTCCCCGATATCGACTGCACGGGCAACGTGTTCGAGATCGACCGCAAGCGGTACACGTGCGCGGGCGGCACGACGTCGATCGACCTGATGCTTGAGATCGTGCGCACTGATTTCGGCTCCAACGTCGCCAATGCCGTCGCCAACCAGTTCCAGCATGAGCGCATCCGTTCGGCCGGCGACCGCCAGAGGGTCGGCCCGGAGCGCGACCTTACGGGCAAGTCCGAAAAGCTGCGCAAGATCGTCGAACTCATGGCGGACAATCTCGACGAGCCGTTCTCCGCTGTCCAATTGGCAAAATCCGCGGGCCTATCCGTGCGCCAGGTGGAACGGCTTTTCCTTCGTCACCTGAACGTGACGCCTGGCCGCTACTATATGCGGCTGCGGCTCGAGCGCGCCCGTGAGTTGCTGCGGCAGACCAACATGCCGATCCTCGATGTCGCGATCGCGACCGGGTTCACCTCGCATTCCTACTTCGCGCAGAGCTATCGGCTGCAGTTCGGCCGCCCGCCGAGTGAAGAGCGGCGCACGACGTATTAACACCGAACAAAAATGGGCGATGTCGAGTGTACTGGCGACGGTATCGACCCCAAACGGCGCGCCCGTACCGTTAGGACTAAACTTGCCCAAACGCGCTTGCGCCGTGGTCGGCGCGGGCCGCCAGTTCCCGGAATCCGGCGAACAGTTCGCGGCCGAAGCCGTAAGTGTTGGCTGAAAGGTCGATGCGCGGCACCATCCGCAACTTGAGTTCCGACGGCTCCACCAGCACTTCCAGCGTTCCCGCGTCGGCGTCCAGACGCACCACGTCGCCATCGCGCACCTTGCCGATCGCGCCGCCCTCCAAGGCCTCGGGCGTCACGTGGATCGCGGCTGGAACCTTCCCGCTTGCGCCGGACATGCGGCCGTCTGTGACCAGCGCTACCTTGTGGCCGCGGTCTTGCAGCACGCCGAGCACTGTCGTCAGCTTGTGCAGTTCGGGCATGCCGTTGGCCTTCGGTCCCTGAAAACGCACGATCGCAACAAAGTCGCGGTCAAGCTCTCCGGCTTTGAAAGCCTCGCTCAGCGCCTGCTGGCTGTCAAAGACGACGGCCGGCGCCTCGATCATGCGGCGTTCCGGCTTCACCGCCGACGTCTTGATGATGGCGTGGCCAAGATTGCCGGCAAGCACCTTGAGGCCGCCAGTCGGCTGGAAGGCCTTGCTTGCTACAGCCAACACTTTTTCGTCACCGCTTTTTTGGGGCGCCGGCTCACGGGCGACAGTTCCATCTTCCGCGAGTTTCGCCTCGATCGTATAGGGGCGCAGGCCAGTTCCCCAAACGGTCCGGACATCCTCGTGCAGCAAACCTGCATCCAGCAGTTCGCGGATAAGGAAACCCATCCCGCCGGCGGCATGGAAATGGTTCACGTCGGAGAGGCCATTCGGATAGACGCGCGCCAACAGCGGCACCGCTTCCGAAAGGTCGGAGATATCCTGCCAGGTGAGCGTGATTCCGGCGGCGGCGGCCATCGCGATCAGATGGATCGTATGGTTCGTCGAGCCGCCGGTGGCATGCAGGCCGACCACGGCGTTGACCACCGAGCGCTCGTCGATCATGCGACCAACGGGCGTATAGTCGTTGCCGAGCGCGGTAATCGCCAAGGCACGCTTGGCCGCTTCCTTGGTCAGCGCATCCCGCAACGGCGTCCCTGGATTGATGAAAGATGCTCCGGGCGTGTGCAGGCCCATGATCTCCATCAGCATCTGGTTCGAATTGGCCGTGCCGTAAAAGGTGCACGTTCCCGGCCCGTGATAGGACTTCGATTCCGCTTCCAGAAGCTCCGCCCGCCCGACCTTGCCTTCGGCGTAGAGTTGGCGAATCCTGGCCTTCTCGTCGTTCGGCAGGCCGGTCGTCATCGGCCCGCCCGGGATGAAAACAGCCGGCAGATGGCCGAATGTCAGCGCGCCAATCACGAGTCCCGGCACGATCTTATCGCAGATGCCGAGATAGACTGCTGCGTCAAACATGTTGTGCGAAAGGCCGACCGCCGTCGCCATCGCGATCACGTCGCGCGAAAAGAGCGACAGTTCCATGCCCGGCTGCCCCTGCGTGACCCCGTCGCACATGGCAGGCACCCCCCCGGCAACCTGCGCAATCCCGCCGGCCTCCCGCGCTGCGGCCTTGATCAGCTGCGGATATGTTTCATAAGGTTGATGCGCCGACAGCATGTCGTTGTAAGACGTGATGATGCCGAGGTTCGGGATGTGGTCGCCGGCAAGAATTGCCTTTTCCGAGGGGGCGCAAGCGGCAAAACCATGAGCCAGGTTGCCGCAGGAAAGCACTGCGCGGTTGGCGGTCTTGCCCGCCGCGTCATCGATCCGCCCGAGATAGATTTCACGGCGCGGCTTCGAACGCTCGCGAATGCGGCTTGTGATGGCTTCGATGTCGTTGCGGGCAGTCATTGGCGGCATTCCTTTCAGAGCGTGTCCCGGAAAGTTCGCAGCCGGCTTTGCACGGGACCTGCGGCAGTTGCGGTCAGGGGGTCCAGTACACTTGCACGGGCGTTCGGGCATGATCGAGAACGGTTCGCACCGGCATTCTTTTGCCAGGCTGCAGCGCGGCTTCCAATACGCCGCGCTTCCCACTCCCTTCGATATGTAGGGCAATGGCGCCGGCGTTTGCCAGTTTCGAAAGCGGAAGCGTCAGCCTCGGTTCGCCTGCGCTTGGCGCATTCACGGCCATGATGGCTTGTGACGCTGCGGGATCGAGCAAAGCCTCCAGTTCCACGGCATCCGGAAAGAAAGACGCCGTGTGGCCGTCGAGCCCCATGCCGAGCACGGCCACGTCAAGCGGCCAGGGCAGAACCCGGAGTTCCTCGTCGGCCTGCCGGGCGGCTACCTCCGCTGTGTCCGCGGGCCGGTAGAGCCCAACAAGACTGGCGGCCGCGGCCCGGTTTTGAATCAGGTTTTCCGCAACGAGCGCGGCATTGGAGCGCGGCGACGAAGTCGGCACGAAACGCTCATCGACCAGGGTCACCGTCACCTTGTTCCAGTCCAGGTCCTCATTCGACAACGCACGGAAAAACAGGGCAGGTGTTTTGCCGCCTGAAACGGCGATCAGTGCCTCGCCACGCCGATCGATCGCGCTGCGGAGGCTGTCCGCGACCTTGACCGCCAGCGCGTTCGCCAGATCTCGGGGCGAGGCAAAAATGTTCCAAACGATCTGCGGCGAGGCAGCCAGCATCAGGTGCTCTCATGCCATGTGCGGCCATCGCGTTCGATCAGCGCAATGGAGGCTGACGGACCCCAGGTGCCGGCGGTATAGCCTTGCACCTCCTGGCTGTTGTCTGCCCAGGCCGCCTGGATCGGGTCGATCCATTTCCACGCCGCTTCCACCTCGTCTCGGCGCATGAACAGCGTCTGGTTCCCGCGCACGACGTCCATGATCAGCCGCTCATAGGCATCCGGATTGCGCGCGTCGAACGCATCCGCGAAGCTCATGTCGAGCGGGACGTGCCTCAGGCGCATGCCGCCCGGCCCCGGATCCTTGATCATGATCCACTGCTTCACGCCTTCATCCGGCTGCAGCCGGATCACCAACTGGTTGGCGATGACATTGCCGGCGCTCTCGCCGAAAATATTGTGCGGGATCGGCTTGAACTCGATGACGATCTCGGAAACGCGGCTGGCGAGCCGCTTTCCCGTGCGCAGATAGAAGGGCACGCCGGCCCAGCGCCAGTTTTCCACGAAGCCTTGAGCGCGACAAGGTTTCCGTCGTGGAATCAGTGTGAATCCCGTTCTCACGACGATAGCCCGGGATGGGCGCGCCCTGACCGTGCCTTCACTGTATTGGGCACGGGCTGTGACGTGCTCGACATCCTGATCGGTAATGGGCCTGAGGCAGCGGAGGACTTTCATCTTCGCGTTGCGCACCACATCCGCGATCGAGGAGTAGGGTGGCTCCATCGCGACCAAGCAGAGCAGCTGCAGCATATGGTTCTGCACCATGTCGCGCAAGGCACCGGCTTCTTCGTAGTAGCTGGCGCGGCCCGACGCCTTCCGCTTCGCTCACCGTGATCTGCACGTGATCGATGTACTTGTGGTTCCAAATCGGCTCGAAGATGCTGTTGGCGAACCGCACGACCATCAGGTTCTGCACCGTCTCCTTGCCGAGATAGTGATCGATGCGGAAGATCTGCTGCTCGCTGAACACCTTGCCGATCTGATCGTTCAGCGCGCAAGCCGATGCATGGTCGCGCCCGATCGGCTTTTCCACAACAATGCGAGCCAGATCGTTGACCAGCCCGTGCTTCTGGAGATTGGCGGCAATGTCGCCAAACAAAGCGGGCGCCACAGCCAGATAGAAAGCACGAATTCGCGTGCTTTCGCCGATAGACGACCTCAACGTGTCGAAACCTTCTCCGGTCTTCGCGTCTATGCGTGACGTACGTTAGTCGCGCGACGAATTTGTCGAGTTCCGCCTGGTCGATCTCTGCAGGCTTCACATGTTCGCAAATCGCCGTCCGCGCGTAGCTGCGGTATTCGTCGTCGCTCATGCTTGAGCGTGATGCGCCGATAATCCGGGTCGGTTCCGAAAACTGGCCCGCCTGCTGGCGATGGTAGAGTGCGGGCAGGAGCTTGCGCTCGGCAAGGTCGCCCGTACCACCAAAAATGATGAAGTCGAAGGGCTCGACGGGAATGATCTGACTTGTCATCGGTTAATCTCGAATACCTGTCTGAGTTGCGTATGCTAATAATCTAATCGATTTAAAAACGCCAGCGCCATGGTGTCACAGCCCTTGTGGCAGTGGTGGAGCCTTGACACTCCGCATGAACCGCGCGTTTGTCGGTGCCGGCAAGGTATGACGCCTTTCGTTGCATGCAGCATATGACCGATGCTGTGCGACACCAAGGAGACAAGCGCTATGGGCACGCATCTTTCGCGTACGGTCGCCGAGGGTTTGGCGTTCATGCAGCTCATCGACGGAAAGCTTGTCGATTCGGTGTCCGGACTGCGGATTGACGTGGCGTGTCCCTCCGACGGCAAGGTGTTTGCGTCGATTCCGGCATCCGGGGAGGCGGACGTCGACCTCGCGGTCAAGGCCGCACGGCGCGCGTTCAATGAGGGGCCATGGGGCAGGATGCCTGCGGTCGAACGTGGGCGCTGCCTGACACGGCTGTTCCTTCTCATCGAGGCAAACGGGGCGGAACTCGCCGCTCTCGAATCGCGCGATACTGGCAAGCCCGTGCGTCAGGGCAAAGCCGATGTCGCCGCGACAATGCGCTATTTCGAATTCTATGGCGGGGCGGGCGACAAGATCCATGGAGACACGATCCCGTTTCTCGAAGGCTACACTGCGCTCACGCTGCGCGAACCGCACGGCGTTGTCGCCGCTATCATCCCCTGGAACTATCCGCTGCAAATCCTGTCCCGTGTGGCCGGCGCGGCACTCGCGATGGGCAACACGCTGGTGGTGAAGCCGGCCGAAGACGCATCGTTGACCGCGATCCGCATGGCCGAACTTGCGCTTGAGACGGGAATTCCCAAGGGGGTGTTCAACGTTATCACCGGCTACGGCCGCGAGGCGGGCGCCGCGTTGTCGGCACATCCGCAGGTCGATTATGTCACCTTCACAGGCTCGCCCCCGACCGGTACGGCGATCCAGCAAGCGGCTGCGATCAACAATCATGGCGTCACCATGGAGCTTGGCGGCAAGTCGCCGCAGATCGTCTTTGCGGATGCCGATGTCGAAGCCGCGCTGCCGGTGCTCGTCAACGCTGTTATCCAGAATGGCGGCCAGACCTGCTCCGCCGGCAGCCGCGTGCTGATCGAGCGGTCGATCTACAAGCAGGTTGCCGAAGGCCTGGCCGAACGCTTTTCGAAGCTCGTCGCGGGACCCCATGATGCCGACCTCGATCTTGGCGCACTGATCAACCCCAGGCAGAGGGAGCGCGTGGCAGGCATGGTCGCGGGCGCGGAGCAAGCCGGCATTCCGATCCTGGCGAAGGGGACAATTCGCCACGGTTCTCCGGCGGGAGGCTACTATCACGCTCCGGTCCTGTTCGGATCGGTCGATCCGAAAGCCGCGATCGCGCAGGAGGAGATTTTTGGACCAGTGCTTGCCCTCTTCCCCTTCGATGGCGAAGACGACGCGATCCGGCTTGCCAACGGCACTGACTTCGGCCTCGTCGCCAGCGTATGGACGAAGGACGGCGCGCGCCAGCACCGCGTCGCCAAACGCGTCCGCGCCGGCCAGGTGTTCGTCAATGGATATGGCGCGGGCGGCGGGGTGGAACTTCCGTTCGGCGGCTTCAAGAAATCGGGTCACGGCCGCGAGAAGGGATTTGAAGCGCTCTACGACATGTCGGCCACCAAGACGATCGTTTTCAACCACGGATAGGAATGGCGGGCATGGGGCGTCTGAAAGATAAAGTTGCGGTCATCACGGGCGCGGCCTCCGGCTTCGGCGAAGGTATGGCGAAGCGCTTCGCGGAAGAGGGCGCGCGCATCGTCGTTGCCGATCTGAACGCAAAGGGGGCCGAGCGCGTGGCCAGCGAGATCGGGTCGGCTGCGATCTGGGTTCAGACCGATGTCTCGCAAAAATCCGAGTTCGACGAGATGGTGCGTGAGACCATGGACGCCTTCGGCCGCATCGACATCATGGTCAACAATGCCGGCTACACCCATCGCAACGGCGACATGTTGGAGGTGGACGAAACCACTTTCGACTTGATCACCGCCGTCAACATGAAGGCTATCTACCATGCCGCTCTTGCGGTCGTGCCGATCATGGACAAGCAGGGCGGCGGCGTCATACTCACCACGGCCTCAACCGCCGGACTCCGGCCGCGTCCGGGTCTCACATGGTACAACGCGTCGAAGGGCTGGGCGATCACAGCGACCAAATCAATGGCCGTCGAACTTGCGCCGAAGAAGATCCGCGTCAACTGCCTGTGCCCTGTCGCGGGCGAGACCGGCATGCTGGCCCAGTTCATGGGCGAGGACACGCCTGAGAAGCGGGCGCAGTTTCGCGCCTCCATTCCGCTCGGACGCCTGTCCACGCCGCTGGACATCGCAAATGCAGCACTCTGGCTGGTTTCCGACGAGGCGGAATTCATCACAGGCGTTGCGCTGGAGGTCGACGGGGGGCGGTGTATCTAAGCGGCGCGCCCAAAAGTGGATGCCGGTTTTGGGATAACGCGCCGCGGAAAATCAAAAGGTTAGGGTAGCGCCGCTCGGCTTCTTAAATCCTGTCCCTGAGCGCGAACCAGTTGAGCGCGAGGAAGAGCAGCGGCGCGCGAAAGCGCCGTCCGCCGGGGAACGGTGGGATTTTCAGATCCTCGAAGAGTTTCAGCCGGTCGCGATTGCCGGCGACCGTTTCCGCGTAAAGCTTGCCGACGAAATTCGACAGCATGACGCCGTGGCCGGAGTAGCCACCGGCCGAGATCACATTCGGCATCACTTCACGCACGAAAGGCTTGCGCGGCATCGTGATGCCGACAAAGCCGCCCCATGCATGGGTGATCTCGACATCCTTCAGAGCAGGATAGAGTTCCGTAATCTGGCGGCGAATATGCGCGCTGATGTCTTTCGGATCATCGACGGTGTAGATTTCGCGCCCGCCGAAGAGCAGCCGCCCATCCTTCGATTTGCGGAAGTAGCGGACGACGAAACGGGAATCGTCAACCGATTCGCCGCCGGGCAGCACGGGGCTATCCCCCCCGAGCGGCACAGTCGCGCCGATGAAGGAACCGATCGGCATCACATGCGCGGCGCTGACCGGCTCGAGGTCGCCCCCATAGGCATTGACCGCGATGAGACATTTGTCGGCGGTGATCGTGCCCGTGGGGGTGGTAATGCGCACCTTGCCACCGGTCGATGCGATGCCCGTTGATTTTGTGCGCTCGAAGAGGCGGGCCCCCGCCGCAATGGCCACGCGCGCGGAGCCGATCACCAGCTTGAGTGGATGGATGTGGCCGGTTCCGGTATCCCTCGTGCCGCCAAAATAGCGGCTGGAGCCGAGGCGCTCGGCGGTCTCGTCAGCGTCCATGTAGGTTACGTGCGGGTAGTCGAAGCGCGTCGCCATGATCTCGGCATGCGCCTGATAATCGCGAAGATATCTCTTCTTGTGCGCAACCGACAGCTGGCCGGGCATGTAGTCGATTTCGATGCCGTTGGCGGCGCTGAACTCCAGAAGATGATGCTTGGCTTCTTCGGCCAGATCGAAGAGCACCTTGGCCCGCGTGAACCCGTATTCCGCCTCGAGTTCCTCGGCCCAGGCGCGTTGCCCGGTGCCGAGTTGTCCGCCGTTGCGGCCCGACGCGCCGTCGCCGAAGCGGTGAGCCTCGATCAGCACGACATCGACGCCGGCCTTGGCCAGATGCGCCGCAGCCGAAAGACCGGTAAAGCCGCCCCCGATCACGACGACGTCAGCGCTAGCGTCGCCCTCAAGGCGAGGATACTCCGGCCTCTCGCCGACGGTGGCCTCGTACAAGGAAAAGCCGGGTGAAATGGGGGATTGGTAGGGCAAGACGGTCAAGGGTGAATGGCGGTCAATGGTGAATGGTCAATAGTGAATGGTCGATAAGGCGCTTCGTATGTCGGCCGGAACAAAGAATAAAGGCGGAGAGAGCTGTATTTCGCTTGTCGGCCAGAGACTGATCGTTATCTGCAACCATTCACCATTCACCATTCACCATTCACCATTCACCATTCACACGTTCAACAGCAGATACTCCCGTTCCCAGGGGCTGATGACCTCCATGAACGTTTCGAACTCCGCCCGTTTGATAGCCGCGTAAGTCGAGGCGAAGGAAACACCGAGCAGGTCCTTTAGCACCTCGTCGTTCTCGAACAGATCGACGGCCTCGAGCAGGCCGCGCGGCAGGTCGATTTCGTCCTCGTTGACCGTCGTGCCGACCGGCGCGTCTGGCTTGGCGTTGCTGATCAGGCCGGCAAGACCGCAGGCGAGGGAGGCCGCCAGCGCCAGATAAGGATTGGCGTCGGAAGAGGGGATGCGGTTTTCCACGCGCCGCGCGATCGGATCGGAGCGCGGAACGCGGAAGGCGGTCGTGCGATTGTCGTAGCCCCATTTCGTGTTCACCGGCGCTGATGCCGCCTGCGTCAACCGGCGATAGGAATTCACATAGGGTGCAAACATCACCAGCGCGTTGGGCACATGCTTTTGCATGCCGCCGATGAAGTGGAAGAAGGCGTCGGTCTCGCTGCCATCCTCAGCGGTAAAGACGTTGCGGCCGGTCTTTTTGTCGATGATCGACTGGTGGATGTGCATGGCCGATCCGGGTTGGCCTTGAATTGGCTTGGCCATGAAGGTTGCATAGGTGTCGTGTTTCAGCGCCGCTTCGCGAATTGTGCGCTTGAACAGGAACACTTGGTCGGCAAGCTCTATCGGGTCGCCATGCCGCAGGTTGATTTCGAGTTGGCCCGCGCCCTCTTCGTGGATCAGCGTGTCGATCTCGAGGCCCTGGCTTTCGGAGAAGTGGTAGATGTCGTCGATCAGCTCGTCGAACTCGTTCACGCCGGCGATCGAATAGCCGGCGCCGCCGCCGATTGGCCGGCCCGAGCGTCCAACGGGTGGCACCAGCGGGTAGTCGGGGTCGGGATTCTTCCGCACGAGATAGAATTCGATCTCGGGGGCGACGACCGGTTTCAGGCCGCGCTTATGGTATGCCGACACCACGCGTTTCAGCACATTGCGCGGCGTGAACTCGACACTGCGCCCGTCCTGGTGGACGAGATCACAGATGACCTGCGCCGTTGGATCCTCTTCCCAAGGCACGACGCACAGCGTCGAAAGGTCCGGCAGCAGTTTGAGATCGCCGTCGTCTTCCGGATAAGCGAAACCGTTGCCATCTTCCGGGTAGTCGCCCGAGATCGTCATCATGAAGGGGGCGGACGGCAGCGCCAGTGAGGTGTTCGAGGTGAACTTCTTCGACGGCATCATCTTGCCGCGCGCGACGCCCGC
This sequence comes from uncultured Alphaproteobacteria bacterium, assembly GCA_963735385.1. GTDB lineage: Bacteria > Pseudomonadota > Alphaproteobacteria > Rhizobiales > Rhizobiaceae > CAVTKY01. The sequence goes on along the minus strand of CAVTKY010000002.1, from coordinate 121,681 downwards.
CTGATCGGGCGTGATGCACTCGATATCCTCGATGCCGCGCCATTCGAGCCAGGCGCTCACTTCCTTCCAGTTCTTGACGCCACGGAGGTTCTTCACAAATGTGGGAACTCGCGAGCGCCCACGGCTCGCGGGGCGAACTTCTTTCTTTCCGGCAGGCATCAATCACCAGGAGACTATTGCAGATCGCCAAGTATAGCCGGGCGTTCGGGGGGAAGGAAAGGGGTGGCCGCTCGTTCAATTGGACAGCTGCCAATCAAAAACGCGCGCCGGAGCGCGCGTCTAGTGTTGCTTGGTTTTGTCTGTATCAGCCGCCGCTGCCTTGGGTAACGATGACGGGGATCAGCAGGTCGCCCCAGTTGCCGTTGCCGCCGTGGTGGCGTGCGGAACGCACAAGCTCGACCGACACGCCGGCTTCCACCGCTTTCATCACCGACTGATTGAGCCGGTGCAGGTCGTTGGCAACGATGCGGATCGCCGCCTGCTGGTCCGTGTTCATTGCCGAGGCTTGCTCTTCCGCCCGTTCCTTGACGCGTGTTCTGGGTGCCATTTTCCAATCTCCCTCGCCGGTGCTTTCCGATGTTTCCCGGGGACATAACGCCCCCGGGGAACATTCCGCAAGATGTTACTCGGCCGCCGGCTTGAACTGTGCATGCTCTGTCGAGTTCGTGCATGGCCGTCGTTGAAGACCGGCCACCAGTGATCGCCATCGACACGGCGTCGAAATAACCGGTTCCGACCTCGCGCTGATGCTTCGTCGCCGTATAGCCGTTATCCTCGGCTGCAAATTCGGCTTCCTGAAGCTCGGAATAGGCCGCCATCTGGCGATCCTTGTAACCGCGCGCCAGCTCGAACATGCCGAAGTTCAGCTGATGGAAGCCCGCCAGCGTGATGAACTGGAACTTGTAACCCATGGCGCCAAGTTCGCGCTGGAATTTCGCGATCGTGGCGTCGTCGAGGTTCTTTTTCCAGTTGAACGACGGCGAGCAATTGTATGCCAGCAGCTGGTTCGGATGCGCCTTGTGCACGGCTTCGGCGAATTTCCTGGCCTGTTCGAGGTCCGGCTTGCCGGTCTCCATCCAGATCAGGTCGCAATGCGGCGCATAGGCGATGGCTCGCGCAATGCACGGCTCGATGCCGTTTCTGACCTGGTAGAAACCTTCGACCGTGCGGCCCTTGTCGGCGTCGACGAAGGGCTGGTCGCGCTCGTCGATGTCGGAGGTGAGCAGCTTCGCGGCCTCCGCGTCAGTGCGGGCGACAATCAGCGTCGGCACACCCATGACGTCGGCAGCGAGGCGTGCCGCGTTGAGGTTGCGGATGTGCGCGGCGGTCGGGATCAGAACCTTGCCGCCGAGATGGCCGCACTTCTTTTCCGACGCAAGCTGGTCCTCGAAGTGAACGCCGGCAGCGCCGGCCTCGATGAAAGCCTTCATGATCTCGAAGGCATTGAGTGGCCCGCCAAAGCCGGCTTCGGCGTCGGCGACGATCGGGGCGAACCATGTGTCGACGGACAGCCCCTTGCCCTCGGACGTTTCGATCTGATCGGCGCGCTGAAGTGTGCGATTGATGCGCTTGGCAAGTTCCGGCGCGGCATTGGCCGGATAAAGCGACTGATCCGGATACATGGCTGACGCGGTGTTGGCGTCCGCGGCGACCTGCCAGCCGGACAGATAGATCGCCTTGAGGCCGGCCCGGACCATCTGCATTGCCTGATTGCCGGACAATGCGCCGAGTGCATTCACGAAATCTTCCTCGTGGATCAGCTTCCAGAGGCGGTTGGCGCCCATTTCGGCAAGGCTGTACTTGATCTGAACCGAGCCGCGCAGGCGCTTCACATCAGCCGGTGTGTACGGGCGTTCGATGCCATCGAAACGGCCCTCCGGAGCTGATAGAACCAGGTTGTAAAAATCGGTCATTGCCGTCTCCGTTCTGAAAATCCTGATCTGCCGTCTGAGCCCAACGCGCAAGCGAGATGCTCTTCGGAATATGACTTTCTTTACATTGCAGTGCGGAAAAGCGTGCAGTGAAATCGCAATATGAGGCCTGTGAATCGGGTAATCCTGTATTGAGTTTGACGAGCTGGCTCTGTAAAGTTGTCAATATTGTAAATACCGTCCCTTGCCGAGGAGCCCGGCTTTCCTTGTCACACATTGTAAAAGGCGATCTGGATGGCTGAGCAGAAGATCTTCGCCGGGCCCCGCATCCGGCGCATCCGCAACGCCAAGGGCTTGACGCAGACGGCGATGGCGGAAGGGCTGGGGATTTCTCCATCCTACCTGAACCTTATCGAGCGCAATCAGCGGCCGCTGACCGTGCAGCTCATCCTGAAGCTGGCAACCGTCTACAAAGTCGAGCCCGAGGAACTGCATAGCGAGGCGGCAGGAGGCTCGATCGCAGCGCTTCGCGAAGTTTTTGCGGACCCGCTGCTTGCCGGCGAGTTGCCCGGCGATCAGGAGTTGGTTGAGATCGCGGAAGCCGCGCCCAATGCCGCTGCGGCAGTCATAAAACTCTTCCGTGCCTATCGCGAGCAGGCCGAGCGGCTGTCCGATCTGTCTGAATTGCTGGCGCGCGACGGGCGGGCGACGTCGCTCTCGGCGGCGCGGTTGCCGATTGACGAGGTGCGCGAGACTTTCGAGCGCCGGCCGAACCATTTCGCCTCCATAGAGGAGGAAGCAGAGGCATTCACTTCGCTGCTCGATCCTGGGGATGATCTTTCCGGGTCGCTGAAGGGTTGGCTGAAGCAGGAATTTGGCATTGTCGTGCGCATCTTGCCGGTCGCGACGATGCCGAATTGGCGCCGGCGCTACGACCGCCATTCCCAACGGCTTTTCATTTCAGAGAGGCTGTCGCCCTTCGATCAGTTGCGCGAAATCGCCATGGAGGCATGCCTTGTCCGCATGCGCGTGGCCATCGCGGCCGAGCTTCAAGCGCTGAAGCTTTCCTCTGATGAAGCGCGCCGCCTTGGCCGCTTCGAACTGGCGCGCTATGCCGCACACGCGCTCATGATGCCCTATCCCGCGTTCCAGAGCGCCGCGCTCCGCTGCCGTTACGATATCGATGTGCTGCGCTCGCGTTTCGGCGTTTCATTTGAGCAGGCGGCCAACCGTTTGACGATGCTTAACCGTCCGGGCAGCTCCGGCATTCCATTCTTCATGCTGGAGGTCGACAATGCTGGCCATCGTTTCCGCAAGGCCGGGGCGCAAGGTTTTCCGCATAGCCGTTTCGGTGGCGGCTGCCCGAAACTTCCGGTCCATGCCGCCTTCGCGCAACCCGGCCAGATCCTGGTTGAAGCGGTGGAAATGCCTGACGGCGCGGAATTCTTGTGTATTGCGCGCACGCTCGAAGGGCCGCAAGGCGCTTTTTCGGAGCGCCCGCGCCGAACCGCCTTGCTGCTTGGCTGTGATATCGGGTTCAGGGACGAGATCGTCTATGGCGCTGCGCTTCCAGGGCTAGCTGCCGGCACGGGCGGCAAGGCCGGTCCGGTTAGTGCTACGCCGGTCGGTCCAGCCTGCCGGCTCTGCGAACGCTCCGGATGCCTTGCCCGCGCCGAACCGCCGGTAACGCGGCCGCTCGGGCTCGACGAGATGGTGACGGGCTTGAGCGCGTTCGACTTTCAGTAAGTGAGAGTTGCTTTACGTTCACAACTGGCCGAAGTTGCAGTACTCAATGGTGTGACAACTGTAATGTTAGACTGGACCTCGCCAGGCTAGGCAGAGTTGGATAGCGAACGCTATATGAGCGTGGCCGCAGTGCCCAACCCCCGTCTGGCGATGTCACATGGCGAGCAAATCAAGCCCCACGTCCACGGCTGCTGATGCGACAGGTTCGGCCGCTTCGCAACGCGCCGAGCATATCGGTTTCGTGCTGGTTTTTTTGTCCGCTCTGTTCTGGAGTTTCGGCGGCGCCATTGCGCGGTTCATCGACGCGAGCGACAGCTGGACCGTTGTTTTCTGGCGCTCATTTTGGGCAGCCGCATTCCTGCTTTCCTTCATGCTCTGGCGCGACGGCTTCAGAGGCACGATCAATCTATTCCGCGACATGAGTGTGCCCGGCTTCGCGGTGGCGTTGTGTTTTGCAACAGCGTCGACATCGTTCGTTGTGGCGCTTGCCTATACGACGGTCGCCAACATTCTTTTGATGCAAGCGGGTGTGCCACTCATTGCGGCTCTGATCGCGTGGCTTCTGTTTAGGGAGACAATAGCCGCCCCGACCTGGGCAGCCATTGCGGCGGTGATCGCCGGCGTGGGGATCATGGTCTCTGAATCCCTCACCGGCAACGTCTCGCCGGTAGGCGACGGGCTGGCGCTGCTGATCGCTTTCGTCTTTTCCGTGGCGACGGTCATCACTCGGCGCTTCGCTCATGTCCGAATGATGCCGGCAGCCTTCCTGGGCACGGTCTTTGCCGCGTTGTTCGCGGCATCCCAGGCAAGCCTGTTGCTTGTTTCATCCCAAGATATGGCGTTTCTGTTTGCCTTCGGCGCGCTCAATCTTGGGCTGGGTCTCGCTTGTTTCACGTCGGGCGCCCGGCTCATTCCAGCCGCCTTCGCGGCACTTCTCGGCACGCTTGAAACGATACTTGCGCCCATCTGGGTATGGCTTGTCCATTCGGAAGTCCCATCGGCGCGCACGATCATCGGCGGATCGGTCGTGTTCACGGCCCTGCTGGTCCATATCGGGCTGCAATTCGCGCGTCAGTCGCGACCCTTGAGGCCTGGCGTCTCCCGAATGCCGTCACCCCATTGACAATCGCGCGCCGGGACGGGCAGGCTGGACTATCGGCAACAACGCGACAGACCTATCTTGTGCGGCTCCTCCTCCGGCCTTCATGCTGCCGGTTCTCATGGTTCTGGACGGCTGCCGGCGCATGCGCCGAAAATCTCGATATTGGTCGGATACCGGCCCTTCGCTGGGGCATTTACCTGGTGCTTGTCGCCGCGCTCAAGGAGCAATAAGGCTAAAATCAAATGGAGAGGCCGCCTGAACGAAGGGGCACCCGGCCGTTCCAGGTTAGAATGGGAGAAAATCATGATCCGCGCCTTGCTCAGGCTGTCTGCAGCGTCCGTCGCCCTTGCGGCACTGTCGCTGGCGGTACAAGCACAGGAAAAAGTCATCAACGTCTACAATTGGTCGGATTACATAGACAATTCGATTATCGAAGAGTTTACCAAGGAGACGGGGATCAAGGTCGTCTACGACACCTTCGATTCCAACGAGATACTGGAAACCAAGCTGTTGGCCGGCGGCACCGGGTATGATGTTGTCGTACCGAGCGGTAATTTCCTGGCCCGGCAGGTTGGAGCAGGGGTCTTTCAACCGCTCGACAAAGCCAAACTGCCGAATATCACCAATATGTGGGACATGGTGAATAACCAGACGGCGGCATACGATCCCGGCAACACCCACTCGATCAATTACATGTGGGGTACGGTTGGGGTCGGCTACAATGTGAAGAAAATCAAGGAAGTCCTCGGCGTCGACGCGATCGATTCCTGGAAGACGGTTTTCGATCCGGAAAGCATGAAGAAGCTCTCCGCGTGCGGCGTCTATATGCTGGATTCCCCCCAGGATATTATCCAGGCCGCCCTCAACTATCTCGGGCTCGATCCGAACAGCACCGATGCGGCCGACTTTGCCAAGGCGGAAGAGTTGTTGCTGTCGGTCCGGCCGCATGTCCGCAAGTTCCACTCCTCCGAATACATCAACGCGCTGGCCAATGGCGATATCTGTGTCGCAATCGGCTACTCTGGCGACATTTTCCAGGCGCGTGACCGCGCAACCGAGGCCGGGCAGGGCGTGGAAGTCAACTACGTCATTCCGAAGGAAGGCGCGCAGATGTGGTTCGATCAGATGGCGATCCCGGCCGACGCACCTCATGTGGAGGACGCGCACGTGTTCCTGAACTACGTGATGAAGCCCGAGGTCATCGCCAAGGCATCGAACTATGTTTTCTATGCCAACGGCAACAAGGCTTCGCAACCATTGCTGGACAAGGAGATCCTCAATGATCCGGCGATTTATCCTCCAGAGGATGTCGTAAAGAAGCTGTACGTTCCGCTGCCATACGATTCAAAGACGCAGCGGGTCATTACCCGCTTGTGGACGAAGGTCGTCACCGGACAGTAATTGCGTTTCGGCCCCGGCATCCACTGCCGGGGCCGCTGTCTTCGGACAGGGGTATGTCGGAGAGGGACATGAAATCGCTTGGCAGCATTCGCAGGAGTTTCGCACCGTGGAACGCCCCGGACGCCAAGCCCTACATTTTCTTCGATAACGTCACCAAGCGCTTCGGTGATTTCACCGCCGTGAACAACCTTTCTCTGAAAGTTTACGAGCGGGAGTTCTTTGCACTTCTCGGCGCGTCCGGATGCGGAAAATCGACCTTGCTCAGGATGCTGGCCGGCTTCGATGAGCCAACGTCCGGCCGAATTCTGCTCGACGGGCAGGACCTGCGCGGAATTCCGCCCTACCGCCGGCCGGTCAATATGATGTTTCAATCCTATGCGCTGTTTCCGCATATGACGGTCGAGGCCAACATTGCCTTCGGCCTAAAACAGGACGGCTTGCCCAAAGCGGATATCGAAAAGCGTGTCGCTGAAATGCTCGCGCTCGTGAAACTTACCCAGTTCGCGAAACGCAAGCCACATCAGCTTTCGGGCGGCCAGCGCCAGCGTGTCGCGCTCGCACGATCGGTTGCCAAGCGCCCCAAGGTTCTGCTGCTCGACGAACCGCTTGGAGCTCTGGACAAAAAGCTGCGTGAAGAAACACAATTCGAACTGATGGATCTGCAACAGGAACTCGGCCTCACGTTCATCGTCGTCACCCACGACCAGGAAGAGGCGATGACCATGGCCGACCGCATCGCCATCATGGACAAGGGCGAGGTGGTGCAGGTGGCGACGCCGACTGAGATATATGAAGCGCCGGCTTCACGCTTTGTCGCCAATTTCGTCGGCAACGTTAATCTGTTCGAGGGCAAGGTCGTAAGCCAGGATGCTGCGGGCACGCGCATCGCCAGCAGCGGTGGGCTCACCATCCATACCGAAAACGCCGCCGCTGCCGAGCCGGGGAAGGACGTGTGGTTTGCGATCCGTCCCGAGAAGATCCGTGTGTCGTCGAAGATGCCGGCGGCCAATGGGGTCAACACTGTCCAGGGTGAGATCTGGGACATCGCCTATCTGGGCGACATGACCGTTTACAACGTGCGCCTCGATGACGGGCGCATCGTAAAAACCAGTTCGCTGAACCGTGCCCGTATCTCGGATGATCCGCTCTCCTGGAACGACCGCGCCTGGATATCCTTTCAGCCGGACGCCGGCGTCGTGCTCACCCGGTAGCAGGACCCGAACATGGAGCGCCTTGTTTCCGCCGTTACCAGCCGCCTCGTCATTCTGGTGCCTTACCTTTGGCTGCTGGTCTTTTTCCTCGTTCCCTTCATCATTGTCTTCAAGATTTCGCTCTCGCAGACGGCGATTGCCATGCCGCCATATACGCCGGTGTTCAGCCTCGCTGATGGCCTTTCAGGTATTCGGGAGGGGCTGAAGGAACTGAGCTTCGACAATTATGTCTGGCTGACCGAAGACGCCCTTTATTTCAAAGCCTATTTGTCAAGCTTGATCATCGCTTTCATCTCGACCGTACTCGCGCTGCTGGTCGGATATCCCATCGCATACGGCATGGCGCGGGCGCCCTCGACGATGCGCCCTGTGCTGCTCATGCTCGTGATCCTGCCGTTCTGGACGAGTTTCCTCATCCGCGTCTACGCCTGGATCGGCATCCTGAAGCCGGAGGGGCTGCTCAATCAATTCCTTCTGGCGACGGGCATCATCGACGCCCCGCTGATTATCCTCAACACCCATCTCGCGATCTTCATCGGCATCGTCTACTCCTACCTGCCGTTCATGGTGCTGCCGCTTTATTCATCGCTCGAAAAGATGGATTACTCCTTGATCGAGGCAGCGCAGGACCTCGGCTGCACGCCGATTTCGGCGTTCTGGAAAATCACGTTCCCACTATCGATTCCCGGGGTTATTGCCGGGTTCCTGCTGGTGTTCATTCCCGCTGTAGGCGAATTCGTCATTCCCGATCTGCTTGGCGGTTCGCAGACGCTGATGATCGGACGCACGTTGTGGAATGAGTTCTTTTCCAATCGTGACTGGCCGCTATCGTCCGCGGTGGCGGTTGTCCTGCTCCTGGTCCTCGTCATCCCCATCATGTTCTTCCAGCAGGCGCAGGCGCGCGCCCAGGAGCAGGGTCGATGAACGCCACCTGGAGCCGCTTCAACATTTCCTCGATCGTGCTGGGCTTTGCGTTTCTCTATCTGCCGATCGTTTTGCTCATCATTTTCTCCTTCAACGAATCGAAACTTGTGACTGTCTGGGCGGGGTTCTCGACCAAATGGTACGTCTCGATGCTTTCAAACCAGGGGCTGATCGATGCCGCCTGGGTCACGCTGCGGGTCGGTGTCGTGTCGGCCACCGTGGCAACAGTGCTCGGCACGCTGGCTGCGCTGGCGCTGACCCGGTACACGCGGTTTCGGGGCCGCATCGCGTTCTCGGGAATGGTCTTTGCGCCGCTTGTCATGCCGGAGGTCATCACCGGCCTGTCCCTTCTCCTGCTGTTTGTGGCAATGGGTCTGGACCGGGGTTTTCTGACGATTACCCTTGCCCACATCACCTTCACGATGTGCTTTGTCGCAGTCGTCGTTCAGTCCCGCCTCGTCAGCTTCGACCGCTCGCTCGAAGAGGCGGCCATGGATCTGGGCGCGACGCCGGTTCGCACCTTTTTCCAGGTCACGCTCCCCATCATCATGCCGGCAATCATATCGGGCTGGATGCTGGCCTTCACCCTGTCGCTGGATGACCTGGTCATATCGAGCTTCACGTCGGGGCCCGGCGCCACCACGTTGCCGATGAAGATCTATAGCCAGGTCCGGCTCGGCGTTACGCCGGAAATCAATGCGGTCTGCACGCTCTTGATCGGTGTCGTTTCGATCGGTGTGATCGCAGCCTCGATCGTTAACAAGCGGGGAGAAGTGCAGCGCCAGCGGGATGAGCAGGCTGCACTGCGCGGGTGAACGCTTTCGCATTATTCTGATCGATGTATTGAAGGGAATGATTGACCGAGGAGGCCAGGCTCTTGACCCATGGCCCTCGACGCGCGCCAATCGGCCTATGAGTGACATTTTTGCATCCGATTCGAAGACAAACGCCACCGAATACACGGTGAGCGAGATTTCCGGCGCGCTGAAGCGCACGGTGGAGGATGCTTTCGGCAATGTGCGGGTGCGTGGCGAGATCTCCGGCTATCGCGGCCCGCATTCTTCCGGCCATGCCTATTTCGCGCTGAAGGACGACAAGGCGCGGCTGGAAGCGGTGGTCTGGAAAGGCACGATGAGCCGCCTGAAATTCCGTCCCGAAGAGGGGATGGAAGTGATCGCGACCGGCAGGCTGACGACATTCCCCGGCTCATCGAAATACCAGATCGTCATCGACAATATCGAACCGGCCGGCGCGGGAGCGCTCATGGCGCTGCTCGAAGAGCGTAAGCGAAGGCTCGCCGGCGAAGGCCTGTTCGACGAAAGCCGCAAACGGCGGCTGCCCTATATGCCGTGCATTATCGGCGTCGTGACCTCGCCGACCGGGGCCGTGATCCGCGACATCGTCCACCGCATCAGGGATCGCTTTCCGCTGCACGTCATTGTCTGGCCGGTGCGCGTCCAGGGCGAAACAGCAGGTGCGGAGGTGGCGGCGGCGGTCAACGGCTTCAACGCGCTTCCGCTACACGGCGCAATCCCGCGGCCCGATCTGTTGATCGTTGCGCGCGGTGGCGGCAGCCTCGAAGACTTGTGGGGCTTCAATGATGAGGGACTGGCGCGGGCAGTCGCTCAATCGTCGATTCCAGTTATTTCCGCGGTCGGCCATGAGACAGACTGGACGCTGATCGACTTCGTTGCCGACCGGCGTGCGCCCACACCGACAGGCGCGGCCGAAATTGCGGTGCCGGTGAAGGCCGACCTTGAGGCGACGCTCGCCAATCTCTCGGCCCGGTTGAGGGCATGCATGTCGCGCTCGCTGGACCGGCGTTGCCAGACATTGCGCGCCGCGGCGCGTGCGCTGCCTTCGGCCGACCAGCTACTGGCCCTTCCGCGCCGTCGCTTCGACGAAGCAACCAGCCGTCTCGGCCGTGGGCTGACGGTCAGTACCGAGCGGAAGCGTGCGCGTCTGGGCTCGCTGCGTCTTTCGCCCGCGATGCTGTCGCGTCGCATCGGTGACGCGCGGAGAACGATCAGCCGCGACCTTTCACGCGCACAGGCGGCGTTTCGTGGCATGGTGCGTGAGGGACGGCAGCGATTTTCTCGGGGCTCCGCGCGGCTCACCCCTGAACCGCTCGCGCGGCGCCAGAAAGTGCAACGGGATGCGCTGGCCGTTCTTGGCCGCAGGCACGATCGCGCGTTCGAGCATCGTACCGAACGTCTGCGCGGCCGTGTCAGTCAAGCAGAGCGTCTTCTCTCGACACTTTCGCACCAGGCGATTCTCGAACGCGGGTTCGCGCTGGTGAGCGACGCTGAAGGTGCGCTGGTAAAGCGCGCCACGGATGTTTCACCCGGCAAAGCGCTTACTCTTCGCTTTGCCGACGGCACGGCGGAGGCGGTCGCGACAGGCGCGGAAAGGCGCGTGAGGGCCGGTTCAAAACCTCAGCCAAAAGCAAAGGATTCAGGCAGCCAAGGCTCGCTTTTCTGATCTTCCGTCTCAAACAGAAGGAAATGGTACGGTTGGGTGGTTCCGCATCCTTCCAGTAACGCATTGTGAGCGTCAGGTCGGGCTGCTGGATGCTCTCAGTTCAGAAGACCGACGGAGTTCAGCAGCTTATCCTGCCACGTGATCGGCGGACGGCGAGGGGTCTCGCCGATCAGCGACATGCATCGCGGCGCAATCTTCATTCCATAGTAGAGGCCGGTACCCGTCACTTTCGTGCTGCCGGTGAGCCGCGCGTTGGGATCGATGTTCGCGGTGATAACCGAGAGGACCGCGTCTAGCGTGCCCGCCCCTTTGGCCAACGCCTCTGTGGAAACTGTGTAGTTGGCGCTCGCCATCAGCACCTGCTGCACCTGGCACACGTACTCGCCGGCTGTGAGATACTCCAGAATCGCCGCTTGGCATCCCGGCCGCTTTTGCAGCTCGGTGGCAATATTGCTGAGTTCCTCGATGGAGACCTCTAGCACCTTCACGTCATCCAGCTGATAATTGACCGCCTGCAGTAGCGAGGCATCGGACGTCGATTGCGCCATTTCCGGAATCTTTGCATCGATCCCGAAACTCACCTTCCGCAGTTCCTCGGAAATGGTCGCTTCAGTGGGCGATTCTTCGATGAAGTCCTTCAGGCGATCCGCGCCCACCTCGCACAAAGCTGAGGTAAATTTGCCATCGGTCGTGACGTGGTAAATCGTGCCCGGCGCGCGAAGGAGGTTCGGTGGCGTGATCGGGTAAAAGCCGAGGCGCCGTATCGCCGCGTTGAGCTGCTCCGGATCAGGGTTCTTGAACCAAACGAATGCCGCCATAACGCTCGGAATGGCGGCGATGGCGAGACCCGCTAGCGACAACAGGACAGTCCGCCGCATGGCAGCCTCCTCAATCCCAAATGATGATGCAGACGTGTTCCCGCGGCCGCAGCGTTACGGGCAGCATACCGCCCCACAGGGGCGCCCGTTCGGGCAACCTTGTGCGCTGACGTCGATCGTCGTTCCTAAATTCGACAGAACAAGCAAAACCAGCAGCAGGACCGTTTTCATGGCTCTTCCTCCCTACACGCGCGTAGAGAAAACTGCCCTACGCGAAATCTAACTGCACTCGCCGCGCAATCGGTATCCTTCTCGGGTGTGCGAAATGAAGATGGAAGGGTAACGCTACTTCCCCCCGCCGAATATGAACCGGTTCACACTCGGCCCTCATGGGGTGTCTCCCACGCGCGCGCTCAGGGCTGATGCCACGATGAAGGCGGTCGCCAGGACTGCGTTGCTCGGCGCCTGGTTTAAGGCTGGCAAAGATCAGAACCTGCCAAAGGACATGGTGAGCGACGCTGAAGGTGCGCTGGTAAAGCGCGCCACGGATGTTTCACTTGGCGAGGCGCTTACCCTTCGCTTTGCCGACGGGGCACGGCGGAAGCGATCGCGACAGGCGCGGATGAGGCGGTTCAAAACCCCAGCAGAAAGCAAAGGAATCAGGCAGCCAAGGCTCGCTGTTCTGATCTTCCGTCTCAAACAGAAGGAAATGGTACGGTTGGGTGGTCTCGAACCACCGACCTCAGGTGCCACAAACCTGCGCTCTAACCAACTGAGCTACAACCGCACACGCCAGCGTCTGGCGAAGCGTCCTTACGGATAAATCTGGCATTTTTCAAGGCCAATGACGGCCCGCTACGAAACTGTTTTGACGCTGGTTTCGCGCAAGCAAAAGGCCGGGGAGAGACCCGGCCTTCGTTGTGAGCTTGCGCATCGGCCCGATAATCGGAATCGAATTCGAGCTGATACGCACATTCCAGAGATGCAGCATCCCTTAGCGCGTCGAAAGGACGCGCTAGAGCATGATCCCGAAAAGTGCTTAGCGATTTTCGGAAAAGATCATGCGGAAATCAAGGAGCTAGAGCACGGTAAGACTTCCAAGAGCAATCATCGTGCTCTAGGAGGGATCAGGCGACCTTAATGTCTTTCATCGCCTTCTCGAAGGCTTCCTTGACCGGCTTGGAAACCTCGGTGGTGGCCATGCTCGTCAGCGCCTGGAATTCCTTGGCCTGCTCGACCGTCATCTCTACGCGCTTGCGCAGGAAAGCCGTCTGCAGCTCGACCAGCTCCGACAGCGACTTCACGCCGACCAGGGCCTCAAGATGCGAGAAATTCATCTCGGCATTGGCGCGTAGCGCCGCGATTGTCTTCAGCGACAGCTCGTTGCCGACCGACTTTGCGGTCTCGAAAGCCGTTTCAACGACCTTCTGCGCATCTTCAGCGCCGACTTTCAGCTTGGCATAAGCCTCTTTCGACTGCTCGACGCCCTGCTCGGCGAAGGAGCGAAGCTGATCGGTGGCCTTGCTTGGATCGAACGCCGGGAACTCGATGGTTTCAACAGTTTCGCCGGTCTTGGTTGCAGTCTTGGACATTTTCCTATCCTTCATGTCGGTGATGGAGTTTTACCCAGGCCCCATATTTATAGCCCCCTAATATGACAGTTTTTTGTGCATTGCAACAAGTTTGCTGCGACGCAGCAGGGCCGGTTGCCGATTAACCAACAGGCAAAATTACTTGGCGCAGACGCGCAGATTTCTGGACGTTCGCCTCGTCTGCTTTTATTAACAATGCGTTAATAGCTCGCGCCGCGAGAGGGAAAGGCCACCGGTCAATTTAATGCCGTCAGCGACATATTCTTTCATCGACATCGCTGTTCTGGACGACGTCCGCATGCGTTTTGCGGCAGGGGACGCGCTTGCCGTCCTTTCGACGGACCTTGAGGAAGTGATCTGGGCAAACGGCCCGGGAGCGGCGGTCTTCGGCTATCCGCACATCGAGGCGATTATCGGCGCCGCTGCCCGGCTTACGCCGATTGCGCGCCGCCAGGTCATGGCCACCGCTGGCTTTCCGAACAATATCGGTCGCGACAAGGGTGTCGTGGTGCGTCTGGCGACCGGCATCAGCAGCCAGGCGGTGCCCTTTCTCGCCAGTTCGATCGCGCTGCCCGATGGCGAGCCGGCGGTGCTTCTGGCGGTGCCCGCATCGCGAACCGCGTCACGCAGCCAGCGTGAGATTGCGGAATGCGCGATCGGGGGTCTCAATGAAACGGGGCATTTCGCCGCTTTGGTGGACGGGAGCGGGGCAATCGCAGCGGCGTCGGACGGCTTTCACAACTTGGGACTGACGCAAGACACGCTTATGACGTTGGTCGGCGAAGTGAGCGAGGAGGCCGACCGGCTGGTAAAACGGCTCATTCCGGCCAAAGGTGGATATCTGCCGGCCGGTTTCGGCAGGTTGACCGATGAGACGGCCCTGCATCTGCTGATCGTGGTCGATGAAGTGCACGCCGAGCCCGAGGCCGAGCATCTTGGCGGCAACGGCAGGCAGAACGAGGTGTCGAAGCCCGTTCTGGATGTAGAAGTAGACAGCGAAGCAGCCAACACTCCGGATGCGCTGCCAGCCGAGCGTAGTACCGCGCCTGTGCGTTTCGTTTGGCGGACGGACGCGGACGGACGGTTCAGCTCCATTTCGCCGGAATTCGCGACTGCGGTCGGCGCGCCCGCTTCCGACATTGTTGGACGACGGTTCCGCGACGTTTCGATGATCTTTGGTTTTGACCCAACCGGCGAAATAGCAGGCTTGCTCGACCGGCGTGACACCTGGTCTGGTCGAACCGTGCTTTGGCCGGTTGCCGGGACAGATCTCAGGATCCCTGTCGATCTGGCCGCGTTGCCGATTTATGGGCGTGCCCGCAACTTCGAGGGCTTTCGTGGTTTCGGGGTAGCCCGCGGTGGCGACGCGGTCAACGATCCCGAAGCGCTCGGACTGGCCTTGATGTCCAGTTCCATTGCGGAAGCGCCTGCCTCCGGGCCTGATCCGGATGAGGAGGTGACCATCTCCGTGGATGAAACCATTATCGAAGAACGCGCCAGCGATCCGTTCGACGGCGACGTTCCTGCGCCGCCGACTACGCCTGCTCCCGACCGGCAGCTTCCGGACAAGGTGGTCCGGCTTGCCGAGCATCGCGCACCGGCCAACGAACGAGGTCTGTCGCCAGTCGAACGCAGCGCCTTTCGGGAGATTGGCGACCGTCTGAAAAGTGACAGCAAACCGGCCGGCGAGCCCGGGCGCGCTGTCGCAGAGGGACCGGCGGAAAGACCAGCGCCAGATGCAGATGCCCTGGAGCCACAAAGCACGACTTCAATCGCGGAACCCAGTTCGCAACCAGTCCAGGAAGTCGAGCAGGCCGCTGCGGAGGGGCCCGACGAGGCGGACAACCGGCAAGCTGAGATCGGGCTCGCGGAAGGCCCGACCGGGGAAATGGCGCCGGAGGAACCTGGAGCGGCGGATCGCGATGCTCAAGAGCATGATCCCGAAAAGCGCGTAGCGGTTTTCGGAAAAGATCATGCGAAAATCAAAGAGTTAGAGCACGATGATGACTCCAGGCCAAATCATCGTGCTCAAGTCGCACAGGCAAAAGCTTCGGACGGGGTCCAACCGGCTGTGGCGCTACCCGGCCCCGGGTTTCTGCCGTCTGCCTTTTCGACGAGTGCCGTCGGGGCCGTAGAGCGCGCCCGCGTCGACACATCGATCCTGGCAAGTCTGCCGGTTCCGCTTCTCATTCATTCGGGCGACGAACTGCACTATGCCAACCCAGAATTCCTGGAACTGACTGGTTATCAATCCATCGAGGATCTCGCCTCGGCTGGTGGCCTGGATACACTTTTCGGGGAACCGTTCCGGGATGAGGAGACCGGGCGGGCAGGTGAGTCCAGGATGAGGCTGCTCGCCAAAGGCGGCGAGGAGATCGCCGTCGAGGCTCATCTGCAATCCGTCCCTTGGAACGGGGGCAAGGCGCTGCTTCTGGCCCTGCGCAAGTCAGCTCTCGAGCCGGCTCCCGATACTTCCGTTCAGGACCTCGCACCGCCCGCACACGATCACTCCTCTGCCGAACTGCAGGCGCGTGTCGATGAGATGCGGGCTATCGTCGATACGGCAACGGACGGCGTTGTTCTGATTGCGGCCGACGGCACGATCCGTTCCATTAGCGCGCCCGCAGAGGCCCTGTTCGGGTTCGACAATGACGCGGTCGTTGGCAAACCCTTCGCTTCCCTTTTCGCCATCGAGAGCCAGCGTGCGGCCCAGGACTATCTCAACGGTCTCAGCGAACACGGGGTCGCCAGTGTGCTGAACGACGGCCGGGAGGTGATCGGCCGAGAGGCGCAGGGCCGCTTCATTCCGCTGTTCATGACGATTGGCCGATTGCCCGGCGACGGCGGCTATTGCGCTGTCGTGCGGGACATCACCCCATGGAAGCGCGCGGAGGAGGAGCTCACTCAGGCCCGCACGCAGGCCGAGCGAACCTCCTCACAGAAGACCGACTTTCTTGCACGTATCAGCCATGAGATCCGCACGCCGCTCAACGCCATCATCGGTTTTTCCGAACTGATGATCGATGAAAAGTTCGGTTCCATCGGCAATGACCGCTATCGCGACTATCTGCGCGACATAAACCGCTCGGGCAATCACGTGCTCGACCTGGTCAACGACTTGCTCGACATTTCCAAGATCGAGGCCGGCGAACAGGATATGGCCTATGAGGCGGTGTCGCTGAACGACACGCTGGCCGAGATCGTTGCCATGATGCAGCCGCAGGCCAATCGCGAAAGGGTGATCATCCGCTCAAGCTTCGCCTCGCGCCTGCCCGAAGTGGTGGCCGATTTGCGGAGCGTAAGACAAATCGCTCTCAACCTCTTGTCCAATGCCGTTCGCTATACGCAGGCCGGCGGCCAAGTGATCGTGTCGACCGCCTACGAGCCGAGCGGCGATATCGTCATGCGCGTGCGCGACACCGGCATTGGGATGAGCCAGGCGGAGATCGAACAGGCGCTGAAACCGTTCAAGCAGATCAACGCGCTCAAACGCGGGCGCGGCGACGGTACCGGGCTGGGTCTGCCGCTGACCAAGGCGATGGTCGAGGCGAACAGGGCAAAGTTCTCCATACTCTCGGCGCCCGGCGAGGGGACGTTGGTGGAGATCACGTTCCCATCGACCCGGGTCCTGGCCGACTGAGTATACGCTACAGCGCCGCGCGTCCTTTTGGACGCGCAAAGGACGCTGTAGCTCTTCTTGAATTCTACTTATCGTGCTTTCTGAAAATCGATTCCGATTTTCGGGCCGATACATTACAGCGCCGCGCGTCCTTTCGGACGCGCAAAGGACGCTGTAGCTCTTCTTCAATCACCGCATCGTACTTGCCGAAAATCGATTCCGATTTTCGGGCCGATGCGGTAGCGGCCAAAATCTTTGTGGCCGAAAAATTTCTGGTCAACGCCCGAAGCCCTTGAAACCAGTGTAAATTACTCCAGTTTAGAATTATTCTAAACTATTGAATTTATTGGCTTTCTCTTGACGGTTGCAATCAATTCGCTCAATAGACGAGAGTCGGATGCTGATATCCGGAACCGACGTTTCGCCCACGGGGCCTTGAACCCCACTGGTCAGGAGAGAGAACATGACAATCGGAAACACCCGGCGGAGACTTGCCGGACTTGCTGCATTTGCCGCCTCGGCGCTCGTCGCCGGTTCTGCACTCGCCGATGGCACGGTGAACATCTACACCTATCGCCAGCCGGGGTTGATCCAACCCGTCCTCGACGCTTTCACTGCCGAAACAGGCATCAAGACCGAAGTTCTCTTTCTGGATAAGGGCCTGGAGGAGCGCGTCCTCGCCGAGGGCGAGAATTCGCCGGCCGACGTCATCATGACGGTCGATATCGCGCGGCTCACGGCAGCCAAGGAAAAGGGCATCACTCAGCCGCTCGTGGACGAAACCGTCAATTCGCTGCTTCCCGCCGAATATCGCGACCCCGAGGGCCATTGGTTCGGTGTGACCAAGCGTGCGCGCGTTGTCTATGCCTCGAAGGACCGCGTGAAGGACACGGCGATCACCTATGCCGAGCTGGCGGATCCCAAGTGGAAGGGCAAGATTTGCATGCGCTCGGGTCAGCATGACTACAATCTGGCGCTGTTTTCGGCCGCGATTGAACATTGGGGCACCGAGAAGACCGAAGAATGGATGAAGGGGCTGAAGGCCAATCTTGCCAAGAAGCCTGATGGAGGCGATCGACCGCAGGCTGGCGCCATCGCGGCAGGCGAATGCGATATCGCGCTCGGCAACACCTACTATGTCGGGTTGATGCGCACCAACGAGAAGGACCCGAAGGAGAAGGAGTGGGGCAACGCCATCAACGTGATCTTCCCGACCTTCGAGAATGGCCTTACTCATGTAAACATTTCAGGTTTGGCGCTGGCGAAACACGCGCCAAACCGCGACAACGCCGTCAAGCTGATCGAATTCCTGGCAAGTCACAAAGCGCAGCAGGTCTATGCCGAGAAGAACTTCGAATATCCGGTGGAGCCTGGACTGGAACCATCCGAAGTCGTGAAGACTTTCGGTGAACTGAAAGCCGACACGCTGCCGCTTGCCCAGATCGCCAAGCACCGCAAGGAAGCCTCTGAAATGGTCGACCGCGTCGGCGTTGACGACGGCCCAAGCAGCTAGAGCATGATCCCGAAAAGTGCGTAGCGGTTTTCGGAAAAGATCATACGAAAATCAAAGGGTTAGAGCACGATGACGACTTCAAGACAAATCATCGTGCTCTAAATGATAGAATCGTGCGGTGGAGCGCCGATCGCGTTCCACCGCATTTCTTCGGAAGTCGAGTGGAAAGGCAGGCCGTAAGTCTGCGCAAGGCGCTCCATCGGTCGGGGCTGTTCATGACCAATTCCCAGGGTATCAAGGGCGAGGAGTTCTTGGCGCCCCGCCGCGCCGCGCGTGAAGCATGGCCGGCATCCCTATCTGCATGCAATCGCATTGGCGCTTTCAGCCCTGGTGCTTCTGCCGATCCTTTCGCTCACCTTCGTCGCATTCACGGGGAGCGGTGAAGACTGGCCGCATCTCGCGGCAAACGTGCTTCCGGCCGCGAGCCGAACGACCCTGGTTCTGCTGACGCTGGTTGCCGCTGCAACGACCGTCGTCGGCGTCGCCGGCGCTTGGCTGGTCGTGGCGTTCGATTTTCCCTTTCGGCGCACGCTCTCATGGGCACTTGTGCTTCCGCTCGCCGTGCCGCCCTATCTGGCTGCCTATGCCTTCGGCGAGTTTTTCCACTACTTCGGGCCGGCGCAGACACTGATCCGTGCGCTCTTCGGCTTCGAAACAATCCGCGACTACTGGTTCCCCGATATCCGTTCGACGCCGGGAGCGGCATTCGTTCTCGCCTCGGTCTTATATCCTTATGTCTACCTCACCACGCGCGTCGTCTTTTTGATGCAGGGCCGCAACATCGCCGACGTGGCGCGCACACTCGGCGCCCGTCCGGCGAAAGTGTTCTGGAAGGTCCTGCTGCCGGTCGCGCGGCCGGCGATCGTGGCGGGCGGCGCGCTGGTGTTGATGGAGACCATCAACGACATCGGTGCATCTGAATATCTTGGCGTCCACACGCTGACATTCTCGGTTTATACGACATGGCTCAACCGGGGCAGTCTGGAAGGCGGCGCGCAGATCGCGCTGGTCATGCTTGGGCTGGTCTTCCTCCTTCTCGTTGTTGAGCACTGGGCACGCCGCAAGCAGCGTTTCCACACCAGTCGCGCAACGCATATGCGGGCCTACCCGCCCAGAACGAAACTGACTGGCGCTGCAGGGTTCGGTGCTTCGCTGGCCGCGGCGCTGCCCGTACTCGTCGGTTTCGGGATTCCGCTGTTCGTCTTTGGGCAATATGCGTCTCGCAGGCTCGAGCAGTTCCTGTCCCCAGCACTCGCCGATGCCTTCGCCAACAGTGTCCTGACCGCAGCGGCCACGGCTATGGCCACGGTGCTTCTGGCGCTGTTCCTCATCAATGCGGTCAGACTTTCCCGCTCGCCATTGATCCGGGCGACTGTCCGGCTGGCTGCCGTGGGTTATGCTCTACCGGGCGGAGTGTTGGGGCTTGGGCTGCTCTTTGCGCTTGCGCGCTTCGACAATGGGCTCGACGCTTTCATGCGCGCAAATTTCGGGGTCTCGACGGGCTTGCTGCTCACAGGTTCGGCAGGCGCGGTCATCCTTGCCTGTGTGATCCGCTTTATCGCGCTGGCGGAAAGCGCGATCCATTCGGGCCTGGAAAAGCTTCCGGCGCATCTAGACGAAGCGGCAAGAAGTCTCGGGCGCACGCCTGCCCGCAGTGCCGCCCACGTTCTGCTTCCCCTTCTCCAGCCGGCCATTCTGACCGCTGCTGTTCTGGTGTTCGTCGACACGATCAAGGAGCTGTCGGCGACGATTCTGCTCAGGCCTTTCGGCTTCAACACATTGGCCACTTATGTCTACGAGAACGCGTCGCGCGGCGCGCCAGAGGAGGGCGCCGCCGCCGCGATCGTGATCATTCTCACTGCGCTTGTGCCGGTCATCCTTCTCTCCGGTGCTTTGATGCGCGACCGCGAGGCCGTATTCGAGACGCCGGCCTGATGAGCTGCGGAGCCACACTCCGGCACGGCAGCAACGCAGGGCTAAGCGTAAAAAAAAGCGCCCGGAAGGGCGCCTGAAAAGTTTAAGCTGTAAACAACGGGGCTTGAGCTAGCTCGTCCGATGGAGGCTACCGGAGGAGCGGGATTTCTCCCTCAAGTTACGCACGACTATCGGCGTCAATCCTTAACAAATACTTACTGGCCGGAGCGACAGTTTACGGAAGTGTATTACCTGTGAATTCTCGGTAAATTTTCCGGTTACCATTTGCTAACCATAAGCTGGCCGCGGCCGGTCAATCCTGGAGTGCCGCAAGGCCACGGAAAAGCTTCAGCGCCTCCGGGTTGGCCAATGCCTCCTTGTTTTTCACCGGACGTCCATGCACCACGTCGCGGACGGCCAATTCCGTGATCTTCCCCGACTTGGTCCGCGGAATGTCCGCCACCGCAACGATCTTGGCCGGCACATGGCGCGGGCTGGCGCCGGTGCGGATTTTTGTCTTGATGCGCTTATCAAGTTCAGCATCGAGCTTTGCGCCTTCGGCAAGCCGTACGAAAAGCACGACCCGGACGTCGCCCTCCCAATCCTGGCCAATGCAGAGCGCCTCGGCGATTTCCGGCAGCTGCTCGACCTGATTGTAGATTTCGGCGGTTCCAATTCGAACACCGCCCGGGTTGAGCGTCGCGTCGGATCGGCCATGAATGATGATCCCGCCATGCTCCGTCCATTCGGCGAAGTCGCCATGGCACCAGACATTGTCAAAGCGGTCGAAATAGGCAGCGTGGTATTTTTCGCCCTTGGGATCGTTCCAGAACATCACCGGCATGGATGGAAATGGGCGGGTGCAGACGAGTTCGCCCTTTTCGCCGCGGATGGGTTTGCCCTCGTCATCCCAGACGTCCACGGCCATTCCGAGTCCCGGCCCCTGAATCTCCCCGAGCCAGACCGGCTCGGTCGGAATACCGAGCACGAAGCACGAAACAATGTCGGTGCCTCCGGAAATCGAGGCCAGATGCACGTCTTTCTTGATCGCATCGTACACATAGCTGAAGCCTTCCGGCGAAAGGGGCGAACCAGTCGAGGAAAGTGTTCGCAGGCTGGAAAGGTCGTGTGTCCTGATCGGCTCGAGCCCTGCCTTTCGGGCGGCGTCGATGAACTTTGCCGAGGTGCCGAAATAGGTCATCTTCTCGGCTTCGGCGAAGTCGAAGATCGCGTTGCCGTCCGGGTAGAAGGGAGAGCCGTCGTAGAGCAACAGTGTTGCGCCGGAGGCGAGCCCCGAGACCAGCCAGTTCCACATCATCCAGCCGCAGGTGGTGAAATAGAAGAAGCGGTCGCCCTCGCCAATACCGGCGTGCAGCCTGTGTTCCTTCAGGTGCTGGATGAGTGTGCCGCCTGACGAATGGGCGATGCATTTCGGGACGCCGGTCGTGCCCGATGAAAAGAGAATGTAGAGGGGGTGCGAAAACGGCAGGCGCTCATAGGTCACTGGCTTCGCGGCGAAGGTCCCGATTGCGGCATCAAGAGTTTCGGCGCGGTCGATGCCGGCGGCCACATCGTTGGATGTGCCGAAGTAGTCGACGATCAGCGCCTTGCGCACGCTCGGCAACTTGGCGATGACCGCTTCTATCTTGCCGGCGACCTCGATCGCCTTGCCGTTATACCAGTATCCATCGGGCGCGATGAAAATCACGGGTTCGATCTGGCCGAACCGATCCAGTACGCCTTGCTCACCGAAATCGGGCGAACACGATGCCCATGTCGCGCCGATGGACGCAGCGGCGAGCATCGCTGCCACCGTTTCGGGCATATTCGGCATCATCGCAGCAATCCGGTCGCCGGGTTTCACACCAAGCGATCGGAAAGACTGTTGCAGCCGCGAGACCAGCGTGCGGAGCTCATCCCAAGACACGCGGCGTTCAACCTTGTCTTCGCCGCGGAAAACAAGCGCGTCGCCAGGCCCTGTCTTGCGCAGGAGATTCTCGGCAAAATTGATGCACGCATCCGGGAAAAACGCCGCTCCCGGCATCTTTTCGCCATTGGAGAGGGTGCGTTCGCCGCGGTCGCCGATCACGCCACAAAAGTTCCAGACCAATTCCCAGAAGGCTTCGGGCGCTTCGACGGACCAGCGATGAAGGTCCGCATAATCACGGAAATCCGATTCCGCCTTCTTGGACGCGGCCCGCATGAATGCAGTCATCGGCGCCTGCGCGACCGCCTCTGCGGTCGGCGCCCAAAGGGCGGTATCGCTCATTCGTCGTCCTCCATCGGAACCTCGCTTATGCATATTGTATCGCGACGAGACAAGGTATGCTCCATGAGCCGCGTATGGCTTGTGGGGAAGTGCGGCTGCAGGCCATTTTGTATTGAAAAGCGACCAAGGTCGGCTAAACCGGCGATGGAAGCTCAGCGGGGCCTCGCAGCGCGATTCGTCAGAGATAACGAGGCGACATGCCATCACCGATGCTCAGAAGGGGCATTTGGGCCTTGGGCTCAGCCATCGTTGCGATGGCCCTGCTCGTCGCCCTTGCACCGATGATCGCCTCAACGCAGATCGTGCGCGATCGGATTGCGTGGGAGATGAGCGCGCGGAGCGGCTACCGCGTACAGTTGGGAGCGGCGCCTGTCATTGACGTTTTTCCGATCTTCCGCGCAACGCTGAACAACGTAACGCTTTCGGAATGGGGAGAGGCCGGACACACTGTCATCAAGGCGGAGCGAGTCGAGATCGATCTCTCGGCAATGGCTGCTCTGGCTGGCAACATTGTGTTTTCAGACGTGCGTCTGGTCCGGCCGACCTTGCGCGTCGTGCCGCGTGGACCGTTCTATGTTCCGATCACGCCGGGCGGCGGGCGGATTGTCCGCTCGGTGGAAACTGCACGGAGTGTGATCGCCGCAAATCCCACCAGCCCCGATCTCGGCGCGCTGCCTTCCGATCCGTTTGGTTCGATCGAATTCAACGACGGGCGCATCGTCGGCGCAGAGGGCGGCAAGGATGTGGAGCTTGTCACCAGTCTCACCGGCAACATCGACTGGGCCGCAGTCAACCGGCCAGGCAAGTTGGCAGCGGCCGGCATCTGGCGCGGCGAAAGTGTAACGCTGTCGCTATCGTCGCCCAATCCGCTGGTTTTGTTCGCGGGCGGCGCGGCGCCGGTCTCGTTCGCCGTGAAGTCGAATCCTGTCTCGGCGACATTCGAAGGCACGGTCAATATGGCCGCTGACTCTTATCTTGACGGGAAAATCAGTTTCGAAGCGCCTTCGCTGCGGCGGCTGCTCGAATGGTCGCAAAGCGATATCGCGCCGACGACCGCGATCGGGTCGGTCGCCATGTCGAGCCATCTGACGGGGAATGCGCAGCGCGCAAAATTCGACGAAACGGAAATCGTTCTGGATGGGAACCCCGGAATGGGGGTGCTTGACGTCTCGATGACGGGAGCGATGCCGAGCATCGCCGGGACGCTTGCGTTCGAGACACTCGACCTCAGATCGTTTCTTTCCGCATTTACCCCGCTGACGTCAGGGGCTGAAGGCGAAAGAAGTGAGATCGATATTGCCATTGCAGATCAGCTGGCTCTCGACCTGCGCCTTTCCGCCGCGCGAGCGACAGTGGGTTCGGTTGGTTTGGCCGATGTGGCGGCGACGGCGCAGGTCAAAGACGGACTGGCCGTCTTCGACATTTCGGACGCCAGGGCGTTCGGTGGCACACTGCAGGCGGGCATGCGGCTCGACCACAGCAGCGATGTGGAGCAGGCGGAGTTGCGCATACTTGCATCGGACATCGACGGCGCGATTTTCGGAGCAGCGACCGCGTTGCCCGGCTTTGTGCCGACTGGCCGCGGGACCATCTCGGCTACCCTCAAAGGGCCGGCGAAATCATGGGATAGCTTGCTTCAGAGCGCTAACGGATCGATCTCCGTCAATTTCGGTGCTGGGGCGATAAAGGGCATCGACATGTCGGCGTTTCTTGCCAGGGCCTCACAAGCAGGCTTTTTTGCGCTGGGTGAAGTTGCCAAGGGCGAATTGCCCATCACCGCGGCCGAATTGAAGGCCGAACTTTCCAATGGCGTGGCGCGTATCGAAAAGGCTGAGGTCAGGTCCGAGGCGCACGATATCTGGCTCGCAGGCCTCGTGCCCTATGTCGGCGGCGGATTGGCTCTGTCGGGAAAGGTGTTTCCAGCCGGCGCTGACCGGGCGGTTACGCTACCCGAGGCGTCGTTCTTCGTGGGCGGCTCATGGAATGTTCCGTTCGTGTCGCCCATTTTGCCCGCGGCACCGATCGAATAGCGCAATCGCCGTCGATGGCGGTCCGCACCTCGTGGAAACGAAAGCGGCTATGCCACTGTTCCGGCGTAGTGCAGCGCTCTCACCACCCCGGCAGAACCTGGTTGGGCTTCAGTCTGCGGCCACGGAGCGAGCCGTATGCGGCAAAGTCAAAGGTGCCGGTATCCTCCGCCAGCGGCACCGAAATGTTATCCAGGCTCTCGCTGATGTGGCGCGCCAATGCGTCCACGATTTCCGGCTTCGACGAGTTTCCCCGCATGATGCCAATCTTGATGTCTGGCAAAGGGGCGAACCCATCGGACTCGCCGAGCACGCGCATGCCTGGCCGTAAGGCGCATTCGGGCAAGACAGAGACAGCAAGGCCGGACATCACCGCTGCGATAATGACTGTCGCCGACCAACTGGTGAACAGGACCCGGTATTCACGGTTCATGGCGTCCAGGGCGTCGCACGCATTACGGCGCCACTGGCAGGAGGGCCGGCCGAAGGCCAGCGGCAGCAACTCCTGTTCGTGGGTCGCGTGGTTGGCGGATGTCACCCAAAGCAAAGGCTCCCGCCGCACCACTTCCGACTGGCGCGATTCGCTGTGGGTCACCAGCGCCAGATCAAGGTTACCGCGTTTGATATGTTCCACGAGGTTGAAGGTCGGCTCGCAGATGACAGACAATTCGACACGCGGGTTCGAGCGCGCAAACCGCGCCATGATTTCAGGCAGGAAGCGGTCGGCATAGTCGTCCGGCGTGCCGATGCGTATGTGGCCCTGAAGGCTGGAATCGTCGAAAGCAGCCAGCGTTTCGCGGTTCAGCCGGACCATGCGGCGCGCGTAGCTGAGCAGTTTTTCGCCGTCCTCGCTGAGCCTGTTCGTCCGTCCGTCCTTTTCGAACAAAGGCTTGCCGATCCGCTCCTCGAGACGGCGCATCTGCATCGACACGGCCGACTGGGTGCGATGCACCTCGTCGGCCGCCTTGGTAAAGCTGCCTGTGTCCGCGATGGTGATGAACGTCTGTAGTTGATCGAGATCGAGCGGGGCCATGGTCAATCCATCATGAATGTTGATGCTAAAGATTAAAAACATTCGTTGGACTAATCAATAGGAGGAAGGCATTCTCCGCGCTGTCCATACGACGCGTGTGGATCCTTCCTGGTGCGGCATCCTCCCATCGCTCGACCAGCCGAAGGCGGAATCGGTCTTGCCTGTCACTTGCCAAATCGTGGTGTGTGACGAGCAGAGACCGGTCGCCGCTTTTTGCTGATCGCGCCCGCCGTCTTTCCAGTGGAGGTTCGCCCGCGCCCGCTCGAATGAAAGGAGATTGACATGACCACGCTCGACCACAGCACCTCGGCGATCCATTCCGTGACGCGCCCGGCCCTCGTGACGCGTGCGGTAAATGCGATCTCGGCTTTCTACCGCGCATGGAAAAATCGACGCGAGTTCTACCAACTCGGCAACATGACGGATGCCGAGTTGTCCGATATCGGGCTGACGCGAGTTGATCTCTACGTCGCGATCAACTCGCCGTTCGATTTCGACCCGACGGCTCGCCTGGGCGCGATCGCCCAGGCGCGCGCCGACAGCGAAAGGATCGTTCCCAGGCCGATTGATTGAGTTACTGCAGGCGTCCCCAACTCCCTCGCCGGTCTCCCGCCGGCTGCCTGCACATTGCCCGGCCTTACAAGGCCGGGCTTTTTCTTAGTGTCTAATTCAAATTCGCCGGACACTTACCGAGGAAGGTTTCGAAATCGGATCAATTCGTACTTCGATCGATTTCCGGCAGGACTATCTGTAGCGGTCCATGCCCTTCGTGAACTGATCGAAGATCAATTCAACGCCCTTCTGATAGTCGTCGCGTTGCTTGCGGCCGGTTTCGAACATTTCGCCGAACAGATCGTCATAGGGGTTGCGTGCCCGGCCAGAGGGATTGGCGTCCGCTTGGGGTTCCGGTTGTGCTTGCGGTTGCTGCCGGCCTTGCCCGGCGCCAAGCATCTCTTCGAATATCTTGCCGAGAGGATTGTCGCCATAGGGATTGCCCTGTGGCTGCCGCTGTTGCGGCTGCTGGGCCGCGCCGCCGCCAAACATGTCCTGGAGGATCTTTCCGAACGGATTGTCTAACGGATTGGCAGGATCGGGCGCCTGGCGCTGCTGCGGGGCCTGACCGCCCGCCATTCCGCCCTGGCGCATCATCTGTTCGATAATCTCGCCGAGCGGATTGTTGGCGCCACCAAAGCCGCCGGCCTGAAGCTGACCCGTGGACTGCTTGAACAGTCCGCCCATCAGCATCGATGCAATCGCCGGCATCATTTGCTTCAGAATGTCCTGTCCGATGCCGGTCGCCTGCGCCGCCTGGCTGGCAACGGCCCGGGAAAGCTCCTTGGAGCCGAACAGATGGCCGAGAATGCCGTTGCCTTCCTGAACGCCCTGGGGGGCAAAGGCTTTCGAAGCGTCCTCGAAATATTTCGCGTGCTGGCCGCTTGCCATCGCGGTCAGGAAAGCGCCGACGCCATAAGGGTCCGACGCATTCCGCTTCAGCCCCTGGCTGAAGGCGGGCAGCAGCGCTTCCAGAGCGGTCTGCGTTTGCTGTTGCGACAAACCGAACTGGCGCGCCAGCGCATCGATCCCGTTGCCGTTTTGGGCATTCGCCAGCATATCGAAAAGGGGAAGCATGACTGGTACTCCTCAGTGGGTCGTTAAGCGAAGTCTAAAGCGAGGTGAGTTGACTGCATCCTACCGCGCTTCGGCTTCTTTGTTACGCATGATCTTGTCCGAAAAGTGTGTCAACTTTTCAGGTTGCATGTGACATGGGGAAACCTGACAACGCCACCGTTTGCGAAAAGACAAGGTGGAAAATTTTTATTCCGATTCAATTGCTTAGCTTGCCTCATCAAGCCAAGCGGTATCTTGAAAATTCTCACCTGCCGATGGAAGCCATCTCGATGCCTGCCACGGTCGAGGGCGGTTAGTAGGCATATTCGAGAAATACCGGCTCGATCGAATCCCCCCAGCGCGTATGGAAGGCGTTCAGCATCTCTTCGGCGCTGGTCGTCCCGCGCGCCACGACCTCGTCGAGCGGCGAAAGGAAATGGGTCTCGTCATAGCCGTCCCGGTTCTTGCGGCTACGGTTGTTGAGGCCCATGCGCGCAATAGCCAGCACTTCGCGGGCGACCTCACGCAATTTCACGCCGCGGAACTCAGCGCCGATGCCGGCTTCGGGCACCGCATCCCGCATCCGTAGGACCTCTTCATAGGTCCAGTCGGCGGTCAGCGTCTCCGCGGCATCGAGCGCCGCCTCGTCGTAGAGCAATCCAACCCAGAAGGCCGGCAGCGCGCAAATTCGCCGCCAGGGTCCGCCATCGGCGCCCCGCATTTCAAGGAAGCGTTTCAGCCTGACGTCCGGAAACAGCGTCGAGAGATGATTGGCCCAGTCGCCGATGGTGGGCACGCCCTGCGGCACGGAATTCCTCAGCGCGCCTTTCATGAACTGCCGGAAGGTCACATGGGTAACGTCGTGATAGTGGCCGTCCCGGATGACGAAATACATCGGCACATCGAGCGCCCATTCGACATAATCGGCAAAACCGAAATCCGGTGAGAAGCAGAATTCGAGCAGCCCGGAGCGTTGATTGTCGGTGTCGCGCCAGATGTCGCCACGCCAGCTCTGGAAGCCGTTCGGCTGGCTCTCGGTAAAGGGAGAGTTGGCAAAAAGCGCCGTCGAAAGCGGCTGCAGCTTGAGCGATACCTGCATCTTGCGGCGCATGTCCGCTTCGGTTTCGAAATCGAGATTCACCTGGATCGTGCAAGTCCGGTACATCATGTCCAGGCCCTTGGCGCCGACCCTGGGCATGTACCGGGTCATGATGTCGTAGCGCGATTTCGGCATCTTCGGCGTCTCGGCAAGCGACCATTTTGGACTGCCCCCGAGGCCGAGGAAGCGGATGCCGAGCGGCTCGGCAATCTCGCGCAGCTGAGCGAGATGGGCGTTGCCCTCTCGACACGTCTGGTGGATCGTTTCCAGCGGCGCGCCCGAAAGTTCGAACTGGCCGCCGGGCTCCAGCGAGATCGCGCCCTGGCCGGTCGGCTCGACCAGGCCGATGACGCGGTCGGCGTCAAGGATCGGATCCCAGCCGAGCGTGCGCTGCATGCCTTCGAGCAACGCGCGAATGCCGCGGTCGCCGCCATAGGGAACCGGGCTGTTGCCGTCGACATAAAACGGGAATTTCTCGTGCTCGGTGCCGATCCGCCATTTGTCGCGGGGCTTGTTGCCCTCCGCAAGATAGACGACGAGTTCGTCGATGCCCTCGACAGGCCGGAAATCGGTCGTGTCACGCGCCATTCTAATCTCCCGCCGCCGAAATTCGGTGGCGCTTGATGGACGATATCATGCGGGCCGATCAAGCCAAAAATGTTGATGCAGCAATCAGGCGGCATTGATGCTAGTGGAACGAATTTGACATTCGCATCCCATTTGACATCACGCGTCCATTGCGAATGTCAAATTCAAAGTTCCACTAGAAACATATGTTTGCTCGTGGTCCTTATGATTCTAACATTCGCCTGAATGGCCTGTATCAATGGCATGCGAATGTTAGAATCGGACCACTAGCAACTGCCAGCGCGGCGGGTTCGCTTCCTCCCGGCGTCCAGTGGTGGAAACCCTACCAGTCCCCGATGGTCGCCTGGATAAGCGCGAGCGCGGCAACCGCCGCCGTGTCAGCCCGCAGGATGCGCGGCCCGAGCGGGATGGGCGTCACGAAGGGAAGGGCGCGAAGCTGTCGCCGTTCGTCTTCGGAGAATCCGCCTTCCGGCCCGATGATCAGGCCCAGTTTTCTGCCGGCGATCGCACTCAGGATCGGCACAGGATTATTCGTATCGGCGCTTTCATCGCAAAAGATAAGCTGCCGTCCCGGTTCCCATTCCCAGAGCACACGGTCCAGCTTCACTGCCTCCAGCACGCGCGGGATCGCCAGAATGCCGCACTGCTCGGCGGCTTCGATCACATTCGCCTGCAGCCTATCGATCCCGACAGTAGACATCTGCGTGTGCTGCGTGATGACCGGCTGCAACACGCCCGCGCCCATTTCGACCGCTTTCTGCACGAGATAGTCGAGCCTGCCCTGCTTAAGCGGCGCGAAGCAGTAGACGAGATCGGGATGAGGCGGCTGCACGCGGGTCTGCATCACCGGCGCCAGCGAGACCCGCTTCTTTGCTATCGCCGCAATGCGCGCCAGCCACTCGCCGTCGCGCCCGTTGAACAGGAGAAGCTGCGCGCCCTCGGCAAGTCTCAAGACATGGACGAGATAGTGGGCCTGCTGCGGATCGGCCTCGATTTCGAGTTCCTGTTTGAGGTCATGCGGCACGTAAAGCCGCTGCATCCGATAATTTGCGCGCATGACGGGCAGGAATGCTGAAGCGGCAGCCGTCGGTCAAGCCCTACTTGAGGGGTGCCATGCCGGTCTGTAGCCCCTGCGCAGCACTTCGACCGTCGTTGGCGGCGTGATCAGTTGCAGGTCGGACTTGCCACGTGACGTCAGGATCGTCGGCCTGTCATAGCTGCCGAAACTCCAGGCCAATGCAGCTCCGGATTTCAACGCGTAGGGCTTGCCCCCGACTGCAATCATCGCCCCGTCAGGAAGAGTATGGATCTCCGCTGGGGCAAGCATCCGCCGTGTGCCGACCGACGCCAGTCGTTCCTTGTGGAGCCGCGCGTCGATTTCCGGCGCCTTCGGGTCGGCTATTGCGAATGCATCGCCGAAGCGGCCGAGAAAATCCTTTGCGCGTTCTCGCCGGCAATAGAAGCAGGGCCGGTGCCCGGCGGAAAGCGCTGTCACCTCGTCTAGGAAGAAGAGTTCCGTCCAGCCGGGCTTGCCGCCCGGACGGTTGCGCCCCATCGGCTCGCGCTTCACCCCCTTGAAATCGCAGACGCAGATGATCCACGCCCGAAGCGCCCAGCGTTTCTTCAGGAGCGTCTTCGTCTCGGGATCGTGAATGATGCCGCGATTTCCCATGAAAAGGCCCCGTTCGGGCGCGGCGTGAATGTGGCCAAACGGATCGACGCGATTCTGTAGCGGCATTGCCCTTCGCCCTTTCGGGTGTGCTGCGCATGGCTTGGGTCAGGCGGCACGGCGCGCCGAGCCTTGGGATCAGGTTTCAGTTTAACTTGGGCAGCAGGCGTGGCATAAAAAACACGGCTGCGATCTTAAGTTGAAAAGCGCCAGAAGAGCGCTGGCGTTTCGCTATGCCGCCGCCTAGAAGAGCGCCGCTCAGCCTGCGGTGCAACCAAATCCAGCCAGCCTCGTTCACGTATGCAAAGCGAAACCAATTCGTAACCCTGTTCGTGTCAAAGTTCAAAGAAACCGAAAACCGAGATGACAGCCTTGAGAGCCACGCTTTTGTCCCTTGCAATGCTCACCGCGATCGCGGTCTGGGGCGTCGCGATCTACACCGCCGATGCGGCCAGCAACCATGCGGTGGTCAATGGCTACGGCGTCACCGGACCGCTCCGCTAACCATCTTCTTTTATCGCAAGAAGCTGCTTTTCTGCCCCGTCGATCACGATCGCCGAAAGCCGTCCGGACATGAACGCGCCGGTGTCGACATTGACCCGGTTGGGCAGGACTTCGACTTCCGCCTCCGGCGTGTGGCCGTGGACGATCACTTTCGGATAAAGTCCGGCGTGGTTCAGGAAATCCCAGCGTATCCAGATCAGGTCGTCGGGGTCCTGGTCCTCAAGCGAACAGCCGGGCCGAACTCCGGCGTGACAGAAGAAGAAATCGCCGAAGGCGACGGAGCGCTTCAGCCCGCGCAGGAACGAGGTGTGCGCCGCCGGCACCGCGCTCACCAGTTTCGCATGCCCGTCGCGTAGCGCCTTAGGAATGTGGAACGTCAGCTCGACCCCATAGGACTTCGCCGTTTCCCAACCGCCATTATGCGCGAAAAGGCCATTCGCGCTGGGTTTTGCCAGGAAATCCAGGAAGCCGATGTCATGGTTGCCGCAGAGCGCGATCATCCGCTCGTCGGCGCGGCACGTCATCACCAGGAAATCGAGAACGCCTTTCGAATGCGGGCCGCGGTCCACATAGTCGCCGAGGTGGATGACACGCCAGTTCTGTTCCGGATGCTTGCCGCGATCCTGCGCAATCGCCTCGTGCATGCTGCGCAAAAGGTCGAGCCGTCCGTGGACATCGCCGATCGCATAGATCCGGATGCCCTCGGGGCCCTTCGCGTCGAGGAAGTGGACACCGTTGTCTGGCAATCAGCCGCCCACCACAATCACATGCAAGGCCCGAGGGCCATGCGCGCCAAGAATGATCTTCTGTTCGATGTCGCCCGACCGTGAAGGGCCGGAGATGAAATTGACAGTCCTGGGCATCTCGCCCTTGCCGAATTTCCCGCGGACTTTGCCGATCGCCGTTTCGAAATCGCCGTCGATTTCGCTGGCCTCGACGACGACAATGTGATGCTCCGGCAGGAAGTTGATTGTCGACGGATTTTCCGGCCCCGACACCATCACAAGCGTTCCGGTTTCGGCGACGCCGCCAAGGGCATGGCTCACGCCAACCTCATCGCTGCCGTCCGAGGGGCCGCGTTTGATCTCGATCGATTTCTGTTCATGCCAGGGCAGGGCCGCAAGACGCTCATCGTCGCCCATGCGGAACGATGCCGGAAGGTTCCGCTCCCGGAGATAACGCGCGACAGCATCGGGCACATCGTCTCGACTGGCGACCGTCTCCACAGTCGCGGCCAGCTTCTTCGCCATCGTGCGGAACAGTTCCAACCGCGCCGCCGCGTTCAGCTGCCCGCGCTCGGGGATGATCCCCTTTGGCGCTTTCTCCAGCCGGTCCGCAACGAGTTTCCGCCGATTTTCGGGATCGGTCTGCGCATGCAGCGAGGCCCGCACCCGGCCGAGGATGGCTTCGCGGGCATTCATCGAACCACCTGCCTGCCCGCTACCTTGCCCTGCCGCCATTGCTGCATGAAGGTCTTTCCCTCGGGAGCCGGCAGTTCCCGGTGCTTTGTCCAACCGCCAGCGAGCGGCAGGGAATGGAAGCGCCCCTTCCTTCCGCCAAATGCCGAAAGAGCCGGAATCGCTACCGACGTCGCAAACCGGTAAAGCGCCGGCCGGCGCGCGAGAAACGCCCAGAATTTCAGCCCGTAGCGTTGCGTCGCCGGGTTCAGCCCGCGCTCGAACTCGCGC
The DNA here is from genome assembly GCA_963735385.1 of uncultured Alphaproteobacteria bacterium. GTDB lineage: Bacteria > Pseudomonadota > Alphaproteobacteria > Rhizobiales > Rhizobiaceae > CAVTKY01. Next base: position 89,004 of record CAVTKY010000002.1, on the reverse strand, counting down.
TCGCGCCAGTGGCGCATCATTTTCGGCAGCGGGATGCGCATCGGGCACACGCTCTCGCAGCGGCCACAGAAGGTTGAGGCATTCGGCAGATGCCCGGCCTTGTCGACGCCGATCAGAGACGGCGTCAGCACCGCGCCCATCGGACCGGGATAGACCCAGCCATAGGCGTGGCCGCCGACCGCGTGATAGACCGGACAGTGGTTCATGCAGGCGCCGCAGCGAATACAGCGCAACATCTCCTGGAATTCGGTGCCAAGCATCGAGGAGCGGCCATTGTCGAGCAGTACGACATGGTATTCCGGCGGCCCGTCAAGGTCGCCCGGACGGCGCGGCCCGGTCGAAAGCGTCGTGTAGACGCTCATATCCTGGCCAGTAGCGGAGCGCGCCAGTACACGCAGGATTTGCGTTGCGTCCTCCAATGTCGGCACCAGCTTTTCGAGCGAGGCAATGACAATGTGAACCTTGGGCAGGAGCTGCGTCAGGTCGCCATTGCCCTCGTTGGTCACGATGATCGACGTGCCGGTCTCCGCAATCAGGAAATTCGCACCGGTGATGCCGACATCGGCGTCGAGATAGGCTTGCCGCAGAACGCCGCGCGCTTCGTTCAGAAGGGCTTCCGGCTCGGAAAGGTCGCGGTCCGGCGCGAGGTGGTCGTGCACGCGCCGGAAGTCGGCCTCGACCTGTTCCTTGTTGAGGTGCACGGCGGGCGCGATGATGTGGCTCGGGTGTTCGCCGCGCAACTGGATGATGTATTCGCCGAGATCGGTTTCGATCGGCTTGATTCCCTTCTCCTCCAGGAATTCGTTGAGGCCGATCTCCTCGGCAATCATCGTCTTGCCTTTGGTGACGGTTCGCGCGCTTACGGAGCGGCATATCTTCAGGATTGCCTGGCGCGCGTCCTCCGCCGTTTCGGCCCAGTGCACATGGCCGCCGGAGGCGATGACCTTCTTTTCATAGGCCTCCAGATAGAGGTCGAGATGTTCGAGCGTATGGTTCTTGATGTCCCGCGCCCGGTCGCGCAAGGCGTCGAACTCGGGCAGGGCGTCAATCGCTTTCTTGCGCTTGTCGATGAAGCCAACCCGCACATTGCCGAGGGCCTTTTGCAACTGAGCATCGGCAAGCGCGCCGCGAGCATTTTCCTTGAAGGCGGGGGAGGTGACATCCATCAGGCCGCGCCCCTCACATACCCGTTTTGCCGCTCATGCTTTCCCCGCTGCCGAGGGGAAGGGCTTCGGGATTGCTCCCTCGGCAAGTCTAGTCGCCATTCCGGACCGAAGCTCGTCATGTCGATCTTTCCCCTCCGATCGGCGGCTGATCAGTCATGCCGGCAAGCACCTCCGCGATGTGCCGCGCTTCAACTCTCGATCCTTGGCGTTTCAACTTACCGGCCATGTTCATAAGGCAGCCCAGATCGCCGGCAAGCAGGGTTCCTGCGCCCGACGCGTCGATATTGCCCGTTTTCTTCTCGACGATGGCGTTCGAAATGTCCGGATATTTCACGCAAAATGTCCCGCCAAAGCCGCAGCAGACGTCGGCGTCCTGCATTTCGACGAGCGTCAATCCCTCGACGGAAGCAAGCAGTGCGCGCGGCTGGGCCTTGATGCCGAGCTCCCGCAATCCGGAACATGAATCGTGATAGGTGAAGGTCCCCGCCTCTTTGGCAGCGACGCTCGCCATGCCTCGCACATCGACCAGGAAGCTCACCAGCTCGTGGACCTTGTCGGAGAAGGCCGCAGCGCGCGCTTCCCAAGCCGGCTCGCCTTTGAAGAGCCCCGGATAATGTTTCTTCAGCATGCCGGCGCAGGAACCGGACGGGGCCACGACGTAGTCAAAGTCTTCGAAAGCCTCGATTGTGCTTTCGGCAATCGCCCGCGTATCGGCCCTGTCGCCCGAATTGTAGGCCGGCTGTCCGCAGCAGGTCTGCGCCATCGGCACATCGACCGTGCAGCCTGCCTCCTCGATGAGCTTGATCGCGGCGAAACCGACCGACGGCCGGAAGAGATCGACCAGGCAGGTCACAAACAGGCCGACCTTCGGTTTGGCGCTGATCGGCTTGGTCACGACGGCTGCCCTGCCCGAAAACGCTGCGCCAGGAGCCAGCCCATTTCTCGTGATCCCGAACTAGCTGGATGCATTTGCCTTTGCCCGCTTTCCCTGGGTGGGCCGGTCGCCCGACCTCTGCCTCAGTCTCAACTGCGCGACGCGCTGCCAGTCCCCGGTCCGCTCCGCTTCCACCATGGCCCGGCCGACAAAGTCGATATGGTCCATGGCGGCCCTGCGTGCTCCCTCCGGGTCACCCGCAGCCACAGCCTTGTGGATTGCCCGGTGTTGCACAAGCAATTGCTCGCGTGCGCCGGGCAGATTGTAGATCAGGAGCCTGTTCTGGAACACGCCATCCGACAGCAGCCGATAGCAGGATCTGAGCGTATGCAAGAGGATGATGTTGTGCGCGCAATCGCCGACCGTGCTATGAAATTCCACGTCAACGGCCGCCTCTCGGGCGAAGTCTCCGTCTTCATGCGCGGCTTCCATGCGCCTCATGATCTGGTCGAGCATGGCAATATCGTCGCGGGTTGCCCGCCGTGCTGCATATTCAGCCGCGATGCCTTCGATCTCGCGGCGGTATTCCATATAGTCAGCTGCGGCTTTTCCGTGTGTCGCGATCAGGTCCACCACCGGCTTGGAAAAAACCTGCCCGATGACGTCGGCGACATAGGTTCCGCCGCCATGCCGGGTTACGAGCAGGCCGCGCGCCTCGATCGACTTCAGCGCATCGCGCAGGATCGGCCGCGAAACATTGAATTGCCGCGCAAGCTCGCGTTCTCCCGGCAGACGGTCATCCACCCGCAGGACGCCCTCCAGGATAAGGCTCTCGATCTGCTGCACGACCTCGTCGGCAGTGCGCGAATGTTCGATCCGGGAAAAGATCTCTCCCAACACGGCCTCCAGCGCGGTCCTGTTTGTCAGAATATTAGCATGCGGGCCAACTGGTCAAATTATTTATCCAATTTTGCCTCGGTCGTGGCCATAAAATTGCTGCAGTGCACAAATAGGACATTGCAATGCGACAAACCTGCGCGATGCGCGAACAGGCGGAATGGCTTATGGGTGTAATCGAAATAAGCGCGGAACACGACGCGATGAACGACGAGCCTATGAAAGAGGCGACCAGCCAGTGGCTGGCGGGGACGGTGCTTGGCATGCCTGCGCACGAAGGGCGCCCCGTGGCGATCGGAGAGGTGCATGCGCGCCCCCATCCGCTCATCGAGGCGCCGCGCCTGCTTGTGCAATTGGCTTTCATGACCGAAGGCGGCTCGGTCGTCGATCAAGCGGTGCTCGCCGAACTCTCGCGGCGGCTTGGCATTGCCGCGCCGGATCGGCTCGCCCGGCATCACACGATGAAATGGGGCAAGGGCGCCCTGTCCTGGGAGCGCCACACCGAATTCTCCACCTATCTCTGGGATTGCCCTGTCGATGCCCGCAGCGGCAAACCATTGGATGACTCGCCTTTCGGCAATGGATTCAACCCGCCCGGCGCGGTGATGTCAGGCGTGAGGCTCGACATCCGCAAATGGACGCCGCAGAGCGAAAAGCTGATCGGCGGCTTCGACCCGGCGAGCCTCTGCTATTCGCTGGTGGAGAACGGCAAGGCTGCCGCGGTAACGGACTTCCGGCAGGACGGCGACGGGCTCACCCGCATTCTCATTCTTGACGGCGGCCTGTCTCCTGCCAGAACCGGCGCGCTGTCGCAAAGGCTGATCGAGATCGAAACCTATCGAACGCTGGCCATGCTCGGTCTGCCGCTCGCGCAATCACTTTCTCCCCGCATGCGGCGGATCGAGGATCGTCTGACCGCCCTGACTACCGAAATGCGGTCCGCCGATCGCCGCAACAGTCAGGAACTGCTGGCCGAATTGACCGACCTCGCAGCCGGGCTCGAAGCCGATGCCGCCGCGAGCCTCTACCGTTTCGGCGCCAGCCGCGCCTATCATGGCATCGTCGAGGAACGGCTGGACGCGCTGGGTGAAGCAGCGGTTCCCGGCTACGACACCTGGGGCGGCTTCCTGCAGCGGCGTGTAGCGCCCGCCATGCGCACGTGCCGGTCGATCGAAGAGCGACAAGCGAATCTGTCCGAGAAATTGGCCCGCGCCGCCACCCTTCTACGCAGTTGGGTCGATGTCGAAGTCGAACGCCAGAACCGCGACCTGCTCGCCTCCATGAACAACCGCGCGCGGCTGCAATTGCGGCTGCAACAGACCGTCGAAGGCCTCTCGGTCGCGGCTGTCTCCTACTATGTGGTGGGGCTGATCGGCTATCTCACCAAGGGGTCGGCGATGTTCGGCGAGACGCTCAAGCCGGAACTTGTCACTGCTGTCTCGGTTCCGTTCGTCGTGCTGGCGGTCTGGTGGCTCGTTCGCCGGATCCGCCGTTCGCACCGGGATGAAAGCGCAAAATAGACCAGCCGCCCAAGTCGCACTTGCATCCGGTTGCTTACTGGTAAATAATTTTGACCAGTAGTTGACACATGCGCTTTTTTGTTTTCGCATGATCTTTTCCGAAAACCGCTACACACTTTTCGGGATCATGCACTAGGAGCCAGCCGATGTCCGGACCGGTAATGCCGAAGCCCGATGCGGCGACGCTCGCGCGGCGCGCGGAAATCGTGGCGGATATGCGCATCATCGTGCCGGGCGAGGGCGTCGTCGAAACCGTCAACGAGATGCGCGCCTTCGAGAGTGACGGGCTGACGGCCTACCGGCAGCTACCTCTCGTCGTTGTGCTGCCGGAAACAGTCAGGCAGGTTTCACGCATCCTGAAATATTGCCACGACCGCAACATCAAAGTGGTGCCGCGCGGTTCGGGCACGTCGCTCTCCGGCGGCGCCCTGCCGCTCGAAGACGCAGTGCTGCTGGTGATGAGCCGCTTCAACCGTATCCTGGACATAGACTATCCGAACCGCGTTGCGGTTGTGCAGCCTGGCGTGACCAATCTCGGCATCAGCGATGCGGTGGCCGGCGAGGGCTTCTACTATGCGCCGGATCCGTCGTCCCAGATCGCCTGTTCGATCGGCGGCAATGTCGCTGAAAATTCGGGCGGCGTGCACTGTTTGAAGTACGGTCTTACCGCCAACAATGTGCTGGGCATCGAAATGGTGCTGATGGACGGCGAAATCGTCCGCCTCGGCGGCAAGCATCTCGATTCGGAAGGCTACGATCTGCTCGGTGTGATGACCGGCTCGGAGGGCCTGCTCGGCGTCGTCACCGAGGTCACTGTGCGCATCCTGCAGCGGCCCGAGACCGCGCGTGCGCTCCTGATCGGTTTCCCGTCATCTGAAGAGGCCGGCCAGTGCGTTGCCGACATCATCGGGGCGGGGATCATTCCGGGCGGCATGGAAATGATGGATCGTCCCGCCATCCATGCGGCCGAGGATTTCGTCCATGCCGGCTATCCGCTCGAATGCGAGGCGCTTCTGATCGTCGAACTGGATGGCCCTGGAACCGAGGTGGATCATCTGATCGAGCGCGTCGAGGCGATCGCGCTGAAGAACGGTTCGACCACCTGCCGCATCTCGCAGTCGGAAGAAGAGCGCCTGATCTTCTGGGCGGGCCGCAAGGCGGCGTTTCCCGCTGTCGGCCGCATCTCGCCCGACTATTACTGCATGGACGGCACCATACCGCGCAAGGAGCTGCCGCGGGTGCTTTCAGGCATGCGCGAGCTATCGGAGAAATATGGCCTGCGCGTTGCCAATGTCTTCCATGCGGGAGACGGCAATCTTCATCCCCTCATCCTCTACGATGCCAACAGGCCGGGCGAACTGGAGCGGGCGGAAGAGTTCGGCGCTGACATTCTGCGGCTTTGCGTCAAGGTTGGTGGCGTGCTTACGGGCGAGCACGGTGTTGGCGTGGAGAAGCGGGATTTGATGCCGGAGATGTTTTCGGAGGCAGACCTCGACCAGCAAATGCGGGTCAAATGCGCCTTCGATCCGCAGCACCTGCTCAATCCAGGAAAGGTGTTCCCGCAGCTTCGGCGTTGCGCGGAACTCGGACGCATGCACATCCACCACGGGCAGATGCCGTTCCCGGGCATACCGAGGTTTTGAGGGGGCGATTTTGACGCGCGGTATTTTCTCGTACCCCCCTCTGGCCTGCCGGCCATCTCCCCCTCAAGGGGGGAGACTAGCCTGCCGCTCCGCCGGCGCTCCGCGCAGAGTATCGAGATTTTTACGCAAGCGCTCGGGACAGCCGATCTCCCCCCTTGAGGGGGAGATGGCCGGCAGGCCAGATGGGGGTGGGACGCGACTTCGATCTCCCCGCCTACCTTGTTGGCGGTTACCCCACATGACCATTTTCACCCCATCCACGCCCGACGACGTCGCCTCCATTGTCCAGTGGGCCGTCGCACAAGAGCAGCCGCTTGAAATTGTCGGCCATGGCTCAAAGCGCGCCATCGGTCATCCGGTGCAGGCCCCGCATGTGCTCTATGTGTCGGCGCTGTCCGGCGTTACGCTTTATGAGCCGGAAGAATTGGTGCTCTCCGCCAAGGCCGGCACGCCGCTTGCCGAGATCGAACGGCTGCTCGCTGAAAGCAACCAGCGGCTCGCCTTCGAGCCGATGGATTATGGTCCGTTGCTCGGCGGAGAACCGGGCAGGGGCACGATCGGCGGCGTGCTCGCGGCCAATCTGTCCGGCCCGCGGCGGTTGGCGGCGGGTGCCGCGCGCGACCACATCCTTGGTATCGAGGCCGTTTCCGGCCGTGGTGAAGCCTTCAAATCCGGCGGCCGCGTGGTCAAGAACGTCACCGGCTACGACCTTTCGAAGGGCATGGCCGGTTCCTGGGGCACACTTGCGGTCTTCACCAGCGTTACCTTCAAAGTATTGCCAGCGGCGGAGACCGAAACGACGCTGGTCGTGCGCGGGCTGATGGAAGACGAAGCGACCGCGGCCATGGCTTTGGGCCTCGGTTCCAGCGCCGAGGTGTCCAGCGCCGCCCACCTGCCGGAAAACATCGTCGGGCGCGTGCTGGACGGTGCCCTTACCGGAAGCCCGGCGACGCTTCTTCGGGTGGAGGGCGTCGGCCCCTCAGTCACCTATCGCATCGCCAGGCTAAAAAAATTGCTGCAGCCCGCGCCTTCTATTGAGGAACTCGACCCCGCTGCCTCGCGGAACCTGTGGCGCGAGGTGCGCGACTGCATTCCGTTTGCTGACAGCACCAAGCGGCCGGTATGGCGTGTGTCGATGGCGCCGTCGCAAGGGCACAGGATGGTTGCCGCATTGCGCATGGAAGCAGGCGCTGACGCTTTTTATGACTGGCAGGGCGGCCTCATCTGGCTGCGCATGGAAACCGACCCGGAGGCCGAGACCGTGCGCCATCTGGTGAAACGCTTCGGGGGCGGGCATGCGACGCTGGTCAGGGCCGCCCCACATTGGCGCATCGCGACCCCGGTGTTCGAGCCGCAGCCATCGGCGCTCGCGGCTTTGTCGGCGCGGCTCAAGGAGCAATTCGATCCGAAAGGCATTCTCAATCCGGGCAGGATGATTGCCGCGAGTCTCGCCGCGGCAAGCCCTGTTCAGGCGTAGGACGGGAACGGAGCATGCAGACCAATTTCACGCTCGCACAGCTCGCCGACCCGCATGTCGCGGAGTCGGAAAAGATCCTGCGCAGCTGTGTGCATTGCGGATTTTGCACGGCGACCTGTCCGACCTATGTCACGCTGGGCAATGAACTGGATTCGCCGCGCGGCAGGATCTATCTCATCAAGGATATGCTGGAGAACGGCCGGCCCGCCGACAAGGAGATCGTCACCCATATCGACCGCTGCCTCTCCTGCCTGGCCTGCATGACCACTTGCCCCTCCGGCGTGCATTATATGCATCTGGTCGACCATGCCCGCGTCCATATCGAGAAAACCTACCGGCGGCCCATGATGGACCGGCTGACACGTCGGCTGCTGGCGACCGTCCTTCCTTACCCGAGGCGCTTCCGCGCCGCCTTGAAGCTGGCGAAGCTCGGCCGTCCGTTCACGCGGCTGATGAAGTCGATCCGCTCCTTGAGACCGGCGGGCGCAATGCTGGATCTCGCACCGGCATCGGTTCCGTTGCCGTCACATTCTGTCGAAGCGGCTGTTCACGCTGCTTCGGGTGTCATCCGTGGCCGGGTGGCCATACTGACCGGCTGCGCGCAAGCCGTGCTGGCGCCCGGCATCAACGAGGCGGCAATACGGCTGCTCAACCGCCTCGGGGTCGATGTCGTGGTGCCGGAAGGGGAGGGATGCTGCGGCGCGCTGACCCACCACATGGGCCGCGAGGACGCAGCATTGCAATCGGCGCGGCGCAATATCGATGCCTGGACGCGGCTGATCGACAACGGCGGCCTCGACGCAATCGTCATCACCGCCTCAGGTTGCGGCACGACGATCAAGGACTACGGATTCATGCTGCGCCTCGATCCGAAGTATGCCGACAAGGCCGCCCGCGTCTCCGCGCTGGCGAAAGACATCACCGAATATCTTGCGACGCTCGATCTGCCCGACCCGCCGCTGCCGACGGGCCTTACGGTCGCCTATCACTCCGCCTGTTCCATGCAGCACGGCCAGAAGATCACGCGGCAGCCCAAGGAGCTTCTGGTCCGCGCCGGCTGCACTGTGCGTGAACCACGCGAAGGGCATCTGTGCTGCGGCTCGGCCGGAACCTACAACATCCTGCAGCCGGACATCGCCGCCACCTTGCGCGACCGCAAGGTCAAGAACATCGAGGCGACCAGGGCGGACGTCATAGCCACCGGCAATATCGGCTGCATCACGCAGATTGCCTCAGCGACGAAAATCCCCGTCCTGCATACGGTTGAACTGCTCGACTGGGCCTGGGGAGGACCGAAGCCGCACGGTATTCCGGGAGTGTAGTGCGGATCACTGTTTCCTGGGATCGGTGACCCGCTCTAAGTATTTGTTTTTCGCAATTCCGGACGGAAAACCGGTTCCCACTCTTCCTGGAATTGCTCCAGAGCATGGACCCGAAAGTGGGAACCGGTCTCGGGAAATATCCGATGCTTAACGCGTGTCGCATACAATCGACCTCACCCCGTAGTGCCGCGACGTCCCGCCAGCATTCCTGAATCACATTGGACGCAACACGCTCTAAACAAAGAAATAGGCCCGGCGTTTCCGTCAGCCCTCCGCGACGAGAGCGCAGCACGCGATCTATTCGCTTCACCCTCCCTGCGGTTTCATCAGCTGGTCCATGATCTGATCGACACTGAAGCTTGATGGCCGCTGGCTCGGCGGGAACTCCTTGAACGTCCCGATAAACTTGGCAACGAAAGCCTGCATCGGGACTGCGATGAACGAGTGTCGAATTATCCAGTCATTGTAGGTGTTCGAGGTAATCTCGGCCCGCTCGTAAGGATCCATTCGAAGGTTGAACATCGTCGGAGCCCGCATACAGACGAAGGGTTCCCGCCAGATTGCCAAGGTACCTTCCTCGCGCTGCTCGCAAAACACGGTCTTCCAGTTCTGATAGCGCGTGGCGACGAGCTGACCGTCGTCATTGAAATAAAAGAACTCGGTGCGAGCGGATTTGTCCTGTTGGCCGGTCAGGTAAGCCAGCTGGTTGTAGCCGTCGAGGTGTACCTTGAAGGTCTGGCCACCGAAGTCCGCACCGCTTAAAAGACGTTCCTTCACGTCCGCGTCGCCGGCAGCGGCAAGCAGCGTCGGGAACCAGTCGAGGCCGGAAACGATCTCGTTGGAGACACTGCCCGCCTCGATGTGGCCGGGCCAGCGGATCATGGCCGGCACCCGGAACGCACCTTCCCAGTTGCTGTTCTTCTCGTTGCGGAACGGCGTGTAGCCGCCATCCGGCCATGTATTCATGTGCGGGCCGTTGTCGGTCGTGTAGATGAGGATCGTGTTGTCGGCGATGCCGAGGTCGTCAAGAGCCTTGAGCAGAGCACCGACATGGCCGTCGTGCTCCATCATTCCGTCGAAATACTCGCTGATGCCGCTCTGGCCGAGCATCGATGGGCGCACGTGGGTGAAGAGGTGCATGCGCGTCGCGTTGAACCAGACAAAGAACGGCTTGTTGGCCTTGACCTGACGCCCGATGAAGTCGATCGCAGCCTGGCTGGTCTCGTCGTCAATGGTCTCCATGCGCTTGATCGTTAGCGGACCCGTATCTTCCACCGTTTGCTTGCCGATGCGGCCGAAGCGCGGGTCCTCGGTCGGATCGTCGGTATCACTGGCCTTGGACCTGATAACGCCGCGCGGACCCCATTTGGCGCGGAACTGCGGGTCCTTGGGATAGTCCGGGTTCTCCGGCTCCTCTTCGGCGTTCAGATGGTAAAGGTTGCCGAAAAACTCGTCGAAGCCGTGTACGGTCGGCAAGAATTCGTTGCGGTCGCCGAGATGGTTCTTTCCGAACTGGCCGGTTGCGTAACCGAGCGGCTTGACGGCTTGGGCGATGGTGATGTCCTTAGCCTGCAGCCCAACCGTCGCTCCTGGCAGCCCGACCTTGGAGAGGCCGGTGCGCAAGGTCGCTTGCCCGGTGATGAACGACGAACGCCCCGCCGTGCAACTCTGCTCGGCATAGTAATCGGTGAACATCATGCCTTCGCGGGCGATGCGATCGATATTGGGCGTCCTGTAGCCCATGAGGCCGAATGTATAGGCGCTGACATTGGTCTGGCCGATGTCGTCGCCAAAGATGACAAGGATGTTGGGCTTGTCGGAAGATGGCTGTTGAGCTCTTGTTGGACTGGGGGATGCTACAAAAATTGCGGCGGCAGCGATCATCGTAAAAACAAGCAAAAGACTGCGTCGAGTGACTTTGGGCTCGTTGTCTTTTTGCGCAATGCCTATGGATTGACGGGCACTCGTCTGTGACATGTCAAACTCCGCTTGGTTTGCGTATGCCATCCGCCGAGAACACCAAAGCAAATATGCCGCGTTACTACAACGGGAGCGAAACTATTTCGCTCGCCCTTTCGTGTCTCCTCGCAGGCACAGCGCCTCGGTTCGGCTGGAATGACTATTACCTCCGCTCAGGCGGGCATTTCTGCGAGAGGTGCAGGCGTGGCGACCGCCGCTCTGCCGCGGAATGAGCGGCGATAGGTGCTACTCGGCAAGCTTCAGCACATTCTGCCATCGCGGATGGGTGTGGATCGGGTCAAAATCGGAATCTTGCCTAACCCAGGCCTTGGTTTCGTGGTTCGCCCGCGGCAGCAGCGCCTCGAGCAAGTCAAGCGCCCGGTCAAATTCGCGGTGGAAGCAGCAAAGGCAAGCGACATTGTATTGGGTCAGTAGATCGTCCGGATCGATCGCCAGCGCACGAGCGGCCCATTCCTTCGACCGCTCGAGCTCCCCTAAGACCGCGAGAGCGTTAGCGCCAAGATAGGCGGGTCGAGGATTCTCGGGATTTCTCGCCAATTCGCGTTCGGCTCGCTCCAGGCCCCTGCGAGCCGCGTCCAGCTCTTTATCCAAGAGTCCCAGAGAGTGATAGACCTGTGTAATCAGGATGACCGATTGATAGTCGTCAGGCTTGATCTCGGCGGCGCGTTCATAATGTTGGACAGCCTGCTCAAGCTTTCCCTGTGCAAAGCAGGTGCGCGCGTAGAAGTAGTACGCCTCGAACAGATTGGGATTGCTCGCTATCGCCTGCTCGAACTCAGTTTCCGCTTCTTCGTACTGTTGGCCAACCGAGAGCGCCAGACCACGCGAAGCGTGCGCCTCAGCCAATCCGCCCTCCAGTTCGAGCGCCTTTGCGCTGTTTGCCAGGATGCCTTCGCGCGAGACCTTTTCTTCATAGTTCAGGAACAGAAAGGAATCGCAGTCGGCGATGCCGGCATAGGCGCGCGCATAGAGGGGATCGAGTTCGATTGCCTTGGCAAACATGCGTTTTGCGAGCACGTAGTAGGACTTGGACGTGCGATGAAAGAACTCCCGCCCTCTGAGGTAATAGGTATAGGCCTCGACATTCTCGGTAGGCGCCTGATTGATCGCTTTCCTCTCCTGAGGCAGGAGCTTGACCTTGAGCTGATCGACGATCGTGTGGGTGATCTCGTCCTGAATGGTGAAGATGTCGGTCAGTTCACGGTCGTAGCGGTCGGCCCAAACGTGCCCCCCGTCGATGCCGTCGATAAGTTGCCCGGTGACTTGCACGCGCGATCCGGCCTTGCGAACGCTCCCCTCCAGCACATATCTGACACCGAGCTCCTGTGCCGCCTGCTGCACCTTGACGGGCGGCTTGCCCTTATAGGTAAACACCGTGTTACGGGCAACGACATGAAGGCCGGAGATCTTCGACAGATCGGTAATGATATCCTCGGTGATTCCGTCCGAGAAATATTCCTGCTCCGGGTCGCCGCTCATATTGTCGAAGGGCAGGACCGCAATCGACGGTTTGTCCAGCGCTCTCTGCCGTTCGACAGGCCGGTCTTCCCCGTTTGATCCCGCCGCAGACGATCCGGGCACGATACTGTAGGCGCGCACCGGATTTGCGATATTTTTCAGGACTTGATCGCCCAAGTCCTGAAACTGGAGATCAAGCCGATTGCCGATGTGATCCCGAACGGAGCCGGAAATCGCAATGCCGCCGGGTTTGGCTATCCCCTCCAGGCGCGCGGCCACGTTGACACCGTCACCGTAGATATCGTCGCCCTCAACGATAACGTCCCCCAGATTGACGCCGACCCGAAATTCAATGCGGCGCTCGGGCGGAATGTCGATATTGCGCGTACTCATTGCGCTCTGAATCTCAAAGGCGCACGCGACAGCGTTCACGACACTGGGAAACTCGACCAGCATCCCGTCTCCAGTGACCTTCACGATGCGGCCCTGGTGGTTCGCAATGGTGACATCGACCAACTCCTGCCGATGCCTTTTCAAAGCCGACAACGTTCCGGCCTCGTCGGCGCCCATGAGCCGGCTATAGTTCACCACGTCCGCGGCCAGGATCGCTGTCAACCGCCGTTGCACGTGTTCAGGAGCCACTTACCGAGGTCCCCTTTTACCAACTCGCCCCCGGGCAAATCATCACACCTGCCGTATGCGACGTCCAGCAGTTTCGGGAATGCCGTTCGATACGCTTGGTGGGGGTTGGCGGGAAGCGTTCTACGCGAGGCAAGCAAAAAGCGGAATCTACTCCGCCGCCAGCTTCCCGCTTTCCGTTGTGCCGTAGGTCCTGCGATAGAGCTCGCGCTGTCGGTTCAGCGCCACCATCGTATTGCGAAGCAGAATGGCGACGGTGACCGGACCGACGCCTCCCGGAACCGGCGTGATCCACGACGCGACGTCCTTGACGCTTTCGGTATCCACGTCGCCGACGATGCGGATGCTCCCATCCGCGGCGGTCTCGGCGTTGATGCCGATGTCGATCACGGCAGCGCCCGGCTTCACCATGTCCGCCTTGATCAGCCTGGGCTTGCCGACCGCGACGAAGAGCGCGTCCGCGCGCCTGGCATGTGCAGCCACCGATCGCGTCATGTGATGGCAGACCGTCACCGTGGCGCCTTCGCTCATCAGAAGGAAGGCAATGGGTCTTTTGTGGCCTCTTCGGCGGTCGCGCGAACGCCGGCGATGATGCGTGCGGCAACCGGGCCGCCCTTCAGATAGCGCGTGTCGTCAGCGAGAAGCATGGGCAATCCCTTCAACGGCTCTGCTACTGGTACTACGGTTCCGCAAACAACAAAGACAGCACGATTTGCGAACCGTGCTGCCCTTGCTGCGACGTTCGGGCGGCTGATTTTTCTTTTTGCCGCCCTGGCGAACCGCCCCTCCGGTTCAGCCCGTCCCCCCGAAGCGAAATCCAGGCCGCCAGCCGTGTGGCGGCGTTCGGAGATTGTCTACATCACCACAACCTTGGTTCCGATATCGACGCGGTCATAAAGATCGACCACATCTTCGTTGCGCATGCGGATGCAACCCGATGAAACCGCCCCGCCGATCGTCCAGGGCTGGTTGGTGCCGTGGATCCGGTACAACGTCGAACCCAGGTACAGCGCGCGGGCGCCGAGTGGGTTTTCCAAGCCTCCCGCCATATGGTCCGGCAGGCGGCGGCCCTTCCTCCGCTCGCGTGCGATCATCTCGGCCGGTGGCCGCCAATCCGGCCACTCACGCTTTTCAGTAATCCGGTGCGTACCGGCCCATTCGAAGCCGGGCTTGCCGGTGCCGACGCCGTAGCGCCGGGCCATTCCGCCCGCCTCGACCAGATAGAGGAAATTCTCTCGCGTATCGATGATGATCGTGCCCGGCGCTTCCGGGCCGTCATAGGCGACTTGCTGCGGCAGGTAGATGGGATCGATCTGCCGGCTTGCCTCGGGCTTCGCCGGCGTCGCGATTGGCCGGAAGGCGACAGGCTGCCCGTGCTGACGGTTCGCTTCCGACTCCGGCACGGCAGGGACAGCGATTGCCGCGCGGCGAATTCTATTCGGCGCGTACCTCTCGTGAACGGGGCTGCGGCGCGGCTGCATGACCCACGGCGCCGAAAGGTCCGGGCTCACAATGGCCGGCGGCCTTTCGCCGTAGCGATCGCGCGCCTGCGCGGCGGATATCGGCAGACCAAGAGCCGCACAGAAAAGAAGCACCATGCCCTTCATGGAAACCCCCGCATACCAGGAACGTCTGCCGAAGCCTCGTTCCCGGACCCGCAGCGATAGTGCGCAGCGAGGCCAACCGAAGAGTAAATCCCGATGGCCAGGATACCGGTTTTTCCGCGAATCCTTTCAGCGTGGTTACCGTCCCGTTCAGGAATCTGGTAAAGGCCGCGTAAAATCAGGGGCTGTACGGATCCAAATCATACGGAGCGCCCGCGCACGGTGCGACCGGCGTTCAGAGGAACTCGAACATGAGCGAACAGAAGACCGGACTGATCGAGGGCGATGACGGGCAGGTGCGTTGCGCCTGGCCCGGCAATGACGACCTGTACCGCCGTTACCATGACCATGAGTGGGGCCGTCCCATCGCGGACGACCGCCGTCTGTTCGAAAAGATTTGCCTGGAAGGGTTCCAGTCGGGGCTTTCCTGGCTGACCATTTTGCGCAAGCGGGAGAATTTTCGCGAAGCGTTCGACAATTTCGACTTCGACCGTGTGGCGAATTTCACGGAGCAGGATGTCGAGCGCCTGCTTGGCAACGCCGGCATCATACGCCATCGCGGCAAGATCGTTTCGACGATCAACAACGCCCGGCGCGCTCGCGTTCTTGCCGACGAAGCGGGCTCGCTCGCCGCGTGGTTCTGGCGCTTCGAGCCGCAACCGCATGAGCGGCCGGCGCGGATCGACCACGCCACGCTCATGGCGATGCCGAAGACCGAGATATCGATCCGGATCTCCAAGGATTTGAAGAAACGCGGCTGGAGCTTCGTTGGCCCCACCACCGTCTACGCCTTCATGCAGGCGATGGGCCTGGTCAACGACCACATCGAAGGCTGTGTTTGCCGCGACGAGATCGAAGCGGAGCGGGCACGCTTCAAAAGGCCGGCGTGATCCACCCGGCGGTGTGAAGCCGCCGCAACCCTTGCCGCTCCATGCGCCATCGGCTAGGACACGCGCGCTGCAGGTTTTGACGACAGCACACCCCGAAAACGACACACAGGCGACAACCACCACCATGGCCGACAAGACCGAAAAGATGAAAGCGCGGCTGCCGCGCGGCTTTGTCGACCGCTCGCCGGAAGATATCCGCGCTGTCGAAAAGATGATGGCGGCGATCCGCGAAGTCTATGAACTGTACGGCTTCGAACCGGCCGACCAGCCGCTGATCGAATATACCGACGCGCTCGGAAAATTCCTGCCCGATCAGGACCGGCCGAACGAAGGCGTGTTCTCCTTTCAGGACGATGACGAGCAGTGGATGTCGCTGCGCTATGATCTCACGGCGCCGCTTGCGCGCTATGTGGCGGAGAATTTCGAGCGCCTGCCCAAGCCCTATCGCAGCTATCGCGCCGGCTGGGTGTTCCGCAACGAAAAGCCAGGTCCCGGCCGCTTCCGCCAGTTCATGCAGTTCGATGCCGATACGGTCGGCACCCCCGGTGTCGCGGCGGACGCCGAGATGTGCATGATGATGGCCGATGTGATGGAGGCGCTCGGGCTCAAGGGCCAGTATGTGATCCGCGTCAACAACCGCAAGGTTCTGGACGGCGTGCTGGAGGCAATTGGCCTCGGCGGCGACGAGAACGCGGGACGTCGGCTGACGGTACTCAGGGCCATCGACAAGCTGGATAAGTTCGGACCGGAAGGCGTTCGGCTCCTGCTCGGACCGGGCCGCTGGGATGGCGGCAAGGAAGGCGAGGGTGATTTCACGAAGGGTGCTGGGCTGGGTGAGAAAGAAATTGCCAAGGTCCGTGCGTACTTGGGAACGAGCTTTCACGAGGGGACGCCTCGGATGGCCTCAGCCGCTAATGAGCGTGGTGAGGCTTCTCCGATTTTCAACTTTCCGGGCGAGGCGGCGTTTCCATCCGACGAAATGTCGTTCAGCGCGTGGCGTGAGGTGATTTAGGAATCAGCAACGGGCACAGAAGGAGTTAGCGAACTCCAACAGATGGCAGCGTTGTGCCGAGCGTCAGGATACGGGCCGGGGCGTATCATGTTCACGTCTTCCGTTGTCCGCGGTCTCGAATACTACACCGGTCCGGTCTACGAGGCCGAACTGCTCGCCGAAATCCCCAATGACGAAGGCCAGATCGTGCGCTTCGGCTCGGTGGGTGGCGGCGGGCGCTATGACGGGCTGGTGTCGCGGTTCCGTGGCGAGCCGGTGCCGGCGACGGGCTTTTCCATCGGGGTCTCGCGCCTGATGACGGCGCTGAAGAACCTCGGCAAGCTCGATACGTCGGACGTGCTCGCGCCAGTCGTGGTGCTGGTCATGGACAAGGACATCGAAAGTCTCGGACGCTACCAGAAAATGGTTTCCGATCTGCGCGCCGCGAAGATCCGGGCTGAACTTTATCTCGGGGGCGCGGGCATGAAGGCGCAGATGAAATATGCCGACCGGCGCGGCGCGCCCTGCGTCGTCATCCAGGGCGGCGACGAGCGTGCGGCAGGCACCGTCCAGATCAAGGATCTGATCGAGGGCAAGCGCCTGTCGGAAGAGATTGCCGACAATGTTACCTGGCGCGAGAGCCGCCCGGCGCAGGTGACGGTGGCCGAAGGCGATCTGGTCGCCGCAGTGAAAAAGATCCTGGCCGCCCAGGCGGAGGAGAGGACACGTGATCGATAGAGGCTGCGTTCCTTCGCGCCCCCGTCTGTCCTGCCGGACCCGGCCCTTCGCTATGGCTCCGGGCGTTCGTCATTCGAAAAGCCAAATCGTTGGCTTTTCGTCGCCTTCGGCGACCACTCCTTACCCCCCGCAAGGGGGGAGATCGGCGGTCATCCTGGCTTTTGCCAATCCCCAACTTTGCATAGTGGGCGCCGGGCCGTGCGGATGGCGCAATCTCCCCCCTTGCGGGGGAGATGTCCGGCAGGACAGAGGGGGGCGACGTAGAGCGCTAACCCGCGCGGTAGGGAAGAGTTGGCGATTGGCTACGGCGCTTCGCGACGGCGTAATCTCCCCCCTTGAGGGGGAGATGGCCGGCAGGCCAGAGGGGGGTGCATCCCCCGGGAGCGTCGCTCGATGACGGCTCTCCCCGCTTTCGCTCCCGATCTCCTTGCGCTTTTCGCCGCGCGTGGCGCTGACCCGGTGGATGTGCCGGTGATCCAGCCGGCCGATCCGTTCCTCGATATGGCCGGCGAGGATCTGCGCCGCCGCATCTTCCTGACCGAGAGCGAAACCGGCGAAACGCTTTGCCTGCGCCCGGAGTTCACCATCCCCGTGTGTCTGGACCACATCCGCTCGCAATCCGGCACGCCGCGCCGCTATGCCTATCTCGGCGAGGTATTCCGCCAGCGCCGCGAGGGCGGCAACGAGTTCTTTCAGGCCGGCGTCGAGGATCTCGGCGACGTCGATGTCGCTTCGGCTGACGCGCGTTCCATTGCGGACGCCCATGCGCTGCTTGAGTTGGCCTTGCCCGGCCGCACGCTGTCCATCACCCTCGGCGACCAGTCGATTTTCGAAGCCGTCCTGGCCGCGCTCGGGCTTCCGCGCGGATGGCAAAAGCGCCTTGCCCGCGCCTTCGGCTCGCCCGAAGCCTTGGCCTCGGCATTGGCTGACCTTGCCAACCCGGCCAGCGTTGCGGCCCTTGACGATACTGTCGCGGCACTTGTGCATACCGGCGATCTGGAGCCGCTTGCCGCGCACGTAAACCGGGCCATGGAAACGGCTGGCATCTCTCCGACATCGGGGCGGGCTCCTGAGGAAATTGCCCGACGGCTTTTGGAAAAGACCGAGCTTCGCAGCGTGCGTCTCGCCGATTCCGTCCTCGATGCCTTGAAGCGGTTTCTGGAAATCCACGTCCCGCTTGAGGCGGCGCCATCCGTTCTGGAGAGTTTCGCGAAAAATGCGGGTCTCTCGCTCGCGTCAGCACTTTCCCGTTTTGCCGCGCGCGCCGAAAAAATTACGGCCAACGGTCTGGCCAAGGATCTTATCCACTATGACGCGGCCTTCGGTCGGCCGCTCGACTATTATACCGGGCTCGTCTTCGAAATAGCGGCGGAAGGTGATGGCCGGCCGCTGGCAGGCGGTGGACGTTACGACAGGCTGTTGACACTTCTGGGTGCCGAACGGCCGATCCCCGGCGTGGGCTTTTCCGTCTGGCTCGACCGCGTCGAGCAATTGCGGGAGGCCTAGAGCCTGTTATGAACTTGGGATGGAGGCTGCGTTGAGGAGCAAAGAGCCGCATGACAGGAGGAAAGCGCGGCCGGTACAGGGATGTACCGGCAAGCTTTCCGACGCCTCAGGCGGCCTTTTCTCCTCAACCCATTGGGCTGCGCCGCTTTTCGCGACCCGGTTCGTCGCCCGCCTTGGAGGTACATTCCGGTACCGCCTGCGGCGGGCTCCTGCCGGATTGGCGAAATTCGGCTGCAGCGCAGCCCCATCCGAAGCACATAACAGGCTCTCGCCATGAGCATCACGCTCGCGCTGCCGTCCAAAGGCCGGTTGAAGGAGCAGGCGCTGGAGCTTTTCGCCCGCGCCGGCCTGCCGGTCAGCCTGCCCGGAGACGATCGCAAGTACCGCGCCCGTGTCGACGGCCGCGCAGGAATTGAGGTCACGTTCCTATCGGCCTCGGAAATCGCCAGCGAAATCGGGCAGGGCACGGTCGATTTCGGCGTGACGGGCGAGGATCTGCTGCGCGAGACGCTGGCCGACTGGGAGGGGCGTGCCGAGATAGTCGCGCGCCTGGGCTTCGGCCATGCCAATGTGGTGGTCGCAGTGCCGGATGTCTGGCTCGACGTCGATACTATGGCCGATCTCGACGATGTCGCCGCCGACTTTCGCCATCGCCATGGCCGGCGGCTGCGCATCGCCACGAAATACTGGCGGCTCACCCAGCAGTTTCTGTCGCGGAAGCACGGCATCCAGGTCTACCGCATCGTGGAAAGCCTTGGCGCCACCGAAGGAGCCCCCGCCGCCGGTTCGGCCGATGTCATCGTCGACATCACCACGACCGGCTCGACGCTGCGCGCCAATCACCTCAAGGTGCTGGATGACGGGATCATCCTCAAATCGCAGGCTTGCCTTGTTGCTTCAAAAAAGTCGCGACGCGCCGCCGACGAGGCCTTGGTGGGCGAGGTTGCAAGCCTCATGAACAAGGCGATTGCGGCGACCTAGTGGTCCTTTGATTCTAACATTCGCTTGAATTTGGGTGGAATGCTGCCGTTCGTACCGTCCATCGGATTAAGCATGGTCACGCCAACTGCCGACGTTTGCGTGGGGGCGGTGAGTGTCGCGATCCGACCCAAAGCGGACAGCGACGTTAAGGTTAGCTGCCCTTTGCGATCGCCCGGGCGAGACGGACGCTTCCGGGGTGGAGAAAAGCGGTTGGCTACCTATTTCGGAAGAGAGCGGATGGGGAAACAAGGCCGAAATCCTGGCTTCAAAGCGAAAGGAACACGCAATGGCAAAGAATACGATTTGCCTCTGGTACGATAAGGACGCCGAGGCTGCCGCCCGCTTCTACGCCGAGACCTTTCCTGACAGCGTGGTGAGTGCCGTGCACCGTGCACCCAGTGACTACCCAGCCGGCAAAGAGGGCGACGTGTTGACGGTCGACTTCACAGTTGCGGGCATTCCTTGTCTCGGCCTCAACGGGGGTCCCGCGTTCAAGCATAACGAAGCCTTCTCGTTCCAGATCGCCACCGACGATCAGGAGGAGACCGACCGCTACTGGAATGCCATCGTCGGCAATGGCGGCCAGGAGAGCGCGTGCGGCTGGTGCAAAGACAAGTGGGGGATGTCCTGGCAAATCACGCCGCGCGTTCTGACTGACGCGATGGCGGCTGGCGGCGCCGAAGCAAAGCGCGCGTTTGACGCCATGATGGACCATGAAGAAGATCGACGTCGCCGCGATCGAGGCGGCGCGGCGCGGTTGACGCTCCATCGCGTCTTGGCGGCCAATTTGCTGCCAGCGCGTGTCCGCTCGCCACCCTCTCTCGACGTTTCAGAAGCCCTCAACAGCGAGGCTTGCACAAAAAAAGCCCGGAGCGTTTCGGCCCCGGGCTTTTTGTTACGAGGATCTGCGGACGATCAACCGCGCTTGGCGTCGACCGACAGAGCACCGGCGCCGAACACCGCAAGAACAAACAGGCCGCCGGCGATGGCCAGGTTCTTCTGGAAGAACAGCAACTGCACCTGATCGGCGAAATCGAGATGTGCAACAGCGGTCGCTGCAAGCGTGAAGACCGCCAGCGCGATTGCTGCGATACGGGTCTGGAAGCCGATGAGGATGGCAATGCCGCCAAGGAGTTCCAGAAGGCCGACAGCGACAGCCACGACTGTCGGCAGCGGCAAACCAAGGCTGCCGAACCAGCCTGCCGTACCGCTGATCGCCGTGAGCTTGCCAAAGCCGGCGAGGATAAAGATGATGGAAAGCAGGACACGTCCGACCAGCACGAGGGCTGAACTGTTTTCGACAATGCCGGTCTTGACGCCGGCGGCAGAGGAATTGATCGACATTGAAGTTCTCCTGGGAGGTTGGGGGCTTGGGATCAGGGGTCTCGGCTGTCAGATAGAGAATTCCCGGCGTTCACAGAAGTAACTTTGTTGTCAACGGATTGTTCACAAAAGGAATGATTTGCTCATTGCAGCGCAATTCGCGTCGAATTGCAGGCAATCCGTCGCTCAAAGTGATTCCAGGTGTAGGTCAGAAGCAACCTATCCCGGACGGGTCATGTTTTCCGGGCGGACAAGCAGGTCATAGTCCTCGTCTGTCACGAGCCCGCTCTTCAACGCCTCCTCGCGCAACGTTGTCCCGTTGCGGTGTGCCGTCTTGGCAATCCTAGCCGCATTGTCGTAGCCGATCTTTGGGGCCAACGCGGTGACCAGCATCAGCGAGCGCTGCATCAGGTCGGCAATGCGGGCCTCGTCGGCGGCGATTCCCGTGATGCAGTTGTCGGTAAAGGAGCGCGAGGCATCGGCAAGCAGGCGGACGGACTGAAGCACATTCAACGCAATCACCGGCTTGAAGACATTGAGCTCGAAATGGCCCTGACTGGCGGCAAAAGCGACCGCGGTCTGATTGCCGATCACCTGCACGGCCGCCATCGTCAACGCTTCCGCCTGGGTCGGGTTGACCTTGCCCGGCATGATCGAGGAGCCGGGTTCGTTCTCGGGCAGGATCAACTCGCCAAGACCTGAGCGGGGACCGGACCCCAGGAACCGGATATCGTTGGCGATCTTGAAGAGATCGGCGGCAAGGGCGGCCAGCGCGCCGTGAAAATATGCCAGGGCCCCATGGCTGGCCAGCGCTTCGAATTTGTTCGGTGCGGAGCGGAAGGGCAGGCCGGTGATTTCGGCCAGCCTTTCGGCAATCGCTGTGTCGAAGCCGACGGGGGCATTAAGCCCGGTGCCGACCGCCGTACCGCCCTGGGCCAATGCGTAAACATCGACAAGGCTATCGGCGACGCGCTTTCTTCCGAATTCAACTGCCGCTACGTAGCCGGAAAACTCCTGGCCGAGCGTGAGCGGGGTCGCGTCCTGGGTGTGGGTGCGGCCGATTTTCACAATGCCGGCAAAAGCGTGTTCCTTTTCCTTGAGCGCGGCAGCGAGGTGGTCCAGCGCCGGCAGCAAGCGGGCATTGGTTTCCATTGCGACCGCCAGGTGCATGGCCGCTGGGAACGTATCGTTGGACGACTGGCTCATATTGACATGGTCGTTTGGATGCACCGGCTTCTTCGAGCCGATCTCCCCGCCCAGAAGCTCGATCGCCCGGTTCGAAATCACTTCGTTGGCGTTCATGTTGGTTTGCGTGCCGGAGCCGGTTTGCCAGACGGCAAGCGGGAAGTGATCGTCGAGCTTGCCTTCAGCCGCCTCTGTTGCTGCGGTGACGATTCCTGCGCCAATGGCTTCGTCCAGGCGCCCCAGGCTCATGTTGACCTCGGCGGCGGCCCGCTTGATCAGCGCCAATGCATGGATCAACGGCAGCGGCATCTTTTCCGTGCCAATGCGGAAATTCTGAATGCTGCGCTGGGTTTGCGCGCCCCAATATCGATCGGCGGGAACATCGATCGGGCCGAAAGAGTCAGTTTCGGTGCGGTTTTTGGCCATTTGCGGGTTCCGGGTCTGTTTCCACGAACATAGGCTTCCGCGCCGGCGACCGCCACCGTGCTACGCTCGCCTTCGCGTCTGGCGATACTGCCTGGTTCCAGATCACCCCCCGCGAGCTTGTCATGTCGGGTGGCGATGCGACGCCATTGCTTGAGTTTGGCGAAGAAGCCCTCCATTCCGCGGTGGTTTCAGGCGATTTTATGAGCGAGCGGACAGGTATGGACAGGAAAGTGCGCGAAAATCGCCGCCGGTCGTCCATGGCATTGATTGGAAACGGGTATTTCTGATCAAAGTTACGGTGAAGGCCCGATTTGTCCACGCCCCGGCCTGCTGCGATCTAATTGAGCGCCGTGCTGAAGGCGTGGGTGAGACGTACGTTGCCTTCTGAGCCTACGGCCTCGGCCAATACGACATCCAGCGCTGTGTCGGTGACATGGGCTACCGCGAAGCCGCCCATGAAACTTGCCTTCGGCTTGAACAGGTTGAAACCGTCCTGCCGGTAGATCAGCGGCGTTTCATGCTGGTGGCCATGGAAGATGCCAATGATCTTGTGACCGCTTGTCGCGTCAACCAGCTCCTGGCGCTGCTCCTTGCTCCACCAATGGGGCGCGCCGGTCCCTTGATCGTCGAATGTATGGCTCTCTGGGTCCCAGTTCTCGATCGAGAAGGCATCCCAGCCATAATGCTGGAACAGAATGACGGGCCTGCCGTCCGCCGCATAGGTTGCGAGGTCGGCCTTGAGCCATGGCAGGCTGTTGACCGCGCCCTTCGACATGTCGCCGCCAAAGCGGTGGAGCTGAACGAGATGAAGGCCGCCCCAGTCCCAGGAATAGCAATCGGATGCAGTATCGTAGTTTGTCGCGGGAACCGGCGGCTTGAAGAACACGCTCGGGCGATGGTTGATCTCCACATAGTCGCGCAGCTCCCGGCGGTACCAGTCGCCATGGGGCGGCGGGCCGTCCTGGTCGAGGTCATGGTTGCCGAGCCCGACATAGACTGGAAAGTGCACGCGATCCGGGCCCATACCCTGCTGGTAGCGGTGGCTGAACTGGAGCAACTGGGTTCCTTCGCTCGGCATCGTCACTTGGCCGCCCCCATCATCGGTCATGTCACCACCGACGACGACGCCAAGGGGTGTCGCAATCTCGGTCCCCGCGCCGAGGAGACCGGTCGGAACGCCACCAATCTCCGCCGGCCATCGGTGTTCGCCGATGCGGTTGAGCGCGGCAATATGGCGAAGGAGGTTCTGGTCCGTCTTGCCTTCCTGCAGGCAGTTGGGACTGAGCCCGCTGCCCATACGGCAGGCATGGATATCCGCGATGAAAAGAAACGTCGCGTCGATCGCCGGCAAGCCGGACACGCCCTGCGCCAGCACGCGTGGGGCAGCACATGCGGCGCCAAGCGCGAGCACGTTTCCAACGAACGCCCGTCTGGAGCAATTCCAGGACAGGTGGGAATTGGTTTTCCGCCCGGAATCGCGTAAAAACAAAGAGTTAGAGTGGTTCGCCGATTCAGCCGGAATCACTCTAGTCTGTCGACCGGAAACGCCTTTCTGCATGTGCAACCCCGGCAGCCGGCATGAACCCGCTCAAGGAATGCCGGAGCATCGACTGCGTCAAGTCCTACAGGTGGCGCCTGAAGAAATCGAGTAGCGCGCCGCGCATCGTCTGAGTTTCACGATGGCCCACGCCTTGCTCCATGCGGAGGGTCAGCGCTTCGCGCGCTCCTCGCGTCTCATATGCTGCCGAGGTCTGTGCAAAGGCGCGTTCGATGGCGTTTTGTGGGGTTAGCGGGTCATCGAGACCGACACAAATCAGCTGCGGCCGGGGAGCGCAGAGGCCGGCGATCTCGCCGGTCGACGTTTCGGCAAGCAGGCCCGGAACGGTCAGATAGTGACCATGCAAGTCATGCGCGCCGCTTTCGACAAGCGTCGCAAAGTCGGCATAGCAGCAGAGATGCGCGGTTGCAGCTATCCTCGTATCCAGCGCGGCCAGGAAATAGGCGAGTGTTGCGCCCATGGAAATCCCGGTCATGCCAATGTGGCCAGGGTCCACGTCCGGCCGTGAAGCGAGCCACGAAAGCGCGCCAGCCTGTTCGCTCAGCATTTGACCGAACAAGGTTCGTCCATGCCAAAGTGCTGCTTTCGCCGCCGAACTCTCGGTGACGCTGGACCGCGCGCCGAATGTCGGCATATCGATGCACAGCGTCACATATCCCTCATGGGCCAGCATCGGACCCGGTGCGCTCAGGAGGGCCGGACGGCCCTCGATAAGTTCGCTGGCGCCGATGTCGTACCGACCGCCATGCGCATGGGCATAAAGCAGCGCCGGCAATCGTCCGGCGGTCGCTGCGGCCGGGCGTGTCAGCAGCCCACGGATGTTTCCCGCCTCCGCTGACCGGAAGCTGAGCCGCTCAAGAATGGTGCCGTCTCTCTCTTCGATGGAGTGGGTTTCCAGCGCCAAGCTGGCTGGTTGGAAGCCGAGTAATGAGGCCAACCGTGCGACGGTAATCGTCATGCCACCGTATTCCCGTATCGCTCACGCAGACCCTTGTGATGAAGGCTGCCTGCCCCGCGCCTCATGGGGCTCAGGAGAGCCGTTGACCGTCTTCACCGAAAAGATGCAACAGATCGGGATCGAACCGCATGGGCAGATCGTCGCCGGGCCGCATCCGTTGCTGGCCCGCAAAGACGGCAATCAGCTTTTTGTGACCTGCCGCCTCGGCGTGAACGACAGTTTCGGAGCCGAGTTCCTCGACCAGCGTAACGCGTGTATCCAGGGTCGTTCCGGATGCCGCGCCATTGCCGAGCGTGATGTGCTGGGGGCGGATGCCGACACTGACTTTTTCACCAGCCGGGCGCGAGCCCTGCGCCGGTACCACGAGACTGTGGCCGCCGTCGGTCTCGACCGTCGCGGCGGTGCCGTTCTGGTTTATGATGCGGCCCTCAAGGAAATTCATGTGGGGCGCGCCGATGAAGCCAGCTACAAAACGGTTAGCCGGCTTATTGTACAGCTCAAGCGGGGTGCCGACCTGCTCCACCCGACCACGCCGAAGCACCACGATCCGATCGGCGAGCGTCATTGCTTCGACCTGATCGTGGGTTACGTAGATCATCGTCGCCTCGAGGCGGCCATGCAGGGCCGCCAGTTCCGCGCGCATCGTCACACGCAGTTCGGCATCGAGATTTGACAGCGGCTCGTCCAACAGGAAGGCGTCAGGCCGACGTACGATCGCGCGGCCGATCGCGACACGCTGGCGCTGACCGCCGGACAGCTGACCCGGCCGCCGCCCCAGAAAGGGTTCGATCTCGAGCATACGGGCGGCGTCCGTGATGCGGGCCTCGATCTCCTGCTTAGGTACCTTGGTATTTTCCAGCCCAAAGGCGAGGTTCTGGCGCACGCTCATATGTGGATAGAGGGCGTAGGACTGAAACACCATCGCCAGGCCACGGTCCGCGGCGGACACATTGGTGACATCCCTGCCATTGATCGAGACTGTGCCACTTGTCGGCCGGTCGAGACCGGCGATCAGGCGCAGGAGCGTTGATTTTCCGCAGCCTGAGGGGCCGACGAAAGCCACGAACTCGCCGTCGTTCACCGACAGCGAGACGTCACGGATTACTTCCACGGCTTGGAAGTTCTTGACGATGTTTCTGAGTTCGAGGTGGCTCATGACCTCTCCTATTTCAGTCCCGAGCCGGCAATGCCGGTGGTGATGAAGCGCTGAAGGAAGACGAAGATGAGGACGACCGGGACCATCGACACGACGGTCATGGCAAGGATGTAGTGCCATTCCACGTTGAGCTGGCCGGCATAGACGTTGAGGCCCACCTGCAGCGTATACAGTTCCTTTCGGGACAGGACGATCAACGGCCACAGGAAGTCGTTCCAGCGCCACATCACCGAGAAGATGGCCAATACCGCGAGCGCCGGAGCCGAAAGCGGAAGGATGATGCGCCAGTAGATCTGCCATTCGCTGGCTTTGTCCATTCGTGCGGCGTCGATCAGCTCGTCGGGGATCGTCAGCATATACTGCCGGAGCAGGAAGACGCCGGTCGGCGTTGCGACCGTAGGCAGGATGACGCCCCAAAGGCTGTCGAAGAGGCCGAGTGTGCCGATGACCGAATAGAGCGGCACGACGATGACGGAAAGCGGCACCATCAGCGTGGCCAGGATCACGAGCATCACAGCGGTGCGGCCGGGAAACTTGTATTTCGACAGTGCGAAGGCCGCCATGGAGTTGACGATGAGGGTGATTGCGGTCGCCATGACCGTTACGAAAATTGAATTGCGCAGGAAAAGCAGGAAATCGAAACGCTCGAAGGGTTCGGTGTAGTTCCCGGTGGCGAATTTCACCTCGCGGACTGGCGCGCGGTCTTTGATGTTGACCTTGATGATCTCGCCGGGGTTGTGTGGGTCGATCATCTGGCCGACCAGGCCGATACGCCTAACTTCGGCGAGCGCTTTTGTGCTGCCGTCGGGCATGGTTACATTGTACAGCGGCAGCGGCTTGTCATGGCCAACGACCGTTGCCTGCTCGGTGACGTATGGCAGAAGGGACGGCGGAAATTCCGCAAGTGCAGCCGGTGTCTTAAAGGACGAAAGTACGAGCCAGATCGCGGGGCCGAACATCAGGATCACGCCGGAGATCAGCCAGGCCCAGGTGGCGACATCGGTCCAATGCCAGCCCCGGCCGCCACGGCGGCGGAAAATGAAGGCGCTGACGCTGCTCAAGACCGCTCGCCTTTCTTCTCGTTTTTCCGGCTGACGCTTAACTGCACCAGAGTCAGCACGACAAGGACAAGGCCCATCAAAATCGACGCGGCGGACGCAAGCCCCGGATTGCGCAAGGTGCTGGCGAAGCCGGTCTCGTAGATATATTGCGTGATGTACATGGTGCTGGTGCCAGGCCCACCGCCCGTCAGCACGAAAACCTCGTCGAAAATCTGCACCGCCCGGATCAGCGCCAATACGAGTACCACGATGAGGTTCGGCATCAGGAGCGGCAGCGTGATGCGCCAGAACGTCCGCGCCGGACTGGCGCTATCCATGGCGGCCGCCTCGTAGATCTCTTTCGAGATCGCCTGCAGGCCCGCAAGCAGGATCAGCGTATAGAAGCCCATATGCGCCCAGACCGAGACGAAGACGGCAAAGAAGAAGGCCCAGAACCGGTCCGTGAGCCAGGGGAACTGCTCGACGCCGAAGGGGCTCAGCGCATAGTTCAGGAGGCCTTCGCGCTGCAGGATCCATTTCCAGATCAGGCCGACCACGACCGGTGACAAAAGCACGGGAAAGAAGAACACGGCACGCCAAAAGCCGCGGCCGGCAAGATTGCGGTTGAGGATCAGCGCGGTGATCAGAGCCGTGACCAGCATCGCTGTCACTTGGAAGAGGACAAAGAACGCGGTGTTGCGAACCGCCGACCAGAACGTGTCGGCGGTGCAGGTCGACGGGTCGAGATAGTTCTGGCAATCGAAGAGGATGCGGTATTGATCCGCGCCGACGAAGGTCCTGCTCTCAAGGAAGATGGCCGGGCCGCTGGTCATCGAATAGACGAAGTTGATGACCAGCGGCAGGAGGACGAAAATCGAGAAGATCAGCATGTTGGGCGCCAGAAAGACGCCCGCCATGCCCGCAATGCCGGTGAGTTTCTGCCAGGCGCGCAGAGGAATATCGACGATTCCCATGGCGAGCCGGATGGGAGCCGCAAGCATTCGCCGGAGGCTCCCTGATTCAGCCGTTCCTGTCGAAACCACGTCGGTCACGATCGTAAATCCTGGTTAGTTACCCGCTTCGGCGACTTTCGCCTTGATGTCGTCATCGATGCGGGCGTAGGCGTCCTCAAGGGTCATTTCGCCGGCGATTACCTGGCTGACGCGTCCAACAAGCGCGCCGTAATAGGCATCCGCCCATTTCCAGCCCGCAAGCTTCAGAGCTTCAGGCGCTGTCGTACTTGCGGATTGGACGAAAGCGCTGAGCGCCGCCTGCACGTTGGGATTGTCAGTCTTGAAGCTCAGTCCCTGAGCGGCCACGCCCTTGTGGGCCGGAATGAACAGGCTGCGCTCGGCAAACTCCTTCTGCACCTCAGCGCTGGCCAGATAGTCCATGACCTTGGCGACTTCCTGCGGGTTCTGCGTGTATTTGATCGCGACGAGACCGGCGCCGCCTTGCATGCCCGAGCAGGATTTGCTTCCGCAAGGGCTGCCCGCCATCACCCAGTCGAAGGCGTCACCGATCTTCTGCGCAAAGCCCGGAACCTGCCAGCTTCCGGAGTAGTAATAGGCAAGGTTGCCGTTGATGAAGTCTTCGGCGGCGGCGCGGTAAGTGGTGCCGGCAGCACTGACCCACACATCCTTGTTCATCACGCCTTCTTCATTCCATTTGACGAAGCGGCCGATGAAATCCTTTGCGCCCTGATCAAGCGGAGCCGGGCTGCCATCAGCAGCGATGTAGTTGGCGCCGAAGGAGATATTCGGCCCCGAGATACGGTGTCCGGACCGGTCCAGCGCCATGGCAAAGACCTTCTGGCTTTCAGCGACCTGTTTGGCTGCCGCCGCCCAGTCGTCCCAGGTCGCTTTCGGCCCGGGAATGGCGACGCCCGCCTGATCGAACAGCGTCTTGTTAGCAAAGCCGCCGGTAACAGTGATCTGCGTCATGAAACCGGTGATGGCGTTGGAGCCGTCCGGACGCATCCAGTCTGCCTGAGCGCCAAAATTCTCGTCCCAGTAGGCCGCGTCGGCGACATGGGGGCGAAGATCGAGCCAATGCTGAGCCGGCGCCTTCAAATTGGTGACGCGGGCGATATCAGGTCCTTTGCCGGCTTCCAACTGAACCGGCAATTGCTCCCGCACGACATCGTAGGAAACTTCGTCGAGAATGACATTGATGCCGGGATTATCCTTGGAGAAGCGCGACAGAAGGTCCTTGATGACCTCGCCTTCCACACCGTCGGAATACCACATGATCCGGACATCCCCGGCCTGTGCTGCGACCGACGTCAGCAGAACGGCTGCCAGTGCAGCCGTGATTGATGAAACTTTACGCATTCACTCCTCCTCTTGAGCAGACGTATGCCAGCAGGCCATTCCTGCCGGATTTACGAGGCCAGTCTCCGCTTTCCCCCGGCCGGATATTTCCAGATGGACCGCTTTCCCTTCGATCGTCCATTCGGACGGACGGATGGTGCGGCCTTCGGCACGAACCGTGCCATCTTCCTCGAAGACGATCCGGCCGTAGTCGGGATCCTCGACGGTCAGAATACCGCCGGGCTCCTCGTGGACCGATAGCGCTCCGGAAACGTTTGTGCATCGCTGCGAGACCGGCGTCCCGCCGCATGTCGGAAAGACGGACGATCCAGCGTCCTCTACGGCCCGCCATGCGCAGTTCGACGCCCGCTGTCGGACCCTCTGTCACGGGCGCAAGCACTGCGCTGCCAATCAGCATCGCAAGGCCGTCGCCCGAACGGGCAAGCGCATGCGAACCGTCGATGTGGGTCTCGTCGAACTCATCAATGGGAAACCAGGCATGCGTGAAATCAGGCTGGCCTTCATGGACATTGAAGTCGAGCACCGCCAGGTCGCGATACTGATGGACGCGTGGCAGCGTTCCGCAACCGCCCCAGAAGCTCGGCCGGCCATAGCCTGACTGGATCGTTTCGCCTGGATGATTGATCCAGATCTGCGCTTCCGGCGTGCTGCCAAGACGCAAATGCAGCACGGTTTCCTGGTAGCCCCAGGCGCCCGGTCGATAGTGCGCGATCGTTCCGAGAGCTGTGTCGCGTGTTTTGTAGTGATAGAGCGCGGCAAAGCGATTTTCGCCCTGCGAGAAGGTCCATTCCTGCGCGTCGTCCGACTGGTAGAGCGCGATTTCGGCCAATTCCTCCGGAATGCGCAGCCCATGGTCGCGAATGCAGACCGCGAGCTGTGGCAATGCATGGAAACGACGGCCATACCAGCCGCGCCGCCAGAGAAGCCGCGCGATGCCCGAGAGTTCGACCGAGCGGCCGGGCCGCAGCGTATGTTCATACGAACGCCCCTGGCTTCCGGTCAGCATGCCTTGGTGGGCAGAGCGGGCGACGATCTCCATCAGCCGCACAATGCCTGTCTTCGCCCGCTCGCGGATCGATTCATCCGGGGCGCAGGCAGCAAGCGCCGTCAGACCCTTGAGGTCGATCGGGAAGTAGGGGACGGAGTTCCATTCCGCCATTTCCCAATGCTCGAAATGATCGAGCCAGGCACGCACGCGGTCCTCGCCGACTTTGCTTTGTTCGCTGCCCGAGCGCCCCGAGCGCACGAAGGTCGCGTCCGGAAAGAGCCGGCCGCCAAGATAGGCCGCGGTGTGGAAGAGCAAAGCGTGGTTTTCGGAGAAGTACCATTGAACATCGTTGCCGGGCTCGTCCATCCAGTAGCGATAGTTGAGGATGGCGTGCTCGATGCGCTTCCGCAGTGCTGGCGAAAGCATATTGCTCCAGCGCGAGTAAGCAAAAATCAGCGGCACAAGGACGAAATCTGCGCAATCATGGCAGTCCTCGATGACCGGCAACATTGCCTCGATCATCGCCTCGGTATCCACCCCGCGCTGCCCGAGCGCCAGACGTGCAAACGCGCGTACGGTATCTCGTTCGGAATGGTTCGCGACTTCGACGAGGGCTTCGCGGATACGGTCTTCAAGCGAGGCCGGCGGCTCGCCCTGCCGGTTCGGGTGGCAAATCTCGACGCCAAGCGTTCGACCGGCGCTGAAGCCATCGGCAGTCAGGGTCACGCGGAAGTGCCGGAAATCGGCGGGCATGGTCTCCGAAGAACCGAGTTCCAGCCTCGTCGCGCCCTTTGCAAGGTCGAAGTCAAACTCGAAGCGCTCCGTCGACATGAAGTCGCCCTCGATCTCCACATGCGCCTTGACGGCCATTGGCAAAGGCGACGGAAAGAGCACGGTCGCGTCTTCACCAAAATAGGCCGTGCGGTCGAAGCGCATGCCTTCGAGCACCGCTTCTATGGCTGCGGCTTCTTCGCCTTTGATCGAAACCGCAACCGCCGTCTCTACGGATGGTCCTGACACGTAGTCGAGCTGGAAATAGAAGCGGGCGTCACGTTCGGCCAAGTCATCGAAATAGATGCGGATTTCATTCAGGCCGGCTTTGAGTTCGACTTCGAAGATTTCTTGTGTCTCGAGATTTCGGCCATAGGGAGCCATGAAGCCCGCCTCCTGACCATTGACGATCAGGACGGCTCCGCCGCAGGTCGAAAGGCGCAGCTTCGCCGAGCCGGCGGCTTGGGCATCGAGGCATGTGCGGGCCCAGTTGCCGAGGCGCGTGGGACGGAACCAGAAACCGGAAAGGTCGACGCGCGGCGAGCCGAAGGGCAACCACCAACGGGATGCTTCGAACTCGACTGCCGGCGCAGGCCGCTTGCCAACGAAGGCCTTCTTGAGCTCCGTACGGCATGGATATTCGTGCGGAATGAAGTTCTTCGTCTTTGTAACGAAGAAGAACGGGTCCATCTTGCCTTCCATGGGCTGGTCGGCAACGTCGTAGCGCTCCTCCCAGAGGCTGCCCAGTTGCCAGTAGACGATCGGCTGGCCGGTCGAAGTCGCGCGGCGGAGGTAGGATTGATCAACGGCCATGGTCATTACTTCAAGCTCGCCACAGGTACTGGATTGAC
Organism: uncultured Alphaproteobacteria bacterium; assembly: GCA_963735385.1. GTDB lineage: Bacteria > Pseudomonadota > Alphaproteobacteria > Rhizobiales > Rhizobiaceae > CAVTKY01. Next base: position 56,729 of record CAVTKY010000002.1, on the reverse strand, counting down.
GTCGTTATATTCCTGATTTTCACCGGTCATGCCCCACACGAAAGCGTAGGGACCTGTCCCGGCGCCCATGTGAATCGACCAGGCCGGCGACAGCACAGCGTTGCCGTCGGCCACGATCAGGTTCCGCGTCTCTTGAGGTTCGCCCATGAGATGAATGACGCGATCCTCCGCCGCCATGTCGAAATACAGATAGGCTTCCATGCGCCGTTCATGCACATGCGGCGGCATGGTGTTCCAAATGCTGCCCGGAGCGAGATCGGTGATGCCCATCAACAGCAGGCAGGAGGGAGCGACCTCGGGATGGATATACATGACCAGCCGGCGCTTGTTGGCCTTCTCCGGCGTGCCGATCTCGATGGGCTTCGCCTCACTCCGCGTGATCAGCCGGTGCGGGATGTCGGCGCCGGCCGGCACCGAGTTCATGTAGAAGCGGGCAGGCTTCGCCGCATCGTCGCTGGCAAGCGTGATTTCCCTTGCGCCTCGGCCTGCATAGACGATCTCGCGGTTGGCGACCTTGAACGTCTGTCCGTCGATCGTCACCGAGCCAGCCCCGCCAAGATTGGCGATGCCCATCTCGCGCGCCGACAGCAGATATTGTGTGCCGACGTCCGTGCCAGACCCGAAGGTCAGCGCGGTCCGGGTTGGTACGCCGCCGCCGAGGATCAACCGATCGACATGGGTATAGACGAAGCGCACTTCACCATCGGCGAAAAGGTCTTCGATCAGAAAATTTTCGCGCAGTTTCGTCGTGTCATACCCGCGAATGTCCGCCGGCCCCGCACCGTAGAGCACCCCCATCGTCACGCTGCCTTCTCCTGAGCTTCGAGCATCAGTAGACCTTCGAACAGGCACAGAATGGCCATCGCCTGCCCGTAGCCGGTCGGTTGCAGCGGGATATCCCTGTAGAACTGCAGGTCATGACCCATACGCGTGCCGTAGGATACGTTCTGCAAGGTGCCGCTCGAATCGATGTTGGTGAGTACGGTTTCGAGTGCCCGGGCGCCGGCCCGGCGCCACGTCTCGTTCCCCAACCCCAGGCGGGCAGCCTTCATAAGGCCGTAAGCGAAACCGGCCGTCGCCGACATTTCCTCATAGGAGGTCGGATCGTCAAGCAAGGTGCGCCAGGCTCCGCTGTCGGTCTGGAGATCGAGCAAGGTTTCCACCTGCGATGTGAGGCATCCGAGCAGGAAGCTGCGGATCGGCGCGCCGATATCGGCAAGTTCGACGAGATCAAGGATGCCTGCAGTAATCCAGGCGTTGCCGCGCGCCCAGCGGGCCCGCGCGAAGTTGTGGCGGCCGTCGAATGTCCAGCCGTGGAACCACAGACCGGTCTCCGGATCGGACAGATAGCGCGCATGGACGAGAAACTGGCGGCAGGCTTCGTCGACGAGTTCCTTCCGGCCAGAGCGCTGCCCATAGCTGGCGAGGAAAAGCGCCACCATGAAAAGCGTGTCGTCCCATAACTCGTTGTCGTTGACCTTGTCCGACACGTCGTGCTGGAAGCCGGCTTCCAGCGTGCGCGGAAACCGCGTCATGACGGCATTGGCCCAGTCGTCGAGCGGCTTCAGCCAACGCTTGTCCCGCGTTTCGCCCCAAAGCAGGGAAAGCGCCAGCATCGGCGCTGTCGTATTGACGTTGAGGGCCGGGGTGGGCTCGGAAAGACGCGCCGAGTACCAATCTTCAAGCAGTGTCCGCAGTCGGTTGTCGCGCGTGAAAAGCCAGAGCCGCGCGATGCCATAGAGGCCGACACCCTGTGGCCATTCCCAGCTGTCGAAGCTGATGTAGTCACCCGCTGAGCCATCAAGGTTCGGCTCGTGGAAACGGCCGTCATGTTTGAGGCCTGTCATCCCCTCGACCAGTTGGTCCAGGCGCCGACGGATCAGCCGACTGTCAGGCTGCATTCAAACCTCCCTCGACTGGCAGCTCTTCCCTGACGAAAATAGTGCATAGCTTTTTCATTTGCGCAATATGAAAGATTTTTGCATAGTGGTGAAAACAGTGTGGAGGCTAAGATGGCCGGGGAGCAGCGAAGAAAGGGAAAGCGGACTCGGCTGGACGATATCGCTGCGCGTTGCGGCGTCTCGGTAAGCACGGTGTCGCGCGCCTTGGCGGGCGAAAAAGGCGTCCGGCCGGAAATCCGCAAGCTGGTGATCGAGACCGCGAGCGCCGTAAGCTATGCAGTGCCCGCGAGCGTTGCGGGCAACAAAGTCGTGCTTGTCGCTTCAAGCGCAGCGATGATCGACTATGTGCGCAACCAGTTCACATGGCACGTGCTCGAAGGATTGAACGCCCGTGCCGCAGCGCTCGGCATCGAGATCGTCATGTGCCCGGTCGCCGACACGGCGGACGAGCTGCGCATCGTCGACGATGTCCGCCATGATCCAGCCATTGGCGGGATGTTGGTCCTCACGGTCGACGACGAGGATATCCTCGCGGCCGCGGCCGGGCTCGGCAAGCCAGTCGTCATGATCAACGGCGACGACCCCTATATGCGGTTTTCGAGTGTGACGCCCTGCAACCGTTCGGCGGCGTTCATCGCGACCCAGCAGCTGATAGCGGCCGGGCACGAGCGTATCCTATTCATGATGCGGCCGGGCCGTCGCACGATCGAGCGGCGCATGGAAGGCTGGCGCGATGCGCTTTGGCGTCACGGCTTTACTGCCGAAGCCCATATGATCATCGAGGTCGACGACTGGCTGCCGGACCTCGCGGCCGACGCGGTCACCCGGTATGTGAAGGAAAATGGCCTGTCTTTCACCGCGATCCTCACCGCAGGTGACAGCCTTGCGGCGGGCGTCATCTTGGGCCTGCAGGCGATGGGTCATGCGGTGCCGCGCGATGTATCCGTGATGGGTATCGACGACTTGCCCCAATCCGCCTTCCTCAGCCCCCCGCTCTCGACCGTACACATTCCCATGCGTGAGCTCGGGGCGACCGCGCTTGATCTGATGCGCGACATGATGCTTGGGCTCGCAACGCCAGCGCGCCGCGTCGAACTCGCGTGCCATCTGGTCGAAAGGGCATCAGTCGCAGTTCGGGCGTGAAGCCGTCGTCCCGGTCCCAGCATTTGCGCCGCCAGGGACACTCGTGGCTCTACCGTACCCGGCGCGCCCCTGCGGCGCGACGGGTGCAGGTCAGAGGAGCGGACGGTGGTCCTACTCTATGATATGAACGATTTTGCGGGTTCCCGGCTCAACAAGGACAGTCTTTCCGCCGGCCACTACATAGCGATACTTCACATCCGGAACCTCGATGGCATGCAGTTCAACCGTATCGGGCACGGTTGAGCCCACGGTGATCTGGACATCCGCAGGGACTTCGACTGGCGCTACCTTCTGTTGGACAACATATTCACGGATGACCTTTTCCTGTTCAGGAACGATCACGACGTCCTGCGCCAAGGTTGCGCCGACCCCGGTGAGCAGAAAAAGCCCGGCTGCGACGGTCGGAAAGTGGATTTTCATGGCGAACCTCCTTGCCAATGGAATGGAGGTCAAACCAGCCACGCCAACATAGGTTCCAACGAATCGGCAAGAGGAGATGAGGGAAGAGGAGTGAGGGAAGGGGGCAAAATTCGACGCGAGCTTGGGCAATCCAATCAACGCTGCCGCCTTTCTGCGTTTAAAGGCCGTTGGGGCGATACCGCCAAAAAGAGCGCCTCTCGCACCTTTATGGAGTGCGGGAGGCGCCCTTGTTGATTGCTTTCTCTCTGGATTGCTCCGTTGAGAATGCTTTCAACAGCGCAATAATGCGCAGCCGACAAAATGGTTCCGGCGGGTTGCGACTTTTTTGATTTTTTTTATCGGCTCTGAACAGCAAGAAGGGCGGCATCGCTGCCGCCCTTTCCATAGTTCGACGGAAGGCTGGATTAGAAGTCCATGCCGCCCATGCCGCCCATGCCGCCGCCCATGCCGCCGCCAGGCATTCCGCCAGCGGAATCCTTCTTCGGAGCCTCGGCGATCATGGCCTCGGTGGTGACCAGCAGGCCGGCCACCGACGCAGCGTCCTGGAGAGCCGTGCGGACAACCTTGACCGGGTCGACGATACCCATGGCGATCATGTCGCCATATTCGCCGGTCTGGGCATTGTAGCCGAAAGTCGCGGCCTTGTTTTCCAGGATCTTGCCGGCGACGATCGAGGCTTCCGCACCGGCGTTCGCAGCGATCTGGCGAGCAGGCGACTGGAGCGCGCGGCGAACGATGTTGATGCCGGCTGCCTGGTCGGAGTTCTCACCGGTCGCCTTGATTGCGAGCGAAGCGCGGAGCAGAGCAACACCGCCGCCCGCAACGATGCCTTCTTCCACGGCCGCGCGGGTCGCGTTGAGGGCGTCGTCGACGCGGTCCTTCTTTTCCTTGACTTCGATTTCCGTCGCACCGCCGACGCGGATGACCGCAACGCCGCCCGCCAGCTTGGCGAGACGTTCCTGCAGCTTCTCCTTGTCGTAGTCCGAGGTGGTTTCCTCGATCTGCTGCTTGATCTGGGCAATACGGCCCTGGATCTCGGCCTTCTTGCCGGCGCCGTCGACAATCGTCGTGTTTTCTTTGGAGATCGACACCTTCTTGGCGCGGCCGAGCATGTTCAGGCCGACGTTCTCGAGCTTGATGCCGAGGTCTTCCGAGATCACCTGGCCGCCGGTGAGGATCGCGATGTCCTCGAGCATGGCCTTGCGGCGGTCGCCGAAGCCCGGGGCCTTGACGGCGGCGATCTTCAGGCCGCCACGCAGCTTGTTGACGACGAGCGTGGCAAGCGCCTCGCCCTCGACGTCCTCGGAGATGATGAGGAGCGGCTTGGAGGACTGCACGACGGCTTCGAGAACCGGGAGCATGGCCTGGAGGTTGGAGAGCTTCTTCTCGTGGAGAAGGATGTAGGCATCATCGAGTTCCGCAACCATCTTGTCGGGGTTGGTTACGAAGTAAGGCGACAGGTAGCCGCGGTCGAACTGCATGCCCTCAACGACTTCGAGCTCGGTCTCGGCGGTCTTGGCCTCCTCAACCGTGATCACACCCTCGTTGCCGACCTTCTGCATCGCCTCGGCAATCATCTTGCCGATCGAGGTTTCGCCATTGGCCGAGATCGTGCCGACCTGAGCGACTTCTTCCGATGTCTTGATCTTCTTGGCGTTCTTGATGAGGTGGGCGACAACCTCGGTGACCGCAATATCGATGCCGCGCTTCAGGTCCATCGGGTTCATGCCGGCGGCAACCGACTTGTGGCCTTCCTGAACGATCGACTGAGCAAGAACCGTCGCGGTCGTGGTGCCGTCGCCAGCGATGTCGTTGGTCTTCGAAGCAACTTCGCGGACCATCTGGGCGCCCATGTTCTCGAACTTGTCCTCGAGTTCGATCTCCTTGGCGACGGTGACGCCGTCCTTGGTGATGCGGGGCGCGCCGAACGACTTGTCGATGACGACGTTGCGGCCCTTGGGACCGAGAGTGACCTTTACGGCGTTGGCGAGAATATCGACGCCGCGCAGCATGCGCTCGCGGGCATCGCGGGAGAATTTTACATCTTTAGCAGCCATTTTTTACTCCTGAGCTCTTGGCTCGAATTCAGATTTGGGTGCGAATGGATCGAAATCAGCCGATGATGCCCATGATGTCGGATTCCTTCATGATCAGAAGGTCTTCGCCATTGAGCTTCACTTCGGTGCCGGACCACTTGCCGAAAAGGACGCGGTCGCCGGACTTGACGTCGAGCGGAACGAGCTTGCCGCTCTCGTCGCGAGCGCCTGAGCCGACAGCGATGATCTCGCCTTCCTGCGGCTTTTCCTTCGCGGTATCAGGGATGATGATCCCGCCTTTGGTCTTTTCCTCGGATTCGACCCGGCGGACGACCACGCGGTCATGAAGCGGGCGGAACTTCGACTTTGCCATATGATTATCCTCGATTGGGGATGTTGAGAATGTTCCTCCGTCCGGCAGACCGGACAACGGTTAGCACTCACGTTTGGGGAGTGCTAACCGTGGCGGTGAGATAGTCGCTCGCTTTTCGAGAGTCAAGAAGAAGCAAAGCTTTCGGCGGGGCGGTAAGGCGATCCTGCTACCCAGACGCCCTAAGACACGCGAACGATCCATCCTCTTGAATGATGAGCACGCTTATAATATATGCCGCTCATGACTTTGGACGGTACTGAAAGATTGGGCTTTCTCATCCATGACGCCGCGAGGCTCATGCGCAAGCGCTTTGAGACGCTTGGCGCGGCCTACGGCCTGTCAGCGGCGCAATGGCGTCTGATGGTGCGGCTCGTGAAGGAAGAGGGAGTTGCGCAGGCAAGGCTTGCGGAGTTGCTCGAAATCGAGCCGATCAGCGTTTCGCGGCTGCTTGACCGCATGGAGGAGAACGGCTGGGTCGAACGCCGGCAGGACTCCAGCGACCGGCGCGTTCGCATGATCTTTCCGACCGAGAAAAGCCGCAAGGCCTTTGGCGAGATCAAGAGCGTTGCGGGCGAAGTTTTCGAAGAGGCCCTTGCCGGCCTCTCACCGGAACAGCGGCGGATGACGATCCTTGGCCTGACCACGATCGTGGAAAATCTCTCTGCCGCCGAGACGCCCGCCGAAACACAAATGAGACTGTCAAAGGGTTCAGCATCATGAATGCCGTGTCAAAGATCGATCAAGGAGCCGCCGAAGTGAGAGTGTTGGAACAGACACCGCCGCTCGCGCTGGCGGCGAAGCCAGCTCCGGAAGCGCCGGTTGCACCGACGCGCCGCCGGAGCGGACGTCTTCTTTTGATGGCGGTGCTGCCCTTGGCGCTGGCGGCGGTCGGCGGCTATGTGTGGGCGACGGGCGGCCGGTACCAAGAGACCGACAATGCCAACCTGCGCCAGGCCAAGGTGTCCATTGCTTCCGAAGCGACAGGGCGCATTGTGGAAGTCGCCGTGGCCGACAATGCGGCGGTGAAGACCGGCGACCTGCTTTTCAAGGTGGATGCCGAACCCTACCGGATTGCGCTGTCCCAGGCCGACGCAATGCTGGCCGCAGCGCGCCTCAATGTCGAACAGCTGCGGGCCGCCTACAGCCGGGCCACCGCGCAGGAACGCGCGGCTGCGAACGAAGCCGACTACGCACGCCAGGAATTTCAGCGCCAGTCCGAATTGGTCGGCAAGGGCATCGCAGCCAAGTCGGCATTGGACGAGGCGCGGCGCGATCTGACCAAGACGGAAGAGGAGCAGGCGGCTGCCCAGCAAGGCATAGCCAGCGCCCTTGCCGCCCTCGGCGGCGATGCGGCGATCGAAACGGCCAAGCATCCGGCTGTTCTGCAGGCTATGGCGGCGCGCGACAAGGCTGCCTACGATCTGGCCCAGGCGACGGTGCGGGCGCCAGCGGACGGCATCGTCTCTCAGGCTTCCTCCTTTAAGGTGGGGCAGTTCGTGGCTGCAGGAACGCCTTTGTTCTCGCTGGTCGAGACGGGCGACACTTGGGTTGAGGCGAATTTCAAGGAAACGCAGCTTACGCATATGAGGCGCGGCCAAAGCGCGGAAATCGAGCTCGACACCTATCCGGGCAAGCCGCTGCACGCCACCGTCGAGAGCATCGGTGCGGGAACGGGCGCGGAATTCTCGCTGCTGCCCGCCCAGAATGCGACCGGCAACTGGGTGAAGGTCACCCAGCGTATTCCCGTGCGGCTGAAGGTCAGCGGCGAGGATGCGGATTTGGCCCTGCGGACCGGCATGAGTGCGACCGTCACAGTCGATACCGGCGTCAGCCGCGGCTTGGGCGGCGTATTCGGCACGGCGCATGCTGCCGGAAACTAAGGTCCGAAGCACAGGGAGCGATCGCGCGACATAAGCAAAGCGCTTCGATTGGTGCGCCCGGAAATTCGGGCGGCGCTCCAGGAAAGTCACGGAAGTCACGACAATGTCCCCAATGACAGCGGCAAATCGCACGGAGGTCCCACACAGGGGCCTCATCACGCTGTCGATCATGCTGGCGACGATCATGCAGGTGCTCGACACTACCATCGCCAATGTCGCGCTTCCGAACATGATGGGCGATCTCAACGCCTCGCAGGACACCATCACCTGGGTGCTGACGTCCTACATCGTTGCCGCAGCCATCATGACGCCGGTCACGGGCTGGCTGTCCGATCGCATCGGCCGCAAGGAACTGTTCCTGACCTCGATCGTGGGCTTTACGGTCTCGTCCATGCTCTGCGGCCTCGCCTGGAGCCTGGAGAGCATGGTGCTGTTCAGGCTCATGCAAGGCGTCTTCGGTGCTGCCATCGTGCCGCTGTCCCAGACATTCCTGCTGGACATTAACCCCAAGGAAAGCCACGGCTCGGCCATGGCCATGTGGGGCGCCGGCATCATGGTCGGGCCGATCATCGGCCCGACGCTGGGCGGCTGGCTGACCGACAGCTTCAACTGGCGCTGGGTATTTTTCATCAACCTGCCGGTCGGCATCGCCGCCTTGCTTGGCTGCGCCGCATACCTACCCGCCGTGGCGCGGCGGCTTCGCGGCTTCGATTTCTTCGGTTTCGCCATGCTCAGCCTCGGAGTGGGCGCGTTGCAGCTCATGCTGGATCGCGGCGAGCAGCTCGACTGGTTCGCATCACCCGAGATATGGATCGAGTTTGGCCTTGCAATCACGGGCTTCTGGGTCTTCGGCGTTCATCTGCTGACCTCCAGGGACACATTCATAGACCCGAAGATCTTTGCTGATCGCAACTTCGTGACAGGGCTGGTCTTCATCTTCATTGTCGGCATCATCCTGCTCGCCAGTCTGGCGCTGCTGCCGCCGATGCTGTCTCACCTGTTCGACCACCCGACCATCACGACTGGCTTTGTTATGGCACCCCGCGGCGTCGGCACGATGATCTCGATGATCCTGGTTGGACGGCTGGTGCAGAAAGTCGACGCACGGCTGCTTGTGGTGACTGGCCTGCTGCTTACGGCGCTCTCCCTGTACTACATGACGGGCTTTTCCCCGCAGATGGATGACTACGTGATCGTCGTTTCTGGCGTCATCCAGGGGTTGGGGCTTGGGTTGGTATTCGTGCCGCTCTCGACGGTCGCTTTCGCGACATTGGACGTTCGCTTTCGCACGGATGCAGCCAGCCTGTTCAGTCTGGTCCGCAATCTCGGCTCGTCGATCGGCATTTCGATCGTCACGATGTTCCTGACGCAGAATACCCAGATAAACCATGCCGAACTTTCGGCCAACATCACGCTGTTCAATCCGGCCCTGACGGCGCTCTCACCTGCCGCCGCGCAGGGAGATCCCATGGCTCTTGCGCGGATCGACGGCCTCGTGAACCAGCAGGCGATGATGATTTCCTATATCGACGACTTCAAGCTGATGATGATCGTCACGCTCTGTGCCATTCCGCTGGCCCTTCTGCTGAAAAAGCCCCGGATGCAGGCCGCGGCCGGTGCGCCCGCTGCGCATATGGATTGACAGCTCAAGCGCGCTCTGTTCCGAAGCACCGCACGCTCCAAGCGCTTCCGAAGTATTGACCGAGCAAAGACACCCCGTCTCGCGACGGGGTGTTTCAGGATCGGTCCGGGCGGGTCAGCCGACGATGCGCAGATTGGAGAGTTCGTCCGCGATTTCCTTAAACTTCTCGGCCAGGTTACTGCCGGTGGCGTTCCAGTAGAGCTTCTTTGGCGTTCCATCCGCATTCTTTCGGAAGCGTGAGTCCGAGGAGCAAGTCTTGAGCGCATCTATAGCCTTCTTCTCGGCGGTGTCGGTCTCGCTGAGATCGAGCGAGACGGTCATGACGAGAACATTGGCGTCTTTCGCCTCACCACAGAGTGTCTGCATCTGTTCGTCGAGCGCGGCGGTGTAGTTGGATGCTGTGTAGTTGGATTTGCCGATATTTGCGCTTGTATCCATGAACATCCGCGTCGTGCCGGTGCCATTGTAGCCTTTGCCCGTATAACCGTAGGCTGCATAGGTCGACTTGTTGCTGGCCGCGTCCGTGTCTCCCAGGTCGCCATAAGTGTTGGCGCCGTCCGTCAGCACGATGATGACCTTGTCGTTGCCTTTTTGGCTGTCGGGCCGCCCGTCGGTAAACGGCTCGCCGCTCGAGATAACGCGCCAGCCCCAGGCTGTGCCTTCCGGCACATTGGTGTTTCCGCCTGGCTTCATATCGTCAATTGCGTCAATGATGGCCTTCTTGCCCTCTGGCTTAATGACGTCCTTTAGCGTCGTGATCGGATTGGTTGTGCACGAGAAGTTCGGCCCGTCGCCGGCATCCGCCGACTTCGATCCGTACGGCTTGGTACGGAGATATTTGCGCATGTCCCTCTGTCGCGATGTGGCGGTAGTGTCGGCCCAGTCCGTCCACCAGTTGTTGCCATATCCGAACGAGTCACTGTTCAGATCGTTGGTTCCATCGGCATTGAGGTCGCGCCACAGATGGCCGGCTTCGTCGGGTGCGAACATCGGCACGAACAATGTCGCTGGCTTACCGGTCGTCGGCGTCGTGTCGTCATTGTTATAGGGCGAGGGACGAGCCTCGACGCATCCTTGCCAGCTCGCATACTGGCTCGTCTCGTATGTATAGAGTGGCGGCGTCCAATACCCGGAAGTACATTTCCCGTTTGTGTAGCGCGTGCAGACATACTGCTTGGAATTAGGGACTTCTTCTCGGTCGGACTGGACAAGCATGTCTTCATACAGGCTGAAACGGGTCAGCGGCTGACCCTTGGTTGCGCCCCAACCGTTGCCCTGCTTGTACCAGACACCGCCCAGAAACTCGGCATATTTTGCCGGATCATTGGCTGCGGTCATCTTCGTCCAGTCGTAGTTTTCGTGGTGGACAGGCGATAAGCCGGTCGTATCCATCCAGGAGGCGCCGTCGTTTTCGGGTCCGACATTGACGGACGCCGCGAACGGCACGAGGGCGAATTGAACCGGCTTTTCGATCTGCTTCATAAGCGCTGCCTGCAAGGACAGCGTATCGATGAGCTGCTTCGCCGCGGCCTTGAGCAAGTCGATGCGCTTCTGGCCCGTGCCCGAGCCGAGCTCGTCCATCGATCCCGAATTGTCGAGGACCAGCGCCACTTCAAGCGTATTTTTCAGGCGTATCTCGGCTGTCGCGTCGAAGTTCAGTTCGGTCGTGCCGTCGCTTTGCGCGGTGCCAAGCAGCTTGGCGAAAACAGGGAAGAAGTAAGGTTCGTAGTCGAGCGTCGCCGACAATTTGAGTGTGCCGCCGCCTGAGTTGTTCTGCGGCAGGACAACGGTCAGCGTGGCGTTCTCGGGGCTGACGGAGCCGAGATTGGCTTCGAAGAAGTCCTTGGCATAGGTCTTGACCTCGGCTTCGAGCTCGGCATCGGTCATTTCCGGCTTGGTTTTGCCGTCGACGATGCGGCGCGCCGTGGCGATGCCCGCCGCATCGAGCGCGTTCATTGTGTCTTGCCGCTGACGCGACATTTCGGCGTAGTCGACTGCAAGCGCCAAAGCGCCCATGATCGGAACGATCGCGATGGCCGTCATCATCGCGAAATTGCCGCGCGCGTCATTTAGGAATTTACGGATCATTGCTCAGCACCCCTGCCAGATCAATGCAATGATGCAGGCTCGCACATTTCCCTAAACTCGACGTTTTGGAATCACGTCGAAACGGCGGCGCTGAATTCACGCGGGATTAACCCTGATCGGTTCGGACATGCCGGTGCGACGATCAGGAAATAACCGGCAAATCCTTCCATGGTGGGGTAGGCCAGAAGCGAAAGCTGGTGACAGCGCGGGCCGGTTCGGCTAATTCCGGGCGGTTTTCGGGCTGACCGGCCCGACACGACCAATTGAGGAGACGCGATGGCCGCTCAGCCGAAAATGATCAGTTCGCTGGACGTGCTGACCGGAGACTACCGCGTGATCCTGAGCGACGTCTGGGGCGTCGTGCATAATGGCGTGGAGTTCCTCTCCCGAAGCCTGCGCGGCTCTGGTCCGCGCGAGGGAAAAGGGCCTCGCCGTGATCCTGATAACGAATGCGCCGCGGCCTCATGGCCCGGTGGAAGCACAGCTTGCAGCGCTCGGCGTGCCAGATAACGCGTGGGACCGGGTAGTGACGTCGGGCGATGTCACGCGTGACCTGATCCGGTCCGGCCCCCGCAAGGTGTTCCATCTGGGGCCCGACCGCGACATGATGATCTATGATGGCATCGATATCGAGCTGGTCGAGGAATTCGAGGCGCAGACGGTTGTCTGCACCGGATTTTATGATGACGACACGGAGAAACCGGAAGACTATGCGGATATGCTTAGGCGCTTCAGGGCGCGCGATCTTCCGTTCATTTGCGCGAACCCCGATATCGTGGTTGAGAAGGGCGACCGGCTGATCTTCTGTGCCGGCGCGCTTGCGCGTGACTACGGCCAGCTGGGCGGACGCACGCAGATTGCCGGCAAGCCGCATCGGCCGATATATGAGGCGGCGTTGGCGGCGGCAAGCGAGGTTCTCGGCCGCCCGATCGACGCGCGCGAAGCACTGGCAGTCGGCGACGGCGTGCTCACGGATGTGCGGGGAGCGGAAAACAACGGCATCGACGTGCTTTACGTTTCAGGCGGCATCCACGCGGGCGACTATGGCGACCCGCAGGATCCGGACGAGGAGCGGTTGGCCGCTTTTCTTGGAAAGCACGGGCACCACCCGGTCGGCGTGATCCCGAGACTGCGCTGACGCATGGCTCGAACAGATCATGCGCCAACAAGTGAGTTGACCATTCAACGAAAAACGATCGCGCTGCAGGGAAAACGGTGAAGATCGAAGGTTTCCGACACATCACGGACATGGCCGGCCTGCCGCGGGAACTGCGTGGCGGCGTGGTCGCGATCGGCAATTTCGACGGTGTTCACCGCGGCCATCAGGCCGTTCTCGAACGCGCGCTCGCCGAAGCGCAGAGGCGGTCTGCGCCGGCGCTGGCGCTTACCTTCGAGCCGCATCCGCGCACCGTGTTCCGGCCCGACGAGCCGCTTTATGTGCTGACGCCGCCCCCGATGAAGGCGCGACTGATAGAGGCGCTGGGATTTAACGCGCTCGTGCAGCAATCCTTCACGCGCGCCTTTGCCAGCCAATCGGCGGAAGAGTTCGTGACAACTGTGCTTGAGCAGGGGCTTGGCATCCGGCACGCGGTGACGGGCTTCGATTTCCACTTCGGCAAGAACCGGCAAGGCGGGCCGGCCTACTTGATGGAGGCCGGAGAGAGTCACGGTTTCGGTGTGACGTTGGTCGACGCATTCCGCGACGAAGGGGCCGAAGTCATCTCATCCAGCCGAATACGCGCCCTGCTTGAAGAGGGAGCGGTTGCGGAAGCTGCGGGACTGCTTGGATACCGCTACACGGTCGAGGCAGAAGTCACAAAGGGCAAGCAGCTTGGGCGCTCGCTCGGCTATCCGACCGCCAATATGCGGCTGCCGCAAACCGCCCGGGCTCAGGCACGGCATCTATGCGGTGCGCCTGCGACGCGAGGACGGAACGCTTTACGATGGCGTCGCCAGTTTCGGCCGCCGCCCGACTGTCGACGATGATGGCGAGCCACTGCTCGAAACCTTCGTCTTTGACCATTCAAGCGACTTTTACGGCGAGCGTTGCGCTGTTTCCTTTTTTGGGTTCCTGCGCGCTGAAGCCAAATTCGACGGTCTGGACGCGCTGATTGTCCAGATGAAAAGGGACGAGGCGGAAGCACGAGCACTGCTTTCCGCTGTCCGGCCGATTTCAGATCTTGATCGGCGGATTGCCTTCTCCGCCGATTAGCCCAGAACGGAACGGCGCTCTGTTATCGCCTCAAAGCCAAGCCGAAAGCGATATACGACCAGCCCTGGAAGATCAGGTCGACTGCCAGGAACAAGCCGAGGATATAGAGGCTGTTCACCGGCCAGCGCAGCGCGATGACGATGCCCGCCAGCAAGGTGATCACGCCGGCAGCGACGATCCAGCCCCAACCCGTTTGCGGGCGCGCGCTGAAGCCGACCCAGATCCTGAAAATCCCGCCAACGACAAGCGCGATCGCGAGGACGAAGGTCAGAACCAACGACGCGAGCAAGGGATTCATCAGCGTGACGATGCCGGCCACCGCATAGACGATACCACTGAGAAGCAGCCAGAAGAAGCTCCCCCACGTCTTCACGCCGAATGCATGCGCGATTTCCGCGCCTGCCCCGATCAACATCAGCACGCCGACGTAAAAGACGGAGACGACCGTCGCCAGGAACACGTTGAAGAAGGCAATACCGCCGAGCACCAGGAGGGCGATGCCCAAAGCAACAAACCATCCCCATTTAGCCCGTACTTCCGCGATCGCCCTGCCAAGGCCTCTAGGGGAATGAGAGATGTCAGTCATTTAGTGCCTCCATCTGGTCGACCCAAAGCGAATACGCCGAGATTCGCACGGTCAGAAGAATAGCGCGAAAGAAAAAAGCCGTCCATTTTGGGTCGCGCAGGGGTCAGGCCCAAACGCTTTCGCGAACACGCAGCGTCAAGACAACTTTAAGTCATAATTTACCATTCTATCCGAGAAACGAGCACATCGGTGCAACCGATGCGCGTAGGCTTGGGGTATAGTCTTGATTCGAGTACGATTTTCGGCACTGGTTGCCGCATTTACACTAACCAATGCATTGCAGGCAGGGGCGCAGGAGAGTGGTGGCGGCTTCCTGGATTGGATCCATGGCGATTGGTATCTGACCGTCGGCGCTGCCGGTTTCGTGGCTCCACGCTTCGAAGGCGACAACAGCTATATCTTCAATGTCGCGCCGATCATCTCGCTGGGCAAAGTCGGTCCGCAGGCGCGCTTTTCCTCACGCAATGACAATGTCTCGTTTGCGTTCATAGACAAGGGCAGTTTCCGGGCGGGGCAGCCGGCAAACTTCTCTTTGAACGTGACGAAGATGCGTCCGAGGACCTGAAGGCCTGGACCCGGTTCGTTCGGAGAGCCGGCGGCTTTGCCGAAATCTATCCGACGGACTGGTTGCGCGTTCGCGGTGAGGTTCGCCATGGCATTCGGAGCCACGACGGCGATCGTGGCGGCATTGGTGGCGCAGTAACCTGGAAGACGACCGAGAAAGTGACGACCAGCGCCTTCGGCGAATATTCGCGGCTGCTCGGACCGGCCGCCGATTCCAGTCTTGTCAAGGAGCGCGGTTCGCCCAACCAGTTTCTCTTCGGTGTTTCCGCGACCTACCGCTTCGATTTCCAGATGTAGCGAACGGCCAGCCTACCCGGCGGCCGACGCGACGATCGTTTGGAGTGCGCCGAAGACAACGCGGACAGCTCATTATCTGCTTTATTCTCTGGTGAGCCTCCGCTAAAAGCGCAATCATGACGGCGCGCGCAAATCCTTTCGCCATCGCGATACGAATTACGATCCCGGCCTTCGCGACCGCCTGAGGCGGCCGAAGATCCGGGACATTTCCGTGCGCGCCCCTCGCGCTTTTTTCAAATCATGATAGTGAACGCCCGGGCGCCTCGCCGACGGGCCGCTGATATGGCAAGACGATGACCGATACCGCCGAAAAGATCGACTACTCCAAGACCCTTTACCTTCCGCAGACGGATTTCCCGATGCGCGCCGGACTGCCGGAAAAGGAGCCAGTGCTGGTCAAGCGCTGGCAGGAGATGGGCATGTACAGGAAGCTGCGCGAAAGCGCGGCCGGCCGCCCGCTTTATGTGCTGCACGATGGCCCGCCCTATGCCAACGGCAACATCCATATCGGGCATTCGCTCAACAAGGTCCTGAAGGACGTCATCACCCGCTCGTTCCAGATGCGCGGCTACGATTCCAACTACGTCCCGGGCTGGGACTGCCACGGCCTGCCGATCGAATGGAAGATCGAGGAGCAGTACCGCGCCAAAGGCAAGAACAAGGACGAGGTGCCGGTCAACGAATTCCGCAAGGAATGCCGGGAATTTGCCGCCACTGGATCAAGGTGCAGACGGAGGAGTTCAAGCGGCTGGGCGTCGAAGGCGACTTTGACAAGCCCTACACGACGATGGACTTCCATTCGGAAGCACGCATCGCCGGCGAGCTCTTGAAATTTGCGATGTCCGACCAGCTCTACCGAGGCTCCAAGCCGGTGATGTGGAGCGTCGTGGAGCGCACGGCGCTCGCCGAAGCCGAGGTCGAATATCAGGACTACGAGAGCGATACGATCTGGGTGAAGTTCCCGGTAGTTCCGCGACATGTCGTTCGAAGCGGGGCCAAGGCTGAGGACCACCCGCAAAGAACGCGCGGGGACCTTTGGAACGCCAGTGTCGTTATCTGGACGACCACCCCGTGGACCATACCCGGCAATCGTGCGGTCAGCTTTTCGCCGCGCATCAGTTATGGATTATACGAGGTAACCGCGGCCGAGAATGATTTCGGGCCTCAGCCGGGTGAAAGGCTCATATTCTCCAATGTGCTGGCCGAAGAATCGTTTGCGAAAGCCAAGCTGACGTTCCAGCGGTTGCGGACCGTGGCTACCGACGAACTTGGCGCGCTTACCCTGGCGCATCCCTTCAAGGGCCTTGGCGGCGGCTACGAATTCTCTGTGCCGATGCTCGCTGGCGAGCATGTCACGGATGATGCCGGCACCGGCTTCGTTCATACGGCGCCGGGCCACGGCCGCGAGGACTTCGATGCGTGGACGTCGGCTGCGCGCGACCTCGAAGCGCGTGGGATCGACAGCCGCATTCCCTTCACAGTCGATGATGCCGGCTATTTTACCAAGGATGCGCCCGGGCTTGGCCCGGATCGCGAAGGAGGCCCGGCCCGCGTCATCGATGACAGCGGCAAGAAGGGCGACGCCAATAAGGCCGTGATCGACGCACTGATTGAGCGTAACATGCTCTTCGCGCGAGGGCGGCTGAAGCACCAGTATCCGCATTCATGGCGGTCGAAGAGACCGGTGATCTTCCGCAATACGCCGCAATGGTTCGTCCACATGGACAAGGATCTGGAGGGGTTTGGAATCGATCCCGCGACCGCCCAAAAGCTGAAGTTCGACACGCTGCGAATGCGCGCGCTTGCGGCGATCGATGCGACCCGCTTCGTGCCCGCAGCGGGACAGACCCGTCTGCGCGCGATGATCGAGGAGCGGCCCGACTGGGTGCTTTCGCGCCAGCGGGCATGGGGCGTGCCGATCTGCGTTTTCGCGGACGAGAACGGCGAAGTGCTGAAGGATGAGACCGTCAATGGCCGCATTCTGGCGGCGTTCGAGAAGGAAGGCGCCGACGCCTGGTTCGCCGATGGCGCACGCGAGCGTTTCCTGGGTTCCCGCGCCAATGAGCCCTGGACGCAGGTGATGGATATCCTCGACGTGTGGTTTGATTCCGGCTCGACGCACACATTCACGCTGGAGGACCGGCCCGACCTGAAATGGCCGGCCGATGTCTACTTCGAAGGCTCCGACCAACACCGCGGCTGGTTCCATTCCTCGCTGCTCGAAAGCTGCGGCACGCGCGGCCGCGCTCCGTACGACACGGTCGTCACGCATGGGTTCACCATGGACGAGGATGGCCGCAAGATGTCGAAGTCGCTTGGCAACACGGTGGTGCCGCAGGACGTCATCAAGCAGTCCGGCGCGGACATCCTGCGTCTCTGGGTGGTTACGACCGACTATTGGGAGGACCAGCGGCTCGGCAAGAACGTTTTGCAGACGAATATCGACGCATATCGCAAGCTCAGGAACACAATCCGCTGGATGTTGGGCACGCTCGCCCATGACGAGGGCGAGACCGTTCCGCTGGAAAAGATGCCCGAGTTGGAAAGGCTAATGCTGCACCGGCTGGCCGAAATCGACGAGGTTGTGCGGGCTGGCTATGACGCCTTCGAATTCAAGCGCATCACGCGGGCGCTGCTCGATTTCATGGTGGTCGAGCTGTCGGCCTTCTACTTCGACATCCGCAAGGATTCGCTCTACTGCGATGCCCCATCGAGTGTGAAGCGCAAGGCTGCGGTGGAAGTGGTCCGCCATCTGTTCGACCGGCTGGTGACGTGGCTTGCGCCCATGTTGCCTTTCACCATGGAAGAAGCCTGGCTCGACCGCTATCCGTCATCGCCGTCCGTGCATCTTGAGCAGTTCCGCGAGACGCCGGCAGGATGGAAGAACGATGCGCTCGCAGAAAAATGGCGCAAGGTGCGTCAGGTCAGGCGCGTCGTGACTGGCGCCCTGGAGATCGAGCGCGCGAAGAAGACGATCGGCTCCTCGCTCGAGGCTGCGCCAATTGTACATATCACCGACCCGGAACTTCGGGCGGCGCTCGATGGCGTAGACCTTGCGGAAATCGCTATCACCAGCGGCGTCACGGTTTCGGATCAGCCCGTGCCGGCGGACGCTTTCACCTTGGAGGATGTGAACGGCGTCGGCGTTGTTTTTGCTGCGGCCTCCGGGACCAAATGCGCGCGGTCGTGGCGGTACACAAATGACGTTGGAGTGGATGCAGCGTTTCCGGACGTTTCGGCGCGCGATGCGGCGGCGCTTCGCGAACTGAGAGCCTTGGGCCGGATCTGACAGGTTCCGGGCCTGTTCGCGCGAGCCACGGGCGGATCGTTGGGGATGACTTGGCGCAGTCGTTGCCCTTGCTTGCGGCTTGGGGTACAAGCGCGGCAAACTCCGAAACGCCTTGTTGTCGCCGGATTTTTGGTGGATGAGCGGTCTGGATGGGCGGATCCGGTCGCACCGGATTCGATAAAACTGTTGGCAGTGGGAATTTATTGCATGACGGAAAGGAAGCAAGCGCGGCTGTTGCTAAGCGCGCCGCTGGTTGCATCGGGCCTGATGCTGACCGGTTGCTTGGGGTCGCCCACCTATGGGACCGATAAGACTGCGGCCGCACAGCTTACCCAGGACGTGACCGGGATTCTGTCCATTGCCCCGAAAAAGCGCGAGCAGATCGACTACAAGCCGCGCCCTGAACTGGTAAAGCCGCCGACAACCGCAGCATTGCCTGCCCCTCAGCAGAAAGTGGCTGTCACCTCCAATCCATCATGGCCGGAATCGCCGGAGCAGCGCCGTGCTCGCATTCGCGCCGAGGCAACGGCCAATCAGAACAATCCGGCCTATGACTCGCCGGTCATTTCCGATGTCGCCGTGGCGCCTGAGAACTCATTTGGCCAGTCGGCGAACTCCAAAGATGACGACTCGGGGCTCAGCCAGTCCCTCACCAGGCCAGAGTTCAAAAATGCGCGCGAGGAATACAAAAGGCGCTTGGCCGAAACCAAGCAGGGCAGCGCGACCAGCCGCAAATATCTGAGCGAGCCGCCGCTGGCGTATCGTCAGCCGGCCGCGACGGCGCCGACGGATGACATCGGCGAGGACGAATTTAAGAAAGAGCGCCGCGCCAAGAGCGCGGCCCGCAAGAAGGGCGATTGGTCCTGGCGCCAGCTTATTCCGGGCATGTAAGAGCGCGGTTCAAATCTCGCGCTTGAGCTTGAAGAATTCACGCAGGATCGATGCTGCGCGGCTTTCACCGATCCCAGCGTAAACATCCGGCACATGATGACAGGTCGGCGACGCGAAGAACCTGACGCCGCTCACGACCGCGCCGCCTTTATCGTCGATCGCCCCGAAATAAAGCCTGCGTATCCGCGCGAATGAAATCGCCGCCGCGCACATCGTGCAGGGTTCCAGGGTGACGTAGAGATCGGCGTCGAGCAGGCGTTCCTGGGACAAGCGCTGGGCCGCCTCGCTGATAACCAGCATTTCGGCGTGGGCAGTCGGATCGTTGAGCTCGCGCGTACGATTGCCAGCGCTGGCAACAACAGCGCCGCCGCGGACAAGTGCGGCTCCGATCGGCACTTCCCCTCGCGCCGCTGCGGCCTCGGCCTCGGCAAGCGCAACAGCCATGAAATCCGGGCGTTTCACGCGTCCGTACCCTCGACATTTCCCTCGCGCCTTGACGGCGTTCCTGTTATCTACCCGCCCGGAAAGGCAAAGGCCACATGGACGACGAACGAAAAAAAGGTCCCCGCAAAGGGGGCAGAAAATCCCCCGCGCAAGCGCGTGGCGGTGGGCGCCCGAGTCAGTCCGGAAAGGGCGGATTTGGCGGGAAACCGCACGCTGCCAAAGGCAAGAAGCCCTTCCGGGAACGCAGCGATGCCGCCGGGGGGCAGCGGGCCGAACGTCCTCAGCGAAATTTCAAGCGTGATGACCGCCCGCGCGAAGGCGGGGACAAGCGGCCGGGCCGGTTTGAGCGCACCGAACGGAGCGCCGGTGATGCGGCGTCGTCTGAGCGGAGCGGCAGACCGCCTCGCAATTTTGAAGGATCCGGGGGCAAGCCTTACGCAAAGCGCACGCCGCGCGACGGCGAGCGCCCATCAGGCGACCGTCCGTCCAAGCGTGATGACCGCCCGCGCGAAGGCGGGGACAAGCGGCCGGGCCGGTTTGAGCGCACCGAACGGAGCGCCGGTGATGCGGCGTCGTCTGAGCGGAGCGGCAGACCGCCTCGCAATTTTGAAGGATCCGGGGGCAAGCCTTACGCAAAGCGCACGCCGCGCGACGGCGAGCGGCCATCGGGTGACCGTCCGTCCAAGCGTGACGACCGCCCGCGCGAAGACGGCGACAAGCGGCCGGGCCGGTTTGAGCGCACCGAACGGAGCGCCGGTGATGCGGCGACGTCGGAGCGGGGCGACAGGCCGCCTCGCGACAGACAGGGACCGGAAGGCAAGCCCTACGTGAAGCGCGCGCCGCGCGACGGCGAGCGGCCATCGGGTGACCGTCCGTTCAAGCGCGACGACCGCCCGCGTGACAACGGCAACAAGCGGCCGGGCCGGTTTGAGCGCACCGAACGGAGCGCCGGTGATGCGGCGACGTCGGAGCGGGGCGACAGGCCGCCTCGCGACAGACAGGGACCGGAAGGCAAGCCCTACGTGAAGCGCGCGCCGCGCGACGGCGAGCGCCCATCAGGCGACCGTCCGTTCAAGCGCGACGACCGCCCGCGTGCGGCCCGGCCGGAATCCAAGCGCGACCACGGTGATCGAAAGCCGTTCGCCAAAAGAAGTGAACCTGCGGACGCTGGCGAGGGCGAAAGAATCGCCAAGCGACTGGCGCGGGCCGGGATTGCCTCGCGCCGTGATGCCGAGGAGCTGATCGCGGCCGGCCGCGTCAAGGTGAATGGCAAGGTTTTGTCTTCACCGGCTTTCAATGTCGCCCCGGACGATACGATCGAACTCGACGGAACAACCATCCCGCCGATCGAACGGACCCGGCTTTTTCTGTTTCACAAGCCCGCCGGCCTCGTTACGACCAACCGTGATCCCGAGGGCCGCAAGACCGTCTTCGATGTCCTGCCGCAGGAACTGCCGAGGCTGATGACGATCGGACGCCTGGACATCAATACAGAGGGCCTGCTGCTGCTGACCAATGATGGTGGTTTGGCGCGGGTTTTGGAGCTTCCAGCAACCGGCTGGCTGCGCCGCTATCGCGTACGCGTTCATGGCACGCCGGATGAGAACGCGCTTGTTGAACTGAAGAACGGAATTGCGGTAGACGGCGTCTTCTACGGTTCGATCGAAGCGACGCTCGACCGCCAGCAGGGAACGAACGCTTGGTTGACGATCGGCTTGCGCGAGGGGAAGAACCGCGAGGTGAAGAATATCCTCGGCGCCCTCGGGCTTGAGGTGACGCGCCTGATCCGCATCTCCTATGGACCTTTCCAGCTCGGAGAGCTTCCGGAGGGGCATGTCTGGGAGATGAAGGGCCGCACACTGCGCGATCAGCTCGGCGAACGGCTGATCGAGGAGGCGGGCGCGAATTTCGAGGCGGATATCGCCACGCCGTTTTCCAACAAGCCGACACGACGCGAAAGCGAGAGCGCCGAACGTCCGAAAATTGCGCCCCACGCAGAGCGCGAAACAATTGGCGAAGGCGGTCTCATCAAGAACCGCAGACGCGAGCGCGAAGACCGGCGCGAGGATGCGCTCGGCCGGTTGTCAACCAAGCCAGGGAGGGGCCGGGGCCAAGGGTTCGGCGGCAAACCCGGCGAACGCGAGGAAAGGCGGGACGAGCCGCGCCACGCTCGCACGGCGAATGTCTGGATGGCGCCTGGCGCGCGACCACAGGGAAAGAAAAAGGACACTTCAGCGCCGACCCGCAAACGTGGCGAGGGGAAGGGCGAAGAGCCGCGCCGCAAGCCATCATTTGGAAAATCATCCGGCCGGGAGCAAGGCTCGTCGTCAGGCTTTCGGGGCCCGTCTCCAACTTCACGCGGAGGCGGCAGAGACGCCCGTCCGCCACGGGGAAAAGGGCCGGGCAAAGGCCCGAAGGGACGGTAGATGCGAATTGTCGGCGGTGAATTCCGCGGCCGGCCCTTGGCTGCGCCACGATCCGACACTATCCGCCCGACAACCGACCGCACCCGCGAGGCGCTTTTCAACGTCCTGGCGCATCGCTTTCCTGATAGCCTTTCCGGCAGGGCGCTCGATCTCTTTGCAGGAACCGGTGCGCTTGGGCTGGAAGCGCTGTCGCGCGGCTGTTCCTATGGCGTGTTCATCGAGGAATCGGCTGAAGGCCGAGGCCTGATCCGTACGAATGTCGAGGTGTTCGGTTTGCTTGGCCGGACCAAGATCTTCAGGCGGGACGCGACGCACCTCGGAGATGCCGGAACGTTGCAGCCATTCAACCTGATCTTCGCGGACCCACCTTATGGAAAGGGGCTAGGCGAGAGGGCGTTGCGATCCGCTCGCGACGGGGGTTGGCTGGCGCCTGGCGCGCTCTGCGTGGTTGAGGAAAGCGCAGCCGCGACGTTCGAGCCCGGACCGGGCTTTGCAGTGGTGGATGAGCGCAACTACGGCGACACGACCATCCGTTTCATCCGGTCCGCCTGAATGCGGCCTTGTTTGCCGCGCGAGATGGTTACCGATAATTCACTTGCATAGCGGGGCCGAGCCTGCAACCACCCTGCCGACAGGGTTGCGCGACGAGGCAAACATGACATTCGAAGGCAGAGCGGGACGGCGCTTCCGTTCCCGGTTCATAGGGGTGATGGCAGGCGCACTGCTGGCTGTGTTGCCCGCTCAGGCGGAGGCACCGCGCGGCGCAGCGGCGGTGGAGAACTTCCTGCTGAGCAATGGCATGGAAGTGGTCGTCATCCCGGACCATCGCGCTCCGATCGTTACGCATATGGTTTGGTACAAAGTGGGCAGCGCCGACGAGCCGCCGGGCAAGTCAGGCATCGCGCATTTCTTCGAACATCTGATGTTCAAGGGCACCAAAAATCACCCTGCGGGAGAGTTCGACGGAAGGATTGCCGAGATCGGCGGCAACAGCAACGCCTTCACGTCCTACGACTACACAGCATACGTCCAGACGGTCACGCCGGAAGCCCTCGATATGGTGATGGGCTTCGAGTCCGACCGCATGCGCAACCTGAACCTGACCGACGACGTCATCGGGACCGAGCGCGACGTGATCCTGGAAGAGCGGCGCTCACGCGTCGAAAACAGTCCTGAAGCGCTGCTTTCGGAAGAGGTCGACGCAACCCTCTACCAGAACCACCCCTATCGTGTTCCCGTGATTGGCTGGATGCACGAAATGGAGAAGCTGAACCGAACCGACGCGGTGGCTTTCTACGACCGATACTATGCGCCGAACAACGCGGTCCTCGTGGTTGCCGGCGATGTCGATCCAGCCAATGTGAGAGCCCTTGCCGAAAAGACCTATGGCAAGGTCGAGCGCGGGCCGGACCTGCCGCCGCGGATCAGACCGCAGGAACCGGAACAGAATACGAAACGGACTGTAACGCTGACCGATCCGCGGGTGAGCGTACCGAGCTTCCAAAAGACATGGGTCGTGCCGTCCTATCAGCATGCCGAACCGGGTGAGGCGGAAGCCCTCGACCTTCTGTCGGAAATCCTTGGCGGCGGGACACGCAGCCGCGTCTATCAGGAGCTTGTCGTCAAGCAGGGCGTCGCCGCGTCAGCCGGGGCTTACTTTCAGGGCGATGCACTCGATGCAACGAGCTTCTCCATCTTTGGTGCGCCGCGCGGCGAAGCCTCGCTGGAGGCGGTCGAGGCAGCAATCGATGCTGAAATCCTCAAGATCATCAAGGATGGCATCAGCGAGACGGAGCTGGATAAGGCAAAGAACCGGTTCGTTCGATCGATGATTTTTGCACGCGACAGCCAGTCCGGTATGGCCAATATTTATGGCTCGTCGCTGGCGACGGGCGGAACGGTGAAGGACATCGAAGAATGGCCGGACAGGATCCGCCGGGTTAGCGCGAAGCAGATACAGGACGTGGCGGCGAAGTACCTGAACCCACAGCACTCCGTGGCTGGGTATCTGCTGCCGGAAACCGAACCGAAGAACTGAGAAGCCCAAAATGATCACGCCAAACCGTCCTCAGTTTTTCGCGGTCGCCGTTTCTCTAACTCTTGCGGTCCTCCTCCTCACGCTGCCAACGTTGGTAGCGGCGCGCGCGGCGGTCACGATCCAGGAAGTGACCTCGCCGCAGGGCATCAAAGCATGGCTCGTCGAGGACCATGCCGTGCCGATCGTTTCGATTCGCTTCGCCTTCGGCGGCGGCAGCACGCAGGATCCGGCAGGCAAGGAAGGCCTGGCCAATCTCATGACGGGCCTATTCGACGAAGGTGCAGGCGATCTCGACGCCAATGCGTTCCAGGAGCGGCTTGATGATGCGGGCGCGGAAATGCGTTTCGACGCCAGCCGCGACTTCGTCTACGGGTCGATGCGCATGCTGGCCGACCAAAAGGACGAGGCGCTGGAGCTCTTGCGGCTGGCGATCGAGACGCCCCGCTTCGATGCAGCGCCGATCGACCGGATCCGTTCCCAGATCATGTCTGGTATCGTGGCCAACGCGAAGGATCCCGAGACCGCCGCGCAATTCGCCTGGGCCAAGGCGCTCTACGGCGAACATCCCTATTCGCGCCGAGACGAGGGAACCGAGCAGACCCTCGCCGCGATTGCCGCCGATGATCTGAAGGCGTTTCACAAACGTCTTTTCGCGCGGGAAAATCTTACCGTCGCCGTCGTCGGCGCGATCGACGCGGAGACACTGAAAATCCAGCTCGACCGGCTGTTCGGCAGCCTGCCTGAGAAGCCCTCGCTGCAGCAGGTGAACAGGGTACAGCCGAAGCTCGGCCAGGAGATTCGAATTCCCTACGATCTGCCGCAAGCGTCGTTGCAGCTTGCCTATCCCGGTATCGAGCGAAGCGATCCGCAGTTTTTTGCAGCGGTCTTGATGAACCATATCCTTGGCGGCGGGACGTTCACGTCGCGGCTCTTTAGTGAGGTGCGGGAAAAGCGCGGCCTAGCCTATAGCATCGACTCTTCACTGGTGAATAATGAGCATTCCTCCGGTCTTATCATCGGAACAGCGACGCGCTCCGATCGCGCCGCGGAGGCCTTGGCAATCATTCGCGCAGAGGTGAAGCGTATGGCCGAGGAGGGCGTGACCGACGCGGAGCTCGAAGCCGCGAAGAAATATGTCATAGGCTCTTACGCCATCAACAATCTGGACACTTCGCGCGGCATAGCCAGTACGCTTGTGGCATTGCAGATCGACAAGCTCGGTATTGACTACATGGACCGGCGCAAAAGCGTGATCGAGGCGGTCACCAAAGCCGATGTGCAGGCAGTGGCAAAGCGGCTGCTTTCCGCGGAGCCGGCGATCATGATCGTAGGCCCCGCCGAGAATGGCGGGGGCAAGGGATGACCGGGAAAATTCTTGCCCAGCCTGCCATGAGGCTCGCCAGTGGCGATCTCACCTTTGCAGTCGCCTTCGGCGGCGGCGGAGCGCGGGGATTTGCGCATATTCACGTGATAGAAGCGCTGGACGAACTGGGCATCAAACCGCGCTCGATTGCGGGTTCGTCCATCGGTGCGATCATGGGCGCCGGAATGGCCGCCGGGATGACCGGCCGCGAAATCCACCACTATGCGCGTTCGATACTTGGCCGGCGCGCCGAGGTGGCGGCTCGCATGTGGCGAGCGCGCCCTGGCAGCTTTAGCGAAATCATGGCCGGCGGACTGCGGGTTTCGCAATTCAACGTCGAGCGCATTCTGGAGGTCTTCCTGCCGGATAGTGTGCCTGCTACGTTCGAGGAGCTGAAAGTTCCGCTTAAGGTAACAGCAACCGACTTCTTTGGGCACCGACTGGCGGTATTCGACAGCGGCGACCTCCACTCGGCCCTCGCCGCCTCGGCGGCCATTCCGGCCGTCTTCCGCCCCGTGCGGCGGGATGGCATGCTGTTGATCGACGGCGGCATTTACAATCCTGTGCCTTTCGATTTGATCGAGAAGGATGCGGATATCACGATTGCGATCGATGTCGTCGGCGCGCCTTCGGACGGTGGCCGGCGGCGACCGAATTCTCTGGAATTAATGTTGGGCGCGACCCAATTGATGATGCAGTCCATCAGCGCCATGAAGCTGAAATCCACGCAGCCGGACATTCTCCTGCGTCCTCCCGTGTCGCGATTTCGCGCGCTTGATTTCCTGAAGATCGACGCTGTTCTTGCTGAAACCGTGTCGATCAAGGATGAGCTGAAATCGGCGGTCGAGGCGGTCATCAAGGACAGGGAAAAGCGGCGCAAGGGATAGTTGTGTAAATGCGCCGAGTCCTCGGTCAATAGCATGGCCTGTTCCGGTCGCTTCGACCCATCGGAGGCCATTAATGAGCGAAGATTTGCTTCATCGACCGGAAGCCCTTGAACTCAAGCGCGTTGCCGGACGGGTCGCGGATAAAAAGCGTTGCCTGCTCACCTGGCTCGCCCATGAATCGTATCATTGGCCTTTCCAGCCAGTCGATGCCGTTTGTGGCTTTTAATCGGTCGGCCAGCTCGCGCCACTGATCCATCAATAAAACAACGCCGAAATGGGGGATCGGCACAGCGATGCCATCGACCTGGCCGTCGCGCGCCGCCCCTGCTGCATGCGGCCTGAGATGGGCTGACATCTGATGGCCAAAGAGGTCGAAATCGACCCAGGTTTCGGACGAGCGGCCAATCGCGCAGCCAAGGATGTCGCGATAGAAGCGGCGCGTTTCCTCAAGGTCTCGGACAGGAAAGGCAAGATGAAAAGGCGTCATGCGGATACCCTTTGTGCGTGATTTCGGACGTCAATCGTCGGCGAGAGCCGGTTCGGGTTGGTCGAGACTTTCCTTGTCGAGCCGCTTTGACTCGCGCTTGGGCTTGATGAGCGGTTCGGGCGTGACGGGCTTCGTATGCAGCCTGTCCCGGCCAGCCTGGATGCCTTCCACTGCCTGAAGCGCCAGCCTCTCTTCGTCTCGACGGCGCACATCTTCCAGGATCGCGCTCGCCGTGTCCTCGTCCATGCCGAGCGCTTCCAGCGTCTTCTGCCCGAACACCAGGCCGGATTCGAACGTCTCGCGCAGTTCATAGTCGACGTTGCGTGCGCGCAATTGCAGCGTATGTGTGCGATCATAGGAGCGGACATAGAGCTTGGCTTTCGGAAACTCGCTCTGGACAAGCTCAACGATCTTGTCGGTAATCTCGCGCTTGTTGGTGCAGACGGCGACTACCTTTGCGCGGCGGATTCCCGCGGCCTCCAGCACGTCCTTGCGGGTGCCGTCGCCGAAATAGATTCGGAATCCGAATTTTCCCGCGCTCCGAACACGGTCCGCCGAATGATCGATGATGGTGACGTCCGAGCCGCCGGTCAAAAGGATCTGCGCGGCAATCTGGCCAAAGCGGGAAAAGCCGATCATCAGAACATCTGCACCGGCGCCATCGAAGTCCTCTTCCATTTCCTCGGGACGGTCCGCCGTCATGAAAGCTTTGGAGGCCGGGGCGAAGAGCGGCATAAGCGCCATAGACACAGTAACGATGGCGATCAGGATCGAAGCCGTCTCAGGCGGGAAGATCTTTGCGACGGCCGCTACCGAAAACAGGACAAAGGCAAACTCTCCGCCCTGGGGCAAAAGGAACGCGACACGCACGGCGTTGTCGTGATTGCAGTCGAACAGACGGCAGACGGCATAGGTTGTGGCGACCTTCACTGCCATCAAAGCCGGCACGGCCAGCAGAATCGTCGCCCAGTTCTCTATGATGATATTGAGCTCCAGGGACAGCCCCACCGCCATGAAGAACAGACCGAGCAGAATGCCACGAAACGGCTCGATATCGGCTTCGAGCTCGTGGCGGTAAGAGGACTCTGCGAGCATGACGCCAGCGACGAACGCTCCCATCGCCATCGACAGCCCGGCGACCTGCATCAACGTCGCGGCTCCGAGCACAACAAGAAGTGCGGCTGCGATCATGGCCTCCTTCGCGCCGGTGTTGGCAATGATGCGGAAGAGCGGGTTCAGCAGATAACGCCCGGCGACCAGCAGCGCAGCAATTGCTCCCAGCGTGACGGCGAAATGCGGCAAGGCCGACATCTGTCTCTCACCAGGGGCAAGAAACGGAATTAGTGCCAACAATGGAACGATTGCGATGTCCTGAAAGAGCAGGATGGAAAATGTCGTCTGGCCATAGCGGGTATTCGTCGTGCCTTCCTGCTGGAGAATCTGCATCGCGAAGGCGGTTGACGAGAGCGCCAGGCCGAAGCCGATGATGATCGCGGCCTGATGGGAGAGACCCGCGACCAGGTATCCAAGTGCGGCCAGAGCCGCACCGGTCACCACCACTTGGGCCAATCCGAGGCCGAAGATGTCCCGCCGCAGCGCCCAGAGCCGGGCCGGCTTCAGCTCCAGGCCGATGATGAAGAGCAGGAAAACGATACCGAGTTCGGCAACGTGAAGGATTTGCTGTCCATCGGTGATCAGCCGCGCGGCCGGTCCGATAGCAACGCCCGCAGCGAGATAACCGAGGATGGTGCCGAGCCCGATGCGCTTGAAGAGCGGCGCTGACACGACCGCGCCGCCGAGAAGCAGCAGCGCTTCGGAGTAGATGATTCCTTCGACTGCCAAGACAAGTTCCTCTCGCAAGGCCGACAGTGGCGTATATGACCCATTTGGTGTGATGGTCACCCATTGCACAAGAGGGGCTAGGACAATAGATGGTGGCGCAGATGTTCAATGATGGGGTTTGGCGCCCGCGCTAGAGCGTAAGTAAAAGCCCAACAACGGGATGACCATGATCGACAGCCTCGATTCCGCCAAGCTCGCCGACCGTGTAGCGGCGCTCGTCGAAGCCGCCAAAAAGGCCGGTGCCAATGCCTCCGACGCTGTGGCCGTGCGTGGCAGATCAGCGGGTGTCTCCGTGCGGCTTGGCAAGGTCGAAAGCACGGAAGCGTCGGAAAGCGACGACATTTCGTTGCGCGTCTTTATCGGCAAGCGCGTAGCGAGCGTTTCCGCAACTGCTTCATCGGATCCGGCCGAATTGGCCGAACGGGCGGTCGCGATGGCTCGCGTGTCTCCGGAAGACCCGTTTCAGGGCCTGGCGGCCGCCTCCAGGCTGGTAAGACAACCGAGGGAGCTGGATCTGTTCGATGCGACTGTCGTATCGGCGGAACGGCTGAAGGAGGATGCGTTGGCGGCCGAGGAGGCAGCTCTCGCCGTACCCGGCGTTACCAATTCCGGCGGCTCTGGCGCAAGCGCCGGGCTCGGAGGTCTGGTGCTTGCGACCTCGGAGGGGTTTCTTGGCCAGTATGTCGCTTCGCGCTACTCGCGCTCGACCAGCGTCATCGCGGGTGAAGGCACCGCAATGGAGCGGGACTACGACTTTTCGTCGCGCCTGCATTTTGCCGATCTCGATACCCCTGAAGCGATCGGCCGCAGGGCCGGTGAACGCGCAGTCAAACGGGTCAATCCCCGCAAGGCGAAGACCGGACCGGTCGATGTAATCTACGACCCTCGCGTTGCGCGCGGCATCGCCGGTCACCTGGCCGGCGCGATCAACGGTGCCGCGGTCGCGCGCAAGACAAGTTTCCTGCGCGACATGATGGACAGGCAGGTGGCACGCACAGGCATTACGGTGACCGATGATCCGCTGCGTATCCGCGGTCAGGCGTCCAAGCCCTTTGACGGTGAAGGCGTGGAAGGCATGCCGCTCGGCATGGTGGAGGATGGCTTGCTGAGGCACTGGTCCCTGTCGACGTCTGCAGCTCGGGAACTTGGTCTGGAAACCAACGGCCGCGGCGTGCGTGCCGCGTCATCAGTTTCACCCTCTTCGACCAATCTCGCGATCGAACCTGGCGAGAGGACACCGGAGGAGCTGATCAAGGCCTTGAAAACGGGCTTCTATGTCACCGAGGTCTTCGGTCAAGGCGTCAATATGGTGACCGGTGAATACAGCCGGGGGGCAAGCGGGTTCTGGATCGAAAACGGCGAACTGGCCTACCCCGTTTCGGAGGTCACGATTGCGTCGAATCTCAAGGACATGTTCCTCAACATGATTCCAGCTAGCGATCTCGATCGAAACTTCGGCACTGCCGCGCCTACGCTCCTCATCGAAGGAATGACCCTTGCCGGCAGTTGAGGTGAGCCACGAAACGGCGGCCGACACCGACCTGCCCCTGATCATCGATGCCGCCAGAGAGGCGGGGCGCATCGCGATGGGCTTTTTCAAGCGAAATCCGGAAGTCTGGATGAAGGGCGGCCAGTCGCCGGTGAGCGAAGCCGACTATGCCGTCGATACATTTCTGCGCGATGCTTTGCTCTCGGCCCGGCCGGACTATGGCTGGCTCTCCGAAGAAACCGCCGATTCTCCCAATCGGTTGAATTCCAGTCGCACTTTCGTGGTCGATCCGATCGACGGCACGCGCGCATTCCTTGATGGACACAGTACGTGGTGTGTTTCCATTGCGGTCGTACAGGATGGCGAACCCATTGCCGGTGTTCTGGACTGTCCCGCGAAAAACGAAATCTTCTCGGCGAATACCGGGAAAGGCGCCTTCAAGGACGGTGAGATAGTCCGCGTGAAACAGCCCGGAGAGACATTCGTGGTGGCCGGGCCGAAGCAGCTTTTGGACGCAACGCCCGCTGACCTGCGTGAGAGGTTCAGGACGGTGCCCTACATTCCCTCTCTCGCCTACCGAGTTGCGATGGTCGCTCATGGCGAACTCGACGCAACGTTCATCAAACCCAACGCTCATGATTGGGATCTGGCGGCTGCCGATCTGATTCTGCGTGAAGCTGGCGGTCAGGTGCTGGACCGCCGCGGCCGGTCACTGCACTATGCGGGCGCGAATCCACGCCACGGCGCTCTGGCTGCGGGTAGCGGCTCGCTCTTGAAATCCATGACAGGCGTGATTGCCGGCTTTTGAACGGCGAGGCACACGCAGCGCCAGATTTTCAGGACAGGATCGAGGGATATGGCCGGCGACGAAGATAAGAAACAGCTTCTCCATCTGGTTTTTGGAGGCGAGTTGAAGAAGCTCGGCAGTATTGAGTTCCGGGACCTCGACGGACTTGATATTGTCGGAATCTTTCCCGACTACAAATCCGCCGAACTGGCCTGGAGGGCCAAGGCTCAGGCGACGGTGGACAATGCGCATATGCGCTATTTCATTGTCCACCTGCACAGATTGCTGGAACCGGGTGGCGACAAGGCCAGCCAGAACTGACGAATGGACAAGAAAATTCTAAATCCCGCGGTGCAACCGGCACCCGCACAACCCCGTCCCGGCGTGATGAAGACGTTTTGGAGATCGATCCGGACGCCGTTGGCACAGTCGCGTTTCGTGAAGAATGTGCTTGCGACCCTGCTCGCAAATGCATTGCGCTTGATCAAGATAACGAATCCGCTGGTCGCCGGGTCCTCGGACTTCACGAAATTGAACCAGGAACTTGCGCCTGCCATCATCGCGCTTTGGCACGGACAGCACCTCCTGGCGCCAACGCTTCATGTTCGCGGCTACCCCGTGGTCGCTATGGTTTCACGCAGCGCGGACGCGGAACTGAATGCGATGGTCCTCGAAAGGCTGGGGCTTGAATCCGTTCGCGGTTCCGGCGGCCGGGACAATGGCAACCATTTGGACAAAGGCGGCGCGCGGGCGCTTATCGCCTTGAAAAAGGCATTGGACGCCGGCAAGAACGTCGCCATGATTGCAGATATTCCGAAAGGCGTGCCGCGAGAGGCGGGCCTTGGCATCGTTACCTTGGCCAAGCTTTCCGGCCGCCCCGTTGTACCCTCTGCCATCACCACCAGCCGTCGCCGGGTGTTGGAAAAGAGTTGGGACAAAACGACGATCAACCTGCCTTTCGGTCGGTGCGCCATGGTCTTTGGAGCCCCGATCTATATTCCGCCGGACGCGAACGACGCCGAGATGGAGCTTGCGCGCCAAACGGTTACGGCCGGCCTTAACGCCGTCACCGAAAGGGCCTGTCGCCTGGCGGATGGCCTCTGATGAGCGAACGCTGGGCGCGCGCTATGCTCTCCGCCTACCGCTTGGCCGGAGCGGCTGTCTATCCGTTGGTCGGCGGTTACGTCGGATGGCGCGCCAATCAGGGCAAGGAAGAACGCGGTCGCCGCCGCGAACGCTACGGGGTCGCGAGTTGTGCCCGGCCGGCTGGTCCGCTGGTCTGGGTGCATGCGGCTAGCGTCGGCGAGACGATTGCCGTCATTCCGCTCATCGAGCGCATTCTGGGTTTTGGCATCAATATAGTGCTCACCACAGGAACAGTGACTTCGGCGCGCGTGGCGGACGAACGTCTCGGGGAGCGCATCATCCATCAATATGTTCCGCTAGATCTCAAGCCCGCGGTGAGCCGGTTCCTGGATCACTGGGAGCCCGACCTTGCGATTATCGCAGAGTCCGAGATCTGGCCAATGACGATTCTCGAGCTCGGTGCGCGCCGTGTCCCTCAGGTGCTGGTCAATGGCCGCCTGTCCGATCGGTCCTTCGCCTCCTGGAAAAAACGGGCATTTATCGCAGAGGCTTTGTTCGAAAACCTCGCCCATGTCGTTGCGCAGTCCGAGGTCGATGGCGAGCGGTTCCTCGCGCTTGGAGCGAGACCGGTCACCGTCTCCGGTAACCTGAAGGTCGATACTGATCCGCCGCCTGTCGACGAAACGGCCCTATCGAGTCTGAACTCATCAGATCGGATCGCGTCAGACTTGGGCCGCAGTTTCCACGCATGATGGCGAGGAGTTGGTTGCAGCCGAGGTGCATCAAATGCTGCGCCCGCGGCACAAGGGTCTCCTAACGATTATCGTGCCGCGGCATCCTGATCGGGCGGATGCCCTTGCAGCCGAATTTGCTGCCGACGGGCTGAAAGTGGCGCGCCGTAGCCTGGGGGAGCCAATCCAGCAGGACGTCGACATCCTGCTCGGCGACACAATCGGCGAAATGGGTCTCTATCTGCGGCTCACCGAGATTGCCTTTGTCGGTCGTTCGCTTACCTCGGAAGGTGGCCAAAACCCGCTTGAGCCGGCCATGCTTGACACTGCGGTACTTGCCGGACGCAATGTCCAGAATTTCCGGGACACTTATCAACGTCTGATCGAAGGCGGTGGCGCCGAGACTCGTTCGTGACCGCGACATGCTGGCCGGGGCAGTGAATTTTCTGCTCAAGAATGAACAGGCGCGCGAGGAGATGATCGCAGCCGGCGCGGCGACGGTCGATGATATGCGTGGTGCACTGGCCGCCACGCTGAAGGCGCTCGAGCCTTTTATCCACCCGTTGATTGTCAAGTCGCGGCTCAAGGAGCCCAACGGGGCCTCACCGTCGTAATGGCGAGCGACGCCCCTCCGTTCTGGTGGGAGAAGCCGGACTGGCGCGCCTATGCGCTATTTCCGATTTCCAGTCTGTATGGCGCTGTAGCGCGCCGGCGCATGAATACGGCGAAACGGGAAAAAATCGACCTACCCGTGCTGTGCATCGGCAATTTGACGGTAGGTGGGGCCGGCAAGACGCCAGTTGCAATTGCGCTTGCCCAGACGGCCGCCCGGCTCGACTTGAAACCGGGCTTTCTGTCGCGCGGATACGGCGGCAGTTTCGCAGGGCCGCATCTGGTCGACCCTCGTCATGATAGCGCCAGGCATGTTGGCGACGAGCCGCTTCTGCTGGCGGAACATGCGCCGGTTGCCGTGACGCCGAACAGGGCTGTGGGTGCGAAACTGCTTGTCGAGCAGGGCTGCGATTTCCTGATCATGGACGACGGGTTCCAAAGTGCGCGCCTCCATTTCGATTTCGCATTGCTGGTGGTCGACGCCCGGCGCGGCATCGGAAACGGCCATATCATTCCCGGCGGTCCGGTGAGGGCCCCGCTCATCGATCAATTGCGGCGGGCCGACGCCGTGTTGAAGATGGGTGATGGGAACGCCGCAGATCTTGTGATCCGGCGCGCAGCGCGGGCCGGAAAGCCGATCTTCGAAGCGGCCGCCCGCTCGCGTCGAAGCGACCAGATGGCCGGCAAGCGTTTCCTGGCCTTTGCCGGCATCGGCAACCCGGAGAAGTTCTACGATACCGTGGAGCGGGCTGGCGGTATCGTGGCGATGACGCGCTCATTCGGCGACCATCACTTCTATACGGATGACGAACTGGCCGATCTGGTGCGAACTGCCGATTCGGCGGAGCTGGAATTGGCCACCACCGCCAAGGACGCCGCACGCCTGCGCAATGGCTCGGCTGCGGCCCAAGCCCTCCTGGATCGGCTGCACGTGGTGGATATCGACGCGATTTTTGAGCCGTCTCACATTCCCGAACGGATCATTCAAGAAACAATCAGCAATTGGCGGGAACGTCGTCTCGGGTCGTGACCGAGCAAAGCTGGGCGATCACGTCGGACTGCTGCCTTAAGGTGGCTGATTTAGCTCCGCTTGCGCAGGTCTGGATTGAACTCGATTTCCCGCTGCAGGGATGCGGTCGCGTTAACGTAGGGCTCTTGTCGCGCGACACTCCAATATTTCAACTCATCGAGCGGAATGAAACTGCCGGTAGCCGCGCAGCGCACGAAAGCGCCAGGGCTGGTGACCTGAAAGTCCCCGTCAAGATAACGGATGCGGGCTTCGCGGGCGCCGGGGCCTTCAAAGCGGTTCATGATGACGACCCTTTCAAGGGATTTCTTCGGCCATAAAATAACGCCGGGGTCAAGGTTCCCGTTCAACGACGGCCAAAAAGCCGTTCGATGTCGGTGAGCTTCAACTCAATATAGGTCGGACGGCCGTGATTGCACGTGCCGGAACCGGGAGTTGCCTCCATCTGCCGGAGCAGCGCATTCATTTCCTCCGGACGAAGAAGACGGCCCGACCGCACGGATCCATGGCAGGCCATGGTGGCGGCAATCGCATCGAGCCGTTCCTTCAATGTGTCGGCCGTATCGTTGTCCGCAATCTCGTCGGCGAGATCACGGACAAGCTGTCCCGCGTCCGTTTCTCCGAGCATTGCGGGGGTCTCGCGAACGGCGATCGCGCCCGGTCCAAAGCGTTCGACGGCCAGGCCAAAGCGGCGCAGCGTTTCAGCATGTGACGCGACGCGCTGGGCATCCTCCTCCGGTAGGTCGACGATCTCCGGTATGAGAAGCATCTGGGCGGGCACCGGCCGCGAATGCAGTGCTCCTTTCAGCGCTTCGTAAACCAGGCGTTCGTGGGCAGCATGCTGATCGACGATCACGAGGGAATCGGCAGTCTGGGCGACGATGTAATTTTCATGGATTTGGGCACGCGCCGCGCCCAATTGCCTGGAGAGCAGTTCCGGCGCTATCTCGCCCGTACCGGCGCGGGCGTCGGCACTTTGCAGGGGCCCCGCATCGAACGCGGATTGGCCGTCTTCCGCGAAACCCGCCTGAAGGGGCTGGCTCGGGGAATGCGCTGGGTCGAAACCAGCGGGCGCGGACGCCCGGAAGCCCGTGTGGAAAGAGCGGTGGCCATTGGCGGGGCCGGCATGACCGTAGCTGGTCGGTCCAGGCCGGAAGGCACCCACCATCGCGTCCGCGCGCGTCGTAGCCGGGCGGATGCCGGCACCGGCCAGCGCCTCGCGAATTGCTCCCACGATGAGCCCGCGCACCAGACCCGGGTCGCGGAACCGGACATCGGCCTTAGCCGGATGGACGTTGACGTCGACATGGGCAGGGTCGAGCGAGATGAAGAGAGCCGCCACGGCGTGACGGTCGCGCGGCAGGGCATCCGCGAAGCCGGCGCGGATCGTGCCGGCAATCAGCTTGTCGCGCACGGGACGGCCGTTGACATATGCGTATTGCTGCAAGGCATTGGCGCGCGTGAAGGACGGAACCGAGACGCGTCCGCCGAGATGGATGCCTTCTCGCGCGGCATCGATGGCGATCGAATTCTCCGGAAAATCCTTCCCCATGACCTGCGCGATGCGGCTGAGAAGCGGGTCGGCGCTGTCGCTCGTCGCAGGCAACTCCAAAATTGATCGATCGGTGCCGGATAGGGTGAAGCGGACAGAGGGGAAGGCGATCGCGATGCGCTTGACGACTTCGGCGATGGCGGTGCTTTCGGCGCGCTCGCCCTTCATGAATTTCAGCCGGGCCGGGGTGGCGTAGAAGAGGTCACGGATCTCAACGAGCGTTCCTCGGTTTACGCCCGCGGGGCGTACGGTGGACACTTGGCCGCCTTCGACGCGAATTTCAGCGCCGTCGCCGGCTCCGGCAGTACGGGAGCGCAGCGTGAGCCGCGACACCGAGCCGATCGACGGCAGGGCCTCGCCGCGGAACCCGAGGGAGCGGATGTCATGAATGTCGTCCTGGAGTTTCGACGTGCAGTGCCGAGCTATCGCCATCTCGAGTTCCTCCGAGGGGATGCCGGCCCCGTCGTCGCTGACGCGGATGAGGTTGATCCCACCGCCGGCAGTGACGATCTCGATACGCGAGGCCCCGGCGTCGAGCGCGTTCTCGACCAACTCCTTGACGACGCTCGCGGGGCGCTCGATCACCTCGCCAGCGGCGATCTGGTTGACCATGGTCTCGGAAAGCAGGCGGATAGGCATGGGCCGATCCTATCCGGATTCGGGGAGGGCAGGGAAGCGGATTGAACTGTCGCGCACAGCGGATTTAGGCAACATTGGTTGCGCCGCTAAAAGTGACACTATAGTATCACATCATGCGAACCGAACTCGTCACCACTTTGAAGCGACGCGCGACAGAGCTCCTTTCGGATATCGAGCGGGACAAGGAGCCGATCCTCATCACCCAACATGGCTTGCCCAGCGCCTATTTGGTTGACGTTGAGAGCTACGAACTCATGCATCAACGCATGACCGTGCTGGAGGGCATCGCTCGCGGAGAACAAGCGGTGGCTGAAGGTCGCGTCGTCTCTCAAGATAATGCCAAAGCGCGCCTCGCCAAATGGCTGAAATAGTATGGGCGGAGCCAGCACTTAGCGATCTGGATGCCATCGCCGACTACATCGCTTTGGAAAGTCCGTTGGCCGCGTCAAGATTTGTTCGACGTGTTCTCGATCATGTCGACCAACTGGCTGACTATCCAGAGAGCGGCAGCCGCCCTCAAGAGCTGAAGCGATCCCGCTATCGCCAAATTGTCGAGCCGCCCTGCCGGGTCTTCTATCGCTACGACGGGCAGAAGGTCATTATCTTGCATGTGATGAGAGCGGAGCGCCTGCTTCGCACGGCCTTGCTCGCGTCCCGCGCTAGGCAGAAGACAGGCTGACAAGTTCATTCTAGTGGTCCGATTCTAACATTCGCATCCCATTGATACAAGCCATCCAGGCGAATGTTAGAATCAAAGGACCACTAGCAACCATATGATTTTAGTGGAACTTTGAATTTGACATTCGCAATGGACGCGTGATGTCAAATGGGATGCGAATGTCAAATTCGTTCCACTAGCCCAGATTGCTTGGTGCTTGGATCGACTTGGGAACGGAATTCATATCAAGCTTGCGCCGCGAGCCAGTCGCGTACCTTTTCCGCGCTTTCGGAGAGGGGCCGGTTCTTCGGCCAGGCGACGTGAAACCCCTTGCCGGTCAACATGGCGTGGCCGGTCAGCCGAACGAGCAGGCCGCTCGCAATCAGCCGATCGGTCAAGTGCCGCCAGCCCAGCGCAATGCCTTGCCCCTCCATCACCGCCTGGATGACGAGGACGTAGTCGTTGATGAGCAACCCGCGAGGGGCGGCTGCACCGATGATTCCGGCCGAGTGGAACCACTCGTTCCAGTTGGCTGCCGGCCGGAAAGGCTCTTCGAGGTGGATCAGCCGATGGCGCGTCATTTCGGCGGGCGTGCGCGGCTCACCTTCGCGGGCGACATAGGCTGGCCCGGCAACGGCGTAGATTTCCTCATGCGCAATCGGCAGCAGGTCATAGTCGGGCCAGTCTTCCGTGGAGCCGCCGCGAATGCCGAGCGGAATTCCCTCGGCGATCAGGTCGAGATCACGGTCGGCGGTCTGAATCCGCAGATCGATGCCGGGCAGGTCGTCACGGAATTTCTGCAATCTTGGCATCATCCAGAAGGACGTGAAAGCCGTGGAGGCAGAGAGGGTTACGTGCACGCCGCCTGCCAGCGCGCGCAACTCCTCAGCGGATTTACGGATGTGCGAAAGGCCGAGCGTGACGTCGGCGAAGAAGCGGGTGCCGGCTTCGGTGAGCCGCACCTGCCGGTGGCGGCGCTGGAAGAGCTTGACGCCGAGCTGATCCTCCAGTCCGCGCACCGCGTAGGAGACCGCGGCCTGGGTCATGCCCAGTTCGCGTCCGGCAGCCGTGAAACTGGACAGCCGCCCGGCGGCCTCGAACACGATGAGGTTGCCGGCGGAGGGAAGAAGGTGTCGGAGGCTTTGCATAAGCCAAGCTTATGCAGGTAATCAGGATTTTCAAGCGTCACAGCCCCTGCCGCAGCCGATAGTTTTCATGTTACCGCCTCTGGAGCGCAGGATGACTAACGATATGGCCGAACCCGCCGCCCATCCCGCGAAACGCCGCGAGAGAGGCGGGCGTCTGGCGCGTCGAGATCAGCGCTCGCATGGCCCCCAGGGTCTTGGCCGGCCCTATATCGTGCGCGGAATTCCGACCTACGACATCATGGCCGAGGAAAGCCTCGTCCGCATCGAGGATACGGCCGATCGCATCCTGGCCGAGATCGGCATCGAGTTCCGCGACGATCCGGTTGCGCTAGTTCACTGGAAACGGGCGGGTGCGACGGTCGATGGCGTGCTCGTGAAATTCGAACCGGGCATGCTGCGGGAAATCCTGAAGACCGCGCCCGCCGAATTCACCCAGCATGCGCGCAACCCGGAGAGATCAGTCCGGATCGGCGGCAAGAGCGTGGTGTTCTCTCCGGCATACGGTTCGCCTTTCGTCATGGATATCGACAAGGGCCGCCGTTACGGCACGATCGAGGATTTCCGCAATTTCGTGAAGCTCGCCCAGTCCTCGCCCTGGCTCCACCATTCAGGCGGGACCATCTGCGAGCCGGTGGATGTGCCGGTCAACAAGCGCCACCTCGACATGGTCTATGCGCATATCCGCTACTCGGATCGCGCGTTCATGGGCTCGGTGACGGCGGAGAGCCGCGCGGAAGATTCCATCGAAATGACGCGGATCGTTTTCGGCCGCGACTTCGTGGACCGGAACTGCGTGATCCTCGGCAATGTCAACGTCAATTCCCCCCTTGTCTGGGACGCGACTATGACCACGGCGCTCCGGGCCTATGCCCGGGCCAACCAGGCGGCGGTGGTCGTCCCCTTTATTCTCGGCGGCGCCATGGGGCCGGTGACGAATGCCGGGGCGATCGCCCAGTCGCTCGCCGAAACCATGGCCGGCTGCGCGCTCACCCAGCTTGAAAGGCCGGGCGCGCCGGTGATCTTCGGCAATTTCCTGTCCTCCATGTCGCTGCGCTCCGGCTCGCCGACATTCGGCACGCCCGAGCCCGCGATAGGCTCAATGGTGGTTGGCCAGCTCGCACGGCGGCTCAATCTGCCGCTGCGCTGCTCCGGCAATTTCACCACATCGAAGCTGCCCGACGCGCACGCGATGAACGAAGGCACGATGTCCATGCTGGCCGCCGTCCATTGCGGGGCGAATTTCATCCTGCATTCGGCCGGCTTTCTCGACGGGCTTCTGTCCATGTCCTACGAGAAGTTCGTCATGGACACCGATTTCTGCGGTGCGCTCCACACCTATCTCGACGGGGTCAAGGTCGACGACAACCAGCTTGCGCTGGACGCTTTTCGGGAGGTGGGGCCGGGCAGCCATTTCTTCGGATGCGCCCACACGATGGCGAACTATGAAACGGCGTTCTGGGACTCCGAAATCGCCGACAACGAACCGTTCGAGAAATGGGAAGCTGCGGGATCGGACGATGCGGCCATCCGCGCCAACCGCCGCTGGAAAAAGGCGCTTTCCGAGTACGAGGCTCCGCCTCTCGACGAGGGGATCGATGAAGCGCTCAAGGATTTCATGGCGCAGAAGAAGGCGTCGATGGATGATGCGTGGTATTGAGGGCGGCCGATGAAGATCACCAATATCCGCGTCACGCATGTCAATGTCCCACTCGACGCGCCCTTCTGGTGGACAGCCGGGCTCTACGGAGGCGCCTCCAAATCCATCGTCGAAGTGGAGACCGATGAGGGCGTTGTCGGACTTGGCGAAGCGCCGTGGTGGCATTTTGGCGAGGTGATCAAAGCCGATATCGCGCCAGCGCTGATCGGTGCCGATCCGCTCGATCTCGCCGACTGCGAGGCGCGCTGCGTGCCGCCCTGGCAGATCACCGCCAATACAGGTGAAAACGCGGCGTCGGTTGCGTTCGGCTCGGTGGAACTGGCGCTGTGGGACATTCGAGGCAAGGTTACCGGCATGCCGCTCTACAAGCTGCTCGGCGGCGCGGTGCGCAAGGACATCCCGTTTTCGGAATACTTCGCCTTCCGCCCTCGTCAGGAAGGGGCAGGCGGAGAAATGTCGCCGGAAGCCATCGTTGATTATTGTCTGAGGATGCGCGAGGAGCATGGCTCGACCATCTTCGAGGGCAAGCTCATCATGGGCGACCCGCAGCTCGAAATCCGTACCGTCAGGATGCTGCGCGAGGCGCTCGGAGACACCGCGCAGATCAGGCTCGATTCCAACATGCAATGGTCCCTGACGACGGCTCGCTGGGTGCTGCGCGAAATCGAGCCCTTTAACATTCGCAACTACGAGGATCCTGTTGCAACGTTTGAGGAAATGGCCGCGTTGCGGCAGCATTCGCCCATCCCGTTCTCGACCCACATTCCTGATTTGAGAAGGGCGGTTGCGCTCGGAGCGCCGGACTATTTCGTCTGTAACTTCGCGGCCTTGGGCGGGCTTTCCAAGACCTTGAAATTCATCGCCGCATGCGAAGCGATGGGCAAGGGGTTCTGGTGCTACTCCAATGATCTAGGCATCATGACCGCCGCCTATCTGCATGTAACCGCCGCCACGCCCTGGATCACAGAAGCCTCGCAATCGCTGTTCCGCTGGCAGGTGGGCGATGTGGTGGAGGGCGGTCCTTTCCGCCAGAAAGGCAATGTGGTGCGCGTTCCGGAAGGGCCGGGACTGGGCGTCTCGCTCGATGCCACAGCGATGAAGCGGTGGTCGCAGCATTTCGCCGAGCATGGCCCAATGGGCCATTTCCACGACCCGAAACTGCCGGGCCGGTATCGCCGGCTCCCGCTCCATTGATCACGCTGAAAATGGCCGCGACCCGGTGCTTACCCGCGCCCCCGATAGGGCGCCACGCCCGTTTCGGGAAGCCACGCGCCTTTGGGCGGCTCCCCGGTCTGCCAGAACACATCGATCGGGATGCCGCCGCGCGGAAACCAGTAACCTGCTATTCTCAGCCAGAGCGGTCTTGTCGCCTCGATGACGCGGCGGCCGATCATGATCGTGCAGTCCTCGTGGAATGCGCCGTGGTTACGGAACGAAA
The DNA here is from genome assembly GCA_963735385.1 of uncultured Alphaproteobacteria bacterium. GTDB lineage: Bacteria > Pseudomonadota > Alphaproteobacteria > Rhizobiales > Rhizobiaceae > CAVTKY01. Next base: position 15,096 of record CAVTKY010000002.1, on the reverse strand, counting down.
CCATAAAGAGCTTGAGCGACTTCGATTCCACCAGAAGCCTGTCCGGCGCATAGTCGATCACGATGTGCGCGAAGTCCGGCTGTCCGGTGACCGGGCACAGCGATGTGAACTCCGGGCAGGTGAAGCGGACGATCGCGGGTACCCCGTCGCCGCGCGCGAACGGTACGGTTTCGAGAATGGCACGCTCGGGCGAAGAAGGCGTTTCCACCCGCGCGCCCAGCTGGGTCAGGCTGTCGGTGCTTGTCATCGTATTGCTCCTTTGCGGGCGCTTATAGCAACCTTTCGGTAGAACCAAGAAGCCATGCTCGCCAACGATCCGCTGCTCCAGCCTTACACGCTCAAACACCTGACGTTGAAGAACCGCGTCATGTCGACCAGTCACGAGCCGGCCTATTCCGAGGACGGAATGCCGAAGGAGCGCTATCGGCTTTACCATGCCGAAAAGGCCAAGGGTGGCATGGCTCTGACCATGACCGCCGGTTCGGCGATTATCTCTCGCGACAGCCCGGCCGCGTTCGGCAATCTGTACGCCTACAGTGACGAGATCGTGCCATGGCTGAAGGAACTCGCCGACCAATGCCATGAGCACGATTGCAAGGTGATGATCCAGCTGACCCATCTCGGCCGCCGAACCAGCTGGAACAGGGCAGACTGGCTTCCCGTGCTCTCGGCCTCACCGGTGCGCGAGCCTGCGCATCGCGCCTTCCCGAAAGAGGCCGAGGACTGGGACATTGAGCGTATCGTCGCCGACTATGCCGCCGCCGCGCAAAGAATGCAGGCGTCGGGGCTGGATGGCATCGAGTTCGAGGCTTACGGCCATCTGATGGACGGATTCTGGTCACAGGCCACAAATCGCCGGGACGACGAATATGGCGGCTCTTTGGAGAATCGGCTGCGTTTTACATGGGCGGTCATTGACGCGGTGCGCCGAGCGGTCGGCCCGGATTTCATCGTCGGCATCCGCATGGTCGCGGACGAGGATTTCGAGAAAGGGCTATCGAAGGAGGAAGGCGTCGAAATCGCGCGGCGTCTGGCAGACTCTGGAAAATTCGACTTTCTGAATATCATTCGCGGCCATATCGACACGGACGCAGCCCTGACCGGCGTCATTCCCATCACCGGCATGCGCTCCGCACCGCATCTCGATTTTGCCGGCGACGTGCGCGCCGCGACCAAGTTTCCGGTGTTCCACGCGGCCCGCATTTCCGATGTTGCGACGGCCAGGCACGCCATAGCCACCGGCAAGCTCGACATGGTGGGCATGACGCGCGCCCATCTCGCCGATCCGCACATCGTGCGCAAGGTCATGGAGGGGCGAGAACATCAAATCCGGCCTTGCGTCGGCGCGACCTATTGTCTTGACCGGATCTACGAAGGAGGCGAGGCGCTCTGCATCCACAACGCCGCCACCGGACGGGAAGCATCCATCCCGCATGTCATTGCTCGATCCGACGGCCCGGCGAAACGCGTCGTGGTTGTTGGCGCTGGTGCGGCCGGGCTGGAGGCGGCGCGTGTGGCGGCCGAGCGCGGGCATAGAGTGACGGTGCTCGAGGCTTCCGGGCAAGCCGGCGGACAGGTCCGGCTCGCCGCGCAGAACCCGCGCCGCAAGGAACTGATCGGCATTGTCGACTGGCGGCTCGCGGAGCTGGAGCGGCTGGGCGTCGGCATCCACTATGATACCTGGGCGGAAAAGGACGACGTGCTGGCGCTGTCGCCGGATGTCGTTGTGATCGCCACCGGCGGGCTTCCGCAGAACCCGCCGCTGGAGAGCGGCGGCGACCTCGCCACGTCGAGCTGGGACATCATTGCGGGAGCCGTGAAGCCCGCGGAACACGTCCTTCTCTTTGACGACAATGGCGGCCACCAGGGCATGACGGCGGCGGAGCTGATCGCCAACGCCGGATCCCGGCTTGAACTGGTATCGCCGGAACGGTTCTTCGCTCCCGAAATGGGGGGCATGAACCATGTGCCCTACATGCGCGCCTTCCATGAAAAGGGCGTTACGGTCACGATCAATACGAGGCTCAATTCGATCCGCCGCGAAGGCAACGCGCTGGTTGCAACGCTTTCATCTGACTTTGCCGACGGCTGGCGGGCAGAACGGCGTGTGGACCAGGTCGTCGTCGAGCATGGCACGCTGCCTCTCGACGATCTCTATTTCGCGCTGAAGCCATTTTCCAAGAACGCCGGGACAGTGGACTACGAGAGGCTTGTGAACGGCGGGCCAATCTTTCCCGAAAAGTATCCCGACGCCGGTTTAATTCTGTTCCGGATCGGTGACGCGGTTTCGTCGCGCAACATCCATGCGGCGATCTATGACGGCATACGCTTCGCGATGCGAATTTAGATTCTGCGCAGGAAATTCTGTACTCGAACAAGGAGATAGCGAGGCCAGTTGATTCAACAACGCAGGTCTTGCGAGGCTTTTATGCTGGTGGTGCCGCTGAAACAGCGACGCCGATCCGGCGTTGGGCGTTAAACCCTGCTCCCTGTGGACCGCCAGAACGGGGTGATCCCCCATGGAGTCGTCAGCTTGCCACAACGCTTTCATTTTCGCATCCTGCGAAGCAAGGAAGCCGCGCGTGGTGCGGCCGCATTTATGATAGCCTACCGCAGGGATCCGGCGGTACGAACCTCCCACGGAGCAATGGCCAATGAGCGAAACTTTTCTCTCCCATATCACTACTGAGCTCGACGGCCTGAAGTCGGCCGGCCTCTACAAATCCGAGCGAGTGATCACCTCGACCCAGTCCGGACAGATTGAAGTGGCGGGCGGAGACAAGGTGCTCAATTTCTGCGCCAACAATTATCTCGGGCTCGCAGACAATGCCGACCTTCGCGACGCCGCCAAGGCGGCGATCGACCGCTACGGCTATGGCATGGCCTCTGTGCGGTTCATTTGCGGCACACAGGAAGAGCACAAGGCGCTCGAGGCGACAATCTCGAAGTTCCTCGGCATGGATGACACGATCCTTTATTCCTCCTGCTTCGACGCCAATGCGGGCCTGTTCGAAACGCTCCTTTCCGAGGAGGATGCCATAATTTCCGATGCGCTGAACCATGCCTCGATTATTGATGGCGTACGGCTCTCGAAGGCGCGGCGATACCGCTATGCGAATAACGACATGGCCGATCTGGAGGCCAAGCTGAAAGAGGCGGCCGACGCACGGTTCCGGTTGATCGCAACCGATGGCGTCTTCTCGATGGACGGCATCGTCGCCAATCTAAGGGGCGTCTGCGACCTCGCCGAAAAATATGGCGCGATGGTCATGGTAGACGACAGCCACGCGGTTGGCTTCGTCGGAAAGCACGGCCGCGGGTCACCTGAACATTGTGGCGTGGAAGGCCGGGTCGACATCATCACCGGGACTCTCGGCAAAGCCCTTGGCGGCGCGTCGGGCGGCTACACTTGCGCAAAGCGGGAGGTGGTCGATTGGCTGCGGCAACGCTCGCGTCCGTACCTGTTTTCCAACACACTTGCGCCAGCGATCGCAGGCGCATCGATCAAGGTGTTCGACATCATCGAGAAGGGCGACGCGCTGCGCGAGCGGCTTTATGCCAACGCGTCCCGCTTCCGCGAGAAGATGACGAAGCTAGGCTTCAAACTGGGCGGGGCCGACCATCCGATCATCCCGGTCATGCTGGGCGATGCCGCCTTGGCGCAGGAGATGGCGGCGCGGCTGCTGGGTCACGGCATCTATGTGATCGGATTTTCCTTTCCCGTTGTGCCGAAGGGGCAGGCACGGATTCGAACACAGATGTCGGCGGCCCACTCGGCGGAGGATGTCGACCGGGCCGTCGAGGCGTTCGGCAGAGTCGGGCGCGAGTTGGGCATTATTGGCTAAGGATTGAACATGTCGAACATGATGCGTGCGCTGGTGAAGGCCAAGCCGGAGCCCGGCCTCTGGATGGAAGAGGTGCCGGTGCCGGAGATCGGCCCCAACGACGTGCTGATCAAGGTCAAGAAAACCGCGATCTGCGGTACCGATGTTCACATCTGGAACTGGGACGAATGGGCGCAGAAGACGGTGCCCGTGCCGATGGTGACCGGGCACGAGTTTGTCGGGGTGGTGGCCGATTTCGGCGCAGCCGTGACCGAATACAAGGTTGGCCAACGCGTCTCAGGCGAGGGGCATATCGTGTGCGGCCATTGCCGCAACTGCCGCGCCGGGAGGGGCCATCTTTGCCGCAATACGCTGGGGGTCGGGGTCAACCGGCCCGGAGCTTTCGGCGAGTATCTGGCGATCCCGCAGCACAATGTCGTGCCAATTCCCGACGACGTACCCGACGAGATCGCGGCGATATTCGATCCCCTCGGTAATGCGGTCCACACGGCGCTCTCGTTCGATCTTGTCGGTGAGGATGTGCTGGTCACCGGCGCGGGTCCGATCGGCATCATGGGGGCACTCGTGGCGCAATGCGTCGGCGCGCGAAAGGTCGTGATCACCGACATCAATCCGACAAGGCTGGCGTTGGCAAAGAAGCTGGGCGTTCAGCACGTCGTCGATGCGTCGAAGGAGAAGCTTCGCGAGGTAATGCGGGAGATCGGCATGACCGAGGGCTTTGATGTCGGGTTGGAAATGTCCGGCGCGGCTCCGGCCTTCCGCGACATGATCGATACGATGAACAATGGCGGCAAGATCGCCATTCTTGGCATTGCCCCGACGGGCTTTGAAATCGACTGGAACAAGGTGATCTTCAAGATGCTGCATCTGAAGGGCATCTACGGCCGCGAGATGTTCGAGACCTGGTACAAGATGATCGCGCTGGTGCAGGGTCCGCTCGACGTAAGCGGATTGATTACCCACCGGATCGGCGTGGATGACTACCGCGACGGCTTCGAGGCGATGCGTAGCGGAAATTCGGGCAAGGTGGTTATGGATTGGTAGGCGACATTCCGCCCTGCGAAGTTTTTCTACTTTAGGGGCGAAAGTTCGAACTTTGATCGTTGCCGATGGTTCGCCGCCCTTGCTATCGAGGCGGGCTTTCTCCAGTCGGTTCCATCCATGCGCCACCACATACGCACCTTAGCCGCCAGACATGAGCCCAGCGGCCGATTGATCTCGCATGTGAAGTCGGGATCGGGTGCGATCCTTGGAATGTCCCTTGTCGGGGGTCTTTCATCTTTGACTGGCCTGCCGTTGCTGATTGCGCCGCTCGGCGCGACCGCGGTGCTGCTGTTTGGCCAACCGGGGAGCCCGCTTGCGCAGCCAATGAATATTTTCGGCGGATATCTCATTTCCGCAATCGTCGGTGTCGGTGCCGTGGCGGCGTTTCCGGGCATGTGGTGGGCGGCGGCAGTCGCGGTGGGCGTGGCAATAGCTCTAATGCTGATCCTGCGCGTCACCCATCCGCCGGCAGGCACGTTGCCGCTGGTGGCGACGGCTTCGCCGTTTCATGGCCCGCCTCTGTTCATCGTAGTTCTGATCGGCAGCATCAGCCTGGTCAGTCTTGCCGTGCTCCATCACCGCATACCGCCACGGACTCAGTATCCCTTACCGCGTCGCAGCGTTCCACAGGTGAGCGGCAGCGCTGCTGCGGCGGCGGTAGTAAATGGAGAGGTTCCTGCGAGCGTGTCCTCTACCGAGTAGGTCGCGATAGGGTCCTAAGAATTCCCGCTGAGCGCATTTGCAAGACGAAGCGCCTTGCTTGGAGTAGGCCCCGACGGGTCATCGCCCGCAGAAACAGCTGTCCTTTTCACCGCTGGCGCTTGGCGCTCCGCCGTGAATATCTGTATGGATTTTCGGGATCGGTACATAGATTCACGGAATTGCAGCGCCATCCACGCCTGAAAAATACAGTGCAGCATGATTTGGGACTCTAATGGATGGCCACGACAACCAGGGCATGACAGTGAGCCGCGATAAGCAAATTCACATTTTTAGCGGCTTCCACAATCCGTTTGGCGGCGCTGAGCTGGAGGCGCTCAATCTTTTCAAGTTGCTGAGCGCGGAACATGATGTCCGGCTGTGGGCGACGTCTTCGCGTGCGTCGACAGAGCTGATGGAAGCCTTCGCGATTTCGCGCGTGACGCCACTGGCCCTGAACGGTGGCAACTACGTCTTCGTCGGCGCGCATTGGCGCAAGGGGCTTTGGCGCTATCTGGCAAAAAGGCCCGATAGACTGATCTATGTCTACAACACGTTTCACCCGAAGCACACGGCCATCGCGTCAAGGCCGCCTTGGCGGTGGCCAAAGACCGAGTTCGTATTCATCTCCGAGTTTCAGAAACGCCTGCTCGGCCTCGAAGGCGTGGTTCATCCATCGCCGATCGACATCGGGCTGTTTGCTCCTGGTCCGGCCGGCGAGAGGGATCACGTTGTCGTCGGCCGTCTCAGCAGGGACACTGAAGCAAAGCACGATCCCCATGACTTGCCGATCTACCGTGAGTTGGCCCGGCGAAATGTCAGAGTTCGGCTTCAGGGCGCTTCCTGCCTTGCCGGAGCGTTGCGCGAAGCGAACATAGAGATATTTCCCGAGGGGGCGGAGCCGGCGCAAGAATTCCTGCAAGGGCTGGACATCTTCTATTACCGAACGGGTAGTCACGTCGAAACTTTTGGACGCGTGGTATTCGAGGCAATGGCATGCGGATTGCCCGTGGTATGCCACCGTCACGGTGGATATGCCGACTGGATCGTTCACGGAGAAAACGGCTTTCTGTTCGCGCGTGACGACGAAGCGCGAGACATCCTCGACATGCTCATCGCAAACCCATCGTTGCGCCGATCCGTGGGTTCGAACGCCCGGCGAACGGTCGAGGCGATGTACGCCCAGGACAAAGTCGACGAGCGCTTGCGGTTCTACGTCCGGTGACGATGGGTTCCAGCCGTCACTTGTCGTCGCCGCCCGCTCCTCCTTTGGTAGGTGTGGGAAGCTTCCTCCGTTGAATCGCCTATCGCTTTCCGAAAGACAATTTCGATTTCGGGTCGATGCGCAGAACGGCTAACAAGCGGCTTGATTGCAGAATAAGCACCGCTTCCAAGGCATCCAGTCCTGAGAGGACAGACTTTTCCTGCGCTTCGCTCATTCGGCTTAGCAGTTCCGCCTCGTATGCTTTCGCCAGCGGAACCAGTTCGCGATAGACTGCTTCACCTGCCTTGGTCAGCGTGAGATGCTCGACCCGGCGGTCAGCCGTGTCGCGCTTGCGTGTCAGCCATTTGCGGCGCTCGAGCTCGGCAACGGCGCGCGAAACCTTGGTCTTGTGCATGGCCGATTGCTCGCCGACCGCCGTGGCGGTCATCGTCCCGTTTTGGCCGAGACCGGCTAGTGTCCGCCATTCCGGCCGCGTCAAGCCATAGCGTTCGCGATAGGTTTTTGCGAATTCCCGGCTGATCGCGTCTGCAAGCCGATTGAGCCGATAGGGCAGGAAGTTCTCGAGGATCAGTTCTTGATTGTCCGCCGCAAAGCCATCTGGGGACGTCATGGCGAGAATACCCATGTTGATAGTTACATTTTCAATGGTTACAAATGAAACGGACTAGCGTCAACCAGGGAGGACGCCATGGATCATTCCTATATGCCTGGGTTCGGTAACGACTTCGAAACTGAGGCTCTGCCTGGCGCACTGCCGCAGGGCCAGAACTCGCCGCAGCGCGCGGCCTACGGCCTTTATGCGGAGCAGCTTTCGGGATCGCCTTTTACCGCACCGCGCGGCGCCAATGAGCGGTCGTGGCTCTACCGCATCCGCCCGAGCGTGAAGCACACCGCGCGCTTCAAGCCCGTCGTTTACAAGGACTGGAAATCCGCGCCCAACATTGGTGACCACGAGCTTGCACTTGGCCAACTGCGCTGGAATCCCACGCCCATGGCGAATGTGGAAACGGATTTCCTAGCCGGCATCCGCACCATGACAACGGCCGGCGACGTCTTCACTCAAGTCGGCATGGCGGCGCATGTCTATGTCGCCAACACGTCGATGGTGAACGACCATTTCTTCAACGCGGACGGCGAGTTGCTGATTGTGCCGCAGGAAGGCGGCATCCGGGTCCTGACCGAAATGGGCATCATGGGGGTGACGCCCGGCGAGATATGCATCATTCCGCGGGGCATGGTCTTCAAGGTCGAACTGACCGGCGGACCGGTGCGAGGGTATATCTGCGAGAACTACGGCGCCAAATTCACGATGCCGGACCGCGGCCCGATCGGCGCCAACTGCCTCGCCAACCCGCGCGACTTCAAGACGCCGGTAGCCTGGTTTGAGGAAAAGGAAACGCCGTGCCGCCTGATCGTCAAATGGTGCGGCCAGTTTCATGTCACCGAAATAGGCCATTCGCCGCTCGATGTCGTGGCGTGGCATGGCAACTACGCGCCCTACAAATACGACCTGGCGACCTTCTCGCCGGTCGGAGCAATCCTGTTCGATCACCCCGATCCGTCGATTTTCACCGTGCTGACCGCGCCTTCGGGCGAGGCAGGGACGGCCAATATCGACTTCGTGATTTTCCCGCCGCGATGGCTGGTAGCCGAGCATACGTTTCGGCCGCCTTGGTACCACAGGAACGTCATGAGCGAGTTCATGGGGCTGATCCACGGTAAGTACGATGCCAAAGAAGAAGGCTTCGTGCCCGGCGGCATCAGCCTGCACAACATGATGCTGGCGCATGGGCCCGACGCTGACGGATATCAGAAGGCGACGAGCCTCGAACTGAAGCCGGTGAAGCTCGACAATACGATGGCGTTCATGTTCGAGACGCGCTTTCCGCAGATGCTGACCCGTTACGCCACCGAACTGGAGACCCGCCAGGACAACTATATAGATTGCTGGTCAGGGCTGAAGAAGCGCTTCAACGGCACCCCGGAGGGAGACTGGACTTGAGGAGCGGCTTGCATCGAGCCTCGCACCGTGATCTGACCGGGGAGAATTTTTCTAGAGGAATGGAGACCGCATGAAGCTCGCGACACTCAAGGACGGAACGCGCGACGGCAAACTGGTCGTCGTATCGCGTGATCTGACGCGGTATATCGACGCCGCATTCCTGGTGCCGACCCTGCAGGGTGCACTCGACAACTGGCAGCGCATTGCGCCGCACCTCGCGGCCTTGTCGGAATCGCTCGAGCATGGCGCGGTTCCGTCTGCTCGGTTTCACGAAAATGATGCGCATTCGCCGCTTCCGCGCGCTTACCAGTGGGCCGACGGCTCTGCATATGTGAACCATGTCGAGTTGGTGCGCAAAGCGCGCGGCGTGGAGATGCCCGAGAGCTTCTGGACCGATCCACTGATCTATCAGGGTGGATCCGATTCCTTCCTTGGACCGCGCGACCCAATCTGTGTGGCCGATGAGTCCTGGGGTGTCGATTTGGAAGGCGAGGTCGCTGTGGTCACCGGTGACGTGCCGGCAGGCGCCACGCCGGCGGAAACGCGAGATGCAGTCCGCCTCATCATGCTGGTCAATGACGTCTCCTTACGAGGGCTGATCCCGGCCGAACTCGCAAAAGGCTTCGGGTTCTTCCAGTCCAAACCGTCCTCCGCATTTTCACCGGTCGCCGTCACGCCGGATGAACTTGGCGATGCCTGGGACGGCGGCAAGGTGCACCTGCCGCTCGTCGTCGATCTCAATGGAAAACCATTCGGAAGAGCGAATGCGGGCATCGACATGACGTTCGATTTTCCGGCCCTGATTGCGCACGCCGCCAAAACTCGACCGCTTGCCGCCGGGACAATCATCGGCTCGGGAACGGTCTCCAACAAGCTTGACGGCGGGCCGGGGAGACCGATCAGCGAAGGTGGTGCGGGGTACTCCTGTATAGCCGAACTGCGAACCATCGAAACAATCGCCGGCGGCGGACCGAAAACCTCGTTTATGGGCTTTGGCGACACGGTGCGCATCGAGATGAAGGACAGGGCCGGGCATTCGATCTTCGGCGCGATCGAGCAGGCCGTGGTAAAATACGAGTAGGCCGGGTTCGGATTGGCGGCGGTTGTCGGCTTGTCCGTTAAGGGATCCGATCTATGGCAGATGGTCGAAGCTCGTAGCAAGGACGCGCGATGGCCGATCTTTTCGATCATTTCCGCAGGATGGCGCGGAACAATTGCTGGTCGAACGACCGGATTTATGGAGCCGTCCTTGCGCTGCGCCCGGGCGAGTTCGAGGCCACGCGGACGAGCTTCTTCCCGTCGATCAAGGCCACGCTCAACCATATCCTCGCGGTCGACCTGTTTTACTTCGATATGCTTGTGGAGGGCGGCCGTGGCCTCAGTACCTTTGACCAGCATCCCGAGATCAGCGATGCGCCAGAACTTGCTGCCGCCCAGGCAGAGTTCGACAGGCAGCTCATCGGGTTTTGCGATGGTCTGAAGGCTGCTGATCTCGACCGTCGTGTCCCAACAGACCGGGGCGAAAATGGCACAATCCCGGAGCGCATCGGCGACCTGCTCGCCCATCTCTTCATTCACCAGATCCATCATCGCGGGCAGGTTCACGCGATGCTGTCGGGAACCTCGGTGAAGCCCCCGCAGCTCGACGAGTTCTTTCTCGACTACGATATTCCATTTCGCCGTGACGAGGTCGACCGGCTCGGCCTCTGATTTCAGCCGTCAATTTTGATCGGGCGCAACGAGGCTCGGCTATTCGGCCGCCTGGACTTTCAACACCCCACGACGGATTTGATCTTCCTCGATGGATTCGAAGAGCGCCCGGAAATTGCCTTCACCGAATCCTTCGTCGCCCTTGCGCTGAATGAACTCGAAGAAGATCGGGCCGATGACCGTCTTTGAGAAGATCTGCAGCAGGATCTTGGTCGTTCCGCCATCCATAACGCCTTCGCCGTCGATCAGGATGCCGTGCTTTTTCATCCGGTCGACCGGCTCGTCATGGCCCGATACGCGGTCGTGGCTCTTGTCGTAGTAGGTATCCGGCGGGCCCGGCATGAATTTCAGCCCGTTCTCGGCAAGCCGGTCCGTAGCGTCGTAGATTTCCTCGGTTCCGACAGCGATGTGCTGGATGCCCTCGCCGCGATACTTCCTCAGATATTCCTCGATCTGGCTTTTGTCGTCGGTCGATTCGTTGAGCGGGATGCGGATCTTCCCGCAAGGTGAAGTGATGGCGCGGCTGACGAGACCGGTCAGTTTTCCGGCAATGTCGAAGAAATGGATCTGCTTGAAGCCGAACAGTTCGCGGTAGAACGCCCACCACTTGTCCATGTTACCGCGATAGACATTGTGGGTGAGGTGGTCGAGATAGTAGAAGCCGACGCCGCTGGGTTTCGGATCCCGTTCGCCCAGCCACTCAAATTCCGCGTCATAGGCTGAACCCTTGCTGCCGTATTTTTCGACAAAGTAGAGCAGGGAACCGCCAATACCGACGATAGCCGGAACGTCGAGCGTCTTGTCGTCGCCCTCGTAGGGCGTAGCGCCCTTCGAGACGGCATGATCGAAGGCGTGTTTCGCGTCGACGACCCTCCATGCCATGGAAGGCGCGCACGGACCGTGCTTTTCGACAAAACGCATGGCATGGGAACCCGGTTCGGCATTGACGACATAGTTGATATCGCCCTGGCGCCAGACAGTGCTGTCTTTGGTCCGGTGCTTCGCAACCGGTGTATAGCTCATTCGCGTGAAGAGCTCGGATAGCTTCTCCGGCTCCGGATGTGCGAATTCGACGAACTCGAAGCCATCGGTACCGGCGGGGTTGGATTTGCTGATCGTGGCAGCAGGGGCGTCGTGCGGAAAAGGTCCCATAATGGCCTCCCAACGTGCGTAATTTCAGGTTGTTCCAATCCTACGCCTCCCTGGGTGCAATGTGCTTGCAATGACAACGCCAAAATGCTGAAATTCCGCATGGATCATGCACGAAAAGGTAAGGTTGCGTGGATACGGCGCATTTCGATCAATTTGACCGCAAGATACTGGCGCTGCTGCAGGACGATGCCCGGCTGACCAACAATGACCTTTCCGAGCGGGTCAATCTGTCGCCGTCGCAGTGTTCGCGCCGTCGTCAGCGGCTCGAGGAAGACGGGGTGATCCGCGGATATCGGGCGGTGCTCGACCGCGACCGGCTGGGGTTTTCGCTGGTCAATGTCATCTCGGTGACGCTCGCCACCCACAACCGGGACAATGCGCGGCGCTTTGCCGAATTGATATCGCGGCTGCCCGAAGTCCAGGAGGCGCATGCGCTGACCGGCGAGATGGACTACATCCTGAAGGTCGTGACGCCAGACTTGAAGTCGCTGTCCGAATTCGTCAACGGCGTGCTTTTGCCGCATGAATCGGTACAGCATGTGAAGACGGCCATCGTGCTGGAGACGCTGAAGGAAACGGGCGCGCTGCCGCTTTGACCTGTATCCCATGCGAGATTGCGAGCTGACGGTGGCCCTCTTCGCTTTTCGGTTCTCCCTCCTGCCTGTTGAGTTGCTGTGACCAGAAGTCAGCTTCGTGCCTGCCGCGCCATCGTGAACAGGTTCGTGCAGCGGGTGCCGGAACGGCAGTAGGCGAAGACCGGGCCTTCCAGTTCGTCGAGCGCCGAGGCGGTCTTCTCGACGTCGTCGCCGGTGATCTGGCCGCTGACGACCGGGATATGGCGGAAAGTGAGGCCTGCGGCCTCGACAGCGATCTTGATCTCGGCGGCCGTCGGCTGGCCCGGCTGCTCGCCATCGGGCCGGTTGCAGATCACGCTCTTGAAGCCCGCGGCCTTGATATCGGCCACCTGGTCCGCGGTGATCTGGCCGGCCACGGCGTAGTCGTCGTTGATCTGGCGATAGTCCATTGGTCTGTCCTCTTCTCTTCGGGCGTAAGGCAAGTGTCAGAGCGTATTGACCGGCACCTTCAGAAACGTCTTGCCATCGTCGTCCTTTGGCGGCAACTGCCCCGCCCTCATATTGCACTGGAGAGATGGAATGATGAGCTTCGGCATTTGGAGCGTCTTGTCCCGCGCCTCGCGCATCGTCACGAATTCATCCTCCGTCACGCCGTCCTTCACGTGAATGTTGTGGACGCGTTCATCCGCCACCGTCGTCTCATATTTGATATCGCGGCCGTTCGGCCCGTAGTCGTGGCATATGAAAAGCCGCATCTCGCCGGGGAACGACAGCACACGCCGGATCGAGCGGTAAAGCGCTCGGGCATCGCCGCCCGGAAAGTCGGCGCGCGCCGAGCCTCCGTCAGGCATGAATAGCGTGTCGCCGATGAAGGCGGCATCGCCGATCACATGCGTCATACAAGCCGGCGTATGGCCGGGCGTATGCATGGCATAGGCTGTCATCGAGCCGATCGTGTAGCTGTCGCCGTCGCCGAACAACCGGTCGAACTGCGAGCCGTCGCGCTGGAACTCGGTGCCTTCGTTGAAGATCTTGCCGAACGTATCCTGCACGATAATGATGTTTTCGCCGATGCCGAGCTTGCCCCCCAGCTGTTCCTGGATGTAGGGCGCGGCTGACAGGTGATCGGCATGCACATGCGTCTCGATGATCCATTCGAGTTCGAGACCGCGCTCCTGGATGTGCGCGACGATGCGGTCGGCGCCCTCGTGCGTGATGCGTCCTGCCGCAAGGTCAATGTCCATGACGGAGTCGATCACCGCGCAGGCGGTCGAAGCCGGGTCTTTCACGACATAGGAGATCGTATTGGTCTGCTCGTCGAAAAAACCGGTCGCTTCCGGCTTGACTGAAAGGACGGGCACGAAGGGTATAGGCTGGAACATCGCATTCTCCTGGAAGAGCCGCTCAGGCTGGAGCAGTCGAGGGCAGGCGAGCCTTGATGATCCTTGCAATGATAATCCCCGCAATCATGGCCGCAAGGAAAATGGGGGTTTGCGGGTAGAGCAGCCCGAGTGCCGGTATAGCGCCGCCCGGACAGAAGCCGGCGATGCCCCAGCCGATTCCAAAGAGGGCCGCACCGCCGACGAGTTGCCCGTCGATGTTTTGCCTGTCGGGCAAAGCGAAATCGGGTTCGAACACCGGTGCTTTTTGGCGTCTGAAAACCAGACGGTAGCCGATGAAGGCGGTGACGAGCCCACCGCCCATCACGAAAATGAGGCTTGGATCCCAGGTTCCGGCGATATCGAAGAAGTTGAGCACCTTGGCAGGATTGATCATGCCTGACACCGCGATGCCGAGACCGAAGATCGCGCCGATGACAAAGGCGGACATGAGTTTGTTCATGGTCATGCTCCGATGACATGGCGGACGAGATAAACGGTCGCCAATGCCGTGGTCATGAAGGTGATGACGGCCACAATGGAGCGCGGCGAAAGCCGTGCGATGCCGCATATTCCGTGGCCGCTCGGGCAACCGCTGCCGAAAGTGACGCCGATCCCGACGAGCAGGCCGCCGACCACGAGACCAGCAGTCGGAACCGGCACGCTGAAAGCAATCTCCGCTCCACCAAGCAGGTAGAGAAGGGGAGCGACGGCGGCGCCGGCAAGGAATGACGTACGCCAACGCCAGTCAGCCGGAAGTGGCGGAATAACTCCATCGAGTATGCCTGTCATGCCCGCGATCCGGCCGTGAAGCGCCATCAGCAGCATGGCGGCGAGGCCGATCAGAACGCCTCCGAGAAGAGATTGTAAGGGAGTGAAATCTGTCATGCCTGCCTCGCCCGAAATGTCGTCGTGCTTAATGTAGGGATTGCTTTAATAAAGCGAAACGTTGGTGGGCAGCGCTGCTTTGCTGGCCAGATCGCATAGGCGCCGGTTTCGCGCCGGCAACCGTCTGCCCCATAGGCTCCCGGTCCCCTGTCCCTTCGGCCTCCTTCCCATCGTCCAAAACTATCCGAAACACAGGATCCCCGGGCATCCGCGCGTCGCTTCGCCCGAGGATGACGACAAGATGGGCGTTTTTTCATTTTTCACTCGCCCCGACGAATTTGTCTCCCAGTCGGGAGAAAAACAGGAGCATGAGGGCCGCCTGGTCGATCGCGGCGCGGCCGAGCCCGCCCCGACAGAATGCGTCGCCGCTTTCATCCTCTACGACGAGATGGCAGCGGCCATTCCGGCACAGCTTGTTCCGGCAGCGGTCAGGCGACCGGCCTGGGTATTCGCGAGCCTCAGCGCGATCTGCATCGTTGGCGCAGTGCGTGCGGCACGTATGGGCCGCGGGCGGTTCTTGTCTTCTTCCTTGGCATGGACAGGTTCCTTTCTGGGAAAAATAGCGCGCGTTTCCTCG
>CAVTKY010000001.1:0-40061 GCA_963735385.1 uncultured Alphaproteobacteria bacterium | reverse complement strand
CGAGAAGAAGGTAGCCGCCGAGCGATCCATGGGCGTCGAGAGCAGGGTTCTATCGCGCGATGAAATCATCGCGGTAGCGCCGTATCTCGGGCCACACGTTATCGGCGGAAGTTTCTTGGAAGGCGAGGGTTTTGCAAATCCGCTGCTGGTGACGCCTGCCCACAACAAGGCGGCGGCTCGCCACGGCGCCAGGTTTTTCGCCGACGCCCCGGCTCGCGCGATCACACGCGAAAGCGATGGCGGCTTTGTGATCGAGACAGGACGCGGCGCCTTTCGTGCGCGCCAAATCATTTCCGCCGCTGGAGCCTGGACAGCCGAGCTTGGACGCATGGTCGGACTGAAAATCCCCGTCACCGGTGCCGCCGGACAAGTCATGGTGACCGAGGCCCGCCCGCCGATCATGCGCGACCATCTCCTCCAGCATGTCGGCAAGGGCCTGACGCTTAAGCAGTCGCAGAACGGGACCTTCATTATCGGCGGGGGTTGGCCGGGCAGCTACGACCGTATTCGGAGACGATGTGTGCCGTTACTCAACTCGATCGTCGGCAATTGTTGGGTGGCGACGCGGACGGTACCGGAGATAGCACACGCGCAGCTGGTCAGGAGTTGGTCGGGCATGGGCTCCGGCGTGCCCGACGGCCTACCCATTATCGGCAAGTCGAGCGTCGTGAAGGGTTTTCATGTTCTTTATGCACCGCTCGGCTTTACCATGGGGCCGATCTGCGGACGCGTCTTCGCCGAGAATTTTCTCACCGGCGACGCGATGGTGCCGGTCGCTCCCTACACGCCAGACAGGTTTCAGTGAGTGGATCATGACGTCCAGGGAGCAGATGGATCTGGTTATTGTCGGTGGTGGTCCGGCGGGAATGACAGCCGCGATCGAGGCGCGCCGCGCTGGCGTCAAATCTGTCTGCATCCTCGATGAAGGCGTCGCTCCTGGCGGTCAAATTTTTCGGCGTTATGGGCCAGGCTTCTCGGTCACTGACGCGCAAGCGGCTGGACACGAATATGAGGATGGACAGACGCTCATTGAAAGCGCCCGGGCTAGCGGCGCCGAGATCCGCTCGAGCACCGTCGCCTGGGGGATTTGGGACAAGCGGATCGCCTATGTGAGCGACGACGAGACATCTGGAACTATCGACGCAAGGGCGATCGTCATAGCCACCGGGGCGCGAGACCGTTCTGTTGCATTCCCGGGTTGGACAATGCCCGGCGTCTTCACCGCCGGCGCCGCCAAGACGCTAGTCGCCATCCAGCGCGTCCTGCCTGGAAAGAGAATCCTCATGGCAGGATCGGGGCCGCTTGCGCTGGCGTTTTCCGCGCAACTTCGCAAGTACCGCGCCAACATCGTCGAGGTCGTTGAGGCAGCGCCGCGGCCGGGAGCGCTTGCGCTGGCCAAGCTTGCGATCGAAGGCGATCCGGCAATTCTGCGTGAAGCGGCAAAGTACCGGACCCAACTCTTCTTTGGGCGCGTCCCGTTCTCCTATTCAACGATCGTCGTTCGTGTCGAAGGACGCCGCGAGGTCGAACGCGCCGTTGTTGCCAGGGTCGACCGCGATTGGCGCGTCGTGCCCGGCACGGAACGGAGATTGAAGTGGACACAGTGCTGCTCGGCTACGGTCTTGAATCGTCTGGTGAGCTCTTCCGGTTGCTTGGCTGTCAGCAGCATTTTAGTCGCAACTTCGGCGGCTGGCTTCCAGTCAAGGACGAGTTCATGCGGACATCGGTGCCCGGTGTCTTCGCGGCGGGTGACGGCAGCGGCGTCGGCGGGGCTAAACACGCCATCGAAGAAGGGCGCGTCGCCGGCATAATTGCGGCGCGCGATCTAGGCGCCATCGCAGAGCATGAAGCTACCATCCGGGCGGCGAAATCGTTGGGCCGTTTGCGCCGGATGAAACGGTTTCTGAAAACCTTGAACGAGATCTATGCGGTGGGGCCCGGGCTCTATGAGCTCGCTACTCCGGATACGATCATCTGCCGGTGCGAAGAACGGACTGCATTCGAGCTTGACGCCATAATCGACGATGGTGTCGACGATCCTAACGTCGTTCGTGCCTTGAGCCGAATAGGTATGGGGCGATGCCAGGGCCGCAATTGCGCGAGCCACGTCGCTGCTGCGATTGCGCGCAAGATTGGACGCACCGTGGAGGATATCGTTCCCCCAACAGTGCGCCCCCCGATCAAGCCGGTCAGTGTCGCAGCCATTGCCGAGGAGCGTTCCCAGCATGCACTCCGAAATCGTGATCGCATGACTGCCAGAACTGATATCCGGCATCCAATTGTACCGTTCCGTGACCACACAAACGAGAGCCGATGGTATGTATCGAAGGTCGCGACAGCGGTGATTCGCTTCGCGACGGCGGTAAAGGCCGACAAGAGATCTCCGCTAAGCCAAGTGCAGCCCTAAATGGCGGTCGAGAATCGCGCGGTCGTTCAGAAGTTCCTCCGACCGCGCCCTGTGCACGATAACGCCGCGCTCAACGATCACTGCCTCCTCCGTCCTCAGGGCAACCTCAGCATGCTGCTCGATCAGAACAAGAGCGATGTCCTCGTCATCGGCCATCCGCAGGATCGCGGCGGTGAGTTCCTCGATGATTGTTGGTGCAAGCCCTTCGAGCGGCTCGTCGAGTAGAAGGACCGACGGGTTCGTCATCAGTGTACGAGCAATGGTCAGCATCTGCTGCTCACCGCTGAGAGTTGATTGCCCATGCTGCCCCGCCGTTGCTCGATGTTGGCGGCCCTGGCAGGTGACAATCGAGATCGCAGGGACAGGGCAGCGAATGACCATCATGGCCAACTCGACACACGTCGAGCTTGTTGCAAAGGGCAGAGCAGGGTAGGGCTTCACCAAAGCGCCGAAGGGCAAGCAGCCCAGACTCATTCCCGATCGCGACTAGAGATTGCTGCCTTCAGCGAATAGGCTGCCAGGGCAAACCAGCGGAGCATCCGGTTGAACTTCTCCATCTACGACGTTTCGGTCTGGGTGCTGCCCCTTGTCTTCGCCATTACCTTTCATGAGGCGGCCCACGCCTTTGTCGCCCATCGCCTCGGCGACAATACCGCCTGGAACCTCGGCCGCGTCAGCTTCAATCCCGCAAAGCACATCGATCCCTTCGGCACGGTGATCCTGCCGGCGATGCTGCTGCTGTCCCATTCGCCGTTTCTGTTCGGCTATGCCAAGCCGGTGCCCGTGAACTTCTCGGCGCTGCGCAGCCCGCGGATCGGCATGGTCTGGGTGGCCTTGGCTGGACCTGCCACCAACATTGTGCTGGCCGTGCTGGCGGCACTGGCATTTCATGCCCTGGACCTTGCTCCGGCCGGCACCACACAATGGATCGCCGACAACCTGAAGAATGCACTCCTCATCAATATCGTGCTGGCAATCTTCAACATGCTCCCCATCCCTCCGCTCGATGGCGGACGGGTCGCGGTCGGGCTACTGCCAAACGTACTGGCCTACCCGCTGTCGCGCCTGGAGCCGTACGGAATGCTGATTTTGATCGGAATTCTGATTATTTTGCCGTTGGCGGGTTCGCAGTTCGGTCTAAATCTTGATGTTATTTCGTCGATACTACGGTCATCGACTGGTTTTCTGCTCCGGTTCATTCTCATGGTAACGGGCAATGCGTAATCCGCTGAACTCAGGTTCGGCTTCGTCCGATCTTACCGGCGCGCAATGTTCGCCGAACACGCGACATGGGGCTGGCATCAGTCGCCCTTATGTTGCTCGTCCCCTGCTGTCCTGACGCTGCTCAAACGGCGGCAGATCCCAGCCCGCGTGATCAGTTCTGCAGCACCTCGTGGTAGGTCGCCTGTTGAAGCAATTCCACCGCTCCGCAAAAGGCTACGAACATCGCCGCGACCAGTGCTAAGGCGCGAATGGTATCTGTATCGAACATTGAGGCCCCCTCAGTTGCGTACTCCCGTGCCCGAGTCGAAGCAGAGCCGAAGTTATGTCGGTGGACAAGTTCACTTTGAAGTGGATAGGGATAGCTGATCTCACCCATATGACTGTGTATCCCCTCACTGGCGGGGATCAACTCAGCTCATCATGCAAACCGGCCAGACACGGCTCGGCTGCCGATTGAACCGGGGCATCGTCCTTACTCTGGCTCTCCGCGACCCGGTCCCACTCCTTGCATTGAGCGATGGTCACTGCGCCGGAAGCGGCAGACACGCCATGATCTCGACCGAGTCTCCGGGGAAGATCGTGAAATGCGGGTGATTCTCGAAGAGCCTTGCGGCAGCGGCGGCCATGGAGTCCTTTCGCCGCTGCCTGTTGCCTGTCGCACCCCGGAGGCGTTGATTGTCTCCCTGCGACAGGCGGTCGAACGACTGTGCGAAAGCATATCCTGAGTTCCGAGGCGAATGTCATCGTGCGCGCACAACCGGTGCGCAGCGAGGGCAGCCCGGAACTACTAAGCTTCTACGCCTGAAGCTGCAGGTCAGGTGATCGCGCCTACCTGCCAGGGCACGAATTCGTTGTCGCCGTAGTCGTAAAGCTCGCTTACAGTCTTCTCGCCGGACGCAACAGCGATGATCTGTTCAAAGATCTTTTCGCCTGCACTTTCGATGGTCTCGGTGCCCGCGACGATTCCGCCGGTGTCGATGTCCATGTCCTCGCGCATGTGTTCATACATTTCGGTGTTGGTGGCAATCTTGATAGTGGGCGCCGGTTTCCAGCCCGAGACCGAGCCGCGCCCGGTCGTGAAGCATACGACGTTGCACCCGCCCGCGACCTGTCCCGTCACCGCTACGGGGTCATAGCCGGGGGTGTCCATGAAGACGAAACCCGGCTGGTCGATGACCTCGGCATATTCATAGACGGCCTTGAGAGGCATCGAGCCTCCCTTGGCCACGGCACCGAGGGACTTTTCAAGGATGGTCGTCAGGCCGCCCTGCTTATTGCCGTAACTGGGGTTGTTGTTCAGCTCAGCGCCGTTGCGCGCAGTATAGTCCCGCCACCAGTCGATCCGGTCGATCAGCTTTTGCGCGACTTCAGGGCGAACAGCGCGACGGGTGAGCAGGTGTTCGGCGCCATAGATTTCGGGGGTCTCGGCCAGGCAGGATGTGCCGCCGTTGCGCACAATCAGATCGGACGCATGGCCAAGTGCCGGGTTCGCGGTGATGCCTGAGTACCCGTCCGATCCACCGCACTCCAGTGCGACCTTGAGGCCGGACAGGGGCTGTCGCGTCCGCCCTGCACTGTTCACCGCAGGAAGCATCTCTCGGATCATGCCGCTGGCCGCTTCGATCGTCTTTCGCGTTCCCCCCAGTTGCTGAATGGTCATCGTGCGGAAGCGCTCTCCCTCTTCTAGCTTGTAATGTTCGAGAATTGGCTGGATCTGGTTGGTCTCGCAGCCCAACCCGATCATCAGGATACCACCGAAATTCGGATGCCGCGCATAGCCCTGGATGACGCGCGTCAGATACTTGTAGCCTTCCGACTTGTTGCTGATGGCGCAGCCAAGCCCATGGGTCAGGGCCACGACGCCATCGACATTGCCGAAGCCTTCCAATCCGCCCATCTGGTTGAAGTGGTCCGCTATATAGCGGGAAACCGTGGCCGAGCAGTTCACCGTCGTCAGCACGCCGATAAAATTCCGCGTGCCGATACCGCCCGCACCGCGGTCATAGCCCAGGAAGGTCCGCCGGTCGGCCTCGGGCAACATTCCAGTCTCCTCCGTCTCTATGGCGAACTGATGCGCAGCGGATGATTCAGTCATGGCAAGGTTATGCAGATGGACATGTTCGCCCGGCTGGATCTCTTGCGTGGCAACCCCGATGACCTGTCCGAACTTGCGCAACTCGGCCCCCGGCAGAAACTGGCGCAGCGAGATCTTGTGGCCACGCGGGATGAGTTGCTTCGCAATAACCCCTTGAACCCCGGAGCCTTCGCCATTTGCGATGCGGCGCCGCGCTACCGCAACATCATCGGCAGGGTTGAGCAGGATGGCTGCGGCGTTGGCGTCGGGGGACATTAAGAGCTCTCGTGTATCGTGCGTAGCAGTAGACAGAAATCTGTATCCCGACAACTCGTAAAGAGCTATCTGTCAGCCCAGAACTGCGCAGGATGCGGCCTATCGCATACCGGTTGCCTGCTTGACCTTTCGGGCCGGTTGGGGTCACGTAGGTCATTGTGATCTGAGAACCCGTTCCATCGGCAACCTGCCAGTTAATTTGTTAAGGCTCGCTTAAGCTGTCCGCCCGTTCGGCAGCGGCGTGCCCGTCGCGACCAGCTTCTGATCCGCCACATCGTCCCAGAAGCCGGTTGGGATGGCCGTGTTCCACCACTTGAGGATGCCGTCGAGCTCGGCAACCGTCTTCGGCCCGGTCAGTACCGAGCAGACCACCGGATGCGCCAGTCCGAACTGCAGCGCCGCAGCCCCGAGCGGAATGCCGTGGGCGTCGGCGATGGCGCGCAGCTTGCTGACCTTCTCCACGATGTGCGGCGGCGCCTTCTGGTAGGCACCGTTGCTCGGGCCCCAGATGTCGGTGCCAGCGAGCACGCCCGCTGCAAACGGGCCCGCCGCGATCAGCGAGGTGCCGCGCTCCGCCGCCGCGGGCAGCAGCTTCTCGAGCGGCGTCTGCTCGATCAAGTTGTAGCGGTTGGCAAGCAGGAACACGTCCCAGTCGCCGATATCAAAAGCATCGAGCAGCACCGGCACTTCGTTCACGCCGAGGCCGATCGCCTTCACCGCGCCGGTGCGGCGCAGTTCGTCGAACGCCTTGTAGCCGCTGCCGGCAAGATCGGCCCAGTGCTTCTTGTTCGCCTCTTCGCCGTGGGTCTGGACGCCGATATCGTGTACCAGCAGTACCTCGAAGTGCCCGAGCCCTAGCCGGTGCAGGCTGTCTTCGTACGACCGCATGATTGCGTCGTAGCTGTAATCGTAGACGATCTCGAACGGGAAAGGCCGTGTCCACGGGTGCTCCACCGTCCGTTCGGCATCCGAGCGCACCGGTTTCAGCAAACGGCCCGCCTTGGTAGAGATGGCGATGCCATGCTGCCGGTAGCGCAGCGCGTCGCCCATTAGATGTTCGGCGCGCCCGAAGCCATAGAACGGCGACGTGTCGTAGTAGCCGATGCCCGCATCCCGCGCCGTGCTCACCAGTTCCCGCGCCTCGTCATCTGGCACACCCGTGCCAAACATCCCTACCAGTGTGGCGCTGCCAAGCCCTAACTCTGTAAACTCCAGATCGGTGCGTCCGACCTTACGCCTCTTGAAATTGGTGGCACCCATCGCACGACTCTCCCATAGAACGGCGGTGAACACTGCTTGTCATAAAGAGACCAGCCCACCCCTTTATCAACAAACCAGGCTACCGAATGCGGTAATC
Organism: uncultured Alphaproteobacteria bacterium; assembly: GCA_963735385.1. Lineage (GTDB taxonomy): Bacteria > Pseudomonadota > Alphaproteobacteria > Rhizobiales > Rhizobiaceae > CAVTKY01. The sequence continues at coordinate 32,723 of CAVTKY010000001.1, read as the reverse complement.
TCATCCATCCGGGGCATCGTGCCGGTGATCATTGCAGCCGCCGGCAAGGCGAGGAATTGAACAGCAGCCGAAATCTCATCCGGATCTGCCGGCTGCCGGAAAGTGTTGAGGAGATTGCTGAGAGGAGCAAAGTGCCTGGTTAGCGATTCCGCCTGCTTTCCCCCTCGTTGCTCAAGCAGTGCGTCTTCGGGACTTCGCGAAAGTATCGAAGGCGACCGCAAGTACGATTATCACACCGATGATGATCTGCTGAACGTACGAGGATACATTCATCAGTACGAGCCCGTTCAATAGTACGCCGATCAAAATCGTTCCAATCACCGTGCCGAAGATCGAACCGACGCCTCCGAAAAGGCTCGTACCACCGATTACGACGGAGGCAATCACCGTTAGCTCGTACCCAGTGCCAGCGACCGCCTCAGCGGAGTTGAGCCGCGCCGAAAGCACAAAAGCGGCCAGACCGGCAAAGAAGCCCATAATGACGTAGACGCTTAATGTGACGCGCCGAACATTTAGCCCCGAAAGTCGTGCAGCCTCTGGATTGCCGCCGACCGCGTAAACCTGCCGTCCGTAGCGCGTATAGCGCAGCGCGATGTGGGCAAGTACGGCAAAGGCGAGGAAAATGATGACTGGCACCGGTACCGGTCCAATTCGGCCCTGTCCCCACCAGGCGTAGTCTGGCGGAAAACCGCTGATCGGCCCTCCAGAGGCAAAAAGCAGCGCGATTCCGCGAAAGGCTGACATGCCGCCGAGCGTCACCACAAAGGGTGGAACTTTCAACCGTGTGATCGCAAAGCCTTGGAGAAAGCCGCCGGTTATTCCCACAGCGATTGCTGCCAGCGCGGCAAGTTCCCAGCCATACCCGAGCACGTCCTGGCCTTCTCCCACACTAAAGCGGTTGGCGATGCCCCCCTTGGCAACGGCGGCGGCGACGAGGCCGGCAAAGGCGACGAGCGAGCCGACCGAAAGGTCGATGCCAGCAGTCAGGATGACGAAAGTCATGCCGATAGCAAGCAAGCCATAAATCGAAACCTGACGCAGGACGTTGAAGAGGTTAAGTGGCGTGAGAAAGCGCGGTTCGGCGATGGCGAAGACTGCCATCAGGAGGATGAGGAAGATCAACGGCGCGAAGCGCGCAAGAAAGCCGATAACGTCGAACCTGGACACGGTTGCTTTCTCGACGGCCTTTTGCTTCCATCAAGCGTTCCATATCGCAGCTACCATTCTCATCCGACTTCAGCGCTCAACGTCATCATGGTCATCAGCACTTCCTCAGTAGCTTGGTCGCGGGAAACATTACCGGTGACCCGGCCTTCGCGCATCGTCACGATACGATCGCTTATCGCTAGAACCTCAGGAAGTTCTGATGAGATCGCGATGACCGCAATGCCGGAGCGTGCCATCTCGAACAGAAGGCCGTGCACTTCTACCTTGGCCCCAATGTCGATACCTCGCGTTGGCTCGTCCACGATCAGGATCCTGGGCCGCAACGCAAGCCAACGAGCAAGCACCACCTTCTGCTGATTGCCACCGGAGAGATTAGCTATAATCTGTTCCGGGCCCGCCATTCGGATATTCAGCGCTGTGGTATATTCCTGAACCAAGGCGCGCTCTGCCGTCTCGTCGATGAAGATTTGCCATCGCGCAATGCGATCGAGGGCAGCCATGCTGAGATTGGCGCGAACGGCGAGCGCCAAGAACAGGGCCTGCTGCTTTCGGTCCTCTGGCACAAGACCTATGCCGTGGCGGATCGCGTCCTGCGGAGAGCGAATAGAAACCTCTTTCCCGTCAACGATAACCCGCCCGGCATCAAACGGATCGGCTCCGAAGATCGCGCGCGCCATCTCGGTTCGTCCCGCGCCAACTAGTCCGGCCACACCAAGAATCTCGCCGGCTCGCACTTCCAGTTCGACATTGTCGAGCACCACGGCGTGCGGGTCCTGCGCATTGCCGCGTCGGGTGAGACCTTCGACCCTCAGCGCGACGGCACCTGGAGCCGCGCTCTTGCCGCTGCGCAAACAGCGCATTGACTTGGCGGCCAACCATCAACCGGATGATTTCGTCCACCGTTGTCTCGGAAATCGGTCCAGTACCAACCTGTCGGCCGTCACGCAAAACCGTGTAGCGGTCGCAGATCTGCATCACCTCTTCGAGACGATGCGTAACGAAGATAATTGACAGGCCCTGTGCCTTGAGGTCACGGATGATACTAAAGAGCTTCTCTACCTCGGTCGAGGAGAGCGCCGACGTTGGCTCGTCCATGACGATCAGACGTGAGCGCATAGAGAGTGCGCGGGCGATCTCTACCATCTGCTGTTCGGCGACGCTTAGATCGCGGACGAGCGCTGTCGGCTTGAGGTCGAGCCCAAGTCGCTTCGTTATGGCGCGCGTCTCAGAGACCATCTTGCGCCAGTTGACGAACCCGACCTGGCCTGGCTCGCGGCCAATAAAGACGTTCTCGGCGATTGTCATGTTAGGGGCGAGGGTAAATTCCTGGTAGATCGTCACGATGCCAAGCCGCTGCGCATCAGGGGGTGACGTCAACACCACAGTCTCGCCGGCAAACTCGATCACGCCACTATCCGACCGCTGGGCACCGGACAGTATCTTGAGAAGCGTCGACTTGCCGGCCCCGTTTTCGCCGAGCAGCGCATGGACCTCGCCCGGCAAGACTTCGAGGCTCACATCGCTCAGCGCCTGTACCCCCGGGAACCGCTTGCTGATCGCTGTCATTCGCAGCAGGGGGTTAGCCGCAGCGGGTTCTGCGCTCTCCCCCTTTGCGGAAAAGAACTCTCGTACTGGGGTACCTGCAGGTGAGCGGTTCATAGCGCAACTGCTCTTCTTTATGAGCTGTCCGGCCAACCAGCCAAAAGGAGGACCTCCTCCCACAGGGGAGAAGGCCTTGCGAATATCTTGGAGTGCCCAGGCCTAGCGCCTACTTTACTTCGCCAAGACGTTCGGCTTGGTCGAGGTTCTCGGCAGTAATGGCAATTGGCGTGAGAAGGGTCACCTGCTCCGCTGGCTTTTTGCCGTCGCGCAGGAAGGCGACGAGCGTGTCAACGGCGCCGCGACTCTGACCACCTGGCAACTGCTCGATTGTTGCGGTCAGGCCGCCGGCCTTGATTTGCGCCAACGCCTCCGGCAGGGCATCGAAGCCAATTAGCTTAACCTGGCCGACGAGGTTGCGCGCCTTGAGTGCCTCGAGCGCCCCAAGGGCCATGTCGTCATTGGCGGCAACGATCACGTCCGGTGGAGTGTCCATGCCGGCGAGAGCCGCTTCGGTCATAGCCAGACCCTTGGCGCGGTCGAAGCCAGCGGTGTCCTCGAACACAAATTTGTACTTGTCGGCGGCCTTGTCGAGTACGTTGTGCAACCCTTTATTTCGGTCGATTGCCGGGCTGGCTCCCGATTGGCCCTGCAGGTTCATGACCTTTGCGCCGTCCGGGAAAAGTTTCATGATGAGCTCGCCTTGCGCCTCTCCGCCCTTCACATTGTCGGCCCCGACATGAGCAAGGATACCCGGAACTTTGTCGACCCGCCGGTCGATCGTCACGACGGGAATTTTGGCGTCCACGGCCTCTTGCAGAGCTGGCGCCATGGCATCGACTTCGTTCGGCGAGATCACAATGCCATCAACGCCGCGGGCGATCGCTGCTTCGACGTCGGCGGTCTGTTTTGGCGATGATCGCTGGCCGTCGGACTCAATCACCTCGATGTTGCCGAGCTTCTCCGCCTCGACCTTAATCTGATTCATCATGTGCACGAAGAACGGGAACGCCAGATCGGGGCCTGAAGCCAGGATCGTTAGTTTTTTGTCTGACTGCGCTGAAGTATACGAAGCGAGGGCTAATCCGAACGCCCCGGCAAGCAGTGCCATCTTAGCAAAGCGTTTCATTTGTATCCTCCCATGCCGTCACGGCGGCACCGCGAAAAGTGGCTGGCATGTGGAAGCGTGTCAACCGCGCTTGACCAAAGGCAAAGCCCTGGGTTCGCCAGTATCAGCGAGAAGCCCGCGGCAGCGGCAACATTGCTAAGGTTTTTGGACCCCGTCGCGCTGGGTTCGGAGGGCTGTTCATAAAGCGGCGCTGCGCGGCGCCGTCCGCTAGTTGTCGGATATGCTGCTAGTTCTAGATTTGGTTACTGCTTCGTCGACGCGGATGTTGCGCCGCTTCAGCCGGAGCAACCGCCGCTCACGCAGGCTGTCGAAGAAGACGGCCAGGAAAATGATGGCCGCGAGCACCATGGGTTGCAGGTAGAGGTTGACTTGGATGAAGACCATACCGGCCTGGACCATCTGCACGAGCACCGATCCGACGACGGCGCCGAAAGCATTGCCGACGCCGCCGAACAGACTGGCTCCGCCGAGTACGGCTGCGGTGATCACCTCGAACTCCTTGCCGACGCCGAATGTCTGGTTGAGCCGACCGATCAGTGCGATCAGCATCAGGCCGCCAAGTGCGGCGCAGACGCCGCTGATCACGTAGACCGCTGAAGATGATGCGGCGCGTGTCGATGCCGGCTTTGCGGGCCGTCTCGAGGTCGTTGCCGACGGCATAGACTTGACGACCGAACGCAGTGCGCGTCAGCACGACGTGGGCGGCCAATACGAGCAGGAAGACGAAGATGGGTGCAGAGGTGAGCGGCGCGACGAAGCCGGCATCGCACCCACGAACGAGCCGTCGGGCACTTCAGGTGCCCGCACCAGCGACCATGTGCCGAGGCTGGTGAAACCTTCGGGAACTCGATGCCGATAGGATTCGGTGATGGCGGTGCCGAGACCGCGACCGGCGACAAGCGTCGCCAATGTCACCAGGAAGGGCGTGACGCGCAGGACGACGATACAGAATGCATTGACGGCGCCGAACAAGGCCCCAGCCGTCAGGCCGACGACGACTGCGGCGACCGCGCCGAAGCTGTTCTGCATACCGGGAATTTGCAGGAAGTAACCGGCAGCCATCGCCGAGAGGTACATGTTCGATCCGACCGAAAGGTCGATGCCGGCTGTCAGCATACGAATGTCATGCCGATCGCGATTACGCCGGTGAAGGACGCCTGCTTGACGATGTTTCCGACATTCTCGGAGCCGAAGAAGTTCAGGCTCTGCGCGCCGAAGAAGACGAAGACGGCGACGAAGATGATGGCCGTGGCGTGCCGCAGCAGGAAGTCGGTAGTCGAGAGGGACGTTTCCGGTCATGCGGGCTCCCGACCTGCTCGCGGAAGGCTGCCCGCAGGATGCGCTCCTTGTCGAAGGCGGCGCGATCGAAGGAGCCGACGATCTCGCCGCGGCTCATGACCAGGATGCGGTCGCACATGGCGATCAGTTCCTCGATCTCCGACGATATGAACAGGACACCTCCGCCGTTGGCGGCGAGCCGATCGACGATCGAATAGATCTCATGCTTTGCGGCGACGTCGACGCCACGCGTCGGCTCGTCCATCAGGAAGACCGCGGGCCGGGTCATCAGCCACTTTGCCAGCACCACCTTCTGCTGGTTGCCGCCCGAGAGGCTGCTGGCCGGCTGGGCTATCGAGGCGGCCTTGATGTGCAGGGCGTCCGCGACCTTGCGGGCCTCCGAGCGCAGTCGTGCCGGGTCGACGAGCTGCAGTGGCGTCACGGCGAAGGCCGGGAACACGGAGAGCGTCATGTTCTCGGCAATCTCCAAGCTCATGAGCAGGCCTTCTCGCCGGCGGTTCTCGGTGACGAACGCCAGCCCGCGCTCGATGCTTGCGCGTGGTGAGCCGCGGCGATCGGCAAGCCGCCGATCTCGATCTCGCCTGCGTCGAAGCCGTCGAGACCGAACAGAATGCGGGCGAGTTCCGTGCGCCCGGAGCCCATCAGGCCGAAGAGGCCGAGCACCTCGCCGCCGTGCAGGACGAGGTTGATCGTCCTTGACGATACCCTTGGCGCCGAGGCTGCGCGTGGTCAAGCAGCAATTCCGGGGACGGGTGCGGATGTCCGTTCGGGATAGAGCTGCTCGATGGCGCGGCCAACCATCAGAGTGATCATCCGGCCAATGTCGAACTCAGCCCGAGGACCGGACGCGATCAGCCTGCCGTCGCGCAGCACGGCGACGTCGTCGGCGATGCGCATGACATCGGCCAGGATGTGCGAGATGTAGATCATAGACTTGCCGTCGCGCGCAGCCGCTCGATCAGCCTGAACAGACGCTCAGTCTCGCGTGTGGTCAGCGATGTCGTCGGTTCGTCAAAAATAATGATGGCGGCGTCAAGCTGCAGGGCCTTTGCGACCTCGACCAGCTGGCGTTCACCGGGCGAGAGGCGATCCATTGGCATGTCGGGGGCGAAGGTCGAGATCGATTTGTCGCAACAGAGCGGACGTGCGCGCGTGAAGGGTGGATCGATCGATTAACTGGAACGGTCCGAGACGTCGGTGCGGAAAGCGGTCGATGAAGATGTTCTCCGCGATCGAGAGATTGTCGAAGAGATTGAGCTCCTGGTGGATGAACGCGATTCCAGCGCGGCTTGCCTGGCCCGGATCATGAGGGACGTAGGATAAGCCGCCGAGCGTCATCGTGCCCGAATCGGCTTCAGGACGCCCCCGACTACGTTCATTAAGGTGCTCTTGCCGGCGCCATTCTGACCGATGAGGCCGAGCACATGGCCGCGGCCGAGCGTGAGGCTGATGTCGCTCAGCGCGTGGATGCCGGCGAAGCTCTTCGAAATCCCCTCCAAGGTGAGAATTGGATCGCTCATCCGGAGCTCCTCTCGCGAAAGAAGGCGGGTGCGAGCGACATCGAGTGCGGCTGCTGCCAAGATGATCCCGCCTCTGACAACATCGATGTAGAACGCCGACAGTCCCATCGAATTGAGCGTGTTGGAGAGCAGCACGAAGAACACCACACCGACGAAGGTCCAGGTGATCTTTCCCTTGCCGCCGGCCAGGCTGCTGCCGCCGATAACTGTGGCGCCGATGATGTCGAGCAGCACCGAACCGCCACCGATGGTGGGTCGGCCGCCCTGCAGGCGCGCGGAGTAGATGATGGCTGCGACCGCCGCGCACAAGCCTGCGATCATGAATACTATGCTGACAACGCGCTTGACCGGGACGCCGGATATTTCCGCTGCCTTGATATTCGTGCCTATAGCGTACATGTGGCGTCCGAACACCGTGCGGCTGAGGATCGTCTGGGCGACGATTGCCAGCAACAGCGTAATCAGCATCGGGTTGGTCACGAAGGGCAAGATATCCCGCCGCTTGATCGTCGCCTCGGTCTTCTCTCCGAAATACACCGATACGATGTCGCCAGCGCCGAGCCGGTTGAATTCGGGCGGCAGGTTGACAAGATTCTGCGATTGGGTCAGCCACACCGCGGCGGACGAGAAAAGCATGAGCGCGATGAGCGTCACCATGAAGGCGGGCATCCGAAAGCGGGAAATGAGCAGTCCGTTGACGAAGCCTATCAGCGCCCCGACGGCTAGCATTGCTGTGATGGCAGCCGGAACGGCCCAGTTGCTGCCAGCCAGAATGCCGCCGTTCTCATTGATGAGATATCCCCAAAACGGGCTGCCGCCGAGCAGCGCAGGGTCAACCGCTGTCGTCATAACGACCGCGCCGACAACACTGACAAATCCCATGACGGCGCCCTGGGAGAGGTCAATACCGCCGATGATGACAACAAAGGTCTGGCCGATGGCGACCGCAAGCAGCGGCCAGACGTTGGAGAGCTGGTTGCTCAAATTGCGCGGGCTGGCGAGGTCGGGGAAGATGATCGCCATACAGACGAAATAGGCCGCTGTTAGGTAGAGAATGAAATATTCGGAGAGTAGCAAACGACGCCCAAGCTCGGCCGCCACCGTGGGGATCGACCGCTTCTCTTCGATCGTGAAACGCGAGCGCAGGCCTACGAGCCGACGGGGTGCTGTCCCCGCGGCGCGGTTTCCCGGGAAAGTGGCCGTCTGTCGCGAACCCCGGTCCAACAACGTTACCCCCGGCTCCTTTGGGTAGACCACGTGCCTGCCCGCACGTGCGTAAAACGCGCATTACTTTCCGTCGAGAACCATGCAGCCCCACGTGTCCTTGCCCTTGAAGTCGTAGTTTTCTGCCGACAGCGCGAAGCCAGGGTCGAGTTTCAATGCGTTCGGCCGCGCCTCTCCCTTGGCGATCGCCTCCAGGATGCCATCCAGAGCCAGCTTCGCCTCGAGATAGACATCCTGCACGCCCGTCGAGTCAACGTAGCCCTCACGGATCAGCTTGCAGGCGCCGTCATCGCCGTCAAGTCCGCCGAGAATGACGTGGCCCGGCTCGCCTGCCTTCTTCCATTTACCTTTCGATTCCAGCACCCCCTTGATGGTCGGGAAAAGGAAGTCGGAAGAGGTAAAGATGAAGTCGATCTCGGGGTCTGCGGTCAATGCCGATTCCAGCCCGGCCAGTGCTACTTCTGAGTTCCACTTGGTGTTCACTTCTGCAGGCTTCTCGAAGACGTTCGGATACTTGTTGATGACGTTCATGAAACCCTCTCGCCGCTTCACGGCGTTCGCGTCCTCGAGCGCGCCGACCAGCACGAGTGGATGCAACTTTTTGCCTGTTCCTTCGAACCGGCCGACCGCCTTGGCAGCCATTGCTTCGACGGCCTGCCGAGCGACTGCCTCGTTGTCGGCGACGACGATGATCCCCTTGCTGAGGTCAGACGGTGGTCGGTTGAAAGTGGCAATTGGCACATCCGCTTCCTGCGCCAGGGCCACGAGCGTCGTTTCGGAATCGCTGTCGTCGGCTGTCAGTATGATCCCGTCGGCGCCCTGGGCGATGCAGTCCTTGATTTGTTCTAGCTGACGGTTGGCATCTTTACCGCCGTTGAGCTCGACGACTTCAACTCCGTTCGCCTGAAGCGTGGTTACGATCGCCTTGTGGCCGGCCACCCAGAAGCCGGTCGAAAGATCCTGAAATGCATAGCAGACCTTCTTGCCCTCCGCCGCCGCAGTAGTCGCGAACGCGGCCAGGCCGAGTGCTGCTAGTGCAGCGCGATACCAGTGAACATTCGTGATCATGGAACCTCCCTCCCATGTTTGAACCCCTAAGTTGGTTGGGTTGGACGTACTGCCCTTTGACGCGGCGCCTCCTGTGCTTGCGTGCATCCACTCGATCTTGATTAAACTGTTTGCGCAAACATAGTTCAAACGTCTATGTTTGCGCAAACAGATTCCGAAGAGTGACGTGCGGATGGGATTGATGCGATGAAGGAGGAATACAACCGCACCCTCGCTGCCGCTGGGGCACGCATCCCGGTGCTTGGCTGTGGCACCTGGGAGCTTCGCGGCGAATTGTGCACTCGCGTCGTCGCCGATGCAATGAAACTCGGCTTTCGGCACGTCGATACCGCGCAGGGTTACGAGAACGAAGCGGCCGTCGGGGACGCGATGCGCGCCTCAGGAGTGAAGCGGGAAGATTTATTCGTAACGACCAAAGTGCGACCGCAGCTCGTCTCGCAAGGGGCGCTGCAGCGTTCGGTCGAGGAGAGCCTCGCACGGCTTGGTCTCGACTATGTCGACCTGCTGCTCATCCACTGGCCCAACCCAGAGATCGCCATAAGCGAGAGCATGGCAGCGCTGAGCGACGCCAAGAGGAGAGGCATGACTCGACATATCGGTGTCTCGAACTTCACAATAGACACCCTTCTCGAAGCGGTGCGTGTCTCACCCGAGCCGATCGTGGTCAACCAGATCGAATATCACCCCTATCTTGACCAACGACGACTGCTCGCAGCCATACGAGACCATGGTCTTGCGATCACCGCTTATTGTCCGATCGCCCTCGGCAAGGTAGTCGGCGATCCGGTCATCGCTGGGATCGCGCGCTCACATGCCAAGACCGAAGCACAGGTTACGCTGCGCTGGCTCATTCAGCAGGGCGATGTCATCGCCATCCCAAGAACTTCCAAAGTGGAGCGGCTGCGCGAGAACCTTGCTGTCTTCGACTTTGAACTTTCTGGCGAGGAGATGGACCGGATGGGCAGCCTTACCCGCGAGGGTTCGAAGTTGATCAACGAGCCGCAGTGGGTCCCGGTCTGGGACTAGAAAGCCTTGTTCCAGGATTTAGCCTCCCGTCATCATCGGTCGTGATGCTCTTCATGGCAAAGATCCATTCCATTCGGAAATGAGCAAACCAGCGAACAAAGACGTCGTTGCTCCTTCGCGCGCTGCGAGTTGGAAATCACGCGCTATGCCGACCATGGACGACGTAGCCCGCATAACTGGCTTCTCGCAGATGACCGTTTCCCGGGCATTCCTCGAATCCTCGTCGATCAGGAAAGAAACGCGCGACAAAATACTCGAGGCTGCCGCACAGCTCGGCTACTTCCACAACAAGGCCGCGTCGCGCCTCGCTTCGCGGCGGTCGCGAGCTTTCGGCATCATCCTGCCTACGCTGCAGGACTCCATCTATTTGCCGTTCGTAGCTGGCGCGCGCGAAGTGTTCGAGGAAAACGGTGCGGACTATCTCCTGCAAAGCATCGATTATGCTCGCAGGCGCGAACCCCAAGCGATCGGGCCGCTCGCGTCGGAACGTGTGCGAGCAATTTTGCTCCCCTCGATCGGGCACACCAGGGAAACCGAGAAGCTGCTGCGATCGATCCCGATTCCGATCATCGAGGTCGGCAATCTGCCAAGGCGTCCCATTCACTTCGCGGTCGGACATTCTGACTTCGAAGCTGGTTACTTGGCCACGCGGCACCTGATCGAGACCGGTCGGCGACGCCTCTCAATCATCTGCGGCCGCGTGGCCGAGACGTCAAACGCGCGAGACAGGCTGGCCGGATTTAGGAAGGCGATGGCGGAGGCTGGCCTGGAAGTCTTCTTCGCAGCAAGTTGCTGAGGTGGAACATGTTATCGATGCTGGTCCGAAGGCGTTAGCCACGTTGCTTGAGGCCGGCGCTAAGGTGGATGGGCTCGTCATTGCAGGCGAGATTTGGGCGGCAGCCGTATTGCTTGACCTGCTGCGCCGAGGTGGACGTGTTCCAAAGGACATCGCCCTTATTAGCATCGGGGAGGTCGAGCTCGGGCCGTACCTTCCTGTGACCATGTCTTACGTTTCGCTACCCCGCTACGCTACAGGCAGGGCCGCCGCGGAGCTGGCGCTCGCACTGTCGCGCGGCGACGAAATCGGGGAACCTGTGGTCAAACTACCGGTGACACTCGTCCGCAACGAGAGCGCGTAGATGCGTTATGCATGAGCGCAAAGCCATCGCGGCAGTTCGATTAGAGTGCATCTCGGGTCAGCGCCGAGCGGCCCGCCATCCGCCGAGCTCTTGCGCGCGCCGGATCTTTGCCTCCTCCTGCGGAGACTCTGTGTCGAGACTGGGAGGCGGTCGCTTAGCGTCAATGGACGACCAAGCCCAGCCCTTCCGCTATTTCTAGACCTCGCCCGAGATCTTCCGGCTCGCGCGTGATGCTCTGCTACGGTTCCCGCTGTCGCTGCGCAACGTTGAGTGTCTCAAAAATCCTGACGACGACATTGCTCGCCATAGGTCATCCTGTCGAAACGGGAGACTGTCGGACCTCGCACCTTCTCGCCCGACTGTAATGAGGATCACAGACATCACGCGCTTAAAGCCGCACTTCGTTTCATTGCGACAACACATAACGGTTTGAGCCGACCGTCATGGGTCGACCTCGACCGGCGTCGTAAGGCGAAATGACAGGCGACAGAGCGTCGGCGGCGCACCCCTGAACAGGGGCGCGGAGGGAGGACTTTGTGACAAAAACCGGTCGAAACGCATCTCCTTTCGCCGCGTCCCCGGCCTCAGCCATGGGAACTCCGGTTCCGGCTTAGGCCGGCCGGCGGAACAGCAAGGAGAGAGCTTGTGAGAATTCTCTTTTTGACGTCGGCTCATAACAGCCTCAGCCAGCGTCTGTGGATCGAGCTCGGCGACCGTGGCCACGACATCCGCGTTTGCATTGCAGCAGATGACAAGACAATGATTGCCGCCGTCTCACGCGAGGCGCCGGATCTGATCATTGCACCGATGCTGAAGATCGCCATTCCGAAGGAAATTTGGTCGCGCCATCTCTGCCTGATCGTGCATCCCGGTATCCTTGGCGACCGGGGGCCCTCCTCGCTCGACTGGGCCATCGCCAACGGCGAAAACAGCTGGGGCGTGACGATCCTGGAAGCGGCTGAAGAGTTGGATGCGGGCGCAATCTGGGCCTCACATGAGTTTGCCGTGGCGGAAGATCCTCCCACGAAGAGCAGCCTCTATCGTGGTCAGGTCACCGAGGCCGCCTTGTGCGGAGTGCTTGAGGCGGTCGCCCGGATCGAATCGGGTGAGTTCCGGTCCGGCGCCTGGCAGCCGGAGAAGCTGTCCGATGTGGCGCCGTATGTGCGCGGCTGCCTGCGCCCACCGATGCGGCAGGCCGACCGTGCCATCGACTGGATGCGGGACAGTACGGCGATGATCGTCCGGAAGGTCCGCGCGGCGGACAGTGCTCCCGGCGTCCGTGGCTCGTTGTTCGGCAAAACTTGCTACTTCTACGGGGTGCATGAGGAGGAGCGCCTCCAAGGCCCTCCCGGCCAGGTTCTGGCCCGGCGCGACGGCGCGATCTGCATCGGCACAATCGATGGCGCCGTCTGGATCTCCCATCTGAAGGCCAAGGACGAGGCCTGCCTCGCCCAGGCGGCCATCGGCTACGAGCTCTGCGATGGCGGGCTTCTTCCGGTCGCCGGGATCAAGCTGCCGGCGACGCAGGTCTTGGGACCGCTTCGCGGTGTGGCGGAGGTGCCGCTGCCGATCGATGCGCCAGCCGGTTATCGCACTTTCCGCGAGATCGTCTATGCCGAGGAGGATGAGGTTGGCTACCTCTCGTTCGATTTCTACAATGGAGCGATGAGCACGTCCCAGTGCGCCCGGCTGCGCGACGCGTTTCTTCACGCCCGCTCGCGCCCGACCCGGGTCATCGTTCTGCTGGGCGGCGCTGATTTCTTCTCGAACGGCATTGACCTCAATATGATCGAGGCGAGCGCCGATCCGGCCGCCGAATCCTGGCGGAACATCAATGCGATCAACGATCTCGTTTTCGAGATTCTCAACACCATGTCCCATCTCGTCATAGCCGGATTGCGCGGCAATGCCGGAGCGGGGGGCGCAATGCTGGCGCTCGCCGCGGACCGCGTCTATGCGCGGTCTGGGGTTGTCCTCAATCCCCACTACCGGAGCATGGGCGATCTCTACGGATCAGAATACTGGACCTATACGCTGCCGCGCCGGATAGGACAGACGAGGGCGCTGGAGTTGACCCAGTCCTGCCAGCCGATCGGCACGCGGGCGGCGATGGAGATTGGATTTCTTGACGAGGCCTTCAGCGTGGATACCGAAGCGTTTGAGGCCGAACTGAGGGAGCGGGCAAAGCGTCTCGCCCGGCATCCGGAACTCCACTTGATGCTTCGGAGGAAACACGAGATCGCGTCTCGACGACGAACGCGTCAAACCCCTTGCGCGCTATCGCGCCGAGGAACTGGCACGAATGCGGGTCAATTTCTTCGGGCCAGACCCCGCTTATCATGAGGCCCGCCGGCGCTTCGTCTTCAAGGGGAATCCGCCGCCGCAGGAGAGCCGGACGCCGAATTCGGCAGCGGTCGAGGCTGGTCCTCGGGTTTCTCACTGGGCGAGGCCCGGACCGGTGCTGGTGACGCGTCGGCAGTATCAGAGGAAACTCGCTTGAGGTGAGGTGCGCGGTCGTCGATGGATGACCAAGCCCAGCCCTTGTCGTGCGCTCAAATCAATCCGCTTCCACACTGTTAGACGGGGCATCGGCGGGTCCGAGTTTTCATGATTTCGTACTCCTTTGGCACCGCACGGCGTCTTCCGACGAAAAAGTCATCTCTGTCCAGCACGCAGGCGTCGAGCGTGTCCCGCCGCGTCCCCGGTTAGACTGTTGCTGGCACCGTGGAGATTTCATCCGAAGATGCAGCGCAAGAACGCTCTCCATGAGTCTCCCTTTGCCCTGATCGGTTCTTATCCCGTCCTGAGGTAAGATACGACTTCTCCGCGCGTGCGCTGGGAGGAACTGCATGAACCATCCGACATGGCCCAGCGCCGCTTCAAATACGAGTGGTCGCGAACCTGGCAGGATCAGCCCTACGACTTTATCGCTGTTGACGGCGATATTCGGATCGGCCGGGTTCACCGGATCCCCGGCGAGGAGCGCTGGACATGGAGCCTGAATGTCTGGCTCGGCAATCGGACCGCAGACCAGTGGATGGAATTGTGTGACCGCGGGCTGGTTAACCTCCTGCAGCGCCGCATAGGCCGTCCCGGCGGTCGCTTTGAATATGTCGCCGTGCGCACGACGGCGCCCGTTTCGGAAACGCAACGCGTTCACGAAGCCATCGTCAACGGGCGGAATACTATCAATCGACTGATCGACACTGCCTGAAGTGTGGCGACAAGCGTTCTGTAGGTATTCTGTCTGATGATCAGGCGCCGACTCAATTTGCTTCATTGAACCAGAGGAACGGTGATCACGACCGCTCTCTAGATGCGATCAGGAGGCCCAGGGCCTCCTCGTCGCTTTGCTGCGATGCAGGCCCAACGCCAATCGCATGAGTGGGCGACCCGTCGGGCGTGCCCTGCTCATCTATTGATCAGTCGATGAGCAGGAAATTGAGAGCGCGATCATGCGCGATCTCTCGCGCAGGGTCGAACACCTGCTTCGCGTGGCTGCGGCACAGTTTTGTTTTGTCTGGAAAGCCGCTGCGGCACAATTGCGGCACAAATGCCCGCTCAAGGCATGGACTGAGACCGTAAGTGCTTGAAAATATTGGCAGGGGCAGCAGGGCTCGAACCTGCGACCTGCGGTTTTGGAGACCGCCGCTCTACCAACTGAGCTATACCCCTGCGGCGCGCCTGCTATTCCATATAGCGCGGCAGAACTCAAGCATCGTTTTCAGCTTTTGCGGCGCTCCGTTTGCCCACTTGCGTCCCGCCGAGCCAACGAAAGCTCCAATGGGGAATTGCACGAGGAATGTCCAGCGGACCACGCGCCTACGAGCCCCACCCGGCAGACAGGCCCCTCGCCTAGGGTCGCAATGAAAGATGCGAAAATAAATGCGGCGGTGTCCAAAACAAAAAGGGCGGCCCGAAGACCGCCCTTCAAATCTGCATAAGCCCGTTCGTTTTACTCGACGATGCTGGCGACGATGCCGGCGCCGACCGTGCGGCCGCCTTCGCGGATGGCGAAGCGCAGCTTCTCTTCCATGGCGATCGGCACGATCAGCTCGACATCGACCGTCACATTGTCGCCCGGCATCACCATCTCGGTGCCTTCCGGCAGCTGCACGATGCCGGTCACGTCGGTGGTGCGGAAGTAGAACTGCGGCCGGTAGTTGGTGAAGAACGGCGTGTGGCGGCCGCCCTCCTCCT
Organism: uncultured Alphaproteobacteria bacterium; assembly: GCA_963735385.1. Taxonomy (GTDB): domain Bacteria; phylum Pseudomonadota; class Alphaproteobacteria; order Rhizobiales; family Rhizobiaceae; genus CAVTKY01. The sequence continues at coordinate 17,352 of CAVTKY010000001.1, read as the reverse complement.
TGGTCAGGATGTAGGCCTCGGCCTTGAACTTCTTGTGCGGCTTCACCGTGCCCGGCTTGGCCAGAACCTGGCCGCGCTCGACGCCTTCACGGTCGACGCCGCGCAGCAGCGCGCCGATGTTGTCGCCCGCCTGGCCCTGGTCGAGCAACTTGCGGAACATCTCGACGCCCGTGCAGGTCGTCTTCGAGGTCGGCCGGATGCCGACGATCTCCAGTTCCTCGCCGACCTTGACCACGCCGCGCTCGACGCGGCCCGTCACCACCGTGCCGCGGCCCGAAATCGAGAACACGTCCTCGATCGGCATCAGGAACGGCTTGTCGATCGGACGCTCCGGCGTCGGAATGTAGGCGTCGACCGCCGCCATCAGTTCGCGGATCGCGTCCTCGCCGATCTTCTTGTCCTTGTCTTCAAGCGCGGCCACCGCCGAACCCTTGATCATCGGAATGTCGTCGCCCGGATATTCGTATTTCGACAACAGCTCGCGCACCTCGAGCTCGACCAGCTCCAGAAGCTCGGCATCGTCGACCAGGTCGACCTTGTTCAGGAACACCACCAGCGCCGGAACGCCGACCTGACGGGCCAGCAAAATGTGCTCGCGCGTCTGCGGCATCGGGCCGTCGGCCGCCGAAACCACCAGGATCGCGCCGTCCATCTGCGCCGCGCCGGTGATCATGTTCTTGACATAGTCGGCATGGCCCGGGCAGTCGACATGCGCATAGTGCCGCGCCACCGTCTCATACTCCACATGCGCCGTCGAGATCGTGATGCCGCGCGCCTTCTCCTCAGGCGCCGCGTCGATCTGGTCATACGCCTTGTATTCGCCAAAATACTTCGTGATCGCCGCCGTCAGCGACGTCTTGCCATGGTCAACGTGACCAATCGTGCCAATGTTCACATGAGGCTTCGTACGCTCGAATTTACCTTTTGCCATCGTATCTTTCCCTGGCGATCTGGACTGAGTTCGGATCGAATGCGGGGCGATTAGCGACTGCCGCCACAAAACACAAGCGTCTTTTGCCCGGGCCTGGTTCAACCCGGCTGCGACCCACGCTCCGATCTCGATGAGTGACGGTGATATAGGAATGCGCGGAAGGAAATGAAATAGGCGGTGGCCTGCAGGACGGAGGCCGATTGTCTGATTGCTCCTTGGCGATGAGCGACCGCGAGGCCGTCCGCGCAGCAGATCATCGAAGGAGTCGCGGGATGCACCGTCCAGGCGCGGCTCCATGGCGACGTGCTGTTCCTTCGGGCTGAACCACGAGAGTCGACGCTGGCGATGCCGAACCTCAAAATGACGCGGAGGGCGACATCATAAGAGGCGCAGGATCTCTGGCCACGGTCACAAGCACAACATCGAGCGGGCGCGCCAATACGTTTCAAGATCATCAGTGGGCGGTGCAGCAGGTTTAACTGACAGCCAGTTGCTGTCGACAGGCAACCACACCGTTCTCGTGCAGGACGCTGATTCCACAACCAATCTGACGAATAGCACGATCCGTTCCACACCACTGTCGGCAACGGATCGCGCGAGATCCCGGATCGTCGGCTCCCTGTGCCCGAACGGCAACAACTGTCACAATTCCACGTGGCAGTTACCGTTGCGGAACGGTTTCCAGTTTATTCCTGACAGATGTTCCGACAGAATTGTCAACGGTCCACTTGGAGAGGGTAGGACCGTTGCCATCGGCCATTTCTATGGCTGCACTGGCGTGACATGGGCATGGGGGCGGGACCCGCAGGCTGCCGAAGGGCGCCTTGCGCAAAAGGAGCGCCCATGTCCCTGACCGCCCGCTTACTGACCAGCTCAACTGCGTATCCTTTCTTGCATCGACAGGCATCTCTGGCTGCGTGTCCAAGCCTGCGCGGGTTACATTCCTTTGCAATGAATTGCCTCCACCGCGTGGCAGCAACGCTCGGAAACTTGCGAGCGGGCAGGACGACCAGGAAGAACTTCCGAAAAACCGCTGCGCGGGTGCGCGCCTCCGGGCACAACGGCACAGAAGCAGGTGCGAAGTGCGCTTGGGCGTTAAGGGGCATTCCGGTGTCCTTGCTGCTGGCTATCCTCGGCTACGGCCAGGATGCCCAGGCCCAGACAAGATGCGCCATTGCCCCTCCAAACACCACTTGCGGATTGGTCGTGACCCCCGGAGGGGACGGATATAATTTCATCTCCGGCCAAACCGAGGCCCGTGTTTACGTCCTGGACCCGCTCCTGAGCATCTACATGGACAATAGAGGCCTGTTAGGAACGCCAGACCCTAACGGTGTCTGGCACCAACATGACTGACCTCTATGTGAACGGCAGTTTCGGCGGCACAGCCAATATCACTCATGGTGAACGGTGCCACGACCGATCTGATTTCGGTTGGCCTTGCCGGCGAAGCTGACAAACGTAAATATCACCGTTGACAACTCGACGTTGAACGGCGCGCAGACCGACTTCATCTATGACATCGCCGCACTGGCGGCAACAAGAACTTCACGTTGGGCTCCGCCATTTTCATCGATCTTTTAGACGTCGGCAATCACAACATCAACGTGGTGAACGGCAGCCAGCTGCACGGCAGCATCGTCACCGGCGGCGGTGCGGCAACGGTCAGCGTGGAAGCAGCACTATCGATACCGGCGGCATCTATTTGGCTGGCATCGGCAACAATACGATTTCGGTGACCAACAGCACGGTCGATTCAACAGGCAGCCAGGTGGCCGCCAGTCTGGTAGCCCTGTTCCCAAATCAAGATTTATCCAGCCATCGAAAACCTGGCCATCGGCGCGTTGGGGGGCTTGCAGAGCAACACGCTGAGTATAGCCGGGAGCACCGTTACCGGCGACGTGGGCTTACTCGGTGTCGGACCAAATAGCACGAACGAGATCTCGGTGACCGGCGGAGCAGCATCACCGGCAATCTGGTCCATCGTGGACCGTCCCTGGCCAATGTAAATTTCGACGCCAGCTCGATCGTCGGCGATATTTTCGCCGATGCCACCAACACCGATGTCGTTATGCAGACGGGCAATCGTTTTTTCAAGGCCGTTTCTTGACCGGTGCCGGATCGACATCAGACCTGACGCTGATCGATAGCACCTGGAACATGACCGGAAACTCTAACGTCACCAACCTTCTCAACGACCCCAGCGTGATAGACTACTTGCCCCCGGTGGGCGATCCGACGCTCCTGTCGAGCTACAAGACGCTGACGGTCAACAACTACGTAGGCGAAGGGGGACAGATCCGCCTGAACACCTACCTCGCTGGTGACGGCTCGCCGTCGGACCGGCTCGTGATTGACGGAGGGACAGCATACAGGCACAACGGGCCTTCTTTTCGACAACACTGGCGGCGGCGGCGCCCTGACGACCGGCGACGGTATCCTGGTCGTCGACGCTGTGAACGGCGGCACGACCGCGCCTGGAGCCTTTGCCGGCTTTGCGGCCGCGGGCCCCTACGAGTATCTGCTCTACCGTGGCGGTTCGACGCCCGGCAGCGAAAACGACTTGTTCCTGCGCAGCAGTCTTCAGCCCGTACCGTCAGAACCACTAGTGCCCGGAGGGACCCCGGTGCCGCCGGCCCCGCCCGGACCGCCGCGGCCGCGCTTCCGCCAGGAGGTTTCGCTCTATGCGGCGATGCCGGTGATGGCCGCGATCTATGGCCGCCAGATCATCGACACGCTGCACGAAAGGATGGGTGGCGACGCCCAACTGCTCGCTCCGGGCAAGGCAGGATATGCCCGACGGAATGTGGGGCAGGATCATCGGCTACTGGGGCCATCGCGACGGTGACCCGGTCGGCATCTTTGGTCGCGACGGTCCGGCGTTCGACTATAACTTTGGCGCGATCCAGACCGGCATCGATCTCTACCGCAACGAGTACGAGAACGGCCAGCGCGACAATGCCGGCCTCTACCTGGCGTTCGGCCAGGGTAATGCCGATGTCGAGCACAATCTTCTCGGGCGCACCTTCAAGGGCGGCGAGGACGATTTCGACGCCGTCAGCGTCGGCGGCTACTGGACCCGCTTCGGCGACAACGACTGGTATCTTGACGGCGTCGTGCAGGGAACCTGGTACGACATGGACATGACGGGAAGGCGGGGCCTGCGCGACGGCGAGACGCATCGGCTTCGGTTTCGCTGCCTCGCTTGAGGGCGGCTATCCGTTCGACCTCGGCAATGACTGGCTGCTCGAGCCGCAGGCGCAACTCGTCTACCAGAACCTCAACATCGACGACTTCAACGACGGCGCGGCCGATGTCCGCTACTCGGACACCAACTCGCTGGCCGGCCGGATCGGCGCCCGGGTGGCGCGCGATTGGGATGTCGAAGGCGAATCCGAAGCGCAAGTTCACGCTGTGGGGACGCGCGGATCTCTGGTACGAGTTCCTCGGCGACCCGACGACGGAGTTCTCGTCGGCCACTGGCTTTATCCCATTCACCGCCGACCTCGGCGACAGCTGGGCAACGCTGGGCATCGGCGCGGCTATGCAGGTTGCTGACGCCACGAGCCTCTACGGCAACGTCAACTACGACATCAGCTTCGATGGCGACGCCGATGCCTGGGAGGGCAAGGTCGGGCTGAAGGTCCAGTGGTGAGGCATCGTTGCGCGGGAGTATTGCGGGTGCTTGAGCGCCAACGCGTGTCGCATACAATCGACCTCACCCCGCAGCCTGCCCGCCGCGTCGCTTTGCGTCACCCCCCTCTGTCCTGGCGGACCCGGCCCTTCGCTATGGCTCCGGGCGTTCGTCATTCGAAAAGCCAAATCGTTGGCTTTTCGTCGCCTTCGGCGACCACTCTTCCCCCCGCAAGGGGGAGATCACGCGCGTCCTTGACGACGCTTGTCCTGCGACGTTGGCGGTTAGCGAATGCATCGTGACAGCTGATCTCCCCCCTTGAGGGGGGAGATGTCCGGTAGGACAGAGGGGGGTGCAGTCCCGCCAGCATTCCTGAATCACATTGGACGCAACACGCCTTAGTTCGTAAACAGCAATGCTTTCAAAGAGGCGTCTTGGAGCGGGTAGCGGGAATCGAACCCGCATATTCAGCTTGGAAGGCTGCTGCTCTACCATTGAGCTATACCCGCGTCACAGAGCGCTCCGGGCCGGCAGTGGTGGAGGGGGTTGGATTCGAACCAACGTAGGCTGAGCCAACGGATTTACAGTCCGTCCCCTTTAACCACTCGGGCACCCCTCCAGACTGCTGCCGGAGCCATGCGACGAGGTTCCAGCGGACCTCTCGACCGGACAACCGACCGGCCCCGAAATCCGCGCAGCGCCTTATGGCGGCAAGGCCCAACGGTGTCAACCGCAGCATCCGGCAATTCGCGCGGAATTTGAACGATGTATTGCGCCCGCCGGCATATCCAACCGCCATTCCTCCAGATATAGAAGCGGCCATGAGCAGCGACAAGAAATCCGGCACGCCCAAAGACAGCCACTACGCACGCCTGCGCCGCACGCACCGCGAACACACGGCCGTGGGTGCGACGCAATTCCGTCCGAAGAAGCCGGTGCCGCCCGGCGCCGAAGCTCCGGACGGGCTGATCCGCCTCTACGGCCTGCACACGGTCCGCGCAGCACTCGACAACCCGAAGCGGAAGATCCGCCGAATGCTGGTGACGCGCAATGCGCTGGAGCGGCTTGGCATCGCCGATAATGGCGCCCTGCCCTTCACGGCTGAGATCGTCGAGCCACGGGAGATCGACAAGATCACCGGCAGCGAGGCTGTCCATCAGGGGGCGCTTATCGAAACGGAGCCGCTGAAGCCGAAGCCGCTCAGCGCGCTTGGTGACACAAGCCTGATCCTGGTGCTCGATCAGGTCACCGACCCGCACAATGTCGGCGCGATCATCCGATCCGCCGTCGCGTTCGGCGCCGGCGCGCTGGTCACAACGCAGCGCCACAGCGCGCATGAGTCAGGCGTGCTGGCGAAGTCGGCTTCGGGCGCGCTGGAGCACATCGACCTGATCGAGGTGAAGAACCTTGCCGATGCTCTGGGACAACTCCACGAGGTAGGGTTCCAGACCATCGGGCTCGACTCCGAAGGACCGACCGAGCTTGAAAAAAGTTTCGAGGGCAAGAAAATCGCCCTCGTGTTGGGAGCAGAGGGCAAGGGCTTGCGACAGAAGTCGCGGGAAACCGTGACGACCCTCGCCAGGCTCGACATGCCTGGCGCGATCCGTTCGCTTAATGTCTCAAATGCCGCGGCTATCGCGCTTTATGCGGCGAAAACCTTCCTGGCAAAGGGAAAACAGGAACTGTAGACCCAGAACGCGCCGCCCAACCGAGGCAGTTTCGATAAGTTTTTGATTATCTTCTATCTTTTCCTGTCGCCTTGTGGCGCCTAGGAATTATTTATCCACGCCCACCTCGTGATTTGCCATCCGCTCCAGAGCCCTCACAAGCGCGGAGTGGTCCTCCTTGCCGCCGCCATTGGCCGCGCAGGAATTGAAGAGTTCCTGGGTCATAGATGTATTGGGCAGCGAGACTCCAAGCGCCTTTGCGCCCTGCAGCGCCAAATTCAGGTCCTTCTGATGCAGTTCGATGCGGAAGCCCGGCGCGAATGTGCGCTTGACCATGCGCTCGCCATGAACTTCGAGGATGCGCGAGGCCGCGAGCCCGCCCATCAGGGCCTGCCGCACCTTCGCCGGATCAGCGCCTGCCTTTGAGGCAAAGACCAGCGCTTCGGCGACGGCTTCGATGGTCAGAGCGACCACGATCTGGTTTGCGACCTTGGTGGTCTGGCCGACCCCGTTGGGGCCAACCAACGTGATGTTCTTGCCCATTTTCTCGAACACCGGCTTCGCGCGTTCGAACGCCTTTTCCTCGCCGCCTACCATGATGGTCAACGAGGCGGCCTTGGCGCCAACCTCACCGCCGGACACCGGAGCGTCGAGATAGTCACAGCCGAGTGCATTGATCTTCTTGGCGAATTCCTTGGTCTCGATTGGCGAGATCGAGCTCATGTCGATGACGAGCTTGTCCTTCGAAAGCCCTGAAGCAACACCGTTTTCTCCGAACAGAACATCGGCAACCTGGGGCGTATCCGGCACCATGGTGATGATGATGTCGGCAGCGCGCGCCACCGCATCGCTGCCCGAGACAACCTTGAGGCCTTTCCCAACTAGCTCGGCCGGCGGCGCGCCCCGGTGGTTGCTGGCCACCACCTGATATCCGGCGTCCAGCAAATGCCCCGCCATCGGCGCGCCCATGATGCCCAAGCCGATAAAGCCGATCTTTTCCATCTTGTCTTCCTTCCGAACCTTATTCTGGCAGCCGTTGCTGCCGGTCATCAGCCTCATCGGCATCTAGCAAGCTTTACGCCGCCGCGTTACCTGCCTTGGCCAGTTCCCGAAACCATCCGAGACCTTCCACCGTGCCCGCCTTCGGCTTGTATTCCGCGCCGACCCATCCGGTCATAGCCGATCCGGTCGAGATGTCCGTAGAGGAAGGGATAGTTGATCTCGCCCGTCCCCGGCTCGTTTCGTCCGGGATTGTCCGCAAGCTGGATATGCGCGATGCGGTCGAGGTTCGCCTCGATGGTACGGGCGAGATCCCCCTCCATGACCTGCATGTGGTAGATGTCATATTGCAAATACAAATTGTCCGAGCCGACCTTTTCGATAATCCCCAGCGCCTGTTTCGTATTGGTCAGAAAGAATCCGGGAATGTCACGCGTATTGATCGCTTCGATGAGCAGTTTGATGCCTGCCGCCTTCAGTTTCTCCGCCGCAAAGGCAAGATTTCTCGACAAAGACGCCTTCGAGCGCGCCGCGCTCTGCTCCCTGCGGCGCAATGCCCGCGAGACAATTGATCTGGCTGCAGCCCAGCTCCTCGGCGTAGCTGATTGCCTTGTCGACGCCGCGGCGGAACTCGTCGACGCGGTCTGGCAAAACACCGATCCCGCGCTCGCCCTTGGCCCAATCGCCCGGCGGCAGGTTGAACAGGACCTGCGCCAGCCCGTTCTTCTTAAGCCTTGCGGCAATCATCTCGGCCTCGTGATCATAAGGCGCAATGTATTCAACGCCGCGGAAGCCGGCGTGGGCAGCCGCGTCGAAACGATGAAGGAAATCATGCTCGCCAAAGAGCATGGATAAATTCGCAGAAAATCTTGGCATGGTTCTTCCCCGGTCAATCGAGCAGAGCGATGGCGGTCGGCGCATCTTCGTTGCGCTCGGCCAGTTCCTCGAACTCCACGATATTATCGATGTCGGTTCCCATCGAGATATTCGTCACCCGCTCGAGGATGAATTCAAGCACGACCGGAACCTGGTGCTTGTGCATGAGCCGCCTGGCCTCGGCAAAGCCTTTGGCGAAGTCTTCCGGCCGGCGGACGCGGACTGCCTTGCAGCCCATTGCCTCCGCGACCGAGACGTGATCGACGCCGTAGCCGGCTTCGCCGTCCTGCGGCGCGTTGATGTTCTCGAAGGCCAGACTGACCTCAAAATCCATGGAAAAGCCGCGCTGCGCCTGCCGGATGAGGCCGAGATAGGCATTGTTCACGACGACATGGATGTAAGGCAGCTTGTGCTGGGCGCCGACCGCCAGTTCCTCGATCATGAACTGGAAATCATAATCGCCTGACAGCGCGACGATGTCACGGTTCGGGATCAGCGGCACGTACCCCGAGCGCCGCCGGCAATGTCCAACCGAGTGGGCCGGCCTGTCCGCAATTGATCCAGTTTCGAGGCTTGTAGACATGCAGGAACTGCGCGCCAGCGATCTGCGACAGGCCGATGGTGGTGACATAGCAGGTATCACGTCCGAAAGCCTTGTTCATCTCCTCGTAGACCCGTTGCGGCTTCAGCGGCACCTGATCAAAATGTGTCTTGCGCTTCGAGGTCTTCTTGCGCTGCTGGCATTCCTTGACCCAGCCGGACCAATCGCGCATGCGTCCGGCCGTCTTCCACTCCGTGGCGACGTCGAGCAACGTCTTCAACGCTGCGCCTGCATCCGAGACAATGCCGAAATCAGGCGCGAAGACACGGCCAATCTGGGTAGGCGCGATGTCGATATGGATGAACTTCCGGCCCGCAGTGTACTTCTCGACAGTGCCCGTGTGGCGGTTCGCCCAGCGGTTGCCGATGCCGAGCACGAAATCCGAGGCCAGCATCGTTGCGTTGCCGTAGCGGTGCGAGGTCTGCAGGCCGCACATTCCTGCCATGAGCCGATGGTCATCAGGGATCGTGCCCCACCCCATCAGGGTCGGGACAACCGGGACACCGGTGATCTCGGCGAACTCGGTCAACAGATCGGAGGCGTCGGCGTTGATGATGCCGCCGCCGGCGACAATCAGCGGCCGCTCGGCCTCGTTCAACATGCGAATGGCCTTCTCGGCCTGCGCGCGTGTCATCGATGGCTTGTAGGCCGGCAGCGGCGCGTAGGTGTCAATGTCGAACTCGATTTCGGCAAGCTGAACATCGATCGGCAGGTCGATAAGAACCGGCCCGGGCCGGCCCGAACGCATAATGTGGAACGCCTTCTGCAATGACATCGGGACCTGATAGGGTTCCATGACGGTGACCGCCCACTTTGCGACAGGAGCGGCAATGGCCGAGATGTCGACAGCCTGGAAGTCCTCCTTGGTCAGCCGTGCGCGCGGTGCCTGGCCGGTGATGCAAAGGATCGGAATGGAATCGGCGGAGGCCGAGTAGAGGCCCGTGATCATGTCGGTTCCGGCAGGGCCGGACGTGCCGATGCAGAGGCCGATATTGCCGGCGCGAGCGCGCGTGTAACCTTCCGCCATGTGGGAAGCGGCCTCAACGTGCCGCGCCAGAATGTGGCGAACAGTGCCGCGCGCCTTCAGCGCCGAGTAAAACGGATTGATCGCAGCGCCCGGCACGCCGAAAGCGCAATCGATGCCTTCCTTCTCAAGAACGAGAACTGCCGCGTCAACGGCGCGCATTCTGGCCATTTCCTTGCCTCCTGATCGAACCGTCAGAGAATGCCCTTAGCGCCGATATTTTTCAATTTTTCCAGAATTTTTTTTCATTTTCTTGAATAATGTCTTACCCATTGATTATGAACGATCTTTCGTTTTTCAAACTTTTGATATTCCAAATTGTGAAAAACTTTTTTATCCTGCGGCGATCAGCTCGTAAGCGAGCATTCAGAGTTGGCGCATTCGCGCGCGGATTTGACAAGATGGAACCCACCGAAAAACGCCAGCGCGGCCGGCCGCGCTCTTTCAATGGTCCGGCCGAGAACAGCTCAGTCCAGTCGCTCGACCGGGCGCTTCGAATCCTTGCCATCATCGCGGAAGGCGACGGGCTTTCGCTCAGCGAGGTCGCTTCGGCTTCTGGGCTGGCGGCCTCGACGGCTTACCGCATGCTCATTACGCTCGAAAACCACGGCATGGTCGAGTTCGACCGAACCGATCAGCTCTGGTCGATCGGCGTCGAGACCTACCGCATGGGCTCCGCCTTCCTGCGCCGCCGCAAGCTCGTCGATCGCGCGAGGATCGTCATGCAGGACCTGATGGAAAAGACCGGCGAAACCGCCAATCTCGGCGTGGCGGAAGACGATTGTGTGGTTTTCGTGAGCCAGGTCGAGACCCACCAGGCAATCAGGGCATTCTTCCGGCCGGGCAGCCGCAGCCCCTTCCATGCGTCGGGAATCGGCAAGGCGATCCTGGCGCATCTGCCGCGCGAACGCGTGACGGCAATCGTGCGCAAGGCGGGGCTCGAAGCCTATACGCCAAAGACACTCTCCGATGGCCCTACCCTGGCCCGCGACCTCGACCAGGTCCGCGCCCGAGGCTATTCCGTCGACGATGAGGAGCGGCATCCCGGCATGCGCTGCATCGCGGCGCCCATATTCAACGAGTTCGGCGAGCCCGTTGCCGGCGTCTCGATCTCCGGTCCGACGGTGCGGATCACCCCCGAGCGCGTCGGAGATATCGGCCCGTTGGTGCGCGACGCGGCCGCGGAGGTCACGCGGATCATAGGCGGGCAGGTTCCTTGGCAATAACGACGCCCAACGGTCAGTAAGCGTAAGCCGTCGCGAACCTTTCAACAACGATCCGATCGTCGGCTGCTAAGTTACCCGACGGCGCCTATGGTGTTGGGTCGCTGTCCTCCGGAAAACGTGGCGCGAGCCATCATCAACACTTCATTAACCGAATCGGACCAGCGTAAGCGCACCGGGTCGTTGCGTGCCTTGCCCCGGTTCATGCGCCCGGCCCACGGCGACCCCCGACCGCCGGTCAGGCAATATGCCGGGCGCATAATCGGGGTGGTGAAGTTTCGCCTCAGGATGTCTGCATGAAACCGACCCGGATCGCCGCCATCATCGGAATCGCCGCCATAGTTCCCTCGACGAGCTTTGCCGACGATCTCGCGGGCGTTGACAGCCGGGTCGCCGGCGGCTGGTCAAAACTCTCCGCCATCGAAGAAGTGAAACATGGTCCGGCACGTATGACCGCGGGAAGCGACATTGTCGCCTGCTTCGAAGTCGTCGCAAAGGACGTGGCTACGGTTTGCTATTTCACCGACCACGGTGTCTTGTTCAAAGTCGCGCAGTGGGGCGTCACGCGGATTGCAACAAGTCTGGAGACGAACTGAACCTCCGGCAAACCGCTCTGCATGGACAATTTGCAACGCGGCTGGCGCCCTGCGGTTTGCCAGAAGGACAAGAACGGCCGTTGTCGTCTCACTCGGGCCTTCGACGCTTCATCGACCAAAGGAGTGTTGACCTGCCAACCGAATCGAACCAGCGTCAGCCGGGCGCGCGCAATACTTCGAGGCAATCCGACAATGACACGCATTTCGATGGTCATGACCGGCATGTTCATCCTTGCCGGATGTCAAACCGACAGCACTGATGGGCCTGATGCTCTGCGCGACAAACCGGCCCAGCCGTTTCAGATGTCATCGGTTTGCCGCGACGAAGCTGCGAAACAATTCGGCCAGCCGCCTGAAAACGTGAGAACGGTGCCGACCGAACAATCGGTCGATGGGTATTCCGTCTATGGACAGTGGCCCCCCGAGGGCAGGCCACAAGGCATCTTCGTCTGCCGGTTCAACGCGACAGGCGTGCTTATGGGCGTCACACGCGCCTGATCGGCTGAACCACCCTGCGCCGGGCACGCCAATTCTGCACCGCGATGCCATGGTTCTAGCGATCGCGGGCAAATCAATCGCTTGCATGCTGTCTTGGGTTGTGGGGTGCCGGAAATGGCGCCTCAACGGGATCAAACGACCCGCCTTGGTTTAAGAAACGACTGCAAAGAGAGGCGTGTCATCCGGGTCGTGGCGGGCGACCAGAAGAAGGAAGCGGCAGAGTTGCCCGAGGCACAGGGTTTCGAAGTTTACGCCTTTCGGTGATTCTCGCGCCCCCCTCACCCAATGGATGTCTGAGCGGCTTAGTCCCAAGGTTCTACAGTATCAACTTGTTCAAGTTTTACGGGAGGCGGGCGTGTCAGTCCTTCGAACCCTCGTTTGTGCAGCACTACTTTCCCTTGCAGCTTCTCCGGCCTTAGCCGAACAGCCGAGCGACCGGGGTCCAACTCCCGGTCTCGGATGGGGCCCAGGCGGCTCAACGGGCTTCGGCGCGCCCGGGCCGGTGGCTGGCGTCGGTCTTCCGGCTCTTGCGGTGGTCGGCGGCTACATTTGGTTTGTTTGGCGCAAGAGGCGAGGCAAGGCAAAGAAGCACGCGGAATGAGCTTCGCATGCAGCAAGGCTTTCCAATGGCCCGAGCGTCCATCGGTATGCTGGCAAGACAGTCTGTTGTTGAAGATCGTCCCTTGCAGGCTGAATCGGGGTCGGTTTCTCGACCACTTTTCTTCGCCGCACTTGTTGCGATTGGATTTGCAAACGGCATCAGCGAAAAGGTCTACCGATCCGTGGCCGACTACGGATTCGCGACGGCGATGTCAGTCACGTTTGACATCAGCGTCATCCTTTGGGGTGCCTGCCTTGCTGCACTGGCAACGCTTGTCCGCGCGCCTGCGGACCCATTTCGACGCAGCGATTACGCAATCGGATTTTTGGCCGGCCTAATCTTCCTCGCGCCGGTGCCGGCGCTGAGCTGGTTGGGCCTTTGCCTGATTGCCGTTCATTTGCGCGCCACAGCTTCTCACGCGATGATGCGTCGCGCAGCGGCAATTGTTTTCGCGCTTACGATTTCGTTGTTCTGGTCGCGCCTTGTCCTTGCTGCCTTCAGTGAAACGATACTTCGCATTGACGCCCAGCTTGTCGGCTGGCTCATTGGCACGGCGACGACGGGCAATGTCGTGCCGCTTGCCGACGGCTCCGGTTCCATGTTCATTGCTCCGGGATGCTCATCGGTGGCAAATTTGGCGCTTGCCGTCTTGAGTGCCGCAACCTTCGTCAATCTGCGTAGCGGTCGTTGGTCGCCGTCTACGCTTATCTGGACCTCAGCAAGCGTGGCTGCTGTTGTCGCGATCAACCTCACACGCATTAGCCTGATCGGTGTCTACCCGGAACAATTCGACCTGATCCACGGGCCAGTTGGTGCCGCCGTGGCTAATTGCCTTACGCTCTTGGCTATCGTCGCTTTCGGCTACCACAAGATCGGCCATGATGCGCCTTTCAACCGCTAGTCTCGCCTTCGCAGTGCTGCTTGCCGCCAGCCTTGCCGGCAAGGGTTTCGGCCTGAAAGAGACAAGTCATGCTGGTCCCGATGATGACAGGGCCGTTTCATATCTGGAGGAGCGCGGCCTGACCGTCAATTCCGCTGATCGCTATGCAGCCTCGATATGGACCGTGGCAACGCGGGGCGCATGCCGGGTGCGTATTACCACCGTCTCGCCGGAAGGTTGGTCACGAGCGATTGTCGCCGAGCAGACAGTGGGCGAACATCTGATGTACGCGTTCGATGGCCGGCTCTACGCCCAGCAACCAGTCATGCGTACCATGCTTGAAAACTATCGCCGTCGGCTAGTTCGCTACTTTGGATACCGCCCACCCGACCTTCAAATACGGGCTATCGCTGTCTCCCCGGCCTGTCCTCCTGATCTGTTGCGTTCGGAAGATGCGTTGCGGCTTTCACAGTGAACCGCTCGTCGAGCCGAGTTCGACGCTCTGCTGCTTGCGGCCGTTGTCCTTGCCAGTCAGGACTTGCAGATTTGCCAGCACATGAAGCCCGCTGAACGAATTTCCCTCCAGGGGTGGATCTGGTCGACATGGTGCGGGATGCCGGTTTCGCGCCCAACCCCCTCGGCTCAGGAAAGTGAAAATTGAAGAAGTTCGCCTTCGCGCCAAATTTCTCGCGGACGACATGATCCCGACCTTGACGTGCTAAGACCGGCGTCAGGACACATTCTAGACCACCTCAAAGTCGGACCTTGTCAGCGACAAACCGGTGCTGAGCGTGGCGATTTGGGTTGACCCTCCCGCCGCATTGCCGTTGCTGTCGTAGGTCAGCGCTCCGGTCGTCGGATTGTAGATGATGCGGTCGGTGGCATCGTGCGCCGCAGCTCCGACGTAAAATGCGCTCCGGGCCAAGGTGCCCGTTGACGTCAGGCTCGTGAACACCGCGTTTTCCAGTTGGAACGTGTCGAAAGATGAATTGAAATCGGTGACCCGATCCACATTGGCCGCGCTCAGCGCTGCATCGAACAGGAAGGTATCGTAGCCGGCCCCTCCGGTGAGCGTATCGTTGCCAGCACCGCCTTTCAGAATATCGTTGCCCGCGCCGCCGTTCAGCGTGTCGTTGCCGGAAGCCCGTCAGAATGTTGGTGCCGGTATTGCCGATCATAAGATTGTTCAGGTATTGCCGGTGCCGTTGACGTTGCCGACCGAGCAGGGTCAGATTCTCGACGCACCCAGGACACGCGGAGTGTCCGCAAGGCTGAACGTGATTGACGATTGCACGGTATCCGATCCGCCCGACCCTGCCACGCCTTCGTCGACGATATCGCCGGCATTGTCGACGACATAGACGTCGTTGCCGCCACCGCGCATCGTGTCCGCGCCTGCACCACCGTTCAGGATATTGTTGGCGGAATTACCTGTAAGAACGTTGGCGAGCGCGTTTCCGGTCGCATTGATGTTTGCGCTGCCAGTCAGCGTCAGGTTCTCCACCGAGCCACGCACGTGGGCCGAATCGGCCAGGCTTAAGCTGTACGAAGACAGCACCGTGTCGGTGCCGCTTGACCCAGTCACGCTCTCGTCGACGATGTCGCCGGCATTGTCGACGACATAGACATCATTGCCGGCCATGCCGCGCATTGTATCGGCGCCCGCAGCGCCATTCAGCACGTTGTTGGCGGAATTGCCGGTCAGCCAGTCGCCCCAGCTGGAACCGGTCAGGTTCTCGATGCTGACCAGCGTGTCGCCTGTCGCATAGCCACCGGAGGCCGTTCCTGCCTGGAGATTGACGGTCACACCAGCCGTCGACCCTGCGTAGGTCGCCGTGTCCGTTCCTGCGCCGCCGTCCATCGTATCTCCGCCGGCGCCGCCGGCGATGGTGTCGTTTCCCGCAAGTCCGTAGAACGTTTCGTTCCACGCATTTGAGAGGCCGTCGCTCGTCAGCGAGTTGTTCCCACTCGTTCCCATGAACGTGTGGTCGTCCGGCGTCGGATCTGGATTGGGCGGCGGAGGGGCGGGCTCTGCGGCGCAGTCGGGTAGGGTGTCGGGTTTACGCCCTCTTGCCATTGGACATTGTTGCGGATGATCGGGTTGTTGCCCGACAAAGTGACGTAGCCATACATGCCGCGTTCGATATAGTTGTTCTCGACCAGCAACGTTGGTGATCGTTGCCGCTGCCGCTGTCTTCCACGTACATGGTGTACGAGGGGTCGCCCGTCATCAGATTGTTTCTGACCATGACATTGTTGATGGCGCCGAACTCGGTCTTGATAAAGACAGCGGCCGTGCCACCGTCGCCGTCAGGCATGAGGATCGTATTGTGCTCGATCAGGAAGTTGCTGCCCCTGAACAGCGTGATGCCATCAAAGTGACGGGTCGGCAGGGTTCGAAGCGGTGTCAGACAGATCGTGGATGTAGTTGTCCCTGACCGTGCAGGCGCCGCCGCTCAGCTGGATGCCGATCACCATGCCGTGAATGTCGTTGCCGATGATCTGGACGTTGCTGCCGCCACCGATGCCCATGGCGAGGTGCGTGTTGAGCCAGCGCCGTTGAAGTCGCAGTACTCCACACGAAGGTCGTTGGCGTTTTCACCTGAGCATGCCCCCAGTTGGAGAAATTCTGAATGACGCAGTTCCTGATCGTGACGTTGTCTGCCTCAACCGTCAGCGTTCCGTTGATGATGACGTTCTCGATGACGGCACCGTCCGTGGTGATGGTCATCGGCCCGGTATACGGCTTGAGCGTCATGCCGGGCTGAACGCCGGTTGTGGTTGCATCGGGCATGCCGAAGCGGGCAGGATCAATGGCCATTGCGAGCGACCTTTCATGTCTTAAGCCCCCGGCCCCGCTTTGCCAGTTGAATCCAAGGACCAGCACAGCGATGAGCAAACCGGCCTTGGCGAGGACCCCACCTAGATGGGGCATGTTACATCCCGCAATTCAAAAGAGGTAACGGTGTGTTACCTTGACCCTTGGATAGCGAAGCATCCCGCGAATCGCGTCGGTTCCGCCAGCGGCATTGTCGGTAGCCGCGGCCCGCCGCATTCACGACAACCCTGATACCCAGGGGGTCAGTCATTGGACCGGCTTCAAAGACTGGAACTGGTCTTCCGTCATTCGATCCGCTTGAAGATCGATATGGCGGAGCGCAAAGGCTCAGGCTATCCGCCGCCGTTGGACGCGCCCCTGTGCCGAAAGAAATCACTGACGCCTCGGAGCGTCAGCGCAACTGATATCAAATCAGTTGCTCGAGGCGAGGATCATGTCGCAGTACCTTGAGTTCAGCTCAAGTTTAGCCCTAGAGATAGATGGTTCGGTAACGAGTGGGCAACGAGACGCCAGTCCCCGACGGACTTGCGATGTCGATGGCCTTCAGGCCAGCTTCATCTTCTTGAAAGACCTGACGATGACGCCATCGAACCGTGTGCCAACCATTCTGGTAGGCGTGGGCGCAATGCCTTCCTCCACCCATTCGGGGAAGCCGGCATACAGGGAGCCATACACGCGACGCGGATGCGGGAATACCCGTATTTCGACCCCAGCACAGTGTCGACAAGCAGGTTCCGGTCGAGGCGCGTTGCGCGGCTTACAGGAGATCTCCGACAGCAGCAGCCGTGGCGCGGCCCGGTGAAGGGTCGTCAAAGCGTGAAAATGCTGAACGAAGCGCCAACGTTCGCGGCGCCGAGGACCTGGGGTTGACGAATATCTCGCAAGATTCGCGAGTCGGTCGCCATTCAACAGACGCAGTGTTTCATCCTATGGCCGTGACTGGAACCTCCAAGAACTACATTTTCCATCGCAGGCTTGCGGTG